>NZ_AUYB01000131.1 GCF_001625655.1 Pseudoalteromonas luteoviolacea DSM 6061 | reverse complement strand
CATAATTCCTAGTTATCGTTACTTTCCTTTGTTTTGAATAGTGTCTTTTTTTGCGTGAAAATTCAACATTTAGGTTAAGAAAAACACAGAGTTTCATTGCTGGGTTCGTTTTATTTACATTTGACTGAACTCGTTTTCCGACTTTGACTTTGTGACAGAGTCTAATAGTCCTGTAGGCCAACTTCTTCAAATTAAAGTTTTGCAGTTTTACTCTTTTAGAGTTACACAGAGAAACCCATGTGCATGGCCTTTGCTTTAACCTTTACACGAGGAACGTACTCCTTTATTTGCTTCATGGAGAATTCTAAGCAAGTCACCATCAAGAAGGTTTCGCTTAAATTAATTATTAAAACGCTCAATAAATTGTATTTTTAGAGGTTTATAAACTGAACATACACAAATTTGATATTTTGATCTTCGCATTAATTGGTTAGACAGGCTGAGGTGAGCGCTAGTTCGTGGTATCTATTGAGTTACTTTTCACTTTGCTTTCATTATTACATTGGATGTAATTGAGTGTCTAATCAAGGAATGATTATTGCGAGTTACCGTTTAATTTTTTTTCATTGAATAGATTAATATTTAGCTTTTCTGGATTATTTGAAAATAAGAAAACTGATTGTTTACGGAAAACATATTAAAGAGCTTCGATCATCTTGAATGCTTCTAATTATTACCTATTGACCTGGCTTTACTGTAAATATATGTTATTTATTTCTTAAATAAATCGAAAGGAGTCTTTTTGTGAATGTTAATAGGTGTGCAATCTCTGGTCTGATCTTTGTTATGTTTTCAATTTGCTTTTTAAATATTGCGAATGCAGCCAACTGTCAGTTAGAAAGGTTTGGTAGTAATAGTTGGTATGAGTGTGATGGTGTGCAAGTGACACAGAGAGCTTGGGAGTCTGCACATGAGAGAATTTATAATTTTCAACAAGTAGGTGATGGTGTTGTATGGCAATACTTGGATGCTGCTAATACCTATGCGTATTATTATAACAAAGTTACAGGTGGAAACCTTATACAGTTAACACAAACGGTATATGCGGGCCATAACGAGCGTATATATAACTTTCAAGTGGCTGGCTCTCATGTTGTTTGGCACTACTTAAATTCGGCAAATACTTATGCATATTACTCTAACAAAGTAAGTGGGGGAGCACTCACTCAACTGACTCAAACAGTTTATGCGGGGCATAACGAGCGGATTTTTAATTTCCGTGTGGCTGGCAATGGTATTGTGTGGCAGTACTTAAATTCTGCCAATACTTATGCATACTATTATGCGTCGCTAACTGGTGGCAATATTGTTCAATTAACGCAAACGACAAGGGCGGGATTTGATGAAAGAATATTTAATTTTCAAATTGTGGGCACGAGAGCTGTGTGGAATTATTTAGATTCCCGGAATCACTTTGCATATTATTCGACGCCAGTGGAAGGGGGCAGTATACACCAGATAACGCAAACGGCAGACGGATTTTGGAAAGACAGACTAGAGGGTTTTTCTATCTCTGGCAGTATGGCGACTTGGCGCTATTATTCCGGCTTGTATAAACGTACAACTCAGCATAGTGCAAGTATATATCCGTAAACAATAGTACTTTTAGAAGTGAATCAAGGTGAGTAAATAAGTGCAGTGGCTGATTTAAAAATACTGCACTTATTGCTGAAAAGCCTAAGAAGAGGTCTTTTGACGACTTACTAGGCAATAAGAGCCGTCTTTAGTACTGGTCATGTAACCTACAAAATTGTCATCTCTTTTATGAGAAAACACATGTGTTTGGTCGTTTAGCTTTCCTTTAAATACCCATTTTTTGAATACTTCTTCACGCACAACAATACAAGGGTTTTTTACAGCAAAGCTTTCTTTGTAAGCAACATCACAGTGTCCGCCACTGTGAGACATTGAAAAGATAATGTGGCTTTGTCTGTCTTTGTATTCAAGTACACCGGACACGAGCAAGCTTTCAAAGTCCTCTTTACTCGTTTGATTAGAAACAAGTAAGCGGTGCTCTTTAGAACCAATAATGTCTGATGCAAGAGCACTGAGTTCAGACTTACAGTGCGTGACATTATATTTCTCAATGATGGTGTCTACAGAGTTTTGAGCAAAAGCTTGTGTACTCAAAAGTAGGGAAGTGGCTACAGCCAATTTAAAACTCATAGCATCAGCTCCTTAATCTGAGCGGCAAGCTCATTAGGAGTTGTTGTGTGGCTCATTGCGGTAATCAAATTACCTTGCTTATCTATGATGTAAAATCTTGAAGCGTGAGCAACAGAGTACTCCATAAATGACTCTTCAAGGTTGTTATCATCGTAATAAACACCGTATTGTGCGCTAACTTCTTTAGTCTGCTCAACACTGCCAGTTAGACCGGTAATACGCTCATGGAAGTAGTCGGTATATTCCTTCATATCTTCTACTGTATCACGCGCAGGGTCTACTGAAACAAGTAAGCCCTGCACCTGATCATATCCTTGCTTCTCTAGTCGCATAAATGCGTTTGTCATTACTGCGAGAGAGTTAGGACATACCTCTGCACAAGATAAATAGCCGAAGTACATAACAACAATTTTATCTTTGTAATCAGAGAGCGAAACAGGTCCGGCATAGCTTTGCAGCGTAAAATCGCCACCCAATTCATCGAAAGATTTTCTTGTTTCGTTAAAGTCTTTAGTTGTCGTCGCTAAATAAAACCAAATTAGCGCAATAATACCAATGAAAGAAGAAATCCAATGTAAGTGAGCGGCTTTAAACTGCTTCATAACTCTACCTTGCTGTTACATATGCGGTTGGGTCAATGTGAGCAAAGTCTACTGACATCAGAACACTCATAGATGTTATTGCAACAAGCGACAGAATGAAGACGCGTTTTGCCCATGTATGATTGTCCATGCGATGAAAGTCGAAAATTGTGCTCAGCAACCAGATCAAACCAATTACCAGCGTGAGTGAAGCAAATAGGGTACCTACATAGTTCAAAGTGAACAATGAAAGTGCAAGAACAGTAAAGGCTAAGATAAAGCCAATCATGTGTTTTCTAGCTACTTCAACACCACTGACGATTGGTAATACTGGAATATTTGCGTCTTTGTAATCTTTGAATCTGTATATCGCAATCGCATAAGAATGCGGGATTTGCCAAATACAGAAAATAGCCAAGATAACAACAGCGCCAATATCAAACTGACCATTTACAGCACAGTACCCCATAACTGGAGGACATGCGCCTGAAATACTGCCTACAAAAGTACCGTAGATTGACTTTCTTTTATAATAAAGAGTGTACAGGCCAACATAAACTACGAAGCCTAACACACCGAAATAAAAGCTCATCATAGATGCGTACAGTGCTAAAGAGGCGAAGCCTATACAACCCAAAAGGGTTGCATAGACCAAAGCTTTAGTAACCGAAATCGACTCTAGGAGTGACTTACGGTACTTTGTGCGTGACATCAACTGGTCGATGTCACGATCAATCACATTATTAAAAACACAACCAGAGGCGATGATACAAACTGTACCCACTATCATTGCTGTAAATGTAACTAAATCAATATCGCCTTTGGCTGCGAGCACGTAGCCCGCAACCGCAGTGATTAAGTTACCAAAGATAATGCCTGGTTTTGTAATTAACAGGTAACTTCTTAACATTTTAATGTCCCATGAGCATGTTGTGATTTAGGTGCTCCATAATCCAGATGGAGCCAATCACAACTATGGCCACTGTCAACACAATAAACGCGGCTGAAGTAGTGTTCCATATTTGCTCAGAAGAAGAGTTCATGTGTAAGAAAAATACAAGTTGTACAAATAGCTGTGCAATAGCTGTGACAAGGATAATTCCTAGCGTAATTGCAGGAGAAGCCATGTCATACATTACAACTAAAAACGGGATAGCTGTAAGCACTAGAGATAGGAGTAAGCCTATCGTGTACTCTTTAACGCTACCGTGCGCTGCACCGCCGCTACCATGTTCATTAGAATGGCCCATTACATCACTCCTACTAAGTACACAACGCTAAATACACAGATCCAGATGATGTCTAGGAAGTGCCAGAATAAGCTTAAGCAAGATAGTCTTACTAAGTTATCTTCACTAAATCCGTCACGCTTAAAGTGAACGAATAGAACAAGCATCCAAATAATACCACCAAATACGTGTAGACCGTGTGTTGCTACTAGTGCATAGAATGCTGACCAGTAACCACTTGTCTGAGGCGTAGCGCCCAATGTACTGAAGTGCCAGAACTCGTACATTTCTAGGCCAAGGAAGCCTGCACCTAGTAGTAGTGTAATGACCAACCAAGTGATCATACCTTTCATCTTGCGCTGGTTGGCTTGAAGCATCGCCATACCAAACGTAAAACTACTGAATAGTAGGAACGCAGTACCAACTGCAACTAGATTAAGGTCAAATAGCTCTTTTGGTGTTGGGCCGCCTGCAAAGCCGCCACTCAGTACTGCATATGTTGCAAACAAAGTTGCGAACAAAATACAGTCACTCATGATATATATCCAGAATCCGAATATAGTATCACCACCGGTATCATGATGCTCATGATCATCGTGATGATCGTGAGCGTCGTTTGCGATTACGTGATCGTTTGACATAGTTTAAAACTTTCCTCTACTTGCCATTTTTAGCTGCGTGTTCTGCAACAGCTGCCAAGTGTTTTGACTCGATTTCTTCAACTTGGTCTACTTGTACGTAGTAATCTTTGTTGCGATCAAAAGAGTACGCAATCCAAGAAGCTACGATACCGATGAAGCTAGCGATAACCATCCACCAGATGTGCCATACGAAGCCGAAACCTAAAGTTAGTGAGAATGCACTGATAACCACGCCAGCCCATGTATTTGAAGGCATGTGAATCTTAGAGTACTTCTCAGGCTTTTCATAAGCGATACCATGTTCTTTCTTGTAATGATGCTCATCACGATCATGGATCTTAGGTAACTTAGCGAAGTTGTAGAACGGAGGAGGTGACGAAGTAGCCCACTCAAGCGTACGGCCATTCCAAGGATCACCTGTAACGTCCATATTTTGTTTACGGTTCTTGAAGCTAATGAAGCCCATGTAGAACTGAACTGCGATACCAGCTGCAACGATAAATGCACCAATCATTGCGACAATTAGCAATGGAGTCCATTCTGGGTTGTCATAGTAGTTAAGACGGCGAGTCATACCGTTGAAACCAAGGATGTATAGCGGCATGAACGCAACGAAGAAACCGATTGTCCATAGTGCACAAGAAAGTTTATTAAGTTTCTCGTCAAGCATCCAGCCAGTTGCTTTTGGCCACCAGTAAGTAAGACCTGCGAAGTAACCAAATACAGCACCACCAATGATTACGTTATGGAAGTGAGCAATTAGGAACAAGCTGTTGTGTAGTACGAAGTCAGCCGCTGGAACAGCTAGCATTACACCTGTCATACCACCGATTGTGAACGTAAATAGGAAACTACATGTCCACCACATAGATGCTGTGAACTCAACACGGCCTTTGTACATAGTAAATAGCCAGTTGAATATCTTAACACCCGTCGGGACGGCTATGATCATGGTGGCAATACCAAAGAACGCATTCACACTTGAGCCAGCGCCCATTGTAAAGAAGTGGTGTAGCCATACAACCATTGCTAGAACCATGATAACCGCTGTTGCCCATACAAGTGACGTATAACCAAACAGGCGCTTACGTGAGAACGTAGCTGCAACTTCAGAGAAGATACCAAATGCAGGTAGAATTAGAATGTAAACTTCTGGGTGACCCCATGCCCAAATGAGGTTTACATACATCATTTGGTTACCACCAAGGTCATTAGTGAAGAAGTTTGTACCTAAGTATCTATCTAGCGTTAGAAGCGTGATAGTTACTGTTAGGATAGGGAATGAAAGAATGATTAGTACGTTTGCACACAGAGAAGTCCATGTGAATACAGGCATTTGCATAAGCTTCATGCCAGGCGCACGCATTCTGATGATAGTAACGAAGAAGTTAACACCAGTTAGTAGAGTACCAATACCTGAGATCTGTAGTGCCCAGAGCCAATAATCGACCCCGACCCAGGGACTGTATTCAATACCTGAAAGTGGTGGATATGCTAACCATCCTGTTGCAGCGAACTCACCTAAGAAAAGTGAAATGTTAACTAGTAACGCACCAACAACGAATAACCAGAAGCTCAATGAGTTCAGGAATGGGAATGCAACGTCACGCGCACCGATTTGTAGAGGTACTACAATGTTCATCAAGCCAACAACCAAAGGCATGGCTACGAAGAAAATCATAATTACACCGTGAGCAGTAAAGATCTGGTCATAGTGTTCAGGAGGTAAATAACCCGCCCCCACGCTGTCAGCAGTAGCTAACGCTTGGTGAGTACGCATCATAATAGCGTCCGCAAAACCACGGACAAGCATCACAATCGCTGCGATGACATACATGATACCTATTTTCTTATGGTCTACAGATGTGAACCATTCTTCCCATAGGTATTTCCACTTACCCATTTTAGTGATAAGTGCGAATAGGAATAAACCGCCAAGTATTGCACAGATCATTACTGGCAGAATAACAGGGTCATGAACAGGAATTGAATCCCAGGTCAGTTTACCCGTGAGCGGATCCGGATCTGTGATTATGGTAGCTTTACTTGCCATTTTGAACCCCAGTGTATTTCTCTATGGTTTTCTTAAAGTGCAGAGGGTCAACATCCGAGTAGTAAACTACTGGGTTGTCTTTTGATTTCTCGCTAAGCGCTTTGTAAGTAGGTTCGTCTAGTACATGCTCTGATGCTTTAACTTTGTTAACCCAAGCATCGAAACCTGCTTGATCTACAGAGTGTGTTTTAAACTTCATACCTGAGAAACCAAAACCACTGTAGTTTGCAGACATGCCTCTGAAGGTACCTTCTTCAGATGCCATTAGGTTAAGTCTATTTTCCATACCAGCCATCGCATAAATCTGACTGCCCAATCTTGGAATAAAGAATGAGTTCATCACCGTGTCTGAAGTGATTAAGAACTCAACCGGTGTATTCACTGGGATTGAGATTTCGTTGACGGTTGCGATTTGTTGTTCCGGATAGATGAATAGCCATTTCCAGTCCATCGCAACTACTTGGATAGTTAACGTATCTTCGTCTTTACCTAGAGGCTTACGCGGGTCTAGGGTGTGAGATGTCACATACGTGAAATATGCAAGTGCAGCAATGATCAAACAAGGCACAATCCAAACAACAAGTTCTATTTTTGTTGAGTGCTCCCAAGAAGGTTTGTACTCAGCTTTTTTATTGCTAGTACGATACTTGTACGGGAAGTAAATAGACATAAATAATACAGGGATTATTACAATAAGTAATAAAGCCACAGAAATTATAATCAGGTTTTTCGCCTGTTCACCAATTGGCCCCGCAGGGTCAAAAAGAGCAAGCTCACAACCTGTTAGAAGAAACGCCATCGTAAAAACCATTACGAATGACAAGGACTTTTTCAGCATATTCAACCTACTTGATATCGCGGGTAATTACCCCATTACCTGCCTGAATAAATTAACGAGATTAATGCAATTGAGAACTGTTTCCATTTACACCCCTCTCGCAGGGGAATGTTATAGGTAAAGTGTCAAAAATTCAAGATTCTATTGACCGGGATCAATACGTTTGAAATTCAAATTTAGATGTTTTTTGAGCAATCTATGTCTAGACTGAAATTAGTGTTGTCAAAAACATAATTACAGAGGGCTGATATGAAGAGACTATTTTATTCTACAGATAGTTTGGACGATGCTGAAAAAATTTCTGATGAAGTTCACGAACTTGGTATCGATGACCACCATTTTTACGTGCTATCACGAGATGAAAACGGCATTAAAACTCACCACTTACATGGATCAACACAAATAGAAAAAACACAAATTTTGTCCGCAAGAAAAAGGGCAATGTTACTAGCTGGGGGAGCTGCGCTACTACTTTTTTCGGTCTTGTTTTTTTTCACCGAGGCGGTGGATAAATTTTTGTTACAGGCAATAGGTGCAAGTATTGTTGTTGGATTTATCGTCATGGTGGTCGTAAGGCTTGCTGGGAAATCTTTCGACGAATATTTTCAAATACTGGTTGATGAGCACTTAGATGCCGGTGATGTAATCATAATTATTGATGTTGCTAAGTCTCAAACTCATATTGTTGAGACACAGTTAGAAAATCATCCAAAGGCTCAGTTTTTAGCTGACAGTTCCAATTTGGCTTCGCCTATTCCAGACTAAAAAATAGTGGTGATATCGTTCGCTTTGGAGAAAGTGGGTGATATCACCACTCGTAGCATCAACTTGTAATTGAAATCTTATGCCGCAGAGCTAACTTCCTTGTTAGATTCCTCATCCTTAATTGGCTTTAATTTTGGTAATGGGTTTCTTGACCCAACGGCTTCTTCTATAGAACTAAAACCGTCTTCTTTCAGTAATTTAACCAAGCCTCGATTTATCTCACTGATGCTTTGTGGTCCATCAAAAATCAATGTGGAAATCATGTGCAATAGGCTAGCACCAGAGGTAATTTTTTCGTAAGCATCTTTGGCAGTAAAGACGCCGCCAACTCCTATTATTGTAAGCTTGCCTCTTGTTCTGCGGTAAACGTGTCTGATTACATTGGTCGATATACGTTGTAGTGGTAAGCCGCTCATTGCACCTTTATGGAATGGTAATTCATCTTTGACGTATTCTTGGTTGAATTTAGGCTTTGCTAAATTCGTCAGAACAACCCCATCCATTTTATGCTCAACGCATGCGTCAACAATGATATTGATTTCTTCGAGCGTCATATCAGCCGCCAATTTTACATAAATAGGGCGGCCTTCTACCCGATGCGCATTTACAGCAATTAGTAATGCATCTAAATTATCTTTATCTACGAATGGTTCTCCATCTTGTGTATTTGGACAGCTAATATTGATAGTGTAATAATCACCTATGTCTTTGAATAGAGACATCGTCTTAGTGTAATCGTCAATTGAATCTTGCAGATCAAATTCTGGTGTAATATTCGATTTGGCTGCATTGATACCTACTTTTAGCTTGCCAAAATTAGCACTCTTCAGCCTTGATGAAATTTTTTCAGCACCTTGGTTGTTGAGTCCATACCAGACAAGAATTGACTTTGATTTAACCATTCTAAAAAGCCTTTTTCCTGGATTTCCAGGGCAAACTTCTCCAGTGAATGAGCCTAATTCCGCTAAACCGAAGCCAATCGAAGGGTAAATTTTGGTCAGTTCGCCATCTTTATCAAAGCCTGCCGATAATCCTAAGGGATTTCTATACTTAATGCCGTCAACTTCAATATTCAGACTACGATGTCCGTAGTTGAAGAATAAAGACGTAATCCAACGAGTAAGGAAATTAGAGCCTAAAATTACTCCCACACGTTTAAACATGTAGTGTGCATCTTCCGGATCCATAAGAAATATGAGCGGGCGAGCAGCTCTATAAAATAGTCGCAAGACAAAGTTACGTATGCCGATGATAAGGCGCATTTTGAACCTCCAAATTTGTCATCGATTGTTGTTAGGTGCTAGTAAATAAGCACATTAAGTAACTCATGCTTTTTAGCTTATGATCGATAAATAAAAATAGCAATAATAATTATTATCATTTAAAGTGTTCTTATTCTAGTTAGGAGATGCCAATGAAAAAGCTGATGTTAAAGTTATTGGGTACGCATGTGACTAAACCAAAGAGGTGTTCTTTAGTTAGCCCTATTTGGCAAAACACCGGAGAGGTCTTTTACCTTCTTAACACCTTGCAATTACGCTATAGATCTCAATATGGAAATGTCTCAGTTGACTCTTTTGATTTACAAGAATTAGCACGTGAGTCTGATGACCTCCACAGTAAGTTAGTGTGTGAGTTTGGTAAGGAGTTTACAGTGTCAGTTTGTGCTGTAGGCTGGGAAAAATTTGGTAAGCAAACTCGAGTTAAAGCAATAGACAATGCGGCTATATTCAGATTTAATCTATCTCTTGGAGTTCAATCTCAAGCAATATTCCAGCATCAGTTTAATGCCTTAGATGAAGTTGGCTCCAGTGATGTGTCACTGGCCAATGGTAATGATGTTTATAAATATAACGATATCCACTTAAGCGAGTTTATAACACAGCTACTAGAAGCGAATAAAAGAATTCATCAAGACAGAGTTAAATGCCATGGGATAACGGGTGAAAATTTTCACAAAGATATATTTGACAGGGTGATGCTTTTCTAGAGGGTGGTAAGAGTAGACTGAAATGAGTTCTACTCTTTGGTTGTAAATCACTGGTCGTCGTAAGTTGCAACTTCTTGTTCTAAAACAACGAGTTCGACGTTGGCCATTTTGAACATATCCCGTGTTTCTTGTGCTGCATGATATCGCTTTTTGGCGACGACTTTGGATATACCGCAGCTAATAATAAGCATTGCACATACTCTACAGGGTTCCATAGTGCAGTATAAAGTACTGCCGTCTAACGGAACTCCATAACGCGCAGCCTGACAGATTGCATTCTGCTCTGCATGGATTGTACGGACACAATGCTGTCTTGTAGTTCCATCTACGTCGATGACCTGTTTCATCAGGTGACCAACATCATCACAATGTGGTAAACCTGATGGTGAACCAACATAACCTGTTGATATTATTCTTTTATCTTTAACAATGATACAACCTGATTTTCCTCTATCGCAGGTCGCTCTTTGGCCAACGCTGTCTACCAAGTCAATGAAGTATTCGTCCCAATCCGGTCTCATTCTTTACACCTTAAATACTATTGAGTTGACTCATTATACGCGGTATTCAAAACAATACTAACAACTTAGTAAATTTCGACTTTCTAGGCGAAACTGGTCTTTGGCTTTTATTTTCTAACATTTGTTTTTCTAAGATAAGCTATTTTTAAAAGTATAAAGAATAAAAAACTGGCTTGTTAATTAATTCTTTCCTTGAACTTTATAATACCGCTATTATTGGCTGGATTTAAATTGGCTTTTAATTGGAATGAATATCGATGAAGAAATATTTTATATTTGGCGCGGTTTGTTGTTTTATTGCTGCTTTATTGCATATTGGATGCATCATATTCGGCCCCGATTGGTACCGCTTTTTAGGAGCTGGGGAGCAAATGGCCAGCATGGCAGAAGCAGGCCATATTGAGCCAACAATTGTGACTTCAATAATAGCATTAGTTTTAATGGTTTGGGGTCTCTATGGTTTGTCCGCAGCAGGCATCATTTTCAGATTGCCCCTTCAAAAATTAGCTTTAGGGTTGATTTCAGGAGTGTTGATTTTTAGAGCGCTTGCATTCCCTGTATTAATGCCAAGCTTTCCTGAAAATTCACTCTCTTTTTGGATTATAAGTTCATTGATATGTTTGGTAATGGGAACAAGCTTCGCTATTGGTACATGGGCTTTAATAAAAAGCGAACACAAAACGTCCTGATTACGAATGTTTTAAGGTGTCAATATCATATAAATGAGTTTTACAGGTTTTTGTCTGTTGATGTGCCAAATTTTTCCATTTTTTCTGACTATATTGTTAGCTGGCACCATATTTGAAAGCGAACAGCATATGGTGATGGCAGATTGAAACTTCACAGCCCGTTTTGCATATATATATTGGGCTCTGTGGAAGTGTTAGAAAATAAACAAAAGTGGCGTGTACTTAAATGGTGCACAGTGCACCAGAAGGGGGCAAAATGAATTATTATGAAGTGAATTTCGATGGACTTGTTGGGCCAACACACAACTATGCGGGCCTTTCGTATGGAAATGTGGCTTCAAAAGCAAACGCAAGCTTGTTTTCAAACCCAAAGCAAGCAGCTTTGCAAGGGCTTGAGAAGATGCGAGCGTTGTCTCAACTAGGGCTTTATCAAGGCGTATTCGCACCAAATGCAAGGCCTGATATAAAGACACTCAGAGCGCTTGGTTTTTCGGGGAGTGATAGTGATGTAATTTCGCAAGCAGCAAAAGCTGAACCACAGTTATTAAAAGCCTGTTATTCGGCATCTTCAATGTGGACAGCTAATGCGGCAACAATTTCCCCTAGCTGTGATACCAAGGACGGGAAAGTGCATTTTACACCTGCAAATTTAAACAATAAGCTCCATCGCGCAATCGAGGCAGAAACAACTGGCCGCATTTTACAGGCTGTATTCACTGATGAAGAGTATTTCGCACATCACCCGTCGTTGCCCCAACATAGCTTATTTGGTGACGAAGGCGCGGCAAACCATACGCGTCTAACTGATGCTTATGGACATTCTGGACTGGCAATATTTGTTTATGGTGAAGATATACACAGTCATGTAAAGCCACAAAAGTTTCCTGCAAGGCAAACACTGCAGGCGAGCCAAGCCGTTGCAAGAGGACATCAATTGAATCCCAAGCAATGTCTGTATATTCAGCAAAACCCAGATGTGATCGACGAAGGAGTTTTTCATAACGATGTGATCGCAATAGGTAATGAAAATGTATTTTTATTTCATCAAAAGGCCTTCTATGAGCAAGCAGCCGCTGTTCATGCGATACGTCAATCATATACCGGCAGCAGACCTTTACATTTGATTGAAGTTTCTCAGGCAGATGTGAGTGTCGAAGATGCAGTTCAAAGTTATATTTTTAACAGCCAGTTAGTTAGTTTGCCTGGTGGCGGAATGGCTTTGATTGCGCCTAGCGAATGCCAACAGGTCAATAGTGTAGAAACGTATTTGAGCGCCTTAAAAAGTGCTAGTAACCCAGTTGATGATATAATTTATCTGGATGTGAAACAGAGTATGCGAAACGGAGGTGGTCCAGCCTGTTTGAGGCTACGTGTTACTTTGTCAGAGCAAGAGTTAGCCGCGTCCAACCAATCTTGTATACTTACAGATAGCCTATATCAAGAATTAGTTACTTGGGTGAGTAAGTACTATAGAGATAGGTTATGCGAACAGGACCTTGCTGATCCTCAACTACTTGTAGAGAGCTATACCGCGCTAGATGAGCTGACAAAAATTTTATCTTTAGGCTCAGTATACGATTTTCAAAGAATCTAACTGTTTAATCTGATGTGCGTCATTGAAGGCGCACTTTTTCACTTTAGCCCACTTTTTACATGTTTTTACGTAAATTCGAGACTCCGTTTGTGATTCAAGGTAGAATTATTGTATGGATGAGAATAGTCGAGCCCCTGTGTGTAGACTCCAAGTTGTTTGGTACTGGTTTAGTCCAACAGAATACAACCCGAATTTAATCAAAAAACTATAATATCAATTATGTACGATTCATTAATTATAACTATGCAGAGCCTCAGCTTTGTTGGCTTGCTGCTAGTCATTATGCTCATTGCAAAATGGCTATACAACTTCACAACCCCTTACGATACGTTTAACGAAATTTTAATTAAGAAAAACGCTGCGCTCGCAACTTCCGTTGCGGGGTATATTGTGGCTGTGGCCATTATCTTTTGCGCTGTCCTAGTAGGCCCGAGCAATGGCTTAATTAATGATTTAATTGCCGTGGCAGGGTACAGTCTGGCAGGCATGGTAATGTTACTCGTTTCTCGTGTAATCAATGACAAACTCATTCTGCATGCGTTTTGCAATAAAGCACAATTGATTGAAAAGCAAAATATTTCAACAGGAGTAGTGCAAGCTTCGAGTTACATTGCGAGTGCGTTACTTATAGGCGCAGCACTGCATGGAGAAGGCGGCTGGATGTCGGCGCTTGTGTTTTATGTGCTTGGCCAAATCACACTTGTTTTATTTGCGCGTATTTACGACTTGTTGACCAGCTATAACCTAATGGCAGAACTGGAATCAGGAAACAAAGCAGTTGCTGCGACATTTTCAGCAACTCTTATTGCATTAGGTATGGTTTTGCTACATGCACTTATTGGGGAGTTTGAAAGCTGGCACGCCAGTGTAACCTTATTTTTCCAAGATGCAGTGATTGGGTTTGTTGTGCTTCCTTTGGCACGTCTGTTTATTGATAAAGTGATTTTCCCAACTGTCTGTATAGATAAAGCTGTCGGAGAAGAGCACAATATGTCAGTTGCGCTCGTTGAAGGCGGTGTAGCTCTGTCAGTTGCTAGTGTAATTGTGGTTGTATTGTAGTAATGAGTTTATTGAGGTTTGCTACAACAACTCTTATTGCGACTATTTTAGCTTGGCTTTGCAAGTTATATGTTCAAGAGCCAGTTTATTCGCTAGAAAAAGTGCGCTTTATAAGTAGTAAAAATTACCAATCTACCCCGTATAAATTCGAAACAAGCAAAGACGGCGCAATGGTTCGTTTTGAAGTTAAAGGCTATATGAGAGATAACACATGGTCTAGTTTTGAGTTCGAAGTATTTGGTACAAAAGAAACATACCTGTTCACTTACCACGATGAACTCTGGACTGAAACTGGTCGGGACTCAGATGGTGCATGGCGAGAGTCTCGTAACCATCTTTACTTTGACATCAGACTACCAGAAGCTGGTGAATACCATGCGGTTCTACACACATCAAAAGGCCCCGTTCCTCGGGCTAGAGCGACTGAAAACCACTTTAATTTTCGGGTATATGAAATAAATGGAAATAAAGAGTGGCTAAATATTACGATGTGGTTGTTAGGTATACTTTGTTTCGGTGCCTTTCTCATTTCAGATTATTTAGGTAAACGAGAACCCTCAAGCAGGTACCTTCACGAGTTCATACAAAAGCGTAGTAAAAATGAATTCATGCCGATTGCTTGGTTACTAGCTCTATACGTGTTTGTGTTGTCTGCTCTGACGGCAATGGCATGTCATGATGATGACTTGTTGATAGATTATCGAGGAAAGTCGGCTTCAAATAAAAATCTCAAAGTTGATCGTCAATTACGTGAACATAGCATGTCCAGTGCTGGATATAGAACACGCAGTGGTCTTGGGGGCAAATAGTGCTGCGTGAAAGTCATATTCTGCTCTTTAGCATCTTCATTGCAGGGCTGTGTTCAATTGTCTACGAGCTGTTAATTGCGACAACAGGGTCTTATTTCCTCGGTGATAGTATCACACAATTTTCGTTGACTATTGGTGTCTATATGGCCTTTATGGGCGTGGGGTCATACCTTTCTCGATTTGTTAAAGATACGCGGCTGCTACCTCAATTTATAGGTTTTGAGTTGGTATTAGCTTTATTTGGCGGGTTGAGCGTTCCACTTTTGTACTTGGCTTACGCCCTTGATATTTCGGTGCAAGCAACCTCTGTGACGCTCACTGCGATAATCGGTACATTGATAGGTCTAGAAATACCACTACTCAGTCGTTTAATGGAAAAACACTATAGCTTAAAAGCAAATTTATCCAACGTATTGTCATTGGATTATTTTGGTGCCTTGTTAGCCACACTGTTATTTCCTTTTGTGTTTTTACCATGGCTTGGGATCTTTAAAACCTCATTAATGTTTGGTTTGATCAATTTGTCTATTGCGATGTCCTTGTTGTGGTATTTTTCTCCGCAAATATTGGATAGACCAAAATATCAGTTAAGGCTTTGGCTATTAATAGTATCGGTCATTTTGTTAGGGACAATGGTTTCTAGCCACAGCTTAAATAAAGCATGGAACGGGCATGTATTTGATGACCCAGTTGTTCATAGTGAACAAACCCAGTACCAGCAAATAGTGATGACTCGACATAAAAATGATGTTCGCCTGTACCTCAATGGAGGGTTACAGTTTTCATCAATTGATGAATACCGTTATCACGAGGTATTAGTTCACCCAGCAATGCAGAGAAACGAGGCAATTGAAGATGTTTTGGTTCTAGGCGGAGGTGATGGGTTAGCTGTGAGAGAGCTACTCAAATATGATCGTATCAAAAAGATTACTTTGGTTGACTTGGACCCTGCGGTAGCAAAGCTTGCCCGAGAAAATCACTATTTAGTAGCACTTAATAATAATGCTTTGAACTCAGAAAAACTGACTGTTTGGCATGGAGATGCGATGGTTTACTTACAAGAGTTCAAAGACAAATATGATTTGGTTGTTATCGACTTACCAGACCCTAAAACGGTGAGTTTGGCTCGGTTGTATTCACTGCAGTTTTATCGGTTAGTCGGTAATGCCCTTGAAGAGCATGGCCTCCTTGTAACCCAAGCGACAAGTCCTTTTTTTGCCAAAGATGCTTTTTGGTCTATTCGTAACACCGTGGCTGCAAGTGGAATGCAAGAAGTTAATACGTTTTTTGTAAATGTCCCTTCATTTGGGGAGTGGGGGTTTGTAATGGGATGCAAATCAAACTGTGGCTCTATTCGAAAAGAAGAGCAAATTGACACACGCTATTATCACTCCAACATTGATGATGCTCTGCAAGTGTTGGCACTTGACCAAACTACACGGGAAAAGGTGATTAGTACTCTAGATAGGCCCAATGTGCTGTATTTATACCTTGAAGGTTGGCGTCACTGGAATTAACAGAGTAAATCTGAGCAACATACTTTTGTCCTTGCAGCTAATAGTGAGCGATAATTCGCTTAGCTAAATTCTAATAATCCTCGTTAGTTCATAAATATTAGTATGTTACAAAAAATCTCTTCGCTCAGTGCGATTGAAAGACAAAATGTACCTGAAATCAGAAGTGAATTATTGAAGTTGTTGTTTATACTTTGATCATCCTATCTAGGCATGTTGTACGTGTTCTAGTCGATTAGCAATCCTTGGTTCGATTATTCGGTTTTGCTTGAGGTAGATAGTGATTTTCATACGATAACCAATGAGTGGGTGATTAGCTATGTCACTAGTACTTCGATGCGCACGTCTATTTGTGGCTTTGATGGCTGGTTGTGTGAGTTTCCTGTGTTCAGCTCAAGGAAATTCCTCATCAGCAGACGAAGACACAAGAAAAATAATATCTGAACTTCAAACTGCCTTAATTGCTCAAAACTACCAAGCTGCTTTTGATAAAGCGAATAGTGGAGTCGATGAGTTTGCGGGTGATCCCAGTTTTGACTTTTTATACGCGCAAGCTGCGTTAGAAGTTGCAAAGTATGATGAGGCGATATTTGCTCTGGAGCGAGTACTTGTGAATTGGCCTGATCATGTACCAAGCCATTATTTACTGGGGCTCACATATGCAAAACAAAAAAACTATTCGCAAGCACAAACAATCCTACAAGGACTACGGTCAGCGCAATTGACCAAAGCCATGCGGCAAAATGTTGACCGTGCTTTAGCGTCTATAGAAGAACGCTCAAATCAATTAGAGGAATCATATAAACATGCTATCTCTTTAGCCCTAGGACATGACTCAAACGTGAATAGTGGGGCCCTCGATGATCGCATTGTTATAGGTGGTATTCCTTTCCTATTGGATGCTACAAGCCAAAAAACGGCCGATAACTTTATGCGTTTTCGTTATAACTTCCGAGCAAAATGGCAGCAGACTCAATATGATGCCTGGAAGCTTGATGTCGACTACTCAGATCAACGACATCAAGATACGGATGATTATGACCGTTACCAGGGAACAATCAGAGTGGGTTATGAACACAAAAAGGATAAAGCAGCGTTTTCAGTTGGCGGCCAATTCGGTGTTTTAACATTAGACGACAATACTTATCAGCAAGATTTTGGACTTTACGGCAGTGTGCAATACTACTTTTCTGGTAACTGGTTCACAGCCTTTAGCGGGTTTGTTTTCTTGCAAAATAATGTGCAAGACAGAAATTTAGATAGTCGAATTTACACAATTCAAGGCGGACTCGGGCACTCTTCTAAGCTCTGGTTGGTTCGACTTGATGCCGGATATACTTGGCAACCTGCAAGATATGATGAGGGCGAGCACTATGGCAGAGATTACGATTTCATTTCGGGATCTGTTGCTCACCGCACGTCACAAAATAGTTTACTGACTTTTAAAGCACAATACAGAGATATTGAGCATAGGGCGGTGCACCCATTTTTCTTGGAAACGAGAAATGAAGAGCTCGTGATATTAAACCTAAATTGGCGATATCAATGGGACGATGCTTGGAGTGTAGATGTATCAGCTTCTTACTATGACAAACACAGTTCCATTACCTTGTATAGCTATGATCGTACTGAGTGGTTCACAGGAGTCCGTTATGAATTCTAACCTTACACTGTTAAATGAAAAACAGCTTTGCACAGGAGCTTTGCTACTCAGTTTGTTGCTACCACTTAGTGTATCTGCTGCTCAAGCTGGTAAAACTATTATGTCTCGTGGGGATGTTGTTGCGACTGACACAGCTACTGAGGCATTGAGAAATTTAAAGAGACGAAGTCCAGTTTACGATGTAGATATTGTAAACACAGGAGCTTCTGGTCAGGCTCAGCTACGCATGCAAGACGGAGCGCTAATCGCTTTAAAGGCTCAAACACAACTTAAAATTGATGAATATCAACAAGGAGCAGAGGGCGGCTCGGTAGTGATGGAGTTGATTTCTGGAGGACTGAGGACAATTACCGGGGAAATAAAAGGAGATAAAGGTAATTATAAACTGAAAACGCCTGTAGGGAGTATTGGGATTAGAGGTACTCATTATGAGGTGGAGTGGAAAAATAATGAGTTATTTCTAGCCGTCTGGGATGGGACGATTGAGCTCGATATGAGTAATGCAACGGGAGGAGGCGAAGGGCCTGTCTTACTGGGAAAAGGTGGTGATTTCTCTTTTGCAAAGGTAAATCAAAGCGGCACGGTTACGTCGTTACTTAAACCCCCCTCTGAATTGTCCTCAATCTCTTCTACGGTCAGTCAATCTGCACAAGGTTCGGAATCAGATGAAGATACAGTGGCTATTTCGAACACAGAAGTGAGTACGTCTACGCAAACCTCTCTGCCATTTTTAGCTGGCAATGTATCGCAAATTGTTCGGGATGTTTCCCAGAATGAGTTTATCAACGAACAAGAGCTGGACAGTTTGGGCGTAAAACCTCTATCTGAGTTGATTGCGGAGCGCTCCGGTAGTGCAGCTTATTCTGTTTTAGACAGAATAGACGCAATATCAAGCCTTGGTGCTGTCAGCTCGGTCAATATGCAAATGTCTGTTAACTTTGACAGGGGAACAGTTGAGCAAGGGGCTTTGTCATTTCAAGATTCCGGAGGTGAATGGTTTGCGGCGTTCAATGGCTTGATTAATCAAGAAGGTATGACGTTGGGTGTGAACTTTGCCTCTCATGGACAAAATTTGGCCACCGGTACAATACAAAGCCAGTTTACAAATGGGCTTGACCGCTTAACTGGATCATTCAACTTGCAAGAAGTCGAGAACCCGAGTGTAGTCGCTCAAGGGGCTTTCATTTTGAGTCAGCCTTAGGAGATGGAAAATGCGCATTCAGTCAATTTATCAAACCGTTGCGGCTGTTGTTGTATCCGGCTTTTTGCTCTCTGCATGCGGTGGAGGCAAAGATAGTGAGCCACTACAGCAGTCAAGCGAAAACGTAGATAACGTTTCTGCGACACCGCAAACCCCACAACAGCCTTCGTTAGTTTCTAATTCGCCAAAGGTCGTGGACTTTTCTTATCAACCTCGTTATCGATTCGCCCGCTTAACAGAGAATCAGGTCGTAGATGAGCTGATGATAAACGGTACAGGCGAATTGATTCACCCAACCGATACTGTGACAGAGCGTGGCAATCTCACGGTTTCGGTCGATAACATCGAAGATCCTGATGGAATTGGACGTGTTTTACTTGGATTTAATGATACTCAGCAAGCCATTGTGTTATGCGACAACAATTGCTCGACGCCGTTTAAGTTTACGCAAACGGGTATCAATCCTTTTAATTTTGGCCAAGAAAGTGGGTCTATCAACATACAAGTTTGGGTCGAAGACTTGAGTGGTAATTTGACGGTCGTGGCCACTAAACAGGTCAATTGGTTACCCAGAAGCATTGTAGTAGAGCCAACGCAAAGAGGTGAAGACGGAACTGTGTCTGTGAGCTGGCAAGCGTTAGATGAAGCCCTTAGATATAATGTTTATCTTGCTCAGTCGCCAATCAATAACTTAGCGTCTGTAACATCTTTACCTGATGGTCGTAGAGTCATAGCGCTGACTGGTACCAATCAAGAGTTTACAGGGCTTGACCCTCAAGAACATTATTACTTGAGAGTGACAGGTATTGATGGTAGCGGTGAAAGTGCCTTTAGTGAATCAATAATGCTGCCAGCGACGGAGTTAATTTTTCCTGTAGCAAACAACGATTCTTTTACAGGAGAGCAATTCCAGGCAATCTCAGGCAATGTACTGAGTAACGACCAGGATTTGGGATTCGGACCACTGCAAGTAGTACTGCCTGCGCTGGTATCACCACAAAATGGTGACCTCAACCTACTATCTAACGGTAATTTTACGTACACGCCAAAAGAAAGCTTTTTTGGTTCAGACAGCTTTGTCTATCAAGTGGTTAACACACAAGGTGCGACGGCTCAGGCAACCGTGAGTATTAACATTGAAAGAACCAATCAAAACCCCATAGCCATTCCAAATAGTTATGCACTGCAAAAAAATACAGAGCTCTCAGTTTCTGGTGGAGGGTTGCTGGTCAACGATATCGACTTTGATGGTGATACTGTGTCCGTTAATACAACACCTATTGTTGATGTTCAAAATGGCACATTGACGCTTAACAGCGATGGAACTTTTACATACACACCTGCTGCTGATTTTGTCGGTTCGGATTTCTTTGAGTACCGTATTGAGGATGGTAATGGAGGTTTTGCAACTGCAGATGTATCTATAAGTATAGAAGAGGAGCTAACTAACACGCCGCCCGTTGCAGTCAATGATAGTTACGAAACGAGTGAGGACATTTTACTTCAGGTGTCCGCGCCGGGTATTTTGGAGAATGACAGCGACGACCAGTTGGATAGTGGCAGTACAGATCTGATTAACCTACAAATTGAAATATCAGAGACCACTAAAAATGGTTTATTAGAATTGACGAGTGAAGGGGGTTTTAGATATACGCCTTCAGAAAACTTTTCTGGTCAGGACTTTTTTGTATATCAAGTCTCTGACTTACAGGGTTCAACAGCAGCAGCATTTGCCGTGATAAATATTATTGCAGTGAACGACCCGCCTATGGCGATGGATGATTCGGTCGAGGTCACCGCAGGTGCTCAAATCGAGATCGACGTTGCAAACAATGATTTGGATATTGATGGTGTGTTGGATCTCTCTACATTAACAGCCGTGATGCAGCCGATGCATGGCAGTTTGACTCTCAATAGTGCGAACAAGTTTGTATACCAAAGTGAAGCCGGATTCGATGGTACCGACTATTTCACCTATACCGTGAAAGACAATGAGGGGGCAACCTCAAATGAGGCGTTTGTTTATATCTTTGTCACTACACAAAACACGCCTCCAGTAGCAGTAAATGATGTTTCATCCACGGTGCAGGATACGTCAGTCAGTATCAATGTACTTGCTAACGACAGTGACCCCGATGGCAGCCTCAATGGTACTACGTTAGAAATTGTTACGGCGCCTCAACACGGTAGCACCAGTATCAACACTTCCGATCACCTTGTCATATATCTACCTGAGTCAGGTTTTGTTGGTATAGATACGTTTGAGTATCGTGTACAGGACAACCGGGGAGATTTTTCAAATACGGCGACTGTGACGGTAACGGTAACCGAGGCTAATCAACCACCAATTGCGAACAATGATACTGCTGAGGTTGAGATAGGCAACTCAGTATTTATTAGTGTGTTGCAAAATGATACTGACGCAGATGGTCTGATTGATTTTAGTACCCTTGAGTTGGTGGCGTCGCCTAGTAAAGGAACAGTGAGTATTGGTTCTACTGGTTCGTTTACATATCAGCACACAGGCACTGCTGTTGGAACGGATAGTTTTTCTTATCAAGTTAGAGATAATCTCGGTGCATTGTCTAATATCGCACTTGTATCAATTACGATTGTGGAACCCGACACAACACCTATTGCTAATCCAGATAGTGCAACGCTTGATAAAAACACTTCCGTTATGATTGATGTCTTAGCGAACGATGATGCTAAAGGCCTGACACTTGTACCTTCTACCCTTGAAATCATTACACCAGTAGGACATGGCTCCACATTTATTGACACCTCAACAGGGTCCATCAGCTACATTCCGATGAATAATTTTGTTGGGAATGACTCATTTACTTACCAAGTGAGTAACAATGCGTCGCAAACCTCTAATGTAGCGACAGTTTCGATTGTTGTGAACAATAAGAACTATGCCCCTAATGTGACAGGGAATTCTGCAAATATACAGACCAATGTGTCTAACGGAGACTTAGTGCTTCAAGTTAGCGCATCTGATCCCGATGGAGATGATATTAGTTTCAGTTTAACAGGTACCAACGCTGAGTTATTCGCAATTGCGCAAGATGGCAGGGTAACCGTTGCAAACGCGACGCAAATCGCCACGAACGGCGCAACAACATACAATTTGACTGTAGAAGTGTGTGACAGTGTGTCACCTCCTTTATGCGCTTCAGCATCAATTACCATTAATGTTACAGTAGCGCAGACTATATTTGTTGCTAACAAGCTAACCACCTTTGGTTCAGATGGAGAAAAGGTTGTTCGATTGCGTGCTTCTATGGAATATCACGAAGTAGGTCAGTCAATCGTACTGTCTGATGGTAAAATTATCGCCGTTGGCGGTGTGGGCTCTTGGGTGGAAAGTATAAGCCGCAATATACATCGGGCTGCTGTTACTAAAATGATGCCAGATGGATATCCAGATACTAGCTTTGCAAGCCAAGGTGTGTTTACGAGTGACTTTGGTATTGAGGTGGCTGACCAACCTCAAAATATTGTGGCTAAAGCAGTCGCGGTAGACGGCGAAAATCGAATTTACGTCGCTGGATATGCAGATTTTGGTACTACAGAAGCTCAAGAACTACTGTTGTTTAGACTAACAGCCAATGGCACACATGATACAACTTATGGCGCTGGTTCTGGGTATACTAAGCTGCCATTAAGTACTGGAGCGCGTATCACACCTGTTGCAATTATGGTGGATGATGCACAAACCTTGACAGTTCTAAGTGACGTTAAAGTTGGAGACAATACAACGATTACTCTTACCAGAGTCGATGCAACAGGTACTATAAGCGGTTCATTGGATTTAGCTCCCGCATCTTCCCAGTATGCAGATGGTGTTGTTGACTTGGGCACGCATTTACTTGTCTATGGTGAGGTTATGTCAGAGGCAGGTAACAAAGACCTACTATTTGCTAGAGTGAATAAGTCGACTTTGCTTTTGGACACAAGCTTCCAGTCTTCAGGCTTTTTGCAAATTGATATATACAGTGCGTCTTTTGATAACCAAGTTCATGATGTTGTACAGCTGAGTGATGGGAAAATCTTGTTAACGGGTGACTCATATTTAACCGGTGGCACTGATAAGTCTGTTTTTGTCATGCGACTAGAGAGTAATGGCAATGCTGATACCACATTTAGCTCGAATGGTTATATTCTCTATGAATTAAATCAACTGCCTGCATCTGGTATTGATGGTTTAGATTTCTCTACGTGGAATGCTTATGGTTTTGGTATTTATGCCGATGATACTCACTACTATGTAGGTATTGGTAGAGGTCAATCTAGTTCATCTTCCAATGCGGCTCAGTTGTTTAGGACGGACCACAGCGGTGTAATTGATAGCGGTTGGCTCCCAGATAGTGGTGGCCCTAGTGCGTATGGTCAATTTTTATTAGCACCAGTTGACTTCCATCGTACATCGCAAGGGCTACTCATGTACGGCTATCAATTCCGTTCTGTAGGGAATAACTTCTTCTACTCTTTATGGTTAGGTGAGTTCACATTGAGTGCTCAATTTAATTCAAGTTTTGGTTCTAATGGACAGGTAAATTTAGACACAGGTTCTGCCAATGAGTCCTTCTCAGCCGGACAAGGCGCATTATCAGCCTCTAATCAACTGTTTATTGCTGGAAACACGACCACTTGGCAAAATAGCGAAGTGCCATATATCTATAAACTAGATGATACAGGTAAAGGGGTCTCTGCATTTGGCGGCTTAGGCAAAGCTCAATTTGCGCTGAGTAACTCTGCGACCACAACAGCAATGGTTGAAACTGGTGCTGGAAACCTATTGTTAGCTGGAAATGAAAGTACCAGTCAGGCCTTTATCGTTAATATGACAAACGCCGGTGCCCAAGATTTTGATTTTGTTCCGGGTAATAGTGGTAGTGCAATCGGTATCAATGCGGGCGAGTACGGTGGTACGGGAAGTACAATTTCGGTGACAAATCTGTATAGCTTGTCTACAGGTGATTTCTTAGCGTTTGCTAAGATCAATGATGGGTGCATTGACCAAAGCCACGCGTTTATTTACTCAAGCGTGGGTATCATGTCTGGGCATTTCCAATATCCCGTTCCAAGTGGGGTCTCTTGTGGCACAACTGCGCGAGGTATTGATTTTATACACCCTGTTTCAACTTTCTTAGTCGGTGTCGGTACTGACGAGCAAGAATTTACTGAACCTCGAGTCATTTTGGCAAAAGCAACGGTAACTGGAGTATTAGATCCTACCTTTGGCACTGCGGGTGTAGCTGCTCTGGATATTGGCTTGGTATCAGGGGAGACTCTCACATTGAAAGGGTCCTTTGTCGATGGTGAAGGAAGGTTTGTTATTTTCGGAACTGGAGGAACTAAAAACTTTGTCATTAGAGCAAACAGTGATGGGGTTCTTGATTCAAGCTTTGCTTCAAATGGTGTTTTCATATTTGAGCAACTAGGCACTACGGCAGTCGCGGTTAAACAAGGTTGGGTGCAAAGTACTGGCGAGTTAGTGATGTTCTTACAAGCAACCTCAGGGTTAGACGTTTATGTCGCGCGGGTAAAACTAGAAGACGATGCTGGCACTCTTGATTTGTCATTTAATTCGGTTGGCTATCAGCAGTTCAGTGGAACAATGACAGGACAGTTAGAGTCTGCTATTAGTTTAAGTAATGGCGATAGTTTTGTCCTTGTTTTACAGCAGGATGAGCCGAAAGTGATTGTTCTGCAAGCTGGTAAGATTGAAGTTTCAGACTAGCCGACAGTGGGGTTTGAGTGCGATGAAGTTAAAATTTTACGGCGTGAGGGGGTCAATCCCCACGCCGGGGCCTGACACGGTAAAGTATGGAGGAAACACGGTATGTGTTTCCTTACAAAGCAATACAGGCTCTCATGTAATATTAGATTCGGGAACAGGCATTCGCCTTTTAGGAGATGAATTACTTAAGGACAAAAGACCAATCTATTTATTACTTAGCCACAACCACTGGGACCATATTCAGGGATTTCCGTTTTTTGTCCCTGCTTATATGCCTAAACGCGATATTACGATTGTTCCAGGAATTACGGAAGAGTTGGCTCCGGATGCAATCCTGCAGCAGATGCAAGGAAGTTATTTCCCCGTCCAGTTTAAAGACCTTCCGGCAGATATTAAGTTGCATGTCCAAAAACAGGATACTTGGCTTTATCAGGATATAAATATTGAACGAAAGGCGATGAACCATCCAGGCGGGGGGAGTGCATACCGATTCAGTGTGGATGGTATAACTATTGTTTACGCAATCGATAACGAGCTTTACCCTCCAAACGCGCCCGTCACCAGCTTTGATGAGTGGGTCTCGTTTGTTAATGAGGCGGATTATCTCATTCACGATGGGCAATTTATTCCAAGTGATTACCCTCTGAAGATGGGGTGGGGTCATTCGCAAATAAAAGATGCGTTAGCTCTCGCTGAACATGGAAAGGTTAAAAATCTTGTCATTATTAGTCACGATCCTGCTCGCACTGATAGTGACTTAGACAAGATAGATGAGAATATTCGAGACAGTAACTATCCATTCAACACAATTATAGCCTTTGAAGGCTTAGAAATAACATGACGTTAAAAAAGTGGTTTAAGCTTTACCGTTTGCAATGGGTTAGCGGTTCAGTGATAACACTTTTATTTATACTGCTTCATTTGTTGGCACTTTCACCTGCTTCACCCTATGGTCAAGTCATTAAGCGTTTTGAAGGCTTGGCTTATGATGTTCGATTGAAAGAGTCACTGGGATGGCAGCAACGTTCATTTTTACCGATCGTCATTGTTGATATTGATGAGCAAAGCCTGATTGATGTTGGACGTTTTCCATGGAGTCGTCATGTCATGGCTCGTCTGCAAACACAATTAGCTAATGCCGGTGTTGCGGTTGTTGCTTATGATGTTCTGTTCTCGGAACCTGAACTCAACCCTGCTATGCAAGTTGTGGATCATTTAGGAGGAAAAAAGGCTGAAGTCGTTGATACATTGCAGGCCCTTGCTCCTGATATTGATGCAGATATCGCTTTTTCAAAAACACTCAATGAGACAGATACGGTGCTGGGTATGCTGTTTGAGCATCAGGAAGACATTCTTGTCGGCAATTTACCTGCCCCTATTTTTGCGAGTGAAGTAAAACCACAAGAGCTACCAATTCCTGATTTTGCCGGGCATGTCGCAAACGTTAAAGTCCTGCAGCTCAATAGTCCAGGGACCGGGTTTATAAACAGCGCGCCTGATGGAGATGGGTTTGTCCGATATTCTATGTTAATGATCAAACATAATGAGCATGCTTATCCGGCTCTTGCGTTGGAGGCTGCGCGTCTGTATACGCTGGCTGATGAGGTAAAAATTATTGCGAAGCCGTTTGGCGATGGGCACAGCGTTCAAGGGATCAAACTTGGTACGACGTTAATTCCAACAGATGACTACGGCCGCGTTGCGATTCCTTTTAGGGGGCCTGCGTTTAGTTTTCCTTATGTTTCTGCGACAGAGGTCCTCAAAGGAGAGATAGATGCAGAGCTGTTCGATCAAGCAATTGTATTTGTCGGGACCTCAGCTGTTGGACATGCGGATCTAAGAACTACACCTGTGGGTGTTCAATATCCGGGGGTGGAAGTCCATGCGAATGTGCTGGAAGGGCTTGTCTTTCCAGAGTTACTTCCATCTAGGCCTGATTGGATAGATGGTGCCGTTGTTATGCTGTTGCTACTTTTGGGCATCATAACCTCTATTATTTTACCCACCTTGGGTGTATTCGGAATGACACTTGTGGCACTTATAATCACAGGTGGTTTTATATTTTTTAGCTTTTATGCATGGGTGGTATGGCGACTCGATTTTCCTCAAGTAGCTGTTTTGGGATTAACTATCACGCAAACTACCGTATTGGGTAGCCTCGGGTTTGTTAAAGAGCATAAAGAACGCGTGCAAATAAAGTCTATTTTTGATCAATACGTACCACCTGCGCACATTGCGTCAATGCTTGAACAACCCGATCAAGCTTCAATGGAAGGTGAAAAGCGTGTTATGACGGTCTTATTTGCCGATATTAGGGAATTTACAAGTATTTCAGAGTCTCTAGATGCGGGTCGGTTAAAAGCATATTTGAATCAGTATTTTTCGCCAATCACGCGAATCATCTTTGAGTACCAAGGCACGATAGATAAATATGTCGGTGATATGGTAATGGCGTTTTGGAATGCGCCGTTGTTAGTTGATGAGCACCCTGAGCTTGCTGTCAAATGCGCTATGCAAATGCAGGTTCAAGTCGATGAACTACAAGCGCAAATGAAAGAGCAAGGGTTTCCACCTTTTGCTATTGGTATTGGTCTTAATACTGGCGATATGAATGTTGGAGACATGGGCTCTGAATACCGTAGGGCGTACACGGTGTTGGGGGATGCTGTAAACCTTGGGTCACGTTTGGAAGGGTTAACAAAGTTTTATGGCGTAGGCATTTTGATTAGTGAAATGACCTTTGAACATTGCCATGATATCGTTTTTAGGCCAATTGATAAGGTCAAAGTAAAGGGTAAAAATGTGGCTGTGACCATTTATGAACCCATTGCATTGAAAAATGACATCACAAAAGCGCAAATGGAAGAGTTAGAAGCGCATAATTCCGCCTGGAAGTTGTATTTATCGCAATGTTGGCAGGAAGCTTTGCCAGCTTTTACTAAACTTATAGAGTTACAACCACAAAGAAAGGTCTACCACCTTTTTTGTGAAAGAGTGCGTGAGATGCAGGTAAATCCACCCGGTGAAAATTGGGACGGAAGTTACACGCACAAATCTAAGTAGAAAGGCATGATGGGTCATGGATTTGTCTATTAGTAAAACCGTCACAGAAGAAGTGCTTGTCGAAAGCAATATCGCACTCAAGCATTTACTCAAGTTGGCAACCGAGCTGTCTGCTGAGCACGACACAGACAGATTATTAGAGCACATATTAGAGTCTGCAATTTCTCTCAGTAATGCGGAAGGTGGCACGATATATTCAGTTTCTGAAAATGATCAGCTTAATTTTGCCACACTGATAAATGAACCGTTAGGGATGCATATGGGAGGGACTTCGGGAATAGAGATCCCTTTCCCATCGATACCTATTTATCTTGACAGTGGAAAACCCAATGAAAGTGCTTTGGTTGCGTTAGCCGCCGCCAAGAAAGAACTGATCCGTATCGATGATGTATACGACTGTAGTGCATATGACTTATCTGCTGCGCGTGCGATGGATAAGAAGACTGGTTATCACACTCAATCGGTCCTTACCGTGCCAATGGCAAACCATGAAAGTGACCTCAATGGAGTACTACAACTTATAAATCCAAGAAGCAATGGCAAAGTGGTTCCGTTTTCTAAAGCGTTGGTTGAGTTAATCTGTTCTATAACCTCACTGGCAGCTGTTGCTCTTACTAACCGCCAATTAATTGATGATATGGAAACATTGTTTCAAGCATTTACACGCTTGATAGCGAAAGCGATTGATGAAAAATCGCCTTATACGGGAGGGCATTGTAGGCGCGTTCCTGAGCTAACTATGATGATAGCTGAAGCTGTACACAATGCTGAGCAAGGTCCTATGGCTGATTTTAAGATGGATCAAGCAGATAGACACGAGCTCTCTTTGGCTGGTTGGTTGCATGACTGCGGTAAAATTGCCATTCCTGAGTATGTGATGGATAAGGCGACTAAGTTGCACTCTGTATACGATAAAATTGATTTGGTTGTTGCTAAGATAGAAATTGCGAAAAGAGATGTAGAGCTGAATTATGTGGCGGATATTGCAAGAGCAGAAGTGCTTGACCAACAAGAAAAAGTAAACCAGTTAAAGCAGGAATTAGACAGTAAATTGATAAAACTCGACGAAGAGAGTGCTTTTTTGCAAAAAGCCAATATTGGTGGCGAGTTTATGAGAGATGAAGATCAACAGAGGGTTCAAGCTTTGGCGGACACTTATTGTGTTGAGATAGCCTCCCAACGGCAGCCTTTGTTAAGTGACGAGGAAGTGTACAATTTAAGTATCGCTAGGGGGACATTAACGAAAGAAGAGCGGTTGGTAATTAATAAGCATATGGATATTACGTTAGAAATGCTAGAAGCACTGCCGTTTCCTAAACATTTACGTAGAGTCCCTGAATTTGCTGGTGGACATCACGAAAAAATGGATGGTACTGGTTATCCTAAGGGTCTCACGCGAGAGCAAATGTCAGTACCGGCGAGAATCATGGCAATCGCTGATATTTTCGAGGCTTTGACAGCAGCAGATAGGCCTTACAAAGATGCTAAGCCTCTCAGTGAGTGCCTATTTATCATGGGAAAAATGAAGCTTGGAGATCATATCGACCCTGATTTATTTGATGTCTTTGTAAGCTCTGGAGTTTATCTAGAGTACGCAAAACAATATCTAAAACCCGAACAAATTGATGAAGTAGATGTATCAAAAATTCCGGGTTTTGAAGCGAGCTAGCAGAGTTGTAGGGTGCTAGTTAACACGCCAAGGTGGATTTAGGCGATTGTCACCAGCCCAGTACAGCTTTATTTGGTTGCCAGATGGGTCTAACAGCACCGCTTCTTTCCATAAATAGCGCTCCATGGTGGGCATCTGTGAGAACGAAACCCCCTTATCTACCAAAGTGTTTACCCACTCATCTAATTGCTCATGTTCAAAATAGATGGTTGCTCCGTTAGAAAACTGCTCTGACTCCAATGACAGAGAAAATGTGCTGTTACCTTCAGGGCACTCGAATCGAGCATAGTGGGGCGTATCAACAATCAACGTAAAACCGAGTAATTGATAAAATTCAACGGCCTTTTTCATATCATTGACGGGGAGGGTGACTTGGTTCAAATTCATAACGTAGAGTTCCTTGTTGTTAATGTTATTAAGCGAGAGTGCAGTTATAAACAGTGTATATTAATTCGGTGCTCTGACTTCAAGAGCACTTCTTGAGACATGCTCTAAAAGCTCTGGGAAAAATATTAGGAATAATGTTTCAAGCTCGTCTAAGTTTGTTTCTATCTCTTCACCCACTCCTGCAAATTGATTTTCAAAACGTATACGCTTTGAAATATTATCTAAAGCTTGAGTTGTCCCTTGTAGAGATTGGTAATGTGCAAACCAGTCGTTAGTAATCACGTTGTTCATGACGGAGCGCATTTTTAAAGGCATTTGAGTTAAATTTTGTTGAAGTAGGTAGTAACTTCTATTTTTGAACGACTCGAACTTTTCTTGAGAAAATTTGTGCCAGTTGATAATGAGTAAATGATCATATAGAACATCTAGAGCAACGCCTGAGAAGCGTCTTCTTTTTGCGCTGAACAGTGATTTAGAATACCTGACTGCATCGTGCCCATCGGTAAATTTGTCTACTAAGATGTGATTAGCGAGCCCATTTCTAACGCTAAAGTTGAGTGAGTTCACATCTAGGCCCTTTTGAAAATCGCCAAGCAAATTCCCAAAGTATGAGTCGGCATTATTTTGTGCCAAATACAAATGCGCTAAGTAGTTCAAATAGGTACCTTACAGGATGTTTAGCTGTCAAAGCCATGTATAGTTAAAGGGTCATTATAATTTTATAAGGGCTATGGGCTAATTAATCAATGTAAACGAGTGACAATGAGGTACGCGGCCTTACAAAAATGAAGTCAATTATAAAAATGCTTTTATGTCAACAAACTGACGATACCATCATTGTGATTTTTTAGTCTCTGGTTGCTCAACTTTCCTGTTGTTCTGCTAATCTTAAAGAACCAATAACTTCACAGAAGATCTTTAATGTTAAGTCAACTGCACTCTGAATATGAGGTACAGTGATGATTGCATATGGATTTTTGCCTTTCTCAGCATACGTCATTTCAGACTTTATATTTTTTCACCGTAATCGCTCTATCAGCTTTGATGTTTTGGTAAGGCAAGTGCGGTTTACAGGGGTTGAAGCGCTCGGGTTGGTCGTGCTCATTGCAATGCTTATTGGTGCATTAATTATCGTCCAAGGCTATCCACTTTTGGCCGCAATAGGGCAGGGAAATTGGATTTACGATATTTTGATCTCAACCATTGTTCGAGACCTTGGTCCATTCATTGTCTGCTTTATCGTACTTGCGAGATCTGGCACTGCTATCACTACTGAGCTAGGTAATATGGTGGTCAGTAAAGAAATAGATGCGTTGATATCTATGGGGGTATCGCCCATATCTTATTTAGTAGCGCCAAGAGTATTAGGGATGGTCATCTCTCTAGTTTTGCTTATGAGCTACTTCGTGGCATGTGGTATTTTTGGTGGCTACCTAGTGAGTAACGCTTTTCAATCTATTCCCGTTAGCACGTTCTTTGCGCGGTTAATCGGTGAGCTACACTGGCTTGATATAGTAATTATGCTGGTAAAAGTCGCGTTATCAGGTCTGTTTATCAGTCTTATTTCGAGCTACCACGGGCTTACTGTAAATAGAGCCATTACTGAAGTGCCACAGAGGAATATAAAAGCGGTTGGTAGAGGGTTAATCTCGCTTTGTTTGATTCATGTCGGCCTGACTTTACTTTATATTGTTTTGGTGGGTAATTAGCTATGAACATCGAATTCAAAGGAATTACTCATGCAGTTAAAAATAGAGAAGTATTTTGTGATTTGAATGCACAAGTGTCCAGTGGCCAGTGTTTGGTTATTTCAGGTCGTTCTGGGTGTGGGAAAACACTCTTTTTTAGTATTGCCAGCGACATTATTAGGCCGGATAAAGGTCAAATGCTAATAGATAGCGTTGCAGTAAATGACATGAATGCACAAAAGTACTCTGAGTTTAGGCGCAATCTTGGCGTTGTATTTCAGTTGTCTGGCCTAATTTCTAATTTAACGTTAGAAGAGAACTTGATGCTACCTCTTAATCGTCATTACAAAGATGTTAGTAAGCCTGAGAAGCAAGAACGTATAAGATCTATTGCTCGAGAGTTTGCACTAGAACACTACCTCGCTCAAAGAACCGAGCAGCTGTCTTCTGGTCAAGCTTCGCTGGCAGGTCTTGCTCGCGCTCTGCTATTGAAACCAAAAGCTGTAGTTTGGGATGCTCCCATGGCTGAAATTGACGAACAGTGGAGCCAATATGTCTTGGACCTTTTACTTTGCTTAAAGCAGCAGGGGACCACGCTTATTTTGTGTTCAAATCGCAAGGAAGTTATAGAAAAACTTGCTGACACGCAATTGGAGCTTAACAGTAAAGTTTGTTTTTCGGAGCATTAGTCGATGCAGCATAGCCCCAAAAAAACCAACAACATTGTGCTGGCTTTTGGAACTGCTGGTATTGTCCTATTAGTCGTATTTACTGCGATGATTCTGGTAAACAACCATACCTTTTCAGACAAAACATATTTTAAGACGGTATTAAATGACGCAAGCGGGCTTAGCTCTTTGCCTGCGGTATATTTCAAAGGGTTAAAGATAGGGCGAATTGATGGCTTTAGATTGAATCACCAAACAAATTACATAGAAGTTGACTTATGGGTTTTTAGTGAATATCAATCTAAAGTCGTCGAATATTCGGTGCTAGCTGGTGAGCAGCACCCTATATTTGACGATGTAACGACATTTGAATTAATTTTACCCGATGTTAAAGTCGTACAGAACTATCAACCATTAGCGCCGAACAGTTTGATACCCCATATTAACAGTGAGTTGGGAAAGCGTTATAGTGCCGAAGGCTTTATTCAGCAACCTGGTGATGATATTGAATCTATTCTTTCCAGTATCAACCAACTTCTACAAAACTTTCAAAAAGAAGATAATCCAGAAGCTGGTGCTATCTTCAAAGTACTAGATCGGGTTGCAAAAATAAGCGACAACTTGATGACCGTCAGCGAGAAAGTTAAAGAAAGTGATTTGTTGCCTGATGCAGAGCGAACATTGCTTCAAAGCCAAGAGTTGTTAGAGCAAATGCCGAAGGTGATTAGCCAGCTTAATCAAACGTTATTAACAACCGAACGATTAATGAACCAAGCTGAATCGACACTCGATAATTATAATGAACCCGTTGCAATTATTGGCGAGGTTACTGACAGACAATTGCCGATCGTCCTCAATAACCTCAATGAAAGTCTAACTGTGATGCAGCTAATGCTGAAAGAAGTCCACAGTGAGCGAGAGCAATTTGCAATAGCCATTCATAGTATGCAGCAGGTATTGGATAAAATGGACAAAACGCTGCAAGCTTTAAATAATCACCCAATACTTAAAGATGGGATAGAGAAGCCGCCACAAAGTACGGGGGTTGAAATGCATGATTAGAGGGCTTGGATACTTATCGGTTTTATTTCTCTATTGCTTATTGGTAGGGTGCTCGAGTGCTCCAGAGAAAAACTACAGTGTAACTAGGTATAAGGGCCTGTCAATGACCTGGATGGCAAGAGGCGATCGTAAGCGACAAGAGCAAAAGCATGATCAAGCGCTGTTAAATTATCAAACAGCCTATAAGTATGCCAATCTGCGCAACGATATTTGGTTAATGGGCATGTCACTACTTAAGCAAGCCTCTGTGCACATAGATAAAGGAGATTTTGCAACGGCGAAAGAATATTTACAGCGAGTAAAAACTATTCAAAGATTTGAAGGTGTTGACCTGTCGCACTCAACTAAAGCGATTCAGGCAAAAAGCGAGTATATAAAAGGGAATCAAATTGGAGCCATAGAGCTTGTTAACGACTTGATTACAGTTTTTAAAGAGAACCAAGAAAAGTCCATATACTATCGCTGGCTGAAAATGAAGTATGCACAAGAGCAAGTAGATTTTTCTACCTTAGACGCAGATCTACAGCAACTAATAGCACTAAAATCAAGTGCAAAGCTAGAGAATATAGAAGTAATGTCTTTTGTACTGTATCAAAATGCGCAATGGCGCGCTGAGAGGCTAGATAAAAGTGCGGAAGATGCGATTAAAAGCGCTATTGCACACTTCTCTCAGCTGGAGCTTACCAATCGTATCAGAGACTGTTATATCCTGCTTGCTAAATACTATAAGGCAAAGGGAGATAGCCAAAGTACAGCCTACTTTGAAGGGCGAGCAGACTCCCTCAAGTTTACTAACAATTAAAAGTTCTATTTTTTCAGCCCTATTTAGTTACGGGATTTCACCTGAATATATACTGATGATTTATCATGTGTTTAGCGTGTAATTAAGGGGGATAAAAGCCATTGTTGTCACTAGTGGTGTAATTTATGCAATTTTCTGATATCGTGATTGGATTGATTAGTACTCAAAATAGAGACTGGTTAAGCCTGTTTGAGCGCCATTGTAGAATAGCTTGTGACTATTGGGTTTGTTACTCCATTCATAGCGTAAACTCTGAGTTTGCAGCTACAATTACGTACTGAAATTAATTAGATAAGTGTTTTGGAAAAAAATGAAATTATATAAGTTTATGCTTTCACTTGGCCTTGTTTCCTAAATAAT
>NZ_AUYB01000130.1 GCF_001625655.1 Pseudoalteromonas luteoviolacea DSM 6061 | reverse complement strand
AAATTGGGTGGAGTTACACATCAGCATAATAGGCACACAAATTGGGCTAATAAAAATTACATAGTTCGACTTATGAAAATACTGCTGAGAGTGTAAAGCTGAGGGTGAAATAAATAAGCACTAATATGAATAAATTAAAACAGTATTGAAAAGGTGAATGTGATTACGATTAAAGCGGTTGAAGTAATGCACAATTACTCATAAATTGTGCAAGTGATAGATGTTTTTTCATCTATCACTCGTAATCAGGCTTACTTAATAGGTTGTAAAACTAAATCAACCTATTAGGTCAAGATATTCCTGCTCAGTGAGCACTTTAACGCCTTTGTCTCTCGCAGCATTTATTTTCGTTTCACCAACTTTCTCCCCAGTTACGAGATAAGTTGTTTTGCCCGTCACTGACTTTGCAACTTTTGCACCTAGAGATTTAGCGTGCTTCTCCATGTCGCCTCGAGAGCCTTGTTGCATAGCACCAGTAAACACAACTACAGCATCTGCGATGGGAGACTCTGAGTTTTCTCTATCGGCCAACTTAGGCGTAATAGCAAGATTAAAGCCCAGCTCAAACACCTTGAAAAACTCTTCTCTTACATTGTTCATCCCTTCAACAATCGCTTCAGCACTGAGCTGAGCAAAGCCATCAATTTGAACCATCTGTTCAACAGATACATCAAACAGTTCAACTAACGAATGATGTTGCAGCAGTTTTTCACAGTTTCCGCCAGCTAAACGACTCACTCCAAATGCAGCAAGAAATCGCCAATCTTCAATTTCAATCTCCCTGCTTGCTTTTAATTGATCGACTAAATTTTGAGAGGTTTTATCTCCGAAACCGAATCCTACAAATTTATATTTTGGAATTTCATAGATTTCATGAATGTGTTTAACACCATAGTTGGTAATTTTCTCAATGACCTTTGGCCCAAAGCCGTCAATATTACCCAACGTCTTGAAAAAGTGTATCAACGTATTTTCTGTTTGGGCGGGGCAATCTGATTTGTTTGGGCACATTAGATGATCTGCCTCCCAAATCAAATGTGCATTACAGCTAGGGCAATTTTCCGGTAGTTCAGGCTCAGCAGGCTTAATTACCTCTTCTATTTTTGGGATCACTAAACCACTGCGCACCAATCGTATAATTGCACCAGGTCCCACCCCATTTGTTTTAACCATGTTGTAGTGGTGAACTGTTGCTCGACTTAAGGTCGCGCCGCTTAACTTCGTCGGTGCGAGCTCTGCAACAGGAGAAACTCGGCCAGTTCGAGAGGTTTGTGGTACAACCTTTAATACCTCAACCTCAGCAGACTCATCATTCACTTTAAATGCAATTTGCCATCTGTGGAATTTTCTCGTTGCCCCCATATGAGCTTTAATTGGCTCATTGGTTGTTTCCAAGATTAAACCATCTATATCGTAATCTACGGCATTCCACATCTTTTCAAGAATATTCTCGAAATTGGACAATAACTCCTCGATATTACCAATCCAGTTTTCTAACTCTAAAAACGGATAGAATACACACGCGCCATCATCAATCGCTTTTTGCACATCCTCGTCGATTTTCTTTTCAGCTATTATTGCGGCTTGAATATTCCTTGAGTTTTCAAACTTATCGCTTAATACCTCATCGAAATAGCTCTTCTTAATAACGATTTCGCCAGGCCCTAACCCCCTCTCTCCGTTGTTTGCGATTTTCAGACCTCGCTCAAATGCGCGAGTAATGTCTTGCCCTCGAGTTCCATCGCCACGAGTGTACAAGATAGCGCCATCGTCATACGCGGCATAACCGTCTAACTTGGGCGTTATCTTTAATTCAATCGTATTGTGATCAACATTTATTTCTGACGCAGCCTTGGTGATTCTTTCAGTCCACTTCTTAATTTCTTCAAACGAATAAGCTTTGTCTGTAGAGAGCATTTTTTGAGGTAAAGGCACCGTTTTGCTGTCGATTAAGACTTCTGGTTCGACGGCTGCTAAAAAGGCATTTTGTGGGTCTAATTCTTTTAACTGCTCAGACAAGCCATCATATTTTAAGTCATCAATTACTGGGTGGCCTGATCTGTATAAAGCATTTGCTAATTTGAGTACAATCTCGAGCTCTTCTGCGTTTTTATCCGAAGCAGAGAGGAGGTCTGCTAGTTCAGACGGCGATGTGTTTAAACCTAGCTCTTCAATAATGGCTATTTGGATATCGTTAAAATTATATTCTGACATTATTACTTACCTTACACTGCCATTTGAAAATCAATATGAGTTGTTTTTAATACACTGAACTTACAAATACTATTCAGCGCTCCTAGCGAACTAACTTGGCCGACTGAACTGCGTAACCAAGTACCATTTACTAAATTACACACCACCAGCTTGAATATCTGATTGCCATCTTTAGCCTCACGCCGAATGAAGCTATTTTCTTGCTCATAGCGCAATGTTAACTCTTTGATTCTATTATTGATAGGTCTCAAAACTCCAACCTCCTAATAACACAAAAGCCACCGGCGAAGACCAGTGGCTCATCTATTTTATAACTTCACGCAATGCGCAAAGCTCTATATCTAATTGCTCGTTAAGCGGCGAACTCTCGTACTTTTTCAACGTACGCCCTGATCGTATCCACAGTGAGTGGCTGTCGTGCACTATCCAGAACCTGAGCACCAAACTCATCGGATAGTTTTTTAGCGGCGCCATGCAACATATTAAATGCGGCCATACTATCTCCTTCGCATGGTAGCGTCATAAACAGGCTTACCCCAGCTGTACTAAACTGTTCCATATTATCGATATCAAACGTGCCTGGGTTGTACATATTTACAAGGCGGAACAGTACAGGCCCATTGCCCGACGACTCTAAATGACGATTAAAAAAGCCTTCATCTGAATACTTAAAGCCTAAGCTCAGCACGCTCGGTAAAAGCTTAGAGCCAGCCATTGTAAGACCTTCTGGCATTTGAATATGTAAGATAATAAAATCTTGTGGCTCTGGTGAAGGCTGTGGTTCAGAGTTTTCTTCAGATGGTGGAGCTGGGTGCTCATCATCAGCGTCGTGCAACACAGGCTCATCAATAGTGGTATTTGGTTCTTCTTCTACCGCCGTAAAGCTCATCTCATTGAGCTCCGGTTCGGATACTTTTGAGTCGCCTTTTGGTGCTGGCACGCTCTGTCTGTTGCCGTCTTTATCTTCTTTTTTTCTAACAGACCATAACCCATGAATCAGTAGTCCACCTATGATCAACGCACTGATCACGATTAATGCCCATCTTAACTCTGTGGCCATTGTTCACCTTTACTTATTATGTATGTGCCATCTGCACTGCTTGTTCTATGTCCACGGCAACTACACGAGAAACACCAGGTTCCGCCATAGTTACCCCCGTTAGCCTAGCGGCCATTTCCATCGCCACTTTGTTGTGGCTAATATAAATAAATTGCACCGCTTGAGACATTTCTTCCACAAGGCGACAAAAACGCCCCACGTTCGCATCATCCAGTGGTGCATCTACTTCATCCAACATACAAAATGGTGCTGGATTTAATCTGAAGATAGAAAATACCAATGATAATGCGGTCAACGCTTTTTCTCCACCACTTAACAGATGAATTGTCGAGTTTTTCTTGCCTGGTGGGCGTGCCATTATAGTAACACCACTTTCCAACAAATCATCACTGGTTAACTCTAAATAAGCACTTCCTCCACCAAATACTTTGGGGAATAGCTCAGCGAGCGATCCATTTACTTCATCAAAAGTTGCTCTAAACCGTGTTTTAGTTTCTCTGTCAATTTTACGTATGGCATTTTCAAGAGTCTCAAGCGCGGCCGTTAGATCATTTAGTTGCTCATCTAGATATTTCTTGCGCGACGCCGCTTCATCAAACTCTTCTATCGCGGCCAAGTTAACGGCACCTAGCATTGACAGCTTTTGGCTGGTCGCAGCCAATTTGCTTTGATACACGCCTTGCGTCATATCTTTATTTAACGTTGCTAGCACACCTTTTAAGGTTTGTTTTAGTTCAAGTAGTGGCTCCAATGCCGACTGTGCCTTTACCACTAAGCTTTGTTCTTGTAACTGGAGTTGCTGTTTTTGCTCCTTTAATTTAAGGCTTTGCGATTGAGAATCCTGAACTGAAAGTTGCTTTTCAGCAAGTTGTTGCTTCGCAACAGCGACTTCTGCACCAAGTTGCTCTAATTGACTCTGTTGCTCTTGATGGCTCGCCAGCAGCTTTTGGATCTGTGTATTTACTTCTTGAGCTGGCGCTTCTAATTCAGACAACTGCGCCTTATTCGCTTTAAGTGACAACTCACTCTGCTCATAACTTTGCAGTAAATGTGCCGATTTAGTTGCACTTATTTGCTGTGCACTTTGCGCTTGTTGTAACGTAAGTTTAGCTTGATGAACACGCTCTTGCTGCTGGCTTTTACGCAATACTATTTGACTATACTCTCGTTTGTGTTTTTCTGCCGCTTCTTTACATTTGGCAACTTGTTGCTGTAATTGTTCCACAAGTTCCACATATTGGGCTTGTATAGCGGTAAGGCTTTCATTTTCTTTATCAAGCGCCACCAGCGTACTTTCGACCTGCTCTAACTCAGAAGTAAGTTGTTCTGATTGCTGTTGCCATAGTTGCTGCTGCTGTTCCAACATTTGCAAACGGCTTTTGCTACCCGCAATATCTTGCGCGACTCGGTGAATATCTTGCTTAACTTGCTCAATTTGACTCACCAATTCAGCCTGTAATTCTAGTAGCGTGTTTAACTTGTCTTCGCTATGACTAAGGGATTGCTGTAACTCGGGTAAGAGACTAGACAATTCATCAAGTCGATCAAATTTGGCAAGCTCGCTATTTTGATTATCGCTTGGCTGAGTGACAAAGTTTTCTCCGTATAACTCCCCCACTTCATCAATCGCGAGTATAAACTCCGTACAGGGTGCAAATTGACGAGATTTGCCTAGCCACTTAATGTGATTTAAGAAACTAGGATAGACACCTGACTCTATCAACGTTGCAACACTCTCAGGATGAGGCTGCCTAGTTACAGCCCAAAGGCCTTGCTCATGAGGCTTTTCAACCAAGCGAAGCTCTGTGATCCCCAACAATGCCCGTTCGACCACAAGAATATGTTCAGATCTAACCTTCAACTGACTTAAAAAGCTCTGCGCTGAATTTGACTCTGATGCCCCAAGCAGCTCTGATAACATATCGCGCTCGGTGGTTAACTCCATACGTTGCTGCTTTATTGACTCTAGGTCAGTTTGGTGGGTTTTGGCTTGGCTTTCATAGCCTGCTAATTCAGCAGCTAATTTTTGAGACTTACCTTGCAACACAGCCATCTCTTTCACTAACGCTTGTTGTTTAGACTGCTCTATAGACAGCTCTTTAGTACTATTTTGTACCTCAAGCCCATCTCGCTTTGCCATCAAATCTTTAAGCTTGTCTTGTTGGAATAGCAGCCTCTGTTGAGATTGTTGCATTGCACCGGTGTGACTATTTAGCTGCGTCTGAGCATCGCTTAGTTGACCTTGTGCATGCTCTAAGCTTTGCTCCAAGTCCTGCGCATCGATATGCAGAACTTCATATAAAGCGACCACTTCATCCAATTCAGCTTCACTAATCGCCAAAGCTTCTGCTGCGGTATCGCATTGTTGTTGGTGAGTATCACAAGATTGACTTTGCTCACTTAAAAGTTGTTGTGCATTTATGCGTTCTTCCACGAGCTTAGTTTGCTGCTCGGTTAATTCGGAACGCTTTTCACCTAGATGTATCTTTTGCTGCTCTGCACGAGTGAGTTCAGTGTGAGTTTTATGCTGAGTTTGTTGCGCCACATTTAATGCATCAGTCAAGTGATTTACTTGCTGCTCAAAGCTTGCTATCACATCGTTTTGGCCACCATGTGCTTGCTCCAGAAAAGTCAGTTGCTCGTCCAACTTGGTTATTTGTGCAACTTTATGTTGAAGCTTGTCATTAAAGTCTTGCCACTTTATTACCGCAAGTTGACCTTTTAGGGTGCGTTCTTGTACTTTGAGTTCTTTATATTTACGTGCTGATTCTGCCTGTTTTGCTAGCCTATCTAGCTGAGACTGGAGCTCCTGACGCATATCTAACAGGCGCTCTAAGTTATCACGCGTGCTTTTGATACGTGTCTGGGTCTCTTTTCTTCGTTCTTTATACTTGGATACCCCTGCCGCCTCTTCTAAAAATACTCTTAGTTCATGTGGCTTGCTTTCAATTAGCCGTGAGATCATGCCCTGTTCAATTATGGCGTAGCTTCGAGGCCCTAAACCAGTGCCTAAGAAAATATCCGTGATGTCTCGACGACGACACTTGCTACCGTTGAGGTAATACAAGGATTGGCCATCTCTTGTGACCAGTCGCTTTATTGCGATTTGATTTCTGTCCGCAAGCGACCCAGGTAATGTTCCTTCGGTGTTGTCAAACATCAACTCTACTGAAGCTTGAGAGATAGCTTTACGATGCGTCGAGCCATTAAATATAACATCCGTCATGGCATCACCACGCAGATTTTTAGCCGAGCTTTCACCGAGTACCCAGCGTACCGCATCGATGACATTTGATTTTCCACACCCATTAGGACCCACCACACAGGTCATTTGATCTGGAAATGGGATCTTGGTTGGATCTACAAATGACTTAAAACCAGCCAGTTTAATATGACTTAAGCGCATAAAGAGTATTTATTATGAAGCCAATAATTGTCTACATCACTCACGCTACACCGAGCGGCGTATGTTATCAAGAATGATTCCTGTGGCCATTGCCACATTAAGTGACTCTGCCCCTCCAAATGCTGGTATTGTAATGGGTTGGTTAATATACTGACTTAAGTGTGGTCTTATTCCATGCGATTCACTACCCATAACCAATACACCACTCTGATTGAATTCAGCTTTGTGAACACTTTGTCCATCTAAATAGGCACCATAAACAGCACCTTTATAGTGACTTAAAAAATGTGATAAGTCGGTACGAACAACGTTAATACGAGCAAATGATCCCATTGTTGCGCTGATCACTTTAGGGTTCAGATGATCAGCACAGTCCTCACTCACTATGATTTGTTTTAATCCATACCAGTCAGCAACACGAATAATTGTACCAAGATTACCTGGGTCAGATACGCCATCCAACGCTATAACCAAACCGCTTTTATCGATACTTTGTTGTTCTGGGATAGGCACAATCGCTATCGCGGCATTATTGCTCACTAGTGTACTCACTTTGCTTAGCGATTGTTCGTCACATTCAATGACCTTACTGTGTTTTAACTCGTTTTGGTGAGTGTTGACAAATTGAGGCGTCGCAAAAATTTGTTGAACTTCAATTTGAGCAACAAGCAGCTCTAGTACATTCTTTTCACCTTGTACTAAATAAAGACCGTGTTGCTTGCGATATTTCTTTTGTGCCAGCGCTCTAACTAGTTTTTGTTGGTTTTTAGACAGCATACTCACCTCATTTGGTTAAGAAGCGAAGTATATACAGAATCAAACACAAAAGGCAGTGTAATTACGGATAACAAAGCTTCTATGCACATCAAACTAATTTCTTGTATATATATTGTGTACTTTGCAGACTCGTAGATATACGATTACAATGGCAAGCAGTAGAGCGCATACCTTCGATACTTCGAGATAAAGCTCCATACACATTAGAATTTCGCCCACTTTTAACTATCTGAGACGCTGTTATGTCCCCAGAGCTAAGCATAATCATACTTAATGCCGCTATTTTATTGATAGCCTATTTCATTATTTACCCCAAATATGCAGGAAACGATTTCAGAAAAATTTCTGTACAAGACTTCATTGCTTCAATGATATCTTTGGGCGTCGTCGGCTCTGTGTACTTTGGCACTGGAGTAAAGTTCAGCTTAGTTTTGTTTGATGTTACTTGGCCTTGGTTTACCCTGATCAGCTTTACACTTATCGAGTTGCCAATATTTTATTGGTACGCTAAGCGACACAACGTTAAGCTGCCATAGAACGAAAAAAGGCATCTTAACGATGCCTTGGCTTTAATTTACATTAACTTTGGGGGAACTGTTACATTTCTCTGTGGTGTAAAACGTGTTCAACCACATCATTGAAATTACTACTTGGCTTTAAAGCCGTCATAGTACGACTACTGCTTTTTACCATATCAATAAAATCATAGTAGCCAACTGCATGCTCGTCTTGCAGGCTGACTACGAGTAAATAGGCTAGACCATCTTCTTCCATTGTCGCCATAATATCGCCCACTCGTGCATTTAAAACCTGAGTTGTAGATACCTGACGAAGCGCAGATAAAGGCACCATAACATCACTGACTGTCAGCTCATTGCGAGTACAGCCTAGTGCCTGAGCTTTTGCCAAAATAAACCGGCTGCCCAGTTGCGCCATTGAGATGAAGCCTAGTTGCTGGCCATTAATATCAATTACCAGCGCAGTTGCTTGACGGGTTTTATCTAATACCAACAATACCTCATCTATGGTGGCATATTGGTCCACTTCGGTTGTTGGTAACGGATGTAAAAATTGCTCTGCTGGCAACTGCTCTTGTATTTCACCAGTCGCAATAGTACCAATCAAATTTGAATTTGTTTTTGCTACGGCATTTGTATTTACCGTATTTGTTTCAAGCGCACGATAGTAGCTCATGATTCACCTCACGATTATTAAATAAAGAAAGTTTTAAATTAAGCGTGTTTAGTGAACAGGTGGTGCGCGGATCTGCTTGGTAAGCGTGGAGTTAGATTGAAAAACAAAACGTGTGACGGAGCTGCATTGGATACAAACATAGTCACGTTTTGGTGCATAGAGCACCATGGCATCATCAAAATCAACGTCTACAAACTGGACATCAATATCAGCCTGGACTTCGACAATTTGCTGTCTTTCATCGGCCGCATTAGCGCCTGCCGCCGTTACGCATAGTAACGTCGCAAAGCTCAATGCAAATAGCACATGAAAGATACGCATATTCGATGATTCCAATGTAAGTCGATAATTTTAGTGTATGGACTCATTTCCGTGTTTACAAGAGGGGTCCCCTTATAAATTACTTAGTAGAATTGTAAGAGAGTGTGACATTGACAGCCTAGCCACTGAATTTATTGTGTTTTATTTGCAATGATGCAGATCAAAAAAGCGCTACGTTAATTTTCAGAAGCGATTATAATAAATATCAATTGTTCCTAATTTAGAGTTTACTTATGCAATTAACCAAAGGGATGGAGTATTTCATTGCTGGATTTTCCATGTTGGGCCAAAAAGGACTCAAGCGCTTTGTTTTTATTCCACTGCTAATCAACATTTTGTTATTTGGTAGTTCACTCTTTTTTCTTTTTGACTGGCTGACACAAGGATTCGAATACCTAAGGTCAATGCTGCCGAGTATTTTAAGTTGGTTAGAGTGGCTGTTGTGGCCTCTGGCCATTGTCATTATTCTATTTAGTTACAGTATGGTGTTTACTGTCATCACTAATTTTATTGCAGCGCCATTTAACGGCCTGCTATCTGAAAAAGTAGAGATGCACCTCACTGGTCAAAAAATTAATGACGATGGCTTTGCCGAAATCTTAAAGGATGTACCCCGTATGATTGGCCGGGAATGGACAAAACTCAAATACTACTTACCACGCGCAATAGTCTTTTTCTTTATGCTGTGGTTTCTTCCATTTATTGGTCAACTACTCTGGATACTGTTCACTTGCTGGATGTACAACGTGCAATACAATGATTACCCATTTGATAATCATAAAATTAGCTTCAATCAAATGAAGCAAGATCTAAAAGGTCAGCAAGGGCTATCCTACGGGTTTGGGTTCGCTGTATTTGTGCTAACAGCGATTCCTTTTGTGAACTTAATTGTGATGCCGGCTGCGGTATGTGGAGCAACCAAGCTTTGGGTTGAAAACTATCGCAATAACTATCGCTAAGTGCTCATATAAACGTCACAATTCATCCCGATAATAGCTAAAAAAAACCATACTAGGATGTTATGAAAACTTTAGCTAAAATCGTGATCAGTACGGCACTGCTTAGCAGTGCCTACGCAAATGCCACTGCACAACTTGGCCCTCGCCCCTTTTATTTATTGGATCAAATGGCACCGAGCGCACTTAAAACAAAGCTCTCTAGATGTGTTAATAGACCCTTCTTTAAAAGCGACTTTTCAATTGGTCACCGAGGTGCACCAACACAGTTTCCTGAACACACAAAAGAGTCATATATTGCGGCTGCCAGAATGGGCGCAGGTGTTTTAGAGTGTGATGTTACATTTACCAAAGACAAAGAACTCGTTTGTCGTCACGCACAATGTGATCTCCATACCAGCACAGACATTTTGCTGCGACCCGAACTCGCCGCAAAATGTACTCAACCTTTCACGCCAGCAGATCCCGCTACTGGCACGCCTGCCAGCGCTCAGTGCTGCGCCTCTGACTTAACCTTGGCAGAATTTAAGCAGTTAAAAGGTAAAATGGACGGTGCAAACCCGAATGCAACCTCAGTAGAAGAGTACGTGAAAGGGACTGCAAACTGGCGCACAGATCTGTACTCTGCAACTGGCACATTGATGAGCCACGCTGAAAGTATTGAGCTGTTCAAAGCGTTACGCGTAAAAATGACACCTGAGCTCAAAGCACCTCAGGTACCAATGCCATATGAAGGCATGACACAGCAAGATTATGCCCAAAAAATGATTGATGAGTACAGAACTGCTCGCGTACCGTCACACCGAGTATTACCGCAATCATTTAATATTGAGGATGTACAATACTGGCGTCATAACACGCGCTATGGTCGTAAGGGTGTTTATCTAGACGGACGCTATGACGACCCTAAGTTTGACCCAAGTAATCCAGAAACGTGGAAACCTTCTATGGAGGAGATCAAAGATAGTGGTGTTAATATCATTGCTCCACCACTGTGGGTGCTGCTGACACTTGATAGCGATGGGAAAATTGTCCCATCTGAATATGCACATGCTGCCAAAGCTGCAAACTTAGATATTATTACATGGACGCTTGAGCGTTCAGGGCTCATTTCTCAAGGTGGTGGGTGGTATTATCAAGGAATAAGCGACGCCATTAAAACCGAAGGTGATGTTTACATCGTGCTAGATGTTTTGGCTAAGCAAGTGGGTGTAAAAGGTGTATTCAGCGATTGGCCTGCTACTACAACCTTTTATGCAAACTGTATGAACCGTTACTATTAAGTACTCTGAAAATAAACGATGCGCACTCCAATGCGCATCGTTTGCAAACTTCTAATTTTTACACTTCAATAGATTGAGCATGATTCAACCGGTTGGTAGGATCTAAAAGCCGCTTAACTTGCTGCAATCTCGGATAATTCTCTTTGTAGTATAAATATTGCCAATTCTGAATATCCGCATCTGCATAGTTTACATAGCAGCCATCCATCGTGCCGTCTGGCACAGGGCCGGCATTACCATACATTTTCTCATACAGGCCATTCATCCACCCTATGTGGTAAGGATCGTGATTAGGCTCAAACCAATACGTTTGATATTGTAGTTTCATCACCGAGCTGCGATGAGAGACCGCTGTGTCCGAAGATGACAGAGCATTGATTTGCCCCCCATACGAAGAGATTTGAACTATCCCTCCTGGACTTAGGTAATCACCATTGCGTAATTCATCCCACAAAGTACGAATTTGAGACTCTGGAAATGGTTTATTCATATAGGCTGATTTGTTTTTCCCGCGAGCACCAATCAGTGGACCCGCATTATATTGCGTTCCGTACCACCAAGGTAAGCTAAAATAGCTGCCAGGCGGAGTGGGTCTCGGCGGCGCATTTTCTTGGCTTTGCTGTCCCATATGATCAGAAGTACGCAAGCCTACTTTTGCTTCAGCCAATTGTGCTGGCGAAAACACCGCATCTAAAAACTCATCAATTAACCTAGGGTCCCCACTGCTAAACAACTGTATACGAATGTCTCCGCTACCACCTACTGAGTTTGGTACCGACATGGAGGAGTGAAGCGCATTAAAGCGATTATCGGGACCATTGTTTTTAGTCCAGAACTCACCATAATTTTTAAGTAATGCAGCAAATTGGGCGTAATCTAAACTTGCCCATGGGATAGCCACCTCCTGCGCATGGACAAATGCTGGTACATCCGGCAAGTCTTTAAAATAGTATTTAGTCACAATGCCAAAATTACCACCACCACCACCTTGGTGTGCCCAAACTACTTCATCGGCTTCAACAGACTGACCTTTGAAGAACTTTCTTGGATAGTTTGCCTGCCCACCCCATTCATTAAATGAAACCAGCTCAACTCCCGCCAAGTAGTCACTTGATAGCCCATATAAGCGGGAGTGAATACCAAAGCCGCCTCCACAAACATGCCCCCCCATACCAACACCAAAGCACGAACCTGCTGGAATAATCTTACCAAATTCTTTAAACAGCGTTTTGTAGGTATGGCCCAAGTTTGCACCCGCTTCTACGACATAGTAGTCACCATCTTTGTAGATACGATCCATATTACTAATATCAATAACAACCCCATTGTCATTATTGACGAACCCTTCATAACAATGGCCCCCTGCACGCACAGTAATACGTTTGCCTTGCGCTATCGCATCACGTGCAGCCATATAGACTTCATGAGCCGAACTGCAAGCCCCAATATAGGTTGGTTGGCTCAAAAAGCGCATGTTAGACCCTATCAGCATCGAGATGTATCTTGGATCATTACCATATACTTTATGATATTGCCCATATTCACCGCGAGCCTGTGCGGATGCTGAATTTAGTGCTAGTGGAACAGCTCCAATAGCACCGCCAACAGCAAGCGACTTTTTCAAAAAGCTGCGGCGAGAAGTGGCTTCGACAGGCTGTGAAGATATATCTTTATCATTGTTATCCATAGTACTTTCCTTACATGTTATTGTTATCGGCTACGCCACTCCGGCCACCAGCCAATTCCGGCACGAAGCTTTGCGCAGCTTTTTCAATGTAGCAATAAAAAGGACAAGAACTGTATAGAAGTTAGACTAAAGGATGATGCATTTTATATGCATGAAATTGATAGTTGCATTAATTTAATAAGGCACTGGGTATGTAAGCACTTGCATCATAGTGTTTCAAAATATTTCTGGGAATTATAAATAAGTATAAAAGAGCACTGCTGTTGGATGTTGAAAGCCACAGCTTTGTGGCAGATTTGAATTCAAAGTGCGCTATTTTAAAACGCCATTAACTCCCTAACTAAATACAAGTTACGTCACAGCGCATTCATTTTTTCGTGAAATTGTCGAAAAAGCCGCCCGAACTTTAATGATTATAAAGCACCGACGGCCCCAATTTAGAGAATATTTTACGTAGCTAATTTAATTTAGCTTCAACACGCTCTTTTACGAATTGGTACCATTTATCAGACGTATCGTTAATAATCTCTGCTCCTTTAGCATTTGACTTAAACTTAGGAAATAATAAATAGCCATAACCCAATCTGAAGCTAGCAACCGTCTCACAGTTGGTTAGTATCTGACTTCGACCCACGCCATCCTTCCAAAATTTATCATCATTATGAAGAGCGAAGTCCGTCATGAACCGATGTGATGATTTTTCATTATATTCAAAGTCTGGAAAGGATATAGTTAGTTGCTTTCTATCACGTCCTTTTACAACATCAAGTACATTAAATGTGGTAGTAATAACCTTGTTTTCTCGCTTTTTGCTTACTGCTTTTACAAGATAAATATCTGCTGACTGTTGGATCATTTTCTCATGATTTAACATATATTCATCAGTTGCAAATGTACACGCCACTGACTCCTTAGTAATCAATAAACATATTGATAGTGTTAGTATACCCACATAGCTCTTGAATCTGTTTAATATCATATCTACTTCCGAAAAAATTGCGCACCATGGCTATCTCTAGGGGTCACACCATAGTGCTTATACATAAAGCGGTTAACTCTTGGTATTACAGTGCCATCATTTGAGTGGCCAAGACTTGTCAATGTGCCCCTTAAGTTACTTCTTGATCTTGCAGGTGATAGGGCAGCATGCATCAATTTAAGCTCTAGCAATCGATTTAAAGAAAATTAATAAATAGTGGGGGGTTACACAATAAAATTTGCAACATTCACTGCCCTATAAATGCCGCAAATCAATATTAGCTATACAAATTTTGTGGCACTTTGAGTACTTGGATATGTACTGTAACTTCTTCACGATCATGGTAGAGATGTTTGGCTTGTAACTTATAGCCCACATTGTAATGTGCAAGTTCGTCGTCGATTAATTGCAAACATTCATAAACGCTATCAAAGCGCTTTTTCATCGGTAGCTTTAGGTTAAAGATGAGCTCTTTCACAAACCCATTTACTATCCAATCGATCATTAACTGCGTTACTTTGCTTGGTTTTTCAACCATATCGCATACCAGCCAGTCGATATTGCGTTTTTCTGGGCGATATTTAAATCCATCTTCTCTGAAGTGTTTTACTTGGCCTGACTCCATCAGCTTATCGTTCATAGGGCCGTTATCGATAGCGGCGACAAACATACCCCGCCTTACAAGCTGGTAAGTCCAGCCTCCCGGACACGCACCTAAATCAACGCCACGCATCCCCGGGCGAACTCGATCCTCTGCCTGCTCTTTGGTTAAAAACACATTGAATGCTTCATCTAGCTTCAATGTTGAGCGACTTGGACCATCAGCTGGCATTCTTAGGCGTGGGATCCCCATAAAAAATGGTGAGTTATTGTCACTAAATGAGAAACCCACATATGCAGTGTCATTTGCCAAAAAAAGCACATGCAAAACGGGTTTTTGTGGCTTTACATTGCGTGTTAGCTTATTTTGTTTTTCTAGTGACTTTGCCAGTGGAGTCGAGATCTTTTTACAAAACTTAGAGAGTTCTTTGCCCTCGTTTGTATCAGGGGTCTCAACTCTCAGTTCACCACACAACGGGAAATCAGCAACACATTGCTTTATCTCACCCACTCGGTCTTCTAACGGCATTCCTGACAAAAGAGTTCCGGCAAACCACTGCCTTGCAAACACTAAACTTTTGAAATCGATTTGTTTGAGCAGTCTTTCAGCATCCTCTTTAGCAAAGCACTCAAACGTGACAAATCCTGTATTAGGCTTTGCTTTTACGTAACCTGCTACGCCTTGTAGCTGAGCATGATGATTGATTTCAGCGGCTGCATCATTTTCAAACCCACTGCGACAATAAATTACTACACTCGACATTTAAAATGTTCCCAAGATTAGAATGACTGCTTAGCTGACTTATAGATCATAATCAACCAACCAAAAATAAAACACATACCACCAATCGGTGTGACAGGGCCCAACCATTTTGCACCAGTAAGTGCTAGTAAGTATAAACTACCACTAAATAGTAAAACCCCAACGCTAAACAAATAACCTGCCCATTTTATTTGCATGCCCCATTTTATCAAAAATGCTACCGCGATTATGGCCAACCCATGGGTCATTTGGTATTCAGCGGCTGTCTTAAATATCCCTACGGCATAGTCACTGACATGGCTTTTCAGCCCATGTGCTGCAAATGCACCTAACGCGACAGATAACATACAAAATGTGCTACCAATAATTAAAAATAGCTTAGCCATTAAGCACATCCTCAATAAATTGAACTGTACGCGCTACTGCCGACTGCCTATTTTGTTGCTCGGTAAAACCGCTCGCTTTACGTGGCTTTAATGAATGATCACCATCAGGTAACCAGAACAGCTCTGGTGTTTTACCAAGTGACAAAGCTGAGACTTCACTTTTGTTGCCAAAGGTATCTCTTTCTCCCTGCATCACTAAAAAAGGACATGTGATCTTATCAAAGTGATCGACTCGCAGTTTTTCGGGCTTTCCTGGTGGGTGAAATGGATAGCCATAAGCAAGCACTCCACTTATCAGTGCTTGGGTTTCACACACCAACATAGAGGCCATTCGCCCACCCATTGACTTACCACCAATAAATAAAGGCAGCTCTGCATCTAACTGAGACAACACCTGCTCATAACGAGCTAACAACTTAGGCGCTCGATCTGGTGGACGCTTTTTGTTTTGCGCCTTGGCTGTTTCCATGTATTCAAAATCGAACAATGCGACGCTAATTCCAGCGTGGGAAAGCTTTTGCGCCATATCTTGCATAAACTCTGAATCACTCCCCGCACCCGCGCCATGAGCAAAAACAAGCTGCGCAATAGGATTACTCGCTTTGAGCCATTGAATAGTGACACTGTCAGTCATCTGAACCTTCTATTTATATCTGCTCTTGCTCAACCATGCTGAGCATCCAATCTTTAAATGAAACAATCTTACCTAATTCAGCTTGGGCTTCTCTACAAACTAAGTAATAGGCATTTTTACTTTCTAAGCTGTGGCTAAACGGAATAACCAAACGGCCTGCATCTAAATCAGGCTTAGCCAAAACACTATTGCCCAGTGCAACCCCTTGGCCGTGCACAGCAGCTTGTAAAACCATGGATGAGTGACTGAATATAGGCCCTGTGTTTGCAGGGACATTCCTCACCCCAGCCGTTTTTAACCAAGCTTTCCATGAACGTCGTGTGGTATCGTGCAATAAATTGTGATTAGCAAGGTCATTGGGGCTATTAAGTGGTTTTGGACCATTTAAAAGAAGTGGACTGCACAATGGTACCAAGTATTCCGTATGTAGCTTGTGAGTTTGTACCCCATTCCAATTTCCGCGGCCATAGTAAATCGCAACATCAACATCATCAGTCAGAGAGTTTTCATCTAAATCCTGCGCTTTTATTCGTACATCAATGTCTGGAAATAGCTCATTAAACTTGCTCAATCTTGGCACCAACCACTGAATTGCAAAGCTAGGCGTTAAACTCACAGTTAGTGAGCCCTTAGCCCCTCTGGCAAGTAGTTTTTCTGTTGCATCAATTAGTTGGGAAAATATATCTTTGATATCTAAAAAATATCCCTGCCCTTCTTCAGTAAGCAATAGCGAACGATTTTTTCTCAAAAAGAGCTTTAAACCTAAATGCTCTTCTAGTGTTTTAATTTGGTGGCTGATTGCAGCTTGTGTGACAAACAGTTCTTCAGCAGCTTTGGTAAAACTCAGGTGCCGTGCTGCTGCTTCAAAAGCTTTTAAAGCATTCAGCGGTGGTAACCTTCTCGACATAGCAGGACGCCTTTACATGTTTTAAAGTCGGGTTTTTTATATGAGCTGCTGCGCAGATTAAACTGCGCAGGGCTTTGCAAGCGTTTTACAGACTCGCGCTTGTATCTAACGGTTCAAAGCTCTTCACCAGCTCATCCACTGCTTTCATTTGTGCCAAGTAACCCTCTAGTTTAGCCAAAGGTAGTGCACAAGGACCGTCACACTTAGCCACATTTGGATCCGGATGCGCTTCAATAAACAGGCCAGCCAACCCAAGCGCCATGCCACTGCGTGCTAGCTCTGCCGCTTGTGCTCTGCGGCCATCAGCCGAATCCGAACGACCACCGGGTCGTTGTAGTGCATGCGTCGCGTCAAAAATAACTGGCGCCATATGTTTCATATCATCCATACCCAACATATCAACCACTAAGTTGTTGTAGCCAAAACTGCTACCACGTTCGCAAAGAATGACTTGCTCATTACCTGCTTCATTGATTTTCTTGATGATATGACGCATTTCATGTGGTGCTAGGAACTGTGGTTTTTTAACATTGATCACTGCCCCCGTTTTTGCCATAGCAACAACCAAATCGGTTTGACGAGCGAGAAATGCAGGCAACTGAATCACATCAACCACCTCGGCCACTGGCGCAGCTTGATATGGTTCATGTACATCGGTAATTATAGGGACGTTAAAAGTATTTTTAATCTCTTCAAATATTTTTAGCCCTTCATCCATACCTGGGCCTCGGTATGAGTTAATCGAAGAACGGTTCGCCTTGTCAAAAGACGCTTTGAATACATAAGGGATTTTCAACTTCGAAGTCACTTCAACATAATGTTCTGCGATTTGCATCGCTAAATCTCGCGACTCCAGTACATTCATACCGCCAAACAGTACAAATGGCTTATCGTTAGCAACTTCGGTTGTTCCAACTTTTATTATTTGTGTATTCATATTCAATTCCAAATTTAACGACATATGTTGTGCAGTTTCTCGCTCTACACGGCATATTTTGTATACTTTCAGCAGGGACAAGCTTTTTATTAAAAGCTTTTCCGTGACACAATTATCCCCTGCCAATACATGAATTTTTAATTATATCTTAAACTTACGGTAATAAATGGGTGGGATACTAAACATCCTATCAAAGCCTTAAAAACGCATTCTCTAATTCATGACTGCAAATGATATCTAAGCTTCCCCTATCAGCTATCTCGATGCGCTGCAGATGTAGACGTTTTTGATGTCTTGTCTACATCCGACACAAGCGTTAAAACCGCTGACGTATTACCTACTTTTAGAGGATATATTGTAACAACGGCTTTGACTACTCACTGTTAGTCGATATATGGACGTAAACTTTCACTTTTACTTATACGTTTTGATGTGCGCTGACCGCATTAATGCAAAATATTATTATGATCAGCGAGTTCTTCGATCTGACTTTGAATGATATCTATTGTTGGGTCATCGGGGCATTCATCAACAAAATACTGGAGATCATCTTTGGCCATTTTTGGACAGTTTAGTTGATTTAATAAGTAGCCGCGATCACGTCTTTCATAAGGATCATCGCCTAGTAGTTCCATGAGCAACTCAACACAACTTAAAGCATGACTAAATTTTTCGGCAGCAATAAAAGACCACTTTTGCTGCGCGAGGTATAACTTAAATGCCTCATCACCAATTACAAGCTCCATCGGCTCTTGATCTTTTTCTGCATCATTTTCAGGAGAAATATACCAAGATTGCTGCCCAGAGCTTGGGTCAATGATGTAGCCTTCTTCGCCACTCAACGCTATATGTACAATTACTTCACTTTGCATCAGGGCAACGGTTGCATTGAATCCTGCGCGTTCAAGTAAATGCGCAAGTATTAACGCCAACGCAGTACTGGTGCCACTACGCATCTTCAGAACATAGCTAATATTGTTAAGTAAATACTCAGGAACTTTTTGCCCAGTGCCGCTAAATAACCACTTGGTATAAAAGGTATCCAACAGCAAATCTACGCGTTTATGCAAATCTTTTTCTTTTGCACGCATGTCATCAATAGATAATTCTAACTCGGCAAGCAAACATAGAGTCTGCTCAGTATCAGCCTGTGCATCCCAACGTTGCTCAGCATAAATACTTCGTAGTAAAGCTGGAACCGAATAATTCACGCTTAACTCTTGTTGTTCATCAAACCAGGTATCTGTCATAGACTGTACTGCTAACCCATGTGTAAATAATAAGGACGTAGTGTAACACTTTTTAGTCCATTCCCAAGTGCTATTTTTGGCAGGCGCTGTGTAAGTAAGGTACAGAGCTCACACAGCGATTCGTTTAAAAGTAAATGAGGTCACAAAATAAAAGCGTTTTTGGTTCCAGCAAGATAACCAATTGCAGCAATGATGATTGTCGCGCCAAATAAGGCGACAATCTGCTTAGACTTTTGCGTTGACTTAGCTATCACAAAGCCTAAACCAATATAACCTAACACTAAAATGATTTTTTCCATCAACCAAGGTTGAGAAGAAGGTGTAAGCCCCGCCATTACAGCAAGGTACACAGCAGAAATCAGTAACAGGGTGTCTGTACCATGGCTGGCAATAAAAACCGCTTTTTTACCGGCTATTTTCCCCGTGACTAGACGAGATATAGAGCGAGTGTAAAACAGCGCTACACTAAGTAGTGCAAACGCCATGTGAGTGTGCTTTAAAGCAATGTAATCCACGTTAACCTCATAATTTATCTGGGAAGCGTGCTAATATTGCTTCCAGGTCATCAATGATATCGTTGAACACGGCCACTAATTTAGGATCAAAATGCATACCGCTTTGGTTGTTAATTTCTTCAACAACCTCGGGTAGGTCCCACGCCTCTTTATAGCAGCGACGGTGTCTCAAGGCATCATAAACATCTGCAAGCGCTACAATACGGCCAAAAATGTGGATCTCTTCACCTTTTGCACCTTTAGGGTAGCCCGTTCCATCCCATTTTTCATGATGGTCACGTGCAATCAATGCACCAGCGTTAACAATTTCACGTCTTGAATCACGCAGTAATTGATATCCCTTTTTGGCATGTGTTTGCATCACCTGCCACTCATCCTCGTCCAATTTCGCTGGCTTGTTTAAAATTGCATCGGGAATACCCACTTTGCCTACATCATGAAGCGGAGAAGCTATTCTCACTAAATCAGCTTCTCTGTTACTTAAACCATAACCAACGGCAAGCGCATGGCAAATATGCGCAACACGTTTTACATGATTGCCCGAATCAGTAGAGCGCATCTCTAAAGCTTCACTGAGACGGTATACCAGTTCTTGCTGAGTATCTTCTATCTCTGCCTGAAGTTGCACATTTTCGTAGGCCAATTGCACATTTTGAGAAAAAATTTCAATTAAGTGTTTTTGCGTATCTGTAAGAAATTCTGGAATCCCTGAAACAAACAGCATTGATGCATGATTGTATTCACTAGAACAATATGAAAAGAGATAGTTGTCTTTATAAACAATCGTTTTTTCATTTAGTGCTTTTTTGCAAGCCAGATATTGTTCGTCATTTAAGACATCTTCTATCGGTTTGCCTTCACACTTTTCAAACTCACCACGACCCGTAAATACGATTAAATCTTCTCCGCTAGAATCTGGTTCATTACTTGCCACTAATGAAGTTGCGTACATAGCTTCATCTACCGTACCCAACAACGAAGTAAGCTGTTGCATAACGCCTTCAATAAATTGCTCTATCGAGTGCGTTGCAAAGATATCTCGAGATGCAGTAATGATTTTTTCTAAACCTTGTCGAGATTGGTCAATAGAGAGTATATCGCGATAGGAGCGTAAACTAGACATCACCACTGTGAACAATTTTTGTGCGGTAAGCTCCGTTTTGGATTTGTAATCGTTAATATCGTAGTTAACAATAACTTGGCGCTCAGGTGCCTGACCAGGCTGGCCGGTACGCAGTATAATGCGAATGTTGTTATTTTTAGCTGTTTCCCTAATGTATTGGGCAACTTTTAATCCTGCATCGTCGGTCTCCATGACCACATCTAATAACACGATAGCCGCATCAGGATGCTCTAACACAACTTTTTTAGCTTCTTCACCTGAATAAGCACTGAGAAACTCGAGTTTTTTCTTTTGAAATTCAAAGTCGCTAAGCGCTAGTTTTGTCACAGCATGCACTTCAGGCTCATCGTCAACTATTATTACTTTCCAACTGCCACTTTGCTCGGTTTCAGTGACATCGGTCGGCTCATCTGAAAACAAAAAATCATCCATATAGAGTCCTTAACGCTTGATTCGACGCTCGCTAATTATCAAAAATATTACTGCATTCTATACATCATTGTAACTTTTGTGCCAAAGTTACTCTATCACAGCCTGCCATATCTTTTATTGTAAGTATATTGCCATACCCCATTTGTGCAAAAATCTCTTGCACTCCTGCACCTTGCTCAAATCCATGCTCTACCATGAGGTAGCCTCCCGATGCCAGATAATCTACTGCAGCCAGTGCAATATGGCGAATATCAGCATATCCATGCTCAGGCGCTACCAATGCTGAAAGAGGTTCAAATCGAACATCACCTTGCGACAAATGAACGTCATCTTCTTCAATATACGGTGGATTGCTGACTATCAGATCAAAAGCATGATTAGGTACATTTGAAAACCAATCACTTTGTAAAATTGTGGCATTCGCAACTGCCAAACGTTGTTGGTTCTTTTTGGCCAGAGCGACAGCCTCTTCAGAATAATCAACTGCCCACACTTGCCACTTTGGCATCTCTGATGCGAGTGATAATGCAATTGCACCCGTACCTGTACCCAAGTCAAGCACCTTTGCCTCTGTAGGTAGCGCCAACCCTAGGGCTTGCTCTACCAATGTTTCAGTATCTGGACGCGGGATCAGGGTGCTATTGTTTACATAAAACGGTAGACTCCAAAATTCGCGTTCGCCAACTAAATGCGCAACGGGGATGCCTTCACTGCGTTTACCAATGAGGTGTTTAAACCGTTCTTGCTGCTGCGCAGAGAGCTCTGCCTCAGGCCAAGTGAATAAGTAACTGCGTGGTTTATCTAAAACATGAAGCAAAAGTACTTCAGCATCGAGTTTTGGGGAGTCAGAGGAAACAGCTAATCGCTGTGTTGCCCAAGCTATTGCTTGGGCATTCGACGAGCAGGTCACGTTAGTCGTCACCCATTGCCGCCAGAAGATCTGCTTGGTGCTCAAGCAGTAGAGGATCGATAATCGCGCCTAATTCACCACTGACGACTTCATTCAGTCTGTACAAAGTTAAATTGATGCGGTGATCAGTGATACGACCTTGAGGATAATTATAAGTACGAATACGCTCTGAACGATCACCGCTACCCACAAGGTTACGACGCTCGCTTGCTTCTGCTGCTTGGCGCTTTTCGTCTTCCGCTTGCTGAAGTCGTGCACCTAGCACCGAAAGTGCCTTTGCACGGTTCTTATGCTGTGAACGCTCATCCTGACATTCAACTACAACCCCTGTTGGAATGTGGGTAATACGAATAGCTGAGTCAGTTTTGTTTACGTGCTGACCACCCGCACCTGACGCTCTAAAGGTATCAACTTTCAGATCCGCTGGGTTTATTTCAATTGCCTCTGCCTCTGGAATTTCAGCCATTACCGCCACAGTACATGCAGAAGTATGAACACGCCCTTGGGACTCAGTCTCCGGAACTCGTTGTACACGGTGCGCGCCAGACTCGAATTTCAGTTTGCCATAAACACCGTCACCTTTGATATGAGCAATGACTTCTTTGTAGCCACCGTGCTCACCTTCGTTTGTGCTCACAACTTCAACTTGCCACTTCTGTGTTTCTGCATAGCGGCTATACATGCGGAATAGATCTCCAGCAAAAATTGCTGCTTCATCACCGCCTGTACCAGCACGAACTTCAAGGTAAACGTTATTGTCATCCTTAGGATCTTTCGGCAACATCAGCACTTGCAACTGTTCTTCAAGTTCAGAGATAGCAGCTTTTGCTTCTTTATATTCTTCTTGTGCCATTTCGCGCATATCAGGATCTGAATCCTTTAGCATTTCTTCAGCAGTTGAGACATCTTCTTGCGCTTGTTGATATGCAGTAAACGTTTTTACTACATCTTCTAATTCCGAATACTCTTTTGAGAGTGCACGAAAGCGGTTCTGATCGCCAATCACTTCTGGATCGCCTAGCATCGCCTCAACTTCTTCGTGACGTTCAACTAAGCTTTCTAACTTACGATAGACAGACTCTTTCATCTAAATTTTATTCCTGTTCAATACCTAACGCCTGCTTCAGTATCACCAATCGCTCCATATCTCCCTCTTTTGCAGCCTTTTGAATGGCGTGTGTGGGGGAGTGAGTCAGTCGATTGGTCAACTTATTTGCCAACTCAAGCAAGACTTTTTCTGAATCTTTACCCGATTGTAGCTGATTTACAGCCTTTTCCACGAGCTCTATTTTTATTTCTTGTGCCGAAGTCCTGTACTGACGAATGACATCAACCGATTTTAATGAGCGCTGCCAGTCTGCAAATTCTCGCGTTTTGCCGTCAATAATATCTTGTGCTTGCTTTGCAGCCTGCTCTCGGCTTGCAATATTTTCGTTTACGATTGTTTGCAAGTCATCAACGGTATAGAGGTAAGCAGCATCAAGTTCATTTACTTGGCTCTCAATATCCCTCGGCACAGCAATATCCACAAACAACATTGGGCGGTACTTGCGTCTTTTCAGAGCTTGTTCTACAACACCCTTACCTATGATAGGGAGTGTACTGGCTGTGGAGCTGATGACGATGTCAGCATGATGTAATTCATCTGGCAGCTGCGCTAATGAAATCACATCACCATCGATTTCTTGCGCCAAATTTTTCGCACGTTCAATCGTACGATTAGCCACTGTTATATGCTGAGGGTGGTGTTGAGATAAATGCTTAGCCACAAGCTCTATGGTTTCTCCTGCACCAATTAGCAACACTTTGGTTTTATCGAGTTTGCCATAGATGTGTTTTGCCAAGTTCACCGCAGCATAAGCTACAGAGACAGCACTCGCTCCAATGTCTGTTTCTGTTCGTACTTGCTTAGCCACTGAAAATGTTTTTTGAAATAGGCGTTCAAACATTGGCTGGATCACATGGTGAACTTTAGAGCTGTTGTACGCTTGTTTTATCTGACCCAAGATCTGTGGCTCACCGAGCACTAGGGAGTCTAAACCACACGCAACTCGCATTAAGTGATTTACCGCATCTTGGTTTTGATGAATATAAACATTCTCAGCGAGCTCTCGCTCTTCAATATGATGAAATTCGGCAAGCCAACTGAGTAGTGCTTGGGAATTATCTTGGTCGAGGCTACAATAGATTTCGGTACGGTTACAGGTGGACACAATCACTGATTCGTGAAACTCTGATAGCTTATTAAGCTGTTCCAAAGCCCTAGACAATTGCTCTGGTGAAAAAGCGACTTTTTCACGTAATTCAACTGAAGCGGTTTTGTGATTAATACCTAGTGCGATGATGGTCATAAATGCCAGTGTTGCCCGAGCCCTGCTTTAAAGCGGCCAATTTTACCAAAAATCAACCGAATATGGAAAGTAAGGAACCCCATTTGAAACAAATTCATTTGATTTTGCTCATGTTTTTTTTATTTCTTGGTGGATGTGCGCAATCACCTAAAGGTCCAATTCAGGGACAAACAACCCTGAACACCCTAAATCAGTTTAACTTATGGCAAGCCCGAGGCAAAATAGCCTTTATTTCAGATGATGATCGCCAGTCTGTTAATTTTAATTGGCAATTGAAAAACGACAAGCAAGCTTTAACACTCACCAGTTTTATTGGTACCCAAGTGTTAAAAATGACTGAATTTGCGCATCACAGTGAAATTATTGTCGATGGCAAACCCTATACTGGACCAGAAAGTGGCCCTTTAATAGAGCGGCTCAGTGGCTGGCAGCTGCCGATAAAACAAGCACCTAATTGGTTTACAGCAACACGCTTGGGCAGCAATTATCAGTTAGATCCGCAAGGTAATATTAAAACTGCGAGCTGGCAGGATGAACATGGTAAGATATGGGCAATTCAATATCAGCGTTACCGCAACTTTAATGGTTTGACATTGCCAGCTCGACTAACATTGTCTCACCAAGATATTTCAATAAAAATCCAAATCAATGCATGGCAATTCGACAAACAATGACCAAATTAACACTGACAGCTCCCGCGAAATTAAATTTGTTTTTACATATTAATGGACAGAGGGACGATGGCTATCATGAGCTAGAAAGCCTGTTTACTATGCTAGACTTTGGTGATGAGCTTACTTTTGAGTTGTCAGACTATGACGACATCGAAATTTCAGGTGATGTACAGGGTATTCCAAAAGAAGATAACCTCATCTACAAGGCTGCCTCGGCTTTATTGCCTCGTCGAAGAGTAAAAAAAGGGGTAACTGTACATTTAACGAAACACTTACCCATGGGTGGTGGAGTTGGAGGTGGCTCATCAGATGCAGCAACAACATTACTGGCTCTCAATACGTTGTGGAATTGTCAACTATCGTTATCAGAACTTGCGAACATTGGTTTACAACTTGGTGCCGACGTACCTGTATTCATCAATGGCAAAACTGCTTTAGCTCAAGGGGTTGGGGAACAATTAAGCTCTTTTGAACAAGCCCATAAGTGGTACTTAGTGGTCGCACCAGGTGTGCATGTAAGCACGGCAAAAATCTTCACTGATCCGGCTTTACCACGCGATACTCCTAAACTAAAAGCACCGTGGAGTATGACCGAAACACGTAATGACTGTGAAGAGTTGGTTAAAAAGCTCTACCCTGAGGTTGAAAAGACCCTGACGTGGTTGCTAAAATATGCGCCGTCAAGAATGACTGGAACTGGAAGTTGCTGCTTTGCCGCTTTTGATGATGAGCAAACAGCACAGCGTGTACTCCAAGATATGCCGTCTTCTTGGCAAGGCTTTGTAGCAAAAAGTGCAAGTGAATCGATTACTCATAAGCAACTCGCTACGTGGCTAAATAAAGAGAAGTAAATTAGTTTAAGTTAGCCTGTATTGACTGTGCTATTTTAGTCTTTGCATGTTAGTCCAAAAATTCAGTGCCTGAGGAACCCTACCGTGCCCGACATGAAGCTCTTCGCTGGTAACGCAACACCCGAGCTAGCTCAAAAAGTTGCAAAACGTTTATTTATTGAGTTAGGTGATGCCGTTGTAGGCCGTTTTAGTGACGGTGAGATCAGCGTTCAAATCAATGAAAATGTACGTGGTTCAGACGTCTTTATTATTCAATCAACTTGTGCCCCAACAAATGATAACCTTATGGAACTTATCGTTATGGTTGATGCACTACGTCGTGCTTCTGCTGGTCGTATCACAGCAGTGATTCCATACTTTGGTTATGCACGTCAAGACCGCCGCGTTCGTTCAGCACGTGTGCCAATCACTGCGAAAGTGGTAGCAGACTTCCTATCTAGTGTAGGTGTTGACCGCGTTTTAACTGTGGATCTACATGCAGAACAAATTCAAGGTTTCTTCGATGTACCTGTAGACAATGTATTTGGTAGCCCAGTGCTAATCGAAGACATGAAAGAGCGTGACTTCGATGACGTTGTTGTAGTGTCTCCTGACATCGGTGGCGTTGTGCGTGCACGCGCTATTGCAAAGCTTCTTGATGACAAAGACCTTGCCATCATCGACAAGCGTCGTCCGCAAGCGAACGTTTCTCAAGTAATGCACATTATTGGTGACGTAGAAGGTCGTGACTGTATCATTGTTGACGATATGATTGATACAGGTGGTACTTTATGTAAAGCGGCAGCTGCGCTTAAAGAGCACGGTGCGAAGCGTGTATTTGCTTATGCAACTCACCCTGTGCTTTCTGGTAATGCAGCAGAGAACCTACGTAACTCTGTAATTGACGAAGTAATCGTTACTGACTCAATCCCATTGTCAGACGAATTACGCGCACTTGATAAGGTTAAAGTTCTTACCTTAGCTGACATGATGGCTGAAACAATCCGTCGTATCAGTAACGAAGAATCTATTTCAGCAATGTTTGAACACTAATTCATTGCTCGAATCAATAAAAAAGCACCGTTTGGTGCTTTTTTATTGCTCTAATGGTTTTAATCTAGCCATGATAGTGCTATATTAGCGCGCCTTTTTTACCTACTGGGCAGACAAAATTTGTCAGCTTGATAGGTATACGCCAGAAAATTTGGTCGCGAGTTTTCTGACATTATTAACTTTATATATTTTGGAGACAGTTATGTCACAATACGTTTTAGACGCTGAAGTACGCGTAGAATTAGGTACTGGTGCGAGCCGCCGCCTACGTCGCGCTGAGAAAGTTCCTGCAATCCTTTACGGTTTAGGTAAAGAAGTTGTTTCTCTTACTCTAGATCACAACAAAGTGATCCACATGCAAGAAGACGAAGGTTTCTACACTCACATCCTTACGCTAAACATTGGCGGTGAGTCTGTTGAAGCTATCGTTAAAGACATCCAGCGTCACCCATATAAGCCTAAGATCACTCACTTAGACTTCCAACGTGTTGATGCTTCTCAGAAGATCCACACTAAAGTACCAGTACACTTCATCAACGAAGAAGCTGCTACTAAAGGCGGTAACACTGTTGCTCACCACGTAACAGAAATCGAAATCACATGTCTACCAGCTCAACTTCCTGAGTTCGTAGAAGTTGATGTTGCTGCGCTAGAAGTAGGTGCAACTGTACACCTTTCTGACGTTGTACTTCCTGCAGGTGTTGTTTCAGTAGAACTAGCTAAAGGTGCGGACCACGACCAAGCTGTTGTTACTTTAAACGCTCCTAAAGGCGCTGCTTCTGAAGAAGAAGCTGAAGAAGCAGCTGAGTAATTTTTAAGGTGTTAACACCTTGAATAATATTCAAATGCTTGTGGGCCTGGCTAATCCAGGCCCCGAATATGCAAACACTCGTCACAATGCCGGTGCGTGGTTCATAGAAGAACTGGCAAAACGCTACAATTGCATCCTCAAACCTGACTCAAAGTACCATGGCCTTACGGGCAAAGTACTTATCAACAATCAAGAATTCAAATTGCTTATTCCCACCACTTATATGAATTTAAGTGGCAAAGCGGTCTCAAGCCTTGCAAACTTTTTTAAAATTCCAGCTGAAAACATCCTCGTTGCACATGACGAAATGGATATGGACCCTGGTATCGCCAAAATTAAAAAAGGCGGTGGTCATGGCGGACATAATGGCTTGAAAGACATTATTTCTAAGCTTGGCAATAACAAAGAATTTATGCGCTTGCGAATAGGCATTGGTCACCCAGGCCACCGAGACAAAGTCACTGGCTGGGTTCTAGGTAAAGCACCCAAAGCTGACCAAGAAAAAATTGATGCTGTTGTTGATGAAGCAGTTCGCTGCATGGAAATTTTAGCGAAAGACGGTGTGTTAAAAGCACAAAACAGACTACATTCATTTAAGCCGTAAGACGTTTTCCTACGGCAACAATTTGATTAACTGAAGGTTCAAAATTATGGGTTTTAAATGTGGCATTGTGGGTTTACCAAACGTTGGTAAATCAACCCTATTTAATGCATTAACTAAAGCGGGAATCGAAGCCGCAAACTTTCCGTTTTGTACAATCGAACCAAACACAGGCGTTGTTGCCGTTCCGGACCCTCGTCTAGACCAACTGGCTGCGATTGTTAATCCGCAAAAGACCATTGCAACCACAATGGAATTTGTTGATATTGCAGGTTTGGTAAAGGGTGCTTCAAAGGGTGAAGGCCTAGGTAACCAGTTCTTAGCAAACATTCGTGAAACGGATGCAATTGGTCATGTTGTTCGCTGTTTTGAAGATGAAAACATTGTACACGTATCTGGTCAGGTAAACCCTGCCGATGATATCGACGTTATCAATACTGAACTCGTTCTGGCAGATATGGAAGCAGCTGATCGTGCAGCGCAGCGTAATGCTAAAAAAGCAAAAGGCGGCGATAAAGAAGCTAAATTCCAAAACGAAGTGTTAGAAAAAGTGAAAGCCCACCTTGATGAAGGTTTAACACTGCGTTCTTTAGAGCTAACTAAAGAAGAGCTAGTTGCGATTAAGCCGCTTAACTTCTTAACTATCAAGCCAACTATGTATATCGCAAACGTCACTGAAGATGGTTTTGAAAATAACCCATTCCTTGACAAGGTACGTGAGATCGCAGCTGAAGAAGACGCAGTTGTTATCCCTGTATGTGCTGCGATTGAATCTGAGCTTTCTGAGCTTGAAGAAGAAGACAAGCTTGAGTTTATGGCAGATCTTGGCCTTGAAGAGCCAGGCCTAAACTTAGTAATTCGTGGTGGCTACGAGCTACTTAAGTTACAAACTTACTTTACAGCGGGTGTTAAAGAAGTACGTGCTTGGACAATTCCTGTTGGCGCAACTGCACCACAAGCTGCGGGTAAGATCCACACAGACTTTGAACGAGGCTTCATCCGTGCGCAAACTATCGGTTTTGATGACTATATAGAGTATCAAGGCGAAAGCGGCGCAAAAGATGCTGGTAAAATGCGTCAAGAAGGTAAAGATTACATCGTAAAAGATGGCGATGTCATGAACTTCCTATTCAACGTATAAAACTTCAATAATACGTTTGTCAAAAAGCTCCATTTTATGGAGCTTTTTTCATTTTTTAGCGCTTTAAAATCCCTTCCTTCCAAAAAATTTCGTGTCTCTTAATTTCAACTTTCGAATGAAGTGATAATTTCTTAGTACTTATTGTCAATCTGGTTTGTACTTTTAGATTTGTTTTGGTATAAAAACAGGCCGTTTCGCTTAATTTATCTGCAAACAATCTGTGATACGAGATTTTTTCAAAAAAAGGTGTTGACGGCATGGGGGCATATACGCATAATACGCCCCGCACCAGCGATGGTGATAAACGAAAAAGAGATGGCTATGTAGCTCAGCTGGTTAGAGCACATCACTCATAATGATGGGGTCCCCTGTTCAAATCAGGGCATAGCCACCATGCTTTTTCAAGTTGATTAGCAACTTTAAAACTAACTACCCTAATGTGCGGAAGTGGCGGAATTGGTAGACGCGCTGGATTTAGGTTCCAGTATCTTCGGATGTGAGAGTTCAAGTCTCTCTTTCCGCACCAAGTTCTCGATAAGAACTAAAACAATCGTTTCGTTGGAGTATCGCCAAGCGGTAAGGCAGCGGGTTTTGATCCCGCCATTCCCAGGTTCAAATCCTGGTACTCCAGCCAATGGCTATGTAGCTCAGCTGGTTAGAGCACATCACTCATAATGATGGGGTCCCCTGTTCAAATCAGGGCATAGCCACCATTTTCTTAAAAAGAAAATAAATGCGGAAGTGGCGGAATTGGTAGACGCGCTGGATTTAGGTTCCAGTATCTTCGGATGTGAGAGTTCAAGTCTCTCTTTCCGCACCAAGTTCTCGATAAGAACTAAAATAATCAACTACCATTGTTGGAGTATCGCCAAGCGGTAAGGCAGCGGGTTTTGATCCCGCCATTCCCAGGTTCAAATCCTGGTACTCCAGCCATCTCTTTATGAGATAAAATATTGCGGAAGTGGCGGAATTGGTAGACGCGCTGGATTTAGGTTCCAGTATCTTCGGATGTGAGAGTTCAAGTCTCTCCTTCCGCACCATGTTCTCGATAAGAACTAAAATAATCAACTACCACTGTTGGAGTATCGCCAAGCGGTAAGGACAGAAGAGAGAGGTTTTGATCCCTCACTCATCCACCCCCAGATTCAAATCCTGGGTTCAACACAACTAGATTTGAAATAATCGTTGGAGTATCGCCAAGCGGTAAGGCAGCGGGTTTTGATCCCGCCATTCCCAGGTTCAAATCCTGGTACTCCAGCCATCTCTTTACGAGATAAAATATTGCGGAAGTGGCGGAATTGGTAGACGCGCTGGATTTAGGTTCCAGTATCTTCGGATGTGAGAGTTCAAGTCTCTCCTTCCGCACCATGTTCTCGATAAGAACTAAAATAATCAACTACCACTGTTGGAGTATCGCCAAGCGGTAAGGCAGAAGAGAGAGGTTTTGATCCCTCACTCATCCACCCCTAGATTCAAATCATGGGACCAACGAATTAAGATTTGAAATTTTTGTTGGAGTATCGCCAAGCGGTAAGGCAGCGGGTTTTGATCCCGCCATTCCCAGGTTCAAATCCTGGTACTCCAGCCAATTATCTTTGAAGATAATTATTAAACATTGCGGAAGTGGCGGAATTGGTAGACGCGCTGGATTTAGGTTCCAGTATCTTCGGATGTGAGAGTTCAAGTCTCTCCTTCCGCACCATGTTTAAATATTCCCTTATAACCTCACTCTTTTTCTATCCCACACTTTTTAAGTTTTCCTTAAATTCATAGTTATTTGTTGTTCACGTTCTGAAGTTTTTTTAACTATTTTGGACAATAAAAAAGGAAGCGCTGCGACTCCCTCTTTGTTTTCATATATGAGTCAACTAGAAATTGCCACCCATTGCATGCTTCAACACCTCCCTTTTAAGAGGTCCAGCTTTATTAGCCAACTTTAAAGCTATACTGCGAAGTGACTTTAATGGCTTTAACTCGTTTGAGAATCCAAAGTAACACGCATCCATCATACTCATCATTAGCAAGTTATCTTTGCGGCGCATTTTTTCATACTGGTGCAGCTTGGCAAGCTCTCCAACATCATCACAGCCTTGCAAACACCCACCAAGCGCTGCAACATCTTTAAACCCAAGATTAACTCCCTGCCCTGCCAAAGGATTGATTGTATGCGCAGCATCGCCAATCAAAACGAGCCGCCCTTTGCTGTATTGGTTCGCGTGCTGGCGCGCAAGTGGGAATACAGCACTTTGTTCAATCGTAAAGTCACCTGGTAGTTCAAAGAAGTTGGACAGTACTTCCTCTTTTAGCTCTTGGTTTGTTAAACCTTTTAAGCGCTTAAGCTCTGAGCTATGGTGATACCAGATTAAGTTGGCATATGGTGCTTGCATTGGTAAAAATGCGATTGGACCTGTCGGTTTAAATTCCTGCCAAGTTTTAACTTGTTGCGGCGCATCAAGCTTAATCAAAATCCCCATACAATGTTGTTGATATTGCCAACCTGTTACACCAATACCAGCAAGGTTTCTTAACTGTGAGCGCCCACCGTCTGCCGCAATTAATAAATCTGCGGTAAATTTTCGCTCTGGATACACTAATTCAATGCTACTCAAGTGCTGCTCTACCGAAATGGGAGCATCAGTGATTTTTACAACTTGAATATTGTGCTCGTTAAATTGTTCCCATAGCGCTGCTTGAATAATGCTATTTTCTACTAGGTGCCCCAGATGTGAAGTTGACACTTCATTTCTATCAAACAACAGGTGCTCGCTGTTTTGCTCATAAGCTTCTAATTGATGATAAGGAGCATTACGACTTGCTCTGATCAAGGGCATTGCACCGAGCTTATCAAGTAGCGCTTCCGAAAAACGGTTGATCGCCGATACTCGAATATCCACTTGCTCTCCTTCAAGTATCGCGCTCGTATCTATCGGGTTATTTTCAATAATGGTGACTTGGCAGCCCTGGCGCGCCAGCTCAACAGCTGCGGCAGCCCCTACCATGCCTCCACCAATTATCAACACGTTATTTTTCATAAATTTGCCTACATTTTTTGGTGTATATACATTGTATCTCAAATCCCATTAAAAAGATCTCTCACGTCGATTGTAGCTGAATAATTACAACCGTCATTGATCCCCACTTTGAAAGATGAAATCTATACTTGGCTAGTGACTACAGGTCATATAAAATACGCCTCTTTTTAAGCTATTTTAGTAAGTGTAAGTCGGTTGTTGGGGTATTTTCTAAACTGACGAGGCGTTGTGCTGATCATCGAATTGAAAACGAGGCGTTATTTCAATGGGTAAAAAATTGCATATCAAAACCTGGGGTTGTCAAATGAATGAGTATGACTCCCAGAAAATGGCGGATCTACTTGATTCCACCAATGGCTATCAGCTAACAGAAGAAGCTGAGCAGGCGGATGTGATCCTACTCAATACCTGTTCAATTCGTGAAAAGGCACAGGAAAAAGTATTTCACCAATTGGGTCGTTGGAAATTATTAAAAGAAGATAACCCAGACCTAGTAATTGGTGTAGGTGGCTGCGTAGCCTCGCAAGAAGGTGACACTATCCGTCAACGTGCACCATTTGTAGACATCGTATTTGGTCCACAAACATTACACCGTCTACCTGAAATGATAAAACAGGTGCAAAGCAAAGAAGGTTCAGTCGTTGATATCTCATTCCCTGAAATTGAGAAATTTGACCGTTTGCCTGAACCAAAAGCTGAAGGACCAACGGCATTCGTTTCAATTATGGAAGGCTGCTCTAAGTACTGTACTTTCTGCGTGGTACCTTACACACGTGGTGAAGAAGTGAGTCGCCCACTAGATGACGTTATTTTAGAAGTTGCTCAGCTTGCCGAACAAGGCGTGCGTGAGGTAAACCTACTGGGCCAAAACGTAAATGCTTTTCGCGGTGAAATGCACGACGGCGAAATCTGCTACTTCTCAGATCTACTGCGTTATGTAGCGGCTATTGATGGTATTGATCGTATTCGTTATACCACTTCGCACCCGGTAGAGTTTACACCAGACATCATTGAAGCATACAAAGATGTACCTGAGCTTGTAGACCATTTGCACCTGCCAGTTCAGAGTGGTTCTGATCGTGTACTTAACTTAATGAAACGCGGCCATACTGCACTAGAGTACAAATCGACTATCAGGAAACTACGTAAAGTTCGCCCTAACCTGAGCATGAGTTCAGACTTCATTATTGGTTTCCCTGGTGAGTCTAAAGCTGATTTTGAAGAAACAATGAATCTTATCAATGCCATTGGTTTTGATATGAGCTTTAGCTTTATTTACTCTGCACGTCCAGGTACTCCTGCTGCAGATCTACCTGACGATGTGCCTGAACAAGAAAAGAAAGAACGCTTGTATATCCTGCAAAACCGCATCAATCAAATGGCGCAAGATATTAGCCGTAAAATGTTTGATACAGAGCAGCGTATCTTGGTAGAAGGCCCATCTAAAAAGAATCCTATGGAACTTCGCGGTCGTACCGAAAACAATCGAGTAGTTAACTTTGAAGGTCCACATTCGGTGATCGGTCAATTTGTTGATGTACGTATTACCGAGGCGCTACCAAACTCCCTTAGAGGTGAGTTAATCAGAACAGAATCTGAAATGGATCTGCGCCGTGATGTTGCGCCATCAGATATTCTAAACCGCGCGCCATCGGAACCTGAAGCTAATGAGTTAGGTGTTGCTACCTTTACTCCATAGAACGAACGTTTTGCGCCAGCACCTTGCTGGCGCATTCAATCTTAGGAAGTCATTTTGAGCAATCAAGTAAAAAATATTGAGTTTTATCTAGAACCTGCCGACAACAACCGCCTCTCTTCTCTTTGTGGTCCTTTTGACGATAACTTAAAACAAATTGAACGCCGACTTGGTGTAGAAGTTGCTCACAGAGATAATTGGTTTAAGGTCACGGGTAATCAAATCACAGCCAAGGCTGCGGTTGATATTTTAAAGTCTCTATACGTTGATACTCAGCCAGTGAAAGGCAAAGCCCAAGATATTGAACCTGATAACGTCCATTTGGCAATAACTGAGGCTAACTGCCTTGAGCAAGATATGCCAAACGTGTGGGAAAAAGAAGTGTTTATAAAAACACGTCGCGGCGTCGTAAAACCGCGAAACCCAAATCAAAGTCAGTATGTAGCAAATATTTTGACTCATGATATCAGCTTTGGTATTGGCCCCGCAGGTACGGGTAAAACCTATTTAGCGGTTGCCGCCGCTGTCGATGCATTAGAGCGCCAAGAAATCAGACGCATTCTTTTGACTCGTCCAGCGGTCGAAGCCGGAGAAAAACTGGGCTTTTTGCCAGGTGACTTAACGCAGAAGATTGATCCATACTTACGCCCTCTTTACGACGCCCTGTTTGAGATGCTGGGTTTTGAAAAAGTTGAACGTTTAATCGAAAAGAATGTCATAGAAGTTGCCCCTCTTGCATATATGCGTGGACGTACATTAAATGATGCCTTTATCATTCTTGATGAAAGCCAGAATACCACTACAGAGCAAATGAAAATGTTCTTAACACGTATTGGTTTTAATTCTAAAGCGGTCATTACTGGAGATATCACCCAGGTAGATTTACCTCGCGGAGCACGCTCAGGGTTACGTCATGCAATCGAAGTCCTCAGTAATGTAGAAGAGATTTCTTTTAACTTCTTTAAATCACATGATGTTGTGCGTCACCCAGTTGTGGCACGGATCGTGGAAGCATATGAAGCGAAGGAAGAGCAAGAGCGTCAAGAAAAAGTCGCTAAGCAAAAAGCAAGGCAACAAGCAGCCGAACAACAGGATTCTGGATCATGAGTGTTGATGTAGATTTACAACTAGCTTGTGAATTTGATGACTTGCCTACTGAAAGTCAGTTTCAAAAATGGGCTGAAAAAGCACTTCTTCCGTATAGAGAACACGCTGAAGTGACAATTCGCATTGCCGATGAAGCTGAAAGCCAAGAGTTAAATAGCCAATATAGAGGAAAAGACAAATCAACAAATGTATTGTCATTTCCCTTTGAGGCGCCTCCAGGCATTGAACTACCGCTTGTTGGGGACCTAATTATCTGTCCTCACGTGGTTTTTCGTGAAGCGTTGGAACAGGAAAAAACTTTCCATGATCATTTTGCTCATATGGTCATTCATGGGTGCTTGCATTTGTTAGGCTTTGACCATATAAATGAACAAGACGCCATGGAAATGGAAAGTCTAGAAAAAGAATTTTTAGCCGATTTGGGCATTGCAGACCCTTATCGGGATGATATTAATTAATTGGAGTATAAAACTACAATGAGCGACGATAACTCGCAAAGTAGCCAGGGTTCTTCTAGCAGAAACTGGCTTGGACGCATCACTCAGATGCTGCAAGGGGAACCCCAAAACAAAGAAGAGTTGGTAGAAGTCATTGCTGACGCTCAAGAAAGAGCACTTATCGACCCTGAGACAAAAGACATGATGGAAGGCGTGCTGAGCGTATCTGAACTAAAAGTTCGCGACATCATGATCCCGCGTTCTCAAATGATAACGTTGGATGTTGAGCAAGATTTAGAGTCTCAACTACCAGCAATGGTTGAATCTAGCCATTCTCGCTTCCCTGTGGTTTGTGAAGACAAAGACCATGTAGAAGGGATATTGCTAGCAAAAGATCTTTTACCATTAATACTTAAACGCAACGGCTCGCTGCCTGCTATCAGAGAGTACCTGCGTCCGGCTATTGTAGTACCCGAAAGCAAAAGGGTTGATACTTTACTTAATGAATTCAGACAAAAACGATACCACATGGCTATCGTTATCGACGAGTACGGTGGCGTGTCAGGTCTAGTGACAATCGAAGATATTCTTGAAACCATTGTTGGTGAAATCGAAGACGAACACGACGACGAAGACGATCAACAGGATATTCGACAGCTATCAAAGCATGTGTTTAATGTTCAAGCGCTCACGCCTTTAGATGAATTTAACGAATTCTTCAAAACTGAGTACGACACACAAGAAGCCGATACTATCGGTGGTATTATTCTGCACGCATTTGGCCACATGCCAAGCAAAGGTGAAACAATCGACGTAGAACCATTGCAGTTTAAAGTAACCAACTCTGATAACCGCCGCATCTTGCAGTTGCAAGTGACGGTACCTAAAACAGAGCATGTTGAAGACACAACTGAATAACCTCCTTGCTCTTTGCAAAGATAAAAATGCATGGCTTGCTCTTTTCGCAGGCTGTGTACTTACTTTTGCATACGCACCATTTGGCCTTTGGCCAATTACCTTTGTCTGCTTTGCTATAGCAGCCTATATCACCGATCAACCAACACCTAAACAAGCAGCCAAGTATGGTTTTTTATTTGGCTTTGGCTGGTTTGCCATAGGCATTAGCTGGGTCCATGTATCTATCGCCCAATTTGGTGGCCTGCCAATTTTATTATCAATACTCGCAATGGCGCTTCTGTGTGCTTATTTAGCGATTTACCCAGCTTTGGCATTCGCCTTCGCGACTAGATATAGCAAAAATCATTGGCAAAGACTTGCTTTGCTAATCAGCGGCTTTGCCATTACTGAGTATCTAAGAGGTACCTTATTGACGGGTTTCCCATGGCTCAGCTTTGGTTACACACTCACAGACTCGCCATTCAACAGCCTAGCCCCTTGGATTGGTGAATTTGGTCTTACTTTAGCCTGTATCACAATCGGTTATACTGGATATTGGTTGGTACGATTTAAATATTATAAAGGGGTAGCGCTTACACTTGCCCCTTTCGTATTGCTGTATCTTTTTAGTCTAAACAGCACCGATACTCGTTACAGTGGTCAGCAACTAAAGACGCTGTTGGTACAAGGTAATATTGCGCAAAGTTTACGCTGGGAGCCCGAACAATTCTGGCCCACTATGTCTAAATACCAGGATATGACAAGACCGAATTGGGCTGATGTCGATTTGGTTGTTTGGCCTGAAGCAGCTATTCCCGAGATTGAAGACTATGCATTCGACTACTTAATCAACTTGGATAAAGCTGCCGCATTTAATAACACCGCCTTAATTACGGGTATTCCCGACTACCAGTTTGATACGCGTAATGTGTACAACTCACTGATCGTACTAGGTAAGCAGCAACGAGAAGATAGCGAAGGCAATTATCGTTATTTACACCGTAATCGATACCAAAAGCATCAGTTATTGCCAATTGGCGAGTTTGTGCCTTTTGAAGACCTGCTTAGACCACTTGCACCGCTTTTTGATCTGCCAATGTCTTCGTTTTCTCGCGGTGAAGCTGTGCAAAATAATTTAGTCGCCAACGGTATACATGTTTTACCAGCTATTTGCTACGAAATAGCGTTTAGTGAGCTTGTGCGAGGAAACTACACCCAACAGTCTGATATCTTGTTTACTGTGAGTAATGACGCCTGGTTTGGTGACTCACATGGACCACATCAGCATATGCAAATCGCAAGAATGCGGGCCCTTGAATTACAAAGGCCTTTAGTAAGGGTGACGAATAATGGGATTAGTGGTGTGTTTGATCCTATTTCTGGACAGCAATTGACAATACCTCAATTTACCAGTGACATACTAAGTACAGAATTAAAACTGATATCCGGCCATAGCTTTTTTAGTAAGCACGGCCACACGCCTGTTTGGCTATTTGTTGGGTTACTCCTAATTCTCGTTTTATTAAGTAATGCCAAAAGCTATTTCACTTCAAAAATGGAAAAAGCATTTTTCTGATTTGCCTAGTATATAGCAACCCGAATAAGCTTTTTGTCAAATAGTCCCCACCATCTTGGTGCAAGTTTAGAGACACAAGCACCTTCATGGCTCATCCCTAAACCGCCAAAAAACACAACCAACTGATTATTAACCACTTAATTATTGGCACTATTCTTTCTTTCCTGATTTACTCTATCAAGTGAATAAGGGTTCTAACATGGACATCAATGCCTTAAAACCACCAGCCAATTTGCAACGTGCACTACACATGGTAAATGAAAAAGGCTTTAGTATTAGCGAAAGTGCCAAGTCTTGTCACATTTCACAACAGCGCCTATACAAGGCAGTACGGGCATATAACACAACCCAATCAAAACAGCTTACACAACTACAACTAAAACGCAGTAAACTGTTTCAGCAGCTTTGCGAACTTGATTCTCATATAGCAATATTAGAAAGAAAGGTAGTTAAGTGATCACCGTAGAACATCTCACACACCTCTCTCCCAACAGTCAAAACGCGCTCACAAAGCTTTTAGGTCGCTGTATAGATAGTGGCGCTTCGCTTGGGTTTTACAAAGCGGCCGAGTCAAACATGCTTACTAAATACTGGCAATCTATTAATAGAGAGCTAGAAAACAAGCTAAGACTTTTATACATCTTGTATGATAACAATGAAGTGCAAGCCACTGTACAGCTGGCACTTTGCCACAAGCAAAACGGTCGCCATCGCGCAGAAGTAGAAAAACTCTTAGTCCAACCCAGCGCTCACCGAAAAGGGTATGCAACTAAATTAATGGCTTATGTAGAGTCACACGCTTTGAAGCAAGGTATTCAGCTTCTCGTATTAGACACGCAAAGCGGCGACAAAGCTGAGCTATTTTATCAGGCCTCTGGTTACACAAAAGTAGGGCAGATCCCCAATTATGTATCTGATCAGGAGGGGCGATTTCATAGTACAAGTTATTATTATAAGCACCTGAAATTATAATATTAAGCGCCCAGCATTTGAATCAACCTTCGACCTCTTTGATGAGGGCGAAGGAACTTCTTTTTGTCGCCTTTATTATTTGTCTTCTACAATGTGGATTTTACTATTAGTGCGTATATAAATTTGGGTATCTCGTATTGCCTTGACACGATGCGCTTTGCTCTGTCCAAAGTAACTGCCGACTTTAAGTGGAACGCTTTGCGATTCGTACCTTATTTGCCCGCTAATGACCACTGCATGAAAGGTGTCCCCCGCACTGACCAGTTTCCCTGAAAAACCAACTGGTAATTTAATTAGACTACCATTTAAATTACCGATAGAAGTATCACCCCATAAAAATGCACGTTGCACATTGTACTTGGTGTCTGTCCATTTTATATCACTCGCATTGAGCCAAACTAAGTTTGATGAGGCGACATTCATTGCCAACTCACCATTGTCAAACGCTTGCTCTTTTGGGTGTACTAGATACGGGCCGCTATCAATTTCAATATAAGCGATATTCTCTTGATCTTTTGCCGCGGTAATATGTGCCTCCCCTGCAGGTTGTGTCCAAAAAGAACCTGCCGAAAGCCACATATCACGAGCTTCAGGATCATCATTATGTACAAGGCCTTTGATAACAACACCTCGATAGCTCACATTATGAATGTGTGGAGGTGAAATAAACCCAGGTTTAAACTTAACTAAAAAGCCAGTGGCACCACCTTTTTGGCGGTTTCCCCACAAGTCTGCGGCTTGAGGGCTCGCATCTCCACGTAAAGGGTTTAGCGGCGTCCATTGAAGCTGCTCGAAACGTGCACTTACTTTCTCACCTTCAGCAAAGGCACTGTGACACACTAGCAAACTAACTAGAGCGACTTTTAAACTGTTTATCACTTGTATAGGTTCCTACTAAAAGTTCAGTCAACTATATAAATCAATGACATGCAGTTGAATACTCTTTTTAATCCCCTTACAAGGGTATCGCTGTAACATGCCAGTAAAATCTTATGTATAGATTAATTCCTACAGACAAAGTTGATAACACTCTTATATATAAAAACATAATTAAGATTTTTTTGATAATGATGCATAACCATCACATGACAGATAAATTGAAACTAATTCTAGTGACCTAGACAAATGTAGGGTTGTTGAACACCTTGCAGACATAATAGTTGCTAGCTATGAGCAAACAGAAAAAACTAAGATGTGGTTTAATTAAAAAGAAGAAACAAACCCGCCTGCACAAAGGAAGGTTGAAGACTGAAGAAACACTCAGATAGAAATCGAGATAACTATTTTCGATTGCATTAGTAGCGGAGTGAACAAGAGTTACTGACCTCCTAAATAAGCTTCAACAACCTAGTAGACGCACAACCTTATAGCCCCATCCAAGCTCGTTATATTAATGTTTCTAATCTGGTCGTATGTACTGACAAAAATGGTCACCAAGTATCGAATTTGTGGTCATCCAACTTTGGCTTTTCTGGTCCTAACGAGCGATATTTATAGTTGTATATAGCACTCCTCTTGGATCAGGAAGTCGATAAGATTAGGTGTGTTTAAAGCCGTGGCTATTTACCACCAGCTAAATCAATAAATGTTCCTGTAGCATATGATGCTTCGCTGCTTAATAACCACACAATGGCATTTGCGACTTCTTGAGCAGTTCCTCCGCGCTTTAGCGGCAATAACTCAGCAACCCTATCCACTCTATCTGGTTCACCACCATCAGCATGAATATCAGTGTAAATACATCCGGGGCGTACACAGTTTACACGTATTCCCTCTGGCGCGAGCTCTAAGGACAAGCCTTTGGTAAAACTGTCAATCGCGCCTTTTGCAGCAGCGTAATCAACATACTCGTTTGCCCCACCCAAATAAGAAGCCGCAGAGGACACATTCACAATCGCACAACCTGTGGGCTGATTTGCTCCACGCATCTGCTTTATAGCCTCTCTCGCACAAACAAAATATGGCGTCACATTTTGTGTCAGCATCCAATTTATGCGTTCGGCGCTCATTTTTTCAACCCGCATTTGCGTTTGCAATACGCCTGCATTATTCACTAAATGAGTCACTAACCCCAAGCGAGATTTGATAGCACCGAACATTTCAACAACCTGCTGTTCATTGCTAATGTCCGCTTGAAACAGCTCTGCCTTGCCACCCGCTGTTAGGATCTCACTATGGACTTGCTCTGCTGCTTGATGGTTGGACTTATAATTAATGGCAACGGCATATCCTTTGGCTGCTAATGTTTTAGCGCTGGCTGCGCCAATACCACGACTACCGCCGGTGACCAGGGCTACTTTCATTTACTCTCCTAAAAGGTAAAACTCCACCAGCTATGCTGGTAGCTTTGATTTAGACGCACTCTATTTGTGTTCCTAATCATATACTATAACTCTTAGAGGCTGTTATCACATACCTCTTCTTTTTCCCTCTTGCCTTGGTATTTGACATAACACTTTATTATTTCTTCGTTTGCACCTACCGAGTCAACAAAATACCCTTGTTGCCAACAATGATTTTTCCCTCAGCTTTTTCTTATGTGGGCATAGGAATTTTATGAAAGTCTTATTCTAGCTCTGTCTGTTAATGTGCCCGTCCACTCAGAAATAATTAAGCAAAGAGCGCTGAACTGCTTTAATTAAAC
>NZ_AUYB01000129.1 GCF_001625655.1 Pseudoalteromonas luteoviolacea DSM 6061 | reverse complement strand
AAAGAATAAGTGGTGCCGACTATCCGAGTCGAACGGATGACCTACTGATTACAAGTCAGTTGCTCTACCAACTGAGCTAAGTCGGCGCACCTAAATAATGGTGCCCAGAGGCGGAATCGAACCACCGACACGAGGATTTTCAATCCTCTGCTCTACCGACTGAGCTATCTGGGCAAATATTCTTTCAATATTTGAAATTCAAAATAGAATTTCTATATAGTTCAAAATAGCTCTATAAACTACTTGAATATATGTGTGTTTTTAATTCTGAAGAGTAAATGGTGCCGACTATCCGAGTCGAACGGATGACCTACTGATTACAAGTCAGTTGCTCTACCAACTGAGCTAAGTCGGCGCACCGAAAATGGTGCCCAGAGGCGGAATCGAACCACCGACACGAGGATTTTCAATCCTCTGCTCTACCGACTGAGCTATCTGGGCATAATTAATTTTTACTTCTAAAGAATAAGTGGTGCCGACTATCCGAGTCGAACGGATGACCTACTGATTACAAGTCAGTTGCTCTACCAACTGAGCTAAGTCGGCGCACCTAAATAATGGTGCCCAGAGGCGGAATCGAACCACCGACACGAGGATTTTCAATCCTCTGCTCTACCGACTGAGCTATCTGGGCAAATATTCTTTCAATCTGAAATCCAAAACGGATTTTAAATACACTTTTCAAAATATTCGTTACAAGCACAAATTTTGAATAATTTTTTGTATTGAAAATGCGTTTCTTAATTTCAATGTGTCTACATATCACCATCAATTAAGATGGTGCCCAGAGGCGGAATCGAACCACCGACACGAGGATTTTCAATCCTCTGCTCTACCGACTGAGCTATCTGGGCATTTTTTACGCTGATTTTATATGGCTTATTAATAGATGCCATATAAAATTCAAAATTTTTTACTTCGTTTGGAAGTAATGGTGCCGACTATCCGAGTCGAACGGATGACCTACTGATTACAAGTCAGTTGCTCTACCAACTGAGCTAAGTCGGCGCACCGAAAATGGTGCCCAGAGGCGGAATCGAACCACCGACACGAGGATTTTCAATCCTCTGCTCTACCGACTGAGCTATCTGGGCGTGCGGCGTATTAAACGAGTTTTACCCTTTCAAGTCAACTATTTTTTTGCAATATAATTTGTTTGCGCACAATTCATGCAAAATAGGCAAAAACCAGCTAAAAAAGGATGAAAATCATACATACCACCCACTCTTTCATTAACCATAAACCGTAATAAAGAAGTAAAAACGTAGAGAAATCATCCACTGTAGGTGATAGGATTAACACTTATTCATAAAAACTCGATTTGAAAGCTATTTGCTCGGATTATTTCAATGGAAAATTCTTCACAAGCACAGATCAAAGGCTTTGTGCCACTGTTTGTTTTTGTAACCTTAATAATTGCCAGTGTTTCAGCACTTGCTGCTTATTTATGGCCAAAGCAAACACAAACCACAATTCATAGCCAACCGGATCTCGTATTGCAGGCTCAAGACCTCGCGGCGCCACTCAGCAATACAATGATGAAGCTTGGTTACAACTACGCCAAACAAATGCTGACCTCGGTTAAAGCAGGTAACCCAGACATCAATGCCTACTTGTATGCAGACAGTGGCATGGGTAAACCTAGCCTAGTGTTTCAAACTGATGATTTCCCTGTTGCACCTATAAAGCAACGCACAAAACTCACAGTTAATGATCAGACTATTGTGCATCAACCTCTGACTTTGGATGACATGCCCGTCGGTGAATTGATTTTAGTTTATACTGCACCACAGGTAGCGGCACCAGAAGACAACCCAATGAGCTATCTATTGGCGTTTGTTGCGCTCATTCTCACCATTGCCTTTGCATTATTCTTGAAAAAGCAAGTCGTTGGTAAATTAGCAAAAGAATTAAAATTACTAAACTCCGAACTAGATCATTTAGTCGCACAAAAAGACTATGACGTTCACATCACTGAAAACCTGAGCTTTGGTTTGTCCCAAACGTCTATTGGTATTAATTCACTGATCAATCAAATCCGAGATATTATTAAAGGGAATCAAGCTGCACAGAACGAATTGAGACAACTGCAAACCAGCTTAGAAACTGAGGTCCAAGCGCGTACGTTAGCACTCGAAAAGGCAACATTAAACGCAGAGCGTGCGAGTGAGGCCAAAACCACTTTCTTAGCCACGATGAGCCATGAGATCAGAACGCCAATGAACGGCGTTATCGGCACCATCGATTTGCTGCGCCAAACTGAACTTGATGGCGCTCAGCACCGACTGACGACTATTATTCGTGACTCAGCGTTTTCATTACTGGGCATCTTAGACGATATTCTAGATTTCTCTAAAATCGAAGCGGGTAAATTGCAGATCGACAGCAGTGCCTTTTCTGTGTCAGAAACAATTGAAGAGGTTGCGCGAGTGCTTTCTTCTGTCGCGAAGAAACGCAAACTTGATTTACAACTTGCTATCGCGCCTGATATTCCAAGTAACCTTGTAGGTGATGCTGTTCGCGTTCGACAGGTACTTTATAACCTATGTAGCAACGCTATCAAATTCACATCAACCGACGAAAGCAAGCAGGGGTTTGTTAAAATCTCCGTCGAGGTTGCACAAAACACGTCCGAACATTACACCCTCAGGTTTAAGGTCACTGACAACGGTAAAGGCATGACCCAAGCCCAACTAAGAGAAATCTTTAATCCGTTTATCCAAGCCGAAGGGTCGATTACTCGTGAGTATGGTGGCACAGGCTTAGGGCTTTCTATTTGTAAGAGCTTAGTGGAATTGATGCTGGGTTCTATCAATGTGCAATCTGATATTGGTATGGGTAGTGAGTTTGTCGTTGAACTTCCGTTTAGCATTAGCGGAAAGGTTGAATACGCAAATAAAGGTGTATTAGAAGGTAGAAAAGTTGTCACCTTTACCCACAACCCAAATCGCCGCGCGATTCTAGCTCGTTACCTCTCCTTCATGGGCGCGAACTCAGTCGTTGTTCATGAAGCAAGTGAAATGGGCGAGCATCAGTATGAACAGGACGTTGTGTGGGTGCTTGACGGCCTCGACGGCATGGACAAGGTCAACCAGCAGCTGCGTGATTTACTGTACTCTCTTGAGCACAACGACCAGCAAGTTATTGTTCTCAGTACAATGGATGAGTCCGCGTTAAACCACGGCCATATTTTCTATCTAAATGCCGCACCACTTTGCAAAACTAGCTTTATGACTGCGGTATTAGTTGCCGTTGGATTACATAAACCTAAGCAATTGAAGCCTTCTCGTTCAATGAATAGTTATTTGAACACTGAAGATGCAAAAGCAGAAAACAAGCTAGTGCTATTAGTAGAAGACAACGTACTGAACCAACAAGTACTTACTGACCAATTACATTTACTTGGATACGGTGTGGAAGTGGCTGAAAATGGTGAGGAAGGACTCAAAATGTGGCAAAAAGGCCACTATGCAGTTGTTCTCACAGATTTACATATGCCGAAAATGTCTGGTTATGACATGGTGACAAAAATTCGCGATATTGCGGAACAGGCTCCTGATATAAATGCTCAGCCTTATATTATTGCCATCACTGCGAATGCCTTGAAAGGTGAACGAGATCGCTGTTTAGCTTCAGGTATGAATGACTATATCACTAAACCAGTTGAACTAAATGTACTTGAAGCCACATTAGATAAATGGCAATCAGCTACCGGCACTAAGGTGGGAGCCAGCACACAACCCAAGGTTGCAGATACCACTAAACAAATAGAGGCAGGCCCAGCTTCGCAACCAGAAGTGCCAACCATTCCCGAAGTAACACCGGAGCCTCTTGTATATGGCGCTTCAGAACAAGCTGAAGAAGCGATTATTGAGTCTGTACTTGAGCACGATATCACCACTGGTGAGAACAGTGAGCAGCAAGCTCAGGTCATTGAGCCAATCGTTGAAAAGCCAATCGCTGAGCATTCATCAGCGCCATCGGCTGAATTAGATCTTGCAGTGAATGAGGTTCACTTAGAAGAAGAGCCTACGCCAGAGTCGCCTATCAATATGGATCAACTCAACAAGTACGTGAATGAAGATGACGCCAAAAGACTGCGCTTTTTCAAAATGTATTTAGAGCAAAGTAGCGAGTTAGCGAGAGATATCAATGGCGCTGTGATTTCATCGAGTCAAAGTGAAATTATAGAAGCTTGCCATCAACTCAAATCTATCTCCAGAACCATTGGTGCTGAGCAGGTTGCCAAACTGGCAGAAGGGTTCGAAATGCGCTGTAAAGAAGAAGAGCTATCAAGTGATCAGCTGATACAGCTTAGGGATGAATTAGAACAGGCCTACCAAAAAGCCACTGAATTCATTCAACAGTTTTTGCAGCAATCAGCACTTTAACACGGTGATTAAAGTCATAGGGTAATGCTTCAGCGCTGCCCTATGACGGTCGTTTACTAGTCTTGTACCATTGAATAAATCATATTTACAACAATGCCTGCCATAGCCAATGGAATAATATACTTGCTGTATTTTTCCATTTTATCGAGTCCAATTCTCTTATTGTACTTTTCGAGTAGTGGAATCAAGATCACCAATGCAACTACTAAACAAACTAGGATAACAACAATATTCATAAAGCCACTCTAACTTAGTTAATCGTACAAGTTATATCACGAAGCGTTATATTTGGCCCGTTATTTATACTAACTAGATAAAGCGATTAAAAGGGAAGAAAAACTGTGGAGCCGAAGCCCCACAAAAAGGTTGGAGAGAGTGTTGTTAACCGACTAAAGCAAGCAAGATACCTGCCGCAACAGCGCTACCGAGTACGCCAGCAACATTTGGACCCATTGCATGCATTAATAAAAAGTTATGAGGGTTTGATTCAAGTCCAACTTTATTGACCACTCGAGCAGCCATAGGCACAGCAGACACCCCTGCAGCCCCGACTAGAGGATTAATCGGGTTGGATGAAACACGGTTCATGACCTTTGCCATGTAAACGCCTGATGCGGTACCAATACTAAATGCCAAGGCGCCAAGTAATAAAATCCCTAAAGTCTCTACCGTTAAAAACTGATCAGCAGCCAACTTCGAACCAACAGCCAAGCCCAAGAAAATAGTCGTTATATTAATTAGCTCGTTTTGAGCTGTATTACTCAGTCTATCGACCACTCCTGACTCTCTCATCAAATTACCCAGACAAAACATACCCACAAGTGGTGATGCAGCTGGTAAAAATAGCAGCGTCAGCCCTAGTACCATTAATGGAAACAGCACCTTTTCTTTCTTAGACACAGGCCTTAACTGTGGCATTGCAATACTTCTCTCTTCTTCAGAGGTAAGTAAACGCATAATGGGCGGCTGAATAATTGGTACCAATGCCATATAAGAATACGCAGCAACCGCAATCGCGCCTAAAAGCTCAGGAGACAGCTTAGAGGCTAGGAAAATAGCTGTTGGACCATCAGCGCCGCCGATGATTGCTATCGCCGAAGCATCTTGTAGTGTGAATTCAAAGCCTGGAATGAAATTTAATAAAATTGCGCCAAATAAGGTGGCAAAGATACCAAACTGAGCGGCTGCTCCAAGTAATAGCATACGCGGGTTTGCGATCAAAGCACTAAAGTCAGTAAGCGCACCTACGCCCATAAATATGAGCAATGGAAAAACACCACTATCGATTCCAATATAATACACGTAGTACAGCAATCCACCCGGCTCCGCCAATGCAGCCACAGGGATATTTGTTAAAATCGCACCAAACCCAATAGGCACTAAAAGTAGCGGCTCAAACCCTTTCGCGATGGCTAAGTACAGTAACCCGCAGCCAACCGCTATCATGGATAAAGCAGGGAAAGTCAAATTGGCAAGCCCTGTTGCTTGCCACAAGTTCAATAATCCATCCATATCAGTGCCCGCCCTAAGCCATTTCTATAATCGCGTCGCCTGCAGAGACTGAGTCGCCTTCTGACACTAAAATATCTGCAATCTTACCGTTTGACGTGGCGCGTACTTCAGTTTCCATTTTCATAGCTTCCATGATCAAAACTACATCTCCTTGCACTACATCATCACCAGGCCTTGCATGCACTTTAAAAATATTACCTGCAAGTGGTGCATTTAAAGTTTCTCCGGAGCTCACAGATGCTGATTGTGGCATAAGCTCGCTGTCTTTAACTGCAACTTCTTTCAACTCGCCGCCAGCGGCAACCACAACATCATATACCTTACCATCAACTCTGACGCTGTAACGCTCATTACCCTGTTTGCTTGCTGTTGTAGCTTTATCTACTTTAGGTTCTTGGTTTTGAGCAGTCACCAAACTCGGTTTTGGCTCGAATGCATCTGGGTTGTTTCTATTTTTCAAGAATTTAAGGCCGATTTGAGGGAATAACGCATAAGTTAGAACATCATCAACCACATCAGCAGCCAACTCGATATTTTCTTGTTCAGCGTGTGATAGCAATTCTTGCTCTAAACTGTCTAGTTCAGGCTTTAATAGATCTGCTGGTCGGCAGGTAATCGCATCAGCCCCTTCCAATACTCGGTTCTGTAAATTCTCATCAACAGGTGCTGGCGTTGTACCATATTCGCCTTTTAGTACACCGGCGGTTTCTTTGGTAATGGTTTTATAGCGCTCTCCCGTCAGTACGTTTAATACTGCTTGAGTGCCAACAATTTGAGATGTAGGTGTAACCAATGGAATAAAACCGAGATCTTTTCTCACATGAGGAATTTCACTCAGTACTTCATCAAGCTTATCTCCTGCACCTTGCTCTTTTAGCTGGTTTTCCATGTTCGTGAGCATGCCACCAGGTACTTGAGCTGAGAGAATACGTCCATCAACGCCTTTGAGGCTACCTTCAAATGCAGCATACTTTTTACGAACATCTCTAAAATAAGCTGCTATAGACTCCAATTGACCCAACTCAAGTCCCGTGTCTCTTTCCGTTCCTTCAACGATGGCAACCAGTGTTTCGGTCGCACTATGACCATAAGTCATACTCATTGAAGAGATGGCTGTGTCAAGCATATCAATACCAGCATCTACCGCTTTTTGATATGTTGCAGTACTCAAGCCAGTCGTTGCATGGCATTGCATAGCAATAGGCACAGACACGGTTCGTTTTAACTCTGAAATTAACACTTCTGCATCATATGGTTTTAACAAGCCAGCCATATCTTTGATACAGATAGAGTGACACCCAAGTTCTTCAAGTTGCTTTGCTTGTGCCAACCACTTTTCTAAATTGTGTACTGGGCTAACAGTATAAGAAATCGTGCCTTGAGCATGGGCGCCAACTTTAATAGCCGCACGTATCGCCGTTTCAAGGTTTCTTACATCGTTCATGGCATCAAAAATTCTGAATACGTCTACGCCATTTTGATGAGCGCGCGTCACAAACTTCTCAACAACATCATCAGCATAATGACGATAACCGAGCAAGTTTTGTCCCCTCAAAAGCATTTGCTGTTTGGTATTCGGCATTGCCTCTTTGAGCGCTCGAATGCGATGCCAAGGATCTTCACCAAGGTAGCGAATACATGCATCAAATGTGGCGCCCCCCCAAGATTCAACTGACCAATACCCTACCTTATCTAATTCTTCTGCGATTGGAAGCATGTCCTCAAGGCGCATTCTAGTTGCCAATAAAGATTGGTGGGCATCTCTGAGCACCAACTCTGTGAGTTTTAATTTTGACATAGCGTACCCCTTAATTATTTTGTCTAAATTGCGCAATTGCGGCACTTATGGCGGCAACATGCTGTGCAGGAACACCTGAGGTGTCTTGGCGTTGTGATTTTGATTTAACCCTAGGCTGCTCAGGACTTTGTTCCGATGTACTGAGTTTCGATAACCCTTTCACGGCGAAAATAAGAATTGATAAGAAGATAAATACGCCAACCATGCCTGTTAACATGAGATTGGCTGCCTGCAAAAGCAAATCGCTGATCTCCATCTGTGCCCCCTTAGTTGTTATTTATTTGTTTATGAATGCCCACACAAGGAAATAGATAGGCAACTTTTGTAAATATTTATTCAAACATCATATCAAAACATTTATTCATGTAAAGTCACTTGTAAATTGGTATTACCATTATTTGTTTCTGTTTTAAATTCACACACTTAGTCATCTAGCATGGCAAAATAATGGATTAAAAGCCTAATAAATATGAAAAATACTCAAGATATCGATAAAAAATATCCGTTCTTTGATAAATATGTTCAGTACTTTTGCACTAAAAACAACCCACTCAAAATTGGTAATACCAAAATGAGAGATAAAAATAATGCAATACTGCTCAGAACAACAAAACTTCAATGAAAACGCTGCCCTTGCTAGACTGAGTCCAAGTTAAATGTTCTGAATTAGGTACTCACGCTATGCAGGTATTCACACCTGTTTGCAAGAAATAAGATTTAAACTGACAAGATAACCACGTATAATTTCATGGTTATTAACTTGAGGATTACTCGTGTTTCAAAGTGAATTCACCCTAGATAAACGCTATTTTCAGGAATGTTTTGACGAATCGGTGAAAATGAGCCAGCACCATAAGCCTAAATACGGGCTTATCGCGTTTCTTATATCGTTGGGCTTTTTATCCCACTACCTGTTAAACCAAGCTTATTTGGGGAACTTTCTATTTTTACTCGGAGTGTTGGAAGGCGTTGCCTTTTATTATAAGCGCCCATGGTGGGTTGCGAGACAAATGCTCAGTAGGGCAAGTGGCTCAAAAGTTAGCCTGACTATTGATGAAGAAGGCATTACAGCAGAAAACCCGTATCGTGCGTTTTCTGTAAAATGGCAAGATATTCATAAAGTGGTTAAAACAGAGCAAGGGATCATCATTCAACAACAACGCCATAACCAATACATATCAAGCAAAGTACTTAATGATGAAGTTTTAAGCTTCATTATCAGCAAGGCAAAAAAATAGCCACTGTTCAGCGGCTATTTTCTTTACTAAGCAATAAGTTAGTTTTTCTTAATTACATATTGCCTGTAGACGGATTAGATTTCTCCGCTTGAATTCGCATATATATTTCTTCACGATGAACTGAAACATCTTTAGGTGCATTTACGCCGATACGCACCTGATTACCTTTCACACCAAGTACTGTTACTGTAACTTCATCACCGATCATCAGGGTTTCGCCTACACGGCGAGTTAGAATTAGCATTCTCTTGCTCCTGTTATTCCAAAATTTAAAAGATTCCGCGTCAAGTTCATTTTAATTAAAACTTCATGTAAAAGTAAGCAAAATTATTGCTTATTCAACATTTTCTAGTCCAAATGCACCATGCAGTGCTCTAACGGCTAGTTCAAGATAGCGCTCTTCTACCAAAACTGAAATTTTTATTTCTGAAGTAGAAACTAAAAGCGCTTGGATATTCTCAGCAGCTAATGCTTGAAAAAACACCCCAGCAGTACCCGAGTGCGACTTCATACCGACACCCACAGCAGATATTTTCACAACCTCTGCATTGCCTTCAATGCTGGCTGCTTGTAAATCATCACGATTTGTAGTCAGCACATCAAACGCTTGCGGATATTCACTGCTATGTACAGTTAAAGCATAGTCTATTTTGCCTGCTTGATGATTAATTTGACTGATCATGTCAATTTCAATGTCATATTCGGCAAGTAGAGTTAGAATTTTTGCTAAAGAAGATGGGATCTCAGGTACTTGTCGAATAATAAGTAAGGATTCATCTTTTTGATAAGCAATACCTGATACAGTTTTGCAGGTCACTTCTGGTTCCTCATAGCTTATTAATGTTCCAGAATCTGGATTAAAGGTCGATAATACGCGAAGAGGCATATTATGGCGTCCAGCCGCTTCTACAGCGCGGATCTGTAAAACTTTAGCACCCAAACTCGCCAATTCTAACATTTCTTCAAATGTCACTTGCGACATGCGCTGAGCACGAGGCTCCACACGAGGATCTGTCGTATAAACACCATCCACATCGGTATAGATTTGACATTCATCAGCAGAAATCGCCGCTGCAATTTCTACGGCCGAAGTATCAGTGCCACCTCGTCCCAAAGTGGTGAGATTACCTTCCGAATCTCGACCTTGAAAGCCGGCAATGATTGTAATTCGATTGTGTTCGAGCTCTTGTTTTAAGCGTTCAACGTCAATATGCTCGATACGTGCCTTACCAAACATATTGTCGGTACGAATGGCAATTTGATCAGCCAATAAACTAACAGCTGAGTGACCTCGTTTGATAATAGCCATCGCCAGCAAAGCAATGGATACTTGCTCACCCGTTGTCAAAAGCACGTCAAGTTCTCGTGCACTAGGCCTATCATCTATTTGCTTGGCAAGTGAAACTAAACGGTTTGTCTCGCCGGACATTGCAGACAACACAACCACAACTTGGTGGCCTTGCTGTTTAGAACGAATAACCAGATCGGCGACAGCCTCTATTCGCTCAATTGAGCCAACAGAAGTGCCACCAAACTTTTTAACAATTAAAGCCACAGGTTATTGCGTTTTCTCAGTCAACCATGCAGGAACGCTACCTAGGGCTGCATCAAGGTTCTCTGGCTGAGAACCACCAGCCTGCGCCATATCTGGGCGACCACCGCCTTTACCACCGACTTGTGCTGCCATATGATTAACTAGCTCACCCGCTTTTACCGAGCCAGTTAAATCTTTAGTAACACCCGCAATTAGGCTCACTTTGTCGCCATTTGCAACGCCAAGGGCAATAACACCTGAGCCCATTTTGTTCTTGAGGTCGTCAACCATACCACGCAGTGCTTTGGACTCAGTGCCCGCCACATTGGCAACAAGGAGTTTGATACCGTTTATTTCAACTGCGGACTCTAACAACGAAGACCCAGCCGCAGCTGCTAACTTGTCGTTCAATTGCGAAACCTGCTTCTCTAAACCTTTCGCCTTTTCCAGTAATGCAGCAACTTTTTCCAATGCACTTGCACTGTCGCCTTTCACTAGTGCAGCAATATCTGATAATGCCTTTTCTTGCTGTGCAACATACTGAACTGCATCTTCACCAGTTACGGCTTCGATACGACGAACGCCTGCTGCAATACCGCCTTCAGAAATTATCTTTAAGAAGCCAATATCACCAGCACGCTTTACGTGTGTTCCGCCGCATAGCTCAATAGAGTAATCACCGATAGAAACAACACGTACTTCATCGTCATACTTCTCGCCAAACAGAGCCATTGCACCTTTTGCTTTCGCTTCGTCAATGTCCATAAGTTGAGTTTCAAGTGCAAAGTTTGCTCTGATCTCAGCGTTTACCGCCTCTTCGATTTTAATCAGCTCTTCTTTTGTTACACCTTCAAAGTGAGAAAAGTCGAAGCGCAAGCGGTCTGGCATCACTAAAGAGCCTTTTTGAGCAACGTGATCACCTAAAATTTGTCTCAGCGCTTCATGCAAAATGTGTGTTGCAGTATGGTTTTTCTTGATGCGTTCACGACGGTGAGCATCAATATTCGCATCTACTTTATCGTTGATACCAATACGGCCAACAATATGACCATGGTGTGCAAATGCATTACCTAGCTTTTGTGTGTCTGTAACTATAAATTCGCCACCAGCAATGACTAGTGAACCAGTATCACCTACTTGACCACCTGATTCCGCATAAAACGGTGTGCGATCTAGAACAACGATGCCTTTTTGTTGATCTGTTAACTCAGAAACACTTTCTCCCTCGCAGAACAGCTCTACCACAGTACCGCTGTACTGAACGGCATCATAACCTTTAAAGTCTGTCACTTTTTCAGACTTCAATTGCTCATTGTAATCTGCGCCAAACTTACCCGCTTGCTGAGCTTGTTTACGTTGAGCTTCCATTGCTTCTTGGAAACCTCTTTCATCGATCGTCATAAAACGTTCACGCGCAACATCAGCGGTTAAATCTGCTGGGAACCCATAAGTGTCGTAAAGCTTGAATACTAAATCGCCTGGGATCACATCCCCTTCTAATCCAGCTAAATTTTCTTCAAGGATGGCTAGACCGCGGTCTAACGTTTTACCAAACTGCTCTTCTTCAATGCGTAATACTTTTTCAATGATCGCCTGCTGTTTAACCAGTTCAGGGTAAGCTTCGCCCATTTGCTCAGCTAACGCCGCAACCAATTTATAGAAAAATGCACCTTGTGCACCAAGCTTATTACCATGTCTTACAGCACGACGAATAATACGACGTAGTACGTAACCACGTCCTTCATTTGAAGGCATTACGCCGTCAGCAATCAGGAATGCGCATGAACGAATGTGATCTGCAACCACTCGAAGTGACTTGTCTTCTAAATCTTGCGCACCCGTAACAGTAGCAGTTGCTTTGATAAGCGCTTGGAATAAGTCGATTTCGTAGTTAGAGTGAACCCCTTGCATGATTGCAGAAATACGCTCAAGACCCATACCTGTATCAACTGACTGATTTGGAAGCGGCTCCATCGTGCCATCTGCATGGCGATTGTATTGCATGAATACAAGGTTCCAAATCTCGATAAAACGGTCACCGTCTTCTTCAGGGCTACCTGGCGGTCCACCCCAAATGTGTTCACCGTGATCGTAAAAAATTTCTGAACATGGTCCACATGGTCCTGTATCACCCATTGACCAAAAGTTATCTGAGGTATCAATACGTATGATGCGATCAGCTGGCACACCCACTTGGTTTGCCCAAATGTCGTAAGCTTCTTCATCTGTGTGGTACACAGTGACCAATAGCTTTTCTTTTGGCAGTTTTACAACATCAGTTAAAAACTCCCACGCAAACTTGATTGCATCTTGCTTGAAATAATCACCAAAGCTGAAGTTACCAAGCATTTCAAAAAAGGTGTGGTGTCTCGCAGTATAACCAACATTTTCTAAGTCATTGTGTTTACCACCGGCTCTTACACAACGTTGAGAGCTCGTTGCACGGTTATATGGGCGTTTTTCTGCGCCTAGAAAGACGTCTTTAAACTGCACCATACCTGCGTTAGTAAACAGTAATGTGGCATCATTGCCAGGAATCAAAGAACTTGATGGCACCACTTGGTGGTTTTGCTTGGCAAAGAAGTCTAAAAAACTCTGCCTTATCTGTGCGGTAGTCATTTGCTGCATGTGATCATTCACCCTTTATTGCTGCTTGTGCCTCAGGCGGTTTGCTTGTTATGAAAACTAATTTTCATCTTGCGCCTGAATAGCAAAATCTATTTGGTCATAGCTAAATCCTCGGTACATCATATACCTAACTCGCTTTGACCTTTCTTGATAGTCTAAATCTTTATTTGCATAGCCGTATTTTTTATCATACGTTTGCTGTGCAATGGCGTACCAATCAATTTCTTTCTCTTCAATCGTTTGAAGAAGCAGAGTACGCTCAACGCCTTTTTTGGTCGCTTCCATTAAAACGCGTTTTTCTCCCAACCCTTTGGCAAGTTGGCGATTCAAAAAGCTTTCGCAGTGCCTTGCATCATCTATGTAACCAAGCTCACTCAACCACTCGATGAGCTCTTCAGCATAAGTGGTACTGGCGCCTTTAAGTAAAATTTTATCGCTCAAAAGCTTGCGAGAATATTCTTGTCTAGATAACAGCCAAATAGCGTAGTTTTTGATTTTTTGTTTATCTTTATCTTCCATTAAGCATCAAACCGGCCTGTTTGCCCTACTTGCTCTGTTTTAGGTTGCTGATCATCATCATCGCTATTCTGATCATCTTTTGCTTTTGTCATAATTTGCTCTGAAAAGATAGCCTGAAAAGACACAAAAAAGCCGATATACACAATGGGCATAATAAAGATTAAAGGAATAAGAGACAGAGGTGCAGAGGCGATAACCATTAGTGCAACAATACCACCAAATACACTCAAAGGCGCCATATTGTAATAGAACACCTTTAGTGACTGCTTCATCGCAGCAAGAATATTTGCTTGCTTTTTAAAGAAGATAAGCGGCAATGCATAGGCAAAAGCCATCATGGCTAAAGACTGTAAAGCAACAAATATCGCGATATCTGAAAAACTAATAGCAGCTGCAATTTCGGCCATCACCGCATTCATGTCTTGATCTGGGCTATGGTTTTGCATTGCCGATACCACCGGCTCAAACAGCAAAGTCATCGCAACGCCTAATAGTAAGGCAACACCCAACTGGTATAGGCCTAAGCGAAACAAGTTGAGACGCTGTCCTTTGGCTGAAAATGGCTGCAGGATATCTGCAAGCATAATCGATTTTCCAGACTGTAAATTAACAACCGCATTGTAAAACCCTACGGTCAAAAAAGGCCCCGCCAGCGCGCAAAGCATTTGTACTATTGGGTTAGGTAAGACAAATGGAAACAACCCAACTACGACAAGGAAAATGTACATCATCATAAAAGTCATAGGCTGAGTTTTAAAAATAACCCAACCAGCTTTTAGCCAATTGACACCAAAACCAGCTTTAAATGTTCTAAATTCTGCAGACATAAATGGTTAACTTAGTTATAAATCGCCTTGATTATACTGTTTCGGCGAGGTACTTGAAAGGACGTTTGTGAGGCATATCATCACTAAATGACTTTAAATTAAAAAATACTTATTAAAAGTAAAGCCACATACATATTTTGCTTTGTCTGACACTTTGCCAAACAAAGCAAAATTCAACTTACTTTGATTTAGGCTTATTGATTGTGTCAATGTCTAGCATATGAGAGCCATGCTCAACTTTAGTCGCTAAGTAATGGCGGTTCCCCGACTCACCGGCTTTGACATGTGCCTGCGTACCCACAACGCTTTCAACTTGTATACCTGCATTGCGCAGTGCATTCAACTTTCGAGGGTTGTTTGTCATTAATTTAACATGATCTAAACCAAGCGCTTGTAGCATAAGTACAGCATCGGAGAAGTTTCTAAGGTCATCTTCAAAGCCTAAATGGTTATTGGCTTCATAGGTATTCATCCCTTGTGATTGAAGCACATAGGCATCTATTTTGTTGTATAAACCTATACCTCGGCCTTCTTGACGAAGGTACAGTAACACACCGCCATGTTGATGCATTTCTTCTATACATTCATTAAGCTGCTCGCCACAGTCACATCGTGAAGAATGGAAAACGTCGCCAGTTAAACACTCAGAGTGCATTCGAATTAGTGGTACTTCTTGGTTTTTATCCGCACCATTAAAAACCAACGCAACATGTTCTTCGCCATCTTTGAGCCCCTCAAAAGACACGATTTCTGCAGGAATATGACTACGCTGCCCTACATTCAGCTCAACTCTTGCTCTTACTTCAGCCACGACTTGAAAATATCCAAATTTAAAAAAATGTGATAGTATCACAAATAATATTATATCTCTTGATATGGTGTCAGTAGACCCATTTTACAAGCCCATTTACACAAAACTGGTAAATGTAAATATAGGCACTAATCTTTACAGACAAGATGACTTTTATTTTACCTGTTTGGAAGTTAATGCGCCTACTGTTACTCCTATTATCATTCATATCATTCAATGGCGCTTGCAATGAGCTCAAGTTCGACGGTTTCGCAACGCTCAGCATGACTCTGACTGATTCCGAAAATGCTGGGATCAGACAACATATCACACAGCCTCATGCGACTTACAAAGACGAAATTGGTTTTAGTACCTCATCTCTGGGTTTTCAACTCGAATGGCAGGCTACACCCGAACTTCAATTTGTTGGCCAAGTACTGCTCAAAGATCATGAAGAACAAAATATCGATAATGCCCTCCAAATGGCCTTTGTAAGGTACTCACCATCTGCAAACTGGCAAATTCGTCTGGGCAGAACCGGTCTCGATTTGTTCATGATGACTGAACACAGAGACATTGGCTACACTTATACATTTGATCACCCGCCGACCGAGTTTTACGCCATTGTGCCCCATCAAAATATTGATGGAGCCGACATCAAGTATACGTTCTCACAAGAACATGGATTACTCAGTGCTAAATTTTTTGCAGGTCGCTCAACTGCCCCCATAGTGAGTGACGACAACTTTTTTTGGGATGTGGAAATAAAGTCTCTATATGGAGTGGTACTACAGTGGGAGTCGCTCGACTGGACACTAAGAGTAAATCATACCATCACCAAAGCCGGCAATGAAAATGAACAACAACTTCAATTACAAGCTGCACTTGCTCAAGTCCCAGATGAAGTGTGGCCGACTAAAGCTAGCTTACTGGACTCTCTTCATATCATTGGCAAACGTTTTGATTACACAGCCATTGGCGCACGCTACGACAACAATCAATGGTTTTTTCAAAGTGAAATGTCTTATATTGACTCAAATTCACAGGTTCTCAATGATCTAACAGCAGGTTACATTGGTGTAGGCTCCTATTATGGTGACCACACAATAATGGCAACGTTTGCACAAGCGAAATCAAACAACAGGACACCTGCTAGGCCGCTCGTATCGACACCACAATTAGATTTACTTTACAACACCCTCATCAGGCACACTAATTTCTATCTAATTGATCAAAGTACATTTTCGCTTACTCTGCGCTCTGAACTGTCCGAATCGCTGGCAATCAAGGTGCAATTGGATCACACCAATACAGAAAGTTTACCCTCCGCATTTTATTTGCACCAAGGGCTTACAGGGTCCAACCTTGATACGGACTTCAATACATTGGGCATTAGCCTAAATTGGGTGTTCTAATGAAAACCCAACTTACAATCATCCTCATAAAACTTTTGCTGCTCATCAGCTTAAGAGCTGAAGCATCCGCCGAGCAAGAAATCGTCATCGTGGTCAACAAAAATAACCCTATCGAAAAAGTCACACACCGCCAGCTAATTGATATGTATATGGGGAAGTATCTTGCATTCCCAAATGGACATATGGCCATTACATTAGATTATCGTAAGGAACACCCTTTACGCAGTGTGTTTTTCAAAGCTTTGACTGGCAGAAGCATCTCTCAAATTAATGCATATTGGTCGAGAGTAAAATTTAGTGGTAAAGCCTCCCCCCCTCAAGCATATCCTTCAACAGAAGCTATAATTGATAAAGTAATAACAACACCGAGTGCGATTGCTTACTTACCTGCAAGCGCAGTAACAGATGAACTCAAAGTAGTGTATCGTTTTGTTCAATAGACACAGTTTAATTTTTAGGTTGATGCTTTTACTTAGTTTATCAACTTTTGCATTTTCCATAGTATACGCGAAAATATACTACCATCATGTGTTTGACACAGAGCTCAAACGCCTAGAAAGCACTGTGCGACAAATAAGTCAGACCGTCTCTTCAACCGCATCAATTGCTGCCTATTTAGAAGACAAAGATCTCGCTAATGAAGTAGTCAATGGCTTGGTGAGCAATGACATCATCCTTTCGGCAGCACTGACAAACAAGCAAACAGTGCTCGCGAAGAGTATTCTCTACAAAGATACTGGAGCGCTGTCGTTTTACCTACCTAACCCATTTATCTTGCAAGAAAATATTGGAGTTATTCGAGTTGTCCCTAACACCCTGTATATAGAACAAAATGCCAGAGATACGGCCTTTTCATCGGTGCAGACATTACTTGTGGTGGTACTGCCCATGCTACTACTATTTGCTGTGTTAGCCTTTTTCCTAATTTCCCGTCCTCTTGGTAACTTGAGTAAACAGTTGGCCAGTGTACTGCCAGGCAGCGCACAAAGAATTTATGTTGATCCTTTAAATGACCAAAATGAAATCGGGAAAATAGGCAAAGATATCAATATTATGCTCGCCAATACTGAAACTTTATTTGAACAAGAACGTAGCCTTAGGGTAGAAGTTGAAAAATTGGAGAAACGCTTTAGATTAATGTTTGAAAGATCGTCTTCGCCGACCATTTTAGTCAGAGAGCAAGGGGAAGTTACACTGGCCAATGATGCAGCCAAAGACCTTTTGGCTGGAATGGGAATTGATTGCGAGGAGCGGTTTCCAGAAAATTTGGGACAATTTTGCAAAACACCAGATATTCTCTACACCTTTACTGAGAACAGCATCAAACTTAAACAGGTCATGCAATCTGAATTTGAGTTTACTAACCCCTTAACTCTTTCTTCTGTGTGGTTGAGCCTTATCATTTTGAATACAAAAAGCGATGGGCAGTGGTACTTTCAGGTATTCTTAGCAGACATAACCGCTCGGAAAAGTATGCTAAACCAGCTTAGCCACAGAGCACAGCGAGACAGTCTAACCAGTTTATATAATCGCTATGGTGCTGAACTGACATTGATGGAGTGGATCGATTCAGAGACACAATTTAGTCTACTGCTTATCGATCTAGATAAATTTAAACCAGTAAATGACATTTATGGCCACAATGCAGGTGATGAGGTATTAAAACAATTGGCCAAACGGCTCGGCCACATTGTGCCTAGCACTGAACTGGTTAGCCGCTGGGGCGGCGATGAATTTGTCATTGCGATAAAGGAAGTCAATATCGTAAAAGTGAACCATTTAGCTCAACAGGTGCTCGACGAAATTAATACGCCCATTACATATGAAAAAAATGGCCACCGGCTAGAGCTAAATGTCAGTGCTAGTATTGGTATTGCGCACTTCCCGCTTCACGCTCAAAGTCTAAAAGGCCTCGTTGAATGCGCAGATGTGGCTATGTACTCGATTAAAAAGACCTCTAAAAATAATTTTACGATTTATTCGACCTAGAATGCGCGCAATATGCCCTCGTCGTAGTCAGCGGCATCCAAGCTGACTTGATATTTGGCCGCTAATGCGTCTAGCTCAGCTTGCCAAATCGCCAATTCTTCCATCGTGATCGTATTGTCGTCCAACATCCAAAGTTGACGAGAGCCAGCGTAGCTATAATGTATTGCAAGCATGGCATTTACATTACCTTGTTGAGCTGCTTTTTTCAGCTTTGGCATTTTTCTAGTAATGCGGTTTAGCGCTTGTTTTAACTCCCAAACATACACAACCTCTACCATAAAAGGGTGCAGCTTAACTCGCCTCAAAACATAAAAAATAACAGAGCAGCTAATTACTACCCCAAGCAGGTTCCAATGAAAATGACTGCCATCAGCATCAGGAAAGAGCAAGATTAAAGTTTGCGCAATTCCTAAGCTGCCAATTGTCAATGCAGCAATGCATGCGCCTATAACTTTATTTAAATGATTACGATAGCGACTTTTGTCTATTTCTTGTAATTGCATTGATCACGTCCAGAACCAAAATTAATGAGTATTCTAAATGGATAAAAATAAAATTTAAAAAAAATCACCCCTTTTTTTGACCTAGCGCGTTTTAAGGTTAAAAAGGGGAGATTAAATATGACAATGACAGTAAATACAGACCAGTACCCAGCGCCTTATCACAAGTTAAATAAACTCGTGCTTTCTTTCATTGGTGCCATTGTGGTGACATTTGGGCTATTTGCATTTATGCAGCAACTTATCAGTCAGGAGAGACAGCTGGTGGACCAACCTATGCCTGATATTGATGTTTTTATATCTCAAGAGATCAAAGAGACACCAGTAAAAGAGCGCAAGAGTCTGCCGCCTAAGCCGAAACCTTTACCTGAAGCACCACCGAAGCCAGCAGCTCAGCCAACCAATATACCGGGTGCCAACATCAACATCGGGTTAGATCATCAAATCACCAGTGCGCCCATTGTCATGAGTAATACTTTACAAGTAACGGATGCACAAGCTACACCCCTTGTACGAGTTGACCCAAGTTATCCTGCAACTGCCGCACGAGATGGTATCGAGGGATGGGTGCAATTGGAATTTAGCATTTCACCAACCGGACAAGTGATCGACGCTCAAGTCGTAAACGCCGAGCCAAAACGTATATTTAATCGCGCGGCGTTAAAAGCATTGAAGCGTTGGAAGTATCGCCCGCAAATGGTCAATGGCAAACCAACAGTACAAACTGGCCAGTCAGTTATGTTAGAGTTTAAATTAGCTCAAGGGTCATAATAGCGACCGAGCCACTCATCGAAAAATGAGTGGCTTGCAAGCGCACAATGGAACAACCAATTACAATTAACAATAATCTAGGAGAGTGCATGCTATTAGCCATTAAAAGTTGGTTTATCCCGCATAAAACTGATGCAGAAGATCCGCTTTATGAATTCAAAAAATGCGGTGAAAATCGCTACCTAGAACAGGCGATCGATAACTTTAACCCAGATCTGTATCATTACTTATGCACACAAAGTACGCCTGAGGTAGCTGAAGACATTTGCCAAAAAACTTGGTTGACCATTGTTGAAAAGCGCCACTACTATCAATCTAATAGCACACCTAAGGCCTATATATTTAAAGTAGCTCGAAATGCACTTATCGATGAACTTCGCAAACAGAGCCGCTTGGTATTAGATGAAAACGCAACCATTCAATGCGAATTAACACTAGACAACAGCTTTTCAGAAGCAAGTTCTGAGCGCCTTTACCAAGCAGTTAAAACATTGCCTCATACTCAAAAAGAGGCGCTTAGCTTACAATTAGAAGGCTTTTCACTGAAACAAATAGCCGATATTACCAATACGAATGCCGAGACCGTTAAAACGCGCTTACGTTATGCAAAGCAGCAACTTAAAACGATTTTAGGAGAGCCACAATGAATGAGCTTGAGCAGGCATACTCGAATGCCAAACGTCAGCAAAGAATGTCGGCAAAACAGACTCGCCGCCTAAAAAGGATGAGCAGAATAGAAAACCGTAAGCATACCCGTCAATTTTGGCTCCGCACAACAGCCTGGGCAACTTCATGTTGTGCGGTGGCTTTAATTGGTAGTCTGTCCTTACAAAATACGCTCAACGATTTCGAACTATTTCTCACTAAGATAGAACCAGCTGAGTTTAATACCGAGCAATATCAATCTATTGAAACTCATAACCTCGTAGAAGGTGAATACCTCACGACTATTGCGCAACAAAAGCAGCAGCTGGATAATTCACTCGAAGGCGCTAAGGCAACCTTAACTGAGATCCATCAGACTTATGGCAAGCTGATTCATAGTGAAGATGGCGCATGGTTTATCGCTGATTGTCAAAATGCCACACTGATTGAAGTACGTAAAAGTGTATTGGATGAGCTGAATGTACCAAAGATGCACGATGCACAACTAGAACAAGGTGTGCTCTTGGCACTGAGTAGAAATAATCAGGGACAGCTCTTAAAAATTGCAGCCCCTACCGAAGGGAATAATTTACATGCATGCCCTTAGAGCATAATCAAGCTGGCGATAAAATACCCTGCAAATGCAAGTACACCACCTACTAGCGCATAGGGTAATTGGGTTTTTACATGAGTCAATAAATCACACCCAGATGCCAGTGCAGAAACAGCGCTGGTGTCGGAAATAGGTGAGCAATGGTCACCAAATATACCTCCACTTAATATAGCACCAACCACAAGTGAGGGCGGCAAACCCAATGTTTGGATAAGAGGCACACCGATTGGAATTAATATCGCAAATGTGCCCCACGAAGTTCCCGTTGTAAAAGACATTACGGCCCCAGTCAGAAACAATACTGGAACAATGAAGTACACGGGAAGGTATGCTCCGACCAACTGTGCCACAAATACGCCAGTACCAAGCTCTTTTAAACTCGCCCCCAATGTCAGTGACAGTAGTACAATACAGACCAATGGAAGAAGCTCCCCCATCCCTTTAAAACCAATATCAACAAGCTGATGGTGGGTAAACTGTTTTTCAGCTAACAATAAGCTGTATGCTATTGCGCACGATAACATTGTGGCGTACAAAACGGATTTTGAACCACTGCCATTGGCTAAAACGCCGTCCCCGGTCCAATACATAAAGCCTACCATACTCACAATAAGCGTAGTTAAGGGAATGAGCATAAATCGAGCTTTAGAAGCGTGAGGCCCTGCATCCAGTGAGACTTCTTGCTGTTCTAGCTTTTCTTCAGCCACTTTCATGGGCCCATGAACCTTGTCAAATACAATGGTATACAACACGATAATGAGCGCTATGATGGCGTAAAAGTTAAATGCCACACTGCCCCACAAAATTGTGACTGCTGATTGCTCCAACTCGTAGTTACTCAACAGGCCCAGTACATACGCCCCCCAACCGTTTAGTAATATTAGAATACACACTGGAGCACTTGTACTATCAATAACATACGCCAACCTTGCACGGCTCATCTTAAATTTATCAAATAACCCTCTCGATACAATACCAGACGTCAACACGCTCATGTTTGATTCGATAAATACTGCGATGCCGGTAAACATAGTTAGCAAGCCAACCTGCTTCTTTGTTTTTGCGACCCCTATATTCATCAGTTTTTGCACTGTTGCCGATACGCCACCCGACTCACGGATATAGGCCAACAAAGCCCCTATCACAATACTAAAAATTAAAATTCGACTATTTCCGGCAGAGGTAACGACATCAATAATTCTTTCTATGCTATTGGTAAAAGTGGCAAAAATTGACTGGTCATGGGTGTTTAGTACCAGCAGAAATTCGGATGAGACAAGTGCTAAAATGAGGGCCAAAATGACCTCTTTGCGCCAAAACACGACTGCAATGGCAATCAGTGGTGGCAAAATAGAATACCAAGACATAGTTTCCCTATTGTAATTTTTTGACTCAGAGTTATCGCAGTGGTATCAATAGCTGAGCAATTTTTGCGACTCTCAGCTCGCTATCTTATGCACGCAAAGTTTGAACGTTTTAGCTTAAATACTTGTGTCTAAAAAACAAGCATTTCCTGTTTTCAATTTCACAAATGCAACAAAAGTACCTCAACCAGTACCACATAAATCAAAAAACGCAATAATATTCCTAAACAATCTATCACATCGTTCCAATTGAACCTATAATATGGACAGTTTAAGTTAGTTTTAGTTACCAGGTGATCCTCATGTCTACTTTTGTAAAAATAAAGGCTTTAAAGCCAACGCTCTCGCAGAGTGAGGCGAAGTTAGCAGACTTTACGTTAAAGTCTGGCGCCAAGATTCGCGGTTTATCTTCTATTGAGCTTGCAAAATCAGCTGGCGTAAGCCAGTCAAGTGTAGTTAAGTTCGCTCAAAAACTTGGCTATAAGGGGTTTCCGGCGTTTAAATTGGCCGTCGTTGATGCACTTAATGAACAAACTCAAGAAGATACTCCGTTATCAAATGAAATAGATCAGAATGATTCAATTGCGCATATTTCAGAGAAGTTGATCGCAAATCAACAAGCAACGCTCGTAGCCACCAGCAAGCTAAATACTCCTGAGTTGTTTGAACAAGCAGTTCAATCTATTAAAGCAGCAAAAAAAGTGATGGTTTGTGCGATAGGTTCTACACATACTATGGCGCAAGACTTAACTTTGAAGCTGCAAAAACTTGGCGTATGTGCTGTTACACATGTTGATGAGCTTAGTGCTTCTAGCTACGCTGCGACAATGGGTAAAGATGATTTAGTGATTTTCTTGAGCAATTCAGGTGTTGTAAAAAGCGTAGTCAAATTAGCGCAGCAAGCCAAAAATAATGAATGCCAGATTTTAGCGCTAACCCGCTACGGTCATAGCGAGTTAGCGAATTATGCCGACAGCTGCCTATACTGCATCCAAGAAACCGAAGCCATTAAACACTCCGCAGTGCTTACTAGAGCCTCACTAGGATACTTAATCGATGTATTATTTATCGCATTGGCTCAGTCAAACTTGCACTGGCAACGTAGGGCTGACCGCTCCAATGAATACATGAGCGACATGCTTAACGTATAGAATTAAGGCGCCTTATCTATCATAAAGTAGGTAAGGCGCTCTACGCTTTTTAAATGTCTCTAACTCTTTCTCCCAAAGCGCTTCTAATTGATGTACTTTTAAACCCTGCTCAAGAGCAAGGCGAATAATATTAGTGCCTGCAAGCTTGTCTAAAAAGTCAGGATGAATAATAAAAGGCTGTCCTTGCTGTTTAAATTGACGATAAGCCGAAAAAAGCCACCCTAAATCAAAGCCTCTAACTGTGCTATTTCTTAAATCCATCCCCCATACTTCCTGTCCCTCTAGTTTAGGATAACGGGCTGCACCTATAATTGAGCGAGGAGAAAAGTTAAACGACCCCAAATTGACTTGATGGTGGCCAAAAACTTGAAAGGGAAAGTCCGTACCTCGACCCACCGATACCGCCGTGGCTTCAAATAAGCACAATGATGGATATAAATAAATTGACTGTTGATTCGGTAAATTAGGGCTGGGCGAGATTGGCAGCGTATATTCGTCTGATGCACTGTAGTTTGCAACAGAAATTACTTTTAAACTGAGTTGTTCATGCCCAGATAACCATCCCTCGCCATTAATCATCATAGCAAGTTCCCCAACTGTCATCCCATGCAAAATTGGAATGGGATGCATACCGACAAATGAACGAAACCTTTTATCTAGCAGAGGGCCTGCTACATGATGGATATTCGGATTTGGCCTGTCAAAAACGATAAACTCTTTTTGAGTGTCTTTGGCTGATTGCATCATATAATGCATAGTACTAATGTAAGTATAAAAGCGTACACCTACATCTTGGATATCAAATATCAACACATCAATATCTTGCAGCGCATCCAGAGAAGGGCGCTTTTTCTTACCATAAAGGGAAACTATCGGGATCCCTGTTTTTGAATCAATACTACTATCAATGTAAGCACCTGCATCTTGATCCCCTCTAAAACCATGCTCAGGTGAAAATATTCGAATCACGTCTATGTTGTTAGCCAATAACATATCAACCAAATGTACGCCATTGACTTGAGCAGACTGATTGACTATCAACCCTACTCGTTTTCCTTTAAGCAACGGTAAATACTGCGCCGTTCGAGCAGCTCCCACCTCAATTGCAATTGAGGTATTTACTTTCAAAACCGCTAACAGAAAAACACATATGAAAATAATATAGTGATGTTTATACACAAAATACCTCTCGAGCAACTTTACACACGGGGAAATATGCCTGACCAAAAGCGAAAAAAGAACTGTTTTTTCCGTTTTTCATAACCTTTAAACTGTACTACCACTAAACCAGTAGGCTTCACGTTATAAGGGGTGGTGTAATGAACTCCAATCTTTTGAGCAGCATGCCTTTGCTCTTTACTGTTTCAATTGCATTGTAATGCAGACGTTGAGTTAAAAGTCGATCGCTGCTAAAGAGATGACGGATGCGGGAGTACTATGTGGAAAGAAAACCTTTAAGTGCCGAGTTTATAGCCTTTTATCAAAACAGCTTGCTCACAACCTTCATAATATGTAATGAGATACTGAAATTTGGGCACAAAAAAACCGACTTCCGTCGGCATTTAACTCATGTTTTACTACTTGAGTGAAGTATTTCCCATCTTTAAGAATAAGATGGCGGACGCGGGAGGATTCGAACCTCCGACCGCCTGGTTCGTAGCCAGGTACTCTATCCAGCTGAGCTACGCGTCCGTCATATCTCGGTATTTTAGCACTTGAGCTGTGCATTCTGTATTTTTCCA
>NZ_AUYB01000128.1 GCF_001625655.1 Pseudoalteromonas luteoviolacea DSM 6061 | reverse complement strand
TCAGTTGAAGCAGCTTCCTCAAGTGGCGCTTCATCTGCAAGCAAGTCATCGATATCACCTAAGTCAGTGTCTTGCTCAGAATTTAACAAATTATTGCTGGTATCTATTTCAGTAGCTTCACTCGCTGCGTCAGCCAAAAGGGCATCTATATCGTCAAGCTCTGCTTCATCGGTACTCTCTTCGAGAGGCTGAACATCTTCTCCCAGATCAGTATCGAGGTTATCACCACCTGCTTCTGCAAGTAACGCGTCAATGTCGTCATCTCCTGACACTTCTTCGGATTGTTCAGCTTGAGCAATCAAGTTATCGATATCTTGCTGCTCATCACTTACAGGTTCATCTGCTGCGCTATCAATCAATTGATCGATATCACCTAATTCAAGAGAGCCATCTTCTCCACTGATTTCATCTTCGTCCAACGCACCATCTAACAAATCGTCAATGTCATCAGCACTCAAAATACTGTCAGTATTCACGTCATCTGTAGAAGGCGTATCTGCGGCTTCATCAATTAAACTATCAATGTCATCTAAATCGAATTCGTCTTCTGCTGCTGATTCTTCTGCTGATTCTTCTGCTGATTCTTCTGACTCTGTTGGTTCATCAGCCAGCTCTTCACTAAGCGCAGCCAACGCATCATCGCTGACGTCCAATGTATCATCTTGATCGTCCCCGACTTCATTGAACAAATCATCGATATCATCAGCGCTCAGTATATCGTCACCGTCAGATGGTTTATCATCCACGTCTAGGGTTACTTCATCTCCGAGTGCATCATCGGTTTCATCAAAGCTTTGTTGGAGGAAGTCGTCTATGTCATCACTGCCTTCAGCCGCATCTGATTCATCATCAAAGACGATATCATCGTTCAACAAGCTATCTAATTCGTCTTGATCTAATGTGCTGCTGCCACTTTCAAACCCATCATCCTCATCTAGTGAGTCGAATACAATATCATCGTCATCAGGTAATATATCGTCGTCGAGCTGCACGCTCTCATCTAATGGCGTTATTTCATCTGCGCCCGGCATATCAAGATCAAGTGGGTCAACGGCAGCTGTTGCGGCTGCTGTTGCGGCTGCTGTTGCCGCCCCTGCGGTGGCTGCTGCAGCGGCTGGGGCTTGAGGTAAGAAGTCATCATCTTCATTTGCTTCTTCACTTGCTTGCTTACGCTTGCGCATAAACATTACCAGTCCACCAATGACAAGTAAGGCTGGAATAGTTGCTAGTAAAGCAATAACTAAAGGGTTCGATAATATATTGCCAAAACCAGCTTCCTCTTGAGCCATTTTTTGTGCTTCTTGCTGAGCAATCATCTCACTCTGCATATCAATCACAACTTTTAACTGTTGCTGGATTTCACTGTCTTTGCCGAGTTGTTCCCTAACATTTTGTAGCTCGTCAGAAATATCACCAAGTTGTTTTCTAAGCTCGTTATTCTCTTCTAAAATTTCTTCAACACTACGGACCGAAGATTTAAATTCATTTTGCAGTTCAAGCAACTTAGAATCTTGTTCCATTCTAAGGTTTCTAAGTTGATTGGTAAGCTCTTTTTGTGCTTGCTCAACGTCTACTTTTCGAGCTTGAGTCACGCGCTTTTTCGCCGCATCAATATCGGCCTGATTCAATGTGCCATTTTTCTTACGTGCCCACAGCACATCATCTTGATCTGACTTTTGTTTTGCTATTGATGGGTTTACGCGGCGAATTTCGGCCATCGTTGGAATGCGCAAATAAGCACCATCGCGCATGTGGTTTAGGTTTTGGTCTAAAAAAGCATTAGGGTTTTTATCGTATAAAGCCTTCATTACCTGATAAACGGAGACCGAATCATCAGGTCTAATTTTTTGCGCAATTCGCCACAAGGTGTCTGAAGATCTGATAGGTCCGACGGATCGGCCCTCAAGCCCATAATCAACGCCTTTGGGACCCTTCAACACCGTACCTTCTTGGGTGTAAACGGGAGATGTTATGAAAGCCAATGCTAGGATACAAAATAAGGCTAAACCGCGCATGCTGTTCCTTTGTTTCAGGTGACCACTTACTCAACCAGTAAGCGAATAAAAAATTTGCTCATCTTTGCTTTTGCAAGCTCTGTTCCAATTGCAAACTATAAACCAGTTGTAAGGGAATATCCATTGCCAACGTATTGAATCTTAACATCGGGGTAATACTTTAGAATTAAATTGAAAATGTTTTATAAATCAGGAAGGTGGTAAATAGAAATGAATTTACAATAATGTGGGGCAAAATGCTGCCATATTGCTCTCGCCCCACACTCTAATTACAGATAATTTGCTATTAACTCTTCTGCAATTTGGATGCTATTTGTTGCCGCACCTTTGCGGGTGTTATCGGAGACAACCCACAAGTTCAACCCCATTGGATGTGAGATATCAGCTCGCAAACGACCAACGTAAACGGTGTCGTTGCCACTTGCATCACTAACTGGAGTTGGGTAATCCTGCTCGTCTTCAATCAGTTCAATACCAGGAGCCTCACTTAGCAACTGTTTTACGTGCTCTAAGTCAAAAGGCATGCGAGTTTCTAAATGAATCGCTTCTGCATGGCCAAAGAAAACGGGTACTCGTACAGCAGTTGGATTTACCATTACGCTGCTGTCACCCAATATTTTTTGGGTTTCCCACACCATTTTCATTTCTTCTTTGGTATAGCCATTGTCTTGAAATGCATCAATTTGTGGTATCACATTGAAGGCAATCTGTTTAGGAAATACTTCGTTTTCCATCGGCCTAGCATTCATTAAGTTGGCAGTTTGTTTAGCAAGTTCATCAACTGCCTCTTTACCCGCACCGGATACTGCCTGATAAGTAGACACGTTAATACGGTCAATACCATAGGCGTCATAAATCGGCTTTAAAGCAACCATCATTTGAATTGTTGAACAATTCGGGTTGGCAATGATATTGCGGTTTCTAAAATCAGCCAGACTCTGAGCATTCACTTCTGGCACAACAAGTGGGATATCGTAGTCATATCTAAAATGAGATGTATTGTCGATCACCACACAACCTGCATCTGCTGCGATGGGCGCATATTTTTCTGACACACTACCGCCAGCAGAAAATAAACCGATATGTGCCTGTGAAAAGTCAAACTCTTCAACATCTAATACAGTGACTTTTTCACCCATAAAGTCAATTTCTTCACCAGCACTTCGGCTGCTAGCCAGCGGAAATAATTTATCTACTGGAAATTTTCTTTCTGCTAGCGTTTCAATAATTTGCTTGCCGACTAGGCCTGTTGCGCCAAGTACCGCCACGTTAAATTTTTGCGACATGCTTATTCCTCATTCATTTCTATGCGAAAGCCTAATTGCTGCAATTTTACTTGATGTGCATGTGGGGCTGAAATATTCAGTGTAGAAAACTCTCTCCTCACTGGGTATTGTTTACGCAGTACATCAAACCCCTGACTTTCTAAATTCGCTCGCATTAAACCATTATCACGGCGAATATCATAGATCAGATGCACAATACGTCCATAATCTGTCTCTGATAGCGTTTCATTAAGCTGGCACTGGCTTACAACGGGTATTGGTAAAAAAGCATCTAATTGCTTGTTAGCAGTCTCTCCTAAAGTCTTGCAAAGTGCTTCATAGAGCATTTGTGTACCCCTCGCCTTGCCCTCTAAAGTATGACCAGCTATGTGTACGGACGTATACAAACACACTTCCATCAGCTCAGTAAGTATTGTGGGTTCGTTTTCCCATACATCCAAAATAAGTTCAAGCTCCTGACCAGCTTGTTTAGCTCTTAAAAGCGCTTGGTTATCAATAACGTCGCCGCGGCTTGCATTGATAACTAACATGCCTGTTTTAAGTTGCTTGATCCTCTGTTCGTTTAGCAAGTGTTTAGTTTGGTGTTCACCTGATTTAACTAATGGCACATGAAACGTAACGAAATCTGCTTCGGATAGGGCCGCATCAATATCCACATGCTCAGACAACGTACCTTGCTGCGCACGCACAGGATCACATAAGATCAACTCAATTCCACTGTGTTGTAACTTCTGTTGCAGGCAGCGACCAATATTGCCAACTCCCACGATCGCCAACTTCTTACCACGTAATTCAACATTACAATCTTGGCTATACGCATACAGCGCACTGATTACATATTCTGCAACGGCGATAGCATTGCAACCTGGTGCACTGGAAAAAGCAATATCCCGCTCTTTCAAATACGCCTGATCGACATGATCAACTCCTATGGTCGCAGTCCCAACAAATTTCATCTTATGGGCTTGTGCCAACAAGTTCTGGTTAACTTTCGTAATTGAACGCGTGAGTAATACATCTGCTTCCTTTACCTGTTCAGCAGTCACGTTGCGCCCATCGTAACGCTCTACTTGCCCTAAACTTGAGAAAAACTCTTCCACCAGAGGCATATTCTGATCAGCCAAGATCTTCATTTATTTTAATCCTACACTTTGCACGGAGCTGTATTGTAACTCAGCTATTGATGAGACCCTAGTTTCGCCTTGCTCCAATTCCCAGCGCAATGAACATTAAACACAATAAAAATAACACAAGAAGCTTTACACTTGGCTGCTCTGAAACATTCACAATAGGGCTGAAAACAAATGCTTGAACATTACACCAAGCGAGGAAAAATGCGGTGTGCTGCGCCCCCATATATGCATAACATGCACACGCTATACTACTGATAAAATTAATGAAAACAGCATATTCATAGACTTCATAACTCAACAACATCGCAATGAAAGAAACCACAATGATACATATATTACTCAATTGCATAGATATCCCCTCCTTAGGACTTTTTCGTAATATAGATAAGTTTACAAAATTGGCAATTGAACAATTTTTAAGTGATTGGGTTAGTTGGCAAGGTAAAAATCAGGCTTCTAAAATGAACAATAAGGGGCTTTTTTGCTTGAAATAACTGGTCAGACAAGCTAGCCTAAACATGTGGTCAGACCTCTAATAAGGAAGAACAACATGACACTTTTATTCATCCTCGCTTTGATAGCACTGGTCAGTGTGGCTTGTTATCATCGCGCCAGCTGGAATACCTGCCTAGGTGTTGCGGCCGTAACGCTAGTCGTGGGCACGTTTGCCGACGCCTTTGGCGCTTTGTCTTGGCTTATCTTTTTAGCTATCGCAGTGCCTTTTTCTGTAACTAATATTCGCCAACAGTATGTCGTTGCGCCACTTTTTAAAGCATTTAAAAAAGTGACTCCAACTATGTCAGAAACCGAAAAATCTGCCATTGATGCCGGAACGACTTGGTGGGAAGCTGATTTATTCTGTGGTAATCCAAACTGGAACAAGCTACATCAATTTCCGAAACCAAGATTAACAGCGGAAGAGCAAGCTTTCTTAAACGGCCCAGTGGAAGAAGTTTGCGCCATGCTAGATGATTGGGAAGCAACTCACGAACTTACAGACTTACCACAAGAAGTTTGGCAATATCTAAAAGACAATAAGTTTTTTGCGATGATCATCAAAAAACAATATGGTGGTCTTGAGTTTTCAGCCTACGCACAGTCTTGTGTGTTACAAAAGCTAACGAGTAAATCTACGCTACTGTCTTCAATTGTTGGTGTACCCAACTCTCTTGGTCCAGGTGAGCTACTTCAGCACTACGGGACAGAAGAACAAAAAGACCATTACTTACCTCGACTAGCTGTTGGTGATGAGATCCCATGTTTTGCACTTACATCTCCTGAAGCGGGTTCTGATGCATCTTCAATTCCAGACTTTGGTGTTGTTTGTAAAGGTGAGTGGGAAGGTAAAGAAACCCTTGGTCTTCGCCTAACTTGGAACAAACGCTATATTACTTTAGCACCGGTATCTACAGTGCTAGGTCTTGCGTTCAAAATGCAAGATCCGGACGGGTTATTGGGTGACAAAAAAGACATTGGTATCACTTGTGCACTTATCCCAACCTCAACACCAGGTGTCGAGATTGGTCGACGTCACTTCCCGTTAAACGTGCCATTTCAAAACGGTCCAACTCGCGGTAAAGACGTATTCGTGCCACTGGATTTCATTATTGGTGGTCCAAAAATGGCAGGGCAAGGCTGGCGTATGCTAGTTGAGTGTTTGTCTGTCGGTCGCGTTATTACATTGCCGTCCAATTCAACAGGCGGTATTAAGACTTTGGCACTTGCAAGTGGTGCATACAGCCGTATTCGTCGCCAGTTCAAACTGCCAATTGGTAAAATGGAAGGCATTGAAGAAGCGTTGTCTAAACTTGGTGGCTATGCCTACAGCAGCGATGCCGCTCTGAGTATGTCCACAGGTGCGGTAGATGCTGGCGAAAAGCCGTCGGTCATTTCTGCAATCCTAAAATACCACCTAACCGAACAAATGCGCTCTTCGACTATCCATGCAATGGATATACATGGCGGTAAAGGTATCTGCCTTGGCCCGAATAACTATTTAGGTCGTGGTTACCAAGGGGCACCAATTGCTATTACAGTAGAAGGTGCAAACATCCTTACTCGAAATATGATTATTTACGGTCAAGGCGCTATTCGTTGTCACCCGTTTGTTCTTGCAGAGCTAAATGCATGTAATATCAAGGATAAGCAAGAAGCGCTAGACAGTTTTGACAAAGCATTAATGGGTCACATAGGCTTTACAATTTCAAACTTAGTGCGCACGAAGTGGCTAGCAATCACTGGTGGACGCTTCAGTAAAGTTCCATTCAATGACGAAACAGCAGATTACTACCGTAATGCGGCGCGTTTCAGCGCCTCTTTGGCTTTGATGTCAGATATTTGTATGGCTGTGTTTGGTGGCTCATTGAAGCGTAAAGAGCGCATTTCTGCACGTTTGGGCGATTTACTTAGCTACCTTTACTTAGTCTCTGCAACTTTAAAGCGTTACAATGATGAAGGTCGTCGAAAAGAAGATTTGCCTCTAGTCAAATGGGCGTGCCAAGAACACCTTTACCTGTGTCAAAGAGCACTTGCAGATTTGATCAACAACATGCCTTCAATGGCGCTACGTGGTGTACTTAAGTTTATGCTTTTCCCATTTGGTCGTCCCGTCCGCAAACCGACAGACGAAATGGAGCATGATATCGCCAAGCTATTGCAAACGCCCAATGAATCTCGTGAGCGTCTCGCAAACTACATTTACACGACAGATGAACCATTAAACTTGATTGGCAAGCAAGAGCAAACTCTGAAAGACATTTTAGCCGTAGAGCCTCTTTTCGATAAAGTTTGTCGAGCGAAAGATCAAAAGCTACCATTTATGCAGCTTGATAAAGTGGCAAAAATGGGCCTTGAAAGCGGCATTTTAACGCAGCAAGAAGCAGATTCGCTTGCAGCGGTTGAAGCCAAGCGCCTTGCCGTTATCAATGTGGATGACTTTGACCCAGCAGAATTACTTGCCGGTAAAGCCCGTGTTGTTGACAGCAACGCCAACGCTGCCTAGCAATAATTATGAAGTTTAAAGGCCGCTAATGCGGCCTTTTTATTTTCACTTACAACAATGTGAAGTTTTACACAGTCAGTTAAACAGTACTTTACTCAGCATGATAGCAACCACTATCGTTGCCCAGACCAAGGCTATGCTTTTTGGTCGCTGGATAATTACCCTCATCATTATGGGGGTGGCGATCAAAACTAAAGCTTCAAACAAACCAATACCAAATATCAGTACACCAATCAGCCATGTTGCCGCACAACAAGACGCCACCACTAAGTATTGACTTCGCTGCATCACCTCAAGCATTGCAAGGCTTTGCCAAAAGCTTCTATGCGATAAAATTTGTCTATTGGTGTCAAGTAGCAAGCTACTCCACCACAGTAAATTAAATAACAATGCCATTAAACTGTAGTAACTGCTCAGATCGGGCCGCTCAGTTACGATGACCAATGCACACCAATAAGTTAAAGTGCTCACACCTAAGCGCCATAGCAGCATCCACGGCCGCTCTACAACTAGTTGCTGCCAAAAACCAAGTGCAGATATTGAATTCACTTTGTACACAATTGCTCTAGGCTTGATAAAGATCCCCATAATCATCACCAAAAGTATCGTAAAGAAGTACAGCATCACTTCATTCACAACAAACACGAGTCCAAGGGCAACACATAGCGTTACAATAACAATTTGCGGACGATATAGCTGAATAACGGCCAAGATAAACTGTGAGGTCATAAACATAAGTAGCTGCGGAGCTTGCTTTAAATTAGACCACCCCATTGAAGTAGCCATTATACAGGCTGCCAGAAACAGCAAATGGCACATTAACAATAAACTGTTATCTGCTATAAATTTATGGATTCGATTGCGAAGTAAAGAATTATGATATGAGCGTCGAGCACTGTCGAGAATCGCGCTTTTTACCGTTTGTATCAAAAGACTTTGCATAAGTAGAAAGCCAAATGACACCTCAAGCGTCAGTCTTACGGAGTCACTTTCTACTAACTTTCCTAAGCCAAAAAAGACGGCCATAACGAGACTGGGTAAATAGATAAAAAACAGTGCACTTACGAGTAATGTAAATTGCTCCAACTGTTTTCCCAGCTCCCTAATTTCGCTTTTGAATGCTTCCAGTCGATATGTGTAGTAATGCAACATGGCTTTTCCTACTGGACAAATAAGGGCTGGCGTTCAAAACCTATTTTTGAAAACACATCTGGATCGTGACAGCTCATTAAAGTTTGGTTGCTGGTAGTACCTAGGTATTCAACTAACCTTTCTACACTTTTTGAATCTAGCGCTGCACTCGGTTCGTCCAATATTAAATACGGTGTATTTCGCATCATTGCGTTAATTAATTGCAGCTTTTTCAAGTTGCCAGATGACAGTGCACTCACTCGTGTATCTAAAAATGCAGAAAACTGTAACATCGAAATAAGCACTTCAGGCATAGCGCATTCCCAGCTTTTCATTGTCATACTTAGCACTTGGCGAGCAGTCAAAAACTCCGGGAACACGATAGCGTCTGATGCTAACGCTACAACACTTTGAGGTTCATTGTAATGCTTACCATCTAATAAAATCTCACCATGAAATGCCCGATCTATTCCTGCGATCAAAGTGAAAAGTGTGCTTTTACCTAGCCCATTGGGCGCTTCAATACAGACCCTCTGCGCCTGAAAATCCGCGCAATAATTGTTAAAAACAGATTCCCTCAAGAACACTTTGGTTAGGTTTTTAATGCTTATCATAGGCCCTCGTTCATCCTTTTTCATCGATACTAACAAACAAGGACCTAAATAAAGAAACTAAAAAATGTTTCGAAACATATCTTTTATGTTCTATTGAATGAGCTTAAATGCACGTCCAGCATATTCAGCCTCAAATGTTTCAATGGCGCCGCGCTTTTGCATTGTAACAAAGACTTGTCGCCCATTTTTTCCACCAAATGCAACATTTGTAGGAAATTGCCCTTTGAGCTGTACTGTTCGCAAAAGCTGACCTGCCGGCGAAATAATAGCGACTTCACCAGCACCATATCGTGCTACATAAAGATTTCCACGCTCGTCAGTGCGCATACCATCTAAGCCATGCTTATCAAATTGGTAAAGTAATTTTGCATCTCCAAGTAAACCATTTGGTTTAATTGGGAACGCCCAAACTCTCCTTTGCACACTCTCATTTACGTATAGCACCTTATTATCGGGACTCACTTCAATACCATTGGTAGTTCCCATGTTTGCCTTTAATCGAACAACCTGCCCATTGGTATCAATTCGCCAAAGTTGACCATCGCCCTGTTGCCAATTTGGATCGCTGGCAAACAACGTACCGTCATCACTAATTGCAATATCATTGGGTTGATTCATTTGTGGTTCGTGGGCATGCACAGTGACTTCTTTCGTTGGTGTAATTTGTAAAATGTTGTGACCTGTGTAATCTGCAACGTACATATTACCCGCATTATCAAAGCGAATTCCATTCCCGGTACTTCCCTCGGGCAGAGTCACAAATAAGCTGGCTTCACCTTGAATATTTACGTGACCAATAGTTCCTTGTTTGGCGTAGTTAACCGCGTAGAGAACACCGTTTTTATCTACTGCCGGGCCTTCAACTCCTTGGGTAAATACATCATCTTTAACCCAGTCTTGAACTTGGTAGAGGTTCGAATCGCTAGTATTGCGTAATTGACACCCCGATACTAGCCCAATGACCAACAGCGCCGTGCACATTGTTGTTTTCATGCTCATTCCCTGTATTAAAATTTTAGTATGCAGCGCATCTTTACGGTTGTGAATTGAGATTTATTCACCGCCAATACTCATTTACGTCTAAAACAAATAGCGAACTTTGAAGATAACGCTGTTTTCGATTGGATCAGTCCAGTTAGCTTTGGCGCTTTCTAACCAAGACTGCTGACCAACGCGATTTTCTTCTAATCGTTCCTGATGCGCACCACCTCGACGATAAACCAAGTAAATGTCTGAATAGGCCCCCATTCGGTAACGCAACTTAAATTGCGACATGAGACGCGTGTCTTCAAAGCTCGTATCTAAGCCCGTATTTTTACGTAACCCAGTATTTTCAATGTCATAAACCCCTTTCGTTCGAGCCTCGAGCACTGACCACTGTAACGTACCAGAGAACTCCAAGTTATCTGCAATCAGTGCACTTGCTTCTAATGTATTAATAAACAGAGTTCTATCGTACTCAGACAATTGATTTTGTTGTGTAGCGACTAACCAACCATCACCTTCACGAAAGTAATTATTAAATTTGATGTTCCAATTTGCATGAGGCATCCAGGTCATATCTAGTGCCAATTGTATTGCATCCCCACTCAGACCTTCTTGATCCAGTTCCAGACTCGCAGCCCAACTGAATTCTCCAGTAAATGGACTTTGATATAACACTCGGGTTTCCAGCGCGCTAGGTTGAACAAAGGGAGCGCTATTGGCCCCTATGTTATCTTGCCAGCCAGAACGCACTGTATCTAAATGGAAGGTCCACTGGGAGCCGTTGTTCAACATCAGTTGTGCCCTGTAGCCTTGGCGTGCAGGCAGCTTCAGTCCTTCAGAATTAGCTTCATAACTGATATCTAAGGTATGTTTGATTCTTGTCAGCCAGTCATTACCAACGTTGACGGCATGATTGTATGACAACTTAGAATACTGCCAATCATTGCGCTTCATATAGCCCATGTCTCTATTATCAAAATGCCGGTTTAGGCGCAAAAACTGCCCTTCTAATTGTGTATTGGGCGTGAATTGATATCCCACATTAATGGATAACCCATTTCCAGTTTGTGAAGTAAGGTTATCAATTTGACTCATGAGCACCGCACTTTGTATGGACCACCTATCATCTTGATATTGACTATCCCACGCTAAGCTTTTTGCCTTTCGATTTAGAAATGGCCTTTCAACATAAGTCGCCAATATTCCAGATTGCCAATTTGCTTCACGGTAACTAAATCTCCCCGCGTAAAAGTCTTTACCAGCGCCGCTGTCTAGGCTATTTTCCTTTACTGCAAAAGCCCCCCATTGCGCTCTTTTTCCCTGATGTACAAATCGCACGGCGGCATCAATTGGTGTAATTAATGTTCGTTTATCATCACTACCTGCGCCTATTCTTCGAGTATGAATCAGTTTTGTATCTTGCAAGGCGCTGATGCTAAATACGCTGAGGTCCTGAGTAAAGAATGGCCGCTTGTCGGTACGCAGCGTTTCGACAGCTGAGTAATTTACATCCACATCATCACTGTCTACTTGCGCAAAATCGGGGTTAACGGCAAAGGACAATGTCTGATTGTGAGTGGGTTTATAAAACAAATCAAAGCCTACATCCGACTCATGAGTTTTATCTTGGCGAGGTTCAAAATGATGTTGATAGCTCACATACGGAACAAAATTAAGCTGACTTTGCTGTGGAATTGAAACCTCAATTTTTGGCATGTTTAGAAAAAAATCACTGTTGCCAATGGTCTGCTTCTGGTTAGAAAAGATATTATTAGATTTTAAATCATATAGTTGAATGCCAACACCGATTATTGCATCCCCTTTAGCATCCAATTTAGTCGAAAATGAAACGCTGTCCCATGGCACAAAAATTTCATTGGACCAATATTCTGAGTGTTCGTAAAAAGCGCTTTCCCAATCACCATCCCAGTCCGTGTCGGTGGTCCGTTGAGGTGTGACGACGGCATCTTGTTTTCCGCCTCCAAGCGTAGTTGCAAACAAATACGCACCGCTGCCATCCCCCGAAAAGTCTAGATACACGCGATTGAACTCACCTTGCATAAAGCCATCTTGCAGATTGAATTGCTTTTTCCTTTGCCCTATTGGTTGAAAATTTACAATACCAATATAAACCCCTTCTTCACTCGCCAACACTTTCGCATTGACCTTATTTTCATTGGCTTCATGCGTCGCCGGGACTACCTGATAAAAAGTCGTAAAGTCGGTGGCAGACTGCCAAGCCGGTTCATCTAATTTGCCGTCAATATGTATTACATCGGCATAACTAAGTGTCGACCCTACTAGTAACCCTAAAGCACTGAAAACTTGCTTAAACATGCTCATCTTACAACTCCAAAAAGAATCTATAACATTGTTACTTAAGCAAAAATAATGAAGTGAAAAGCTTATTTTTATCTGAAGAATGGTGTAATAAAGCTGAATAATATTGACTTTACTCTGAAGCTCGTTACCTTTAAGTGAACCTATATTGTTAACAAACTTGGCAGGAGGCCCGCGTGAGTCCCGCTCAACCAAATTCCTCACACGTTGCACACGAAAAAGCACCTACACGCTTTCGCTTTTTACATTGGTGCTTTGATGCAGAAAAAGATGAACTTTGGAATGCGCAAACAAAAACAACCAGTAAGCTTGAACCTCAAGTTGCAAGATTACTGACTATTTTACTCACACAACATGGGCAGGTTATCAGTAGAGAGAAACTCAATGAGGCGCTCTGGCCAAATACCATCGTAGAAGCAAATAGCCTCTATCAATTGCTAACGAAACTCCGCAAAGAGCTTAAAGACAATGCGCGCAGTCCTATTTACATCAAAACAGTCCCGAAAAAGGGCTATCTGTTTTTACCTGACATCAATATCGAGCCTGCACAAACGGCGCCGGTAACACAAACGAAGCCTATGGTGGTGAGAGACACCGTTGTATCCAATTCAATGTTTGCTGGTATCAAAGCCAAACTATTCAAGCACTGCTGGTCGCTGCTATTTGCAACAGGAGCGTGCTTTAGCGCAATTGCTTTTTTTTCTACAACGCCCTCAAGTGTGTTACCGCCGAATTATGAAAGACATGATATTACTTACGATCTAGGCGTAGAGTTCAACATCGCAGCACACCAAGACAAAGATTTATTGGCCTACGTAGAAAAATTCAACACCCTGGAAATAACTGACAAATCAGGCAACAAAAGATTTAAACAAACTTTTGATACTCGTATCGCTCATCCCACATGGCATCCTAACGAAGAAAAGCTCGCATTTTGGCAATATTTACAAGATGCATGCATTTTGCACATTAGTGATAGTTCTGCGTCTATTTTACATAGTAGCCAGCCAATTCCCTGCCACTTAGTAACAGCCCCGTCTTGGAAATCCAACGATGAGTTAGTGCTTACAATTACGAATAGACATGGAAATAGAGCATATTTGTATAGACATGAATCCAACCAGCTCGTAAAAATTCCCTTACCTATGCAATCTAGTGAAAGGTACGTCGGTGCAGTTCGCGCTTGGGAAGATCAAATCTACTATTTGATTGTGGACGACACCTTTCAGTCAAGACTGGTTTCACTGGATGGCAAAGTGCATATGACATGGCATTTTCCGCTTTGGCTATTTAATTTTGATCCCGCACAACAAAGTATTATCAGTAATGATGGCAGCGCTCATCACAACCTAATAGGAAAATATCGCAGTGGCCAAACTTACCCAATATTTGCAACGACACAAGGGATGTTTTCGAGCCTGTCCGTAGATAAAAAAGGTGACATATATACAGCAGCAGAAAGCTGGCAAGTTAATATACGCGATGAGTATAACTTACCCATTTTTTCCAGCTCCAGTTACGATTACTTGCCAGTCACCAACAAACTAGGAGAGACGGTCTTTATGTCCCGCCGAACTGGTTACTGCGAAATTTATTTGCACACGGGCAATCAGGTGAAGCAGCTTTCTTTTCATAAAGGGTATGAGTACGTCGACTTTCTAGCTTGGGATCCTAAACTAAGTAAAATTTTGGCTAATCGGGATCGTTTGTTGGTTTTGTACGACAGGAATGATGTATTGACAAGTTTCCACAGCCAACATCAAAAACCGCTTAAACAGTTTGGGTGGCGTAATAATCAAACTCTTTGGTCGAGTGACGGCGTGCATGTAAACACATTCAATTTAGATGGCCACCTGCTCAGCAAAACCAAGTTTGAGTCTGAGTTTATCACCTACCATGTTGAAGAAAAAAGCTGGATAGTGGTTGAAGACGGAAAGTTATATCGTGCCGATTCATTGATCAATTTCCATAAGCAAAAACAACTGTTAGCCGAGCTGCCAGACGAAGCAGTCAATATGATAAGAAACCCTAGACTGAAAAATGGGCAACTTTATTGGCAATCATCTTGGTCTAAAACAGACCTGATTTGGAAAGCGTCCCTTTCAGCTCCCTTTGAAGTCACTAATATTAAAAAAGAGCCTTTGATTTGGCACTATGATATTGCGCCTGATGGTGCACTGCTTGTAGCGAAAATGGAATCTGTTGAATCCGACATCAAGCTAATTAAACCTTTGACACAGTAACTGCTTCAGCTCCAATCAAACCAGCACTACCGCTATGGTACGCTGGTATTTCAAACGTATTAACCCCCTCAATAATGGTCCAATTGAAGGAATAAGCGTGGCGTTATTTTATTCATCTAAATAATAAATACCTAGTTTCTTATTCTGCTCCACAATCATTACACTTTTTAATGATAAAAACGCCTCGACATAACAAAAAACGGTGAAATTTATATGATGCGCTCTAAGTATTTAGCATTAGCCATGCCTTTACTACTCACTGCTTGCTTCGATGGCAGTGACAGTAATATTGAAATTGCAGATCCAACCCCACCTGCTGAAGCAACACAAGTGCCCAACGTAGCACTCACTGAAATTAAAACGCCCGCGCAAACCTTATATCAGCCTGGTCAGCCAATTTCTCTGGAGTTTTCCATAGAGTCAACACTGCTAGACACCCAACATATCGGTGTCACCTTTATGGCTATTCCGAAAGAAAAGGTCGCACAGCTTGAAACTGAAGATCAACCTGAAGGCTTTAACTTGGGAACTCACTACATTGAGCAGTTGCAATCTGGTGTACAGAATCTATCTGCGACACTCATGTTTCCCAATGAGCAAATGCCGAGCGGCGAGTTTTTGATCGCCGCTTACGTAGATAGCGCGAAGATCATCCCAAATGAAGCCGAACTATCCGATAACCGTTCACGAGGTCATGACAGCAATGATTTAACGACTTATGCAGCTGTGACAGTTGATGCTGCTCACTTCCATGACTTTGTACTTGATAGAGCAGTGGTCGGTGACGGTTTTGCGATGTTTCCAGACATTGGTCAAAGGGAAACAACCTCTGAAGGCCAACCTAACCAAAAACGCTCTGATATAATAGGCCATCTCGATGCCAGTAAATTTGGTAATACAGCGAACGTAGCTGAAGTTACAGCAGAAATTATCGTTGATGAGCAATCTTACACTGCGCACTTTTGGCAAGAAGGCAAAGACCATTACGCAGAGAAAATGCACATCTCATTTTCTCAATTTGAGCAAAGTCATTATTTTCCTTATGACATTGCAATAAACGGCGTATTACTGCATAAGATTCAACAAGCGTTTGATCCAAATTCGAGTGACAACACACTACAAATTCGTTTTGCCCTGCATGATACTTCGGAGTTTGAAGAAGCGAATACCAATAACAATACTCTCACCATCGACGTGCCCTACAGCTTGTATCAAGATACAACACCAAGTGATGAACTGCTTGCAAAGCACAATTTACCTAGCTTGTCAGACAATAACACCGCAAACAGAGCATCTCGCAGTGCAGCACCAACACAGGATTTAAGCCTAACGTTGTCGCAGCAAACCGACGAACAGTTTGTACTCTTAGACTTGTTTGGTAATACCTATGGTGACAAGTCAAAAGTAGCCGTTGTGCCTAGCTTTTTATCACTGATAATCCTAAAAGCGACCGATGGCGGCTATGCATGGGCATCCACAGGTGGTGGGTTTGATCTATACATGTTTGATGACAGTGTCGACCTTTTCTCTGCAGGAGCCAGTGGTATTGCAGATGGTGCTAACGGCACACTCAGCTATGCAATGGGAGTATCATTTCTCGGCAACTCACTGATTGCTGATTCAGACTCGGTAACTGCACTTGATGAAAGCTACACACATGACTGGAGTGAAGAACAGAAGCTATTTTCTGCCACATTTACCATTGCGATTGTGCCTGTCAGCGTATCAGCAGGCGTTAAAGGTGAAGTGGGTGTTGGCACAGAACTAAAATATGAAGAGCAACGCTTTAGCATTGGTGGTGACGTGCTCACAGCAAGCTTAGATGCATATGCTACAGCAGGTATCGATTTGCTAATTGCCAGTGGTGGCATTGGTATTGATTTCCTCATTATTTCTGAAACCTTGTCGGCGACAGCGTACACCGATATAAGTAAAGCGATCAGTGATTCTGAGATCAGCTATGGCATCGATATTAGTAACCACATGAAAGCCATAGAAGGTGAGCTATACCTTTGGGTTAAATATCCAGGTTATGAGTTCTGCTGTTCATTTCCAACCAAAACAGCAACGAAGACTCTTTATGATACGGGTGCCCTGTATAATAAGACATGGCAAATGCTAGATTATAGCGATAGCTTCAAATTTTAATTGAGTAAAGTATGAATCGGGTTATTCCACCATTACTTTGCACACTGATGCTGCCTTTTGGCAGTGTCAGTGCCAGCCAAGACTGTGCGCGCTGGGGCGATTTTTCAACGCATGCAAATACCAAAATGACAACACTGAACACCCCAAGCCAAAACCGCTTATCCGTAACAGGGCAGCTGGTTTATCGCCCTCTGCTGATGAGCGATAAGTTTTATTGGCTTGGGCTGCAACTTTCTTCAGCAAAACTCATCTTGGACGATACTGATATTCAGGCCCGCTATTACAGCGTCCCATTTGCAATTAAAATTGCATTACACTCCGGTGATATTTTAGGCTATCACTTTGCCGCCAAACTAAAGCCTGAAGATGAGCAAAAGCTGATAGCGATTTATCAGCAATTTCATATCGAGCACCTAAAAAATTATAATTTACAAAGCCCCAAAATTATTGAAGAAAGTGATAATTTAGGACGTTATACAGTTCGATATCAAAGGCTTGAAAATGGTGCAATTGAAAAGCATAAGCTGCAATACACTATGACAACGCAAGGCTCACAATTATTCGCGTTTAAAAAGCCTGAAATAAAACAAGACACTTTTACATTTACCACGTCAGAGTGCTGGATTGAAAGGTTCAACGGGCTCAACAATACACGGGTAGAAAGTGATAAAGGTGACATCCGAATTGATGTCACCCAAACCATAAAGTACGTCTCTAAACTTGAGCCCATTGCCACAAATATTGCATTGATGTCTCTGCCTATGGATCCTCATAAATGGCCACAACTCTCAGTGGAAAGTGTTTACCCGAAACCTTTGCCCGTACCACTAAGCAGCGAAAAAGCCTTTAGCGCTTTACTACTTAATCAAGATTTACGAGCATTATCCAGCGACGAGTTACTCCAACTGCTATACGACAATCAAATTTATCTTGCCTCATTGCATGCTTTAATTAAACAGCAAGCCTTTGAGGATAAACAGCTTAGCCGGTTACTGTTAATGATCGGTAAAAGTGATTCTGTCTATGCTCAAGAGTTACTCGGCACGCTATACCTCGACTCTGAATTAGATAAGAACCAGCGCTTTCGAAGCTTAATGGCATTGAAATATGCACAACAGCCACTGCCTGAGACATTAATCGACAAGTTATTTGACCACATTGACAGCGATGAACTCACTCAAACTGATACAAAGTTGGCACGAACAGCTTTAATGGTGATGGGCATTATTGCCAAGAATCAAGCTAATAGTAATTTTGCAGAGCAATTAACTGCCTCACTGGCAGATAGGCTTGTGACCACCCGTGATACGTATAAACAGGCAACGCTGTTAAACGCACTAGGTAATAGTGCAGATTCAACACACCAAGAAAGCATTTCTAAATTTTTAGACAACAACAATGCTACGCTACGTGCTACAGCCGCCCAAGCACTCGGAAAAATGCCCAATGATGTTAGCCTTAGCTATATTGAAAAGTCATTGAAGACAGAATCAAACAGCAAAGCCAAGCAGGCGTTACTATCTGCCATGGGCAATAATCAGCTCAGTGAAGCCCAAGTAGAGGATGTCTTAAAGTTTGCACAAAAGCATCAAGGAAATGAAGTGCGCGTTGCTGCTATCAACGCCGTAGCCAAACAAAGCAATCATAAAAAGGATGTGATAGAACAACTTAAACCACTATTGAAACAAGAGCGTGATCAACAAGTCCTGAGAGCTCTCATGCAAGCCATACACGGGAATAAGTAATCTTTAAAGGGGCTATAAGGTCCCTATTTCCCCATCGCCTTTACAGCGTTATAGACAAGCAATAATAGCGACCACATCAAACAAACAGCACACCTAGCTAAAACAGAACAGAAAACGAACTCGCTAAAGCATCAAAGATAACTAAAAAGAGAAATTTATTTGAGAGAAATTTTTAATAAAATGAATAGAGAATTTGAAGCTTTCATGAAATGGCGGAGTGGACGGGACTCGAACCCGCGACCCCCGGCGTGACAGGCCGGTATTCTAACCAACTGAACTACCACTCCGCAGTGGTATATATGTTCTTTAAGATATCAAATGGCGGAGTGGACGGGACTCGAACCCGCGACCCCCGGCGTGACAGGCCGGTATTCTAACCAACTGAACTACCACTCCGCAGAGATATCTTTTTACGCTAAATGGCGGAGTGGACGGGACTCGAACCCGCGACCCCCGGCGTGACAGGCCGGTATTCTAACCAACTGAACTACCACTCCGCAGTAAGCGTATTGTCATATTTTTTTGCTAAAACACTAAAAAGCCAAATGGCGGAGTGGACGGGACTCGAACCCGCGACCCCCGGCGTGACAGGCCGGTATTCTAACCAACTGAACTACCACTCCAAGTGATTTAGCTTACTTCTTTTGATAGATGGCGGAGTGGACGGGACTCGAACCCGCGACCCCCGGCGTGACAGGCCGGTATTCTAACCAACTGAACTACCACTCCAAAGAAGTAATGCACATATGTAAGCGGTTGGCGGAGTGGACGGGACTCGAACCCGCGACCCCCGGCGTGACAGGCCGGTATTCTAACCAACTGAACTACCACTCCAGCTTACATCGCAATACAAAATTAAATGGCGGAGTGGACGGGACTCGAACCCGCGACCCCCGGCGTGACAGGCCGGTATTCTAACCAACTGAACTACCACTCCGCGACAATTTTGTATTTCACTGACAAGGTGTGCTCCCTGACAGCGGCGTGAATAATACGAATGACCCCTTTCAGAGTCAACTATTTTTTTGAAAAAAACTGCATTTTTAGCGTTTATTGACATTACTCGCTGAAAATTGCAGCAGCTTGCCTATTCTACAAGCAAGTTTGAAGTAGCGATGCGCAAAAACAACTAATATCAGGATCTGAGCAACGATTTTACTATTATCAACTTTTGTCATCTGACATTGATAAGCTCAGTACATCTCCAGAATCGGAGCCGTCTGTGTTTTCTTTTTCCGTACCCTCTCCACCTGGCTCTAATTCATCTAAATCCATTTTTTGCTTCTTCTTCAAAAATGGAATGGAGGTAGGCAATGGAATTGAAAATTTCAGAGGCTTGTTTTGTACAAAAACCCTGATCACAAGCCAACCTAAAAGCAACACCAATAAATTCCCAGCAACCACAATAGAAACGATTAAAGCAGTATTAACTTCCGGCTCTTCAGGTTCTTCTGGACGCATCAGTTCTTCAGGCGTGATGGGTTTTGTTAATTCTGGTACTTTCTCAATTGGCCGTTCTATCTCAAAATTATAATCGGGGATAGAAGCCATAAATTCGCGGCCATTGATATTTTCACCAAATGCAGCTAACTGAACGCTATAGCGCCCCCAATCATAGTTTTTAATTTGCAGCTGGCGATAAAAACGCTCTTCTTCATTTAGGGTATAAACCTGCTCTTCCCCATTTGGGTAGAGTATCTTGCCTTGCAATATCACCGTTTCTGGTTTGATAATTTCCCTATTTAGTTTAATCACCAGTTCATGTTCAAACTCTTCATCATCAGCAAGCTGCAGTTCAAAAGTAAAGGGGGGCTCGGCAATGACAATGGGTTCCTTCACTACACGGCGTTTGAGTATGGGGGTTTCTATAAAAAACTCAGGCTGCCACTCTCCAGCAGGGAAAGTTAACTTAAATTCTCCGGTAAATACGCCATCCAATGGCCTTTCGTCAAAGTCTCTACCATCATCTTTAAAGTCAGTGACACTTTGTGTACCAGCGCCGAAATTTGCATACGCCTCATTATTCGTGCTGACAAACTCAACAAACAATGTAACAACATCTCGAAAATAACCGACATCGATTGGTTGGCCATCATTGGTAACCTTGCCATTGACTTTAAGCATCTCACCGCGGAATAACAAAGGAGGCAATGGGTCAACAACGAGTTCGATATCCCCAAGTACCATAATTCGGCTATCATTTTTAATTTGGCCGAGTACTTGCCAGGGCCCTGGCATAGGCTTATCAATGATAATTAAATCGTAGCTGATTTCGTCAAACCACTCTAATGATTCATCTTTGACGGCATGAATAGAATAGATTTTACTGCCATCGGGACGAACTAACACGACGGCAGGAGCACCTGTGGCTCTAAAGAACAACAGAGTAATTTTGTCTACATTGTGATCAATACGAAAGCGGTTGTCTAATAGAGGGATCTCATTGGATACTCCATCGCGTTCTAGCATAGTAATATCTGGGGTTTCAGCTAGAGCGCTTAAACTAACAAAAATGCTAAAAACCGCTATCCAAATTCGCATTGATAATTACCTCTTTATTGCTGCCATAAGCTTTGTCCACATGCTTTATTGACAATTTCCATTCGCTCTGAGTGCGCCATTTCTTCTTCTTCGCTGGCATGAAGTACACGCAATGCTGGTCTATCTGCCGCCAGCCTTCGAATACCGCCAGTACCAGTTTGCTGGGTCCCACCTGCTTGTTGCGCTAAATTTAACTTCTTCTGTCCACCCGTCATTGCCAAATAAACATCTGACAAAATCTCTGAATCCAGTAATGCGCCGTGTAGTGTTCGTTTTGAATTATCTATGTCATAACGTCGACACAACGCATCTAAGCTATTCTTCTGACCAGGATGCAAGTTACGCGCCATAACAAGCGTATCTAACACGTCACACACATCATCTGTCGCTGGGAACCCTTGGTTTAGCATTGCGAATTCGTGGTCCATAAAGCCGACGTCGAACGGCGCATTGTGGATCACCAGTTCTGCGCCTTCGATATAATCAAGAAATTCTTGCGCCACTTGATGGAAGAATGGTTTGCCACGCAGAAATTCATTGGTAATACCGTGAACATCGATAGCTTCTTCTTCGATGTCTCGCTGAGGATTAATATAAACATGGAAGTTGTTGCCTGTGAGCCGTCTGTTCACCAGTTCAACACACCCTATTTCGATGATTCTATGTCCGGCTTTGGGATCGATGCCGGTGGTTTCTGTATCCAGAATTATCTGACGCTTTGCCATGGTTAATAATCTCTAAACTGCATTTGTCTCTTTACGTTTTTATTTTAACTTACTTTCGCCTTCGTGACATTGCCTAATCTCCTTCCCTTTTCAATCTCAGGGTTTGGAACAACTATATTCCTCCTTGTAAGTCTCCTACTGCGAGAAACTAACTATTCAGCTATCAACTCTAGATTGAAGCTTAAATCACTACTATTTGACGAAACTTGTCTCACTTCAACGGCAACAATATTATCTCGTTTTAAGGTAATCGAACTATCCAACACTACCTCATACCAACTATGTTCAATCAGTGAGCCAAGCGCAAAGTTGCCTCCTTGTTTCGCTGACTCAGCAAGCAAACGCCGATGCACCTCCACACCGTTAAGGTAAATGCGCACACCATCATCCACTACTAGCCGAAGCTTAAGCTCATTGATTTTAAGATTTTGGACAAAGCTAAACTTGTGGCGAAAATAGTGTGCTAAAACAGGTTGTCCCTCATGTTCTTTGGCTAAAATGGTCTGTTCATCTCCCTCACCATATCCCAGCTGCCCTTTTCCAGAGGACCAACCCGAATCATCAAAGTCCATTTTTACCCATTCTTCATTTGGCGGCTGCGGCAAGTCATAATATTTCCATGACGCATTGACGGGAATCAAAACCGAGGTGGCATAGCAAACTGACCAACCGACACTTAGCCATATAAAGCCCATAGCTTTAATTAAATTTCTCATTCTTCCAATATTATTTAACACCGAACCTAAACCATACCTATTTGATATTTATAAGTAAAAAAGCCAATCAGTTTATATCATGTTATATCAATCTATATCACCAGCAATATTTCACCTTTTGGGACAAAGTGAAAGTGAGTAAACCAATTTGCTCACCACATAACTAACAACAAAACAGGTTCAAGAACGATGAAAACAACACTAAGGAATATCATGTTTGCGACTGGTTTAATTTGCGTCCCCACAGTTGGGATGACTGCAAATTTAACCCGCGGCCCTTATTTGCAAATGACCAGCGAAAGCCAAGTAACAATTCGCTGGAATACAGATGAAAACACCCCTACCAGCCTGCGTTATGGAAAATCATTAGATCAACTACAAACTTTTGAAGTCGAACACTTACCTACGACGAAGCACGAAGTCACCATAGACAATCTAGATCCCAATGAAAAGTACTTTTACGCCATCTATGATGAGCAACAACTTTTGAGCGGCAAAGATCAAAATACTTTCTTTAAAACTGCGCCTGTAAAGGGTTCTAAAGAAAAAATTAGAATTTGGGTTCTCGGCGATCCCGGCCGAGCGGGCACAGATCCAGATACGAATGCGCAAAAAATTGTCCGTGATGGCTATTTAAAGTTTGCAGCAAATCAGGCTCCTGATTTTTGGATGATGTTAGGGGATAACGCCTATGACGACGGTACTATCATCGAGTACGACAATGCTGTTTTTAATCAGTATCCAAATTTATTGAAGCAGTCACCCCTTTGGCCGATCATGGGCAATCATGATAACCGCTCTGCAGATGTTAATACTCAAACAGGTGGGTTTTACGACCTTTTTACACTTCCTACCAATGGACAGGCCGGAGGCGTCCCTTCTTCGCACGAAGCTTACTACTCATTTGATTATGGTAATGTGCATGTTGTGGTATTGAACTCGTCCGACAAAGAACACTACAAAGAATCAAGTGCTATGTTGGAGTGGCTGAAGCAGGATTTAGCTGCCAATTCCAGTGAATGGCTTATCGCAACCTTCCATCACCCAGTTTATGGCAAAAGTGGTCACGACTCCGATGAGGCGGAGAATATGATTTATATGCGAGAACGCTTTTTACCCATACTAGAACAGTACGGTGTGGATCTCGTGATGGCAGGCCATAATCACTTCTATACCCGCTCAGTGCTAATGGCTGAGCACTATGGCATGTCAAATACCTACAACCCTACAAAGCACATCGTTCAACATGGCGCAGGGCAACCTGATAAAGACGGCGCCTATCACAAGCAACAAGGTCACAAAGGTGCGGTTTTTATTACCCATGGTGCCAGTGCTGGCAGTGGACGAGGATATGCTCGACTGGTGAGGGCAGATGAAATTGCCAGCGATAAGCGGCACCCCAGTGACTACATATATGGTGGCAGAGGTTCAATCGTGCTTGATATTGAAGATACCACGCTCAATGCAAGTGTGATTGGCCCGCAAGGAGACATCGTAGATTATTTTACACTGCATCATAGCAACGGTGAGCCTAGTAACATTCCCCCTGAAGTAAAAATGCACATACCAACACAACTAGCTTTACTGGAGTCGGGACGGTTTAATAGCGAAGGCTCTGTCGATAAAGACGGTAATATTGTTAAATACCTTTGGCAATTTGGCGATGGCAATAGTAGCTCATTGGCCAACACCACACATCACTATACTGAAGCCGGAAATTTTGCCGTCAGCTTAACAGTGACAGATAATCAAGGTGCCAGTGCCAGTATCAATAGCCGTATTTCCGTTACAACTTCTAAAGATACACCGCTGCAACACAATGTACCGACAACAGTATCTGGCAGCGCAAAAGACGCGTTGTATTTTTCCTATGAGGTTTCGGATACGTCAAAACCTTTGACCGTATCCATAACTGGTGGTCAAGGAGATGCAGATCTGTATGTTAGGCGCAGTGAGCGACCTACTCAAACAACGTTCGATTGTCGCCCGTATAAAAACGGCAATTCAGAGACATGTGAGTTCTCTGAAACACGCACAGGGCGCTATTTAATTATGGTGTACGGCCACAAATCATTTTCTGACGTTACTTTATTAGTTAAACAAGACCAACCTACCCAGTTACGCCCCAGCGCCGATGCAAACGGTCCGTATCAGAATACTGTAGGCATGCCTATTCAGTTTAACAGTTCAGGTAGCTTAAACCCCAACCAAGGATCGTTTAGTTATTACTGGCAGTTTGGTGATGGCAACACAAGCACACAACCGTCACCAACCCATACTTATCATGAAGTAGGTTCATACACTGCAACGCTCACAGTTTCGACAGAAGATGGACTCAGTGATTCCGACACTGCCACCGTTAATATTGCAGAGGAAAATAACTTAGTAGATAGCTGTGCGCAAGGCGCAGAACCACATCAACAAGGTAGACTTACAGTGAACACAACATATTGCCTTACCAATTTGAACAGTTCAGGCCAATTACAGTATCAAGTTTATATTGATGAACAACATATTGGACAAGAGCTATTGATAGAAACAGGACACGGCAATGGCAACGCAGACATTTACTATCGCTACGCCCAGCGCCCGTCTCAAACTCACTGGGATGCCCGTAACATCGAGCTAGGTAACAACGAAAAGTTAACAGTCAAAACAATTCAAAAAGGCTGGCACTACATTCATATTCACACAACACAGAGCTTCCATAATGTGTCGTTAAGCGTGTCAATCAAATAAGCACATTACTTTAGGAGGCAAGTTTGTTACTTGCCTCTTCATTCACGTTAGGTTTAATCGCCAATTACCTCAAAAAACCATAAAGTAGCGGCTCATTCTATTTTAAGTGACTATTTTTCAAAGTTTAACTGTGTGCGATTACCTTGCATATCTGCCCGCCAATATCGCCCTTTGTCAATCAATAGTAGTTCGCCTTTGTGGCCTAATTTGATACTGCTATCTATTCCTATTATCCGACCGTTATAACGACTAACGACTTCCTTATGTGAGGTGTGACCAACAATGAAACGCTCAACAGAAAAGTGCGCCTGTAACTGAGCAAAATTCGCACTAGGTGTCTCTGAAAAAAAACCTCGATACCATAATGGGCCATCAGTACCGTATAAAAATCGCCCCAGATCGCTGCGCCCTTGTGAACCTTGCTCTTTTACCACCAGCTCTTTTCGGAATATTCTGTTCATCTCTTTTAACGATAAATTAAGCTTTAGCGTCTCAGGATGCAAACCACCATGTAAAAACAGATTGCCATTTATCTCAACGACTGTATTTTTCTGCCTTAGCCACCGTCCCAGCACACTATTTTTTGAGAAGAGTTGTTCAAATGGCTGGGCCAAAACCATCGCGGTTTGACGATACTTTATATGTAAATAACGAAGATCCCCATTAAGCACCATCGCTTCATGATTACCTAGTAGAAAGTGGACTCTCCCACCAGCTTTCAATGCCTCCGCTTCGAGCCACTTAATGTACCAAAGGGTTTCTGTTACTTGGCTGCCACGATCAAAAATATCGCCCGTGATAACTAAGTGGCCTTTATTAAATATCCAGCGGCCATTTTGATCAACAACTTGGTTTGCCTTCAATAACTGCATCATAATTGTATGCTGGCCGTGTATATCACTTAGGGCCACAACCGGAAAATCACCTTTATAGTGAGTATCGTTGGGTTCAATTGGTGTTAAATTTAGCTTGATTTGCTGACCACAATAGTCAAAGTCTTTTCCCTCAACAATCATGAATTCCCGCTTTTCCCCATCACAAATCTGAGCAGCTTTGTAGCCGTCTTGGTGTATAAAGACATAAGGGCCGTCGTTAAACCCTGCCATACACTCTAGTGAAAGCAATAAACTTATCAGCCCTAAAATTCCTTTGCTTTTTCTATACATTTTGGCCTCATTGTAGATAGTGTGAATAAGTTGATTTTGCCATGAGCAATAATAGGTGCTTGTAAAAGCCTTTATACGCTATCAGCAATATCATTAAGCCACTAGCAACACAGCCATTATCCAGAAACAATAAAAGTAATAAAAACAGAACCTTAAAAAACAATTATGTTTTATCATGTAATATCATGGAAAAATCGCGCCTAAGTTAGGTAATCTTGAGCCTATCACTGTGTTGTGTCAGTGCGCATATTGACGCTCTGAAAAGTACATTACTCACTGGCTATGGTAGGGTCCATGCTCAATAAATATCACATTTTCAACTTGTTATGATTCACCATAAGCATGTAATTCTTGATCATTTTATGGTTAATGATTGGGTTATAGATTGTAAAAGGTTCACTGCAACGCGCGCGCAACTGCAAGCGCGACTAGAGCCAAAGGCAGCACTTATTTTACAGTATTTAGCCTCTCGACCTGGTGAAGTAATAAGCAGAGAAGAGTTATTTCAGGTTTTCTGGCCAAATCAAGTCGTCACTGAAGACGCCTTAAACAGAGTTATTTTCACATTGAGAAAGACGCTTAACGACAGCTCCACCGAGCCGCAGTACATAGCCACCATACGAAAAAGTGGATATCGGCTCGTCGCCGAAGTAAAAGTCCCCCCCTCGCCAAAAATCAGTTCAAAGGTGCTGGCTTTTTCAAGCCTATTGGTTTTTCTTGCGGGTGCTTTATTTATATTTTCTTCAATAAAGCCCACCGCAAATGGGCTGCCACTCAAGCTTAAATTAACTGGTGAACTTCACCGACTGACATATAGCACCAAGACCAAACATATGCCTCACTTGAGCGAAGATGCAAAACATTTAACGTACCTCGAGTTAGACAAAAAAACAGGTAATACCTTGGTGCTGATGTCTGTATCAGATGATAAAAAAGTTTACTATCACGATGCCCATCTTGAATTTTCATTTCCCATCATTTCCCCCGCCTCAAGTGGTGTATTTTCTATCACGAAAAACTTACGTTCGCCTATCAGCTACGCTATTTCTTTGACGGATTTTGAGAACAGTAGAACAAGGCCAATATTTACACTCAAAAGTGAAAGTACAGGATTAAGTTATCATCCCCAAAGTAAGTCCTTAGTATTTACGCAAAGGGCCGCACCTTTTGTTGCACATAAAGTAACTTTATACGACCCACTGTTGAGTACAACCAAAACGCTCTCTTCACCACCAACAGGGCAATCAGATACACAGCCTATCTTTTCTCCTTCTGGAAAAAAAATCGCGTTTTTGCGCTCCAAATCTTCAAATGAACTGGCAGTTTACTCAGTTACTTTAGATGGAAAAGAGCAACAGCTAACTCAGTTTCAAAATCAGATCACCGCATTTGATTGGCTAGATAACAACCGTATTGTATTTTCGAATGAGCATGGGGTCTTTTTGTTAACATACGAAGGGAAGATATCTCGCCTGTTCACTCCGTCCCCAGATCAACAAGTCACATCGATTCAACTGGCCTATAAAACCAATCAGCTATTGCTTACTCTGCAACATGCCAGCTCAATTGGAAAAGCTGTTGATTTTACAACAAAACGACAAACACATGCGTTAACGCTATCTAATGGGCTAGATAGCGAATTTGCTATAAGTCCAAATGCAGCGAAGATGGCGTTTGCTTCAACGCGAGAAGGCTACAAAACCCTGTGGTTCAGACACAACAACCACTTAAGAAGCATTAATAATACCCGCTTCGACGATATTTATGATCTTGCATGGTCCGATAACAGCGAACAATTAGCTGCTGTCGTTAAGCACAATGCGCAATATGGGCTTCTGCTCTTTAATTTCGTCACCGATCAGTTCGATGTTCACTGGCAAGACAAAATACCATTACATGTGATTGGTTGGGATAAACACAATCAAATATGGCACGCAAAGTTAACCGGACAAGATTGGACGTTAGCGCAATATAACCCGATCCAACGAACAACGACCGAATACCCAGCTATTAATGCATATCAGGCGAGGTTCACTTTGAACAAAGAGAACCTCATATACATCGACGCCACCCACCAAGCTTTGTGGACATGGGATTTCAATTCAGCCCCTAAAAAAGCGGTTCTCCCCCAAAATGTTAACCTGAATAGAAACTGGGATGCTGCACCACATGGGATTTATTATGTTTCTGCTAAGGGCACCTTGAACCACTTCAATGTCCAAAGTGGTGTGATACAGCGATCCTTGACAATAAAAAACGCTTTTTCTTCAAAACATAGGCCACAGGCTCGTTTGTACGGGCTTGTAGGAACACATAAAGTAATAACCTACAATGATTTTTGGTTGTCCAGCTTGCAAGCAACTAAATCGCCTCAATAAACTCCCTAAAGCGTCATCAAGATTGGCATCATAAACTAAACAGCCCGTACTCTTATGGTATGGTTTTTTCTTTTTTTGCATACCGTTGACTGCCTATCTTTGCTATGGTTAGCCTCTATCTGCCCACTCCATATAAAACAGGCGAATTCGTGCAAAAAACCGTAGAAATTTATACAGATGGTTCATGTCTTGGCAACCCAGGCCCGGGAGGCTATGGGATCTATTTAAGTTATCAAGGTCATGAGAAGGAACTACAACAAGGTTACCAGTTAACCACTAACAACCGTATGGAGATGTTGGCTGCAATCGTTGCATTGGAGACACTAACACGCCCTTGCCAAGTGGTGCTTTATACCGATAGTCAATACGTCAAACAGGGAATTGAATCTTGGCTTGCCAACTGGAAGAAGCGCAATTGGAAAACAGCAGCAAAGCAACCTGTTAAAAATGTAGATCTGTGGCAACGCCTTGACACCGCATGTCAAAGACACCAAGTTGAATGGCGTTGGGTCAAGGGGCATGCAGGGAATAAATACAACGAGTTAGTGGATGATTTGGCACGAGATGCCGCCTCACAAAGTGATCTGCTAGAAGACAGTGGTTACCTTGCACAACAGTAATTCGTTAATCACGCGTGCGACTATGTTTTAGCCGTGCGCCCTTTACAGCAGGCGTCCATTTAGGTCTTGCGTGCCACTTGGGCTTTATTGGCGTTAGTGGCGCCACTCGCTTTCTTGCTACCAACAAATAGACGCTGCCCATTGGTTTCAAATAGTGACGGCAAAATCGTCGCCATGGCGCAAACCTCGATAGCCTAGAACCACGAGCGAGAGATGCGTGAATAAAGCGCTCATCAGTGATAATTTCAAAACCCAATAAGTTTAGCCAATCTTTTACGCGTGAAGGAGTAAAAAACCGCCCTGACCACGGCAGTTTTTCCCCGCTAAAAGGAAGCATGTGTGCCAAACCACACAGGCTAAACGGGTTAAACCCGGTGACCACAATATATCCCCCAGGAATTAATGTTCGGTGGGCTTCACGTAAAATGTGGTGGGGATCAGAATGATACTCTAAGCAATGCGACAAAATGCATGCATCAACGCTGTGCTCATAAAACGGTAACTCATCAATTTCGGCTATCACTCCAGCATGAGGTGCACTCGGTGAAATACAAACTTGATGATCTATTGGACTGTCAGACGTGTCCAACTGCCCACTTAAGCAACCAAGTTTGAGCATATGGTATCCAAACATGCGAGGAAGCCACCGTGCCATCCGACGCTCGATTCCCGCTCGCACATATTCACCATGTGGAAAATCTCGCCAAGATTGCGGTATAGGACCTTGCTGAAAACTTAATGCTGGTTTCATAGCGTACGCTCGTTATACTAGTTTACACCTTCACTTTATAGAGCAATGAGTTATGGCGCAAGTTCATCCGATCAATGCATTTAATGATAATTACATTTGGGCCATATGTGAGCCAAAAAACCACGCTACTTGGGTGGTTGACCCGGGGCAAAGTCAGCCGGTTTTACAGTTTCTGACTGAACAAAAACGACAACTTACTGGCATACTAGTGACTCACCACCATTGGGATCATACCGATGGGATAGCCGAGTTGTTGTTAAACTTTCCTGACATACCGGTATATGGACCCAAAGACTCCCCTTTTAAAGGTATTACTCACACATTATCGCAGGGAGACTCGGTCACTATAGCAGGCGAACAGTACACTATAATTCAAACACCAGGTCATACTCTAGATCACATCTGCTATGTCAATGACATACGCGCATTTACCGGTGATACTTTATTTAGTGGTGGCTGCGGCAGGCTGTTCGAGGGGACTGCTGAACAAATGTGGTCTTCTTTGAGCGCCTTGTCTGAGCTACCAGATGCTTGTGAAGTCTATTGCACTCATGAATATACACTCGCTAATTTAGAGTTCGCACATGCCGTCGAACCAGACAACTCGGAACTTAGAACCTATACAACATGGGCCAAACAAAGGCGCGAGCAAGAATTACCAACCTTACCTTCGACCATAGGTAACGAAAGAGCCATAAACCCATTCCTCAGAACCAACTCCAGAAATATATTACGCAGATTGCCGGAGTCTCTCATCGCACCGACCGAGACGCAGTGGCAGGTGTTTGCAAAACTAAGGCTATGGAAAGATAAGTTTTAGCTTCACTCAAACGCATTCAATAATATCTATAGGATATTAAAAGTACCTAGTGCTCAGCTAGGTACTATGTCTAAAATAGATTACGTTGTCTCTATATAGCCGTGTAAAACCAGATTTATTCAACACGCCATTGTAGCGTTCGGCTTTAAAAGTGCAGCAGATAAAGGTAACATTGCCGGGTTTTTGCCCGACAAAAAGAGATTTATGAAAAAGCCACTTCTGATAATTGCGATTGTAAGTTTGCTCTCAGGTTGCCAAACAACTTTTGAACAAACGGAGCCTCAACAAGCCGACCTCTTAGATCATGCCAGTCCGGCGCAAATAAGTGAGGCCTTATCCCATGCTATTCAAGAACCGATTGAGGCCGACGAGCCACCTCCCGTTTTTGATGATGTCTGGGAGCGTATCCGCTATCAGTTGTCGATCCCGGTACCACAAAACCGCCCAGTTGTTGCTGAGAGAAATTACTATCAGCGTCATCAAGCATATTTAGATCGCATCTCTAAACGTGCGGAGCCTTACCTTTATTTCATCGTTGAAGAAGTTGAAAAACGTGAAATACCAATTGAAATTGCCCTACTACCTATTGTAGAAAGTGCCTTTGATCCATTTGGTTATTCTCACCGCAGTGCTTCTGGTATTTGGCAGTTTATGCCACAAACGGGTGAACGTTTTGACCTCAAACAAAACTGGTGGTACGACGGTCGTAGAGATATTGTGCAGTCCACACGTGCCGCTTTAGATTATCTTACATATCTGCATAAAACACTGGATGGAGATTGGTTAAATGCGATTGCTGCCTACAACTCTGGTGAAGGCAGAGTTATGAGGGCGATCCGTAAAAACCGTAAAAAACATCTACCCACTGATTTTTGGTCATTGGATTTGCCAAGAGAAACGACAGCTTATGTCCCCAAGCTATTAGCACTGTCTGATTTACTTATGCGCCAAGATGAGTTTAAAGTTAAATGGAATAAAATAATCAACGCTCAAGTTGTCGATACGGTTGAAGTTGGCACTCAAATCGACTTGGCGTTGGCAGCTGAAATGGCAGGAATAACATTAACTGAACTCTACCGTCTTAACCCTGGCTTCAACCGATGGGCAACCGACCCTAAAGGCCCTCACTCGCTTTTACTGCCAGTAGATAAAATTGAGCAATTCAAAACCACACTGGCCAACACACCAATGCAAGAGCGACTGCGTTGGCAATATTACACCGTTAACAAAGGTGATAGCTTGTCTGTTATCGCCACAAAATTTGATACTAATATCGGTGCAATTAGAACGCTAAATAAGCTGGATAGCAATATCATTCGAGTTGGGCAGCAGCTTTTGGTGCCTCTGAGCGAAGGTGAACTTAAGAGCGAGCATTTGCCAACAGCGGTTAGAAAAGTCGCAAACAAAACCCAACGCAGTAAAAAGCTACATACAGTGAAAAGTGGCGATACACTATGGGATATAAGCCGGGAGTATGATGTTACTATTAAGCAGCTCGCTGCATGGAACAAATTAAAACCGAGCTCTGTATTAAAGCTGGGACAAAAACTTACGATCTACAAAACACAACAGCAAAACAAAACTGCTGGCTTGCAAAGCAAAGAGCGAACAATTACTTATAAAGTACGAAAGGGCGATTCACTGGCAAGAATCGCTAATAAGTTTAATGTCTCGATAAAAGATATTGTGAAGTGGAATTCACTGGCTGGGCAAAAGTACTTGCAACCTGGTCAAAAACTAAAATTAAAGGTTAATGTGCAAACAACCTAATTGCCCATTAACAGAAAAAGGCCACGTATTAGAAACCTGCGTGGCCTTTTTAATGTACTTGTCTAAATCTATAAACTGGCTAGCCAACTTTTGAGCCAAGGCTCAACCGGCTCCCAAGGTTCAAAATATTCCCCAGCGTCTACATCCAACCTCGGCTGCGGAGTTTTAGCATTAAGTTCTTGAACCAAAGCATCAATTTGCCGACCAGCACCACAGTAAGTATCCCCATAGCTACTGTCCCCTAACGCCACAACGCCCACCTGCTTGTCTGTCAACATAGGTAGCTGCGCTTGCATTTGCAAAAACAACGGAAAAAGGCCATCGGGAATGTCCCCTTGCCCAGTCGTTGAAGAAACGAATAACACGTGCTCCGCAGCTTTAAGGCTGTCGATTGTCGGCGACTGGGCAATGTTTGCTTGATGACCCACCGTTTTAATATGAGATTCTATTTGCTCAGCTAAGTTTTCAGCATTGCCGTAGACACTGCCTACAAATAGCGTAATTGACGCCATTATTGATAATCCTTCTCTGTTGATGGCCAACCTAGCTGACGGCAAATATCCAGCATGTCATCACCTAAATTAGCGCGTATTAAAATAGGTTGTTTTGTATAAGGATGTATAAACTTTAGCTCAGTTGCAAATAACATGAGGCGCTGTAACTGAAAATGATCACGGAAAAAGTGGTTATGTTTGTTATCACCATGATTCACATCGCCAATAATGGGCGTAGACAAGTGGTTTAAGTGACGGCGGATCTGATGCTTTCGCCCTGTTTTTGGAAAACACTCTACCAACGAGTAGCGAATGCTAGGGTACTTACCAAACGGGATATCAAGGCTTGCACGATGTAAACAACGCACCATTGTTTGTGCTTCTTGAGGTGCTTTGTCTTGATCAGCAAACTTATCGGCGATTTTATCTAGTTGCTCTTTCAATGGTTTATCAACAAAAACTTCATCTTGCCCATACCCTCTCACAAGTGCCAAGTAACGCTTTTCAACTGTCCCATCAATAAACAATTGATTAATGTCTCTTGCAGCCTCGGAGCTCAAGGCAAATAACAATACGCCACTTGTTGGCCGATCTAAACGATGAACTGGAAAAACATGCTGTCCGAGCTGATCCCGCAGCATTTGCATAGCAAATTGGGTTTCTCGCTTGTCTAAAAAAGAGCGGTGAACCAATAGCCCAGAGGGTTTATTGATGGCGACGTAATTTTCATCTTGGTAAATAATTTCTAGCACGGTTACACTCCACCTTGAGAAATTACAGTGTCTATCTGATTTAAAGTTGAGAGAAGAGCCTGTTGTTGAGCATGGCCTGCGAAAGCGATTTCTGCCATTGGCGCGATTGCTATACTCGTAGGTAGCGGCTGGTTTTCATTTATCATTTGTTGGATTTTGGGGATAAATACAAATTGCAACCACTGCTCAAAACGAAGCGTGTCACAGCAAAACGGTTGTGTTGAAGCTAAAGCTTCTGCATCAATCGGTTCTGATTGCCATAGCTTAGCTTGTTGTAATTGATACGCTAACTCAGTCAGGTGCTGTAAAACTTGTTGGCTCACGGGAGTTCCTCTTACTCTTTACTTCCAAGCGTGAATTATACCATTGAGTGGCCCCTAGAGCATTTAACTTGAGTTGTGCAGACCAACCAAGTCTTACTACAGGACTCAATTACCGTTATAATCGCGCACAACGCAATTTCAAGTGAGTATAAAATGACGGCGCAAATTTCAACTTTAGGTGAGCTATTAACTTCTGCAGGCACTCAGTGGCGTGTCTATGATATTGGTCGTCGAATAACCAAAATTGATAAAAAGCAGTTTGCTCAAATTGAAAATACCCATGTTCCATACCCGTATCCACTGGGAAATCATGCATTTATCGCAATTCAATTTTGGGATAATCAAGCAACACTTGACCCGTATGTGTGGTTTTTAAAGTTTCCACTGGATGAGCAGAGTAAATTAATTGTCGCCAGCCGCGATCATTTCGCCTCCATGGTACTTGAAGCTTTAGGCACACAATTAACTGGCGAAGAGGCTCAAGGAAAACTTGATAACAACCCATACGTGTATACGCCGAATGCAAATAAACTTGCTGCTTTTAACGCGTTGATGAAGTGTGAATTAAAGCGACCGGCATCACAGTATTACGAAACTGTAGAGCACTATTTTGCCAACCCTGAACTGCAAGACTGGCAGAATTTGGCTCTGCAAGGCTTGGCTGATTTTGCAATGCGCCTAGAACACGGCAATAATCAAGCAAACTTAATGTCGCGTTGGACCTCTTTGCCTGAGCAAGTACAAAGCCCACTCGCGGCAATGCTCGAGCACGTCGCTATTTCTACTGAATTGACCGAATTCCTGCAAGCCCAGTTAGAAAAACAAACGCCAGAACATTTAACTGGCAGTATAAACTGCTTGAGATCGATGTCTGGTAGTCATGGTTTAGGTCTCATCGCTCAATCTGTCGACTACCTATTAGATTCAGAACTTGCAGAGCAACCCGACGTATTGCTTACAGTTGCGGGAAGAGGCTGGGAAACACTCACAGATCCACAGCGTTTATATACATTTATGGATAAAGCAGCGCACTGCACTCAAATTGAAGGGCTTTTTGAAAGTATTTTTGCCGATTTAGTTGCAATTCCGATGTTGCGTCCACATGTATTAGGATTATTGAGAGCGCAAAATCGCAGCGAAACACTCTCTAGGGCAATTGGTAGGCTATTTTCATAAATGACAACACTTTGGCTTTTTATACTTATTCTAACGACTTGTGGCTTTTTCTGGTATAGCAGAGAAATAGCCGAGGCTGCTCGTGAACATGCAGCTCAACAAACTGAGAAACTCAATGTGCAGTTGCTCAGCGTTGCTTGCCAAAAAAGGCGCATTGGTGTGCTTAAAAATGGTAAGTTAGGTATAAAAAGTCAATTCCAATTCGAATTTAGCTCAGATAGAGACACCGCTTATAAAGGCGTGTTGTATCTAGAAAATCAAATGTTGATTAAAGTGGATGTGCCACCACACAGAATTGTCGATTGATTTGAAAAGATTTTAAAAATTTGAGTGCTTCGCAGGCACAAAAAAACTAAGGCGTAACCCTTTTTGTCACGCCCCAATCCGACGAATTCCCTTGGAGGTATCCGCTACCTCTGCTTACAACTAACAAGCAAGCCGCCAATTTTCATCTTCCCCTGAACGGGTATATATCCAACACACCCGATCTTCCTCCCTGTCTTCATCCTGTGTGCATCCAGCACTTATATCCACTTCACAAATCCTGTTGTGTGCTTCCTTTTACAAGCATTTCCTATGCTCGTACATCCATTGTATTACGGCAAGCCGATCCTTAATGACATTTCCTATGTCTGCACATCCTGTGCTGTATCCTTTGTCTTCCCGACTCCCCTTCACCTTTTCCTTCGGCGCTCCTAATCCTAATGACATTTCCTATGTCTGCACATCCTGTGCTGTATCCTTTGTCTCCCCGACTCCTCTTCACCTTTTCCTTCGGCGCTCCTAATCCTGATGACATTTCCTATGTCTGCACATCCTGTGCTGTATCCTTTGTCTTCCCGACTCCCCTTCACCTTTTCCTTCGACGCTCCTAATCCTGATGACATTTCCTATGTCTGCACATCCTGTGCTGTATCCTTTGTCTTCCCGACTCCCCTTCACCTTTTCCTTCGGCGCTCCCAATCCTGATGACATTTCCTATGTCTGCACATCCTGTGCTGTGTCCTTTGTCTTCCCGACTCCTCTTCACCTTTTCCTTCGGCGCTCCTAATCCTGATGACATTTCCTATGTCTGCACATCCTGTGCTGTGTCCTTTGCCGCTTGGCTCCTCTTCACCTTATCCTTCGGCGCTCCGAACTTCCCGTGTATATCTTTGTATCCTACCCGCTATCCTAGCGTTAGCTTTCTGCTGAGTCCTTTTATCCTTTAACACGAATAAGTTTATGCGAATCAGCGGTAATAAATAGGAGATATTCTCAATAAAAATTCTTAAAAATCACTGCAACAAAACAAAAAACAAATAAAAATCAAAACCTTGAATGAAAAATAGAGCTTTAGCGCGGTGATACTTCCCAATAATACTCACATCCATGTAGGAAAAGTCTCACAGTGCTTTTTCCGTTTTGTCAGTTCGAGGTTTAAATAGCAAATCACCAGATGCTGATTTAAACACTAATTGCTTAATTAATTGGTAGCCGTGTGACTCAAAAAAGTTAACCTGATTGCTCTTTGTTACAAATACAGCCAAACCCGCAACGCCTTGGTTCTCAACCACTAAGGTATCTAGCGCAGACAGTAAATAATGCCCATACCCTAAACCCTGATAGTGTGGATCCACTGCAATAAAGGACAAAAAGTAATATCCTTGATATTCACTCAGCTGCGCTTGAATGGTACGCTCTTTTTCCAATAACTGTTGCGTCTGTAACCTACCTGTCGCCATCATTAAACGTAGACGCCAATTCCAACCTCTAGCTGCATCAATTTCAGACTGTGATGCAAAAGCACAAGCAACAGCAACAAGGTTATCGTTTACATATACGCCAACGATTGGCTGCCCAGCTTTACCAAAGCTAGACAACTCTTCGCGGATAAGTGCTCGTAGTTTAGATTCATACTTACTCTCATTAGACTCATTTAAAATGTTAATAAGTAACGGATCTTCATGATACGCTTGATATAGCAAACTCGCCGCAACGTGTATGTCTTCAGGAGCCAAGAACTTAACGCTAATTTCGGTATTGGGTGCTTGTTCTTCGGTTGTTGTCATAATTTTATCCCTGCTTGCCAATATATGTAGGTCATTGCATTAGGTTGTGTAAATAAACCTAAGGCGTTTGATTCAATGCTATAAACCCCAGCTTCATCTACTATAGTATTAGTATAATTTTCGTTCAACGAGGTGCGTATGGATACTAGCTATCACTCTTTAAAGTCTTTATTTGCACAATTGGGATTAGAAAACAGCGATGAACACATCTCTCGTTTTATTGACCACAACAAGTTACAAAATCACATACTTTTAAAAGATGCGCCATTTTGGAATGAAGGACAAAAGCACTTTATAGAAGAGTCTCTAAAAGAAGACGCAGACTGGAGCGAAGTAATTGATGAGCTCGACGCATTACTACGTTAGATCATTTCGTTTATCGCTTTTGTAATAAACCGATTGCAAAAAGCGCAAGCCTTTTGGTAATTGCTTTAAAAGTGGTAAACTGGATTTTATTTTTTTGGTAGTTTTTATGCATCCAGCAGTTCAAAGCGCCATCCGATCTTTGGTTTCGGAAGGCAAAACGCCAACAGTTGCGACAGTTAAATCAAAATTGACTGCACCGGTACCAATGCCTGTATTAATTGCAGCATTATCCGCTTATAAAAATAATCCTGAGGCAATTGAATCCATTGAGTCTAGTGAGGAATCCGTCGAGGTAAATAAACAGACTCAACTTGATAGAATTGAAGCTAAGCTCGACAAACTACTCGCTTTACTAGAAGAGCGAGCTTAGGATGTTTGTAGTCGATCTCACTTTTGATTGCTATCAAGACACTACTTTAGACATGGCTGAACAGGCGATAAATCGTTTGGTTAATGCACTGCGTTTCAATGGCCAAATTATCGGTGATGAGTTTCCCACAGTGTTAAAAGATGGCTACTTTATCACCCGTGTTATGTGTCCGCAGGAAGACTCTTTGCACCCGTTGCACCATAGCCCTTTTGTAAAACATGCCATTGAACAATTGCAACAAGCTGGGTTGCTCGCACCAAAAGTTAAAGTTATTGGGCAAGATATTCATGCCAATGGTGCAGATCAATGCCAGTCTCCCTCAAGCTATATTCTTTATACAACCTATGTGCACACTTGTAGTCCACTCTACTGCGGGGATGACTTTTTACCAGTACCACTATATAAAATCCCAGCTATTGCAAACGGCGATTATAAGGCACTTATAAAATGGCAAGAAGATTGGCAAGCATGTGATCAAATTCAAATTAATGGTGCTACGCGCTGTGAATTTGCTGCGCTGGAAGAGTTAACCAGCCTTTCTAGTGACTTAACCCGCAGAGGGTTGGATTTAAGCAAACGCATTCGCTACCTAACAAAAAAGCCAGTCTATTACTACTTGTATCGTGTAGGTGGAGAAAGCCTCGAAGCTGAGCAGCAGAGAAAATGCCCTAGCTGCGATGGCAACTGGGCATTAGAAGAACCTTGGTTCGGTATTTTTGATTTCAAATGTGACAATTGTCAGCTGGTATCAAATATTTCGTGGGATTTTCAATAACTAAAAGCTTAGCTGTTCAAGAAATACTTCTAGGTTGGCCGCCAATACGTGGTGTGGCGGCTTTCCTACATACTCAAGACACACTTCACCAGTATTTAATTTTACTGTGATGAGTAAGTCCTCTTTCTCTGTAAGACCAATGAAAATGGTGTCATCTTGCTTTAAGCGGCGCTTCATGAGTACGTGACCAGTAATGTTTTGCTGTAAGTTAACAAAGTCATCCTCGTTCCAAACTTGTAAAAGCTCAACTTCATGCCCTTCGAATTTCGCAAGAATATTTCCACCATATACAGCACCATAATAGGCATGTAATGGCTCTGGAAATTCCACTTCTAGCGCTTTTGCCAAGTCAGTAAGATCCTCAAGTGGCTTTCTAGGTGTTGCTTGCCACTGAATTTGTCCATGTGTATTTGGTTGTCCTTTCTCACATGGACTCGGATAATCAGAGTCATGCTGGATAAGAGGTAAATGTCCTTGATTTTGTTCAGTTGCTGATGCAAAACGCTGATGTAGCGATTCCATCATATTTGTAAAAGAAGCCATACTGCCAATCTCATTTTTTATTCGCTATAATTCGCAACATTGTAACCACTATTGGTGAAACATGACAGATTACAACAATGCGCCTGAGCTAAAAGCCTCAGTATTAGGCAAAACAACTGAATATGCATCTCAATACGATGCGTCTCTGTTACACCCCATCGCAAGAAAGTTAAACCGAGATCAAATCGCAGTCAATGAACAGCAATTACCATTTTTTGGTGAGGATACTTGGACAGGCTACGAGTTGTCATGGCTAAACAGCAAAGGAAAACCTCAAGTCGCGGTGGCAACATTCACGTTTCCATGTCAAAGCTCACACATTATCGAGTCAAAATCTTTTAAGCTCTATCTAAATAGCTTTAACCAAACGCGTTTTGAATCCCAGCAAACAGTACTGCAACACCTTACTGACGATTTAAGTGCTGCTGCGCAGTGCCAAGTAGAGGTAAAACTATATGGCCCTGATGAGTACAACTGTTTGCCATTTACAGCACTACCAGGTGAATGTATTGATGGATTAGACATCGATGTAGACACCTATAGCCCAACAGACGGCATATTAAGCAACGAGAATAATGACAATGTAGAGGAGACTCTATACAGTCACCTGTTAAAGTCCAATTGCCTTATTACATCTCAGCCGGATTGGGCAAGTATTGTGATCCGCTATGAAGGGAAAACAATATGCCGGGAGTCATTGTTGAGGTACTTAATCTCATTTCGAGATCACAACGAGTTCCACGAGCAATGTGTAGAGCGTATTTTTTGCGACATTCAGCGTGCACTTAACCCAACCAAGTTGGAAGTTTACGCTCGGTATACTCGTCGCGGCGGGCTAGACATCAACCCATTCCGCTCTAGTGAGCAAGACACTACAAGCTTCGATATAAGAGTCAATCGCCAATAAGCGCATGTTTTTGAAAAGTGCCGTATAACACGGCACTTCTCTACAGGCTTTTTCTTCTTGTTGGCACTGAAATTGAGCACACGTCAGCATAATTGGGCGTAAATTTAAACCACGGCTCAGGGCGGTTTGTGCGAGCAGCGATCAACTCCTCGAAAAGAGCAGTATCAGTATCAAACACTTCAAATTGAGTGTTGTCTTCCTGTGCAATATCTATCAATACATCTACACTTGCAATTGGATTGAACACACGCCCCTCGGTAGGCGTTCTTTGTAATTGCAGTACATGCTCCATGCCCTCAAGCACTCGTCCAAAAACTGTGATATTGCGATCTAAGTAGCGTTGTGGTGAAAGCGTGATATAAAACTCTGTTCCACCGCTGTTAATGCCGTTACCTCGGGCCATCGCAAAAGTGCCAGCGCAATGAGTCATCCAAGTTTTTGTTGCAGGGCTATTTTGACCCACTGCAAACCCATCTAAAAATCCAGTTCTAATTGCATAGCCATCTGAACCATCAAGCGCAGTGATAGGCAAAGCTTTGTTCGTTTTGAGCGATAACTCCGCATCTAGGCGCTTTTTGCCTTCTTTAGGGACTTTGGTATCAGTATGGTCTCCTCCTTGCGCTACAAAGCCTTCAACAAAACGATACACACTCAATCCGTTATAAAACTGTTCTCTGGCCAATAACTTGATATTGTTTGTATGGTTTGGCGCGAGCCGCTCATTTAGCTCCACATAAACATGCCCTGTTTCCAACGTAATACGTAGAACATTGTTACTATCTACTTCACGCCATGCTTTCTCTGGCGCCGAGTTGATAATTTCGCTTGGGGCGCGAACGATTTCTTGCGGCTTTTCTTGTTGTTGCATGCAGCCACCAAGCATCAATATTGCAGATGCTAAAAATACATTAGTTTTTTTCATTTTTTGTTTCTTTTCTATACCAGAGGTGTTGTTCTGCTAGTGGTGCGCTAGGCGGTAAGCTACGATTTGACAGCTCGATCAGTGTGCGTTTCTCTAGCTCCAACTCCTTTATCAAGCCATTGAAGTATTGATTAAACAGTTTTTCAAATTGGCCGTCCTGCAATGCTTGATTCATACCATTTGAAAGTGCGTGAAAGAGCGCTTGATCTGATTTTTCAACAAACAAGTACACTGCCGATGGATAGTATAATAGTAGGTTTTGTTCCGCATATGTTTGATATCGACTTACCAGATCAGGTAATTCCAATATGCTAATTGGAATCGCATCAAAGCGATTTGATTTGAGCATATTTAACGCACCTGTAAAAGTTTTAAATTCGTTTACAGACAATTGATTATCAACAAATATATTATGATCAGGCCAATCATAGCGTAATCCGAAATGAAACTTTTGAAGCTGAGATATATGGTTCAAATTACTAAACTTAGCTTGATTGTCTTTGTTGATCACTAGAATACGGTAACCCAACAAGCCTTTCACAATCGGAACCCGTACCGCTCGAGCCATATTTTCTCGACGAGAGTTCGTAACCGACCAGAAAATATCTATGCCATTTTCTTTACCTAATAGTCTTATAGCACGGCTTTGGGTAGGTATATTGTCGACGTAACGGAGCTTATATACGTCTTTCTGGTAAGACAACGCCAACTTGATCAAATCTACAACATAAGGGTGTGCGCCCTGTGTAACTCTTACAACTTTAGCTTCTTTTGCTACAGCAGTATGACAAAATATCACGACGAGCAATAAGCTCAAATAGCGCATCAACCACCCCAATCAAATTTATACAACAAGTCTATACTATCGTAGAGACCACTCGTAGCTTCAATATAAAGCTTTGAAAATATTCGATAACGTACAGCTATTTCACTGAGAGAAGCAAATACTCCAACTCGGTAGCTCACTTGTACGCTAGGTGTAATGTACCCCGAAAGCTCCACTTGTGTATCGTCACCGCTTCCTTTTGCAGCCAAATTAACGTCCTTTAACCCAAGTTTTTTTCCCGCTTTTGTAAATAATCCTTTACTCTTATCAATGCTCTTCGAGAGTAAAAACTGCGCTAACATGGTATTGTTAGAACTTTCACCAGCGCCTAAAGCTTCACCATTGAGCAAATATGCAAGCGCCTTTGCTTGATCCATCGCTGGTTCTGAAAAAATCGTTAGCTCGGGCTCCGCAATACTGCCTTGTACAGATACACCCGCAATTACACCATTTGCAGTGTTATCTGGGTTTCTAATTGCTCTAACGTTCAAATACGGCTTGTCCAGTGGACCATTAAAACCTAATTGCCCAGTTTGAATAAATAGATCCTGACCAAATGCGGTGTACTTACCTTCACGCAAAGACACTTCACCTGCAGCAAGTATCGCCGTATCGAGCTGCTTTTCTAAAGATAGTTCACCATACAAATAAGCGTCCAGACCCAATGCTACAATACGTACATCATCTAATAGTCGAATATCTATATCAGCTTGATAATCAAACAACCCCGGCTTTTGCGCCTCGTCAACGTCATCTAGGATCACTTGATCTTCACTGACTAAAATGGCTCCTTCTGGTAGCTCATTCAATGTAAATCGCGCGAATGGTACGGTAACATCACCGACAACGTTAAGATGTTCGCCTGAAAATTTAATATGCAGATCAGGAGAAACTGCTATCTGGGCACCCGCCATGGGTGTAAAAAATAAACGTTGCCCATTAAATTTTACATCTAAACCCAAATTAGGTTGCAGCAAAACCTTGCCGTTGATAGCCGCAAACCCGTCTTCAGGTGTCTTTAATTGTCCATTTAACTCAATGAGATCATCTCGTAAATCGATGTCTAAATTCAGATCGGAAACTTGCATGGGCAAATAACTCGACAATACAGAGATTTGCTCAGCACGCATACGACCATACACCATCGGTTGTCCTGTGTCTGACGCAAATTCAATGCGACCACCAATTTTCCCCGCCAAATCTATGTCGGGCCATGCAAGCGCTCTTAAATAAGGTGTGAATTCGTTGAGCTGAATTGCATTTATATCGACAAAACCTTTAATGTTATCGCTATTTTGTACATCTGGAAGGTGTATTTTACCGTTGAAGTTGCCGAGTTTAGCCAACTGAATTTGCCAATCAACATGCGCACTGTTTTCATCCCCCCGGAGCAAAATATCAAAAGAGTCAACGGTTAAGGTCGTTTGCTGTAATTCTGAACGCTCAGGATTTGATCCTTGTTCTGGTTGAGATAATACAACCTTGCCACCCGTTAATTCTAACCTCCCGATGAGCGTATTGAGTTGATTGTCAGCCCACTGAATTTTACTTTCACCAGTAACACTACCTTCTGCACTGATGCCATCAGGTACCCATGCTGATGCCGACTGCAACGGTACATTGCTCAGAGATACACTCGCGTCACCAGATTGACCTTGTTGGTTAGCTGCCAAGCATGCTTGCCCAGCTGCAACTTGCCAACAGTGTTGTGAAATAGCAACGCCTTCCTCTGACACTTCGAGTGCTATCGAGTTATTCAGTTTCAGCAGGAGTGATTCAAGTGAGAGCTTACTGCTATTTATTTGGCCCATCCATTTAGCATCCGCATACTGACCAGTCAACGCCAGCTCAGCTGACGCCTTTTTGCTAACAAGCGCAATATTTGCTTGGTGAACTCTACGATCTCCCTGAGCGCTAAGCGAAAATTTGCCATCTTCAATACCCGGCGCATTTGCGTGTGCCACAGTCAATGAAAGTTGCCCAGCAAAGTCCGAACTTAAATCTACCTCAGTAGACAACTCAGCTCCTTTCAAAGCAAACTCTTGGTACACAGCCTCAGCTATCTGTGCATGCAGATTGATTTTAGGTGTTTTAGCAAGCCCCTTCGCTGTCGTTTGGCCATGCATTGCAATATCTAATGGCAGTATCTCATTAGCCATATGAGCAATATTAAAACTTGCTTTTAGGTCCAGCTCATTGCCCACTTCTCCCGTCACGTTTATCTTACTGCTGCCATATGAAAACTCGGCTTGATTCAGCTGTCCACTCAGTTGGTCATTGAGTTCGCCTTTTAATGCCAATGATACCGGTAGTTCTGCAACACTGCCGTATAGTTTCAACTCATCAACCTGAGCGGACCAAGAAGAGTCTTGTTGCTTGAAATTTAACGCATAATTGCCTGACAACACGCCTAAATCTGTTTTAGAAAACCTAAGATTAGGCCCCTCACTCAGCTTTGGAATTGGCAATTCTTTCAACTTTCCTACAAGGTCCAGCTTTAGACCTTGCTGCCAATCGAGTTGAGCAACAAGCTCGGTATATGCCTGTCCAATCTCAATTCTGCTCTTGTCGACTTCTAAGCTCGACAAGCTTCCCACTATTGAAGCCTGAATATGGGCGTTGGCCGCCTGCTCATATAACGCATTTAAGTCAACATTCCCGGCCATGGAAAAGGAATAATTGTCAGCATTTCCTTTCCCCTTAAGTTTAAACTCAGACAGCGCTACGGTGTCCTCAATCGACGCTTTATTCAGTTGTATATCGAGGTCAAAAGGCCAGTTTCTCATCGCAGGAGAGACAGATAAATGGCCGTCTGCAGACACGTCACCCGATACCTTTGCCAAAATATTGAGCTGTTGTAGATCGCCATGCAAGTTAGCCGTTATAGCCCCCGAAGGGTGGGCTAAACTTACACCTCCTCGCACTGAATTTGAGTTCAAGTCATAATCTGCACTCGCAAATGCACTCATTAACTCATACCGAAATGAAACGGTATCAACACGTAAAACCTGAGACTTAACTGACATTATCAGTGCTAGATTTTTGACATGCTGAGGTGCCTGTTCAAACGGTTGATAAGCCAATTTAGCTATTTGAAAGTTTGCCAAATCAACCTCTATTGGCAAATGAAAACTGGGTAATTGCAATGGCTCAAGACTCTCAGGCAACCCATTAGTTTGCGTTTGCTTTGCTTGATATTGCTCTATATATACGTGTTGACTATGGAGCTTTTCAACACTGACTAGCGATTCACGTGCACTCGCCACCAGCTGTAATTTATCAAGAATAGCCTTATGCCCACCCGCATCCACAATCAACGAGTCGACTTTCAAGGATGACACACCTATGGATAAAGGGAATGAAATCAGCTCTTCACTGAGCTCTGATTCGGTTTCATAGGCTACCTGCGCTTGGCCCCCTTCTGTGGCTACATCTGAAGCTGTAACTTTCAATTCATCGACTTCAAGAGCGATACAAAGTGTAGCGCAATCAAACCAATTCAAATTCAAACTGACCTTATCAGCGTGCAGATGTGTTGAAGCTGTTTGAAAATCAATTGAGAATTGCCCACCAGACAAGAGCTTACCTTCACGAAGCTCAATACGTACTTGTGCTACAAAGTAGTTAACAAAGCTCACCAGTAGCTTGTTGCCAAAAGGCGTCGAAATAAGAAACACAACGGTAAGAAATAATGCACTTACTCCGATAACCAAGCGCTTCTTTACATCACGATCCACAATCACTCCCACCTCTATATCTCTGGGCCAATCACAATACTTAAACGTGTACTTCGGCTTGGCTTACTGAGCCCCCAAGCATGATCTACCCTAATTGGTCCAACAGGCGTTACATATCTAAACCCAAATCCAGCACCCACAGACCATTTTTCGCTAAAGTCATTGGTTGCTGTTCCTACATCAACAAATAGTGCTGCACGCCAATTCGGCAAAAATTGATAGTTATATTCTGTACTGACCGTCACCAAATATTTTCCCCCGGTTAATTGCCCTTGCTCTCCCCGCGGGGAAATAGATTGAAATGCAAAGCCGCGGACACTTTGGTCGCCGCCTGCAAAAAAGCGCAAATTAAGGGGAGTTTTATCAAACTCACTAACCACCATTGCTCCAAGTTCTCCGCGGAGCAATAGCATATGCCGCTCCTTGTACTGCCTCAGCCAAGCTTGTTTCCAGTGAATTTTAATCAAAGAGGTCGATGAAATAATGCTGTCGTGCGCAGCTTCAAATGTAATTAGTTGCTCACTACCCCAATAAGGCGTCATGCCCCCTTTGCTTTGCTTCTTCGCAAAGCTAATTCCGGGTATCAACATTTCCGTATCAAGATTCAACCCCTGCTGCTCACTTTTTTCGTGTTCACGTTTTAGAAATGCAGTTCGAACCCAATTACTTTGCAAAAGCCACTGCCTCTGTAATTGAATATTCCACGACTTGCTTTTAACGCCCTCGGTCAATTCATCCTGTAACTGATAGCCTCCAAGTACACGATATACATCAGTATTTGGGTCATTTACAGGGATTGTATAAGCTGCTGTCACATCCTGCTGGCGCTGCGACAAATTAAGATCTGAGACAAAAGAATGTCCGCCTTCACTAACCCAGGGTTTGCTCCATTTACCTCTAAACTTGGCTCCCAGATCTGTGCTATAGCCCCCTCCTACTTCAAAGCTATTCTCGGGTTTATCAGTCACCTCAACTCGGATAGGTACTGCATGAGGTTTTCTTGATTTTAAAAGTGGGTAAACCTTCACATTGGCAAAGTACGGAGTACCACTTAATGCAAGGCTATAGTCGCTCAATAGTTTAGCTTGATACGGGGTATTTTGGTTAAATGGAACCAGCTGCGTGATAAATTTGTGTGCTTTTGAGTTCCCTGCAAGTTGTAGCTCGCCAAATCGATAACGCGTACCAGAGTCAATAACTAGTGCAGCCTGCGCTATTCTCTGTTTTAAGCTGACTTCCAATTTACGTTGCTGCCAAATATAGTCAAAGTACCCGCGTTCCAATAGCGCACTTTCTAATTGTGCTTTAACTGCACTGTAAACATCGTGACGTACAACAGTGCCTTTTTTAAGTGCAATGGATTGAATAACCGCTTGGAGCTCAGAATCATTCAATCCCTCTCCCACAATCCGCACGTCAACATTTTGCCAATGAACCGGCTCTTGTAGTGACAGGATTACTTGTAAAGTCTGGCTATCCACTTCGTACTGAATGACACTGTTATACTCATAATAGCCTAGAGCTTGTAACGCTGAGTTTATGTCTTTTTCGATGGCTGTTTTACGGCTATGTGTAAACACCACACCTTGATACTTGGTGAGGTATTGGGCGACATTATCTGAAGCGGCTTGCGCTTTTGATTCAACATTGATTTCATCAATTAATTGCTGTGAGCTAGCCACAGAAGGCTGTATACACAGGCATAAAACGACAAGGAAATAAATGATTTGTGGCACTAAGGGACTCTTTGATTCAGCGTTGTTGTTATTTGTGCAGCAAATTACTCTGTACACGGGTCAAATTAACACATAGAACGCGCAATTAACGACAAAAATTTTACAGTGATGCTTTTTATTTCATCTTGGATAACGGACAATATAGGCAATTCTACTAATTGAGTAATGATATGCAATTTCCAAACGATGACAATGGTCAGCTGTTATCTGAAATCGCCGCTGAAGGTGTCGATCTTACGCAAATGCAAAAGATTGATTTCTACATTCTATTCGAACAAAAAGACAATGCTGAACGCTTTGTAGAAGCAATTGGCAAAGATGAATTAGCACCACAAACTAAACTCGGTAAGTGTCCTGATACGGGTGTATGGGAAGTATTGACAACTGTAACTATGGTCCCAACTCATGAACTACTTGGCCAAACTGAGCAGTACATTGAATCTATTGCTAACGCCCATGAAGGCTATGGTGATGGATGGGGGTTGATGGCAGAATAGCCTAAACCTATACTGCGTATGCAGACCTACTAGGCCTGCATACGCCATAAACTAACTTTTGTCCGCGATTCGATAGTTTCCTTCGTAATCAAAAATCTTTTCATTAATTTGCCAGCCGTATTTCTTATGCTGTTTTGCTATAACAAAATCTGGTGGCGACAACTGTGTTATATCAACGTCATTGGCATTGTTCCATTTCCCTATCCCACTGCCATTTTTAAGGCGCTTTGCAAAGTTGCGATGGAAATAGTAGCGACTCCCCTTCTTGGTGAAGTCATAAACCTCGCTGACATCGGCCCCATCTTCATCGAAATAGGTGACTTTTAATATTTGTGGTTTAATCACTTCGGCAGTCATACCGCAGCATCGTAATACCAATGCACTTTTTAAATTGAGCGCATCCCTAAGTTTATCATCAGGATCTGCCATTACCTCGCCACAGCTCAAACACTGGCGCGCAGCGATGTCATTCTCAGCACCACAATGACCACATTCTTTAAATTTAAATCGAAAGTCACATTGTATCGATTCGTTGTCATCTTCATTTTCCAGCACACCTTGGCAACGCCTGCCGTAATGCTCAATTACTTTGCCTTGTTCGTCCAACTTACCCCAAAAGGTATTCGCAAACCCACAACCAGGGCATAAAACCTGAACAGGCTCACTATCTGGGTTCGGCTTCTTAGTGCCTACTTCAGGATGAAATAAATCAAAGTCATTGCCAGCATAATCAATTACGAGACAATCTTCTTTCCCTTCATCTAGACGTAACCCCCTTCCCACAATTTGTTGATACAAGCTTACCGATTCTGTAGGCCTCAAAATTGCGATAAAATCCACATGGGGTGCATCAAACCCAGTCGTTAATACCGACACATTAACGAGGTATTTAATCTCTTTATTTTTGAATCGCGCGATAATACTGTCGCGCTGCTTATTTTCGGTATCACCAATCACCAATTCGGTTTCGCTTTCAGGTAAATAACTGACAATTTCTTTTGCATGCATTACAGTTGCCGCAAATATCATTACTCCCAGCCTTGATTCAGCTTTTATCAAAATATGATCTATAATGCTTTTGGTTGCACGAGTATGGCTATTCAAAAGATTATTCATATCATTTTCGCTGTAACGGCCTAAACTGTCCGACGTTAATGAAGAGAAATCATAATGCTCTATTGCAGGATCTACTTTGTGAGGAGGTGTTAAATACTGGTGACTAATCATATAGCGCAGTGGAAGCTCATAAATACACTTCGCAAATGGACTATTTTCTTCACCACGAATAAAGCCGTGATAATGTTCACGATAGATCCACCCATGACCAAGCCTATAAGGAGTTGCCGTCAAACCTAACAACATAAGCTTTGGATTAAACTGTTTGAGGCAGCTAATCACTTGCATATATTGACTATCTTCCGCCGTACTCACACGGTGACACTCATCAATAATAACTAATGAATAAAACGAATTTATTTTATCTAGGTTGCGCGCTAATGATTGTACAGACGCGAAAGTCACCTGTTGATCCAGTTCCTTTTTATTCAACCCTGCAGAAAAGACGCTGGCAGTTAAGCCATAGCTTTCATATTTTTGAGCATTTTGCTCGACCAGTTCTTTTACATGAGTAAGCACTAGGATTTTGCGCCGTGCAATTCTCGCCAATTCAGCGATAACTAAGCTTTTACCCGCACCTGTAGGCAAGACAATGACCGCTGGGTTAGATGTTTTTTTGAAGTGTGCGACCGTACTAGTAACAGCCTCTTGCTGATAGGGCCTGAGCGTGTATATAACAAACCTCTTAATAGAAACTCATTCGGTTCAAGTCTAGAGTATACCACTTTCAATGTACGACATACTACCAAGTGTAACGTAAGTTATTTTTGGTAATTCAAATAAGGTAGATGTAACAATTTCAAACAGGATGTTGCAGAAGAGAGAATCAATTGAATTTTTTCTAATTTAACGATAATCAGTAACTAGTCAAAAACAAACATTAAGCTTTAATTAAACAACTGAGAAGCCTAGTTAATAAGAGGGAAAAAATTAGAGAATAGCGTTCATTTGTATTGATTTTAAAAACAGGCGAGGCATTTTACTGCCTCGCCATGTCAACCGAATAGTTCCTTTCGTTTTAGATTATGATTTAAAAATATTTTATATTTATATCTTATAATCATCTAAATTTACATTCGCGAACGCCTTTGGTGTTTTACCTCGACCTGTCCACTCATGTACTTTACCATCGATCTCAATTCGATATTTTGGACTGACTTTGCTGCGCTTGTCCGTAGCACCAGAACCAACTAAGTCATCTAGCGTTAATCCCTTTTCTTTAATCAAAGCTAGCACTTCTACTCGCGCTTGCTCTTGCTCTTGTTGCTGAGCAATTGCTTCTTGTAGTAGCTCATGAGCTTTAGTTAGTTCATTGAAGCTAGCAGTTTTAATAAAAGATTTTATTTCACGCATTAGATTTCTCTCACAAAATGTTGATTACAATTTTCATTGAAGTATTAAAAAGCTCTAATACTGAGAGTATATTATATTTATATAATTTCAAATTAATAGCTATTATTTTGAGGACTTTTAATATTATTTAAAATAGGTACAAATTAACTATTTACTTATTTTGTATTAATCCATTTAAAAGCAGCTCTCTCCAAGATTTAATAAGCTCATGTTTATAAAGGGTTTATGTTAAGAATATGATGCCATACTTCATCACCATGACAATTTAAATCTTGATATTTAGGCAGTAACTTACTTTGAATTTATGACTATTTATGGGATTTGAAAGATATGATTTTGAGTAAAGAACCGAAGGCTCAATAGGCAGGAAAACCGAAAAATAAGGTATTCATGACGTTTTAAGTGCTAGTTTCATTGTGTTCTAACAGTTTGAAGTGCACAGCGACATAAGCGCATCAATATTGTGAAAGGGCCCAAGAAAACGGGCCCAAATAATCAGTGCTAGGTATTATTCTACAACTTGCCAATCGATTGTTGAGCCAGCTTTGATAGGCACTACATTTGTATCGCCTAAAGGGTAAGACTCTGGCACTTGCCAAGCACTCTTTTGCAAAGTAATCGTGTCTTGGTTGCGTGGTAAGCCATAAAAATCAGGACCAAAGAAACTAGCAAAGCCCTCAAGCTTATCGAGTGCACCTGCATCTTCGAATGCTTCAGCATACAATTCAATTGCTGCATGCGCAGTGTAAGCACCTGCACAGCCACAAGCAGCTTCTTTCTTGTCTTTGGCATGAGGCGCTGAGTCAGTACCTAAAAAGAACTTTTTGCTGCCACTAGTTGCTGCGTCAATCAACGCCTGCTGATGAATGTTGCGTTTCAATATAGGTAAGCAATAGTAGTGAGGTCTAATACCACCAGCTAGCATATGATTGCGGTTGTAAAGCAAATGGTGAGCAGTAATTGTTGCAGCAACATTGTCTGGTGCAGATTGAACAAATTCTACTGCATCTTTCGTGGTAATGTGCTCAAGAACAATTTTCAGTGAAGGGAATGTATCTACAATTTTAGCCAGCTTAGTTTCAATAAATACTTTCTCTCGATCAAAAATATCAATTGAAGAGTCCGTTACCTCACCATGGATCAATAATAGCATCCCCACTTCCTGCATCGCTTCTAATGCTGGGTAAACATTTTCAATATCTGTTACACCAGAATCAGAATTTGTCGTCGCACCTGCAGGATAAAGTTTAGCAGCGAATACATGGCCGCTCGCTTTCGCTTTTCTAATTTCTTCAGGCGTCGTGTTGTCTGTAAGGTATAGCACCATTAATGGCTCAAAACCTGCCTTTGGTCCTGCTGCCATAATGCGATCTCGGTATGAAAGCGCAGTTTCCGTACAAGTAGCTGGCGGTACAAGGTTAGGCATAATGATTGCGCGCCCCATGTAACGACTAATATCACGAACGGTATCTTTAAGAACGTCACCATCTCTCAAATGAACATGCCAGTCATCTGGGCGAGTAATAGTAAGGGTCTGATTACTTGTCATTGCTGTTTTCCACTGCTGAATTTGCCCGATCATAGGCGCTGCAAGGCCGATAGTAAAGTAGTTCAGTTCATTTTATAGTGCCAACCTAAACCATTGATGTTTTGTTATGATTGCCCCTGTTTTAATTAAGGCAGAAACAATTAATCAATTTGGACTTCTTTGAAAAATTACAAGCTTAGCTAAAAACCCGTAAAGTTAAGCAGTTACAAAACTAGTTAAGTACTTGTGCTTTTTTTTTTACAGTTTCATGAAAGTTAATTTTCGACATAATTTGAGATTATCACTATATCTAGGATAACGTGTGCCTATTGTGCAATCGAGTCATGCCTATGCTGTCTGAAAAAAAACTAGAATCAAAAACCGAACAGTTGAGCATTATTAATCAGTTTTCATCTTCTTTGTTGCAAATAACCCACCTTGACGAACTGTTTGACTATGTCACATCGCAGGTGGTGAAGCGCTTGGGGTTTGTCGACTGTGTGATATATCTAACGGATACAAACCAGCAATTCTTAGAAGCAGTTGCCTGTATGGGCGTTGCTCACGAGAGTGAACGCTATGAGGTGTTACAACGAAAAATATCAATTGAAACAGGAATTACTGGCCACGTTGCGAGAACAAAACAGCCATTTATTTCTGGTGATGTTTCACAAGAGCCCATGTATATCGCAGACTCTCGACCTGCCCTTTCCGAGTTATGTGTGCCATTGGTATATAAAGAACACCTTATTGGTGTAATTGATTGCGAACACCCAGACCAAAACTATTTTAGTGCCAACCACCTACAAATACTCTCTACCGTTGCTCACTTGCTCAGTGCAAAGATCCATCAGGTGAGAACTGTGGATCATCTGACGGCAACCGTATCACAGCTCAACGAAGCTCAATTACTTGAAAAGTGTATCCTCAAAATAGCCAATATCACTTATCACTCAAGAGAACTAGATACATTCTATGATGAGCTATATCAGATTATCTACACCCTGTTACCTGCTGAAAACTTCTTTATTGGCATCTATGATACCAAGCAAGATATGCTGGAAATCGAATACTTAATCGAAGGTGGAATCAAATGCCCTGCCCAGCAAAAAGTTTCAAAGTCGCAATTAAAACAGACCGCATCCTATTATGTAATACGTTCGCAATCGGCTTTAATGTGTGATCGGCAGCAATTCCAAAGCTTTGTTGATAAGGGTGAATTTAAAATGGTTGGCCGCACTCCGCTAGCCTGGCTCGGAGTACCATTTGTCGTAAATGATCAATATCAAGGTGTGATTGTTTTACAAAGCTATGAGGAAGAGGACACTTTTAGCAGTCAACATTACTCTATATTGACTTATATTAGCCGCCAAATCAGTATGGCAATCGACCGTAGGCTAGCAAAACAAGCTTTAGAGCACCGAGCTTTGCACGATGAGCTCACTGGACTTGCAAATCGATATTTATTGATTGAGCGAATGAAGCACGCCATTTTGTCACTTGGTAGAAGCCAAGCCACCAAGTTGCACTGCCTTATCTATCTGGATCTAGATAGGTTCAAAAGTATTAATGACTCCCTCGGCCATGAGGTCGGTGATAAGTTTCTCATTGCTATTGTAGAAGCAATTCAAACTTGTATACGAAAAACCGATACTTTCTCTCGGCTTGGGGGAGACGAATTCGCCATTTTTATGGAGAATATCAATAGTGAACTAGAGGTAACACAAGCCCTTACACGAATCACAAATGCCATCGCTAAGCCCTTTATCATTGACTCTCATATTCTCCAAGCTTCCAGCAGTATTGGTGTCGCATTTACAGAGCGAGACTCTGATAATGCCATCACATTGCTACAACAAGCTGATGCAGCAATGTACGAAGCTAAGTCAGCTGGAAGAAGTCAGATCCGGTATTTTAACAACGCCATGCGCAGCAAGTTAAAGCATCAAGCAGATATAGAGAATGATTTACAGCATGGTATTAAGAATCAAGAGTTCGAGCTATTTTTTCAACCTATTTTTACACTCAATGCACCCAAAGTCGTTAGCTTTGAGTCTTTAGTTCGTTGGCACCACCCAAGAAATGGCTTAGTTCCTCCCGACCAGTTCATTCCTATCGCAGAAAATACCGGCCAAATCATCGAGCTGGATTTGCATATTCTCGAATTGGCTGCCAAACAACTCGCACAGTGGCAAAAGCAATCGCTGCCTAGTGTAAAAGTCACCGTGAATGTCTCATCAAGACATTTTGCCAGCCTAGAGTTCATTGATCACATCCGTACTTTGTATGACAAGTATGATTTGAATAAAGGCAGTTTATGCCTTGAGATTACAGAGTCTGGGTTGATTGAAAACTTGGGATTGGCAACCAAGATCATCGAAGGGATCACGCCTTTAGGGGTGCAACTATATTTAGACGATTTTGGTACGGGATATTCAGCTTTAGGGTATCTTCACCAGCTCCCGATTCACGTATTAAAAATAGATAAGAGTTTTGTCGACCAACTAACAACCAAAGAGACACCTCTGATAGATGCCATTTTATCTTTGGCAAAATCACTGCAACTGGAAGTTGTCGCCGAAGGCATAGAAACGCCAAAGCAATGGGCACTGTTGAAACGCAAAGGATGCCAGCTAGGTCAAGGTTATTTAGTTTCCAAACCAATGCCAAGCCAACAAGCTATGTCTTTTTTAGTTGCGCAGAACACTAAACCTTAATTTCAGACCTAAAGCGCTAGTTTGTAAAAGCTCGCCTAGGCAGGCTTTTACAAACCTATCAAAGTGCCAACTCTATGGTTAACTCAGTGCAGTAGTTTCATCTTTAACCTGACAAACAAATACTCGGAAATACATAGGTGGCCCAATATAGGAATAACCACTTGGCCAATTCACTGGCGGAGCATGCGCCCTGTCGGTGTAATAACGCGCTCGATGTGGAATAATGTATCCAAATCTGCCTTACCTTCACGGTAACGCTCGAGGATTGCTCCAACAAGTAAAGTCACCTACCTGAAGTAGTTCAACTTAGGGTTCAGCCTGAAACTCTCAATTATGAGCCCTAGTCTCTCGTCCTTTCTCAAGTAAAGTATATTGCGTCATTTTTCCATGTCCGTCGCCTTTAAAAAGCAAACTTTAGTTCTCTTTCTCAACCTATACGTGGATACCTAAACCGTGAATAGTTGCCATGATGATTTTCTTCCCCCTCCCAAAGTAGACATCTAGACACACCAAAAAACAGACTTTGAGTAGAAATTTCTCAACTGAACGATTCTCAAACTCAACTTGAGCAAAATTAAATTGTATTTTTTTTAAAAAAAGTTAAATAAATAATGACAACGCTGTCAAAAATAGTGTTATAGTGATTTAGTGAAATTTTGAGCAATCGCTGATGGATTTGTAGACGTCTAGACGTTGAATAGACTCTCCGTACAGCGTAATATGGACGTAATCTGAGTTTTACTCACATTAAAAATGAGATTTATTAATGATGATAGACATAAAGCACTTAAAAACCATTGCTACCCTGAAAGATACTGGATCACTGGTGAACACCGCACGTGAGTTATTTTTAACTCAGTCTGCTTTGTCTCATCAAATTAAAGATCTAGAGAACAAATTAGATTGCCAATTATTTGAACGTAAAACACAACCTGTTCGCTTTACACCACAAGGCATGCTTCTATTGGAATTGGCCAGTGAAGTATTACCAAAAGTTGAAGCCACTAAGTGCCGTTTGAAAGAAAGTTTAAATCAGCCAATCTCACAACTAAAGCTCAGTGTAGAATGCCATGCATGCTTCCACTGGCTACTGCCAACAATCAAAGAGTTCAACAACTTCTGGCCTGACATAAAAGTAGACTACGAGCAAGGCTTTAGTTACGACGCAATACCTGAACTGTTAAATGATGAACTTGATATTGTGCTTACCTCTGATATCCGTGAACCAGAACATTTAGAGTATGCACACGTTTTTGACTTTAAATTAAAGCTTATTGTTGCACCAGATCATGAACTAGCTAAAAAAGCCTATGTCACTGCGCTCGACTTAAAAGATGAAACCATTATTTCTTACCCAATACCGAAAGAAAGGCAGGATATTTTTAAGCATTTTATACAAAATGCTCGATTTGATGGCACATTGAAATCCGTTGACCAAGGGTTATTGATATTCCAATTAGTGAGCGCGGGAATGGGCGTAGCAGCGTTGCCTGATTGGCTTGTTACACCATACGAAAGCCAAGGATTGATTAAGTCAATTCCACTTGGCGCTTTGGGTTTAAGTCGACCAATGTACTTGGCAATGAAAAAGAGCATGAAAGACAACCCTGTTTATCGCCACTTTTTAAATACCTGCAAGCAATCCATTAGCAGATAGACGTTATACCAGTTAAAATAGCTCTAATTACAAAAGTTAGAGCTATTTATGTTTGAACTGAAAAAAGTCATTGGTGGCTTACTCATGCCACTCCCAGTTGCACTGATTGTCATTTTTCTTCTGTTACTCTTTGTCAGTAAAACAAAAGTAAAAAGCTACTCTTTATGCATGCTAAGCGTTGTATTTTTATGGGTAATTAGCACTCCACACTTTGCTGATTACTGGATCACACCAAAAGAGCGTGCGTTAAAACACTTTGTGCACACACAACACAAGCAAGTGGACTATATTGTCGTACTTGGAGGTGGTTTATCACCTAATTCCAATCTTCAGGCTAATTTGCAACTTTCCAATTCCAGCTTAGTTCGGCTTATTGAGGGTGCCCGCTTAGCCAATATTTATCCAAATGCAAAATTGATTATGTCAGGCGCTGGCTATACACCCGCTATGACCACCAGCCACTTAATGTCACAAACAGCACAATCTCTGGGAATTTCAGCCAACCGAATTCAACTAAACTCAAAAGCGCGTGACACAGAATCAGAGGCTAGAGACCTCGCTCCAACATTGGTAGATAGCACTGTCATACTTGTTACATCTGCAAGCCATATGAGACGCGCTCAGGATCTATTCTCGGCACAAGGTATAGATACAATCGCATCACCCGTGGAGTTTTATAATTATGACACTACGCCTATCTATAAGCGTTTTACAGCGTCAAGCGCCGTGCTGTTGTCCATCACTCGGTACACCCATGAGTGGGTTGGTAATCAGTGGATAAAATTAAGACGTGCACTAGACAGTGGCTCAGTGTAACAATTTGTACAAAAAAAGTGCTTCAATTGCACAAAGTTACATCTAACAAACCAAGGAACTGTGCTTAAAATCGCAAAAAATTGAAAAATTGCTCAAAAATAGGTATAAATGTCGTTTATCCTTAACCTGCGTATCCACGTACAAAACGACTGGGATCTACGATGAGTAAACTTGATAAGACTGAAGTTCTAAGCGCATTTGAAGCAGCTTATGAAGCGGTAAATGGCAAGAAGCCTGAAATTACAATTAAACCAGGCTGGTACAGCATAGACGGTGGCAAAAACATGCGTTTAGCTGATGTTGCAGCATTAACCGAAGAACTAACTTCAGGTAACGCTGGCGCCAAAGCTGAAGAAAAACCAGCAGAAAAAGCACCTGCAAAGAAAGCCCCTGCTAAAAAAGCGGCACCAGCAGCAAAAAGCAGCAAAGTTGCAGCCTTTAATATTGTGAAAGCAAATGAAGATGGCTACAAAGCTGAAGAAGCTTGGATTGTAGAGCTTGCAGAGAAAGACCACGACTGTCGTCTTCCTCGTGGTGTTGTGTAAACATCACAAAGTAAGAGTGTCGTTTAACTGTAACGACACTTCTCCCTTTCAGTAGTCTAACGATATTACCCTTCAATAATAAACTGCTGTCTTGTAACACGCCCCCAATATTCATCTTCATAATCGTCTTCAATTAAGTTTCTCCCTGGGAAATCAGCAATTGCGCTCAACCAAAATTTCGTCGCGTACTGCGCGCCTTCAATTTGCTTGATCGTCCAATGACCTACTCTTAGTCTCCAAAGTGTGTGCGCAAATTGGGTGCCCAATTTCGCTTTCCTATAAAATGGCACTATATAAAACTCTGCGACTTCATTCTCACTCGGTGAGCTATTATAAATTGCAGCAATACCAGTCGGGATATCTGCAACATAACAAATATACCCAGTGACTAAGGGATCATTGAGATCAGTATCCAACTCAAATACACCATTAGCTAAAGGTGACTTTTCTGTCAAAGCAGAAAATTCAGCCTCATAAGCTTGGGCGAGGTTGTTATAGACCATTCGATTATTGTCAGTGACTTCAACTATTTTCACGCAACTTTGTCCCAAATAAACTCAATTACTCTATATTATTGTTCAAATACGATTTAATTATGAAGTCACCATATCAAGCTGGCTTGCCGACCTCATTGCCAGTCACTATTTCTTGTTCAAGCTCAGCCATAGCACACCACTTTTGCAGCGAAGGACAACTAAGCCCATGATTGACATATTCACTGGCTTCTTCATTTAAATTGACATTGTATGTTTGAAATCTAAGTAGCACCGGTGCAAACATCGCATCAGCAATAGACCATTCGCCAAACAACCAACCTCCTGACTTACAGTGCTTTCTATATTGTTCAGCAAAGATCTGCTCAATTCTTCTAATGTCTTTTTCTACGGTCTCAGAAATAACAATATGTCGCTTTGCTTTAACATTCATTGGCATTGCGGCTCTCAACGCATTAAAGCCACTGTGCATTTCTGCGCTAAGCGCTCTTGCTTGAGCGCGCAACCCAGTTGATTTTGGCCATGCTGCTCCTGATAAATAAGCTTCATTGATATATTCACATATTGATAGGGACTCCCAAACAACGAGCTCTCCATCTACTAGTGTCGGTACTTTGCAAGTTGGGCTCACGACACTCACCTGTTTTGAAAAAGCCTCTGAACCGAGATCCAGCCTTACTTCTTTTAGCTTTAATCCATATTTATCAGTCAATAACCAAGGGCGAAGTGACCATGAAGAGTAGTTTTTGTTACCTATGTACAATTCCATAATATGTTCCTTATTTGATTAACGCACTTATCGTAGACCTTCTCATGACTGAAAACTAACGTATAATTTAAATACAAAACATAAGAAGTATTGATATATGGACCTAGATGCACTAAGAAGCTTTCTTGCTTTTGTTGAAACTGGCAGCTTTACACGTGCAGCGATGCAAATGCACCGCACACAATCCGCTATCAGCATGCAAATGAAAAAGCTCCAACAAGATGTTGGGCAGACACTGTTTGTCAAACAAGGGCGGCAACTCACCTTAACAGCAGAAGGGGTCATTCTCGCGGGTTATGCAAGACAAATTATTCACTTGCAAGAACATGCCATCGCAAATCTTTCCACTACAGCGCCTTTAGTACTATTGCATTTAGGCTGCCCTGATGACTATGCCGAGTCCATTTTACCCACCCTTGTACAACTGCTTCATCAACATATAGAGCGCTTAGAACTCAATATTACGTGTGCATCCAGCCCAGAACTTCAGCAATTACTCGATCAAGGGCTTTTAGACTTAGCGGTTGTAACACGAACACCTCAAACGGAAGAAGGCTACCTACTATGCCATGATAAAGGTGTTTGGGTTGGAACTCAGGATACAAAGCTCTTGTCATTACACACTTTGCCAATCGCAGTATTTAAGCGTGATTGCCGCTACCATCAAGCGGCAATAGAAGGGCTTATAAAACAGCAAAGAGCCTTTAAGGTTATCGCGAATAGTTCCAGTGCAAGTGCGCTTAGAGGGCTCATTAAAGCGGAGTTAGCCATAGGTGCAATGGCTAATCTGAGTCGAAATGATCTGCCTATAATTGAAAACCCACAACTCCCATTTTTACCGAATGTAGAAATTGTTGTGGTTAAGAGTAATGCAAAAGCTTGTGCAATATCTGACGAGCGACTGCATTTCATTACACAGCGCTTTCAGAGCGAGTTTAAATATCCGTAAATGTCTTCTCGTATAATTTCACTGTCCCTTACATTTTCTGACAACGAGCAAACAGACTCTCACACGGATGAACTCTAAACTGAGTCCCAAGTTAACCAAATGGAATATGCGTAATGAAAACTTTATCTCTACTCTCACTAGCCGTGGCAGCCGTTACTTCTTTTTCAAGCATGGCATCAATTGAAGATGACAAACACCGTGTGGGCATACAAGCCTACGGAGGTTCAGCATCTTATAAAAGCTCTAGCCAAGACGGTGACGGTGTCGGGCAATTATACGTCTACTACAACTATCAGTTTGACAAGATGTGGGCATTAGAAGTTGGCTTAAATGGCGGCACAGATTCGGATGATTGGGAATGTACTGATACCAACAATAGAAAATTCACCTGTACTCAGCTAAATAAAACGCTGTTTGGGCTAGGGGCGAATGATTTAGATTATGGGAATTTAATCGTTGCTGCCAAAGGCCAGTACCAATTAACAAAGAACAATTCTTTGTATGGTAAATTGGGTGCTAACTTTTACGATTATGAATTAAACAGAGGCAGCACTACACTGGTTGAAGAAGACGGTACAGGCTTCGTAGCAGAGTTAGGCTGGCAATATGACTGGAACAACGGCATGGCAATGAATGTCAGTTATCAATACTTAGACATGGGCGACCTTGATGTGTCTAGTTTAGGTGTTGGTCTTAGCTATCGCTTCTAACTTCCTCAAAAGGAATATAAAGTGAGATTGCAACTCCGCCCATCTCACTATGGCTGGCGCTCACATTACCACCGTGAGCGCGAATTATCTGCTGACAAATCGCAAGCCCCAAACCTGAACCGCCATGATCGCGACTACGCGACCCTTCACATCGGTATAATCGTTCAAAGATTTTCTCAAGCTCTTGTTCTGCCACACCTGGGAATGAATCCTCAACAATCAACTCCATATGGCCTTCATGACTTTCAAAGTGGATCTGAGTTTCGCCCTCACTACTGGTGTAAAAGTGGCTATTTCTTAGTAAATTGAATAAAACTTGACGGATCCTAGCTGGATCTACAAAGCACAGAGAATTGTTCGCACACGCCGAAAACCTCAAAGACTGTAACTTTGTGGCATACATTGGCTGAAATTCTTCCACAATCTCCGTGATCAATAGGTTTACGTCAACCGGCTGCTTGTCTAGGGTCAACACGTCATTATCAAATTGCGCGGATTGGTATATATCTTTTATTAGATTATCCAAGTGGCTAATCTTTTTTTGTATCTTCTCAAAACCTTTAACAGGATCCGGCTCGATGTTGTGTTGCATCGCTTCTACCGTTAGCTTTAGTGCTGCCAGTGGTGTCCTTAACTCATGTGATACATCTGCCAATAGCCTATTTTTTTGGGAAAGCGACTCGGCCATCATATCGGCTTCCAACTCAACATACTTTTGCTTCTGCTGTTGACGCTTATAGATATAAATGGCAATCGCCATAAAGCACAAAAGTAGTGAAACGCCCATTCCCCGCTGTAATTTGAGGTTTTCAAGTGACGCTTGCTGCAGTGCTTGTTCATTTTGAATCAATTTAAGCGCTTGCTCCTGACGAATAAACTCCACATTTTGCCGCATTGTCAGTGCTTGCTGCTTATCTAAATCTTGATACAGTGCGGCTTTTACCTCAATATATTGGTGCAAGCTATGTAGTGCACTTTCAAATTCGCCTAACTTTTCTAAAGCTTGTGCACGGTATTGGTAGAGTTTGGCTAGGTATGAATTCCCTACGCCAGGTAAAGTAAGTACCTGATCTATTTCTGCTAAAGCTTGCGCATATTGACCCTGTACCAATTCAATTTCAATAATCACAAGCCTAACAGTACGTTCTGTTCGATTAGCTTTCGCAGTGATTGCCAAAGACAATGCCTCTTGAGCCACTGACAAAGCTTGTGTTAGAGCATCTTGTGCAACATAAATTTTCGCTAAAATACTCAACTGCCATGCTAAGTCGCTATTTGAACGACTTGACCTTGCCAGCTCAATTCCTATTTGACTATGCGTCAACGCCTGTTCAACCTCTCCGAGCTGCAGGTGAACTTGGCTCATTTTTCCATGACTGTTGGCAATGTGAATTGGGTCCCCGAGTGATTTATCAACTTCAAGCGCCTGCTTAAAGTGCAATAATGCTTTGCTGAGTTTCTCCATATCACGATATATTTCGCCAATATTGTAAAGTGAGTTTGAAATACCCTGCTGGTTTTGTAACCCTCGCTGGATCTTGAGTGACTTCTCATGAAAACGCAGCGCTAATTGAAGACTGCCCATGTAGTCGTAGATCACACCCAGTTGGTTATAGTAAGTCCCTAAACGGGCCTGATCATTGATTGGCTCAACAAGTGAAATGGCATCTTTTACCACGCCTTCAGCTTCTCTATAGCGGGCTTTGTATCGCAAACCTCGCGCCTGCGCATGCAGTATGTCACTTCTCAAAGCAACAAGTCCTTTTGGTACTAAGCTCAGAGCCTGTTCAAGTAATGTAAAGCTAGACTCAATATTACTTTGGTTTTGTTCTATTTGTGCGAGCAATAACTTGATTAGTGCAGGTGCTTCACTAAATTGCGCCATTACAGGCAAATAGGACTCTAATTGATATAAATGTTGCTTGGCTTCTTGATAGAGACCAATTTTTATTTCCGCTCTGGCTTCTATTATTTTTAACTCATACCATAAGCGAGAGCTTGGCTGTGGGTGGAGAAAAAGCTGGTTTAACTCTGAGACTTTAACAATCGCCTGTTTTGGATCTTGATCTAGAAGTACATACAAGTCGGATAAAGACTTATTTAGTGACCCTTCATCACTATGCACTATCGGTGCTATGCACAGAAATAAAAATAGGACTATAGGGCGCACGAACAACACAATTCTAAGTGACTCTCAAATAATAACTTATCTATGGACAACTAAAGTGTAGCTAGAGTTCTTAATAATCACATAAAATTTTGAACTCTCACGATTAGGTCGACTAAATTAACCTATTTGCTCTAAATGTGCACCCTGAGATTTGCAATAAACATATAACTAAATCTCATGAGACTGGCCAAGCTTGACTATTTACTTCAGCCAATCTCCCTTAATTAGCTTTTGAGTAACTGTTGCTGGAGCAACTGAACTTCATCTCGTACTTTGGCTGCCTTCTCAAACTCTAGCTCTCTTGCATAGCTCATCATCTGCGCTTCCAACTGCTTAATCTGCTCAGTCAATTCAGAAGTTGAAGAAGCCAAAGCTTTCGTTGATTTAGGGGCCCCTTTTGCAGCACTGCTTGAAGTTGTTTCAGATTCTTGCACCTCTTCACCAAGATCCATCACATCAGTAATTTTCTTATTCAGTGCCTGAGGTACAATGCCATGTTCTTCATTGTAAGCTTCCTGCTTCGCGCGTCTTCGTTCAGTTTCGTCAATCGCCGCTTTCATTGAACGAGTGATCTTATCTCCATAAAGTATAGCCTTACCATTTAGGTGCCTAGCGGCACGGCCAATGGTCTGGATTAAAGATCGTGTCGATCTTAAAAAGCCTTCTTTGTCTGCATCAAGTATGGCAACTAGAGACACCTCTGGCATATCTAAACCTTCCCTTAGAAGGTTAATTCCAACCAACACATCAAAGACTCCTTTTCTCAGATCTCGGATGATCTCCATCCGCTCAACGGTATCAATATCAGAGTGTAAGTAACGTACTTTCACGTCATGATCATTTAAATAATCAGTGAGATCTTCTGCCATCCGCTTGGTCAATGTCGTCACCAATACCCGCTCTTTGACTTCAACTCGCTTATAAATCTCTGACAGCAAGTCATCTACTTGAGTTGTCACAGGGCGCACTTCCAGCTCAGGATCTAACAATCCAGTTGGCCTGATCACCTGTTCAGCAACTTCACCACTTGAGCGTTCTAACTCATAGTCGCCAGGCGTTGCTGATACATAAATAGTTTGCGGCGCTATTGACTCAAACTCTTCAAACTTGAGGGGACGATTATCCATTGCAGAGGGCAATCTAAAGCCATATTCAACAAGATTCTCCTTGCGGCTCCTGTCTCCTTTATACATGGCTCCTACTTGCGAAACCGTAACGTGTGACTCATCAATAATCATCAAAGCATTATCGGGTAGGTAGTCAAGTAACGTCGGTGGTGGCTCGCCAGGCGCTCTTCCAGAGAGATATCGGCTATAGTTTTCGATACCTGAACAAAAGCCAAGCTCTTGCATCATTTCAATATCATATTGAGTACGCTGAGCCACCCGCTGTTCTTCAACTAACTTGTTAGTTTCCATTAAGTAAGCTCTGCGATCTTTTAGCTCTACTTTGATTTTTTCGATGGCGTCTAAAATCTTTTCTCTTGGCGTTACGTAATGAGTTTTAGGGTAAATTGTCGCACGCACTAAATGCTTATCAATGGCCCCGGTTAGGGGATCAAAAAGGCTGATCCGCTCTATTTCATCATCAAACAGTTCTACACGTACAGCTTGTGTTTCTGATTCAGCTGGGAAGATATCGATCACTTCGCCGCGCACTCGATAAGTACCCCTTGAAAAATCCATATCATTACGGGTGTACTGTAATTCAGCCAAGCGCCTTAACATGGCTCGTTGCTCCATGGTCTCACCCACTTTAAGCAACAGCATCATTTTCATATACGAGTCAGGATCACCCAAACCATATATCGCAGATACCGACGCAACAATGATGGTATCTGTGCGTTCTAGCAGCGCTTTTGTCGCCGATAGACGCATCTGCTCAATATGTTCATTGATTGACGCATCTTTTTCTATAAAAGTATCACTAGCAACAACATATGCCTCTGGCTGATAATAGTCGTAGTACGAAACAAAATACTCAACAGCGTTGTTTGGGAAAAACTCCTTCATTTCTCCATATAGTTGCGCAGCAAGTGTTTTGTTGTGTGCCATGATAATTGTTGGTCGATTCAGCTGATGGATAATATTTGCCATCGTGAATGTTTTACCAGTGCCCGTCGCCCCTAACAAAGTTTGATGTGCAAGACCGGCTTCGAGTCCATCACATAATTGCTCTATCGCTGTTGGTTGATCACCATTGGGAGTAAACTCTGATACGAGTTCAAAAGATTCACTCATGACACCTTCACCTCTAAGTCTCTTTGCTGCATACGCGCCAATGTTTTGCTAAACCATGTATAAGAAGAAATTGCTGTAAACAAGTTACCCAAAGCTGCGCCAATAAATAAGCCCGTTAGTCCAGCCAAGTGAGATCCTATATATGCACAAGGAATGTAGAACACAAACAGCCTAACTACACTCAAAATTAATGCATTCATAGGCTTGTGTAACGCATTAAAGGAAGAGTTAGTGAGTATGATGATACCTTGTAAACCATAACTAAGTGGCAGTGTATATATAAATAGCTTAATAATCGCTATCACTTCAGGCTCATTGCCAAATGCCTGACTAACCCAATGTGCAGTTAAAATAAGTAGTAGATATGTGGCAAACTGCCAAGCCATAACAAATTTGAGGGTCGTACGATACGCTTCTTTAACTCGGTCATAGTTACCCGCCCCATAATTTTGGCTCACAAATGGTGGCAGAGTCATTGATAATGCCAAAATAACTAGACAGGCTATTGACTCTATTCTGCTGCCCACACCAAACGCAGCAACTGCTTCAGCGCCGTATGTTGCTACAATTGCAGTCATCACGGCCATTGCTATTGGCGTTAGCATATTTGCCCCCGCTGCTGGCAAGCCTATTTTCATTATTTTTGCGACCGCACCCCACACGCTTTGATTGCCACTCGAACAACTTAACAAACGCTTTTTGACAGCCAAAAGATAAATAATAACCACAACGCATACAGCCCACGCTACAACAGAAGCAACGGCCGCACCTTTCACTCCAAGTTCAGGGAAAGGGCCATACCCAAAAATTAGCAATGGGTCTAATACAGCATTAATAAGCCCACCAAGCCCCATAATCATGCTTGGTGTTTTTGTATCACCTGATGCCCTCAAAACAGAATTACCAATCATAGGTGTGATCAAAAAGACTGATCCAATAAACCATACATTCATATAGTCATGAATATATGGCAGTGTTGTGCTATCTGCACCTAATAGAGTAAAGATTGGATCAGTTAGTAAGTAGCCAATAACAGCGAGTATGGCAACCAAGCCCGCGGCAAGTAGTAGTGATATAAATGCATCGAACTTCGCCTCTTCTAAATTTTTACTTCCCAGTGCTTTGGCGATAACTGCTGAAGTACCAATGCCCAAACCGATTGCAAGACTAATAATGGTAAATGTCACAGGAAAGGTAAAACTCACAGCGGCTAATGGTTTGGTACCCAGCAAGCTGATAAAAAATGTGTCAACTAAGTTGAAGCTCATAAGGGTGATCATCCCAAATATCATTGGGACTGTCATTCTCTTCAAAGTCGCGGGAATTGAACCGCTTAAAATATCACTGCTAGAGTTTGATTGGCGCACTGCGGACATATATTTTTATACCTCTTTTGACAGCCCATCATTCTAAATCATCATACTGGATGATGCTATGCTATTCTTTAATACGGATGAGAATGAAAAATAGAAGCTAAAACGGCTTTTCAAAGCAAAAATTGATTTTTCGCCCCTATTATCCTGCTAATGGCGCTCTGTGTAAAAAATGTCAAATTTATTTCAGTCTTCATGCATCAACGGCTCACTTTTTGCACATAAACCGAACGATATTGAAATATTTCTTTAAAAATATACACAGTGCATCCCTCTGACACGGCAAACACGTAACTACATGTTTTAAAACAACTTAAAAAAACAACAAAAAACTATTGCTTCCCTCTAATGCCACGGTTTACTTAGCTTTAGAGGAGTTCTTAAAGATTAATAAACAATGTTATCCACAGATTCCGTGGATAAGTTTGTAGAGCCTTTAAAAATAAAGGCCTACACGAGGATCTTCTGGACAGCAAAAAAAGCGTAAAATGATCTATTTATTTTACATCACAGATCTAATCGAAATACGTCACAATAGGTTTGTTCGCTAGACCAAATTAATGATTATGCAACTTATTCCATTATAGAAACAAAAACAACAAACCAATGATTTAAAAAGAATTTTAATTGTTACAAAGTAAAAATATGCAATAATAATTAAAAATTTGAGTAAAATATTTACCATTGTTTTGCGAATCATTATACCCATTGCATCTTTCCGAAGATCGATTGTGTGATCAGAATCTGAATTTTCTTCGATCTAAAAGAAAGTGCAAAAAACAGCCCTTTCGATTGTTTTTAGCACATAAACAGCAAAAAATAACCAATATCCCAAAAAACCGCCTTTTACTCCTCACCAAATACAGTGAAATTTGAAGTCTCCAACCTTATTTGTGTCATCTAAGATCCCACAATAAAGCGCATTAAAATGAAAGCGGCACCTCCTTGGAGTATATTTATTGGTAAAAGCTGGCTAAAAAAGGGCTCAATTGTCGATTAATCCATCGAACAGTCAGTTTTTTTGCACTCTTATGATTTTTATTGTTGACACTTCGCCATGTCGTCATTAATATTTCGCCCCGTTGAGAGACATGCTTCCCCCTTAGCTCAGTTGGTTAGAGCGACGGACTGTTAATCCGCAGGTCCCCCGTTCGAGTCGGGGAGGGGGAGCCAAGTTTCTGAACGTAATAACGATTCCCCCTTAGCTCAGTTGGTTAGAGCGACGGACTGTTAATCCGCAGGTCCCCCGTTCGAGTCGGGGAGGGGGAGCCAAATCGTTATATGTGTTGTTCCCCCTTAGCTCAGTTGGTTAGAGCGACGGACTGTTAATCCGCAGGTCCCCCGTTCGAGTCGGGGAGGGGGAGCCAAACACACATCTACTCTATATTGTTCCCCCTTAGCTCAGTTGGTTAGAGCGACGGACTGTTAATCCGCAGGTCCCCCGTTCGAGTCGGGGAGGGGGAGCCAATTCCCAGAATGTATTAGACTTTTTTCAATCAATGCTCTACTCTACAAGCACCTTTGTCGGTGATTTTTTACTATAATGTCAGCACCCTTTTTGGCACAACAGTAGGTATACTTGCAGCATTATGCCCTTCCTCTGCGGTTCCAAATTAGGTACTTTAACAACATTTTAGTGACTGTATTAACTCACGTAACTTAGCACTTATATATTGCTAGAAGGCAATTCTCCCATTTTCAGGTAGAAGATAAATAATGGCAGGCTTTAAAAAACTCATATTTTTACAATTTATTTCATGGTTACTTTTTTCTGCGGTTGGCAGCTTTTTTGTTGCATCAAGCTTTGATAGCGCCGTAAGTAAAGCACAAATGAGTGCCCAGCAAATGGTAAGCAATTATATTCAAGAGAAAACCATGACGGACATGACTCCTGAACATATACGCCTGTCATTGAGTAACGGAGATGTTTTTTCTACTTTTATAGTAAGAGATTTTTCAGGTCAAAACATTCTCCAGCTTGGAAAGCCCACACAGCTCCCCTTTCTAGCGGATATTATTGCAAATTCGTTCAACTCGATCCGCCCACAGTTTGCAGTAAATAAAACAAAAGACATCAAAATTGAATTTGTCATCAATGCACAAAGCCAAGCATCATTGCTACAGCAGTCATTGCTATTAATGTTGGTCATTTCAGCGCTAGTCGCATTTATCCCTATCTTTTATATGCAGGCCATTTATAAAAAGCTGAATCGCAATGTAAGTATGACTGTCGCCAATGCTGTTGATGTTTACATCACACAAAACCAAGTAACGGAGAGTATTGAGGAAGACTTCAATACCGGCAAAGTCACTGAACTTGGGGCTGAGCTAGCCCCTTCTTTTAATCGCCTAGCTCACTTTTTAAAGAGTAAGCAAGAAGACATTAAATCTGCGGCGCACTCGATTAAGCAAGAAGCCTATAAAGATGTGGTCACAGGTCTTGGTAATCGCAACATGTTTGTAGAATATTACGAACATCAAATTGAGCAAGCCAATAATAAAAGCTTCGGTACATTGGCAATGATACGCTGCAGCGAATTACAGATGATCAACCAGACTCGCGGCTATCAAAAAGGCGACGAGTACATACGCGCCGTGTCAGACATCGTAAAACATGTCAGTGGAACATATACTGGCAGCCAAGTATTTAGACTTAATAGCTCAGATTTTGCCGTCATTTTACCAAATGTACCTTCAAAAGAAGCTGAGCAATTCGGTGAAACATTGCAAGCTAGGTTTACTCAGTACCAACAAAATCAGGAACTTGCCTCTGTTGCAAATGCAGGTATCGTTTCTTACGAATCTGGTAAACCGTTAGGTGAGCTACTATCAGTTGTTGATAATGCAATGAGTATGGCCCAGAGCAAACAAGCAAACGCATGGCACTTACAACGAGAAAGTGACATTGTTAACAACGTGGGTGCTGGTTTTGGAAACCAGAACTGGCGCAGAGTTATACGAGAAGTGATTGATAGTCGGCGCGTAAACCTTATGATGCAGAACATTATGCCTATAGGTAAAAACGTCAAAGCATACGCAGAAATTCAATCACGCTTCAAAACCGAAGATAACCAAATGCTGCCTACCGCTTCATTCCTAGCAATGGCTGAAAAGTTGGAAATGGCGATAGAAATCGATCAGTTGATCATTGATAGCTCTCTAGAGCTCATCAAAACCCGCAACTTCAATGAAAAGTTTTTTGGTATAAACGTTACTGCCTCAAGTGCACATAGCGACCAATTTGTTATTTGGTTGGAAAGACGCTTACTTAAAGACGGAAACTTGGCGTCTAAACTGATTTTCGAAGTAAGTGAATTTGGTTTACAGCAAAACATCAAAGCCAGTAAACGTTTTATCGATATGGTACACCGTGTTGGCGCTAGAATTACTGTTGAAAGGTTTGGCGTAGGCCTTACCTCATTTAAGTTTTTCAGAGACTTAAAACCAGACTTCATAAAAATGGACGCAAGCTATACTCGGGGCTTAGAAGAAGATAAAAACAACCAATACTTTATGCGACTTATGGTTGATTTGGCACACAGAATTGGTGTTAGTGTTTTTGCTGAGGGCGTTGAAAGCCAAGAAGAAAAACACATTGTAGAAACCTTATGTTTAGACGGGGTACAAGGCTACTATATAGAGAAGCCAAAAGAGATTTAATTCTGTCACAATGGAGAGAGTCAAACTCTCTCCATTTTTTGTCAACATTCCCTACCAAAATCCCCTTTCATTTAAAATAAAGTGTGCTAAATGTTGTGATCTCCGCGATGAAAATTGTTAGAATTTCGAGTCTTATAACACGTTGAGAAACGATGATTGCAAGTTTGCAAGTTAAGGGGCATAAATGACAGAGTATATGTTGTTGCTTATTGGCACTGTGCTAGTAAACAACTTTGTATTGGTGCAGTTTTTGGGGCTATGTCCATTTATGGGCGTGTCTGGCAAACTAGAAACCGCCATAGGCATGTCGCTAGCAACTACCTTTGTTCTGACTTTAGCATCAGTAACCAGCTACCTAGTCAACCAGTATATTCTGATGCCTTTAGATTTAACCTTTCTACGGACGATGAGCTTTATTCTTGTCATTGCTGTGGTAGTGCAATTTACAGAAATGGTTGTCAGAAAAACCAGTCCCACCTTGTACCGATTATTAGGCATATTTTTACCACTCATTACCACTAACTGCGCTGTATTGGGTGTTGCGTTATTAAACATTACTAAAGAACATACATTTATCAGCTCAGCCGTTTATGGTTTTGGTGCTGCTGTTGGTTTTTCACTCGTTTTAGTGCTTTTTGCAGCCTTACGAGAAAGGCTTGCTGTTGCGGACGTCCCAGTACCATTCAAGGGCGCTTCAATTGCAATGATCACAGCAGGTCTCATGTCACTTGCATTTATGGGCTTTTCAGGATTGGTGAAAATTTAACATGACGCTTATTTATGCTCTTGTAGCTATAGGTGCACTGGCACTCATTTTTGGGCTTATTTTGGGTTATGCCGCGATTAAATATCGGGTTGAGAGTAACCCGATTGTTGAACAACTCGATGCAGTATTGCCACAAACTCAATGTGGACAATGTGGCTACCCAGGGTGCCGCCCCTATGCCGAAGCCATTGCGAACGGTGATGAAGTCAATAAGTGTCCACCTGGTGGTGAAGCCACGGTTAAAAAGCTAGCCGATTTAATGGGGGTTGAAGCAAAGCCCCTAGCTGGTGGAGAAGAAGCGGATCCGGTAAAAAAAGTTGCTTATATTCGAGAAGATGAGTGCATTGGCTGTACAAAATGCATTCAAGCTTGCCCTGTGGACGCCATTGTTGGTGCAACGCGTCAAATGCACACCGTTATTGCAGATGAATGTACAGGGTGTGACCTGTGTGTTGAGCCCTGCCCTGTAGACTGTATAGATATGATCCCAGTCGCCGAAACAAAACAATCTTGGAAGTGGCAAATAAATGCTATTCCAGTGAAACAACTTGACTGAGAGGTTTAAGTGGAAACATTACTTGAACAAATAGAAAACGGAAAACTGTGGCAATTTCCTGGCGGGATCCATCCACCTGAGCAAAAGTTCGTTTCAAATAAAACTGGAATAGGCGTTTTACCACTCCCTGAATACTTGGTACTGCCATTAAAACAGCATATTGGTGCGAATGGTCAGTTATTGGTGAATAAAGGTGAACATGTGTTAAAAGGACAAGTTTTAACTCGTCCTGGCACGAATTGGTCACTACCGATACATGCCCCAACTTCTGGCACAATCACAGACATCAAACCAATGCCATCGGCACACCCTTCAGCGATGCCGGAATTGAGTATTATACTGACTCCTGATGGCGAGGAGCGCTGGTGTGAACTCACAGCAAGAGATTCAATTGCAGACTTAGATAACAAAGCGCTTATTGATATTCTTCACCATGCCGGTATTGCAGGTATGGGTGGTGCAGGCTTTCCGACGTATGTAAAAGCAGATAGTGCCAAGCAAATTGAGTTTTTAGTTGTCAATGGTGTGGAATGTGAACCATATATCACTGCCGACGATATGCTAATGCGTGAACATGCAATTGAGATCATTGCTGGTATTGAGGTTATGATGACGATTTTGTCTCCTCAATATACGCTTGTTGGCATCGAAGACAATAAACCTCAAGCCATTGAAGCAATGCGTGCAGCGGCAAGCCACAATGATAAAATTCTTATTCGCGCGATCCCAACAAAGTACCCTTCAGGTGGCGAAAAGCAGCTGATTAAAGTCTTAACTTCAAAAGAAGTACCTAGCGGTGGTATCCCTGCAGATGTTGGTGTACTTGTTCAAAATGTAGGTACTCTGTTCGCTGTCAATGAAGCGGTATATAAAGGGAAGCCACTCATACAGCGCGTCGTTACTGTCACTGGAAATACCATACATAAGCCGCAGAATGTTTGGGCATTACTAGGCTCAGAAATAAAGCACTTATTAAATAGCCAAGGATTTTCACCCGTGGAAGATCAACGTGTGATCATGGGTGGGCCTATGATGGGCTTTACCCTACCCACGGTGAGGATCCCAGTGGTGAAAACCACCAATTGCATATTGGCGCCAGATAACAAGGAGTTGGCTGTAGCAGGCCAAGAGCAGGCTTGTATCCGCTGTTCTGCCTGTGCCGATGCTTGTCCGCAGACACTATTACCACAGCAACTTCAGTGGTTTGCTAAAGGCAAAGAACACGACAAACTTGAAGAGTACAACCTTTTCGATTGTATAGAGTGTGGCGCATGCTCTTATGTATGCCCGAGCGAAATACCTCTTGTACAATATTACCGTGTCGCCAAAGCTGAGATCCGCGAGCAGAAACTCGAGAAAGTAAAAGCGGAACGTGCAAAAGAGCGCTTTGAAGCACGCAAAGTACGTTTAGAGCGTGAACAAGAAGAAAGACAAAATCGTCATAAAAAACCAGCTCGCAGCGCGCCAGCAAAAGACAAAGCAAAAGTATCTGAAGCGCTTGAAAGAGTTAAGAAAAAACGCCCAGAGCAGTCAGCTGTGCAAGCTGCAATAGAACGAGCAAAAGCTAAAAAAGTAGAAGGTGATACGTCAGCACTAGAACCCGATAACAGTGCCGTTGCTGCAGAACGTGCAAAACGTAAAGAACAGGCAAGAAAATACAAAGAGGAAAAGTCTCAATCGACAAGTGAGGCGCCAAAAGATGCAGTCGCTGCGGCGATAGCACGCGCCAAAGCTAAAAAGGCAGCCAAAGCAGCTGAAGAAAGTAATAACTCAACTGAGCTCAAGGACCCCAAAAAAGCTGCAGTCGCAGCTGCAATAGCGCGGGCTAAAGCGAAAAAAGAAGCGAACAACGTTGAAAATACACAGCCACAAATAGACGAAGTGGCTGACGACAATTCGGCTAAGCCAGACGATCCACGCAAAGCTGCCGTAGCCGCCGCCATTGCCCGAGCTAAAGCAAAGAAGGCTGCTAAAGCCGCTGAAGAAATGCAGCCACCTGCTGATGAGTTAGTAGAAAATAAGGATGCCGAACCTGAAGATCCACGCAAAGCTGCC
>NZ_AUYB01000127.1 GCF_001625655.1 Pseudoalteromonas luteoviolacea DSM 6061 | reverse complement strand
GATTTAGTTGCGCAGAACAAGCATGCTTGAAACGGTTAATAAAGACAGTAATCAACTAACAGATGAGCTCTCTCGCTTTAAACTTTAAAATCGAAATGCTTCCAATCACATTGTTTATAAACAATGTTTATTTTCCATTTTTAATTGGGGCTCAATGAAGCTATTTTACACTGAAAAATACGGTAGTTTGATTACAAAAACCTCAACCAAACGTCAGGCACTCCACCAAATACTGGAATTGGCAACTCCAATAATGGCTGCTTGCCTTATGTTCGATTAGTCCAGACACAGTCAGAGTTTGATGGCCCAAATATGATGGTCAGTATCGCTATGATAGCAGCAGTTGTATCAAGACAACTTGTACACACGCGTAACAACAACTCAAATTATAAAAAATCGAGTCTATTACAATAGTATATGAACTGTGGGGTTATAAAGCGTTCAAAAACAAATGCGCGACGAGATCTGATATCGTTTAGTCAGACGCCTCGCGCATATATCTGAGCTTTATTTTACAGCTCCGTTTCAATCACCCGTTTTATTTGTGACAACCAACCAGATCGCATGAAGCATACCAGGAAAAACGCCTAGTAAAGTTAAAACAATATTGATAAAAAGGTGTGCACTAAAGCCTACTTGTAGAAATGCACCAATAGGCGGCAAGAAAATTGCCAAAACTAGATTTACTATGCTTATATTGTTTGAGCTCATGTTTGTTCTCTGCAATGTTTTTTACGTTGTAAGACACCCAGTGTGGACCCACACCAGTCCTATTGTCGTCGCCCTTTTTTGATAATACACTCAATGACCATTCGACTTAACAGTTACATTCAACCAGCCATGTTCGTGCAACTACGTAATAAAAGATAGTTCATCTATTGCAGAGTAGTTAATTTTTAAACCCCATTAATTTCACACCCAATCAACAATTAGCAACCCAAAATCATGATTAAGATTCATTATTTGCCAGCTCAATATTTTCTTTTGCACAGATAAGCAGCATAGCTCTACACAATTCACTTCTAAACAAAGGCTCATTACGCGCCAAAGCGACATGTACAATGGCACTTATTTGGATATTACCTTCGTTTTGCTTGAAATTAATTTTTATTGGTTCGCTCAAATCTACATAGCGCGAATTTTGTAATTCATTCCATAAACGACGCTCGAATATTTGCAGCTTGTCGGCAAAAATTGAGCTTGCAAGATAAAACGGTATTTCGCATGGGGCATTTGCACTACCTGAAGTTGCCGAAGCAAAACGTAAATGCCACATATCTGCTGTTGGAAACGTCACAATATAACCGTTAGATTGCTTTAATTGTGCATGAAAGCTATCCAAACTAATAAGCTCTCCTTTGCAATCAGCTATTTGCATTACATCCCCTACCTGAATCGTTTTGTTAAACCCTGTTAGCACTTTAAAAGCAAAGCCAGATAAAAGCGACTTGAGCGCATCTGTGCCAACAAAAGTCAACCAAAAAAACATAAGCAAGAACGAAATAGTAAGACTGTCAATAATATCCTTTGATTCCTCACTCATTAGATAAGCAATAACACAAAGAAGGATTGGTAAACAAAAAAACTGACAGATAAACACCCAAGCCTGAACTTTGGTAAATTGGCGATGCTGTGCAAGCTCATTGCTGTGAGACAGCATTTTATGTTCGGATAACCCTGCTTTTGAACGCGCTGCTTTGCGCTGTGTTTTAACCAAAGTGAAAATTGCTAGCACAACAAACTGACTTGCTATGAGCAGCCCCACATAAACCGCAACGTAAATGTTTTGAAAGTACTTAATTAGTTCTTCCATCACACCCACCTCTTAGCAAGCGCCATAAGATCAACACCTAATTTTGCTCGCACGAAAAACACCGCGATTGGAATATACTTTTCGTTAATCGTGACAAGCCCAAATGATTTTGTGACTACACCTGTGTCCAGCAACGTAAAAAGCAAAGCTTTAAGACCAGAGTGTGAGCCACCCAACACCTTTAATATTTCTTCTTCTTGCATAGGGCTAGAAAAAGTCAGCAGCGCCAGTAGTGCTAGCTCGTTTCGTGTTGAGTCCCGCTCTAATATTTTGCGCAATTTTAAGTAAGGTTCAGCTAACCCTATTCGATCATTGGTGATTGTGCGACCTTTTAATTCAAAGAGGACTAGGCCATCAATGGTATTTTGCCAACTTAAAAATCGCCCTTTATGATTTGCACTCACTTCTGTGCAAAACATCAAATCTAAATTTTTAGCATGAGCTAAGAAAGCGAAAACAAAGATGTTTACTCTAACTTTGATATTGCCACCACGATGATTTGAGATAAATTTGAGCCCCAACAAAAAGTCTTTTATAGGGCCAAAGCCTGCTTCGTAGCGTTTAAAAAGCGTGTCCACAGACGAAATGTATAGCGAATCTGAAGCAGGTAATGAATCTGCTAGTGCTTCTAAGTAACCACCTTCCTTTTGGTTTGCAAGCGCTACAGCTTGTGAATGTAACGATAAAGCATCAACTGTCGCTTCATCCCTTAAGTGCGCAAAACCAGTCATTAATTCTACTTTTAACATATCTAATTTACGCTCCTCGACACTCAAAAAGCGAATGCAAGGAAGCAGGTAACTGCGTCAGCCACCTTGCTCCATTATCTTCTACTAACTTTCCGACGGCTCTGATCGATTTCAGTTGATGAGCGGTTATTTGCACTACTTCTTGTTCTTGCGCAAAACAAAAAATAGTTTTATCTGGATGTTTATTTGAATAGTCCACCAGCTTAGGTAATGTGGGTGGTATGTGTTTGTTGGTTAATTCACATGGTAAATATATGAACAGGTAATAGTCGATATCTACCATGTTGTTGTTTGCATCAAAATACATGTTCAATCCATCACCAGCTTTATCCAATAAATTTTGTATTGCGGGGTTGCTGCGATTAGCAAAAATTTCAACATTCATAGTGAGCCTCCTTCCCCTTTGAAACGATTAGCTCCCTGACAAGATGAGCGATATTGCAAATGTGGGGGGGTGACATCAGCTCATAGTGATTCGCATCTATTGCCACCTTCATGCAACTATTTGTTGTTAAAAGAGACCAGTTGTCATGTAGTACGGCGCCTAATTCTGGGTCTCCATTAATTTCCTTTAATAATTTTTGGTCTGCCGCGCTAATCTGCAGAATAGGGCAATCTAACGTTTCGTTACTCAGTCCATTTTGCCAATGGTGTTGATAGTACGCATAGATTCTGTTTTCTAACATCTCTTTAGGTAAACCAGAATGCGTGAGCTCAGTAATAGTTTGCAGTGCTAAGCTATCTCGCATGGCACGGATTTTATCCGGCAAATGATTAAATAGTTTGGTATGAATGTAGGCGTCAATTAACGTGATACTGGATACCGCCACCTTGCGATTTTTCAGCGTTTGAGCCACACGCATAGCTAAGTTACCACCACCCGAGAAGCCAACTAAATGAATCTCACTTTGTCCTAAACGAATGACATCGTCACAATATGTATTGATGATGTCGTTGCACGACTCAAGGAAGTGAAATGCAACAATTGACGTATCTTCTAACATTTGGGATAGAGATTTGTAGCAAAAGCCCAATCCTGAGGCTGGAGGAAAACAAAATAGTGTTGGTTCGGTTTTGTCGTTGTAGCTTACATACCTTGCTCGATTTACGTCTCCAAAGTGAAGCTTGCTAATGCTTTGCAATGTTCTATCTGGCGTCAACATTTCTAATTCAATTTGCCACCCCAAGTGAGATTTAAGTTCGGCTGCAAGTAAAATTGTGCTCACAGAGTCCGCCCCTAACTCTTCAAGACACTGATCAGCGGTCGGCAGATATGACAAGTTTAAAACCTGCTTTACCACCGCAAAAAGATTAATTTCGTCTTCATCGTTTTTGACTACATGTCCTTCTGTTGAGTGCATGTTTAACAACGCTTTACGATCTATTTTACCGTTATCCAATCTGGGAAAATCATTCAAACAATAATAAGCTTTGGGAACCATGTAGTCTGGCAATTTAAACTTAACAAGCTTTTTGAGCTCTTCAATCGTCAACGACGCGAAATTGCTCACGGCGCTGTCCAATAAAAAGACCAATATATGTGCACCTAAAGGTGTGCTGATAGTCAATATTTTGAAAGTATCAAAAGGTAGTACTTCCTCAAACACGGTTCTGAGCTGTTTAAGGTCAACTTGCTTACCATGTATTTTAATTTGCTCATCAACTCTACCCTCAATGACAAATTGTCCAGTGCTTGTTTGATAAGCTAAATCTCCGGTTGGATAGAGTTGATCGTGCTGGTTGTATGGGTGGGCACAAAACGCTGTTTGTTTGACCTGCCCATTTTTCATATACCCTCTCATCAAGCCTACACCACCTATGGCCAGTTCCCCTATTTCGCCTTTTTCAACTTCCTGTAACTGTTCATTTAGCACCAGCAATTCAACACCTTCGTGCGCAGTACCAATTGAAATGGGCGCTTTGGGATCAAGTGTGCTTAGCACACTTTGAGCTACATCAATTGTCGCCTCTGTAGGGCCATAGTTATTGATAAGCGCAATTTTGTTTTTTGTATTTGCTTGTTTAAAAAGTTCAATTGTTTCGCGCTGAACCTGCTCTCCCCCAACTCTAATGCGGCTTAAAATACTCAGCTGCTGCTCATAGTTATGAGTTAAAACATAGCTTAAAAATGCATGTAACTGGCTAGGAACCATTAGAATTTCTGCAATGTTATAGTCACTAATGTATTGAATGAGTTGCTCTGGAATGTTTCGATCTTTTTCTGGCACAATAACTAAATAACTACTCGCATATATCCAGCCAAAAAGTTCCCAGATAGCCCCGTCAAATTGCGGCGTTGTTAGCTGTAAATAGCCCTGAGATGGCCTAACAGGATCTCTCTGTTGTTTGTTATACAAACGATGATGCAACCCAAAATCATCTATCAAAACGCCTTTTGGTTCGCTACTTGAGCCTGATGTATAGCACAAGTAGTTTAGACTTTTTGGAGTCCTAAGGTCTGGCAGGTTTTGGTCTGCTAAGTAACTATCTTCAGCAAGTTCTTCGATACATAGCCTTGGATAAATAAGACAATTTTCATGTTCGCTATCTGTGAGCAGTAACATGGCTGAACAGCTAGATAGTTGTAAATACGCTTCATCGGTTAGTAACTTGTCTCCTGATTTTAACGTTACAAACGCTCCGCCCGCTTTTAGTACACCAAGAATCGCTGTGATGTAAGTAATACTGGGCCTAGCGCATATTGCCACAATACAATCTTGGCCCAGATTATGTTCATAGCGTAGACAGTGGGCAATCTTGTTCGCCCGCTTGTTTAACTCTGTGTATGAGATCTTCTCTTGACCAAAAATAAGTGCTGTCCGGTTAGGAGCAGCCTGCTCAACCATTTCAAACTGCTCAACAATACTAATAACTTTATGACTTGACTCACTTTGAACTTCTGATTTTGTCGGCCATGGAACCTCGTAATCAGACAGTGCTTTCAAATCACATTTGCCACTTTGTGTTTTTGGCCAAGTAAGTACAGCTCCAATATTCGCGATTGATATGTTCACATTGCACGTTTTCAAAATGTGCTGTTGAATATCTCGGGGGGTTAACCCTGTCTTTGAAATTGTTTTAACTAACACGAAAAGACGTATTGTGGTGTGTGACTCTAGGTCTGTTTTTGACGTTACCCTAATATCTTCTGGTTTTAAAAGTGACTCTAACTGAGTCGCGATACTTTCTAAGTTTATGATTTTTCCATTGACTTTTACTTGCCGGTCAACTCGCCCGCAAAACTCCAAATCACCACCTTTTAAACGCCGAGCAAGATCGCCAGTTTTATATGATCGTCTCCCTGACAGGTAGCTAGTTTGGAATGCGCTTTGTGCGTGCTCTTCTATGCCAACGTATCCAAGCGCAACTTGCTCACCTACGATATAAAGCTCTCCGACATCTCCATCTTTGACTGGCTTGCCATTACCGTCGAGTAAATGAATTGAGTCACGATAGATCGGTTGTCCAATCGGGACTGAGCTATCACCTGATATAGGCTTAGACAAACAATCAAAGTGCGTAACTTCAATTGTCGCTTCAGTTGGACCATAAAGGTTAATCAACGATACATTCTCTCGGCCAAAAATACGCACAAATTTATCCACTAACGCTTTTGGCAGGATCTCACCGCCGACCAAGACACGCCTTAGCGATGAAAGTTCTTCAATATGAATGAATTTCTCTATGTAAACTAACAGTGCGAATAGAAAACTAGGAACAAGACTTATTTCCTTAAGATTTAAGTCACGAATTTTTTGGCAAAGAATGTCTGGCCTCTTTTCATCTCCATCCGTAAGTACGAACAACGCGTTTTTAGAGAATAAAAAACCAAATAGCTCTCTTATTGACACATCAAAGCTCAAAGGCGCTTTAAGCAATTCAATACTTGAGCTTTCTACGGGATAGACTGTGTTTTTCCAGGCTAAGTGTCTATATACAGAATCATACTTTACCTGAACACCTTTTGGTTCCCCAGTCGTTCCAGAAGTAAACAAAACATACATTATGTTACCAAAGCTAAAGGGCTCGCACTTGGTTAGTACGCTTTTTACTTTGGGCTCTTTGCGCAAGTCAATGGTCGAAATACCTATCATTCTAAATTTCACAGGTTTGTCACAAATTAGTGTTTTACACTGTGCCTTTTTCAACCGAGCATTGATTGCGCTATTTGTCAGCTGCCTATCTAACGGAATAAACACAGCTCTTATACTAACCAAAGCCAGCACGCTCACCACTGCGTCTGCAGAGCGAGCCTGATAAATAGCAACCTTATCTTGAGGTTTGATCCCTTTCTCAATAAACCACTGAGCACGATTACATACTTTGCCCCATAGTTGTTCATTACTAAACGACCGCTCATCATCCAGCAACGCAAGTGCATCAGGAAACTCTGCAGCCCTATACCTCAAGCGCTCTACAATATTTCTAAACATTCGCGATACTCCTTAAAGCTGATATTTGAATGACATAAAGACTTGCCTTGGTTCGGCGGGAAAGCCCCGCTTTAGCCAAGCGTTATTTGATGAAACAGGATGTGTATGATTGGTACCGAAAAGATTTTTCACACCGAATTGTGAAGTCACCGGAAGGCCAAAAACCTCTGACATTTTGAAGCTCACATCAACTAGATATGCGCTGTCACTGTAAGGCTTTTCGGGATTGATATACGTACAACCACTTTGCAAAGTACACGAGGAAAAACTGTTGTACATTTTGTCCAAATATCTGGCTGAGAGCCCTACGTCCATCCCCTCTGCGATAGTTACGCCGACTCTCAGTTGTGCTAGCTGTTCAGGGGATGAAGGTATTCGATTATCCATTTGATAATCTTCAGCATGATAATAGTTGATCCCTAACCGAGCAAAGAGCTGCCCCCAAGATACTTTTGCAGATAGCTCAGCACCTTTTGCCGCGCCTGTGCGAGCAAAACTTTGCAACCCATGCCGGACGATTAAGCCATTCAATTCACTATAATAAAGGCTTATTTGCGAGCTAACTGATAAGTTGATAGCGTCATCAGAGAACTGATTCAAGTAAATAAATTCCCACGACTTCACCTGTTCTCGTTTAAACGCTTTCGCTGAGAGTGCTTCGAGTACATCTGCATTTTGTCCAAAAGAAGGATTGCGCGCGCCTACACCGTAAATTAGTTTTAATACCGCGCTATCGTTACTTTTATAAATAACCGCCACTCTTGGTGTGTATTCTGTAGGCAAAACCCCCACATTTGCTTTTCGCTCATACAGTGAACGTGGCCCATTCATTGCGGGAGCATTTGCCGAATGCAATGCCTCATTACATAGGTTGAGTGGATTTTTGCAGCCAAAAATCATTTGATAACTGGTTACACGCTCAGCACGCACACCCGCATCAATTAGCCACTTGTCGTTTAATTGATAATCCAACTGAAAAAACATTGAGTGCGTGTCTAACGTATCGTCATGGTCAATAGAGATATATCTATCTGTTACACTTATTGCTGTGCCAATGTCGAAAGTAGTATGCAAATCTAGGGCTCTTCGACTTTGCCCCCCAAACCTTATATTCAGCGGCATCTGATATAACTTGCGGCCATTTAAAGATACCTCCCATTCGAGCTGTATCGCTTTTGAACGATAACTTGCAAAACCATATGTCACTCCACCAGACGCATAATCTTGAAGGGAATTGTGAGAAAAGTAACCCAAAGTAGTTTTGGTTTGTGCGGCGTCATCAAGCCAAAAATGTCGATAACTAAGGCTCAAATTGGTTCCATTGATATCTGCATATTGACGTCCGGATATCCTGCCAAAGTGCTTTGAGGCAAAACTCAGGTCAGCCAGAATCCCTTTCTTTGCTTGTGAAAAGTTAGCATTGAGAACCAAGTTTTTTCTGTAATTGGAAGACAACCCCAAGAAGAAAGACTGTGCCGATAGAGAATCGTTATAGTCAGACGTAAAACCTGAATCTGTATTAAGGGCTTTAGTATCAAACTTACCTGCATCATATGAAGCGCCAAATGTGAGCGTGTGATTGCTGTTTCCTTCATAGCTTAGTTTAGCCCCTACCCTCATATCCCCGAGGTTGTTCATCGAATAACTGATCTCATCATGGGAAACATCAATCTGTCCGCTGGAGTCTGCTCTTGTAATAATGTTTATTGTTCCGAGTAAAGCTTGATTACCATAGACAACCGACATTGGCCCCTTAACCACTTCAACTCTGGTAATAGCCTGAACGGGAACATGTGCCCTAGTTAACGGAAACTGCCCCCAATAATCTTCATATTGGGCAACTCCGTTTATCATTATTAAAAGACCATTGTTGACCCCACTGCTCATATACCCACGTACACCAACATTTTGACCAGATCCCGTCCAACTATGTTCTTCAACCAAGTAAAGTCCTGAAACATGGTTTAGAACTTCGGTCAAAGTCTGATAACCAAATTGTGAAATTTCAGCTTGGGATATAACCACAACACTTGCAGGCGTACTGGCAAGAGTTTGGCTTTGCCTGCCTCCTGTGGATAATAGACTGTTAAGAGAGCCGGTATCTTGAAACTCATATGGCTCTAACAGAGCGTATACAAGCTTGTTATTTGGAACAATCACGGCTTTATCTTCAAACCCTCGCAACGAAAAAACCAATTGATCATTAACGACGGCATCAATCTCAAATGAACCATACTCGTTAGTGAAAGCAACAGCTCCATTTCGGATATTCACCACTTTTACTTCATTCAACCACGAATCACTCAATGCATTCGAGACTTTACCAATAACCTTTGCGTGGCTATAACTACTCCACATAAAGAGGAATATGATCAATAACTTCATAGTTCATTTGTTCCTTTTGCAATTATATTTTCCGCTTGTACAACCAAATATTGAATATCGAGAGGCAGAGGGACGATATGCCCGCTGTCGGTGCCAAGATAAATAAATGATGCATCATCATTTTCTACATGCGTGGCACTGTAGACCCAGTTAGAATGTTGAATTTCAATAGGTGTGCGGTTGGAGGTATTCACGCCAAACGGCCAAAATTTGATGGTGCCACCTACTCCTGTGCTTACCATTTGCTGCTTGGATGCTACATAAAAAGCGGAAGATATGGGGTGTTCATGTGCCTTACCACGCCTAGACAACCTGACATCATTCTGACCATCAATTACATAGCTACTAAAAACACTGTTTGTATCAACAAACACTAAACGATTGGCCACAAACTCTGCATGTGTCACCTTGGAGTGATAAGGTTCTTGCCAAACAATGTGGAATTGCTCTCCCTGTAATTGCCAAAGGATGAGATTTCCTTCAGTATGAGAAAAGGCATAGGTCATGTCTTGATTTACAAACAACTCACCTGCACCATTAATTACATGCTTAGTTTGGCGTTCTCGATTTGGCTGTAGTGCTAGTATTTTCTCTCCACTTTGTACCCAAGTTAGTTCACCGGAGAGGGTTAAGATCCTTTCGGCGTTGAAATTGGAAGCTAGCCTTACAAGCTCCCACTTCGCCTCTTTTTCATTTATCTCATATACGACACCAGCTTCACTCAGCAACACCGAACGCTGCTCATTGGAAAGCAATTGAATCACTTTGAATGGAAGTTGATACTCAAATTGCTTAATCAGACCGTCGCGTTGAGTAAATTGATGAGATACAAACCGGTTGGACCTATCGATACTCAACAAGCTGCTTTTTTCTTTAATAAAAGATAGGTGTTGAACCGGCTCAATATGCGCATGTATTGATGAAAGGTTAGGCTTGATCTCTCGATACAGTAAGTTGTATAGAATGTTGTTTCTAACATCTGCATTTAGACTTAGCAGCCTTTTGTAAGCCCTAACGGCAAGTGTTATTCGTTCGACCCCTTCATTTTGAATTTGCGCTTGATAAATAAGCGCCTCTATTTCAGCTATTTGTTTTAAGCGCAGCGCTTTATCAGCTTGATTCTGTGCCTCGGCTTGATGTGATAATGCAGCTCGCTGAGCCCGCTCCGCTTGAGATTTAAGTATCAGCGCCAAGTCTTTTTGCTTTTGCGCGTTTTCCCTTTCTGTCTCAGCCCTTAGCTTTTGTTTATTGGCAAGTTCTGTTTGTGCCATCGCCAATAAAGTTTTTTCTTGTGCTTTCAAACGAGCCAGCTCTGCTTGCTTTGCAAGCTTATTTGCTTCTTCTGTTTTCTTTTCTAACTCTGTATTTTTTAGCTGAATTGCCAAGGTTTGCGCTTCGGCAATTTTGCCATCTTTTACGGCATTGACACCTAAAAGAAGTGACACGCAACATAACACCAAAGAAAGTACAGAAAACACCTTGAGGCGGGTTTTATTTCTGCGTTCGCTTCGTTTTGCTTGTTCAACATAACCCCTACTATCATCTATAAACTGAACCAGACTTTCTGAGGGTTTTGGCTCATTTGCGTGTGCAAGCGCGCCTTTAAGCCATGCACTAGCTAAAATTGATTCTGTATTCCCAAGAAGGAATTCTTCAGCATTATTTTGCTCTTTCCAAAAATGTAGCTTTTGCGACCAGTAACGATAGGACTCTAGATATTCTGTGTTACCGCTGATTTTTGCCAATAGCTGAGTAAGTGAAACTTCTAGTTGCTCATCGACTTCAAAAGCTGCGTGACAATGAGTTTGGTAGCACTGGTCATATTTAGCCTCCCTAAACCGTTTCAACTTGATAAAGGTGATGGGTTTATTCAGGTCGCTCGCCATTTCCAAAAGGCTGTCGACTAAATTAGAGGCTTGTCTAGGCAAAACAACTAAAACTCGACTGGATGACGTCATCATTTCTTTGAACAAGGCGTAATCTTGGTCACTATAACCTGGGTCACCATAGTGAACGCTTTTTTCAAGTTCTCTAAGACGCCGCTTTAATCGGTGTGCAAAATGATTGTCTTCTGCATCAGCACAAACGAATATATCGACACAATTGTCGACTCGCTGCTCTAACTCCTGAGCGCTATATTCTATAAAATCGACGAGTGATTGGGGGGCACCAAAGGTAGAGCGAACTTGAGCAATAGCAAGAAATTGCTGATAATCCACCAGTTCGGTATTGGTTAAAAGAATTCCGTCGCTTTTCCTTTCACCCCATTGAGCCGCCCTGCAAAACAAGTTATTTCTCAAACTGAGATAGTCTTTATCTTGCTCAAGGTGATGAAGGAGTAGCTCACAGAGTTCTTCGTTATTTGCTTTAGCATCAAAACGAATAATTTGTCCCAAATCTGACCCTTTTTCAGGAGAAAGATTCTCTAGCAGAGTAAAGCTGACCTTCTGATTTGATTGCACATAGTCCCTAACATACTTCCAGGCAGAGGTATGAGTTATGCCGTCACTGGCGACCACCACAATAAAAGTCGCGGTGCGAAGACGTCGGTACAAAAGTTTGTCGAGAGAACAACTTTGTACGTTATCAAGCGTCTCGGTGACGGTTACATAGCCGCGCTGAATTAGGCTATGGCAGAGCTTATTTACTTGAGTTTGATCATTTGAGTGATGTACTACGCAAATATCAGAAAGTTCGTCCTGATGATATAGCCGTGACGCGTTAATAAAACTCGTATGCTCATCCAAAGGAAAAACTTCTAACTCTTTAGCACGCCTTACATTGGTCAGCCAGTTACATGCGTTTGACATGGCTTGCCCATACAATAAGTGTTCGTGGCTTTTGAGTGAATTTACCCACTTATCAGCATGGAGCAGCAGCTCGCAATGGGGGTGTAAAACTTCTTTATGTTGATTCAAAGCAAAAACCAACATGGACAATGTTTGCGTATATGTCCGATTACTGTTAAACATCATCCAGTTCAATTTTTGCAGTTTTTCTGGGATATCGCCTTCGCTAGCCCCCATATCCATATGGTGAATAGGTATAATCCGCTTATTCAATGCAAGCGCAGTTTGCAGCTCTCGGTTGCAATACTCCGAGTTAACCGAGTGAGGAGACAAAATAAAGCAAAAATTATGGGCGTAGCGGATCCCTTCATCAATTTTTTGTTGAAACTCAACTGCGATAGCAATGTTCTCTGTATCAAGCCAAACCTTGTATCCTTGATCAATGAGAGATTGCCTGAGCTGAACTGCGAATTCTTTACTGTGTCGACGGCCATAGGAAATAAAGACATCAAATATGTCATTTTCACTTTCTGGGGGCTTGATTTGTGATGCTTGTCTGAAAAAGTCAGCGATTTCGTCTAGCGATTTTAACCATACAGCCCCGTTTCCTTCGACTAGCCTACCGATATCCTCAAGGATGCTTAATTGTTGCTCTGTAAAACTTTCGTCACCATCCTCTTCTAAGTAACAATAAATGGTTCGATCAGTGCGTTTGTAAGAGGTATCGACCACTTCTGCAAGTGCAAATAAACCTTCTATTTTTGGTGTAATAACAAACAGGCAAAAATCTGCTGTTTCTCGCGCAATAAGCTCTCGTTCATAACATTGCTCGTCCCAGTGCTCTACAACTGGATTAAAGTAATCTACCGCTAAATGCGGTATAAGCTTGTCCCGCCATGTGGATTGGTTACATGTTCCACCTAGAAAAATTATCATGTAAAAGCCTTTATTATTAAACACTCAAACGGCTCTACTTGCAGGCCAGTTAAAGGCAACTACAGTTGTCTATCTCAATGGACCAATAAGCCAACAGGATTGATAGTTGGGTGCAACATGCCTTAGCTGCAACCAATTACCCTGTGGGTTAATGTAAGAAAAATGTGGGTGGGAATAATGTGGTAAATATACGAATTATTGCATCAAAACAATGCTTTGAATGGCTTAGCTACATGTTTGTGTCTTTATTGATGCTTAATCCTACTCAGTGCGACAGGTGTGATCCCCAAATACTTAGCAATGTCATTTTGAGTCAGCTTTGCTACCAATTGTGGATCATCGTTGCGTAAATTATTGAACCGTTCTGTTGCTGATAGCGTTAACAGTTCAAACTCTCTGCGCTCTTTCTTAAGTGCTAAACCCAACAACACGCGAATAATATCCTGAGAAATAACCACTGAGTCTTTGCTTGCTTCCAATAACTTTTTAAAGGGGATCTGTACGAGTAGAGACGGCTCCAACGTTTCCAAACTAAACGTGCAAGGTACTTTGTTCTGCGCAACTAAATCA
>NZ_AUYB01000126.1 GCF_001625655.1 Pseudoalteromonas luteoviolacea DSM 6061 | reverse complement strand
TGTGAAAGTAGGACATTGCCAAGCGCCAAATAAAAGAAAGCCCGATTCGAAAGAGTCGGGCTTTTTTGCGTTTGTGGTGCTAAATCGTGCTTTAGCGCGACTTTAGCGCAAGGTGAAGAGAGCAGCTTTCACAGGTTTATGTTTTATCGAATTATACCATTCCGCATAAAGATTAAATCAGCTTTATCCATTTACGACTGCATATTTTCTTAACTCGATCCGGTATTGAAATAAATTGATTCCAAGCTTTTGAAACTTCGTCAACTATTTCTACATAGCCCGAAAATACTCTATTGGATAAGCAATGTTGCCTTAACCAGCTCCATACTTGTTCTATTGGATTTAGCTCAGGTGAGTAAGGGGGAAGTTTTATTAGCGTTAAGTTGCTGAATTCTGATGCAGTATCATGTGTATGCCATCCTGCGCCATCTATTATCACTACTGCATGCCTACCAATTGGTGTAGCTTGTGATATTTGACGCATGTGCTGCGTCATCGCTTCTTTATTTACGAATGGACTTACTAACGCTTCTGTTTGGCCCGTGGCAGGACATACTGCACCAAATAAATACCCGTATTCAAACTGTTTTTGTTTCACAATCCTCGACTGAGTACCTGTCTCAGCCCAAATGCGCGTAGTCGGATTTTGCTGGCCAAACCGAGCTTCATCCTGAAACCATACGTCGATACGATCAAGAGGTAAGTGTCCTGGTATGTGAAGGATCGTTTCCAGTTGGAAGTTTTTTAAAAGCTTCTTGGCTTTGTAATGACTGCTTAGGGTGTTTTGAACGACTTGTGATCCAACTAAAGCCAAGCTGCTTTAGTATTTTAAAGACATGATTTAAGTGGTAATGAACGCCAAATTCACGACTAATGTAATGCACAGTTTCCTCACCGGTTAGACGGCCATCTTGAAGTTCCGTGTTTGTGCGTTTAATAAATTCAGACAGTTGCTCAAGCTGAGACTGTTCCTGTCTAGATGGACGTCCTTGAATAGGCTTATTATCTAAGCCATCGAGCCCATGCTCTAGGTAGCTAGAGACCCATTTATTAACACTACTCCGTGCTGTATTAAGGCGTTTTGCAATGTCAGTTCAGCTATTACCTTCATAAAATAATGACACGGCAAGTAATCGCATGCGTTTACGTGCGTTGGGTTCTTTTCGAGAAAGCGCTAAAGGCTGTTCAGATATACTTGGGCTCAACGTTATTTAGTCTGTAATTTTATATGCTCTATATTAGATCAGATATTTAGACGGATTGGTATTACTCCTTTTAAATAGAGTCCCTTAGCAGCTTTCACCGTTGATTAGGATAACACCCTTAAATTCAGTTAAATCCGTTTATAATCGGGCCTCGTAATAATAAATCTCTTAACGCTTGTCACAACTCTTCATTTCACCTTGCGTAAAAGAACTGTACTCACTTCGTTCGCAGTCAGTAGCCTTTTACACCTATCTTGCGTAAAAAGAGCGCACTCACTTCGTTCGCTGTCGCTAACCTTTTGCACGAAGTCGACCCTCAACTTATGGAATCGAGTTCGCCATTGACCTTACGCTGCTTTGTGGAGCTTTTAATTACTCCTAGTTTAAAGCTAACTATGTGCGCTGTATAAATATCAAATAATTACCCCCGGAAGCTTCCAGTTGCAATTGCGTAAAGCTTTCCATTTACTGAATTCCACTAGGTCCTTGGTCACAGCTATGAGTTTCGACCATTAGAGGTATTTAACATATCCGTCATTAGACTCAATCATCAGTACTCTCTGTACGCCTCTGTGTTGTATATCCCTATTAACTAGGTAAAACACCCACTAGCTATAACTTTAAGGGTAACAGAGGAAGCCGCTTGCCACTTTATATTGCCGGTGAGTTACTTGCAGAATTTGATTTGAGTGATGCGATGTGACGGGTTAACTCTAATATTTAGTGCATAGAGTGGGGTTTATGTACCCACCTTGGAACTAAATAGTCATTGGTACACCGACTCAAATACCGGAATAAAACCTGCTTCATTAACGCTATGACATAGTTAAAAATGCATTTTTGACGAAGTAAATGGTAACTACATTGATTTGTAAGCTATTGATATTTAATGGCTAACATTGAGTTTTTTATTGGTTTTAAAGTTGGTCCTACTTTTGCATTAATCGATATGTAGTCAAATTTTTGGAGTCGGTTATGGCGATTAGTTTTGATAAAGCGCTTGGGGTTCATCAGCATACAATGCTGATCCGTTCTCAGCGTGCTGAGATTTTGGCAAGTAATATTGCTAATGCAGATACACCTGGTTACAAAGCTAAGGATATAGACTTTGGGCGCGCACTCAATGCGGCAAAGTCGGCACAGCAACGCGGCAATCAAATGACCCGAACCGACGAAAAACACATTGGTGGTGGAACACGATTGACCAACAGTGATGAACTATTTCGTAATCCAAATCAAACAGATACGGGCGATGGTAACTCAGTTGATATACAAGTGGAACGGAACTTGTATGTACAGAATGCATTAGAGTACCAAGCTAGTTTGAACTTTTTGGGTGGTAAATTTAAAAGCTTGAAAAAAGCGCTTGGTGGTGGTCAAGGAGCCTAATTATGAGTTTATATAACGTTTTTGATATCGCAGGCTCTGGTATGAGTGCACAAAATATTCGCTTGAATACCACTGCCAGTAATATATCCAATGCAAACAGCGTAAGTTCGAGTCAGGACAAAGTGTATAGGGCGAGGCACCCCGTGTTTGCCGCAGAGCTAAATAAAGCGGCAGCAGCTCACCCGAACACAATGAGCTCTTCGGTGGGTGTGAAGGTGTTAGGTATCGTAGAAAGCGATAAGCCTTTACAAGTTGAATACAACCCTAACCATCCGAGTGCTGACAAAGACGGGTACATCTATAAGCCGAATGTGAATGTCGTTGAGGAAATGACCAATATGATCTCCGCATCACGTTCGTACCAAACGAATGTTCAAGTAGCAGACGCAGCGAAACAGATGTTAAGTAAAACTCTGTTGCTTGGTCAGCGCTAATTGGGAGTATAGCTGATGAGTAATGATGTCAATTCCGCAACTTCGTCCTTTGTCGACTCGTTGCGTTGGCAAGATAACAAAGTGCCAACTGAGAAAAATGATGAGTTAAAGCAGGAAGACTTCTTCGCGTTACTTACTCAGCAGTTGTCTTTTCAAGACCCGAGTAAGCCTGCTGACAATGATCAAATGATCTCGCAGATGACTAATTTTACGATGGCTGAGGGAATCTCAAACTTAAATACAAAGTTTGAATCACTGGCAGCTTCAATGACATCGAACTCGGCATTGCAAGCTTCAACATTGATTGGCAAGAAAGCACTGCTTGAGTCAGATACTGTCGAAGTTGGCCCAGGTATGCAGTCTAGAGGATCAATAATCGTTGCTGAGCCTGTTGAAAAGCTAACGCTAAGCATCATCAACGATAAAAATGAACTGGTTAGGAAAATTGAACTAGGTGAGCAGACTACTGGCGCTAAACGCTTTGAATGGGATGGCCTAGACAACAATAATGAGCCAGTTCCTGCGGGTGAATACACAATTAAAGCTGAAGGCCAAACAAACGGTAAGTTTGAAGCTCTGCCTACAGCAACATTTAGAAATATTGATAGTGTCAATGTGAATGGCTCTCAGGGCATCATCATTAACACGAAAGCTGGTGCAGTTAGACTATCTGACGTTGCAGAGATAGCTTAATCAAAAGATTTAACCTTCATTTAAAGAGGTAAAAGAGTATGAGTTTTAATATTGCTTTAACAGGATTAGCTGCTGCCCAAAAAGATTTGGATACAACAGCAAATAACATCGCAAACGTAAATACGACAGGCTTTAAAGAGTCTCGTGCTGAGTTCGCTTCAGTGTATGCATCGTCTGTGTTTAGTGCTGGTAAAACCAAAAACGGTGATGGTGTTTCAACGACTATGGTTGCGCAGCAGTTTCACCAAGGCTCTTTGAATTTTACACAAAACTCACTTGACCTTGCGATTACAGGGGAAGGATATTTTGCAACGAGTGAAGATTTAGGTGGACAAGACTATACCTTCACGCGTGCAGGTGCATTCAAACTAAATAAAGACAACTTTATTGTTGATGCAAACGGTAACTTCCTACAGGGTTTCCCTGTAGACCCAAGTACTGGTGATACAACATCTGTGAGTTTGAGCACCTCGTCTCCACTTCAGATCCCTGATGCTTCAGGTTCTCCACGTGCGACAACAAATGTATATTCTTCATTTAACTTAGACTCAACGGCGACAGCACCGACAGTGCCATTTGACCCAGCCACAACTGCGTCGTATAACAGTTCGACCTCTACAACGGTTTATGACTCTTTGGGTGAGCCACATACACTACAGTTTTTCTTCCGTAAAGAAGACCCAAGTACCAACCCAAATGAATGGCAGGTATTTGCAACACTGGGTGGTAAACCATTTAGTTCTAACGGTACGGAGATTGTTCCTCCAGCAACAATCACGCCGATTACTGAATTTGAATTTAACGCACAAGGTTTTCCAAATACGACCGCAGGTGTTGCAAACACTGGTACTACGTTTAACCCGTTGACTTTAACTGCGGCTAACGTTTCTGGGCTTTTGACCAACGGTGCGACTTTCCCATCTGACATACAAATGAACTGGCGTGATGAAGCAAATACTGCAACTAAACTACCTACTCAGTTTGCAAGCCGTTTTGAAGTTAAAGCATTAGATCAAGATGGTGCGACTACTGGACGTTTAGCGGGTATTGATATTGGTGGAGATGGTAAAATCGTCGCTTCATACAGTAATGGTGACTCAACTTTCTTAGGCCAAGTTGCAATGGTTAGATTTTCCAACTCGCAAGGTTTAACAGAAGCAGGCAATACAGGGTGGAAGAAAAGTTTAACTTCGGGTGAGCCTATTGCTGGTGAACCAGGTTCAGGTACCCTAGGTACAATTAATTCCTCAGCGTTAGAGCAATCAAACGTAAACTTGACGAATGAACTGGTTGATTTGATAAGTGCGCAACGTAACTTCCAAGCAAACTCAAGGGCACTTGAAGTTAACTCAACATTACAGCAAAACATCCTACAGATCCGATAATCTACCCTTTCTCAAAAAAAGCCGCATTAGCGGCTTTTTTATTTTTGACACTCATACTGGCATCACTATTGCATTAACCTATGTAGATTGAACAGTTTTAGGTCGTTCTCATGGATAAAATGCTTTATATCGCTGCATCTGGCGCAAAACAAAGTTTGCGTGGTGTCGCTCTAAAAGCCAACAACTTAGCAAATGCTAATACAACAGGCTTTAAAGCGGACTTTGCTCAGGCTAGGTCGATGCAAGCTTTTGGTGAGGGGTTACCTACACGGGTATTTGCCATGCAAGAACGCCCGGGAACTAACATGCTAAGCGGCGCCGTATCTGAAACAGGACGAGATCTTGACATCGCTGTTGACGAAAAGTCTTGGATAAGTGTTGTTGATGCCAGTGGTGAAGAAGCTTACACAAAAGTTGGTACATTGAACATTACAAGTGATGGGGCTTTGGTAACGAGCCATGGCCGCCAATTAATTGGCGAAGGTGGACCCATTATTTTGCCATTGCCCATCGACAAGGTTGTGTTTAGTGACGACGGTTCAATTCAAGTTCGCCCTCAAGGAGCACCAGCTAACTTCTTGGAGACTGTAGATAGGCTTAAGATCATTTCTGCAGACAACAGCAAGTTAGAAAAAGGCAACGATGGCTTGTTTAGGCCAAAAGAGGATCAACTTGAAGATGGACATTGTGGCTTTTGCGAAATTTCTCCAACCGCGAGGGTAATGAGTGGTTACCTTGAAATGTCCAATGTAAACCCAGTTCACGAGATGGTTGATTTAATCAATCACCAAAGACAATTTGAAATGCAACTCAAACTAATGAAGTCAGCAGAAGAAATTGATGAGCGACACACTTCGCTCCTGCGCATAGTTTAAGAGAGTGAGGTATAAATTATGAATCCTGCATTGTGGATAAGTAAAACGGGTTTAGATGCCCAGCAAACAGATATATCGGTAATTTCTAACAACTTGGCTAACGCCAGTACGGTTGGTTATAAGAAGAGCCGGGCAATCTTTGAAGACTTGCTATATCAAAATATTAATCAACCTGGTGGCCGTTCCTCTCAAGATACAGAGCTTCCTTCTGGCTTAATGCTAGGTGCTGGTTCAAAAGTTGTAGCTAACCAAAAGAACTTCTCCCAAGGCAATATGATAAGCACGGAGAATTCATTAGATTGGATGATTCAGGGTCCGGGCTTCTTTGAAATTCAAATGCCCGACGGCACGATTGCCTATTCACGTAATGGTCAATTTACAACAGATGAAACTGGACGAGTTGTTACGTCAGGCGCTGGTTTTCCTGTCCAACCTGAAATGACAGTGCCAGACAATGCAAATTCGATCACAATTTCTCAAGACGGTGAAGTGTCAGTAAGTATTAATGGTCAGGCTGAAAATACAGTCATTGGCCAGTTAGTTATAAGTGACTTCATTAATCCATCAGGTCTAGAGCCAATTGGTCAGAACTTATATACAGAAACTGCGGTAAGTGGTGCACCTGTTCAAGGTAACCCAGGAGTAGAAGGGCTTGGCTCTATTGTTCAAGGAGCCCTTGAGACTTCGAATGTAAATGTGACCGAAGAGTTGGTAAACCTTATTGAAACACAGCGAGTTTATGAAATGAACTCGAAAGTAATTAAGTCTGTTGACGAAATGCTTAGTTACATTAATCAGCAACTTTAAAGGGTAGGGCAGATCATGCGTAAGAGTATATTGATAGTCGCCATTGGACTCGGGTTAACTGGCTGTATGTCGACAGAGAACAGCGATGTAGTAAGAGATGACCCTTACTATGCACCTATGTATCCAGAAATGGAGGCAGAACCTGTGGTCGCGACAGGCTCTTTGTTTAACACCTACTCAAATGATCTGTACTCAGATAAAAAGGCAGTCCGTGTAGGTGACATAATTACTGTTGTTTTAAGGGAATCTACACAAGCTTCTAAGGCAGCAAATTCCAAGTTAGATAAAGACAGCGAGGTAAAAGTAGACCAAATGCTGGGCTTGGGCAATTTACCTGTGCGAATTGGTGGAGATGCTATTCAGTTAAGTGCTGGTGCCGACTCAGCTTTTCAAGGTGATGCGCAAGCCAATCAGTCAAATAGCTTATTTGGTAATATTTCAGTTAATGTAATGCGCGTACTACCAAATGGCAATTTGGTCATTCGGGGTGAAAAATGGTTAACGCTTAATACTGGCGAAGAATTTATTCGCTTGGAAGGTTTAGTCAGACCCCAAGACGTGTCTGCAGAAAATGAAGTTGAGTCTAATCGAATTGCGAATGCACGTATTCAATATTCGGGCAAAGGGCAAACTCAAGAAGTACAAAGTGCTGGCTGGTTAACTAAATTCTTTATGAGCACCTTGATGCCATTTTAAGGAAGTACATTATGAACATACTTCGTAGTCTATTAATACTTAGCGCATCGATACTGTCGATCAGTGTACATGCTGAAAGAGTCAAAGATGTCAGTGTGGTTGAGGGAGTTCGAAGTAACCAATTGATAGGCTATGGCTTAGTGGTTGGTTTGCCCGGAACTGGTGAGCAGAGTCGATTTACTGAGCAGAGCTTTAAGGCTATGTTGGGCAGCTTTGGTATTACTATGCCGGGTAACTTAAGGCCTAAAATCAAAAATGTGGCAGCAGTTGCTGTACATGCAGATCTTCCTCCATTTGTGAAACCAGGCCAAAGTATTGACGTTACCGTATCATCAATTGGGAGTGCGGGAAGTCTTAGAGGCGGGACGCTACTTCAAACATTTTTAAAAGGGGTTGATGGAAACGTCTATGCAATAGCACAAGGCAGTATGATTGTTGGTGGCCTAGGCGCCGAAGGGTTAGATGGTAGCCGAGTAGTAATTAATACGCCAACCGTTGGCAGGATACCAAATGGTGGTATGGTCGAAAGGGCAATCAAGAGTCCTTTTACTCAAGGGGACCACATTACCTTTAATCTGAATAGACCTGATTTTACTACAGCAAAGCGTTTGGCAGATACCATCAATGAACTGGTAGGCCCAAATAGTGCGAGTGCTTTGGACGCTGCTTCTGTAAGAGTTATTGCACCTCGAGACCCAGCACAAAGAGTGGCATACCTCTCTACATTAGAAAACTTAGAGTTTAAGCCAGCAGATACGTCAGCGAAGATTATCGTTAATTCTCGCACTGGGACAATCGTGATAGGCAAAGATGTTAAGTTGCAGCCAGCTGCAATCACGCACGGTGGGTTAACAGTCACGATTGCGGAGCAGACAAATGTGTCTCAGCCTCAACCATTGACGCAAGGCGATACTGTGGTTACCCGTCAAAGTATTGTAGATGTTGACCAAGATGACTCACGGGCCTTTGTGTTTGACCCAGGAAGTAGCCTTGATGATTTAGTTAGAGCGATTAATGCCGTTGGTGCTGCACCCGGTGATTTAATGGCGATACTTGAAGCTTTGAAAGAAGCTGGCGCCATACATGGTCAATTAGTCGTCATTTAGTTTGTAATTCAATCAAAGAGTTAGCCTCATTTTTATGGGGCTTTTTTTTGGCTTGATATTTGCATTGTTATAAGCATTATTATTAACGACGTGTTTTTGAACAATGAATACTGATCCGACACATAATCAAAGTTTTTTTGATTTAAGTAACCTGAACTCATTGAGACAGGATGCGCTGAAAAGTGCTGGTGATGGCGATGCGTCAAAGCAAGCGCTAAAAAAGGCCGCTCAGCATTTTGAGTCAATCTTTACACAAATGCTGTTGACGAGTATGCGCAAGGCAAACGAAGCGTTCGAAGACACCGACAGCCCCTTCAACTCCAGTAGCGTCAAGTTTTACAGAGAAATGCATGACCAACAAATGTCACTTGAACTGTCGAACAACGGTAGCTTGGGCCTTGCTGACTTGATAGTGCAGCAATTGTCTCCAACGAAAAACGGCTATATGCCTGCATCTGTTATCCGTACGGGCGCTGAAATTCAAAGCGACAAAATTGCGAGTGGCCAGCAGAGCACTGCACAAGTAGAAGCTAAGCCTAGCATTTTAGAATCAGCTGATGGCTCTGAGGAAAATGATGTTACTAAAGCTGAACGATCACAAAATCAGCCTCAAGACCCTAAATCATTTGAAAGCCCAGAAGACTTTATCAGTACTTTATGGGACTACGCCAAATCTGCTGCACAAAAGCTAGGCCTAAACCCAGCCGTTATGGTTGCCCAAGCGGCATTAGAAACTGGCTGGGGGAAACATGTTATAGCCAAACCAGATGGTAATAGCAGTTTTAACTTATTCAATATAAAGGCAGATAGCCGCTGGGAAGGAGACAGTGCCAGTAAAATGACACTTGAATTTGAACAAGGTTTGCCAGTTAAAAAGCAAGCAAATTTCAGAGCGTATGACTCTCTTAAACAGAGCTTTAACGACTATGTAGACTTTTTACAGTCAAACCCGCGTTATGGTGATGCGCTTAAAAAAGCTGCGAGTCCAAGTGAATATCTAGATGCATTACAACAAGCCGGTTATGCAACTGATCCTAATTACGCAAACAAAATAAAAAATGTAATGGGCGGTGAGCAGTTTAGATCTGCATTAACTTCGCTTGTACGTCAGGGAGTAAACTAATATGTCTTTTAATTTAATGAACATTGCGACATCTGGCGTTCGTTCAAGCAGCGAGTTACTGCAAACTACCAGTAAAAACATTGCTAATTTAAATACTGTTGGGTATGTGAGAGAGCGTACCGAGCATGCAACGATGGTAGGTAATCAAGTTGGTCGTGGTGAAACGGTCAGAATGCTAAATGAGTTTGCTCAAAAACAGCTGATCAGAGATGTTGCGAGCCAATCTTATTATAAGCAATTTGTAACAGAGTCTACTCGAGTAGATACACTGTTTGGTGAAGAGTCTAACAACCTAAATTCTAGTATCAACTCAATGTTCAATAATCTACAAGAAGCCATGAATTTGCCTTCTTCTACAGTTACGCGTTCATTATTTTTAACGGATGCTCAGAACATGATAGATCAAATGGATAGGCTTTCTGGCATCGTTTTTGACCAAGCGAATATTGTTAACGAGCAGCTGGCTATCTATTCTCAAGAAGCAAATAACCTAATCCAAAAGATCAGCGATCTAAATGGGCAAGTTGGCGCATTAAACGCTAATCCAGATAATGACAATGCAAACTCTGTTTTGAATGAGCGAGATCAAGCAATAAAAGATCTGGCTGAGCTAGTGGATATTGAGACCCTCGAAGGCTCAAATGGCGAGACTCTGGTTTTTTTAGGCAGTGGTCAGGCAATTGTTATGGAAAATGGTTCATTTAATCTATTTTCTTTAGACGGCGACCCCGATCCCAACAAAAAAGAACTGACATTAGATGTGACTGAAGGTGCGGCAATTGCACTTAAAGTCGATCAAACTAAACTACAGGGTCAAATTGGTGGCCTTTTGGCTTTTCGTGACCAAATTCTTATTCCTGCTCAAAATCAACTTGGTCAAATCGGTTTGTCGATTGCGGATGCTTTTAATCAACAAAACAAACTCGGTATGGATTTAGATGGTAATTTAGGTGGCAATATTTTTGAGATCCCGACCGCAGCAGGTTTACCTCATAGAAGTAACACAGGTACAGCACAGCTGTCCGCCACGCTAGAAGCGGGTAAGGGTAAAGAGATCCCCGCAACAGATTTTAGGGTAACTTACAACGCTGGTAACGTCTCAATAGCAGCGATAGACAGTCAAGGGAATACAATTGGTACCGCTACGACAGTCCCGTATGCTGCAACCTTAAATTCAACAACTGTCCCGGCAGGTACTGACATATTTGGGTTACAACTAAACTTCACCGCGACGCCTACCGACGGTGATGTGTTTGACGTGAAATTGAATGCAGCAGCAGCAGGGACTATGACACTTGCAACGGACAGAGCAGAAAGTTTAGCTTTGGCTTCGCCAATTAGGACTGAATCAAGTGCAAACAATGTGAGTAATGCCACTATTTCTGTGGGGAGTGTCACTAATACAGATCCTGCAAGTAGTAACTTTACAGCTGCACCGCCAAGCTTGACCAATGGTGCAATTACTTTGCAAAAAACAGGGACTGCCAATCAATACACATTAACTGACGGTAGCGGTACGACGACATTTACGGCCACACCACCGCTGGAAAATATTCTAGCCCAAGCAGGGGGAGCGTTCGCAAACTACGGATTTGACTTCAATATTGATGGTGATCCGGCGACCGGTGATACCTATACGATTGAGTTTAATACGGCTGGTTTTGATGACAACCGCAATGGTTTAGCACTCAGCCAACTGCAATCGGGGCAGTTAGTGAGACAAAATGTCGTAACAACAGCTGTAGCTGACAACTTAAAAACTTTTAATGAGGCCTATGCTGGCTTGGTAACTGAAATAGGTGTTGTAGCCAACCAAGCTAAGACTAATGGTGCCGCTTATGATGCGCTTGCTGCTCAATCAGAAGCTTGGTTTGAGTCTGTTTCGGGCGTTAACTTAGACGAAGAGGCTGCCAATTTGCTCCGTTTTCAACAATCTTACTCAGCGTCAGCACAAATCTTAAGTGCTGCTAGAACTGTGTTTGATACACTACTTAATGCTGCGAGGTAATTATGCGTTTATCTCACAATATGATTTTTAAAAGTAATCTAAATTCTATTTTAAACAGCCAGCAAGAAGTGAATAAATCTATGCAACAAGTGAATACGCAAAAGCGTGTATTGACTGCATCTGACGATCCTTCTGCAATGGCAAGATCATTATTGTATTCTGATAAAATTCAGACTAATGAGCAATACACTAAAAACTTGACGATGTTGAAAAGCCGCTTGGATACACAAGAAGGCGTGTTGGACAATATTAAAGGGTCATTGACACGTTCAATTGAACTGACTGTTCAGGCTGGTAATGGTGCTTTAACAGGACCAGATCGTGCGGCTTTATCTGAAGAGTTAACTGCTATTAAAACATCCGTTTTAGATCTTATGAATGCAAAAACCGAGGATGGTAGGTATATTTTCTCGGGATATCAGGATAACACTGAGGCATACGCGTTCAACAGTACTACTGGCCGTTACGAGTATAAAGGCGATCAAGGGCAACACAAGATTAAAGTTGCCGAAGGTGTAGACATCAAATCAAGTGATAACGGATTTGATGTGTTTGAAAGTGTAGAGCAGCGTTTAAATGTGGTTCAAAACAGCGGTCTAACTTCGACACCTGGTGGCTCGGCTGCCTCGGCTTATGTAAAACAGCAAGGTGACTTCGATCAATTTCACAAGGCAAACTTCAACCCAGATCCAACGGCGCCGGCCGGCTCGAATGTATATGACCTTGATATCACATATGGTACTCCTAATACGTATCAAATCTCTCAAGGTGCAACGGTAGTTCATACCGGAAGCTTTGAAGGAGAAAACTTTGAGGCATTGGGAATTGAGTTTAGCATTAGTGGTAATCCAACTAATATTGAGTTTGAGTTGGCGAAACCAGAGCGCGACAATGTCCTTAATACTATCGACAAGCTTATTACAGCTCTAGATGATACAACGTTGGCTGATGCAGACTATCGTCAAGTGCTGGCGGACACGATGACTGGGCTAGAAAATGCAAAAAATAGAGTGTCACAGACACAGTCTGGTCTCGGTGGCAGGTTGAATACCGCTACACGCATAACTGAAGCAAATTCTGATTTAGATATTAATAACCAGCTCGCGCGTGCAGAACTAGTAGAACTTGATATGGCTGAAGCAATCACCGAGCTGACCAAACATGAAACTCAATTACAGGCTTCTCAAGCTACATTTGGCCGGTTATCTAACTTGAGTCTTTTAGACTTTATTCGTTAATGCCGCACATTTGCTGTCGGGTTGTCATGAATTTGGCAGCTCCTCAGCTATTTATTTTCCATTCCTATACCTTTATTTACTCACCAACCTTCTTGTACAACCCTCGGTTTAACAAAGCACTTGTTGCTTTTCTCAACTACTTAGTTGCGTGCTAGCAACTTTAGTGTCAAATAGTTGATGGCATGGAATCTGTTAAATTAAAAGACTGTGGCAAGACATAGTGTGTGGCTCAAGTAGCCATTAACAGCAATATCGAAGATTTATGGATGGAAAGTATTGTTATTCTCAGAGTTACTGTCTAGGTAATTAATAAATAAATAGAATTCATTATTCCTGAATTGACTTACCTTGTGAAGGAAAATAATTTCCGTTATTGAAGATATAGAAACTTTTCCTTTTTAATACTATTTAAATCAATGTGTTATAAAAAAATTAAAAAAATACTAAAGGATTTATTTTGCCGCCCGATAACTTAATTAACCAAGCCGGACAATGAAAAAGTCCTAAGGCGATTAAGAGTTACAGTTTGAGAGTAAACTAAGTTTACAGTGGGAGAAATATTATGGCACTTTATGTAAATACTAACGTAAGTTCATTGAATGCTCAAAGACAGTTAAATAATTCAGGTAACTCGCTTGACGTATCATTCAAGCGTTTATCATCAGGCTTCCGTATCAACAGCGCAGCTGATGATGCAGCGGGTCTACAAATTTCAGACCGTTTAACATCTCAAATCAACGGTTTGAACCAAGGTAACAGAAACGCGAACGACGCTATCTCATTAGCGCAAACAGCTGAAGGTGCGATGGACGAAGTAACGTCAATGTTCCAACGTATTCGTACGCTATCTCAACAGGCTGCGAATGGTTCAAACACTGATGAAGACCGTTTAGCAATCCAAGAAGAGATTCGTTCACTTTCTTCAGAAGTTAACCGTGTAGCAGCAGATACGACTTTCGGTGGTCAAAACTTGCTTGACGGTTCTTATGCTGCAAACTTCCAGGTTGGTGCTGACGCAGTACAGACTATCAGCTTCAGTATGCAAACAGTGGGTGGCAGTAACAACAGCTTAGTAGCAAACGGCGGTTTCACATTATCTGGTATTGCGGGTGTGGCAAGTGGTGTAACAGGTCAATCTCTAAGTTCAGCATCATTAGCGGGTAACATCAGTGGTTCAGTTGGTGCATCACCGTCAAGTAACAGCTTTGCGGGTGTATTCACCGCTGGTGGTATCTCAGTATCATCTCAGGCCAACGCGCAAGCAGTAATGGCTGGTATGGACTCTCTGATTGCAGTAGTTGATAAAAAACGTGCGGAACTAGGTGCTGTTCAAAACCGTTTCCAATCAACAATCAGAAACCAATCGAATATCGCTGAAAACCTATCAGCTGCGAAATCTCGTATCAAAGATACAGACTTCGCAATGGAAACAGCAAACTTAACTAAGATGCAGATCCTTCAACAGGCTTCGCAGACTATCTTAAGTCAGGCTAACCAGCGTCCACAGGCTGCACTAAGTCTTCTAGGTTAATTAAGGTAGGAAATTGGTGCCTGTGCTTGATGGGGTATTTAGCACAGACACCGGATTGGATGATAAAGCGGAGGAGCTTAAAATCCAATGAGTTCATCGATTCAATGAACGAGATAATAAAAGCACATATCGTGCCAAAATTATCGTAAATAAAATGACAGTCACTCTCAAACTATTTTAGAAGGAGGCAAATGCCTCCTTCTTCTTTATTTACCTTTCACTATTTTTTGTTGAACATTGGCTCTAAAGCACCATTCTGTGTGCGTTAAAGTCTAACTTTCAATTGATTACCTCTATTTCATCATTTGAATTTCTATAAAAAGCTTAAGTCAAATTTTTATTGGCACATGTTTTGCTTTTCTCTAACCACATAGAGAAAAACTGTACAAGTGGCAACAAATTGCCCCACCGTCAAATTTAAGTGACGGTATTTAGACGCCTCTTGTACATAAGTAATCAGCTCTTTATTGAGCTCTAGTATAGAGAGAGTGAATCATGGCTTTATTCGTAAATACCAATGTTAGTTCATTGAATGCGCAAAGGCAGCTTCAAAGATCGGGTGTTGAACTAGACACGTCTTTCAAGCGTCTATCATCAGGTCTTCGTATTAACAGTGCTGCTGACGATGCTGCAGGTCTTCAGATCTCTGACCGACTTCAGTCGCAAATCTTGGGTCTTAACCAAGGTAACCGAAATGCCAACGACGGTATTTCTTTAGCGCAGACCGCTGAAGGTGCAATGGATGAAATTACGTCCATGTTCCAAAGAATCCGTACTTTGTCACAACAAGCGGCAAACGGCTCAAACACAGATGAAGACCGCCTAGCGATTCAAGAAGAAATTCGACAGCTCGCCTCTGAGGTTAACCGTGTTGCTTCAGACACCACGTTCGGTGGACAAAACTTGCTAGATGGTAGCTACGCAGCAAACTTCCAAGTAGGTGCTGATGCAGTACAAACAATTGGCTTTAGTATGCAATATGTTGGTAGTACAGCTAATAGCATGGTTGCCAATGGCGGTTTCACAATGTCAGGTATTGCCGGTATTGCAAGTGGTGTATCTGGAAATTCACTGAGTTCAGCTTCACTGGCTGGTAATATTAGTGGTGCAGTTGGTGCTTCTCCTAGCAACAACAGTTTTGCTGGTGTTTATACAGCAGGCGGTATTTCTGTATCGAGCCAGGCGAATGCTCAGGCAGTAATGGCAGGTATGGACTCTCTAATCGCTGTTGTAGATAAAAAGCGAGCGGAGCTTGGTGCGGTCCAAAACCGATTCCAATCTACGATTCGAAATCAGTCCAATATTGCAGAAAACCTAGAAGCTGCAAAGTCTCGAATTAAAGATGCAGATTTTGCACTAGAGACTGCAAAATTGACTAAAAACCAAATTTTACAACAAGCAAGTCAAACTATCCTAGGCCAAGCAAACCAAAGACCGCAAGCGGCATTGAGTTTACTGCAAGGATAAAAAATGAAATTATTTTACAAATAAAGCTAAAGCTTCCGCTTCAAGAGCCGATAAGCGAGTTAGAGAACTATAACTTTAGGACTCTAATTCATTCGAGTCTGCAGGGTAGGGGTATCCCGCAGGCACGAATTTAATCGATAAAGCGGAGGCTACTATGGCTTTATATGTAAATACAAATGTGAGTTCTTTGAACGCACAAAGGCAGTTGAACAACTCTGCCAATTCGTTAGATACGTCGTTCCAACGACTTTCTTCGGGTGTTAGGATTAACAGTGCTAAGGATGATGCTGCAGGTTTGCAGATCTCGAACCGTTTGACAGGTCAAATAAATGGTCTGAATCAAGGTATTCGAAATGCAAATGATGGTATATCGCTCGCTCAAACTGCTGAAGGTGCATTGGACGAGACAACACAAATGTTCCAGCGTATGCGTACGCTAGCGCAACAGGCTTCAAACGGTTCAAACACAGATGAAGACCGTTTGGCAATTCAGGAGGAGATCCGCTCTCTTTCTCAAGAAGTAAACCGTGTTGCTGCTGATACAACATTTGGTGGACAAAACTTATTAGATGGTTCTTACGATGCAAACTTCCAAGTTGGTGCTGACGCAGTTCAGACAATCAGCTTCAGTATGCAAAATGTAGGTGGCTCTAATAACAGCCTAACGGCGAATGGTGGATTTACTTTATCTGGTATCGCTGGTGTGGCGAGTGGTGTAACAGGTCAGTCTCTGAGCTCAGCTTCACTTGCAGGTAATATCAGTGGTTCAGTTGGTGCTTCTCCTTCGAATAATAGCTTTGCTGGTGTTTTCACCGCTGGTGGTATTTCAGTATCATCACAAGCAAATGCGCAAGCTGTAATGGCGGGCATGGACTCTCTGATTGCTGTAGTAGATAAAAAGCGAGCAGAGCTAGGTGCCGTTCAAAACCGATTCCAATCTACGATTCGAAATCAGTCCAACGTATCAGAAAACCTAACCGCTGCACGTTCTCGAATTCGTGATACAGACTTCGCGACAGAAACTGCAAACTTAACTAAAATGCAAATACTGCAACAAGCAAGTAGTTCAATATTAAGTCAGGCTAATCAAAGGCCACAAGTAGCTCTCTCTCTACTTGGCTAAGATACGGCTGGTATATCGTCAAGTTTGAGACTTAGGGCCAAACTTGGCGTATACTCTTAAAAAGACTTAATTGCGGAGGTGTATTGTGAATGAAGTTCAAACGTCCATAAAAGTTGGAACGCAAGACGCGATGCTCGCTCATGAACAAAAAAAGTCTGGTCATGGAGATGACATAGCTCTAGTCGAGCAGGTTTCCAAGCAGGAAGGCCTCCGACAAGAGAAGGATCGTGAAGAGCGACCGCAGTCAGCTGTTGTTGAAGAAGTTAAGTCCAACTTAGAAAAGCTTAACGGGGTGCTTCCTGTTACTTCGACTAATTTATCTTTTGAATTTGACGAAAATGGAGATCCTCCTTTTATTAGAGTCATAGATAAGAGTAGTGAAAAAGTGATTCGGGAAATACCATCAGAAGAGTTCCGAGAAGTTGCTAAGGCTTTGGACGAACTTGCCGATAAGCTAGAAGGGAAAGGGCTACTTTTTGATAGAACAGCCTAAAGTTATTAATTTGGAGGTAGTTTATGCCACTTATTACGTCAGCAGGCGTAGGCTCGGGTCTGAATTTAGAAAGCATTATTAAAGCATCGGTCGATGCTGAAAATGTACCTAAACTTCAGGCTTTCGCTAGAAAAGAAGAGTCTTTGAAGGTCGAGCTATCAGCGATCGGAGAAGTTAAGTCAGCTATCTCCAAACTTAATGACACTGTTGAAAAACTTGCTGATATCAATAACTTCAACAAGCGGGTTGCAAATATTAAGCAACCAACTAGTGGAGACATTATCAGCGTAACACCGACTTCAAATATCTCTGTCGGTACATTTGATATTGCAGTAACCCAATTGGCACAGGGGAGCCGAGCTGTTAGTGCTAACGGTGCATTTGCATCTAGTGATGCTGTCGTAAGTGCTTCTGGAGGAACACTATCATTCGCTGCAGGGTCGAAAAATTTTGATTTAACAGTTACAGCCGGTATGACGCTCAGTCAGCTCAGAGATGCAATTAATGCGAGCGACAGCAACTTTGGGGTGACCGCAAACATTGTTAATACAGGTGATGCTGCCGTGGGCAGTAAATTAGTCTTAACGTCGAGCGAATCCGGTGATGGCAATGACTTGGTAATAACAAGTGATACCTCAGAATTGGATGCTATTGAAACCTATGATGCGGCAACTAACCCAACTGGCGGTATGACCATAGCCACAGAGGATAAAGCTCAGAATGCCAAGATTACGGTTGATGGGTTAGAGGTAACAAGCGCAACAAATACGTTTAAAGATGCTGTTCAAGACATGACAATAACAGCAAAAGCCCTGAGTGTTCAGGATGCGACAACGTTAAAATATGAAACCGCTGAACTCAACGTAGAATATGACAGGGAATCTGTGAATGTTCTAATAGACGAATTCATATCAAACTATAATAATCTAATCGGTAATATTGGATTTCAAACACGTATTGGTAGGCCGCTAAATGGCGATGCATCAATGCGCTCTTTAGATGATCAACTCGTCACTGCCTTGTCTAAACCTTTGACCGATGCCGGCCCTTTTACGTCAATATTTGACATAGGCTTAGGTATCGATAAAGAAGGTTATCTCGAGAAATCAACTCTAGTGAGAAGCTTGAATGATGCGATGGACACTAATTTTGATGATATTGGCACAGCTTTTGCTGGACCTAATGGGGTAGCGAAAGAACTTGAATCCTTGCTTGGTAATTATGTCGATTCAGGCGGGATCATCAAGGAACGTGAAACTAGCCTCAATGGTCAGCTGGATGATTTAGAAGATGATGTTCTAAATCATGAATACAGAATGGCTTCATTTGAGGAGAGGTTGCGTAAACAGTATGCGGGGCTAGATGTACTTATTGCCCAAATGCAGCAAACGCAAAGCTACCTAGGGGCCCAGTTAGCTAATTTACCTGGGTTTACTAAATCAAGTAATTAAGGTGTACTTATGTATAATGCTCGTGTCAAAAACTATCAAAAAGAGGCGCTCAAGACTCGCGTAGCGGGTGCTGATCGCTATGAGATAATTCAAATGCTGATGTCTGGCGCGGTTGAGAAAATGGTGCTAGCTCGAGTTGCTATTGAGAAAAAGCACCTAGAAGCCAAAGCTGAACATATTTCAAAAGCTTCAGCGATAATTGAAGCGCTCAGAGGCTGCTTAGACTTTGATCTGGGCGGTGAAGTAAGTGAAAATCTATATGCACTATACTCATATATGATTGACAGACTCTTAGATGCAAGCTTGCAAAATGATCCTGCGATTATTGATGAAGTTTCTAATTTACTTAAAGAAATTAAATCTGCATGGGATGCGATCCCAGTGGATGTGAGGCAGGAAACATTAGGTCAAAATGGTGTTGGCGCCAATGCCGGATGAGTGGGCTGCGGTCAATGAATCTCTGCAGAGATTAAAAACACTTTGTAATGAGCAAAAGCTTGAGGAAGCGCTCAAGCTAGTAAAAGAGTTAGACAATAGCTTACGGGCGCAATTACAGCTGTCAGGTTGGCAGCAAGATGAGCACTTACGGACTATTGTTATTGACGCTTATGAAACACTTTCTCAGTTGTCTGAAAAGCTGACCACAAAAAAAAAGGAAGTGGCTTCGGAGCTCAAAAATAGTATAAGCAATAAGAAAAAAATTAACGCGTACAAAAGTTTATAGTGAATAAGAACATCGAGAGCAATGAGTCAATTGAGAGCCAGCTAGAGTCGCTTGACAAAAAGCTAGCTGAATCGGTTGAACATAAAAAGCGTGAAGCTAAATTCGCGGAAGAGGCTAATAGTCGCTTCGAAAAAAATTTGCAGTGCTTCCAGAAATATTATCCTGATGTTGCTAATGCAATTGAACAATATCAAGTGAGAGAAGACTTTTGTCTTCATGTAACATCCACCGGCGTTGGTAACGTTAAGCCTAAAAACTGTGATGTGATGCTGTATTCCGACGATCCTATCGGGCAGGCGCAAGAGCAAGTAAAGGCAAATTTAGCAAAGCCTTTTACCACCCTGACAGACTACACCAATTACTATATCCCTGAAGACGACCGCATTCACATGAAGTATATGGGTATGCTTTCTTCACAGATAAAACAGTTTGAGCAGCAAGTAGAGCCGCAAATCTCTGAATTAGGAAATTACTTCCCGTCGGCAATTATTTTTGGTCTGGGTTTGGGGTATCACTTACCTGCATTGTTAGAACGAGTGAACTTCCGCTATCTATTTGTTGTTGAACCAGATTTCGAACTATTTTTTGGTAGTCTTTTCTGTCTTGATTGGCATTCCATCATTAATGAAATCGACAAAAGAGGCGAAAGCTTATATCTCCTTCTCGGTGCTGATGAAGATACATTTATTGCTGATTTAGAACAAATGGCTGAAAACATCGGGGCATTTTCAATCGTAAGAAGTTTTTGCTACCAACATACGCCACAAATTGAAACAAACAAGCTGATTGCTGAGTGGATTAAAGGCTACTTTTTATTTCAAAATGGTCATGGGTTTTTCAATGATTCCATTACAGGCTTAGCACACAGTATTCATATCGCAGAAAAGAAAGCCAACTTTTTGACGAATACCAAGGTTGAAGAGTTAGACCGAGATACACCAGTATTTATTGTTGGTAATGGGCCCTCTCTTGATGATGCCGATGAATATTTAAAGAAGAACTGTAAAAATGCCATTGTAATTTCTGCTGGAACATCAGTTGCAAGTTTATACAAAAAAGGCATCAAAGCGGATTTTCATGTACTAATTGAAAGGCCGTACGCGAACTATAAAATTTTTGGTGATATTGTTCCGCCTGAAGTCTATGAAGATATGAACCTCCTTGGTGTGAATACTTTGTACCCAGATACAATAGACAGGTATAAATGGGCGGGTATTACAGTCAAAGGTAATGAGTCAGGTACCGATTTACTAGGTATGTTGAGCCAAACATGCATAGGTACTAACTTGCCTCAAATACCTTATTGTAACCCTGTGGTCGCGAATACGGCATTATCATATGCAATGTACCTAGGGTTTAAAAATATCTACTTGTTTGGTATCGATAACGGCAGCTCAGTTTCTGGTAATCACCATAGTAAAGATAGTATTTATAAATTTAATCAGGAAGATGAGCAGGAAGAAGGGTATATTTCTATTCCCCTGAAAGGTAAATTTCTTCCAGGAAATCGCAGTGAGCTTGTGGAAACAAATGACCTACTTGCCAGCTCAAATCACCAGTTAGAAAAGTTGATCGCATACTTCCCAGAGCGAACCGTGTTTAATATTGGTGATGGTGCCAAGATAAAGGGCACAGTACCTTCTGATGTTGATAGCTTGCTTGATTTACCAGAATTGAGTAACAAAGATGTGAGCATTGAAAACTTTAAATCTCACTTCAAATCTCTAGGGTTGGATGAAATTCCTGACTCAGTTATTGGCTTCGACACGTTTGACGAAATCTGTGAACACTTATTGTCTATTGCGAGAGAACCCGTTAAGACACGTATGGAAGCGCTGGATGTATTGACAAGGCAAGAAAGGTTTTTATATTCATATCACTTGACTCACCGTTCACACTTATTCCATATCATTAAAGGTGCCATGCTGTATTACCACTGTCCAATGGTCACTATGCTATATAAATATGAATCTGAGCAATATACGCTGGATATTTATACTGAGCTTAACGAGCTATGGCAGGGGTATATTCTAGAGATGCAATCCTATTTCCCCGAGCACTATCGAACTAAATGTGATCATGGCTCAGATTGGTTTGAGTAATTACAACGTCTCACTACCAAATTAGGCAGTGAGACTCTTCATTTTTAGGCAGGAATACAGTACAACACAGTTTCAAACCACTCATCGGAGTGGTGTCCAATGTACATATCATAACCATCGTACATTTCGTCAATCATTTTTGGGATTATCCAAAAGTCATCAAAATGATGGTATAGACAAATCGCAAGTGTAGGTTTGTGTGTCTGGATAAAGCTTTTTGCGCCATGTAACGCTTCTATTTCAGCCCCTTCGATATCCATCTTAAGGAAATCTGGCGATACATTATTTTCACTAAGAAAAGTATCTACAGAGGTTACGGGGATTTCTATATCACCTGATTCACTGATGTTGCATCCAGCAGCAGCTTGCACTGCACTTGAATTGAACTTGAGTACTTCTTCTTTTGACCACAAGCCTTTTTCGACAATTGATATCTGTTGGCGAAGGTGATCCGTGTTTAAGGAATTATAACACAGCGTCAAATTGTCTTTTTCAGGCTCAAAAGCATAGAATCGAGTATCTGGCCCGAAATGCTCTAGCATTTCTATTGTTGAGATACAGTCGAATGCGCCGCCATCTAACACTGTATTGGCGCTGGTTATTTTGGGGTGGAGATACTGTGGGTAAGAGGAGCATGGGAAAAGCTTTTCACGATTGCTAATATACGCACTCAAGTTATCCAAAACGTCTCTGGAGTCTTGATCTGATACTCTTTCATACAACCATTGTAGATTGTCAGCTCGGTCAGCCGTCAAAGGTTGACGAGCCGTCGCGATATGGCTCAAGTCAATAAAATTATCGACGCCCATCTCTTTTAGTTGCGCGGCAATCTCAAAGTGCCATGTACTTGCGATAGCTATTGGGTTTGAAGCTAAGTTTTCCTTTGTTGGGGCAAGAACTTGAATACCGTGAAATTGCTTGCCATGTTTTGCTGGGTCATTATCAAAAATCGCTACAACGGTTTTGTTTTTTTGCTGAAGTAGTTCTATGGCTTTTAGTCCACATGTACCAGCGCCAAATACCGAGAACTGCTCATTACTTTCTATGTACTTTATTATTTTTTGATAGTTTTTTGTCAATTCATTCATTGTAAAAAAACTCCTAAATTAAATTTATTCCAAGCGTATCCTGGGTCGAATGATCTTAAATTATCGCTTTTTTAAATATTCGTTCTTCAGGGATGTTTAAGCGAACAAATCGCTTTTTAATTTGTTCATAGCTCTGAGATGCGGCAATTAATACTGGTAAGTCACTTTCAAGGATCTTTTCAGGTGCAAGAACAGGGCGATCCATAAAGGTATCACTAGTAATAAACTCTTTGTCTACGACGAAAAAAGCAACTTTGGTATTTTCGAAAAACAGTGAATTTTCTAATAGGAACTTGGATTGCCAACCTGTTCCCCAGATAATAATTTCTTGAGTATCATGCAAATCAGCCAAGAAATCTTTGTATCCGTGAATGGTTAGAAGCTCACGTACGGACTTAAAGTCAGCGTTGGTAATACTGGATAGTCTAGCTCGTAATAGGTCGTCGAAGAAAATCGTGGTGTAGCCACTTTTTAACAACAAGCCAAACAACAAAACTGCCGCACATATTACCTGATGGTCGAGAATTTCATCTTTAAAGTCACAGCTAATTTGAAAGTTACATGCTTTCAATTCAGGGTGCTCATTTAGTTTATCCAGATACGCTCTTATCTCTGTAAAGGCGCTGTTGTCTGGCCTTAAAATATATTTAATGGTGATATTTTCTGAACTAACTTTCGCATATTTGGCCAGGTTTTCTATGACCTCAGACAGTTTACTTTTACCGCGAACACTTAAGAACGTTTCGTCAGTACCTGCGTCAATACTGGTGACAACCTTTACGTTCTTATTTATTAGAGACTGTTCAATGGTGGGAGAAAACTTAACAGAATTTGAAAGTACACGATGCACTGCTTTAGGGGCATCTTCAATAATCTGAGGCAACAATGAGTCAAAGTCTCGCCCTAAGCTTGGTTCACCACCACCCCAAACAACATTTTCGCAATCGTGCAGATACTCAGCTCCTTCTTTGGAAGTAAGAAGCGCTTTTATATCGTAGGTACTTTTTTTGCCACCATAGTATTTTTCGTCGCAATATGAACACTTCAAATTGCACACAGAGTGGTGTTCAAGCGACAGGTATTTAACCTTCTCAAGGTTATTGCGACCCCAATCTTTGAATTCAAGGTAGGGACACCCATCACAATCGGTTTCAGAACCATTATTTAATGCGGTTTTGAGTTTAACTTTTGCAGCTTTTATTTCTTCAATAGTGATATTGTCTTGAATGTCTTTGATCAGGGTTACGTCACCGCGGATCTCTGAACCGACAAAAAAGCGTTTACAGCAAGCTCTTACTTCGCTTGGTGCTAAAAATAATGAGTGTTCTAAATCTTTACAACTCCATGTACTTACTGCTATCTCTTGTACTCGGCTAAAAAAATCGACTTGATTTGCCTTCGTTTCAAAGCTTTCAAAAGTCAACAGAAGCTGTGTAAGCTTGTGGTACTGGGTTGTATTAAATTCATAGGAATTAGGTAAGCTAGTACACACCTGCGCTTTTAAAGCCAATAGAATTTGCGCTGTTTGCTGCTCATTCAAATGCAAAAAGTTTTGGGTATTTCTTATTCTTGTGGCTGCGATGGCGATGATGCCACTGTAAAAGGATAATTCAAACTGACTAAAACACTGTTTAATTTTTAAAAATGAACGGATCTCAGAGTAGGCTCTGGCAAACCCTTCGATATGCTTAAGAGAGACAGAGTTGACAATGGAGTTTTCTCTAGAGTCTTTAATATATACAATCTCATCAAATACACGAAGGCTTTTAGAAAACCAATATACCTTCAAGAGAAAATCAACATCCTCATGGTAACCTGAAGCAAATTTAATTTGGTTGTCAGTAACAAGGGAGCGTTTAATGGCACTAAAAATAACCGAGCCATCCATTTTCAGACTAAGGTAATCTTCAACTAGCTCAGTTTTACTTTTTATCAGAGACACTCGATCCTTCTTCAGTTTTGTTAAAGGGGAACGACTATCGGCCCAAGAAAAAGAGACAACGTCATCGTTAGCTGCGTCAGAGTTGAGAAAATTGAGCAGCTGTGCAAGGCCTTGATGTTGCCAGACGTCATCGGCGTCAATGAATAACAACCAATCGCCAGTAGCATGATCAATAGCAATGTTCCTAGCGGAGCCTGGGCCTTGATTTTTTGTCGATTTGACCAGCTTAATTGCTCTATTTTGTAAACTTTGTATGAGACTCTTTTCTAGTTGCTCAGCGGTGTCATCTTGTGAGCCATCGTCAACAATAATCCACTCTACATTAGTATAAGCTGCAACAATGCTCTTGACGTGTTCAATGAAAGGCCCAACGTACGCTGTTGCATTATATATCGGCGTGATTATAGAAAACTTATATTCCATCTGAACTCCTAATGGTTACTTCGATGAATACTGGACAACTTTAAAAAGTCTCTACTATTTATCGGTAAGCTTTCACTTTGCTTTACAGCATAGGTCTCATTTTTCTTTGTGTTCTTAACGACAAGAGCCCCAGCACCAATAAAATTACATTGTGCAATTGCAATGTTGTTTCCTATAGTTGCTCCAACGCCCAATACACTGTTGTCACCAATTTCAACATCACCAGCTATGGTAACGCCAGAGTTTATCCAAACATTTTTCCCTATTTTACAATTATGCCCTATGTCAACACCGGTAGAAATAAAGGTGTTTTCACCAATAACTGATCCGGCATGAATGGATGTATGTTCAAGAATGATGCTACCTTTAGCGACTTCAACGCCATGCCCTTCGATACGCGGATTTAAAACCAATTGAGCTGGTTGAAAGCCTTTTGCTTTCATTTCGTTAAACTTTGACTCTCTAATTAAGTTCATATCTTGAAAGCCAATTGCCACCGCAAAACAGACATCTTCTGGATCAAGGTACGCTTCAATAGACTCAAAAGGGTAAACAGGAAGCCCTTCGTAGGTCTCTGAACTAATGTACTTTTTGTCCAGAGCGTACCCCACTAGCTGGTATTTTTCTTTTAAGTATGGAGCTAGTGTTTTGGCCATATTTCCACATCCAACAATCACGAGAGGTTTCATATATTCACTCCATTAAAATGTGCCTGATGGCTGTGATACGAGGCCTAATTTTTGCCCAATACGTTGTTTGTAAAACTCCGCCAGTTCAGAATTCTCTGTGCGGCGATAATATCTATATAGCCAGAAAAAATTGAGCGCTTGCATGTCTTGTGCTAACGATGAGTCCAATGATGTAAACACCCCACCGACATGCCTGCGATACAGAGAAGGGGAGATATCAAACATGAACTTAGACTTCCCATGCGCACCTAATAGAGATGCGAGAAATAAATCACCAGAAAAAGCTTTATGGAATTCACTAGGTATAACTCCTAGCACATTTCTATACATAGCAGTCTGGGTCATTATTCCACCCCAGCATTTCTGTAATTCTACGCCCGTAAAGTCTTTTCTATAAAAGTCTGGTAAAAAGACCGGCTCGATGACTTCATTCTTCTCACAAATAGAGGTCACATCATGTACTGCAAGTACGTAGTCTGGATTAGCATCTAGGAAAGTAATTTGTTTTTGCAGCTTATCAGGGTCAGTCCATGCGTCATCTCCCTCGAGTGTTGCAACATATTCAGAGTTACATAATGGGAGTAAAATATCCGCTACTGGTCGAACACCTTGAGAGTAAAGATTCTCATCAGGCAGTACCGGAATAAAAATATCGGGATACTTGTCACAATAGCTTTGGACTATCTGCCTGGTGCCATCGGTTGAAGCATCGTCATATGCGAGTACTTGAAAAGAGTAATCTGTTTCTTGCAGCAATATACTGTCTAATGCCTGCGCCACAAACTCTTCATGATTATAAGTGATGAAAATAATCGTTAGTTTATTTTTATTGACGACGCGATTTTTAAGAAAGCTTTGAGGATCTATCATTCTACTCACTTATTTAACGAAACTACATATTTCTTCTATTTGAGATTTAGGTTGCCCAAAAAACAGAGGAAGGCATAAGACTCGTTGCGAAATATGCTCCGCAATCGGTAGCTGCCATGTTTTTCCCTGACTTTTTACACATTGCATTTGGTGAATGGCCGGGTGGAAGTACCTTCGAGGGTATATCCCCTTATCATTAAATTGTGACAAGGTATTTAACAGCTCAGTTTCCGAGTTGAATAGCACGGGCATGTATGACGGGGATATCTTGCCGTCGAGTGGAAGCTGCTGAAATTCGACTTTAGATTCAAGCAGTTTAAGGTAAAGGTCTTTTTGCTGCTGTCTATCTTCTTCAATTTTGCTTAAATCGTCTAATATGGCAAGGCCCATCGCGGCGTGAAATTCGCTTAATTTACCGTTTATGCCGGGACTTGCAGCATCTTCACCATCTAAGCCAAAATTAATCATTTTTTGGGCCAGAGCAAGCTCATCTGCTTCTTTGAATGTAATTCCACCTCCCTCTACGGTGTGGAAGAGTTTAGTTGCATGCAAGCTGAAGCAGTTAATATCCCCATGTTCTAGTATGCTTTTTCCATCATCGGTTTTTGTCGTCACGGCGTGTGCAGAGTCATAAATGACATCAAAACCATACTGAGATTGCAGTTTTGCTAAATGTTCAACATTACACGGGTTACCGAATGTGTGTACAGGCACAATGCAGTTAGGTCGATGGCCAGAAGCAAGCTGTTTTTCTAGCAAGTCCGAGTCTAAATTCCATGTGCTTTTGTTTACGTCGCAGAAATCGACATTTGCACCTTGCCACTCCAAAGCCGAATAAGTTGCTTGGAATGTGAAAGGGGTTGTTGTTACCTTTTTATTGGCGAGATTTTTAATTTTAAAAGCAATTTGTAATGCCATTGTGCCGCTAGAAGTAAGTAGAAGGTTTTGTACACCTAATTTTTCTTCAAGCCGAACAGTCAACTCTTTGACCAAAGGGCCATTATTGGTGAGCCAATTTCTGTCATAGATGCCCTCTACATACTTCATGTATTTTTCGATAGGAGGCAAGTAGGGAGAGGTAACAAAAATCATTTTAACTCCGTCAGTACTTTGTACAGATATTCTCCATACGTTGTATTCTCATGGTGTTGACAGGCTTGTTCTACAGCCGCTTTTGTTAGCCAGCCCTTTCTGTATGCTATCTCTTCTAAGCAAGCAATTTTAAATCCTTGCCTTTTTTCAATCGACTGAATGTAAATTGAGGCTTCCATTAGGCTTTCACTTGTGCCCATGTCTAACCAAGCGTAGCCGCGACCAAGCACCTCAACACCAAGTTCAGACTGATTGATATAGGTATTCAATAGATCTGTGACCTCGAGCTCACCACGACTTGAAGCGCTGAGTTGTTCTACATAATCTAAAGCACAGTTATTAAACATATAGAGACCAGTGGCAACCTTATTAGACTTGGGTACTTCTGGCTTTTCTTCAATTGAGTCTACTTGGTTGTCTTTGTTGTATGAAATGACACCAAAACTGCGTGGGTTTTTAACTTCATAGGCAAACGCGGTTGCATGCTTGAGTTGTTTTTTTGCGTTTGTTAAAACAGGCGTCAGACCTGGTCCAAAAAAGAAGTTATCTCCAAGGATAAGGCAAAAAGACGACTCCCCAATAAAACTGCCAGCTTGCTTGATGCCGTCAGATATGCCTTTTGCAGAATTTTGAGTAACGTACTCAATACTTATGCCAAATCGTTCTCCTGAGCCAAGAAGTGACTCAAATGACGCTCTATCACAATCCCGGCAAACAATAGCGACTTCTTGAATATCAGCCAGCATAAGAACAGATAAAGGGTAATAAATCATGGGTTTGTCAAACACAGGTAGTAAGTGCTTGTTAACCCCCTTTGTTACTGGGAACATGCGTGAACCAGTCCCACCAGCTAAAATGACACCTTTCATAGCTCATGCTCATCTAAGTGAAGGATCTCGCCAGACAGCTCTGTATCCTTTACAATTTTATGCCAATGAATGAGCTGCTGGTACCAGTTTAAGGTAATAGTGTCAGGGGTATTCTTGAGATCCCCTGATTGTAATTTGGCTATAATTTCATTGACGCCATAGTACACATCATATTGTGGCTGCCAACCCAAAACTGAGTGCACTTTGTCAAAGTTTACTTCATAACTGCGCACATCAGGGTCACCGTACCAATCAATCGGAATATCTTTGCCTAAAATCTTTTTAGCAACTTCACAAACACTATTGGCCAGTTCACTTAGCTGATAGTTTTGCGGGTTCGATCCCGCATTGAATATTTCGCCATTTATTTTTTCTGCTGGCGTATCAAGCAGTAAACACATTAGCTCAGACGTGTCCTTTACATGCAGCATAGGTCGTTTTTGTGTGCCATCCCGCATTAACGGCAAGCGGCCATTTTCATATGCCCCCAATGCCATACCGTTGATGGCCAAATCAAAGCGCATTCTTGGGCTGTATCCAAACAGCGTTGCTTGTCGAATGACTGTTACGCAATACGAGTCATCAGCAAGCGCTAACACATCGGTTTCAGCTCTTTCGTTGGCAATGGCGTATGTCGTTAGCGCGTTTGTTGTCGACAGCTCGGACACCTTGTCTTTTTGAAAGCCGTAAATGCTACAACTGGAAGGCAGAATGTATTGTTTTACACCTTGTTCTTTTGCAATTTTTGCTGTTCTGGCACGGGATTTGTGGTTGATGTCGTAAGTGATATCCTGAAAAAGTTCACCGCTCGGATCGTTCGAAAGTGCGACCAAATCTATTACTGCGTCCACGCCTTTAAATAGGGAAGCATCAAGCGCGCGGCAATCAAGCTTGTGCTTACTTAAATTGTTATGTGTCGGTAGTCTATCCCCAAAGTAAAAGCGGTCTATTGCAATTACATGGTGACCTCTTTCTAATAGGAGTCTTACCAGTACGCTACCAACATACCCTGAAGCGCCCGTGACTAATATTTTTTTCATACCATTGCCCTAGATAAATTTAGAGAGACAAAAGCAAAATTTATACCGCTATGCAGTTTTTTGCTCAACATGTTGGTTAATTGATGAGATTTCAGGCTGTGTTGTTAGGGCTTGAATTAAATCTTCATAACTAAACTGTGTATTAAAATTAAAATAATCAAACAAAGACTGAAGCATTTTATAATCGTCGGGCTCATCTAGCGTAATTCTGTAATGGCTATGATCCTCACCTGCGCTGATATTCATGACATTTAGGTCCTGAAATTTAGTCATCCCCAGTGTAACGTGTTCTCTATCTGCTTTATGCGTTGCCTTGAGATGCGTTTGTTCGAGCAGTTCGTAGTTGAAAACACAAGTATCTAGCCCGCGAGGAAAGCCAGAGTGGGGGCCAAGAGAAACCATATCATATTGATTGTTCTCGAAAAGGCTTAAGGCTTTATCTAAGAGCGTTGGGTCAATGAATGGACAGTCGCTGGTTAATCGAACAACAATATCATTTTTGGCCGCGCCAAAATGCGTGGCGGCTTCGTAATATCTACCTAATACGTTTTCTGTATCGCCGCGATAAAATTGAATGCCATTTTTTTGACATACATCCACGATGGGGGCTTCTGTGTTGTCGTTTGTCGTGGCGACGATGATGTTCTTTTGAAAGTCTTTTAAGCGCAGAAACATAGTTTCTAATACAGATTGATTACCAAAAGGCAGCAATACTTTTCCAGGCAGGCGTGTAGACGTCATTCTAGCTTGGATTATAATGAATACTTTACTCATTAGTCTTTAATTTAATTGGAATTAATCCATTTAAACGATAGCATATTAAAATTAGCTGTAAAGCTTTGAGCCGTAGAACCGATATCTTAGTCGTATATATTTGGAATATATTTTGCTTCGATTAAAAGAAACAAGCATATTTGCCGGAGTGTAAAATTTGTTAAAACCAGAAATTGTCATTAATGACAGGATAATAGGGCATAATCACCCATGCTATATTATCGCCGAAATGTCGGCCAACCATGGGCAAAGCCTTTCTAAAGCAAAAGAGCTTGTTTACGCTGCTAAAGAAGCTGGTGCTGACGCAATAAAGCTACAAACCTATCGAGCAGATACGCTCACTATGAAGTGTGACTTACCGCATTTTTATATCAATGAAGGTCCTTGGAAAGGTCAATACCTCTACGACTTGTATGAGGGGGCATATATGCCTTGGGATTTTCATGCGCAGCTGTTTGAACTTGCGAACAAAATAGGCATTACTTGTTTTTCGTCTCCATTTGATAGCACGGCTGTTGATCTGCTTGCAGAGCTCAATGCACCAGCCTATAAAATCGCTTCTCCAGAGTTGATCGATCACGACTTAATTAGAAAATCTGCTCAGACGGGTAAACCACTGATCTTATCCACCGGCGGTGCAACATTGCCTGAAATTGCAGAAGCTGTAAAAGTTGCAAAAGATGCTGGGGCTACAGAAATTGCCGTTTTAAAGTGCACGAGTACTTATCCTGCTCCTCCTGAATCAATTAACCTGAATACAATTGCACATTTGAAAGACGCATTTGGTGTACCCGTTGGTTTATCAGATCACACGCTTGGTAATAATATCCCAATTGCCTCAGTTGCAGTGGGCGGTTGTATTATCGAAAAGCATTTTGTCATGGACAAAACGGAAAAAACGGCAGACAGTTTTTTCTCGATGAATCCAGAAGAGCTAAAACAACTCGTTGATGGGGTGAGACAGGTAGAGAGTGCCTTGGGTACAGTCTCATACCCTGATGAAGGCTCAAAAGCGAGACGATGCGTGTATCTGGTTAAAGATGTTGCCCAAGGTGAGATACTCACTGATATGCATTTAGCGCAAATGCGCCCTGGTGGTGGAGAAATACAGCCCAAAGAAATTAAGTATGTTGTAGGGCGAAAAGTGGTTAAAGATATGCCGCGTGGTGCGCAATTAAAATGGGAAGATTTGAGTTAATGAATAGTGCAGAATTAAAAAGCTTTTTTAGTGACTTCCTTGAGCAAAGAGGCGTTGAGGTTGCAGAGGGTGACATTGAACAATATAACTTTGTTGAAGAAGGAGCATTAGACTCATTCGAACTGCTCTCTATGATTTTACAAATTGAGTCTCAATTTGGCGTCAAGGTTACTCCTTCAGAGCTAATGGATGAGTCAAATGCTCAATTGGGCGCATTGATAAATACAATATTGGCGAAGTAATGCGTTATCTATTTCGAGTTAATACTTACCAGGGAATTGGTCATCTAATGCGCTGTCGTTGGCTTGCAACAGCGTTGCAAAGTCAGGGGCAAAGCTGCTGTTTTTTTGTTGATAAGAACACCGATTTAGACGCGTTGTTCGATTCATTCCCTTTCGATATAGTTCAATTAGAAGCTGACCTAGCTGAAAAACAGGATGCTCAGCAGTTTATTTCGAGTGCACAATCGAAAATTGGTGATCTCAGCAGTGTATCCGTTGTTGTAGATAACTACCAACTGGGGGCGCAATGGGAAGCTGACATTAAAAAGAGTGGTGCTCGCGTGATCGCGCTGGATGATATACATCGTACTCATAGTGCGGATGTGGTGATTGATCAGCGCTTAGACTTGAGTGGTGAGCGCAATTACAGCGCTCTAGTAACTCAAGAAACCTCTTTGCTACTTGGTCCTGACTACACGCTTTTAAATCCAGTATACGAAAGGGCTGTCAATAAGGGGTCGCTCGCAGGGAATAATGTATTGATAAGCCTCGGCGGGGGAGGAGACTGGTCTCAGATTGAGGGTTTAGTCCAAAAACTGGCTGAGCAGCGCAAAGTTAGCCTGACAGTAATCGTGGGACCCCAAGCAAAAAATATACATTATTTACATCAGTTACAATCGAGTGGCCTGATAGAGTTAGTTGAATCACCTGAAAGTTTAATCGAATATTACCAACGTTGTGATCTGTTCTTTGGAGCTTTGGGCACTTCGTTATATGAGTTGGCCGCGACCCTCACTCCTGCATTAACATTTGCACTGGCGCCAAATCAAGAAAATGACTGGCGGTCCCTTGATGCACTTGGGCACTTTTTCCATTTAGGCAATCTTAAACATATTGACTTCGATGATGTAATGCAGGCCATCTATGCTTTGCTAGACAATTTAGTGGCAGTTAAGGCGATGAGAGAGGCTGCACCTGTTCGTATTGATGGTCAGGGCGCTAAGCGAATCGCTCGCTTTTTAAATGGCGAGGATATAACCCTAAAAACAGAGCGTAGTCAAAGTGATGAGTGTTTGAGGATTAATGACCACCTGAGCTACAGAGATGTCATTGACCAAGATATCAATTTGTATCGCAATGCCAGAAACAGACCCAACAATAGCGAAAAAATGACTGTGACACAGGATGTGAAACTTGGAGAGCACATCAAATGGTGGTTTAACAACCAGCGTCACTCACAGATTTTGTATTACCAAGGTGCACCAACAATTGTGATGTGGCATCAACTGGTAAGATTTGATGAACAGGAATACCTGATAGGTGGATGGTTTACCACAGATGTAACCCCAAGTTTTGATGTGGTCACAGCAGCGCTTGAATGGCAGCTACAGCAAACTTTCAAATCACATCCAAATGCGGCTTGGATTGCCGTTATTAATAAAGAGAATAAATTTGTTAATTTGCTAAACCAGTATTTGGGTTTTCAGCGCAGTAGAGAGCACACTCACTACTATCTTGCAACTCAACGAGCTTTTCCAAAAGCGACTGACAATGACTTTAACTTTGTCCATTTAGAAAATACCAAAATGGAGCGCTAATGCAGAATATATTTGAACTTGTAAATAAGCAGCGAGTCGCAGATCCCCACAAGGTTGCAATCGTTTATGAGGGGCAAGAAGTAAGCTATGCAAAGCTCATTCAGGAGACATTGAAGTTAAGCCAAGGCTTGAAGTCTTTGGGCCTTGGTAAAGGTCAACGAATTGCACTTTTTGCACCGAATGGTATCGAGTACGCGATAGTTTTATTAGCGGCGGCAAAGCTTGGTGTCGCTGTGGTGCCATTGCCAATAACATTGAAAGGCATGGCGCTAATTAATGCATTAAAAAAAGTCCCAGTAGCTTGCACAATTGCTTGGTCTAGCGTGTCGTCAGCATTATTAGAAAGCAATGTCATTGAGCCGGGACGTCTCATCACGCTAAATAAAAAAGTCGGTGATGAATTAGAGTGGCGCGCTTTTTTGGATGCACAACAAAATGATGATGAGTCTTTTGAAGGGGGCGGCAGCGACCCCTATATCTTGACTATGACATCGGGTTCAACTGGTGAGCCAAAGCCGATTGTATTGAGCCAACAATGTAAAATAGCGCGAGCATTTGAAGCTACAGTTAATTATTACTCTTTATCAAAAACCGACGTTGTGCTGGTGTCAACACCCCTATACCACTCTTTAGCTGAGCGTGGTTTGCTAATGCCCCTAATGCTTGGGGCAACCACTGTTATCATGCCTAAGTTTAACATTAATAAATGGTTTGATTTAATTACAAATTATGGTGTGACATTTATGTTTTCGGTTTCGAGTCAGCTCGAATCGCTTATCCCCGAGTTGCAAAAGGGGCATGATCTATCATCTTTAAAATGTATTGTTAGCTCTTCAGCGGTATTGCCAAGTGAAACAAAGGACAGACTACTCCAGCATTTAGATTGTAGGCTACACGAATGCTATGGTGCCTCTGAGGTTGGGGTAGTCACAGATTTTTGTGTCAGTGAAGACCGTCATAAACGTGGTAGTGTAGGGAAACCTTTGCCATTTGTGTCATTGAAAATTGTAGATAAAGATGGCTTACAAGTTGCTCCATCAGAAGTTGGAGAGATTGTCTGTACTACAAGTACTGCTTTTAATGGTTACCACAAGCTTCCCGAGCAGACTAAAAAAGCCTACGACAAAGATGGCTATTTTTCGACAGGAGATCTTGGCTACCTAGATGACGATGGTTACTTGTACTACGTGGGTAGAAACAAAGAAGTGATCTCCACTGGGGGGATCAATGTTTACCCTCAGGACATCGAATCAGTGATTAAAACCCACCCGCACATTGCTGATTGTGTGGCCTTTGGGATCCCAGACCAAAAATTTGGAGAGGTGGTCAAGGTGGTCTATGTTTCAAATGAAGCAGATAGCGTGATTGATGAAATGGAAATTCGCAAACTGTGTTTTGAGCAGTTAACTGATTATCAGCAGCCTAGGGAGTTACTCCAAGTTCCTTGCTTGGAAAGAAGCGGTCTTGGAAAAATCCTACGTAATGAAGTCAAACTTAAGTACAAGCATTAATATGGGTGAGCAGCACATGGCTAAAACACTTATCGAGCGATTTTTAAAAAGTGACGAAAGGAAGTATATTTTTGGCACGACATCCGAGGCAAAGGCACTTATTGCACTTTGCCAACAGCAGGGTATTGAAATTGCTGGCGTGATCGATAATTTTTATCAGGGCGAGCAGTTTGAGGGGGCTCCCTGCTGTAAATTGGTGGATGCCATACCGCAGTCGCTGGTCTTGTCAGCTGTGACCAATAGTAGGCCGCTAGAGGTGGCTGAGTTGCTTACTAAATCGGGCTTTACTCATATTGATTACTATAGCTTTTTCAGACTATCAGGACTTCCATGCCCTACGATTGATTTTTGGGCAGGTGCAGAGCAGCATTGGCACAATAATGGGCATAAATACCGTGAAGTTCGTGAGTTATTTGAGGAAACTAAATCAAAAGAAATATTTGATGCGGTGGTGTCTTTCAGAACCTCATACGACCTCGAGCATATGAAGGGCTTTGCCTTTGATATCAGTAATATGTATATAGAGCCGTTTGTATTGCCATTTAAAGATGAGGGCGTCTTTTTCGATCTTGGCGCGTTCGATGGTAGCGACACATTGCGGTTTTTGAGTCTGTGTGACTCTGGTAAAAGCTATATGTTTGAACCCATTCCAGAGCAAGTTGACAAGCTTAATAATATTGCCAATAACACCGACAAAATCTCTGTCGTACCGGTAGCTGTTGGTAATGAATCAAAACAAGTACAGTTCTGCCTCGGTGGCACGTCATCAAAAGTGTCAACCGATGGAGAGCCGCTTGAAAATAGCATAAAAGTACAGCAGCTGAGCTTAGATGAATTTTGTGAACAACACCATGTTGTACCAGAGTACGTGAAAATGGATGTAGAGGGAGCAGAGCAAGACGTCATTTTGGGGATGGAAACTTTACTCACTCAGCATAAACCCAAACTGGCGGTAAGCGTGTATCACAGAGTTGAGGATATTATTGATATTCCTCTGATGATTAAACGTGCAAATCCAGAGTACAAGTTTTATCTGCGCCATTATACTCAAGGATACAGTGAAACAGTATTGTTTGCTGTGTGATATGTTCAGGTAAAAGAAAAGCGGCCTCCATAATAAATAGAGGCCGATATGTCATTTCTAAAATTACACTGCGCTAGGCGTCAATAATTTCCCACTTGTTTGATTTGCTGGAGGTAACGGCAGTCTCAAAAAGTTGTAATCCACATTTCGACTGCTCTAAGCCAAAGACATATTTATTTGTCACCGGATCACCATTTTTATATTCGCTGAGAGCTTCATAAATATCGGTGTAAAGGTTCGCAAATGCCTCAACAAATCCAGTTGGGTGCCCTGGCTTCATTCGATTGTACCTGAATTGATTGGCATACGTGCAATCACCTGCACGGTCTAGAATTTCTCTTCTGCCATCACTGTAGCTAATTTCAAGCTCATCAGGATTAAGTTGGTACCATCTTGCACTACCTTGCGTGCCATAGATGCGGATTTCTAGGCCATTTCGATGCCCAATGGCTGTTTTTGACATCCACATAGTACCAGAAATATCATTTGGATATTTAAGTAACATGGTTACGTCATCGACCAGTGACTCAAAGTCAGAGTGATTAGAGAAATGTGCACAAGTTTCTATAGGCTCACACTCTAGTAAGTAACTAGACAAATGGTGTAGGTGAACGCCTAAATCAAGGCAAATTGTGGGGACACTATAGTCTTGTAAACGCCAAGGCTGAGGTTTACTTGGCTGACCAGCGATATCAGGTGGACGCTTGAAACCTTCTTGTGGCATCTCAAGGTGTATTTTTTGGATTTGTCCCAGTTTTTGCTGTCCAATTAAGTGCTTTAATTCTCGCACCATGGCGTAGCCACTATAATTGTAGGTAACAGCTAAAAAATGCTTTTTAGGGTTATAAACCTTAGCAATTTCTTCAATATCATTTAAACCACAGGCGAGCGCCTTTTCGCAAATGATTGGCAAGTCTGCTTCGAGTAATTTAGTAATGACCTCAACGTGGTGGGGAGTAGGCGTTAGAACGACAACAGCGTCGATTGCGTGCTTTTCTTTGTCTATAAGCTGTTGCCAATCATTGTAAACTCGGCTCTCGTCAATAGCCCAATGTTTTGCTGTCTCTGCGTTGACTTCTGGATCTCTACTAAAAGCGCCAGCAACGACTTGGAATTTGTTATCAAGCTGAGCGGCTGAAAAGTGCACATACCCTACAGCGGAATTGGCGCCTCCACCAATAAAAGCGATTTTTAAGTTCTGTACTGACATGCATGTATTCCTATTGAGGTTGCTGTTTCAATGTAATGAGGGTATCGACCAGTGTGGTTGCTATGTACTCTTGGTCACTTGCTGAGAGTTCTGGAAATAAAGGCAGGGTGATTGCGCTATGATAATACTCCTCAGCATTAGGACAATGACCTGGTTTGAAGCCAAGTGACTGATAATAAGGCTGTAAGTAAATTGGAATATAATGCACATGGCAGAAAATCCCTTGAGCACGTAACTCTTCGACAAGTCGCCTGTGTAGGTCTGGACTAGTATCATTGATCCTAACAACATATAAATGATAAGCGTTGTACACACCGGCTTGTTGAGATAAAGGTGTTATCTCCTCACTTTGTGCAAACAGTTTTGTGTAAGTTTGTGCAAGTTGATTTCGTTTCTCAACAAACTCATCTAACCTTTTTACTTGCTGTATACCGAGTGCTGCGTGTAAATCAGTCATTCGGTAGTTAAAACCAAGCTCTTGCTGCTCATAGTACCAAGGACCGTCAGCTTCATTGTGTAATAAATCTTGCTGAGCAGTTACACCATGACTTCTGAACATTTTTAATTTAGCGTTTATGGTTGGGTCATTTGTAAGCACCATACCTCCTTCAGCAGAGGTAATGATTTTAACTGGGTGAAAGCTAAAAACGCAGATGTCTGAGTATTGGCAATGGCCAACTGGCGAGTTGAGGTATTTTCCACCAACAGCGTGCGAGGCATCCTCGATGATCTTAAAACCATAAATTTGAGACAATTCACTTATCGCTTTCATGTCGCAACATTGACCTGCAAAGTGCACAGGTATAAGTACTTTTGGCAGCGTATTTGTTTGTTGCGCTTGTTTAAGCCTAAGTTTCAACTCTGTTATTGATAAATTCCCCGTTGCTGGATCAATATCGATAAAGTCGACTTTTGCGCCGCAATACAGCGCACAATTAGAAGAGGCAACAAATGAATTTGGTGATGTCCAAACAATATCGTTATGACCTACATTCAATGCTAAGCAAGCAATATGCAACGCTGAGGTTGCGCTATTAGTTGCGGTGGCGTACTGCACTTGGCAGTATTGGGAAATCACAGTCTCAAATTCAGGCACTTTGGGCCCTTGAGTAAGCCAAGGTGACTTGAGCACTTCTACAACCGCATCAATATCTTGTTCAGAAATTGCCTGCTTGCCGTACGGGATCATAGTAGCGCCTTTTTATTAAACTCTACGATCTCCTCTACGGATAAATACTCATTGTTAGACAATGAGTTATATTCAAAACCAGGTGCTACCGCATGACCTTTTTCATTCAGCGCATTGGTATCGAAATTATTACTACGGCTGCTGAACTTAATTCCTGGAGCAATAATAAAGTGATCTGTAAACTCAAAGGTATTAAAAGATAGATCTTCAGGGCACATCACTTCATGGAGCTTTTCACCTGGTCTAATGCCAATAACTTTTTGTTTAAGTCCCGGCGCCATTGCTGTGGCTAAATCTGTTATTTTAATGGACGGAATCTTAGGTACAAAAATCTCTCCACCTAACATACGTTCGAAATTTTTGAGGACGAAGTCGACACCCTGTTGCAAACTAATCCAAAACCTTGTCATGTCAGGGTGAGTAATTGGTATATGGTCAGCTTTTTCGTCTATAAATTTCTGAAAAACAGGGACTACAGAGCCTCTTGAGCATACCACATTTCCGTATCTGACAACGGAAAAGAGCGTTTTGTGTCCACCTGCAATGTTGTTTGCTGCTACGAATAATTTATCTGAGGCGAGCTTGGTTGCGCCATACAGGTTAATTGGGTTAGCTGCTTTGTCGGTAGACAATGCAATCACTTTGTCCACATTACAATCAAGGGCTGCCTCTATCACATTTTCAGCACCATTGATGTTAGTTTTGATACATTCCATTGGATTGTATTCAGCGGCAGGTACTTGCTTTAATGCAGCAGCATGAATGACGTAATCCACCCCTTGCATAGCACGTCTTAACCTTTCTCTGTCTCTTACGTCACCAATAAAGTAACGCATACAAGGTTGGTTAAATACTTGCTGCATTTCGAATTGTTTTAGCTCATCACGAGAAAAAACAATAATCTTTTTAGGGCTATATCTCTCTAGTAGCGTTTTGACGTATTTTTTACCAAAGGAGCCTGTGCCGCCAGTGATTAGGATTGTTTTATTATCAAACATATTTTACCCATCTAAAGGTGCAATCATTTCTTTACACTGTAGAAAAAAGTATTAGGTAAAGACTTTGCTTCCGCACCCTAAAAAAAAGTGATTACTCAATACTTTATATCACTTTTTCAAATTTTGCAGTATTTAAACAAGACTCATGAGTTAATTTATCTCTATAGATGACTTTTTGAGCGAGTGGGCGTAGACTAAGAGTACGAGCACTAGACTGGAGAGTGTGATGCAAATCAATTCGCCAAGTAACTCTTTCTTTAATAGAACAGAGCAAACAAACAACAAGTTGAACCAACAATTGGCAACTGGCAAAAGAGTAAATTCTGCTGCCGACGATGCTGCTGCGTTGCAGATAATCAATCGATTGAATTCTCAACAAAGCGGGTTTGAGCAGTCAATAAGAAACGCTTATGATGGAATTTCTTATTCTCAAACTGCCGATTCAGCGTTGTCTGGTGTTAATGACGCGGTTGGGCGTATTAGAGAATTATCAATTCAGGCTGGCAACGGCGCTTTGTCAGACAGTGATAGGCAAGCTCTGCAAGATGAAGTGTCTCAACTTCAGACTCAGATAACTGAAACTTTTGAAAATACGACGTTTGGTGGCGACCCTTTATTTGATGGCCAGCAATCAAGCTTTCAAGTTGGACCAGATGCCAACACGACGCAGAGCTTTACACCGACTGATGGTTCGGTAGCTGCTGGTATTTTAAGCGTTGATATTTCCACTCAAGCGGGAGCTCAAGCCGCTATCACCGCAGCCGACCAAGTTGCCAAAGATGTAAATTCGCAACGTGCTGAGCTTGGTGCGTTTGAAAACACATTAGACAGCACTATTAGAGGCCTTGGTAATCAAAGTGACAGAATTGCAGAAAGCCAGAGTAGAATTGCTGACACTGACTTTGCGCAAGCAGCTGCTGAGCGCACTGCGAACGATATTTTGTCTCAAACTTCTATCGCATTAAGAGGCCAAGCAAACCAGTCTGCATCTTCTGTTTTGAGCCTTCTACAGTAAAAATCAATACTTTTGTATTGATATAGAACATACTCAGTGGCATTTATTTGGCGTTTATGTCAATAAATTGCCACTTAGGTATTGCATCCCTTCCACACTCCCTTACAATCTCCTGTATAGACTTATAAAAACACTTGGATCCAATCCAAATGATACTGATCATCGATAACAACAATAATCGTGCTTCTGGTTTAGCTGCTGCACTGACATTTTGCGGCCAAGCTGCAAAAGTATTAGCTGAGTCAGAGTTTACACCCGAGTCGGTCAAAAAATATCAGGAATGTACAATTGTACTTGGTGCTTTAAATGGATTGGATCACGAGCAGCACATTAAGAAGTTACCTGCACAGCCATTTATTTTGGTTGGAGAGACACTGAGACCTTTAATGTCTCTGGCGAATGTTATCGGCTTGATCAGTGAACCTTTCAGTCACGATGTCACGATGCAACTGCTACATGACTGTCAACAGTACTTAAGTTTATTGCCAGGACAAAGTAGTCAAAATAGAGATGCAAAATCATTTGATGGTCTTGTCGGTGATACTGAGGCTGTGAAAGAAGTCAGGTTTTTAATTTCACAGGTTGCTAAAACTGATGCCAACGTTCTGATTCTAGGTGAATCAGGAACGGGTAAAGAAGTGGTAGCACGAAATGTACACCTTTTATCAAATCGCTCTACAGGGCCATTTGTGCCTGTAAACTGCGGCGCTATTCCTGGTGAACTACTTGAAAGTGAACTATTTGGTCATGAGAAAGGCGCATTTACCGGTGCTATTTCAGCACGAAAAGGGCGATTTGAGCTTGCTCAAAATGGCACACTGTTTTTAGATGAAATAGGTGATATGCCATTGCAAATGCAAGTGAAATTGCTCCGAGTATTGCAAGAGCGTAGCTATGAGCGAGTTGGTGGTACCAAGGCGATTCAGGCTAATGTGCGAGTTATAGCTGCAACACACCGCAATCTTGAGGATATGATTGAGACAGGCAAGTTCCGTGAAGACTTATTCTACCGACTTAATGTATTCCCGATCGAAAATCCTTCGCTTAGTCAACGTGTGGACGATATACCTTTATTACTTAAAGAGCTGTTGCGAAGAGTCACGGAGCAAGGTAACAAAGGCGTAAAGTTCACTGACAGAGCAATCGAAAGCCTCAAATCACATGCTTGGCCGGGTAATATCCGAGAGCTGGCTAATTTAGTTGAGCGTATGGCGATTATGTTCCCTGACAAACTGGTCGATGTCACTGATCTACCAAATAAATATCGATATATCGAAGTGGAAGCTTTTGAGCCTGAGTATCCCGAAGAATTGAGAGAAAAGGACGCGTTTAACGAATTGTTTAGTGAAGGCTTTAGTGATTTTGAAGAGGAAGATGAGCTAGATAGTGTTACTGAACAGCCGCTGCTTGGTTTGTTACCTGATGAAGGGATTGAATTAAAAGATTATTTGGCTGAACTAGAGATCAGCCTAATTACACAAGCATTGGAGCGTTATGATTACGTTGTTGCACGTGCCGCTGAGATCTTAGGTGTCAGACGAACAACACTTGTAGAAAAAATGAAAAAGTACAATCTGAACCGAGATTAATCACCTTGGTTCAGAATGATTAGCACAGTAGGGATCTTAAATCTAAATCTTTGGTGCTTTCTATTAATGGCTGCTTTCTAAAGCAGGCATTATCGTGGTCATTAACCATGCCGCAAGCTTGCATATGTGCATACACAGTTGTTGGGCCTAGAAATTTAAACCCTCTCTTTTTCAAATCCTTGGCAAATCTTTCACTAATTTCGCTGGTGGCAGGGTAGTCCTCTTTACTGCGGATATCGTTAACAATGGGCTTAAAATTAACATATTCCCATTGATACCTAGCAAAACTACCAAACTCTTTTTGCACTTCAATAAAGCGCTGAGCATTATTGATAGTGGCCAGTATTTTAGCTTTGTTACGCACAATCCCTTTATTGTCCATAAGCTGAGTGACATCTTCATCGGTCATTGTCGCGACTTGTTCAACGTTAAAGCATTTAAATGCGCTTCGATAATGCGCTCTTTTTTTCAAAATTGTGTACCAACTCAGGCCAGCTTGTGCCGACTCAAGTGTAATAAACTCAAAAAGCTTATTGTCATCCCAAATTGGTACTCCCCACTCTTCATCGTGATAAGCAACGTAGTCTGGTTTACTCTCATCGAGCCATAAGCATCTAGTGCACATATTGCTTCCTTAAAATCCTCTATGCATGTGTCAAATATTCGACCTAAGCAAGTGAAAAGCTGATGGTCAGCATATTTCATTGTTTCGATAACTATATTTTATATCTGTATAAAAATACAGTGTCAAAGTTTTGTTAGGAGGTAAATTGATTTTAACTTTATGAATTTTATAGATAATTAATGTTGGCACAAGGTTTGCTTTTATCCTGTTAGGAAGATTCATGAGAGTAGTGTCATGGCGTTAGCAAAAGTGATAAATCCACAATTTGTGCCAGAAAACCAATTTAACCCTTGCTTGTTGCAGGAAGCGTATGTTGGTGAACTGAGCGACCTAAGGCAGCAAGCGAGCTGGTTAAGCCATTTGGTAGATACGATGCCTGCGGGTGTTGTAGTCCTTGATGGGCAAGGCATGATCGCAAAGGCGAATCAAATAGCCAAAGATATGCTTGGAGAACCATTAGAAGGCGAAAAATGGTTTAACATCATTCAGCGCTCCTTTAGCCCACAGCAAGATGATGGCCATGAAGTGTCGCTGCGAGATGGTAGGCTTATCAAATTGGAGATTACGGCACTTACGCCAGAGCCTGGTCAATTGGTGCTAATGACTGACTTAACTGAAACGCGTAAATTGCAAGCCAGAGTTGCGCATATGCAAAGGTTAAGCGCACTTGGGAAAATGGTTGCGTCTTTAGCGCACCAAGTACGAACGCCTTTGTCTGCGGCTATGCTATATGGCGCTAATCTAGGAAGCGCCAATTTGCCATCTCAATCCAGAGAGAAGTTTCACAATAAACTCATGTCTCGTCTCAAAGATTTAGAGAGCCAAGTAAATGACATGCTGTTGTTTGCGAAAAGTGGAGAGCAGCAAGTAGTCGAACGAGTCTCTATGCAGCAGTTGCTTAACGAAGTAAAAGCAGGCGCAGATGCGATGTTGTCATTGAATAATGCGGCGATGGAAGTATTTCTACCTGAGCCTGATATCGAAATTCTTGGTAATAAAACGGCGCTTGCGAGTGCTATCCAGAACTTGATCCACAATAGTGTTCAAGTTATTGGGGCTGGAGCAAAAATTACTTTGCGCGCAACTCGTGAAGCGCAAGGTGAAGAAGTCAGAATCTCAGTTAGCGACAATGGGCCAGGGGTCGATTTGTCACAAGCCAACAGATTATTTGAACCGTTTTTCACCACAAAATCACAAGGCACAGGACTAGGTCTCGCAGTGGTTAGTTCCGTAGCAAATTCACACAAAGGGCGTGTTGAAGTAGATAACATGCCAAGCGGAGGAGCGTGTTTTAGCATGCTATTACCGATTTCTCAACACACTCAACTTCAGGAGGTCGTATGAGTAACAAAATTCTAGTCGTTGAAGATGACGCAGGTTTACGTGAAGCACTCTTGGATACTTTAGAGCTAGCTGGCATTGACTGTGTTGAGGCGGATAGCGCAGAGCAAGCGATGGTATTGCTTAAGCAGCAAAGCTTCTCTCTTGTTGTAAGTGACGTACAAATGGGGCAAATGAGCGGTATTGATTTACTTAAAAGTATCAAGCTCAATTACCCACAACTACCTGTTTTAATGATGACTGCTTATGCGACCATTGACGATGCAGTAGAAGCTATGAGGCTGGGCGCAATAGACTATATGGCTAAGCCATTTGCACCTGAAGTGCTGCTCAACATGGTCAGTCGTTATATGCCTGAAAAGGAAAAAGACACAGACGGCCCTATCGTGGCTGACGTTAAAAGTTTACAGCTACTCAACCTAGCCAAAAAAGTGGCTCAATCAGATGCGAGTGTAATGGTATTAGGTCCAAGCGGTTCGGGTAAAGAAGTTCTTGCACGCTATATTCATGACAACTCTGAGCGTTGTAATGAACCTTTTGTCGCAATTAATTGTGCAGCAATTCCAGAAAATATGCTTGAAGCCACTTTATTCGGTTACGAGAAAGGCGCATTCACCGGCGCTATCCAAGCGTGCCCAGGTAAGTTTGAACAAGCGCAAAAAGGCACCATTCTATTGGATGAAATTACGGAGATGGACTTAGGGTTGCAAGCCAAGTTACTTCGTGTACTTCAAGAAAGGGAGGTCGAGAGGTTAGGTGGTCGTAAGACGATTGAATTAGATGTCAGAGTGTTAGCGACGAGTAACCGAGATCTCAAAGAAGCCGTTGCTGAAGGTAAGTTTAGAGAGGACTTATATTACAGACTAAATGTATTCCCGCTGACATGGCTACCTCTGAAAGACAGAGCTGCTGATATTGTTCCTTTGGCAAATCATTTAATTGAAAGACATTGTCAAAAATCTGGCCAAGCTGCACCACAGTTGTCTGCTGAAGCACAAGATAAGCTGATGCAGCATGCATGGCCTGGTAATGTCAGGGAGCTGGATAATGTGGTTCAAAGAGCGCTAATACTACAACAGGGCGGTGTTGTTTCAGACTCAGATATTTTCATAGAAAACTTTGAGCCTGTTGAGTTGAGTTTGACTCCAGAAGTCGTGAGCACGCCTGCTGAGTTAGATAGTTCGCCATATCAGGAGTTGCCTCAGAATGTGTCCAATGTACCAAGCAACGATGCACTTAGCTACAAAGAGGAACTGCAAGACAAAGAGCATCAAATCATTTTAGATACTTTGACGCGATGCAACGGAAAAAGAAAAGACGTTGCTGAAATCCTTGGAATAAGCCCAAGAACGTTACGATACAAGCTAGCTAAAATGAGAGATTTGGGGTTACCTGTCCCTGCCTAAATAGTGAGTTAGCCAGATGTATGTCTGGCTAACTTTTATACTGTCAAAATTCTGTCCTTTCTAAAACTCACCTTGTTTGTTTGTAAGTTGTTGATATTTAACGGGTAAAAGTTGGCACATTTAGTGCATTTATCAATTCATATGTAATCTCACGAGGTGAGCAATATGAAGATTCAACACACCAGTTTATATCAAGAAATGCAGTCAATGGCATCCCAAGCCAGTCGAGTACAGCCAGAAGCAAAAGTGCCAGCGCAAGCGACAGCGGCAACTTCAAGTGCGCAATTTGGCGACATTCTTTCGAGTGCATTAAATAACGTTGCTGATTTACAAAGAGATGCAAAATCAAAAGTTACCGCGGTTGAAATGGGTGACAGAAGTGTATCTCTTGCTGAAGCAATGATCGCTAAAAACAAGTCTTCAGTAGCATTTGAAGCAACCGTTCAGGTACGTAATAAGCTCGTTGAAGCTTATAAAGATATCATGAGCATGCCGGTGTAATTCAGAGAGTTAGTGGAGAGTAACTGTGGCTACAAATCAATCGACAGATTTAGCACTTTCAGACGGCCCCGCAGGAGCGGTTGCAGAAGGTGCTGAGACCCAGCAAGAGCAAAAATCTGGTTACTTCAGTGCTTTAAGCGGCGTTGATATGTTACGTCAAGTTACGCTCGTAATCGCACTGGCAATATGTTTAGCAATCGCTGTATTTATTATTATTTGGGCTCGTCAGCCTGATATGCGACCTCTTGGTCAATACCCAACAGATGAGTTAGTGCAAACTTTAGATTTTCTTGATGCGCAAAAAATAGACTACGAGCTTGATGGAAATACCATCATGGTTGAAGAAACTGACTATCAAAATATTAAGTTAAAGATGGCACGTGACGGTTTTACACAATCTCCGTCGTCAGGTACTGATATTCTGATGCAAGATATGGGATTTGGTGTTAGTCAACGTTTAGAAAGAGAGCGTCTAAAGCACAGCCGTGAACAACAGTTGGCTAGAACCATTGAAGAGTTGCAAGATATTAATCGAGCAAAGGTCTTATTGGCGATACCGAAAGAAAATGTATTCGCACGCCGAGAGAAAAAGCCTTCTGCAACTGTTGTGTTGACAATGAAACGTGGCCGTACACTGGACGGTGAAGAGGTGGATTCGATAGTAGATATCGTTGCATCAGCGGTTCAAGGTTTAGAACCTTCTCGTGTGACCGTGACAGATCAAAATGGTCGTTTATTAAACTCAGGCTCGCAAGACTCGCTGGCTGCCCGTTCTAGAAAAGAGTATGAAATTGAGCGCAAACGTGAGTCTGAGTATTTGTCCAAAATTGACAGTATTATGATCCCAGTTGTTGGTCTTGGTAATTTTACAGCGCAAGTTGACCTAACAATGGACTTTAGTGCAATTGAAGAGACTCAAAAGCGTTTTAACCCAGATCTTCCAGCTGTTCGTAGTGAAACGACATTCGAGGAAAGTAATATCGGTGGGATTACTGCTGGTATTCCTGGGGCTCTAACAAATCAACCTCCAGTGGACTCGAATATTCCTGAAATTGCTGGCGCAGGTGGCAGCGGCAAAGGCACAACGCCGACGCGTTCGCAAAAAGAAGCGACACGTAACTACGAGCTAGACACAACAATTTCGCATAAGCGTCAACAGACAGGGGTTATTCGTCGCATTAGTGTCTCTGTGGCTGTTGATTATGTTGCGAAGGCTGACGCTGAAGGCAATATGGCCATGACGCCTCGCTCACAAGAAGAATTGAATAATATTCGCCGTCTTTTACAGGGTGGGGTTGGTTTTGACATGCAGCGCGGTGACGCATTAGAAGTAGTGACTGTGCCGTTTGTTCGTGAAGATATCTTGGAAGCTTCTGAATTACCTTTATGGGAGCAAGAGTGGTTCATGAAGGTAGCAAGGCTAGCAGCTGGCGCATTGGTAATCATTGTATTGATTATGGCTGTAGTTCGCCCTATGCTGAAGAGATTGATATACCCAGATGATACACTAGAAGATTATGATGAAGATGCATTAACGGCTGGTGTTGATTTAGGCGATAGTACACTAGATATGCTAAGTAATGACTTTGATGAATCAGCTGTTGGCTTCTCCTCGGATGGTACATTACAATTGCCAGACTTACATGGAGATGAAGATCTATTGAAAGCGGTTCGCGCACTGGTAGCGAATGAACCTGAGCTTTCTTCACAAGTGGTCAAAGCGTGGTTAACTGAAGATGAGTGATGAAGAACAAAAACAACTGCCGCCAGCGTTCGATGTTGAGAAGCTAGATGGGGTCGATAAGGCTGCCATCTTGCTACTTAGCCTAACGGAAGAAGATGCGGCGCAGATTTTAAAACACCTTGAGCCAAAGCAAGTACAGAAAGTGGGCATGGCAATGGCTGCGATAGATGATTTGTCACAGTCAAAAATAAGTGCGGTTCATAACCTGTTTATTGAACAAATACAGAGTTTTAGTACTATTGGATTCCAGTCTGAAGACTTTATTAAAAAAGCGCTTACCGCAGCCCTTGGTGAAGATAAGGCAGCAAGTCTTATCGACCAGATTGTTATGGGCTCTGGTGCGAAAGGTCTCGATTCACTCAAGTGGATGGACTCAAAACAAGTTGCAAATATTATCCGCAATGAGCACCCACAGATCCAAACAATTGTATTGTCTTATTTAGAACCTGAGCAATCGGCTGAGATTTTGTCTCAGTTTACTGAAAAGGTTCGGTTAGACTTAACTATGCGTATTGCTAATTTAGAAGAAGTACAGCCAGCTGCACTACAAGAATTGAATGAAATCATGGAGAAACAGTTTGCAGGTCAAGCCGGTGCGCAAGCTGCGAAAATGGGTGGCCTCAAAGCTGCTGCTGATATCATGAACTACCTTGATACTAACGTAGAAGGTCAGCTGATGGACTCAATCCGTGAACATGACGAAGAAATGTCACAGCAAATTCAAGATCTGATGTTTGTATTTGAGAACTTGATGGATGTTGAAGACAGAGGCATTCAAGCCATCCTACGTGAAGTACAACAAGATGTGCTGATGAAGGCAATTAAAGGTGCGGACGATTCCCTCAAAGATAAAATCCTCAGTAATATGTCAAAACGTGCTGCTGAAATGATGGCTGATGATTTGGAAGCCATGCCTCCGGTGCGTATTAGTGAAGTAGAAGCTGCGCAGAAAGAAATTCTTGCTACGGCGAGACGTTTGGCTGATTCTGGCGAAATTATGCTTGGCGGCGGTGGCGGTGAGGAGTTCTTGTAAACCATGTCTGAACCAAAGTTATATCGCGGTAAGCCGCTTCACGGAGAAGCGGTTGATTCACTGTTAGAGCATGTCGAAGACTGGCCCATCCCAAATGTCAAAGAGGACTTGAGTGGTTTAGCCGGTCGCTCTACCGCGATGGGCACGCCGTTAGAAGAGCTCTATACAAAAACTGAACGACAAGCAGAACCTGAGACGGTCGAACCTGAAATTCCCACTTTAACCTTGGAGGAGCTTGAGCAAATCCGTCAGGATGCATATGAAGAAGGCTTAAAGCAAGGTCATGAACAAGGATACATTGAAGGCTTTGAAAAAGGTGCTAAGGAAGGAAATGAAGCTGGATTGAAAGAAGGGGTTGAAGTCGGAAAACAGCAGGGGCTTGAAGATGCGAAGCCTCTCATTGAAGAACGACTGCATATGCTGTCTGGCCTTATTGACAAAATTAATGCGCCATTACAGCAGGTAGATGAGGCTTGTGAGAAGCAGTTAATACAACTTGTCAGTTTATTGACACAACAAATTACTTTTCATGAATTGAGAACAAATCCGGAGCTGATATTACAAGCACTCAAAAAAGGCTTAGATGCGTTACCTATTTCCGATGTGCAGTTGAAAGTACACCTTCACCCTGAAGATTTAAGCCTTGTTGAAGAGGCATACGGCTCTGAAATGCTACAAAAACAAAGGTGGCAACTTATTCCTGAACCCACATTGGAGCGAGGTGGTTGCGAAATTAAATCACCCATTTCATCTATTGATCTTACGGTTAAAAACCGCCTAACAGAAATATTGGAAAAGTTTTTGCATGATAGCGGTATATCGTAATTACGACACCAGCATTCATGACAGAAACAGAGCTTCAAAATCAGCCTTTAGCGAACAGAATTAGTTCTTATCAAAAACATATTCACTCCTATGGGGTTGCTGTAGCTGGCAGCCTCACTCGTGTAGTTGGCTTAACATTAGAAGCAAAAGGTCTAAACGCCGCTGTAGGTAGCCAATGTAAAATAGAGACCATTAATGGCTTTGTTGATGCCGAGGTTATTGGTTTTAACGATGACGTTTTGTATCTAATGCCCAACGATCAAATCTCAGGTGTTTTACCTGGAGCACGTGTTATCCCTCAAGTAAAAGAGTCTGGTTTGCCAGTTGGCATGGGACTGTTGGGTCGAGTTGTAGATGGGTTAGGTCGACCGCTTGATGGCCTAGGCGCGGTCAAGGCTGAGGCCCGTTTGAAATTTGCACAAGCACCCATCAACCCATTGGCTAGAAGACCTATTAGCGAGCCGATGGATGTTGGTGTACGGGCTATTAATTCAATCATTACTGTTGGCCAAGGGCAACGCATGGGTTTGTTTGCAGGTAGTGGTGTTGGTAAATCCGTTTTACTGGGCATGATGACCCGAGGCAGTGAAGCTGACGTTATTGTGGTTGGACTGGTTGGTGAGCGTGGCCGAGAGGTAAAAGAGTTCATTGATGAAATTCTTGGTGCAGAGGGACGTAGGCGTTCTGTCGTGGTAGCAGCGCCAGCTGATGCTTCTCCGCTAATGCGATTAAAAGGGTGTGAAAGTGCCGTGACAATTGCAGAGTATTTTAGAGATCAAGGGTTAAATGTTTTGCTACTACTTGACTCTGTTACTCGATATGCGATGGCGCAACGTGAGATTGCATTGGCAGTTGGTGAGCCTCCTGCAACTAAAGGCTACCCACCTTCGGTATTTGCAAAGTTACCAGCTTTAGTCGAGAGGGCTGGTAATGGCGGTGAAGGGCAAGGTTCAATAACTGCCTTCTTCACTGTTTTAAGTGAAGGAGATGACATGCAAGACCCCATCGCTGATTCAGCGCGTGCGATTTTGGATGGCCATATAGTGTTGTCACGAGAATTAGCTGACAGTGGACACTACCCAGCCATTGATATTGAAAAGTCTATCAGCCGTGTCATGCCACAAGTTGTTTCTGAAGCACATTTACAGCAAGCAAGGGTACTGAAGCAGGTTTATTCCATGTACCAACAGAATAAAGACATGGTTACGCTTGGCGCTTATCAACAAGGGAGCGATCCCATGTTAGACCAAGCGATAGCGATGATGCCAACAGTCAATGGTTTCTTGCAGCAAGGTATGAAAGAAGTACTTAACTATGATGAGTGCTTACAAGGCCTAGCACAATTATTAGGACAAGGTTAATGGCAGCGAACAAACTTGCACTATTACATAAGCTAGAAGCGGATAAAGAAGACGGGTTGAGGGTTAACTTTGTTCAAGCAGAGCGAAGTTTTCAAGATAACCAACAAAAACTTAAAGGTCTAAATGACTTTCGTTTGGAGTACTCTCAGCAGCTATTTAACAAAGCTCAACAGGGGCTCAGTAGTAGTGGATTTTCTCAGTACCACAGCTTTATCAATAAAATTGAAGAGGCAATCAAGCAGCAGGCTAATACTGTGGCAACGGCAAAGCGAGTGGTGGAGCAAAGGCGGAAGCTCTGGTTGGCACAGCAGGCTAAGGTAAAGGCAATCGCCAAACTTATTGAGAAAAAAGAGCTTGAAAAACAAAGGTTACTAGCCAAAGCAGAGCAAAAAATGCTGGACGAATTTGCGACAAATATTTTTATGCGACGCAAGCTGGCTAATTAATGGCTCAAAAATTGCATTTTTATGAAATAACAGGTTTATAAGTAGGCAAGCGGCGTTCAATTGCCACACGAAAAGGTGAGAATATGGTTAATGTTTCATTGGAAGTTGGATTAAACAACACTGTTTCACCACAGCACAGACAAGCAGAGGATAGCTCCGACGGAAGAGGCTTTATGGCGGTGCTCGCGGAAGCCACAGAGCGAGAAGAATCTAATGCATCAGCACAAAATGAAGCGGATAGAGAAGAACAAGTAAAGCAAGAGGCTAGCAGTGAGAAGTCTCATGCTGAAAAAACACGTGCCGAGCAAGAGCGTGCTGAGCAGACTGGACAGGCAAACCAGAAGCCCATTCCAAAAGAGCTAGATGAGCCACTCAAACTGGATGAATCACATTTGCCAAAGCCAAAGCAAGGACCTGATGTTATTTTGAAAGTGGCAACATCTGAGGATGTGAATAAATCAGCTCCGACTCCGAGTGCGGATTCTTTGTTGTCTCAAATTAATGCGTCAAACAACCAAAAAACAGGTGTTGAGCATCATTTAGCACCTGTGCCTCAAGCCCTAAAAGCACACCTTGGAAATGCTGAAAAAGTTGAAGAGGTGCCAACCAAAAGCAGTAAAAAAGGGCCTATTGACCTAATTGGTCCAATTGTTGTTCAGGATAACAAAGACACTGAAAGCGCCATAAAAACAGCCCCTAAACTGATGGCTATGGAAGAAAGTTCTTCGAGCAAACAGGGCCAAGGTCAGGCTGAAGTACTCAAGCCAAATCCCGTTGGGCCGAGACAATCGGAGGGCCCTGTTGGCGATCCTAGTGATGAACCTGCAGCAGGAGCCAACTCGTCAAAACTGCTAGAGAATGGAGGAAAAGTCCAATCTCAGCCAGAAGCATTCGATGGTGTGAAAAAAGAGCGTGAGTGGTATTTGCACGATAATAAAGCTGCTAAGTCAACACCTACGACTGACTCTGTTAATGTAGTAAAAGTAGCTCCTCAACCGACGGATAATAAGTCAGTACCTAATGCAGATGTAGCAAAAGGTACGGGATCAGAGAGAAAAGTACCGGACCTGATTAGTGACTTAATGCAAAAAGAGAGTATAAATCCGGTGCAGGGGCAAGAAAAACCTGTTGCAAAAGAGACCGATAAGCTTACGTCTCTGAGTAAAGAGTTTACAGATAAAGTGCCTAGTGCAAGCGCTCAAAGTGGACAGCAGGCTCAGGCAACAGATGCCCCTAAGCATGTGCTGAAGCAGACTAGCGCAGAGCCTACAGTTACTCCAAAAATAGCAGAAGGTTCAAACTCTAAATTATCAGAGTTAAAAGCGATGGTGGATAATCTGTCACCTGAGGAAAAGCAAGAATTAGAAAAGCTCGTTAATGAGCGTCTTAGCGACGCTAAGCCAGCCGATTCAGCAACTAAAAAACAAGAAGCTGCGCTGTATAATGCGTTGACAGGTAAAAGTCTAAATCAGTCTTCTGAGTCAAGTGCAGCTGCGGTAACAAAAGGTTCAATGGACAGTGAAGCCAAAGACAAAGTTGGCCTAAGCAATGAAAAACTCGGTAATGGTAAGCTGGAGAATAGTGCAAAAACTGATACATCAGTAAAATCAGAATTTACTTACAATAGCACTAAGGTCGCTGCAAAAGAGCAACCTGCCACTGAAGTAAGTAAACAAGGTGCAATAGAAGTATCTGCAACAACAGAAGAGCAAGCAGAGCTGCCAAGTAACTTTGAGGGAGAGCAGCAAAATGGCAGCCAAAATCAGCGCCACACAGCGAGCCAAAATGTTGAAAACGTATTTAAGGCTATTCGAACGCTAGGTACTGAACAAATCCAGAGTAAGGAAGAGTTTGAACAAGTAATCCAGCAAGTTGAGCAGTCACGCCAAAATCAACAAACGACTGTGCAACAATCTAACGCGCAAGCTAAACTACAAATGGATCCTGGGGTTGCACAGGCATTGAACTTGACTCGTAATGATGCCGCTAAAATGCTTCAAGATAAAGTTAACATGATGATTAACTTAAACAACAAAGAAGCTGAGATCAGATTGGACCCTGCCGAATTAGGCAGTATGCAAATTCGCATCCGCTCAGATGCTGAACAAGCTCAAATAAACTTTGTCGTACAAAACCAGCAAGCGAAAGAGTTGCTAGAAGAGTCTATGCCTAAACTGAGAGAAATGTTGGAAGAGCAAGGGATTGAATTAGGAGAAAGTAATATCCAACAAGAATCAGAAGGTAGCTCAAGTGGTGATGAAAATGAGCAACAAGGGCATGGAAAACTTGCTAATGAAGCCAGTGAAGCGCAAAATAATAAAGAACAATCAGTGACTAGCAGAAAACAAAGTGATTCCGCAATAGATTACTATGCTTAACAACTGCTATCATTAAGAGAGAACTTAATTTTATAGAAGCGCACATATGGCTGAAGAAACCGATTTAGAAATAGAAGAAGCGGGTGGTTCCAAAAAGAAGCTCATCATTATAATTGCCGCAGTTGTTGTGATTTTAGGTGGTGTTGCTGGATTTTTCTTAATGTCTGGTGGCGATGAAGAAGAGGCGTCTTTAGCCGAAGAGTCAACTGTTGTAGAAGAAGACTTAAGCGAACAAAACTCTGCCGAGATGGGGAGTGCGTTGTATGTTGCTATGCCAAGGCCATTTGTGTTCAATGTGCCTGGTGCTAGCAGGGATAGAATAGTACAAATTAAAGTTCAATTGTTGGTCCGTGGGGACGTGAACGAAGAAGTCACCAAAAAACATATTCCTTTGATTGAAGGCACATTATTAAGTGTGTTTTCGACGACAACCGCAGATGAATTGAGTACCAGTGCGGGTAAGGAGACATTGAGATTGACTGCGTTGGACAAAGTTCAAGCAGCGATGGAAGGTGTCGAAGGCAGCAAAGTTATTGAACGTGTGCTATTTACCGGTTTTGTAATGCAGTAGGAATCAACCTGTGAGCGATTTACTATCACAAGATGAAATCGATGCCCTCTTGCATGGTGTTGACGAAGTCGAAGAAGACGAAGTACCTTCTGGTGAAGGGGGCGAGGATGCTAATGCCCTACAGTATGACTTCTCCTCTCAAGACAGGATCGTGCGTGGGCGAATGCCAACGCTTGAAATCGTAAATGAACGTTTTGCGAGACATATGCGCATTAGTTTGTTCAACATGATGCGAAGAACGGCAGAAGTTTCTATTAACGGTGTTCAAATGCTCAAGTTTGGTGAGTATATCCACACGCTGTTTGTACCGACGAGTTTGAACATGGTGAGGTTTCGTCCGCTTAAGGGAACTGGATTAATCACGATGGAAGCAAGGTTAGTCTTCATCTTGGTTGACAACTTTTTTGGCGGGGACGGTCGCTACCATGCCAAAATCGAAGGACGAGAATTCACGCCGACAGAACGACGTATCGTACAAATGCTTCTGAAAATTATTTTTGAAGACTATAAAGAAGCATGGGCGCCAGTTATGGATGTCTCCTTCGAGTATTTGGATTCAGAAGTTAACCCTGCAATGGCAAACATTGTATCACCTACCGAAGTCGTGGTTATCAGTTCATTTCATATTGAATTAGACGGCGGTGGTGGCGATTTTCATATCTCCTTACCATACTCCATGCTTGAACCCATCAGAGAACTTCTTGATGCGGGTGTGCAATCTGATACTGAAGATACAGACTTGCGTTGGAGTAAAGCGTTACGTGATGAAATCATGGATGTTGAAGTAGAAATGTCCACTCAATTACTGGAAGTTGATTTGTCATTGCAACAAATTATGGAATTGAAAGCTGGCGATATCATACCAGTGGAAATGCCAGAGCATATCACCGTATTTGTTGAAGAGCTGCCAACTTTCCGCGCAAAAATGGGTCGCTCTAGAGACAACGTTGCATTGCAAATAAGTGAAAAAATTAAACGTCCTGAGTCTGTTAAATCAGAGCTGCATGTGTTTACCAAAGGTGGTAAAAAGCTCGATTCAGATGCAGAGTTAGCTGAATTAGAAGAAGATCTGCACCTATCAGAGGGTGTTGATCTTGACTGGTGATCAAGAATTTAAGGTAGTAAGTGCATGAGTGATGATCAAGATACTATGGATGAATGGGCTGCCGCGCTTGCCGAAGCAGAAGATGCTGATCAAGGCAGTGCTGAAGTCGCTGAGTTAGAAGAGCTAGAAGAGAATAATGCAAATTTAAGCGCTGACGAGAAAAGAAAGTTAGACACTATTTTAGATATTCCGGTCACCATTTCGATGGAAGTGGGTAGATCGAAAATCAACATTAGAAACTTGCTTCAATTAAACCAAGGCTCTGTTGTTGAGCTGGATAGAGTAGCAGGTGAGCCACTAGACGTGCTTGTTAATGGTACGCTGATAGCGCACGGTGAAGTGGTAGTAGTAAATGACAAATTTGGTATCCGATTAACTGATGTAATCAGCCAAGTTGAACGAATCAAAAAGCTTAGATAGTAGTATAAGTCATGACTTGGATACTATTTACAAATGTGGCTGCAGCGCAGCCGCAAGGGCCCAGTTTGGAGATAGTAACTGTTGCTCTGTCCCTGGCTTCTATTATTGCACTCATAATTGGCCTCGCTTGGCTTGTTAAACGTATAAACCCCAATGTTGGAAATAATCAAGACTTTAAAGTGGTCCGAAGCTTGCCGCTGGGGACGCGGGAAAGGTTGTTGGTTATCGAGATAGATGATAAGCAACATTTACTAGGTGTTACACCTCAAAATATCAACTACTTATATCAATTAGAAACCCCTTTAAGCGAAAACCAGACGGCGCCTTTTGTTAAAGAGTTAAGCCGTTTCATGGGTCAACCAATAAAAAAAGAAAAGTGAAAAGCATGCTTCGACTCCTTTTATTTTTAGTTTTAACTATGTTTCTTCCCCATGTAAGTGCAAACGATGGTTTTGAGGCATTAAGTGTAACTACTAACCCTGATGGCTCTCAAGAGTACTCGGTAACGCTCCAAGTACTGGCTATCATGACGGCGCTAAGCTTTATCCCCGCTGCCGTTATTATGATGACCTCATTTACGCGAATTATTGTGGTGTTGGCTATTTTACGCCAAGCGATTGGCTTACAGCAGTCGCCGTCTAATCAAATATTAGTGGGGATGTCACTGTTTTTAACTTTTTTCATTATGGCGCCAATTTTCAGTCAAATACATGAAAAAGCCGTTCAGCCATACCTGAATGAAGAAATGACATCGGTTCAAGCTTTGCAAGAGGCGAAAGAACCAATAAAAGAGTTTATGCTGTCTCAAACCCGCATCTCAGATCTAGAAACCTTCGCTAAAATAGCAGGTTATGAAAAACTGGATAGTCCTGAGGACACACCATTTGTTGTGATTATCCCGGCTTTTGTCACCAGTGAATTACAAACAGCATTTATTATCGGTTTTATGTTCTTTATTCCATTTCTTATTGTAGATTTGGTTGTAGCCAGTGTCTTGATGGCAATGGGTATGATGATGTTATCTCCAATGATTGTCTCCTTACCTTTCAAAATAATGTTGTTTGTGTTGGTAGATGGTTGGTCGCTAGTTATGGGAACATTGGCAAGAAGTTTCGGCTTGGGGGTCTGATATGGAACCAGAAGTTTTTGTAGATATTCTCAGCGACTCTTTATTTCTGGTTATCAAGTTAGTTGCGGCCATCGTGGTACCCGGGTTGGTTATTGGTTTAATCGTGTCAGTATTTCAGGCAGCAACTTCCATCAACGAACAGACGCTGAGCTTTTTACCAAAGCTGATTATTACGCTTGTTGCCCTGATTGTGGGAGGGCACTGGATGACCCAAGAGTTAATGGACTTTTTCAAATTGATGGTCATGCGTATCCCCGAAATCGCAGGTTAATATGGAGATCCTGTTTTCTGAATTAATGCAGGGGTTAAGCGATTATATATTACCCCTGATACGTATTAGCTCAATGATTATGGTGATGGCGGGCCTTGGTGCACAAAGCGTATCTAAACGTATAAAGCTTTGCTTGTCTATTGTAGTTACCTTGGCTGCTGCACCCGCTATACCACAGTCGCAATTCACAGACTTATTCTCTTTTCAAATGATCCTAGTGGTTATTCAAGAAATGATCATCGGCATTGCGATTGGTTTTGCGTCTTTATTATTACTTAATACATTTATTGTTGCAGGTCAGGTGCTTGCTATGCAGACAGGCCTAGGCTTTGCGTCTGTGGTTGATCCGTCCAATGGATTGAGTGTACCAGCGGTTGGTCAATTTTATCTCATTCTTGCTACTTTACTGTTTTTTGTTTTCGATGGGCATTTAATGATGATTCAGATGGTTATTTTTAGTTTTGAATCTTGGCCTATCGGAGGAAATTGGTGGCATGTGGATAATTACTGGGAAATTGTAACTTGGGGGGCGTGGGTATTTGCCACTGCATTGTCGCTGTCCTTGGCGCCCCTAACCGCAATGTTAGTAATCAACATGGCGTTTGGGATCATGACACGTGCAGCACCTCAAATGAATATTTTCTCAGTCGGTTTTGCCTTCACACTCGTAGCTGGTCTTACTATTATTTGGGCTACACTGGGTAACTTTACGATGCAGTATGAGTTCCAGTGGCTTAGAATGATTGAATTGATGTGTGAATTGGTCGGTTGTACGGTGTAGGAGGAAGCAATGGCTGAAGATTCAGGTCAAGAACGTACCGAAGAACCCACCGCCAAAAAAATCAGTGATGCGAGAAAGAAAGGTCAGGTTGCGCGTTCCAAAGAATTGGGTACCACATTCGTACTGATCTTTTCAGCAGTGGCCTTGATTTTGTATGGAGCCGACATTGCGAAAGGTTTATACAACATAATGGGCCGAATGCTGACTTTAAATCGCAACGAGACCTATGATACGACCAAGATGTTTTCTGTTTGGGGTGATGCGTTCTCTGAGCTGTTTTTCCCAATGTCTATGTTTGTCCTGATCATCCTTGTTGCTGGAGTGATTGGAAATACTCTCCTAGGAGGATTTAACTTTAGTTGGCAAGCCGCAGCACCCAAAGCAAGTAAAATGTCGCCTATGAAAGGCATAAAAAGAATGTTGGGCCCTCAGGCAGCTGTTGAACTCCTCAAATCAATTTTGAAGTTTGTGCTCGTTGCAGGGTTTGCCATATTGTTTATTAAATGGATGTTTTACGACATTCTGCATTTAAGTATTGAATCTGCGCCCGGCAACGTTATCCATGCACTAGAAATACTGGCTTGGATGTTTTTGGCTTTGAGCTGCACAATGATTGTGATTTCAGCGATAGATGCACCTTATCAGAGTTATAATCACAATAAGCAGTTAAAAATGACACTTCAGGAAGTGAAGGATGAGTATAAAAACTCTGAAGGTGACCCGCAGATTAAAGCGCGGATCCGAAGAACTCAACGTGAAATGTCTCAACGCAGGATGATGCAAGATGTGCCGGATGCTGATGTTGTTGTTACTAACCCTACTCACTATTCGGTCGCGTTAAAATACGACACAGAGAAAGCTGGCGCGCCAATCGTGTTAGCAAAAGGTGTTGACGAGCTTGCCATGCAAATTCGAAAGGTTGCAAAAGGTAACGAGGTGCCAATTGTCGAGTCTCCAGTGCTCACACGCTCTCTCTACCATACGACCGAAGTAGGCGACCAAATACCCGATCAATTATTTACAGCCGTTGCACAAGTGCTCGCGTATGTATTCCAGCTTAAAAAGTTTAATAAAGGCCGAGGCCGCAGGCCAACAGCGCTTAATAAAGACTTACCAATACCAGACGATATGAAGCACTAATAGTTGGAATGAAGATTGCTTTAACTTACCTGCGTCAATAAATTGAAGTTGATAAGTTATGGATTTTAAAGCGGTTCTACAACAAATAAATCGAGACAAAAAAGACTATGCAAAAGGCATTGGTACCCCATTACTGGTACTTGCTGCTTTAGCTATGGTTATTTTGCCCATGCCACCATTTTTGCTAGATATATTGTTTTCTTTCAATATAGCGCTGGCCCTCGTTGTGTTGTTGGTAACCGTTTACACCATGAAACCATTAGAATTTGGTATGTTCCCTGCGGTCTTGCTTATCGCAACGATAATGAGGCTCGCATTGAATGTGGCGAGTACACGAGTTGTTTTGCTTGAAGGGCACAACGGTGGTGACGCAGCCGGTAAAGTAATTGAAGCATTTGGCTCGGTTGTAATTGGTGGTAACTATGCTGTTGGTCTGGTTGTATTCCTAATTTTAATTATTATCAACTTTGTGGTAATTACCAAAGGTGCTGGGCGTATTTCAGAAGTCTCGGCACGTTTCACATTAGACGCGATGCCAGGCAAACAAATGGCTATTGACGCGGACTTAAACGCGGGTTTTATTTCGGCAGAAGATGCACGAGCAAGACGTGATGAAGTAACCAGAGAAGCTGACTTTTACGGTTCAATGGATGGTGCGAGTAAATTTGTAAAGGGCGATGCGATTGCAGGCATCGTGATACTCGCAATCAATATTATCGGTGGTCTGTTTGTTGGTATGGTGCAGCATGATTTAACGTTCTCGCGTGCGATGGAAGTATACACCTTACTTACTATTGGTGATGGGTTAGTCGCTCAGCTGCCTTCGCTACTTCTTTCTATCGGTACAGCCATTGTTGTTACTCGTCAAAACGAGTCTCATAATATGGGCGAGCAAGTTACTCAGCAATTAGGCAATGAAAAATCGCTGTACATAGCCTCTGGCATTTTAATTGTAATGGGTTTAGTGCCTGGTATGCCGCATGTTGCATTTTTAGGTTTAGGTACTTTAATTGGTGGTCTTGCATATTACTCGAAACAACACAAAGAAAAAGCTGCTGCTGCAAAGGCTGAGGAAGAAGCGCAAGGTACACAAGTGGCAAACAAGCAGCAAGATCAAAAAGAATTGGGGTGGGACGATGTGCAGCCCGTTGATGTCATTGGCCTTGAAGTTGGTTACCGTTTAATTCCACTTGTTGACCAAGCCCAAGGCGGTGAATTACTGAATCGAATTAAAGGGGTTAGAAAAAAGCTTTCACAAGAACTTGGCTTCCTAGTACCTCCTGTACATATTCGAGATAACCTAGAGTTAGACCCAAATGCCTATAAAATTACCTTAATGGGTGTTGGCTCAGGCGATGGTGAGCTCAAACATGGTGATGAGTTAGCTATTAACCCTGGCCAAGTATTCGGCCCGATCCAAGGGGTTGCAACTAAAGATCCAGCATTTGGACTAGAAGCCGTTTGGATTAAGCCTGATCAAAAAGATGAGGCTCATTCACTGGGTTACACAGTAGTTGACGCTGCGACAGTGGTTGCAACGCATATCAGCCAACTGCTTACAAACAATGCGTCTTTACTGCTTGGACACGAAGAAGTTCAAAACCTTTTAGATATGCTAGCGAAAAGCCACCCTCGTTTAGTTGAAGGTCTAGTGCCAGATGTACTGCCTTTGACAACGATTGTAAAAGTTTTACAAAACTTACTGAATGAAGGCGTTGCAATCAGAGATATGCGCTCAATTGTTCAGACCTTAGTTGAGTATGGCCCACGTAGCCAAGACCCAGATGTATTAACGGCTGCAGTGAGAATTTCACTGCGCAGATTAATCGTTCAAGACGCGGTTGGTAACGCCGATGAGATACCTGTCATAACATTGGCGCCCGAGTTGGAACAGATGTTGCATCAGTCACTTCAGAACGCAGGTGATGAGGGGGCAGGCATTGAGCCAGGCCTTGCGGAGCGACTTCAAGGTTCTTTGAGAGAAGCGCACCAAACGCAAGAAATGCTAGGCGAGCCGTCCATCTTATTAACCTCAGGTATGTTAAGAAGTGTTTTATCGAGATTTGTCAAACATACAATTCCTGGCTTAAGAGTGATGTCTTATCAGGAAGTACCGGATGAAAGGCAAATTAAGATCATAAGCTCTGTTGGGCAATAGAGGAACGAGGTGCTGAGTCATGAAGATTAAAAGATTTTTTGCAAAAGATATGCGTACAGCTTTGAAAGAAGTAAAAGAAGAATTAGGCGCAGATGCAGTAATTATGTCAAATAAAAAGCTAGCTGACGGTGTAGAGATTGTCGCTGCTATCGATAATGACAGAGTGGCAACTCAGCCACAGCAAACAGCTGCTCAAGCGCAGCCAGCACCAGAAGCTCAGCCAACTTACAGCCAACCAGCTAGAGTTGTTAAGCCACAGGCTCGTCGTGCCCAACCTGAGCCTCAAGCGAGAGTAGCGGACAGTTTAGAAGCGCTATTAGAGCGCCAAGCGCCTAAGCCTCGCTCTCCAGAGCTTGCATCTATGTTTTCTCAATCAGGCATCGACACTGGTGACTTGTTTGCAGCAAAAGCAGAGCCAAGATCTGAATTCCAAAAGTCAGAATATCAAAATGAATACCAGCAAGCAGAGGCTCGTCCTTCTAAAGCTCAGGCTGCACAGCGCCCAACACGTGCACCAGAGCCAATTGCGTCTGATTGGGGATTCGACGATGATCTAGAGTCAGATTTTGATTCAGCGCCAGTATCAGTCGAACCTAAACAAGACGAAATGAGCTCGATGAGAGACGAGATGAATGCGATTCGTCAATTGCTTGAATATCAACTGTCTGGCTTAATGAAGCAAGAAATGGAGCGCAAAGACCCAACTAGAGCATGTCTAGTTGATAGACTTCAAGGTATGGGGATCAGTGCTGATGTCGCTGAGCAAATGGCTTGCTTCATCCCTGATGATGTATCTCGTAAGGAAGCATGGAATGCGTTATTGAATATGGTTGTGAATCAGATGCACACCACGAACAATGATATTCTTCGTCAAGGTGGTGTTTATGCCATGGTTGGTCCAACAGGTGTTGGTAAGACGACAACAGTTGCAAAACTGGCCGCATTAGGAGCGCAAAAGTACGGCGCCGATAAAGTAGCCCTAATAACAACAGATACATACAGAATTGGCGCTTACGAGCAGCTAGCAACTTATGGTAGAATCATCGGGTGTCCGGTTAAGCAAGTTAAAGATGCGAATGAGTTAGCGGAAGTTCTTTATCATTTACGCAATAAGCGTCTAGTATTAATAGACACTGCGGGTATGAGTCAAAGAGATTTACGCTTGACTGAGCAGCTAAATACATTGATGCGCAGCTCGAGAGTAGATATTCGTAGTTATTTAGTATTAAGTGCAACATCTCAAATGCATGTATTGCAAGAGACAGTAAATCACTTTAAAAAAGTGAATCTAAGCGGTTGCATTTTTACAAAACTTGATGAATGTCTAAGTTTGGGCGAGATTATTAGTATTGCGATTCAAAATCGCTTACCAATAGGGTATCTTACGAACGGACAGCGAGTGCCTGAAGACATTCGTGTAGCAAATGCTCAAAAATTAGTTAAAAAGGCTGAGCAGTTGTATTTAAAAAGAACAAAAGCACAACATTCACGACGTGAAGCAGTGGCGTCTCAGACAGTAGGAATGTATGATTAATACAGTTTTAGATCAAGCAAGTGGCCTGCGTAAAATGAATCAGAAAAGTAACCACGGAGTCAAAGTAATAGCAGTAACTGGTGGTAAAGGAGGAGTCGGTAAGACCAATGTTTCATTAAATACTGCGATCGCGCTAGGACAACAGGGCCATAGAGTTTTAGTTTTGGATGCCGACCTAGGATTGGCAAACTGTGACGTAATGCTAGGTTTAAGGGTCGAACGCAACTTATCGCATGTATTATCAGGTGAGTGTGAACTTGATGAGATTTTGGTTGAAGGCCCTGCTGGTATAAGAATAGTACCAGCCACTTCCGGCTCTCAAAATATGGTAGAGTTGAGTCCAGCAGAACATGCGGGGCTTATTCGCGCCTTCAGTGAATTAAGTAACGATTTCGACGTGCTCATTGTGGATACCGCCGCAGGTATTTCTGACATGGTATTGAGTTTCTCGCGTGCGGCACAAGATGTTATGGTTGTTGTTTGTGATGAACCGACATCTATCACAGATGCATACGCTTTAATTAAAGTACTAAGTAGAGAGCACGGCGTATACAAATTTAAAATCGTAGCAAATATGGTTCGCAGCCTTCGTGAAGGACAAGAATTATTTGCTAAACTCTCTAAAGTGACAGACCGATTTTTGGATGTTGCACTAGAGCTTGTGGCTACGATTCCTTTCGATGAAAATATGCGTAAATCTTCGCGACGTCAAAAAACCATCGTAGAGCTCTATCCGAACTCTCCTGCGGCTGTGGCGTTTAGAGGTTTGGCGAGTAAGGCTGTGAAATGGCCTGTTCCGCACCAACCTTCGGGGCATTTAGAGTTTTTCATTGAGCAATTAGTTAACGGGTAATTATGGCTACACCGGTCAATCGAATGGCGGGATATCAATCTGTGGACCACTTGAATAAAGTGGTCGAGCGTCATACACCTTTGGTCAAGAAAGTCGCATGTCATTTGCTTGCCAGACTACCAGCTAGTGTTCAATTAGATGATCTAGTTCAATCAGGTATGATTGGACTAATCGAAGCAACAAAAAACTTTGATGCAAGCAAAGGAGCCAGCTTCGAAACTTTCGCTGGCATTCGTATTCGAGGCGCAATGCTCGACGAGATCAGACGCGGCGACTGGGCTCCCCGCTCAGTTCACAAAAACAGCCGTTTGGTTGCAGAAGCGATTGCAGAACTCGAATCTACCCTTGGTAGAGAACCTAAAGACACGGAAATCGCTGAAAAACTTGATATTCCTTTAGATGAGTACCATCATATTTTACATGACGTAAATGCAAGTAAAATTATTGGAATAGAAGACTTGGGCGTTGACCAAGACGTAATTTCACCTGCAGACAATGATTTAGCGCTAGACAAACCATTCAATAACGTTAAGAATGAGCGCTTTAATGAATCGTTGATAGATGCAATAAAAACACTACCAGAAAGAGATGCTTTGGTTTTGTCTTTGTATTACAACGATGAAATGAATTTAAAAGAGATTGGCCAGATCTTAGATGTGAGCGAGTCTCGAGTGAGTCAGATTCATGGTCAGGCAATGATTAAACTCAGAGCTAAAATTAATGACTGGATCAATTAGAGTACATTTTAATATTTTTATAGGTTCAAACCTCACCGGAGGAAGTTTTGGATAAGAACATGAAAATTCTCGTGGTTGATGATTTCTCTACGATGAGAAGAATAATCAAAAACCTGTTGAGAGACTTAGGCTTTACAAATGTTCAAGAGGCTGATGACGGCAGCACTGCGCTTCCGATGTTGCAAAATCAAGAATTTGACTTTGTTGTTACCGATTGGAACATGCCAGGTATGCAAGGTATCGACCTGCTCAGAGCTATTCGTGCAGACGACAGCCTAAAGCATATCCCTGTTTTAATGGTAACTGCTGAAGCCAAAAAAGAACAAATCGTTGCGGCTGCGCAAGCTGGTGTTAATGGTTACATTGTAAAACCATTTACTGCTGGAACACTAAAAACCAAGTTAGAAAAAGTTTTTGAACGCTTAGGCTAGTAACGAGTTAAGGATAGGCTTATGTCAGAATCCTCTGCGCCACAAATTACATTAGAGCAAGCGAAACAACTTGTTGAGTATCTTGAGAATGGTGAACAAGAGAAGGCCGACCAAATTTTAATTGAAGCAACCAACAAAGAGCAATCTGAGTTGTTTGCTGAAGTCGGAAAATTGACACGTCAATTGCATGAATCTCTAAAGAACTTTGAGTTAGATACTCGTCTATCAGATCTAACTACTGAGGCCCTTCCAGATGCAAAACAGCGTTTAAATTATGTCATGGAAATGACAGAAAATGCCGCTAATAAAACAATGGATGCAGTGGAAGCGAGTCTGCCGCTCGCTCAAGAGCTGGCTGACGAGCTCTCAGAGATAAAACCTACTTGGGATAGATTGATGAGTCGTGACATACAGCTTGGAGAGTTTAAATCTCTTTGTCACGATTTGAACGATTTTATGCAATCTTCGCAAGGCCGTACAGACGAATTGCAATCGTTAATGACGAACGTCTTAATGGCTCAAGATTACCAAGACTTAACAGGTCAAGTTATTCGTCGAGTCATAGAGCTTGTCAGAGAAGTTGAAGACAGCTTAATACATCTGTTAACCGTATTTGGTACAGCAGAAGTGGGTCAACTTAACACGGCTCCAAAACCACAAGAAGTAGTTGAAACCACTGATGAACTATCGGGTCCAGAGGGGCCAATCATTGACGCTGAAGAGCGAGACGACGTTGTCTCTGGTCAAGATGAAGTTGATGATCTGTTATCTAGTTTGGGTTTCTAATAGGAGAGTATAATAATGAGCTTTGAAGTCGATGAAGATATCTTACAAGACTTTCTTGTTGAAGCTGGAGAAATACTCGAACAGTTATCTGAGCAACTAGTTGAATTAGAAAATAACCCAGATGACAAAGATTTACTGAACGCAATATTCAGAGGGTTCCATACCGTTAAAGGTGGAGCAGGGTTTTTGGGCATGAACGAGCTGGTTGACGCTTGTCATGGTGCTGAAAACGTCTTTGATGTGTTAAGGCAAGGACAGCGCTCAGTTAATCCTGAATTAATGGACGTAATCCTGCAATCTTTGGATACGATAAACGATATGTTCGCATGTATTCAAAATCGCGAACAACCAGAGCCTGCAGACCAAGAGTTACTCGATGTCTTACACAAGCTCAGTCAGCCAGAATCAGCTGATGAAGCACCACCTGCACCAGAACCTGTCGCAGAGGTTCCAGCAGCTCCAGAGGCACCACCTGTTGAAGATGATGTTTTCTTTGAACTGGACGGTAGCAGTGATGATGGTGGAGATGGTAAAGCGCAGTCAGATAGCATTGATGAAATCACCGAAGAAGAATTTGAAAGCTTACTAGATGAGTTACATGGCGCTGGAAAAGCACCAGCACCAGAGGGTAAAACTGAGTCTGCACCACAGGCTTCGACGTCCGAACCTAGTAATGCAAATGATGGTGATATCACTGATGATGAATTTGATAGCTTACTAGATGAGTTGCACGGAGTCGGCCAGTTTGGCGCGACACAAAGCGAACCTGCACCAGCAGCTCCAGCTGCTAGCACTCCAACGCCACCGCCTCCAGCAGCAAGTGCTGGCGGGGATGATGAAGAGATCAACGATGATGATTTCGAGGCGTTATTAGACGAATTACATGGTAAAGGGCAGGCACCTAAAAACTTAGAAAGTGGTGCTCAGGAGAGTGCTGAGCCAGCTAAACCAGCTGCAGCAGCCCCTGCAACGCCTGCGCCACAACCTGCTGCTACTCCAAAACCAGCGCCTAAGCCAGCACCTAAGCCGGTAGCAAAGGCTGCCCCTGCGAAGTCTGAGCCCAAAGCCGCCGCACCGAAAAAGCCGGCTGCGCAAGCTGAAACCACAGTTCGTGTAGATACTAAACGCCTTGACCAAATAATGAATATGGTCGGTGAGTTGGTTCTTGTCAGAAACCGATTGGTCAGCCTAGCTAATAATAGCAATAGCGAAGCCATGGGTAAGGCAATATCTAATTTAGATGTTGTAACCGCTGACCTTCAAGGTGCGGTTATGAAAACGCGGATGCAGCCAATTAAGAAAGTATTTGGTCGTTTCCCTCGCGTTGTACGAGATTTAGCTAGAAGCCTTAAGAAAGACATTAATCTGATTCTTGAGGGTGAAGATACGGATCTAGATAAAAATCTCGTTGAAGCACTTGCGGATCCATTGGTTCACCTTGTTAGAAACTCGGTAGATCACGGCATAGAAATGCCAGATGTACGTGAAGCTGCAGGCAAGGCTAGAACTGGTACTGTGACTTTATCGGCTTCACAAGAAGGCGATCACATTCTTCTAACCATTAGAGATGATGGTGCGGGCATGGACCCTGAAAAATTGAAGAAGATCGCCATCAGTAAAGGCGTTATTGATTCTGATCAAGCGAGCAGATTGTCTGATACAGAAGCGTACAACTTAATCTTTGCTCCAGGTTTTTCGACCAAAGAACAAATATCTGACATCTCAGGCAGAGGTGTTGGTATGGATGTTGTTAAGACAAAGATTACTCAATTAAACGGTCAGGTAAACATTCAGTCTGAGCTGGGTGTTGGGACAATTTTAGAAATCAAAGTACCGTTGACATTAGCAATTCTACCAACACTAATGGTGATGGTTGGAGAGCAAACATTTGCATTACCTTTGGCTGGTGTAAGTGAAATTTTCCATCTAGATCTGACCAAAACCAATGTGGTGGATGGACAGCTCACTATTATTGTCAGAGAAAAAGCTATTCCTCTGTTCTATTTAGAACATTGGTTGGTTAAAGGCACAGACATTAACCAGAAAAAAGCCGAAGGACATGTAGTAATAGTCCAGATAGGTACTCAGCAAGTCGGCTTTGTAGTGGACTCGTTAATAGGTCAAGAAGAGGTTGTAATTAAACCTCTGGATTCACTTCTTCAAGGTACTCCAGGTATGGCTGGTGCAACTATTACTTCTGATGGTGGCATAGCTTTAATTCTTGATGTACCAAGTATGTTGAAGCATTACGCGGGCAAGTAGTTTTAAAGACTATTTGTCATCACCGAAAAGTGGTGCCATGTGCACCACTTTTCGGATCTGTAACATAAAAAAGAGCGATGCCAATGGCAGTTAAAGTATTAGTAGTTGACGACTCAAGCTTTTTTCGTCGTCGTGTAAGTGAAATACTAGAAAAAGATACTGGAATTGAGGTTATTGATTTTGCTGTCAATGGCCAAGAAGCTGTAGAGAAGGCAAGTAAACTAAGACCTGATGTCATTACAATGGATGTTGAAATGCCTGTATTGGATGGCATTAGTGCCGTCAAAAAAATCATGCAGAGCAATCCAACACCTATCTTAATGTTTTCTTCACTAACAAGAGAAGGCGCAAGTGCGACCTTAGACGCATTAGATGCGGGTGCTGTTGACTTTTTACCTAAAAAGTTTGAAGACATAGCAAGAAACAGTGAAGAAGCTATTCGCGCTTTACAAAACAAAGTAAAAGAGATTGGCCGCAAACGGGTTAGCAGGTTTACTAGGCCGATTTCACCAACTAAACCAGCTGCTGCGCCAAGCACGACAGGCTTTTCTCCAAAACCTGTTAGCAGCACACGTTCAAGTTCAACAGTTGCACAACCTGATAGAAGTTTTCAAAAAGCGGCCCCTGAAACAACGCCTCAAAGAAGTTTTAAAGCTTCTGGAAAGTCTTATCAGTTGGTTGCTATTGGTACGTCTACAGGTGGTCCTGTAGCATTGCAAACGATTCTTACGCAATTACCAGCAAACTTCCCTCATCCCATTTTGTTGATTCAGCATATGCCAGCGGCATTTACACCTGCGTTCGCACAAAGGTTAAATAGCTTGTGCAAAATTAAAGTCAAAGAAGCAGAGCAAGGTGATAGACTGATGCCTGGTGTTGCATATCTTGCACCTGGCGGAAAGCAAATGATGGTTGAGTCTCGAGGTGGGAGTAAAACTCTAAAAGTATTTGAGGACGATAGCCCAAGAATTACTTACAAGCCTTGTGTTGATGTTACATTTGCGAGCGCTGCAAAAGCATATTCTGGTGACGTGTTGGCGATTGTCCTCACTGGTATGGGGGCCGATGGTAGAGACGGCGCAAGAATGTTAAAACAAGTCGGTGCGACCATTTGGGCGCAGGACGAAAAAACGAGTGTTGTTTATGGTATGCCTCAAGCTGTTGCAGCAGCCGGTCTTTCATCAGAGAGTTTGGCGCTACAGGACGTAGCTTTGCGCATAAACAAAGAATTAGGAATTGCTTAAGTTTAGACTAATAGTTAAATACAGCTTAGCCATGACCAATCACAAAGGAATAAAACAATAAAGTGAAAATTTGGACGGTTGCTAATCAAAAGGGTGGTGTGGGGAAAACTACCACAACAGTAAGCCTTGGCGGTATTTTAGCCGCTCAAGGCAAAAAGGTATTGTTAATCGATACAGATCCTCATGCTTCTTTAACATATTACTTTGGTATTGATTCGGAAGACCTAGAAGTGAGTGTGTATGATATTTTCATACGAGGCTCCAATATGGCAAGCGAAGAGATTCTGCAAGCGTTATGCCCATCAACGGTAGAAAACTTAGATATCTTACCCGCGACGATGGCGATTGCGACCTTAGATAGAAGTATGGGTAACCGCTCTGGGATGGGGTTAATCTTAAAAAAGGCATTGGCAAAGATAAGTGATTATTATGATTACGCTATCTTAGACTGTCCGCCTGTTTTGGGAGTGTTGATGGTCAATGCGTTAGCAGCCAGCGAGCGTATATTAATTCCTGTACAGACAGAATTTCTAGCGCTCAAAGGGTTAGATAGGATGATGCGAACTATGACATTAATGCAAAGTTCGCATTCTAAGCAATATCAATATACTATAGTCCCTACAATGTACGATAAGCGTACCAAAGCATCTTTAGAAGCATACAAGTCTCTTGTAGAGTCGTATAAAGATAAAGTGTGGCCGGGTGTGATCCCTGTCGATACTAAATTTAGAGATGCAAGTTTGGCTCAGCAGGTGCCGGTGCAGTTTTGCCCTAAATCGAGAGGGGTTTACGCGTACCGGTCTCTATTAGAGCATATTGGTGAACTAGAAAGAGGTAATAATGAGTAAGCACCTGTTTGCAAACGAACAAGTGATGAAACAATATCTAGGAGCCTTGTTACAAGAAGAGGATGAACAGGATGTTGCGCTTGCACCCGTTGCTAGGTTGCTTGAGTCTGTACCCGATGCGCAAAAACAAGTACAGACAGCCCCTGAAGTAAAAGTCCTTGAGCAGACTGAGGTCAAAACCGAAGTTCAGGTTGAAGAAAAAGTTGAACTTCAAATAAAGCCAGTTGTAGAAGATCAACAAGAAACTACGGTTGCACCCGCCCAAGAGCTTGAGATAACTGAAAATACAACTATTATCAAAGAACAAGCACCTGCATTGAGTGCAGCTAAGGACGCCTTCGTTGAAGGAGAGTTTCAAGCCTTATTCTTTGAAGTAGCCGGTTTGACATTGGCAGTCCCTTTACAGTCATTAGGTGGTATTCACCAATTGACGGAGGTTAACCAATTATTTGGTAAACCAAAGTGGTTTAAAGGGGTTATGCTTAATAGAGAAGAAAAGCTGAATGTGGTGGACACAGCTCGTTGGGTTATGCCAGAAAAGTATACACCTGAGCTTGAGGAACAGCTTAACTATCAGTATTTGATAATGCTGGGAGATAGCCCTTGGGGCTTACTAGCTGAAAAATTAGTGAACAATATCACACTGACTGCTGACGACGTTAAATGGCGAACAGCATGCGGAAAGCGCCCGTGGCTTGCGGGCGTTATTAAAGAGAAAATGTGTGCGCTTATTGACGTAGAGAATTTAAATAGATTGCTAGAGCAAGGCCTCGATAGCCGAGAGCAGTAACTAGCATCAATCTGGAGTTTAATCATGAGTCAAGAAAGAATACTTTCTGCAGATAAAAATGCCGATAGTAATGATGAAGTCCTACAGTGGGTGACATACAAGCTAGAGGAAGAAACATACGGTATCAATGTGATGCAAGTGCAGGAGGTACTTCGTTACACTGAAATCGCGCCAGTACCTGGTGCACCAAGCTATGTGCTCGGTATTATTAACCTACGTGGTAACGTAGTTACAGTTATTGATACTCGTGCAAGGTTTGGCTTGATGAGTGCAGAAGTAACCGATAACTCTAGAATAGTCATTATTGAAGCTGAAAAGCAGGTTATTGGTATTCTAGTTGATAGCGTTGCTGAAGTTGTGTACCTACGCAGTTCAGAGATTGACAGCGCACCAAACATTGGTACTGAAGAAAGTGCTAAGTTTATCCAAGGTGTTTCTAACCGTGAAGGTGAGTTACTTATTTTGGTAGATTTGAACAAACTACTCAGCGATGATGAGTGGGATGAGTTGAGTCATCTATAAATCGTGGCTGCAGTAACTTTAGACGATATCTTAATCGTACTAGTCATTGCCTCAAGCTTTATTAGTTTATTGTGCTTGGGGCTTTTATTTGTTTTTAGTAAACGCATACAGCAAGGCCAACAACATTGTGCAAGGCTACAAAAGCAAACCCAGAATGATGCTGAGCAAATCGGTATCTTGCGAAGTGAAATTGCTGAAGTAAGAGCCAGTGTACTGAGCATTGGCAAGAGACTTGTCGCTTGTGAGGGGTTTGCAAAAGATCTGGCACAGCAACAAGCTGCTCAGAAATACGATGACCCAGACGCAAAAATATATTCTAGAGCCGTTAAAATGGTAGAGCTAGGAGCTGACTTAGAAGAAATCATGCGCGAATGCGAATTGCCAAGAGCAGAGGCTGAGTTGCTTATGTCGTTACACAACAAATCACAATGATAAAAAGCGCCATTTGGCGCTTTTTTTATACTCTGTGACCCGCCTTAAACAGCGTTGACACTTTTCAAACTTATTTTGGGGAGTGTAATGCAATCAATAGTTAAACGTACTCAATGAGATTATTCTTTAGCCTTTAAATTAGCCGTTATAGATCAGGCTGAAAAAGGCGGGATGATCTATAGCAAGAGCGCTATGGCATTGAGGGCGCTCAACAGTTTTAGTTTGGCTTCGAAAGCATAGTCGTCTAAATTGGCCTCAAGGCACACCTAAATGTGTTATCGAGGGCAAAGGCATGGATAAAACCAGAAATAGAGCTAACACCAGAGCAGCGTATTAAAGCGTTGTAAAAAGGGTTAGCAGAGACCAAAATAAAGGCAGCCTTTTTTAACACCCAACCAAAACGGAGAATACTTAGGCTTTGATATTTAATTTACCTTGAAAATTCTTCCACCCTGGTGGGAATTTACCCCTTAGAACATATGAAAAAGCAATAAGTTCGGCAATCACATAGTAGAGCTCTTTGGGTATTTCCTCATGCAGATCTAGCTGCCCTAAGGTTTTTACAAGCGCCGCGTCTTCATGGATCATGATCTCCTTTTCTTTTGCCAATGCAATTATCTCCTCAGCTAACTCTCCAAAGCCCTTGCACACGACTTCAGGTGATTTACCCGCTTCATATAACAGGCCAACTGCTGTTTTTTGCTCCATAACTATACCTTAATATTTACAATGGCATGCTTATCGTAAAACTGTTTCACTTGCAGTGCATCTTCTTTCAGCTCGATTTCACCAACTTGCAAGCCATGTGCCGCTAATTTACTCCGTAGCGCATCTAAATGAGGCTGAGCTAGTTGACATACACTCGCACTATTTCCAATGATTTCACAATCAACGGCCTTGTCCATGAGTTCAGCCTGCACGCTAAGTTGTCCTAGCGCTTCATAGTCAAAGTTTAATCTAACAAACCAGACCTGTTTTTCTGGCATACCTGCCTTAGCAGGTTTCTTATATTGGCCAATTTGCAATTCACTTTGTCTGCATTCGGGTGGTGTTTTCATAGGCAGAAAGAGGTTGATCAGGAGTTGACTATCACTGTCAAACTTTTGCCCCAGAGCCTGCCCCTGACTTGTTGCGCTCATTGAATTTTGAATAAAACTTAAATCTTCCATCAGGCTCTGCTGAGCCGATAGGTTTACAGCTTGAATAAATTGCTTTGGCTGCTGCAACTTATTCCCCGGAAAGATGGCTTCGACCATACTGGCTACACGCTGCTCTTGAGAAACGTTTTTTGGCAGTTGAGCATCTGTTTGTGCGGTTAATTGGGTACCTAATAAGGTCACCAACAACTTATCTAGCGCTTGTGTGAAGCTACTAACGGGGACACTCGTATTTAATGGTGTGGCAATGCTAGGTAGGCGAGTAAATAAGTCTTGGCTTACCTCTTGCGCAGTAGATTTGTTTTCATCTATCAGGCGAGAAAAAGCCTGATGAACAAGACGTGTTAGATCTGCAGACTGAGGACTCTTAAAAGACTGCTTGTCTGCGATTTTTTCGCTTAGGAGCGTTGCATTTTTTAAGGTATCAGTTGAGGCATCAGCTAACGCAATGGCTCGTAGTGGCTTACTAAGTATATGGGCTAACGGTAATGCAATCGAAAGTAAGCGTTTACTTTCAGCAGGGTCCTGTGACATCAACTCTTTGACTGGCCCAGGTATCGCCCCTTTTTGAGTAGGCTGATCGATGAGTTTGCTCTTGGTTAAATTCAGATGCTCAGCAGCATAGGGCTTAGCATCTTTGGGTAGAGCAGCTGTCATAACTTGTTGCACCAGTGCTAAGCGGGCCTCAAAGGTTAGTTTAGTTTGTGTTTGTACCTGAGGAGGGCTTGATGTGTGTGAGCCAGGAGCGGCCTTCTCTTTGGGCTGTGTCATCATGGACTCAGGCTTTGTTGTCATTTTTGGTGCGTCTGGCGTTGAGGTTTGAGCTGTTGAGGGGGGAGTTTGCATCTGAGCCGAAGCGAAGTTTTGCTGTATGCCCTGTGCTAGTGCCATTAAAGGGGAGTTTGCCGGTCGCTGGGCAGCTTTTGATACCAGTGGAAGATGTAGGTAATTTGTTTTATTGGGCTGTATATCCGGGATCGCAATATTTCTTTGACCAGAATCGGGTCTCGTAGTAGCTGCGGCAGCTCGATTGAAAAATGGTTTTTCAACGATGGCTTGCAAGGCACTTTTAACCGTTTGTTTAATATCGGCCAAAGATACTTTAAACAACGGTTTATTGTAGCTTAATGTTGGTTCCGAGTGCTGTTTACTTGCACGGTCTAACTGAGCCTGAAAAGGTTGAGCATCCAGTTTGGGCAATATATTTTTTATCGATGTAGCCAACTTGATAGCGGTGGTTTTGGTTGATATAGCAACTTCAATGCCATCAGGTTTACCGTGTATTTTTACCGGATGCCACGCTTGCTGTTGTAGTTGGTTAAGTTGAGATGGTGTGTTTGATTGAAGTTGTGAAATTTGGTGCTGATGGCGCCCTAGCTTGAGCACACCTTTTTGTTGAGATAGCTGCACATAGTTTGCTGTTTGTTGGCTCAATTGAGTGATCAGTTGGGCGATTGCTTTTTTCGCAATAGGCATTTGGTGGAGCTTATCACCAAACATATTGAACAGCTGTATTTGTATTTTGTCACCTTTACTACCTAGACTTGCTACGAGTTTCTCTTCTTGTTTCAATAAACTACCAATACCAGCAGGCACAGGCATATTAATCCCTAATTTGGGAAGTGTGAGCTGTGTATTGGATTGAGGCTTAATTAGCGCTTCAGTCTGCAATGCACTGTGGTCGCCAAAGCCTTTGAGTAAACTCAATAAGCTGAGCAGCGACTGTGCTGAATTAAGGGTTAACTTGGCTTCAGGAGTCGCCAATGTGAGTACGGTACCTGTGGCATCTAGTTTTAATTGTGCCTCAGCTAATTTCAGAGGCTGCTCGATATTTGCTTGGCTACTTAGGCGTATTGGTTGCCAGCGCCCTTCAAGCGCAACTTCCATCTGAATAGAGTCAGGCTTAATTACGATATTACGTGCCAAAAACGTTTTGTCAGCTTCCAAAATAGCTTGAGTGTTGCTATCTTGTGAAGAAAACGTTGTTGTTGACACATTTACCTGACTTTGTACAGGGATAGTTTGCTTGTTCATTATTCTAAATCAAATTTTAAGTAATCGTCTGCAACGTGTTATTCGTATTACCATATCACTATGATAGACTTACGCCCACATATAAGGGTCGTGAGAATAACAAATTTTGCTAGAGATTAAGGCTTTAACGTGCATCAAACAAGACCGTTGTTTGTTCGAATCACTTAACTTTTCGCTGTTGTCTGGTCAAATTATGCAAATAGAAGGCCCAAATGGCGCGGGAAAAACTTCACTACTCAGAATTATCTCTGGCTTTGCGCGACCTGATGAAGGTAATGTATTGTTTAACAATCAAAATATCGCAGAAGATTACGACAACTTTGCTCAATCATTGTTGTTTATTGGTCATAGAACAGGGGTCAATTTACAACTGACGGCATATGAAAATGTGCAACATTGGCTTGGTGTGCATGGTTATGGCTGCACAGAAGATGAAATTTATAGCCTCCTCGGTAAGCTAGGGCTAGTCGGTTTAGAAGATGTACCGGCAAGAACGTTATCTGCTGGTCAGCAGCGCAGAGTAGCGCTAGTAAGGTTATGGCTCAATCAAGCAAAATTGTGGATATTAGACGAGCCATTTACAGCACTTGATAAGCGAGGGGTTGCCATGTTGCAGGGGCGCTTTCAAGAGCATTTAGACAGTGGTGGTTCTATTTTGTTAACAACTCACCAAGACCTCACCAACTCATTTAGTTCATTGCAAACACTGGTTCTGGAGTACAGACATTAATGCAAGTTAGTAATTCGTATTGGACTCTGTTTTGTAATGTTTATCGAAAAGATGTGACTCTTGCCTTTAGACAGCGCGCTGAAATCGTCAACCCACTTTTATTTTTTCTAATTGTTATTACGCTTTTCCCTCTCGCTATTGGCCCTGAGCCAGCATTACTTGCACGTATGGCACCAGGTATTATTTGGGTCGCTGCGCTTTTATCTACTATGTTAGGGTTAGATAAGATTTTTCGCGATGATTACATGGATGGCTCACTAGAACAGTTGATTGCCTCTCCATACCCACTGTCTCTTGCTGTGCTCGCTAAAGTTGCAGCACATTGGACAACCGCAGGGCTGCCAATGGTGGTAATGGCGCCTGTGTTTGCGTTATTGATGAATTTGGAACCCCAGGCCCTTGGTGCCACGGTTCTCACGTTATTAATTGGAACACCGTTGTTAAGTTTCATCGGTGCCATCGGGGCGGGTCTTACTGTAGGCCTTCAAAAAGGAGGTATATTAATGAGTTTACTCGTGTTACCTCTGTATATTCCTGTACTTATTTTTGCAACGTCTGCCATTGATACTAGCATTATGTCGCTAGCATATAGCGGACAGCTTGCAATACTTGGTGCTATGCTCGCCGTCGCATTTGTAGCAGCACCAATTGCCATATCGTCAGCTTTAAGAGTGAGTGTAAGTTAAAATGTGGAAGTGGTTACATCCTTATGCTAAAGCGGAGCGTGCTTACCAATTGTGTAACACCTTGCTTCCGTACTTTGCCGTAGTGTCTGTGCTATCTATTGTAGTTGGGTGGATTTGGGGGTTAGCGTATGCACCTGCAGATTATCAACAAAAAGATAGCTACCGGATTATCTTTATTCATGTACCGTCGGCCATTTTGTCTATGGGCGCCTATTCATCAATGGCTATTGCAGCGATTGTCGCACTGGTTTGGCAGCTTCGTAACGCAGAGCTTGCCGTGATTGCCATTGCGCCAGTGGGGGCAGCCATGACAGCAATAGCGCTTATCACAGGCGCTGCTTGGGGTAAGCCTATGTGGGGCGCTTGGTGGGTGTGGGATGCAAGGCTAACGTCAGAGCTTATCCTGCTATTTTTATACCTAGGGGTGTTGTCTCTTTATCATGCATTTGAAGATAAAAAAGCAGGTGGTAGGGCGGCGTGTATCTTGGCAATCGTAGGTGTCGTAAATTTACCAATTATTCACTTCTCTGTAGAGTGGTGGAACACATTACACCAGGGGGCAACTATCACTAAATTCGACACTTCTGCCATCGATCCGTCGATGTTGTGGCCGCTGTTGATTAACATCTTGGGCTTTGCTGCCCTTGTTGGTGCGATGTCATTGGTTCGCCTTAAAAATGAAATTATGCAAGCAGATAAGCATCGTCCTTGGGTGCGTCAGTTAGTGAGTCGAGGTTGATTATGCAGTTTGAATCATTTAGCGACTTTATCGCCATGGGCGGTTATGGGTTTTACGTATGGCTATCATTTGGTAGTTGCTTAGCCATTATTCTTGGATTGCTGTTCGTGTCTCTTTATGAAGGAAAGCGTCTGAAAGAAGAAGTTAAAATGCAGATGTCTAGAGAAGAGCGTATCAAAAAAGCAAAAGAAGCGGAGGCACAAGCATGAATCCAAGAAGAAAAAAGCGAATGTTAACCGTGTTTGCAGTTATTTTGGGAATTGGCTCTGCTGTTGGATTAACACTTTACGCTTTGCAAGAAAACATCAACTTGTTCTACACGCCAAGTGAATTAGTTAACGGTAAAGGACCTGAGCAAGAAAAACCTTCGATAGGCCAAAAGTTGAGAATTGGTGGGATGGTGGTGCCAGGCTCTGTTGTGAGGGATGAAAGCTCGCTCGACGTAGAATTTAAGCTGATTGACACAGGACCACTGGTGACAATTCGTTATAAAGGCATTTTACCTGACTTATTCCGTGAAGGTCAGGGGATTGTAGCTCAAGGAACGTTGATTGAGTCAGATGTTATTGAAGCATTCGAGGTACTTGCTAAGCATGATGAGGAGTACATGCCCTCTGAAGTGGCAGAGGCTGTAAAAGGCATCAAACACGAAAAGCCAAAATACAATTTGAATAGCGAGAACTAGTATGATCCCTGAAATAGGATATTTTGCCCTAGTTTTAGCTATGGCATTAAGCTTACTGCTGTGTATTTTTCCTTTATGGGGTGCATATACGGGGAATTTAAGGCTAATGAGAGCTGCCCCTTCATTAGCTATAGGGCAATGTCTGCTTGTGTTCTTTGCATTTGCGGTGCTTATCTATATCACACTGACGGATGATTTTACGGTTGCCTACGTAGCACATCATTCAAGTAGTACGTTACCTTGGTATTACAAAGTGACGTCTACTTGGGGAGGCCATGAAGGCGCTATCTTACTCTGGTTAGTTATGCAGTCTGCTTGGACTGCTTTAGTGGCCATGATGTCAAAATCTTTACCTTGGGTTTTACGTGCCCGTGTATTAGGCGTGCTTGGCTTTCTAGGCGTAGGGTTTATGCTTTATACGCTTTGGATGTCTAGTCCATTTGAACGGTTGCTGCCTTACTTCCCGGTTGAAGGCAGAGACCTTAATCCATTGTTACAAGACCCTGGTATGATCATTCACCCACCTTTACTTTATATGGGGTATGTGGGTTTATCCGTTTCATTTTCTTTTGCTATCGCAGCACTATTAACTGGCAAACTAGATAATACATGGGCTAAGTGGTCCCGCCCTTGGACAATGGCAGCTTGGGCATTTTTGACGTTAGGGATCACTATCGGCAGCTGGTGGGCCTATGCCGAACTTGGCTGGGGTGGCTGGTGGTTCTGGGACCCAGTTGAGAATGCATCATTAATGCCTTGGTTAGTTGCGACCGCACTGCTTCATTCGCTTGCTGCAACGGAAAAACGAGGGGTGTTCAAATCATGGACTGTGTTATTAGCAATCGCGGCATTTAGTTTATGTTTGCTCGGTACTTTTATTGTTCGTTCGGGCATCATCGTTTCAGTACATGCATTTGCGACCGATCCTGACAGGGGGTTGTATATTTTATCGTTTCTAGCGGTTGTGGTTGGTGGCAGTTTAGCACTGTATGCAACTCGTGTGGCTCAAGTTCATAGCGAAGGTCGATATCGTTTTGTTTCTAGGGAAGTTGGGCTCTGGCTGAATAATATTTTTCTAGTTGTTGCTACGCTAATCGTATTGCTGGGGACGCTATTACCAATGATCCATAAAGAGCTAGGACTGGGCTCTATTTCGATTGGGGTCCCTTTTTTCAATCAGATGTTCGCCATATTGATAGTCCCTTTTGCTATTTTACTTGGTTTGGCTCCCATGTTGAGATGGAAACAAAATAAACTTGGCGGGTTAGTTAAAAAGTGGGGAGTAATTGTTGCTCTTAGTCTCGTAGTGACGGCTACATGGCTGTTTTCTAGCTATGACCAAGTTTCTCCACTTACGTTTATGGCGACAGCTTTAGCTGTTTGGATTACGGTAGCAACAGCATCTGATTTGCTGCAAAAGATATCTAGTCAATCATCTGTCATGCAAGGCTTAAAGCGTCTTGGTCTAAGCTATTGGGCAATGATGCTCGGCCATGTGGGACTCGCCTTTGTTATTGCCAGTGTCACATTAACTTCGGCGTATTCAGTAGAGCGTGCTGTCGCAATGAAGCCAGGTGACGTTGCAATGCTAAACGAATACCAATACCGCTTTGAAGGCGTAAAAGAAATTCGTGGGCCGAATTACAGTGGCCATGCGGGTGTGGTAACGGTGTTAAAAGAGGGCAAGGTTGTTACTGAACTTTATGCAGAAAAACGATTGTACGATATCGGTATGCAATTTATGACTGAAGCGGCTATCGATGACGGCTTTTTTAGAGATCTGTATTTAGCGTTGGGAGAGCAATTAAGTCAAGGTGCATGGTCCTTGCGTATTTATCACAAGCCATATGTTCGCTGGATGTGGTTAGGTGGTCTACTCATTGCCCTAGCTGGCTTTATCGTCCTTGGAGACAAGCGCTATCGCCGTCGGTCAGAAAAAGGGATAAAAGGATAACAATATGAATCGTAAAGTATTAGGCTTTTTGCCCTTTCTCATTTTTGTATTTTTATGTGTTTTCTTATATCAAGGCTTGTTTGGTAATCCGAGAGAGTTGCAAACCGGTCGCTTGGGTCAGGCAATGCCAAGCTTTAACTTGCCTGATCTAATGAATGAGCAAAAGCGCTGGACAGAAAAAGACTTGCTGGGTGACGTATATTTGATGAACGTGTGGGGCACTTGGTGTCCTACCTGTATCGCAGAATTGGGATATTTAACCAAACTGAGAGAGCAGGGGGTGAAAATTGTAGGGCTGTATTATGAGCAGGCTTATGACCCCGATTTTGGTGACAATTTTGATATTCATGCGCTGCGTGAAGAAGTGCAAACAATGCTAAGTAGAGCGGGAAACCCGTATCAATTTAATATCCTTGATTTAGAACGCAGCCTTTCGCTAGATCTGGGCGTATCAGGTGCACCTGAAACTTTCTTAGTTGATAAAAGCGGCACCATCTTGTTGCACCATACCGGAGATATAAACCAGCGAGTTTGGCGTAGCAAATTTTTACCAGCGCTTGAGGAGCTACGCAATGAAAATTAGAGCAGTACTTGTTGTCGTGGTTATCTTGTTATGCAGTGCTGGCTTTAGCCAAGCTGCTGAAGACAAGTATCAGTTTAAAAGTGCTGAGCAGGAGCAAACATTCAGAGAGCTCACTTTAGAACTAAGATGCCCAAAATGTCAAAATCAAAATATTGCGGACTCGGATGCCGTTGTAGCGAAAGATCTGCGCGACAAAGTGCTGGCTTTGGTGAATGAAGGGAACTCAAAACAAGAAGTTATCGATTATATGATTGATCGCTATGGTTATTTTGTTCACTATCAACCTCCTGTTACTCCGGCCACTATTATCCTGTGGGTGCTGCCAGTAATCATTGTTGTGTTGGGTTTTGGCTTTATTGTATTTCGCCAGAAAAAAGCGGCAAAAAAGCAACACTGGAGTGAGCAAGATGAAAAGATGCTTGAGCAGCTTATCAAACAATATCAGCGTAAGGAGCGTCATTCATGAGTGAACTATCACAAATGTGGGGCATGTTTGCGTTATTGGCTGTTTTAAGTTGTTTATTTGTCGTCATGCCCTTTTTACGTAAAGAAAAGCTGGTTTCTGTTGATCATGATGCAAATGCTGAACGTATTGATATTTTTCATCAAAGATTAGAAGAACTACAAGTTGAGTTGGACAATCAGCGTTTGGATCGCAACGACTTTGAGGAGTCGGTGATTGAGATGAAAAGTCGCCTGCTTAATGAGCTTTCACCTGAACGCACTTTGGATACCAAAGGTAATAACTTGGTGTTGGCCGCAACTGGGGTGGCATTTACGATAGTGGTGAGCAGTGTATTTTATTATTTCACTGGTAGCCACCAACAAATTGCCAATTGGCACAAAGCGTTTGAGAAACTACCAGAATATGGTGAGCGCGCTGTATTGCAAACGGGAGAGCCTTTAACCGCCAATGAGCTACAGGCATTTGCGCTAGGTTTACGTACTAAGCTAGCTAATAGCGGTGATGACGCGGTGGCTTGGATGCTATTAGGCCGAGTTGCAATGTCGTTAAATGATTATGAAATGGCGATGCAGGCTTTTGATAAGGCGCTAGTGATGCAGCCTAACAATCACAACGTGCTGGTAAACTACAGCCAGGCATTGTTGATTGAAGGAACAGAAACCAGTATTAACAGGGCTGCTCAGATGTTGTCTCGTGTTCTAAGGCAAGATCCGCAAAACATTGACGCAATATCACTGCTCGCGCTGATTGCATATGAGAGGCAAGATTGGCTAGAGGCGAAATCAGCATTTGAAGTTCTACTCTCGACAATGACTCAAAACGATCCGCGTTACAATTTGATAAAACAGCGCATAGCGGATATTGAGCAAAAGCTTGAAAGTGAAAACGCGACTGAGGAAGTACAACAAAGTGGCCCACAATTAGCTGTTAGCGTAACTATTTCAGAGGCCATAGCTGCTCAAATCCCAAACAATGCAACGCTGTTTGTGTTCGCAAAAGCAGCAAACGGGCCTAGAATGCCGTTGGCTGTAAAAAAACTTACAGTTTTTAACTTGCCTTTACAGGTCAACTTGAATGATAGTATGGCGATGATGCCAGACCTGAAGTTATCAAACTTTAAAGAAGTTGTGATAACAGCGCGTATTTCGGTGGATGATTCAGTAATGCTTCAAGATGGTGAGCTTGAAGGGAGCTCTGATATTGTCGAACTTAAAGAAGGTACGCAGCAGGTAAATGTAACTATAAGTCGTGTTATTACCAGCACAGGAAGCTAAATGTATAAAAAAATTGTTGGCGCTGCGCTTGCGCTAATGCTTGTGGGATGTGCACAGGTCCCAGAGGAAAAGCAAGATCCGCGAGATCCATTGCAGTCGATGAACAGACCCATCTATGATTTCAATATGGATGTGTTAGACGCCTATATTTTGCGTCCTGCTGCAAAAGGCTATGTGGCGATTACTCCTGCACCAGTTCGAAGCAGTATTGTCAATTTTACGACAAATATTGCAGCGCCGACTGATGCAATTAATGCTGCGTTACAAGGTAAACCGGGTGATGCAGGGGTTAATGTTGCGCGCTTTCTAATTAACTCCACTGTGGGGATTTTAGGCCTTTTCGATGTTGCCAAAGAAATTGGCTTAGATCATAAAGATGAAGACTTTGGCCAAACATTAGGTGTATGGGGAGTAGGAGACGGTGCTTACTTAATGATCCCGGGTATGGGACCTTCGACAGTTCGTAATACCACAGGTGATATTGTAGATAATGTAGTAATTCCTAAAATTGCCCTATCGACGCCACAGACGCTCATTGTTTTTGCATTGAGAGCCGTTGAAGCTCGCGCCTCGCTGATGTCGCAAGAAAAGCTGCTAAATGAGTCGTTAGACCCTTATATATTCCTAAAAGATGTGTATTTTCAAAGGCAGTTATATGAAGTCTATGACGGCAACCCGCCGATGGAAGAGGAGCCAGAAGACTTTGATGATGATTTCTTAGAGAACTTGTAAGAAAGTCAGCTTAAATAGAAGTAAAAAGCCAGCGATAGCTGGCTTTTTTGTATTAAAATCAGAACTTCCAGTTCATATTTAACCAGATAGTACGCCCAGCTTCGTTAACTTTTGCCGATTGAGGATATCCGCTTACCATTGCTCCTGATCGGCTTAGGTGCTCAGCATAAGACTTGTCAAAAATGTTGTCTACGCCAAGCGCAAAAACTACATCCTCTGAGTGCTGATACGATGTATTCAATGCTAAAGTTCCAAACCCATGACTGGGGGACACATCTTGGCCAGCTATGTTACCTTGACCAATTGCCACGCGATGCTGTTTTTGCACGATACGCCACAGTGAACCAAACTGCCATTTTTCTTTGCTGTAATTTACAGCCATACGTATTTGTAAAGGGGGCTGTTGCGCTAGCGCGATATTTTCGGTCCGATTCTCTCCACGGACATAGTTAATACTAGCTGTGGCAGATAGATTTTTGCTCACGTTATAACGGCTTTCGGCTTCAAAGCCATAGGTTTGTGCGTCGATGTTCCGCGTTACCTTACTCGCCATATCCATCTTTTGATACAGGTTATCGGTTAGCAAGTAGTTGTCGATACGATTGAAAAATACGGAGACTGAATGAGTGAAAGACTTTGATTGTCCAAGCCAGCCGATATCCAATTGGTTAGTGGTTTCATGGTCAACTAAAAATGCACTGGGGCTGTCTACTGCGCCTCTACCACCACCCATTAGCTCCCAGTAGTCGGGGAAACGCTCTGTACGTCCAATTCCGATATAGTAACTGTCGTTACTTGACTGTGCTTGATAGCGTGTAAAGCCGCTGATTAGTGCGTCATTGCGGGTAAGATCAGCGGTAGGGTTTGGTATTACTTGCATCATAACTGAGCGCGTTTGTCTGCGATCTGTGGCTTCCCAGTCATCTATTCTTAGACCACTGACCCATTGGCTGTTAGTGTCAATTCTGTACTCGAGTTCAGCAAACAAACCTGTTTGTTCAAATTCTGCTGTTTCAGAGCGCGGCAGTGTTTCGACCGGTGTTGTATTATGATCTCTACTTATTCTTAGACGGTGTGTATTTTGCTGATGGTCTATTCCATAGGCTAGACTCACATTCTGGCTTAACTCAGAGTTTAGCATCACCTTGGCACCCCAAGTCTTTCTATCAGGATTAGATGAAGTAGGGTTTTTCATCATCATATTGGGCATAAATTGGCGCAAACTATGGTTGTCCATAATGTGATCGATTTCATTGAAATATATATTGGCCTCAATACGATTGATAAATCCATCGAGCTCTGACTTTTCAAGTTTCATAGCTATTTGAGTTCTATCAAATAGGCTGCCATCCATCATTCGGTCAGCATAGGCAACCTCTCCATCACCTCGGCCTAGGCTAACACTGTACAAGCTATTGTCGTCAGGAGTATAAGCAAATTGTGTATCGATGTTCCATTTCTCATAAGCTGAGTGGATATCGGTCCCATTACCATCTTGATAGTCATCAGCTTCACTATAACTTGCAGCAATGCGAGCAAAATAGTCTTTGGTACCAATCTTTATATCTGAGTTTAAAATGGCTTTGCCAAACTCTCCAACAGTGGTATTCATAAACCCTGTAACACCAGCTTCTAATAAACGCTCTGATTCACGTTCAAATACCACTGTCGCAGCACTATTTCCGGGGCCATAAAGCACAGTTTGAGGGCCTTTAATCACGGTTAGTGTATCGTATGTCTGAGGTGTAATGTATGCAGTAGGAGGGTCCATGCGACCACCACATCCACCTAAAGCAACTCCACCGTCTGTAATGATATTTACACGAGAGCCAGCCATCCCTCGAAAAACAGGGTCGCTGCTCGCGCCACCTTTCTTAATTAACGAAAACCCGGCGATACTCGAAAGTAAGTCTGCGCCATCTTGCGCCGGCAGTGGTTGCCTTGTCGCTTTGGGGTCCATTTTGATATCGAGTGGGCTATGCATAGGCGCGATGACTTCAATGCGCTCAAGAGTTTGTTCACTTTGGGCAATGCTATGCCAAGAACATGACGCTGAGATAGCGATACAGATCAAGCGTTTTTTCATTTGTATCCTCAAAATAGGTCTCAATTACGCAGACTTACACAGATGGCTGCGTACAGGAAAAGTGATGAATAATTTATGAGGCGTATTCTACTTGGTGGCGTAATATATGGGATGTGACAAAATGTCGCACCTAAGGTACAGCGTGATATCTAATTGATGTAGCTCAAAGTTTTAGGGGGTGGTGATGTCTACAAAGAGCTGACATCACCATAGGTTAGAAGGCTTTTAAATTGCCATAACTTCAATTTGTTGATCGCACCATTGCAGTGCTTCGCGATAAAGCTCAGGCAGCTCTTCGGCAACTAAACCTAGCTTGTCAGTAAGCTGTGATGCCTCTTCCCATTTTGCTTGTTCATAGGCCATTACTAACGCAAGATAATCAGCTAACAACCCATCTCCTTGCAGTAAAGCATCTTTGATGTCGATGGTTAGGGGAAGTTTTTGCATCACACTTTCCATGGTTTCATCTAAAATGGCGTCCATTAAAGACATCATTCCAGTTAAGAATGCCATGCCAATATCTGGTAGCTTTTTGTGTTTAATCGCGAGTAACTCATTAAACCGAGCGCGGGTAAGCGATAGACGGATAAGTTCCATGGGCTTTTCTGAAGCAACTTGAGATGCGAAAAGCAGCGATAAGAACTTTTTGAGCTCCTGATTACCCAAAACGATAAGCGCTTGCTTAATAGTTGAAATCTCGGCTCTGCGTTTGAAAGCAGCTGAGTTAGAGTATCGTAGCAACTTGTAACTCAAATTGACGTCTCGCTCAAAAACCTGAGTGATACGTTTTAAATCAACGTCTACACTGGATGTTTCATAGAGCAATTCGGCCAATGCCATTTCTGAAGGGGGTAACGCTTTAGTTTGCACCATTTCAGGCTTGGCGAAAAAGAACCCTTGAAAGAGAGTAAACCCGAGCTCCAATGCCAATTGATATTGCTCATAAGTTTCGACTTTTTCCGCAACAAGTTCTATTTGTGGATGAGGCACAATTGCTTCTTTGATTTCGTGAATTTCCTCAACGCTTGTAACTAGCATATCCACTTTAATTTGGTCTATATACGGATAGAAGTGACGCCAAACCTTCTGATGCTTGTAATCATCTAAAACTAGCTTATAACCTTTTTCTTTTAATTCTTGAACAGCAGCCAGTAATCGTTTTCCAGGTTGTACCGTTTCTAGTATTTCTACTATCAGTTGGTCTCTACCCATCATGGTCGGGTAGCCTTTTAAGATGGTTTCTAGCGTAAAATTAATGTAAGCAGGTTTGCCGTCGGTAAGGTCTTCCAGACCAAAATTAAATTGGCTACCCTCAATGAGCTTAGAGGTAGCTTCCACATCATCGACATTAGGAAAAACATTATCTACCCCATCGCGGAATAGGAGTTCATATCCAACAACATCTTTATTTACATTTAAAATAGGTTGCCTTGCGGCATAGAAATACATGAACGAGACACCCAGTATGTTACTTCTTATGGTTCAAATATAAGGTAATCTAAAGCATATTTCATTAATAAATTTACAGTTATTTAGTATTTTCGTACTAAAGGGTAATATTTCAGAATGTTAAATGTGCAATAACAGCAATTTATACTGAGTTGCTTGGGCAGTGAATAGAGCCATGATATAGTGGCACTTTGTGTTTGGCTTTTGTTCCAATGCCAGTCTTAACAATTTGAATGACTGTTATTCGGAGAGAAGCTCTTTTTATTGGAGGTCATTTTGGAAATTGGCACAATGATATCGCTCGCATTGTATTTTATTGTGATGTTGGCTATCGGCCTTTATGCCTATCGTAAATCTACCAATGATGTGTCGGGCTACATGCTCGGTGGACGAAACTTACCACCTAGTGTTGCAGCTTTGTCTGCAGGCGCATCAGATATGAGTGGTTGGATCTTAATGGGTCTACCTGGTGCAATGTTCATCACGGGCTTTAGCAGTACGTGGATTGCGATAGGGTTAGTCATTGGCGCGTTTTTAAACTACTTGTTGGTTGCTCCAAGGTTGCGTGTATACACTGAAATAGCCAATGATGCGATCACGATTCCAGATTATTTCGCCAACCGATTTGAAGACAATAGCAACGCATTACGCATCGTGTCCGCTGTAGTTATTATTGTATTCTTCACGCTTTATACCTCATCAGGCGTTGTGGCAGGTGGTAAACTTTTCGAAAACTCATTTGGTATGAGCTATGAAACCGGTTTATATGTGACAACCGGTGTCGTTGTGCTTTATACCTTATTCGGTGGCTTTTTAGCCGTCAGTCTCACTGACTTTGTGCAGGGCTGTATTATGTTTATAGCTCTCGTACTTGTGCCTCTGGTGACGTTCAACTTGCTAGAACAACCACTACTAAGTACATTGAAAGAAGTTAACCCAGACATGTTAACTTGGATTGGTGCTGGTGGAGTGATTGGTATCATATCTGCTATGTCTTGGGGTTTAGGTTACTTTGGTCAACCACATATTATTGTTAGGTTTATGTCGGTACGCAGCGTAAAAGATATGCCAACTGCGCGTAACATCGGTATGAGCTGGATGGTGGTTGCAACCTTAGGTGCTATTACAACGGGCTTATTTGGTGCAGCATATGCCCATGAAAATAACTTACAGATCAAAGATGCAGAAACAATTTTCTTAGTGTTGTCTGAGCTATTGTTCCATCCATTGATTGCAGGGTTTTTACTTGCTGCGATCCTAGCCGCTATCATGAGTACCATCTCTTCTCAATTGCTGGTAAGTTCAAGTTCACTGACTGAGGATGTTTACAAGGTATTTATTAAACCAACAGCATCTGAAAAGGAGCTGGTAATGGTTGGTCGCATTAGTGTAGCCGCTGTGTCGGTTTTAGCGATTTACCTAGCGCATGATAGAAACAGTACCATTTTAAGTTTGGTGAGCAACGCGTGGGCTGGCTTTGGTGCTGCTTTTGGTCCGTTGGTACTGTTTAGTTTATTTTGGAAGCGTATGAACTTTGCGGGAGCGTTGTCAGGCATGATTGTTGGTACGGTGACTGTACTTGCATGGATTTACGCGCCGTTTACGATTGCAGGCCAAAGCCCAAGCGGTTTTATTTATGAAATCGTGCCTGGATTTATTACAGCTTCACTAGCGATTATTGTGGCAAGCTTACTAACAGCACCACCATCTGATGCAATAGAGCAAAAATTCGAGGAAATGAATAGAGGCTTGTAATCAGTTTAAACAAGCTTTGATAACAAAAAGGTGAGCTAAGTGCTCACCTTTTTCGTTTTAACCTCTGAATGCTTTTAAGGTACGCAGAACTACATTCTAACGCCATATTCATAAAAACAATTTTGAGTTATATGGTGCTTTTCAACAGGCCTGAGCTGTATCACTTCAATTTGACTTACTTTATCTTGCTTGATAAGTTGATGGATCTCAAAATAGCGACTCCAACTGATCCCTTTGTATGGGCGAAGCTCTAAATATGGGTATTGTACGTAATGCCATGTGCCTGTTAGCAAACGTTTGTTGTCTTCTGATACTGGACTGCCCAAAATCTCATACGCGCCATTTCGAGAGAGTTTTAATTGGAACGATAAATCACACTCAGCGGTACTAAATTGTTGTGCTAAATCCTGTTTTAAAAGTGGGGCATTTTCACTGTTTTTTGGAAATGGATATATGGCGATAGCATCTTTGGTATACCAGTGATTACCCTCTTTCAGGCCTTGTATATCGGCGATTTTAAAGCCATGTTCCATGGCAATTGATTTTACGGATTCAAGCGCTGAAGAGTCTCTGAGCATTAATGAGTGGAGAATCGTGTTCTGAGAGATGCTGGTTGGAAAATCAAGACTGTTTGTCTCAACCTCAAACCCTTGTTCATTCAATGCGGATTGTAACTTACTGAGTTCATTGTCAGGTAAATACTTACCAAAAACATGTACTGTAGTGGTGTGGGTACAGCCTAACAGCATGGTGCTCAAGGTGCACATTAGAAGTTGAGTTTTTGTTATTTTTATCATTACTTCAGTCCTTTTAATATCTGCCATATATTTAGCATGATTGGGACTGAAAAGTCAGTATTAAGATAAAAACCGTACACCTAAAAGGTGTACGGAAGCAAGAATCAGGTTAGTCCTGAACAGAGCGCAGTAGGGCGTTAACGCCTACTTTTTCGCGAGTTTGTTTGTCTACCTTTTTAACAATGATCGCAGCATACAAGCTATGTGTGCCATCTTTACTTGGAAGTGAGCCTGGGACAACGACTGAGCCAGCAGGAACACGACCATAATGAATTTCACCTGTTTCTCTGTCGTAGATACGTGTACTTTGAGAAATATATACACCCATCGAAATAACAGCGCCTTCTTCAACGATAACACCTTCAACGATTTCTGAACGAGCACCGATAAAGCAGTTGTCTTCAATGATTGTAGGGTTTGCTTGCAGCGGTTCTAGCACACCACCAATACCAACACCACCTGATAGATGAACATTTTTACCAATTTGTGCACATGAACCTACGGTAGCCCATGTATCCACCATTGTGCCTTCGTCGACGTAAGCGCCAATATTGACATATGACGGCATTAATACGACGTTTTTACCAACGAAACTGCCCTGACGTGCTACTGCATTCGGTACCACACGCATGCCGCCTTGTTGAAATTGCTCTGGAGTATAGTCACTGAATTTAAGAGGGACTTTATCGTAAAACTGGTTTACACCATCGCTCATCGGCTGGTTATCACGGATCCTAAACGACAATAAAACCGCTTTTTTCAACCATTGGTGAACAACCCATTCGCCACTGATTTTTTCAGCTACGCGAGCTGCACCAGAATCCAGAAGCTCTAAAGAGTCTGTAATGGCTTTCTTAATTTCTGGGGCAACACTTGAAGGTGTAATGTTGTCACGGTTTTCCCATGCTTGTTCAATAATACTTTTTAAATCCGACATAGTATCCTCGTTATTCAGATTCGGCTTTTAATTTTTTCATAAGAGAGAGATGAAGATCACTCTTTTCATCTTCACTCAGTGCTTGATATTGTTCATTTGAAACGACAAAGAAATCTTCAGCTCGTTCACCGACTGTTGTGATCCTCGCCGCATGAATATGTAGGTTTTTAACCTGTAATACTTCCGCAATTTTGGTTAATAGACCCTGAATATCAACCGCTTGTATCTCAAGTAGGTTACGGTCTTCACGAGCATGCGGGCGCAAAATGACTTTAGGTTTGATGTTAAAGTCCTTAAACCTTTGCGAGCGGTTTTTCTTCAGTCGTATTTTCTTCTTTGGATCTGCAAGGATGCTTTCTAATCCTCGGCGGATGTTTTTTGCTCGGCTACCACTGATGGCATCGCCATTGACTTCCAAAATAACAAAGCTAAATACTACATACCCATCTTTGGTTGTCATGACTTGAGCGTGTTGAATTTGCGCTTTTTTGGTGCCTATCACAGACACCAATTTGGCGAACAAACTGGCTTCATATGGCGCGTAAACAAATACTTGTGTACCACCGTGCATTGGTTTTTCAGATACGGCAACTCCGGCAGTACTTTGATCTTTCCTTGAAAGTAAAAACTCACTTTGCCATGAGATTTGCTGCTCACTAAAACCGGTAAAATAGTTTGCTTTAAACCGTGACCAAAGCAGCGTAATTCGCTCTTCATCGTATCCAGCATCAAGCAATCTTTGTATTGCCTGAGCTTTTTTATCTCTGATCTGATCTCGCATATCCATTGGATTTTCAAGGCCCAGTCTTAACGCTCTTTGGGCATGCAGATACAGCTCTCTGAGTAGAGTATTTTTCCAGTCATTCCAAAGGTTATCATTCGTTGCGCGGATATCAGCAACGGTTAAACAATACAAATAGTCTAACTGGCGCTCATTTTTCACTTTGGAAGCAAACTCATTGATTACATCAGGATCGTTAATGTCTTTACGTTGTGCAGTGACAGACATTAACAAGTGGTGCTCAACCAACCAAGCAACCAGCTTGCCATCTGAAGGAGTAAGTTTGTGCATACTCGCAAATGCTGTTGCATCCACTGCTCCCAATTCAGAGTGATCACCACCTCGTCCTTTGGCGATATCATGGAATATACCGGCTAGATAGAGCAACTCAGGTTTATCCATGCGTGTCATGATTTCGGAACAAATTGGAAAATCTTTATTGCACTGTTTGTCACGATACTTGTGGATGTTATTTATGAGCTTGTGCGTATGCTCATCCACGGTATATGCATGAAACAAGTCGAATTGCATTTGGCCAAAAATACTTCGCCATTGCGGTAGATAGGCGGCTATGAGGCCGTGTTTATGCATAAGCGTAAACGCTCTCCCCATACCATTAGGGTGCTTCAGAAGACGCATAAACGCGTCTCTGCACGCTGCATAATCTTGTAAATCGCCCAGAAGGCGACGCCTAACTTGTCTAACTGACCGAATGGTATTGGGATCAATATCTGTGATATCAGGGTTGTCTGCTATGTGTTCAAAGAGTACGAGCAAGTTTTCGCGCAAGAAAAACGCGGATGGATCTTTGACTCGTATTTTATGACCAATGCGCTCAAAGTGAGCATCTAGAGGCACAACCGCTAATGCATCTTGGTCAGGTAAAATACTCTGTTCGAAGTACGCTAGAAGCATCTGGTTCATTTCTCGAACACGACTCATGATGCGAAATAGACGTTTCATCATCCGCTCAACTGATGGCTTCCCCTCAGATCCAAACCCCAATAACTCTGCAGCATGAGGTTGATAATCAAAAAGCAGGCGGTTTTCGGGGCGTCCTGCAGCAAGGTGCAATGCGAAACGAATATTCCACAAGTTTTCGATGCACTCCATAAGCTCTTGATACTCTTCGTGAGTCAAGTAGCCATGGCCGATGAGCTCTTCGAGAGTTTCAGCATGAAAGTGCTTTTTGGCAACCCAGAAAATTGTCTGTAAGTCACGCAGGCCGCCGGGGTTTTCTTTAATGTTTGGTTCTAGATTATAGGCCGTGCCATGGCATTTTTTACGTCTGACTCTTTGTTCTTTTACTTTGGCAATAAAAAAGTCATCAGAACGCCAAATGGGTGTTTTGACGATATGACTTTTGAGACGTTCGAACTCTACTAAATTGCCGCAAATTAAGCGACTTTCTAGCAAGCTGGTTGTGAAGTGTACATCTTGTCTTTTTTGCTCTAACACCTGCTCATGGGTGCGCACACTATGGCCAATGTCAAGGTTTAAGTCCCAAAGCATCGTGACAAAAGCTTCGAGCTTTTGCCTGAGCTCCTCATTAGGCTCTCCATCAGTAAGCAATAGAAAGTCGATGTCGGAGAATGGGTGTAGCTCGCCACGTCCATAACCGCCAATCCCAATCAGTGCAAGTTGTTCAAAGTCAGCTAGACCAGTTTGACAATATAACTTTTTCAGTAAGATATCTATGAACTCTGAACGAGCATTGATAAGGAGTCTAACGGGTTGCTTGGAAAATTGATTGTTCAGCCATTTATAGAAATAGCTCATACAACCCTTGTAATCACAAAGTTGCTCAGCTTCTTCTAGCAACAATTTTACTTTGTTCGGTAACGCCACGGGATATCCTTGGGTCCTTATTATCATTAAGTAGTTTTTGTCGCTGCAAGCATATCAGGCCGAGTTGTACGACCTGTGCTTTCAAAATATTTGCAACGTTGTCCGCAGTGGGGAGCCCCAATGCGGATTTTTAGATGGTAGTCATGTTACTTGCTGTTTGAAAAGCAAGAGCAGTATAGTCGAAATTATGCGTGCTCGATCACTTTTTCAATGGTGTCGTCATTGCGATGCGTAAGTATTTCAACACCATTGTCTGTCACGAGTAACGTGTGCTCCCACTGAGCTGATAGACTACGGTCTTTGGTTACAACAGTCCAGTTATCTTTTAGTAGCTTACACTGACGTTTACCCGCGTTAACCATTGGTTCAATTGTTAAGCACATGCCTGCTTTTAATACTTCGCCAGTGCCTGGTTTACCATAGTGCATTACTTGTGGTTCTTCATGGAACTCAGCACCAATGCCGTGGCCGCAGTATTCACGTACAATTGAATAGTTAAAGCCTTCCGCATACTTTTGGATAGCAGCACCAATATCACCGAGTCTTACACCTGGCTTAACCATCTTAATTGCAAGGTATAGTGATTCTTGAGTAATTTCGCTCAAGCGTTTTCCTTGAATACTTGGCTTGCCTACATAGAACATTTTAGAAGTGTCACCGTGATAACCATCTTTGATAACGGTTACATCGATATTAACGATATCACCTTCTTTAAGTGGCTTCTCATTTGGAATACCGTGGCATATTACGTGGTTAACTGAGGTACAAATTGACTTAGGAAAACCGTGATAATTTAATGGTGCTGGGATGCAGCCTTGAACATCCACAATGTAGTCATGACAAATTGTGTTTAATTCGTCTGTAGTAACCCCAGGCTTCACATAAGGTTCAATCATTTCTAATACTTCAGCCGCTAACCTACCGGCAATACGCATTTTTTCGATTTCATCAGGGGTTTTAATCACTGCACTCATTGAGACTCCAAGTCATAATTTCTAGTAGCAATAACGAGCAAATTTTGCTCTCGTCATTGAGTTAATTTAATTTATATGGTATAAAGCGCGCCGTCTTTTTACAAATAAATCTTCTCTAACAGATGTTGAGGTTGTTTGTACTTAAGACAAGCAAAATTAAATTTTAACACACACACATATCGACACATACACTTGGGTGCATGTTTGTATCGGTCAAAGATACGTAATTAGCATGTTGGTGATATGGGATATGTGGAGGCCTAACCCTAACTAAATAGAGGAAAATACAAATGGCAAACGTTTCAATGCGCGATATGCTTCAAGCTGGTGTTCACTTTGGTCACCAGGCACGTTACTGGAACCCTAAGATGAAGCCGTTCATCTTCGGTGCTCGTAACCGCGTTCATATCATCAACCTAGAAAAGACAGTTCCACTTTTCAACGATGCACTTAAGTTTTTATCAAACGTTGCATCTAACAAAGGTAAAATCCTTTTCGTAGGTACTAAGCGCGCAGCTGGTGAAGCAGTTAAAGAAGCAGCTATCTCAAGTGAGCAGTTCTACGTAAATCACCGTTGGTTAGGTGGTATGTTGACTAACTGGAAAACAGTTCGTCAATCAATCAAGCGTCTTAAAGACCTTGAAGCTCAAAGCCAAGACGGTACTTTCGAGAAGCTTACTAAGAAAGAAGCGCTAATGAAAACGCGTGAAATGGAAAAGCTTGAGAAGAGCCTTGGTGGTATCAAAGATATGGGCGGTCTACCTGACGCTATCTTCGTAATCGATGCTGACCACGAGCACATCGCTATCCGCGAAGCTAACAACCTAGGTATTCCAGTAGTATCAGTTGTTGATACTAACTCAAACCCAGATGGTGTTGATTTCATCATCCCAGGTAACGACGATGCGATCCGTGCAATCCAGCTTTACACTAAAGCTGTTGCAACTGCTATCACAGAAGGTCGTGAAAGCAACATCGTTGCTCAAGCAGAAAACGACGATTTCGTAGAAGCTGAGTAATTAGCTGTCATCAAGTCTTCATCAACATAATGATGAAGACTTGATATTCTTTACAAGCGGAAATTCGCTTACCAAAAAAACCGAATTCAGAATTGAGGATATTCTAATGGCTGTAACTGCTGCCCTAGTTAAAGAACTTCGCGAGCGTACTGGCGCTGGCATGATGGATTGTAAAAAAGCACTAACTGAAACTAACGGTGATATCGATCTAGCGATCGAGAACATGCGTAAGAGTGGTGCTGCTAAAGCTGCTAAAAAAGCGGGTAACATCGCTGCTGAAGGTACAATCCTTATCAAGCAAGGTGAAGGTTTTGCTGCACTTCTAGAAGTTAACTGTCAAACTGACTTCGTTGCTAAAGACGAAAACTTCCTAGGTTTTGCTAACACTGTTCTTGACGACGCTGTTGCTACTAAAGCTACAATCGCTGACCTTCAAGCTAAGTTTGAAGAGACTCGTGTTGCTCTAGTTGCTAAGATCGGTGAAAACATCAACGTTCGTCGCGTTGAGTACATCGATGGTGACAAGCTATCTGCATACCGTCACGGCGACCGTATTGGTGTTGTTGTAACTGGTGATGCTGACGAAGAAACACTTAAGCACGTTGCAATGCACGTTGCTGCTTCTAAGCCTGACTTCCTAAAGCCAGAAGACGTACCTGCTGACGTTGTTGAAAAAGAAAAAGCGGTTCAAGTTGAAATCGCTATGAACGAAGGCAAGCCTGCTGAAATCGCAGAAAAAATGGTTATTGGTCGTATGAAGAAGTTCACTGGTGAGATCTCTCTTACTGGTCAAGCTTTCATCATGGAGCCTAAGAAGTCTGTTGGTGAGTACCTTAAAGAGAAAGCTGCTACTGTTTCTTCATTCATCCGCCTAGAAGTTGGTGAAGGTATCGAGAAGAAAGAAGAAGACTTCGCTGCTGAAGTTGCTGCACAGATTGCTGCTGCAAAAGGCGAATAATCGCAATAGAATAATCTTATTGACATAAAAGTAGTGATTTGCTTTTGCGTCAATGAAGAAAATTCTCTAAAATAACCGCGCATTTATGTCTATCATAAGCGCGGTTATTTTTTGTCTCAATTTTAACTTGGCCCGGAAATTATGACTATCAATCGAAAACCTGTTTTTAGACGCGTTCTTCTTAAATTAAGCGGTGAAGCTTTAATGGGAGATGAAGGCTTTGGTATCGATCCAAAAGTGTTGGATCGTATGGCGCAAGAAATCAAAGAACTTGTAGAACTCGACGTAGAAGTGGGTTTGGTGATCGGCGGCGGTAACTTTTTACGCGGTGGCTCTTTAGCTGAAGCGGGTATGAACCGAGTAGTTGGCGATCACATGGGCATGCTAGCAACAGTGATGAATGGTTTAGCGATGCGTGATGCGCTTCACAGAGCGTTTGTAAATGCGCGCTTGATGTCGGCTATTCCACTTAATGGTGTGTGTGATGCTTACAACTGGGCAGAGGCGATCAGCTTGTTAAAATCAGGCCGTGTTGTTATCTTTTCAGCAGGTACTGGTAATCCGTTCTTCACGACAGACTCAGCTGCATGTTTGCGTGGCATTGAAATTGAAGCGGATACTGTGATCAAAGCAACTAAAGTTGACGGTGTATACAGTGATGATCCGGTTAAAAACCCGGAAGCGACTCTATATAGCGAATTATCGCATGACGAAGTTATCGATAAAGAACTAAAAGTCATGGACTTAGCGGCTTTCACTCTAGCGCGTGACCACAACATGCCATTAAGTGTATTCAACATGAATAAACCTGGTGCATTGAAACGCGTTATCATGGGCGAAGACGAAGGTACTTTGATCACATCGAAAAAAGTAGCGGAATAAAAGCAATTTCAGATGGGGCTGTCTAGCCTCATTCATGTAGAACAAACTTAGGTCAATCGCTTGTTTTAGAGTTGATTGGCTAGAACAGTAAAAATAGGATTGCAACTGTGATTAATGATATCCAAAAAGACGCTCAAGAGCGCATGAAAAAAAGCGTGGCAGCACTAGCTAGCCAACTATCTAAAATCCGCACTGGCCGTGCACATCCAGCTTTATTAGACGGAATCTCAGTTTCTTACTACGGAGCTGATACGCCTCTAAACCAAGTTGCTAACGTAACTGTTGAAGACTCTCGTACGCTTGCTATCAATGTTTTTGATAAGTCTTTAGCGCAAGCTGTTGAAAAAGCTATCATGGCTTCAGACCTAGGTCTTAACCCAATGTCAGCTGGTACCGTTATTCGTGTACCACTACCTCCACTAACAGAAGAGCGTCGTAAAGACCTAATCAAGATTGTACGTGGTGAAGTAGAAAGCGGCCGTGTTGCGGTACGTAACATTCGTCGTGATGCAAATGGTGACATTAAATCGCTATTGAAAGACAAAGAGATTTCAGAAGACGAAGCACGCCAAGCAGAAGACCAGATCCAAAAGATCACTGATGCACATATTAAAGAGATGGATACTCAACTTAGTGCGAAAGAAGCCGAGTTGATGGAAATCTAAAGCTCTCTTGAGTTGTGTAAAAAAGCCGCTATTTAGCGGCTTTTTGTTGTCTTAAGGCCTACTTTTTAAGCGCGAGATGTTTTTATTAGGCCCTTGTTTTCAATTGGGGTTCGAACTTGTTTACATTACATACGTTAGCGCTTGTTAATTGAACAAAAAGAATTTTATTAGGTTTGCAGCGCTGTCTGCGCTATACTAGGCGGCGTTTTTTTTATTTAAAATAGTACTATGGTTTTAAACGCTGACGCGATTTCTCAACAATCACTACCTAAGCACGTTGCCATCATTATGGATGGGAATGGACGCTGGGCTCAGGCGCGCAAGCGACCTAGGGCCTATGGGCATAAAAAAGGTGTAGACTCTGTTCGCAGCGCTGTGCAGTTCTGTACAAAATTAGGCATCGAGTCTTTGACATTGTTTGCATTTAGCAGTGAAAACTGGCGCAGGCCTGAAGATGAAGTTAGTACCTTAATGGAATTATTCCTCTTTGTGTTAAGTAAAGAGGTTAAAAAATTACATAAAAATAATGTAAAACTAAAAATCATTGGTGACATATCAAAGTTCCCTGAGAGTTTACAAGATAAAGTGCATGACGCACACGCATTGACTGCTGATAATACGGGACTAACCTTGAACATAGCCGCAAATTATGGTGGAAGGTGGGATATCGTTAGTGCTGCAAAGTCTCTTGCGACTCAGGTGCAAGAAGGTGAAATATCAGTTGCTGATATCACAGAAGACGCTTTGTCTGAAAAGTTAACCATGGCGGAACAAAGCCCTCTAGATTTATTGATCCGCACTGGTGGGGATTACCGCATCAGTAACTTTTTGCTGTGGCAAGCGGCTTATGCAGAACTGTATTTTACAGAAACTCTCTGGCCTGATTTTAACGAAGAAGCTTTCTCAGAAGCGATTGCTTGCTATATTTCTAGAGAAAGGCGCTTCGGTTGCACAGGCGAACAAATACAACAACTACTCGCCGAGAGCAAGTCAACAAGTTAAAGGTATAAAATTTGTTAAAACAACGCATTATGACGTCGGTGGTATTAGCACCGCTGGCGCTACTATTAGTATTTTATACACCATTACAGCTTTTTAGCCTTATTGCAGGTGCAATTGTACTTTTGGGTGCTTGGGAGTGGGGCTCACTAATGGGACTCAAGAAAAGCGCACATCGTGCGATTTATGTTTCAATCACAGCGACTCTTATTGCTTTACTTCATGTACATTGGCCCATTGAAAGCTTGTGGCAATCAGGGAAATTGGTTGCAGATGCAAATTATTTATTCACGCTTGCTGCTGCTTGGTGGATTGTCGCGACGCTACTGGTCTTCCGATATCCAAAAATGGCGAGAGCTTGGAGCCAAGGGTATGTTATGCCCGCAGTAGCAGGCTTTTTGACTCTTGTACCGCTGTGGTTGGCTTTAAATGTGCTTAGAAGTGCCGAATATAATGCATCAGAGCAGTTTGGCTCAGTGCTTATTATGGTTGTTTTGGGCATTGTTTGGAGTGCGGATATTGGCGCTTACTTTGCGGGTAAAAACCTTGGTAAAAGAAAGTTGATGCCAAATGTGAGCCCAAACAAAACCATCGAAGGTTTGATCGGTGGCCTATTGACTTCGGTCGTATTTGTTTTGATTTTTTGTTATTGCTCCGATGTAGCGCACAAGCAATGGTTACTTTATGGCGCACTTACTGTCGTTATCGCGCTGTTTTCTGCAATTGGCGATTTACTAGAGAGCATGTTTAAACGCGAAGCTGGCTTAAAAGATTCAGGCAGCTGCTTGCCTGGCCATGGTGGAATTTTAGACCGCATTGATAGTCTAACGGCTGCTGCTCCTATATTTGCGTTATTTTACGCGTGGACGGTTACGCTATGAGTGCCGAGTCTAATCGACTAGAACAGGTTGTTATTCTTGGCGCAAGTGGTTCTATTGGTACATCTACTCTAGATGTTATTGCTCGCAATAAAGCGCGCTATAACGTTTTTGCTTTAGTGGCTGGTTCTAACGTCGATGTAATTTTAAAGCAAGCATTGGAACATAAGCCGAGATATATCGTCATGCAAGACGAGCGTGCCGCTTTGTCTTTGCGTGAGCAATTAAGTAATACGTCTATTGAAGTGTTAAGTGGCACTGATTCCATGTGCGACATCGCCGCACATGATGATGTCGACATTGTGATGTCAGCGATTGTGGGTGCTGCAGGCCTCCTCCCAACCCTTGCCGCTGTGGAAGCTGGCAAAAAGGTGCTATTGGCGAATAAAGAGTCATTGGTGATGTCAGGCCAATTGTTTATGGATAAAGTGAAGCGCCATGGTGCAACATTGTTACCCATAGACAGCGAACATAACGCGATTTTTCAATGTATGCCATTAGATGTGCAACGTGGTACAAAATCTGACTTCAGTTCGATAGGCATTCGTAAGATTCTATTGACCGGCTCCGGTGGTCCATTTTTGACACGTGATATACAAACTCTAGAGCAAGTTACTGTTGATGAGGCTGTAGCACACCCAAATTGGTCAATGGGACGAAAGATCTCGGTTGATTCTGCAACAATGATGAATAAGGGCTTAGAGTTTATCGAAGCTAAATGGCTATTTGATTGCCAAGCAGATGATATCGAAGTGGTGATACACCCTCAAAGTATGATCCACTCAATGGTACAATACCAAGATGGTTCTGTTATCGCTCAAATGGGTCAACCAGATATGCGTACGCCAATCGCATATGGACTGGCTTATCCAGATCGAATAGATGCTGGCGTTAAACCATTAGATTTTTCTGCAATGCGAGATTTCACATTTACCCACCCGGATTATGCTCGTTATCCAAACCTGAAGCTCGCAATTGACGCTTGCAGACATGGGCAAGCTGCGACTACCTCTTTGAACGCGGCTAATGAAGTTTCCGTCGCTGCTTTCTTAGAAGGGCGCATTGGTTTTATGGATATATTCAAAGTTAATGAGCAGGTGCTTGAGCACAGCACACTAAACGATTTAAAATCATTGGATGAAATTTTAGATATGGATAGTCAAGCCCGTCGGCTTGCAGGACAGTTAATCGCGAAGCAGGGGTAATGATGTTCGATTTTTTCTGGAATCTTGGTTCATTTATTGTCGCATTGAGTATTTTAGTCGCTGTACATGAATACGGACATTTTTGGGTTGCCAGAAAAGCGGGTGTTAAAGTACTTAGATTTTCAATTGGCTTTGGTAAACCTTTGTTTACTTGGTATGACAAGATGGGGACTGAATATGCTATTTCGGTCATCCCGTTGGGTGGTTATGTTCGAATGCTTGATTCTCGTGTTGACGACGTAGATGAAAATAGCATCGATAAAACCCTTGATAGTAAGTCAGTCTATGCACGCATGGCTGTAGCCGCGGCTGGCCCAGCAGCGAACTTCTTATTCGCTATAGTTGCACTTGCTATTATGTATTCTGTTGGCGTACAGAACGTGAAACCTGTTGTTGGGACTGTTTCCGAGTCTTCAATTGCCCAAAGAGCCGGTATTTTGCCTGGTGATGCGTTAAAGCGTATCGGTGGTGAAGAGGTTAATTCTTGGCAAGAAGTCAACTTTGCTGTCATGTCTGGGCTTGGTGAACAGCGATTAGAGATAAAAGTTGTTGATGCAAATGGTCAGATTGCAATTCGCACCCTAGACGTCAGCAATTGGAAATTAGATCAGAAAGACGTTGCGCCTTTAGCGTCCATAGGTATCAATCCATACCGACCAGATATAACAACTGAACTGGCTGTTATTGCCAGAGATTCTGCTGCTGAGCGCGCACAGTTGCAAGCTCAAGATGTGATTGTCTCTTTTAATCAGCAGGGTGTTACGAATTGGGCTCATTTCGTTGGGTTAGTACAGCAGGCTGCAAATCAACCTAGTGTCTTATCTGTATTAAGAAATGGCCAGGAAATAACTCTAAATGTGACACCCGATGGAAAAGAGCTCTCTGACGGTCAGGTGATTGGTTATTTGGGAGTTGTACCAAAGCAGAAAAGTTGGCCTGAAGGCTACATTGAGACTAGACAGTACGGTGTATTCGATAGTATCGTGCTTGGCGTTCAGAAAACCTATGCGTTGACTGCGCTAAGCTTCGATATGATTGGTAATTTGATAACCGGTCAAGTCTCTGTTCAAAATATCAGTGGGCCAGTTGGTATTGCCGTTGGGGCTGGAGACAGTGTCAGTTATGGATTAGTTGCCTTTTTAAGCTTTCTAGCACTAATTAGTGTTAATTTGGGAGTTTTTAACCTTTTGCCACTCCCAATGTTGGATGGTGGGCATTTGATGTATTACTTAATTGAACTAATTCGAAAAAAACCGGTCTCTGAAAAGACACAAGAGTTAGGTTATAAGCTGGGAGCGATGATGCTGTTAGCTCTGACTTGTTTTGCACTGTTTAATGACGTATCGAGGCTCTAGGCTCTGTAATAGAGCGGTAGCGCACGTGGCGTATAGTACGCCGTAAGCTGTAAAGGATAAAGATAATAAAATGCCTATAAAAAAACATTTAGCTGTAACGAGTTTACTTGGCGCCAGTTTTGCCGCTTTAGGGCAAAACTCCTTTATCGTTGAAGATTTAAAAGTTGAAGGGTTACAACGTGTTGCACTTGGTGCGGCATTAACACATATTCCTATTAATGTTGGTGATGAGATTGATAACTACACAGTTTCAAGAACGATCAAAACATTATTTTCGTCTGGTCACTTTGATGACATTACGGCATACCGTGATGGCAATCAGATCATTTTCAAAGTAAAAGAGCGCCCGACGATTGCTTCAATTGAATTCGATGGCAACAAAGACATCAAAGATGAGCAACTTCAAGAAAGCTTAGACGACAAAGATATTCGTACTGGTGAAACACTGGACCGTACGGTTATCGATGGTATCGAAAAAGGTCTGATTGAGTTCTTCCACAGTATTGGTAAATATAACGCCAAGATTGAAGTCAGCATCGTTGAATTGCCTCGTAACCGCGTAAAGTTAAAGTTCGACTTTGATGAAGGTGACGCTGCATCTGTTCGCCAGATTAACTTAGTTGGTAATGAATTATTTTCGGATGAGCAGTTACTACGTTTGGTTGAGTCTCAACAAGATTTACCTTGGTGGAAGTTCTTGTCGAGCGACCGTTACCAAAAGCAAACTATTGAAGGCGACCTCGAAAAAATCCGCAGTTATTACCTTGATAGAGGTTACTTAAGGTTTAACATCGACTCTACCCAAGTTTCAGTGAGCCCAGAGCGTGAGTCAGTTTACGTAACGGCGAATATCACTGAAGGTGAGAAGTACACCGTTAAAGGGTTTGACTTTATTGGTGATTTATTAGGCCGTGAAGAACTGATCCGTAGTGTAGTTCCTCTTAAAGCCGGTGAGTTGTATAACGGCTCTTTGGTTACGTCTTCTGAAGAGTTCATCAAAGGTTATCTAGCTAGATTTGGTTATGCGAACGCTGAAGTTCGTACCATTCCTGAGATCGATGACGAAAACAAAGAAGTGCATTTAACATTGTCAGTGGATCCTGGCAAACGCGTTTATGTTCGTCGTATCTTGGTAAATGGTAACCAGAATACAGCAGATCATGTTGTACGAAGAGAAATGACTCAGCTTGAGGGCGCTTGGTTATCAAATCAAAGCCTTGAACGTTCGAAGTTGCAGATCCAGCGTTTACCATACATGGAAAAAGTTGAGTTTGAAGTAAAACCAATTCCGGGTGTGGACGATCAAGTTGATGTAGACTTCAACGTAAAAGAACAACCAGCAGGTAGTTTCCAAGCGGGTGTTGCTTACGGCTCTTATGCTGGTTTACAGTTTAACGTAGGGGTAAGCGAATCTAACTTCTTAGGTTCAGGTGACCAAGTTGCATTCAATATCAATACGTCTCGCGCATCGACAAGGTACAGTGTGTCCTACACTGACCCGTATTTCACGCCAGATGGTATTTCTCAAGGTAGTAGTATTTTCTACAGCAACTTTGATGGCGGTGAAATTGGTCTTGTAGATTATGATTCGCGTAGTTACGGTATTGGTACTCACTTTGGTATTCCAATTAACCCTGTTAACCGATTGAACTTTAGCTTCCGTTGGATTGAAGAAGACCTAGACCGTATTGCTGACTACGAGCAAACGCGTGTTATGAGGCTAACATTTGAAGACCCTGACAACCCTGATAGTGGATTTGATTTCACTAAGTTCGAATTGGGTGTAGGTTGGTCACGTATCACGGTTAACCGAGGTATGTTCCCGACTGATGGTTCGCGTCAATCTGCTAACTTTACCTTTACGACACCAAACTCAGACTTGAACTATTTCAAACTGAGCTATGATTCGCGCTTCTACTGGCCAATTAGTAATGACCATCGTTGGGTATTCTCAACGCGTGCTGCGCTTGCATATGGTAATGGTTATGGTGAGAAGAATGGGTTTGATCAGGTATTACCTTTCCAAGAGTTCTACCGTATTACAGAAATGGAACTGAGAGGTTTTGAACGAAATACAATCTTACCTCAGGCGGTTCAACGTACACCTTTACCAATTACAGGTACTCCAAATCCTGATGGTTCGACAACAGGCACGATCGGCGGTGATCCGCAATTTGACCAGTTGATACCACTAGGCCGTATCGGTGGTAATGCGAAGGCTGTACTTGGTGCTGAAATGATTGTTCCAACACCTTTCCTAGATGAAGAAAACACAAGTTCAGTTCGTACTAGCTTCTTTGTTGATGCAGCGAACGTTTGGGACACTGAATTTGATGTAAGTCGTTATACAAACTTGCCAGAAGATCAATACAAACAATTATCAGACTTTTCTGATCCTGGCCGTTTTAGGGTTTCAACTGGTTTATCTATCCAATGGATTTCACCAATGGGACCAATGTTAATTAGTTTTGCGTATCCACTGAAAAAAGAAGACGATGATGACACTCAAAACATCAGCTTCAACATCAGTAATACTTTCTAAGGAGTTTATTGTGAAAAAGATTTTTAAAACGTCTGCTATGGGTATTTTAGCAGCATTGTTAATGGGTAACTCAGTTAATGCATTCGCTCACAAAGTGGGTTTAATCGATATGCAATCAATTTATTCACAGTTACCGCAAATGGCTAAAATTGAACAAACGCTAAAAAGTGAGTTCGCAGAGCGTCGCCAAGAATTAGAAAAACTACAAGGCGATATTCGTTTTGAAGCAGAGAAGTTTAAGCGTGAAAGTGCGACTATGAGCGAAGAGCAAAAAACAGCGCTTCGCGACAAAATCCAACAAATGCAAAAAACACTTGCTGAAAAGGGCCGCCCTTTAGAGCAGGAAATCAAGCAACGCCAAAATCAAGAGCTAGCTAAGGTTCAAAAACTTATCTTTGATGCTATTCAAGATGTAGCTAAAAAAGGAAAGTTTGACGAAGTTCGAGTAAAAGAAACGACAATTTACTTCAACCCTGATAAAGTTAGCGATCTATCAGATAAAGTTGTTGAAGCAGTTAGCAAAAAATAATGACGAAACAATACACGTTGTCACAATTGGCTGAGTATTTAGGCGCTTCCTTAGAAGGAAACGCCGATCAGCCAATCGTGAAAATCGCTACTTTGTTAAATGCCAAGAATCAAGATATCGCATTTTTGGCAAACAAAAAGTATCGCAATCAATTAGAGTCCACAGAAGCCGGCGCGGTAATTTTATCGGCTGACGAAGCAGAGTATTTCGCTGGCAATAAATTGATCTGTGAAAATCCTTACGTTGCCTACGCTAAGTTGGCGCAGTACATGGATACAACGCCGAGTGCAGCAAGTAGTATTCATTCCAGTGCATGTATAGATGAAGAAGCCTCTCTAGGTCAGAGCGTCAAGATTGCAGCAAATGCTGTCATCGAGTCTGGAGCTGTGATTGGTGATAACGTGGAAATTGGTGCAGGCTGTTTTATTGGTAAGAATGCTCGCATTGGTGCAAACACTAAGCTTTGGGCCAACGTCACTATTTACCATGACGTGGTGATTGGTGAAAAATGCTTGTTCCAGTCTGGCGCTGTAATTGGCAGTGATGGATTTGGCTATGCAAATGAGTCTGGTGAGTGGGTTAAGATCCCTCAGATTGGCACGGTAATCATCGGCGATCGCGTTGAAGTAGGTGCGTGCACTTCAATAGACCGTGGCGCCATCGATGACACGATTATTCATGACAATGTGATACTCGACAACCAAATCCAAATTGCCCACAACGTGGAAATTGGCTACGGGACAGCCATCGCTGGATGTTCGGTAATGGCTGGAAGCGTCAAAATTGGTAAATATTGCCAAATTGGCGGTATGGTCGCAATTAATGGTCACAATGAAGTGTGTGACGGCGTCATAATCACAGGTATGAGTATGGTCACAAAAGGCATTTCGCAGCCAGGGATCTACTCTTCAGGTATGCCTCATACAACGAACAAAGAATGGCGCAAGAATATTGCCCACTTACGCAATCTTTCTGATTTTAAAGCGCGAATTAAGGCGCTAGAAAGTTTAACTGAGCAGTTACAACATACGGATAAATAAAAGGTGGTATTTTGGCCAACGAATTAAACAGCTTTGACATTCAGGAAATCTTAAAGTTATTACCACATCGCTACCCGATGCTATTGGTTGATAAAGTAGTCGACTACAAGCCGGGTGAGTACCTACATGCTATTAAGAATGTGACAGCAAATGAGCCTATTTTTACGGGTCACTTTCCTGAACAGCCTATTTTCCCGGGAGTCATGATCCTAGAAGCGCTCGCTCAGGCTACTGGACTACTTGGGTTTAAGACCGTCGAAAACCGCTCTGATAATGAGCTATACTTATTCGCAGCCATCGACAACGCAAGGTTTAAGCAACCAGTTGTTCCTGGTGATACGATGCATCTACATGTGCAGTTTGTTAAAGAACGTCGCAACATTTGGAAGTTTTCAGGTGAAGCAAAAGTTGACGGCAATGTAGTATGTAGTGCCGAATTAATGTGTGCTAGAAGAGAGTTTTAAGCGTGATCCATCCTACCGCAGTTATTGAGCCAGGTGCTAAATTAGGAAATAACGTCTCTGTTGGACCATATAGTTACATTGGTAACGACGTGGTCATTGGCGATGATTGTAAAATTGAATCGCATGTAGTTATTAAAGGACCAAGTGAAATTGGTTCTGGTAACCATATTTTTCAGTTCGCATCAGTAGGCGAGGCCTGTCAAGATAAAAAGTACAAGGATGAACCAACAAAACTTATTATCGGTGATAACAACGTTATTCGAGAGTGTGCGACCATTCACCGTGGTACAATTCAAGATAACGGCGTTACCATCATTGGTAGCAACAATTTATTTATGGCTTATACGCATGTAGCCCACGATGCAGTGATTGGCAACAACGTAATATTTGCAAATAATGCGAGTGTAGCAGGCCATGTGCATATTGGTGATTGGGTAATCCTAGCTGGTAACTCAGGTGTACACCAATTCTGTAAAGTTGGGTCACACGCATTTGTTGGCATGTATTCTGGTGTTAACCAGGATGTACCGCCATTTGTGACAACGACAGGCACGCCAGCACGTCCGGTCGCTATTAATACAGAAGGCTTAAAGCGTCGTGGTTTTGAGTCAGAAGAGATTATGGCAACGCGTAGAGCATATAAAATACTATTCCGCAAAGGCTTAAAGCTGGATGAGGCACTTGTTTTATTGCAAGAAGAAGCGCAAAAGTTCCCTGTGGTTCAACAGATGGTAGACTTTATTGCAACCTCTGAGCGCGGGCTAGTACGCTAAAGCAGATTACCCCTTTCGATTGCTAAATTGAGCATTCAAATTAGCACATATCAAAGGGTGGGTTCTGATATAATGACGCCATACTTAGTATGGCGTTTTTTTATTTTCCAGAAGAACAAAAATGGCAAACGAAAAATCAATCACCATTGGTATTGTTGCAGGCGAATTGTCTGGCGATATTCTCGGCGCAGGGTTAATTAAAGCCCTTAAAAAACGGTATCCTACAGCCCAATTTGTGGGTATTGCGGGCCCTAAAATGCAAGCTGAAGGCTGCAAAAGCTTATTTGATATGGAAGAGCTGGCAGTTATGGGACTTGTTGAAGTCCTGGGACGCTTACCGAGATTGCTGAAAATTAGAAAACAGCTGGTAAACCATTTCATTGATAATCCTCCTGACGTATTCATTGGTATTGATGCTCCAGACTTTAACTTACGCGTTGAAAAGCCTTTAAAAGCGGCTGGTATCAAAACCATACAATATGTTAGCCCGTCAGTTTGGGCGTGGCGTCCAAAAAGAATACACACAATTGCAGAAGCGACCAACTTGGTGCTTTCGCTATTACCCTTTGAAAAAGCGTTTTATGACAAACATGAAGTACCATGTACGTTTGTTGGGCATACGTTAGCGGATGAAATCCCTTTGGAGTCTGATCAGCAAGCAGCGCGAGCTGAAATTGGCTTAGATGAGTCAGACACAGTGTTGGCCTTGTTACCCGGAAGCCGTGGCTCAGAAGTGAGTTTGTTGAGCGAAACCTACTTACAAACAGCCAAACAACTGGTCGATAAAATTCCTGATCTAAAGATTGTTGTGCCTTTGGTTAATGAAAAACGCCAGAAGCAATTTATGCAAGTTTTGAATAAAGTTGCACCTGAACTGAGGCCTATTCTACTTGATGGACAGTCTTCTATTGCCATGAAGGCAGCAGATGCGGTGCTTCTTGCATCTGGTACGGCCACGTTAGAAGCCATGCTTTACAAAAAGCCGATGGTTGTTGGCTACCGCCTAAAGACCTTAAGTTACAAAATTTTCAGTACATTCTTTACTTTTAATATTAAGCACTTTTCTCTACCAAATTTGCTGGCTGATGCGCCTTTGGTTCCTGAGTTTTTGCAAGAAGAGTGTAACCCTGATGCATTGACCGATGCGTTGCTTCCGCTACTGCGTGAAGATAATTCGGCGCTGATAAAGCGCTTTTACGAAATCCATAAAGATATCCGTTTGAATGCCAGTGAACAGGCTGCAATCGCTGTTGCGGAGGTAATAGATGCAAATTGAACGACCTAATTTTAACTATATTGCAGGTGTGGATGAAGTAGGCCGAGGCCCCTTAGTCGGCGACGTTGTAACGGCAGCTGTTATTTTAGATCCAACTAAACCTATTGAAGGGTTGACCGATTCTAAAAAGCTCTCTGAGAAAAAGCGCAATGCGCTCGCAGAAGAAATTAAAGAAAAAGCACTGTGTTATTGTATAGCGCGTGCCAGTGTCGAAGAAATTGATGAGCTCAATATTTTGCATGCAACCATGCTTGCTATGAAGCGTGCTGTTGAGGGACTTAGCATAGCCGCTGAGTTTGTATTTGTAGATGGCAATCGACTTCCTGAAATAAGTACGCCTGCACAAGCGGTTGTAAAAGGTGACAGTCTGGTGCCAGAAATTAGTGCAGCTTCTATTTTGGCGAAGGTAACACGTGACAACGAAATGATTGAGCTTGATGCTAAGTTCCCACAATTTGGTTTTGCCGGCCACAAAGGCTACCCAACCAAAGCGCATTTCGAAGCACTGGCTTTGCACGGTATCACGCCTTACCATCGTAAAAGCTTTAAGCCAGTACAACGTATTCTTGCGGAGCAGTCCTAATTATGCCAGCGCCGAATTTTGTACACTTACGTGTTCATAGTGACTTCTCTATGGTAGATGGTTTGGCAAAAACCAAACCAATTGTAGCCAGAGCCCAAGAGCTCGAAATGCCAGCCTTTGCGATAACTGACCAAATGAACTTGTGTGGTCTAGTCCGGTTTTATGGGGGAGCACATGGTGCCGGTATTAAACCTTTAGTCGGTGCTGACCTTTGGCTTAAAAGTGACGAGTTTCCCGATGAGCCATGCCGTATTGTTGTATTGGCAAAAAATAATGAAGGGTATAAAAACCTTACTTTATTGATTTCTGAAGCGTTCCTACGCGGACATGTATTTCATCGCCCTGTTGTTGATAAAGAATGGTTAGCGAAATTCAAAGACGGTCTAATCCTTCTCTCTGGTGCAAAAGATGGTGATGTGGGTAAAGCGCTATTAAAAGGCAATCCTCAACTGGTTGAACAAACACTTGCCTTTTACGAGGAGCATTTTGCTGATCACTACTATTTAGAGCTACATCGAACCGAAAGGGAGCACGAAGAAGAATACTTGCATGCGGCAGTGGCGTTAGCAACTGAGCGCAATCTCCCCGTGGTAGCAACAAATGAAGTGGTGTTTTTGAGTGAAGAAGACTTTGAAGCCCATGAAATTCGTGTTGCAATCCACGATGGATACACCCTCGAAGATAAAAATCGACCCAAACGATTTTCTAAAGAGCAGTATTTAAAAACGCCTGAACAGATGCACGAATTGTTCAGCGATATTCCTGAGGCGCTTGAGAATACGGTTGAAATTGCCAAGCGTTGTAATGTAACGGTGCAGTTGGGTACTTACTTCTTACCAGATTACCCAACGGGCGAGCTGAAGATTGAAGACTTCTTGGTTAAAGTTTCTGAAGACGGCCTAGAAGAACGACTACAGTTTTTATTTCCCGATGAAGAAGACAGAAAAGTTAAGCGAGTCGAGTATGATGACCGCCTAAAAATTGAACTAGATGTAATCAACCAAATGGGATTCCCAGGTTACTTCTTGATCGTAATGGAATTCATTCAATGGAGTAAAGACAACAACATTCCAGTAGGTCCAGGTCGAGGCTCGGGTGCCGGTTCTTTGGTTGCATATGCATTGAAGATCACGGATCTTGACCCTCTCGAGTTTGACTTACTATTCGAACGCTTCCTAAACCCAGAACGTGTCTCGATGCCGGACTTTGACGTTGACTTCTGCATGGATAGACGAGACGAGGTAATTGATCACGTTGCCAAGTTATATGGTCGTCAAGCAGTATCTCAGATCATCACATTTGGTACCATGGCCGCGAAGGCGGTAATTCGAGATGTAGGTCGAGTATTGGGTCACCCCTATGGTTTTGTAGACCGTATATCCAAGCTGGTACCAGGCGACCCAGGTATGACGTTGGCCAAAGCGTTTGATGTAGAGCCGCGCTTGCCAGAAGCCTATGACGGTGATGATGAAGTAAAAGAGCTTATCGACAAATGTCGTATCTTAGAGGGTTGTACTCGAAATGCCGGTAAACACGCCGGTGGTGTTGTAATCTCGCCAACCAGTATTACTGACTTTGCTGCATTGTACTGTGATGAAGAAGGTAAGTTCCCTGTTACACAGTTTGATAAAAATGACGTTGAAACAGCAGGTTTAGTTAAGTTTGACTTCCTCGGTCTTAGAACGTTAACAATCTTACAGTGGGCTTTGGACATGGCGAATGAGCGTTTAGCTCGTGAGCAAAAACCTTTTGTTGATATCAACGCTATCCCGCTCGATGATCATGCCAGCTTCGAAGTACTACTTAGGGCTGAAACCACCGCTGTTTTCCAGCTAGAATCCCGTGGTATGAAAGATTTGATCAGACGTCTTAAGCCCGATTGCTTTGAGGATATGATCGCACTGGTTGCACTTTTCCGCCCAGGTCCTTTGCAATCAGGGATGGTAGACAACTTTATCGACCGTAAGCATGGTCGAGAAGAGATCTCATTCCCTGACGCACAATATCAGCACGAAAGTTTAGCCCCGATACTAGAGCCTACATACGGCATCATCTTGTATCAGGAGCAGGTAATGCAAATCGCACAGGTACTTGCCGGTTATAGCCTTGGTGGCGCTGACTTGCTGCGTCGTGCGATGGGTAAGAAAAAACCTGAAGAGATGGCTAAGCAGCGTTCAACCTTTGAGGAAGGTTCAAAAAATAACGGTGTTGATGGCGAACTTGCAATGAAGATCTTCGATCTTGTAGAAAAGTTTGCTGGATACGGCTTTAACAAATCTCACTCGGCTGCATACGCGCTCGTTTCTTATCAAACACTGTGGATGAAGACGCACTTTCCTGCGGAGTTCATGGCTGCGGTAATGTCTGCTGATATGGATAATACCGATAAGATTGTTACCTTGGTTGATGAATGTGAAAACATGAAATTGACACTGCTACCACCGGATGTGAATGCTGGTGTGTATAAGTTTACTGTTAATCTACAAGGTGAAATTGTATATGGCATTGGCGCTATCAAAGGGGTGGGTGAAGGCCCTGTAGAGGCGATTCTAGAAGCACGAGATCAAGGTGGAGAGTTTAAAGATCTCTTTGACTTTTGTGCCAGAGTGGATCTTAAACGTTTAAACCGTCGAGTGATAGAAAAGCTCATTTATGCGGGAGCATTGGACAAGTTAGGACCTGAGTCAACACAGGGTGGTCGAGCGACATTACTGGCGAGCCTAAAAGATGCGATGAAGTCTGCTGAGCAACATCACAAGGCTGAACAACTTGGCCAATCAGACTTATTTGGATTGCTGGCTGTTGAACCTGAAGAAGTCGCGCAAGCTTTTGTGAAAGCAACACCATTAAGTGACAACGAATGGTTAGATGGAGAAAAGGAAACACTTGGTTTATACCTGACCGGTCACCCAATTAACCAGTATCGTAAAGAATTGAAAAATTACACATCTGGAAAGTTAGTCGACTTGCAGCCGACCAACCGAGATGTGCACTCTACTGCTGCTGGTTTGGTGATAAATGCGCGTACCCTTATCAATAAAAAAGGGAACCGCTGGGGTTTGATCACACTGGATGACAAAAGTGCACGTATCGATGTACGCTTTTTCCCAGAGCAATTCGAAATGTATCAAGAGCTGCTGCAAGTTAACCAAATCCTTGTGATTTCTGGGCATGTTGCTTTTGACAATTTCTCTGGTGGTATTTCTATGACCGCCCGTGAAGTTAGCACGATTTCTCAGGCTCGCGAAAAGCGGATAAGTGCCCTGAAAATGACGTTGAATATGACGCAAATGGATACGAGCTTTGGTGAAAACTTAAAAAGGGTACTTGAGCCATACAAGTTTGGAACATGCCAAGTGGTGATTGAATATCAAAGGCCTGATGCGACAGCAGAGCTTACGCTTGGTATGCAGTGGTGTGTAACACCGAGTGATGAATTGATACGCTCCCTTAAAAAACTGACGGGGCAAGATGTCGAATTAATATTTGATTAAAGCCCTTATACTTAGTGTCACTGTTAGTGAGTTAAGTATAAAAAAGGCCACCAAGTTTACTTGGTGGCCTTTTTTGTATCTATTTGTGGCTTAGTTACAATAGCCAAAAGACATTAGTCGCTGGTATCTCTGCTCAAGCATTTCTTCTTGGCTTAACTTAGATAGATCAGAGAGATCTTTTAAGATCTGAGATTTCAAGCTACTTGCAGCACCATCATAGTCTCTGTGTGCGCCACCTAATGGCTCAGGCACGATTTCATTGATTAGGTTGTTATCCTTGATGCGTTGTGCAGATACACCCATTGCTTCAGCAGCCAGAGGCGCTTTTTCGGCACTTTTCCACAGGATTGACGCACAGCCTTCAGGTGTGATTACTGAGTAAGTACTGTAACGAAGCATGTTTACGCGGTCACCAACACCAATTGCTAGTGCACCACCTGAACCACCTTCACCGATTACGCTACAGATTGTTGGTACTTTCAATGATGCCATTACTTTTAAGTTCATCGCGATAGCCTCACTTTGACCACGCTCTTCTGCACCAATACCAGGGTAAGCACCTTGTGTATCGATTAAAGTGATAATAGGCATTTTGAAGCGCTCGGCCATTTCCATTAAGCGTTTTGCTTTACGGTAACCTTCAGGTCTTGGCATACCAAAGTTACGCTTGATTTTTTCTGCAGTATCGCGGCCTTTTTCTTGACCGATAACCATTACTGGCTTGCCATCTAAACGAGCTGTACCACCAATAATTGCAGGGTCATTTGCAAATGCACGATCACCTGCAAACTCATCGAATTCGGTAAAAATACGCTTGATGTAATCACTTGCATGTGGGCGCATTGGGTGGCGAGCTAATTGTAGTAGCTGCCATGGGTTTAGTTCTGAGTAAATCTTTTCAGTCAGCTGTACGCTTTTTTCTTTAAGCTTGCTGATCTCTTCTTCCAGACTTAGGTCCAAAGAACCTGAGCGACTAACAGCTTGTAGCTCTTTTATTTTTTGCTCTAATTCAGCTACTGGAAGTTCAAATTCTAGATAATTTAAGCTCATTTTCTAACCTATCTGATAATTTTTTTAAAGTTTGTCTCGGTCCAATGTAGAGAGTACAGATTTAAAATGCCAAGACTTAGTCATTCGCAACGTCTTTAATAGCATAGTTCGTTTTGCCAAAAGCCGCTTTAACTATTAGTCAATATTGCTTATTTACATCAGTTTTTGGAGAAGTTCGCGAATTTTCGCAGCACAATGCTTCTTCATCTTACAACTGTTTTTTCCTTCGTGAAGGCGAGTTCTCTGTCATCACATACAATTTTCTTCACATTATACTGCCCCAAGCTGCATCTTGAAAACAGACCAGCAAGATAATGCGACTTTTTATACATAAGTAGCGATTTACCTAGATTTTGGCGCAGATGTCAATTAATTTTGGGTTTGTTTTGTTTTAGTAAATAATGATAATTTTAGTCGCAATAAATAAATGGCAAGTGAAAAGCAAGACGTTGAAATGTAGGTTTTATTCAGGCCGTTTTGCCGAGACTTTTGCCAAAACTTATAAAATATGCCAATCACTCTATAAAATGCGTTCATAATCACTATCCAATATCAAAACGCAACAATATAATTTGCTCAAGTGTAGACCGAAATTACATAAAATAATTTAGAGATTTCTGATTTACTTCATAGTGTGGAAGTTATTATGGCTTTACTCGTTGCAATTCTGCTTCGATGCGGTATAACCCCACGGTATCGAAATTGGGGAGAGTTATGGAGCGCACAAGCGTTTACAAGCAATTTGTTGCGATGCTGGAGCTGCACTGTCGCAGTATACAAAGTGGCTTTACTGTCGCGTTGTCTGGTGGCGTGGACTCTGTGGTGCTGCTGCATTTGTGTCATACCTATGCAAATCAGCATGAAGGTGTTCCAATTAAAGCGGTGTATGTAAACCATGGCTTATCAGAAAATGCGATGCGGTGGCAGGATTTTTGCGAACAACTCTGCAAGTCCTTATCTGTTGAGTTTAGCGCAGCAACCGTTGAAGTACTTCCAAAGCGGAGAGTCAGCTTAGAGGCACAGGCTCGCGATGCGCGCTACCTTGCACTGGATGAGCTTGCATTGCCTGGCTCAGCGCTTTTATTGGGACAACATGCAGATGACCAAGTAGAGACCTTTCTTATACGCTTGAAAAGAGGCTCAGGGCTGCAAGGGCTAGGTGCTATGAAAGCTGTGACGCAGTTACAAAGTGGGCGTAACTGTTTGCGGCCGCTTTTAGGGGTTGGTCGTCAAGATATTGAAGCATTTGCTAAAACCTTTACCTTGCAACACATTGAAGACGAATCTAACCAAAGCGACATATTTGACCGTAACTTTCTGCGCAATCAAGTGCTCCCGCTGTTGAAAGCGCGTTTTAAGGGGTTTGTACCAAGCGTACTGAGATCTATAGAATTACTACAAGCTCAGCAGGCTTTAGTTGATGAGCTCTCTGAGCAAGACTTAGCCGTATGCATAGATAACCGATGTTTGGTTGTAGAGCACTTGAACAAGCTCTCGCCGCTCAGACAAAGCAATGCTGTACGTGCATGGCTTGCAATACAGCATGTTGATATGCCGTCTAAAAAGCAATTGGAGCAAATATTACAGCAATCGCTGTATGCTCGCCCAGACGCACAAGTAAATATTCAACTGGCAAAAGGGAGTGTAAAGCTTTACCGAGGTAAACTCTATTGGGTAGCAAAAGATCAGGCTCCATTGCAGGCAATCAGTGATATCAGCATCAGCGAGCCACTATCTTTGACCGATAGTCGCCAGCTCATCGTGTGCAAAGGGAAGGGAGTTCGATTTCCGCTGCCGAGCGAGACAGTAACAGTTAAGTTCGGGGACCTCACTGAAAGAGTAAAGCCTCTGGGTAAACCCGGTCACAACACAGTGAAGCACTGGCTGAAAGATTTAAAAGTGCCCACCTGGGAACGAGAACGTGTGCCTTTAATATTTTATAATGAGACCTTGGTCGCCGTAGTAGGTTACTTTGTAAACGAGTCCTATGCCAGTGAGCAAGGTATTTATTGGAAAGAAGTTGATGCAAGAGCATAATAAAATAAGTTTGTCATTGGCAAGTAAAGCCCCGGTTGCAATTATCGGGTGCTGTATTGGGTTTATTATTCTGGCTTTGGTGTCTCCTTTTAATGCCTCTAACGTCGTTTTGGCTATTGGAGTAGGGGTTTTATCGGCAAGTCTATTATTAGCCTATTGGCATGGTAGAGGCGGCAGCTTTTTTATTTTAGGCTTAGCAGCGCCAATGCTATCGATTTTGTTCAGTGAGTTACCTGACTTTTGGTCGCTGGTGTGGGTGATTAACGGCTTCTTTTGCGGCTTTGCCGTACTGCTTTGGTTGTTTAAAGTTAAAAACCGCTAATCACGTTGTCGTACTTACCATTAGGGGATGGTAAGTACGAAATAGTTTGTTCACACAGCGCGTGCACAATTCCTTCCCGCTTCTTTGGCTTTGTATAGCCCGCCATCGGCTCTAGCAAATATTTCATTTGAACAATCCTGGCTTGACGCCAGTGTAAAGCCAATGCTGGTTGTCACTTCATGTTTGGCCAGCAAGTTGCACTCGTTTACCCTGTCCATGATGCGCTCTGCAATTACTTTATTGGTTGTAAATGCTGGGTCATCGATAAGTACGGCAAATTCATCGCCTCCAAACCTAAATACAGCATCAGTAGCGCGAATACTTGAAGTCAGAATATTAGCAAACTCGATAAGTACTTCATCACCTTTTTTATGTCCATATTTGTCGTTTACTTGCTTAAAGTTGTCTAAATCCAACAGCATCAAGCTAAAATTTCGGTGATGGCGGCGACTACGCTCAAGTTTGGTTTCTAAGTATTCATTAAACTGGCTACGGTTGTACAAGCCAGTGAGCGTATCTTTGGTGGCGAGTTGTAGCACACGGTGATACATCAGCGCATTTCTGAGCGGATATAACAAACATGTATGCAGTTGCATTAGTCGTGCTCTTATAGTCCCACTTAAGCTATATTTACTAAAGTACACGAGTTGACCTAAGTGCTGCCCGTTTAACTCCAGATCAAAGGTATACGGTTTCAGCTGATTGTCACTTTGATGCATTTGAAACAATCCCTGGCTCGAATGAAACTGCAGTCCTGCAAGATCGGTAATGCGTTTAACATAGCCGGCAAAAATATCTAAGATGCCGTTTACCTCTAAGGTAGTTTGCAGCTTTTCGACCAGCGTATTTGGTTGTTCTGGCGCCTGTGAAACATATTGGTCCGTCGCGAACGGTATGTAGTCACCGCGCGAAGGCGTTCGTTGCGCCAAAATATGGACATTTTCCATTTGGTAATTCCCCTAATTACAACATTCCCGAACATATAAGCTAGTTTCATGCCAAGAAATTAAACTGGCTGAAAAACAGTTGCTTGCTATAGTTAATTTGAGTGAAAAATAATCTATAACGAATCTTTGACACCGAGGAGGCCATTTGCAGCAAAATTTTGCCGGGCTTTTTTCAGAAAAAGTGCTCACCGCAATTGTTAATGCTTTGCATGGTCATTTTGCCGGTTTTGTAGCGCTATTACTGTGTGCTGTAATACTTGTTTGGTCCTTCAAACGAGTAGGTTTGCCGCCTATTTTAGCTTATTTACTCACTGGGTTAGTGGCAGGTGGATATGGGTGGATGGATAACAGTCATGAGATCCATTTAATTGCTGAGTTAGGAATTGTATTTCTATTATTTAGCCTTGGGTTGGAATTCTCTATTCCCAAGCTCATGGCAATGCGCAGTGTTGTGTTTGGGTTGGGTAGTACACAGGTTATTCTTTCGATTCTGTTGGTTACCTTACTTTTATATAAAGTAGGGGTCGCTTGGTCAGAGTCGTTGATCATTGCATGTATTGTTGCGCTCTCTTCAACTGCGGTCGTCGTAAAAATCATGAAAGAGAACGGCATGCTTAACCTTCGCAAAGGGCAACTTGCGGTGGGCGTGTTGTTATTTCAAGATATAGCCGTGGTCCCCATGCTAATTGTATTTCCTTTAATGGCGCAAACAGACAATCAAGTATTGGTGGGCGCGCTGGTATTGGCTTTGGCAAAAGGCGCATTTGTGTGCATGTTGCTGTGGGCGATTGGAAAATGGGTATTACCTAAGGTATTTAATGAGGTTGCACTGGCTAGAACCGACGAGTTATTTGTGTTGACTACGCTGGTGGTTGCATTGTGTGCAGGGGCACTTACTTATGCGTTTGGCCTCTCCATGGCCCTTGGCGCATTTTTGGCGGGTATGATGCTTGGGGAGAGCCAATATCGGCATCAGTTAGAAGCCGAAATTAGACCTTTTAGAGATATTTTGATGGGGCTGTTTTTTGTCACAGTGGGTATGCAGTTGGATGTAGGCTTCGTGATCAACTCATTCATGTATATTGTGGCAGCCATGGCGCTATTACTAATAACTAAAGTCGCAATTATCTATGCCAGCGCTCAGCTTATGGGGGAATTTAAAAAAGATGCATTTGCATCAGGTGTGATGCTTTGGCAAATGGGGGAGTTTGGCTTTGTATTAGTTGCACTTGCGAGCAAGCACCACCTACTTGAACCAAATGTTGCATCTTTTTTGTTGGCACTGGGCGTACTTTCAATGGCGGTCACACCTTACTTAATTGGCCAAACAGATCGCTTACTCACTTTGTTTAAACTTGACTCGGAGCATAGATCAGACTTTTCTAATTCTGGGTTTAAAGATCCCACGATCAAAGATCATGTGGTGATATTTGGATATGCACGGGTTGGGCAAACAATTGCCCGCTTTTTAAAACCTGAGGCGATTCCTTATATTGCTATAGAGCGCAATCCGATTATTGTGCAAGAGGCACAAACTGCGGGTGAGCCGGTTATTTTTGGCCATGCTGCACAAAAAGCCATATTGAAATCGGCATGCGTGAGTCAGGCGCGTTTGGTGATTGTTACTATGGATGACTTTGAACAAAGCCAAATTGTAATTGATGCGATTAAGCACTTTGCGCCCGAGGTGAAAATATTAGTGCGGATGCAAGATGACACTCACCTAGAAGATTTAAAACAACTTGGCGTTACCGAAGTGGTTCCAGAGTCACTTGAGGCAAGCTTAATGTTAGTTTCACATGTTTTGTACATGTCGGGTGTTCCGATGCGACGTATATTTAAGCGTGTCAGCAAAGAGCGACAAAATCGCTATGAGTACCTGCATGGTTTTTTCACTGGCAATAGTCATGAGTTACATGAATATGGAAATAGTCAATCGAGCTTTGTATCTGACAGGTTGGAATATTTGCACGCAATAGCCTTGCCTGAAGATGCTTATGCAGTTGACAAAACAATTTCAGAACTTCAGCTTGTCAGGCACAAGGTTGTTGTTAAAGCACTACGTAGAGACGGTACTGAAATATCTATGCCAGACGAAGATATTATGCTTATGGCAAGCGACGTGTTGCTGCTTAAAGGTAAACCTCGCCGTGTCGAGCGGGCTGAGCAATTTATTATGGATGGATTACCCTAGTCTAGCTCTAAAAAGGCACGGATCTCATCGAGTCGTGCCAAACCATCTTCATAACCAATGTTGATAAGCTCTTGAGTGTAACTTTTCTCAAATAGCAGGTAACTGGTTAAACTTGATTGAGAGTGCTTTTTGACCCCAATAGTGCGCAACAATAGTTTTATGGCAATGGGAAGATCATCATAATAATTGATGGCCAGTTCATTAAAGTTCATTGATGGGTTCACAACCAAAGTATCTACTCGTTTGAGTTCTTTGTGTTTTTCTTTGGCTGGCAATAAGCTCACGGTACGATTGACTCGCTCAAGCCGCTCTAAATCTGATTGCAAGGTATCGCTAAAGATACTATCCAAAAGATGGCCTGCCACAACGGACATACCAGGGAAGTGTGCTTCATAGCCTAGTGGCGTATGTGCTTTTGGTTGCTCGACACCGATGATAAATATTTTACTGGCACCCAAATGAATTGATGGGCTCAATGGAGAAAGCTGGTGGATTGAGCCGTCGCCATAGTAATTGTGTTTTACTCTGACACTTGGAAAAACCATGGGAATGGCGCTAGATGCCATTAAATGGTCGAGTGTGAGGTGCGTTTGCACGCCTTCGCGTTTTGCGCGTTGCCATGGTTTGGCATCTTTTGCCTGAAAAAACGCGACTGATTTTCCATTCGAATAACTCGACACAGTCACAGAGAGCGCATCTAAAAAGCCTCTGTGAATATTTCGGTCAATGCGAGCGAGGTCTAAAACATCTTCGAGTAGGTGGCGAAGAGGCGTATTGTCTAAAAGGCTCGCTGGTGGATGATTGATATAATCTGCCTGAAAGCTGCGCATAACATTGTTAAATAAGTGCCCAAAAGCACCAAATAACGAACTTTTATAGACCATATCTGTGTGAAAGCTTTTCCAGATCCACTCTATTTTTCGAATGGCTAAATGCATGTTGGATGAATAACATGCTAACCCCGTCGAATTAATTGCGCCTGCCGAAGTGCCATTAATAATTTTAAAGGGGAGAGGAGCACTGCGGGGTAAACTCAACGCAATGGCCTTTAAAACACCAACCTGATAAGCGGCTCGAGCACCACCCCCAGTAAGTAAAAGCGCAATGTGTGGCTGGCCAATTCTACTCTGTGCCTTATTCATATACGTCCTTTCATTTTATCTAGCAGTAACCAAGATAAAAAATAACCTGCTTACTTATACTATAATCAATTTAAGGCGAAAGTGTATTTTGCATCTTTTTTAAATATCAGCCATTTACAAAATTTAGCCCAGTACGTCCTTGTAAAAAGGTGTACTGCTTTGTGTGTTTTTGTCGGTTTGGCTCTTGTTTGTTCAGATGTTCATGTAAATGTCAGCAAAGAGGTGCGAGTTTGAGATAAACTCTCATTAATGCGCGTTAACGCAGATGAGATATCTTTTAGTTTGTGTTTTAATTGCATAGTGCAGCGAGGATTTTTAGCTGCCAAATTATTTAAGCGAATTTTACGGAGTCTCCATGTCAGAGCACAGTTCAGCAGAGCCAAGGACAAATAAAAAGCCTTCTAACAGCCATCTACTTCTTGCGGCCATAGCGGTCGTTGCATTGATTATTGTGGCTGTATTTGTATTAGCGAATAAAGAAAGTAAGCCCGCGGAAAATACAAAATTTCGACAGGATGTCGTAGTGCCTGAAGAAACCCCGAAAACAGTTGTTAATACGGCTCGTACAGAGGCTAAATCTCAGCAAGAAGAGCGCATTGTTGAATCACCAGAAGTTGAAACATCAGAGCCCGTTATTGAAGAACCAGTTGTCACTGAGCAGCCAGTAGCAAGACCCGTGGAGCCTGTAGAGACAGTGCTGCCTACATTAGACGACAGTGACACAAGCGTAAGAGACAGTGTTGCAAATTATTTAAGCAAGCAAGCGATGGAATTGCTAGTTACTGAAGATATGGTAAGACGTAGCGTGGTGTTTATTGATAACCTAGCGCAAGGCAAGATTGCTAAAAAACACTACCCAGTGAGCAAGCCAGCTGACAACTTTATGGTAATTGAAGACGATATTATTGTTACTGATCCGAATAGTTTTGAGCGCTACACACCTTATGTAAATATGCTTAATTCAATGAGCACAGCACAACTTGTTCGCTTGTATGAGCAATACAAGCCGCTAATTAACGAGGCGTACGAAGAAATTGGTTACAACGGTAGTGAATTTGACTACACGTTACAAGAAGCGTTAGGAGAGTTACTTGAAACTCCTATTCCTGAGTCGAGTTTACCACTTATACAAGAGTCTGTGACCTATAAGTATGCTTACGCGGAGTGGGAGCAGTTATCCGATGCACAAAAGTTGTTCTTGCGTATGGGCCCCGAAAATATGAAAAAAGCCAAGAAACGCCTACAGGCTTTTCAGCGCGCTCTAGCGAACTAGTACAAATTTAATACTCAGTTAATCAAAAGCTTGCTCCGTTGCTTAAACAAACAGCAAACGAGCAAGCTTTTTTAGTTTTCGCTTGCATCCCCGTAAGAAAATCGCCATAATTCAACCCGCGCCAAACAAGGCCCTCAATGGTAGTCTTATTGGTCCTCTCGCAACAATAGTTCGTGAACCTGGTCAGGTCCGGAAGGAAGCAGCCACAGCGGATGACTTGTGTGCCGGGATGTGGCTGGTAAGACTACCACCCAAATTCTTCTCTTTTGATGTTTGAAGTGTAAGTCTTATTAATAGTACTCAAAACTATACTAATCTGTACTAATTCCTATCTTTCTAAAATAAAAAACCAGATCTCAGTTCATTAGATCAATAGCACTTCTTATACTAATCTACTAAAACTCATCTGTACTAATTGGTTTAGTTACTGTGTTAGTCAAAGTTCTTGCGCACGTTAAAACAGATAATTCAGGTTTATTGATTGAAGTACCTGTGTTGCTTAGCGAGTATGGTGTATTTGAGCCCTTACTTGATTACGTTATAAGTCAGTCGCACATCAAAAGTTTGCCATGGATGAACCGCATTACGTTTGCTTGCCAACTGTTGCTCGAGTACATGGAAGCCAACACAGGGTTATTTTCAGACGCCAGTAAGTTATTTCAATCATTTGTTATGCGTTTATCGTTGGGTACCATTAGCCCAGAGGGGAATGATCCATCGGGTTTATATTGGTTACCTCGCTCTACTGCAAACGTAAATCAACTTTTATCTGCGCTAAATGGTTTAACGGATTGGCTCGCCAATAACAGAAATACAGCTAGCTTAAACCCGTTTGAACAAGCCAGTTCTCATCAAGAACGCCTTAACTATGCAGCGTGGTACAAACGTAATCAGTACAACTTTTTAGGTCATATAAAAAGTAACCCATTACCTAGTGTACTCAAAAGCGTACGCAAGGTACGTGGTAAAATGGATGTGCTCAAGGTTGATGGGGATGCTATTTCATTTCCAGAAAAGCTCTTTAAACCCTTTTTTATTCAAGGCTTGGGCAAAGCCAGAGATAAACGCGTAGCATTGCGTGATCAGCTTATCGTGTTGCTGATGCATGGTACCGGTGTACGAGAAAGTGATGCTTTGCACCTTTGGGTGGATGATGTGTTTTACGACCCAGAAAACCCAAGCGGTGTGATAGTACGCTTGTATCACCCTGAAGATGGCAGAGCGCCAAATAACTGGACTGGCCGCAAACGACAAAAAACACGCGCAGCGTATTTGTCTGAGAACTTTAACTTAATTCCTCGCAACCGTATGACGGGCACCGCCCGAATTGGCTGGAAAACCAAAGTGGTTGATGATGACGAAAATTACATTCAACTGCACTGGTTTCCTGCCTTTTACGGTGAGCTATTTGCCAAGTTATGGCAGCAATACTTACTGTATTTATTGCCATTACCAAGAATGCACCCGTATGCATTTGTGTCGTTTTCACAAGCTCACGAAGGCCAATCACTCACCCTAAACGCGTTTAACCAAAGTTATAAAACGGCCATGGCCCGTATCAACCTAGTGGTGTCAAAACCTGAAGGACGAACCCCACATGCCCATCGTCATGCTTATGGCAGGCGTATGTCGAGCGCGGGCATTGATCCACGATTGATCAAAAAGGCACTTCACCATGCTTCGTTGTTATCACAAGCCGTTTATACCCAGCCCAGTATTAGAGACGTGACGTTGGCATGTGAAAGAGCGTCAAAAAACCTTGATGGCCAACACTATGCCGAGTTTAAAGAAGACGTCAGCATGAGCTGGCAAAGCGTGATGGAATCAGGCTTTGAAGATATTGATCCTGATGGGCTACTTAGCGGTAAATACCCTAAATTAAGGAGGTATAAACCATGAAAACACAGGATTATGAGTTTAATTGGTTTATCAAGAAAAACGGATCCGGCTGGGAGACATGGCGGGAGCTGGCCTCAACTTGGCTTGAACAAAAGCAATACGGAATTGATCATTCACGCACCGCAATCGCTCGCTTTTTAGATGAATACCTGGTACCGCGATTTATTACCGATCCCATTGAGCTATTTACACTGGCAGATCAAGACTACAACAAATTTCTTATACCGTTTGAGCTGAATGAAGGGTACCGTGTTAGGCAAAACAACGATGTATGCCGCTTTATTGATTGGATTATTGATACCTACTATTCAGAAGCAGATGATAATGGCGACCCTGTGCCACTATTTCAAAACCCCTTTGAAAAAGAGCAAAACCCTGTCAGGCGACAGGAGACTGTCTACAACGCTTTACCCTACGCCTATATTAAGCAATTGCGCAGCATATTATGCCCCGCGCCTCGAGGTCACTTTAAGCAATGGCAGTGGGCCATTGACTACAGTGAGATCTTCTTCACCAATGCTCGTTTTTTAAAAGACTGGATTTTAGTTGATGAGTCGGTGATAGACAAAGCAGATCCTGATTGTGTTTGGCAAAAATACACGCTAGATAAACAGCGGAAAATAAGAATAGATGGTGCACTTAGAACCCTAGAAGAAGGAGACAGCATTTACTTAATTTGGTCACCCGTTCGTGCCATGGCTTTGTATCTTAAATTGCAGCTACCTTTGCGAACCTTTCAAGTGCGAATGCTGGACTCGGGCGAGGCAGATACATGGCGTTACAGCAATGGTGAGTGGCAAATGAATGCGCAACATCATTTTGCTGAAGGCAGCGATAAGCGCCCATGGCAAAAAGGGGTATTCCACCGCATTATTACGCCAGATATTGGTGATGTGATGACGGGCATGTACATCAACACCAATAAAACCGCAGATAGAAACAAAGATGAAATAACTCGGGGATACGTGATCCCGTGGCAACACGAAGAGGTGTTGTATTGGCTAGAAAAGCTCAGAAACTGGCAAGAAAAGTACAACCCAATCAGTAAACCTACCTCTATTTACGACTTAGATTACAAGCACTTTGGTAGCACTAAAACCAAAATTCAGCGCAGTGAAATTGGTGATATTTGCTTTTTGTTTCGCAATGCCGCTGCGTATCGTAAGCGCGAACGGCGCATGCCAATTACAGATGGTTATGTTAACGCACTTTGGGTGGCTTTGCTTGCCCAACTCGAGCGCGATGTGGCGAAAAAAGAGCATACTTTAAGAGATGGTGCCAAAGTGCATTTTGTTGACCCTAAAAATGCCAAAAGGCCGCTATTTCCTTTGCATGCATTACGCGTTTCTTTGATTACTTGCTACGCCATTGAGGGGGAAATACCCACACCAATATTGTCAAAGCTGTTGGTTGGCCACAGTCGTTTGATCATGACTTTGCACTACACCAAACTCACGCCTGTGATGATGGCCAAGAAAATGCGTGAGGCTGAAGGCAAAATAATTGACAAAGAAGACGATAGTTTGCAGTCATTCTTGGCCAATAAATCCATTGAAGAAATCGGCCTGCAAGCGGCGTTCAAAGATATTGAATCGCTACAAACTGCATTGAGAGTGCGCAACCCTGCTGGGTGGCAAGAAAAGTCGATAGGCATTTGCTTAGCAGGTGGCAACACTTCCCCCTTGGTTGAACATGCCTCTATTGCTGGGTGTTGGAATGGCGGCGATAAACTAAAAAAGGCGAATCGAAACCAAGCCGATTTACACGCGCCAGTACCCCATGGGATTGAGAACTGTATTCGCTGCCGCTGGTTTATTACCAGCATTCGATACATTCAATCGCTCACAGCTCATTTTAACAATTTAAGCTACCATGCCACGGAAGCCGCTAAAATTGCTGCGGAACTAGAGGGCGAGCAAGCGAGCTTATTGGATGAAGAATACTTTTGCGAGGTAAATGGCACCCCATTTAGCAAGCGCGACCAGTTAAACAGCATCGACAGGCGTATTGAGCGGCAAAAAACCGAGGCCGATGAATACTGCAAAGACTTAGTGGCATGTTTTCAGGTGATACGTAAGGTACTAAGCATTGAGCAAAACCGGGAAGAGCACGACCGCAAAGACAAAGTAATTGCGCTTGGCTCGGCACAAGACATATCACCATTTTTTAGCTTTTTAGACACGAAATCTGAATTTAGGCAGCTGATCCAAATTTGCGATGACGCAGAAGTATTTGCAGACTTAAAAGATGACTTAAAGAAAACCACGGCCATCAATCACAGATCAAACATGCTAAACACCATGCTGATGCGCATGGGCTACCAACCAATCCTGATGCAGCTTGATGACGAAGCACAGCTTAAGCTTGGTAATGTGATGGTTAATGCCATGCTAAATGCCACGAAAGAGCCAGACAAAAGTAAAGCTATGACAATGCTCTCTACTTACCTTGATACTGAAGCTTACTTAAAAGACGCAGGCCTGCTCGAGCAAGGTGTGCAAGCGATTGAAAGTAACACAGGCATTAGCATCAGAACATTGGCAAACATGGCAACAGCCACTTTAGGAGTGAAGAAAAATGGCCAATCCAGTTGACCCAACCCTAGTGCTGCAAGAGCTTTGCGCAAGCGCCACCACAAGAACCGCCAATGCGTTAACGGTATTGAATGCTGTGCTTGAGCAACAAAGTAAAATAACGCCTCTCGACTTTTCTATGGCAACGATCGGGCGGCTGTCTAAAGAGCAAGGCGGCCCATCAACACAAACCATCCGTAATCGCACAGGTAAGCATTTTCAGCAATTAATTGAGGCTTGGGCAGCCTATGCAGGCACAACGTGTAAAAAGCCGCTCTCAGTGCGCCAAAAGCAGTTATTGAACAGCAACGACCAGCATATTTTGGATGCTATCGACGACCCAGTGATTAGAGCCGTAGTAGGGTCATTGATTGCCGAACGTAACAAATACCGCGATCAGCTCAATACATTAAAAGCCAACTCAGACTTGTTTATTGACCGAACCGAAGGTGATAAAACCAATACTACACTTGAAAACAAACAATTGGTACCTCTGGAAGTTGAAGCCATTAAAGCGGCAATTTCTGATGCGTTTTTCAATAAACAAGGCTGGGAAGTCATGCCAACTGGACAAGTCAAAGATGCTGAGGGGAATGAGGTTTATAAGCGCGGGTATGTGAATGGGCTGAGGAAGGTACGGTTAATTTAGTTGTATTTTTTTAGTGACTACAAAATGACACGGCACTTTCTAAGTACCGTTATTTGTCAACTTTGTTCATTGCTGTCATATATTCATCTAACAGCCCCATTGAATCGAGCATTCTAAATGGGTTATTTTGAGCTGCTATTTCTTCATGGGCTTCAGTAATTCCGCACCACGGGCACAGAGTGGTGTTTTCTGTTAACGGTTCAGCACAAGAATTGCAGGTGTTAGTAGCTTTCTCAATATTATCACTTGTGAAGATAAAGACCTCTTCATGACCATTTTTCAAATAAGGTTTTGGGTGGCTTTTTCCTATAGAAAGTTGATACCACTCCATATTAGCGTCTTCTGCTAATTCAAGACTGAAATCTATAAGCTCTTGCGGGCAATTATGACCAATGATAATTGAAGTTACGAACTCTAAAGGGATGAATAAAATGCTGTTGTTATCGATTTGCTCAGTGACATTATTCATATCTACAAATCGGCATTCTTGTTCATAACTCCATTCGTCATATTTAGAGAAGTATGATTCTACAAAAACAAACTTATTAAGGTCGAAAGTGTATCTAGGTTTGAGTAAGACAGCGGCTTTTTCTAAGATTTTCCTTAAATTTTCGTGAGGCTCTTTGCGGTAACTAACTTCCCAAATGGGGTTTCCGTCATAATAGTTTTGCAGGCCAACTAAATCGAATTCAAGGACAAATCCAGAGTGGTTGTTTGCGTAATGTGCCCACATTGGAGAAACTATGGGGGATTTTGAAAAACATGTAGTTGGGTTTTGTGGAATTCCACCAACCACATCTTTATAAAAAGCTAATTGCTCGGTAGGTGTATTTAGATCCATTCCTAAAAACAGTTCATATGGGTCATTGTAGTCTTTTGGGAGGGAGCATTTAAGGCCACAAAAACCTTCTCTAGCAAATACCAAGTTAATGACATCATTACCAAAATACTTATAAACTTTTTCCATAAATCAATTTCCTTCCAATTTTAATGAATAACGCACATTTACCTAACTTTAGACAGTTACTTCAGCACAGCTTATTACACCATATTCAATGATCACTTCTTGTTCATTATCCTTAGCATCAAAATAGATAACTTTACTTCTTGGTACAGCCGCTTTAACAACTATGCCTTTAACCTTATCTTTATATATTTCATGCGCAAATCGTCTAGCTGTTTCTATGTCTATAGTCCAAGGCTGTGCGTAGTTTTTACTTTCAAACTCATCGCGTGATAAGCCTCGATATATCGTTACTTCAACTTCAAGTTGCTTAATATCTGAGTTAGTGGGTATGTCTTCGCGTTTAATTCTGATTGGTGGTGCTCCCCACTCAACTTGCCTGTTTTTGAATAGTTCAAATACACCTCCTGAGTAAAACCGTTTTATATTGTTAAAAAGCTCAAAAGCCCAATTACACAGTTCTGATTCTATGGGATAAGAAGCGTATTTTTGCTGCCAAAAATCTCTAAAAGCGAATTCGGGCTGCGTTTTTGTATTGCAATTGAAGCTATCCAAAACATCTGTAAATACCCTGTAATCATCATGAAACCTTTTATGTAAGCTTTCGAAGTATTCATCAGCGTCAATTCTCATTTGCTCAAGAAGGGTTTTTGATTTGTCGCTAATCATATCGTTTTCATTAGCCTATTCTGATTAGGTGATTGCAAGATGGGCACGGCGTTTCAGTAACAGAGTAAGGAACATCTGTACTTGAGCGTTGCCACATATTCGTACAGTAGCCACACCTAAACCACCTTGTTTCGTATTGTTTTGGTGCAGGGTTTAGGTCAATAATCTCCCTAAAAGCACGTGTTGGTTTGCTTTTATATTGAGGGTTGTGCTGAAATCCATAAACTGGGTTATATAACAGTTCGCTCTCTTCAGCCAACTGGTTTTGCTCCTCCCTCTGACGTTGAGCTTGTTCCTTTTTAGCGAATAGTATTTTTTGACTTCTACTACGGTAAAATTCTGTAAACCTTTGCTCTTGTTTAGGGTGATAATGCCAATACTTGATGCCTAGCTTCTCAAGTAATTCAGACTCAACTTGATCTCTATAGCCATTTACTTTGCCTTCAACATATTTTCTAAAATCCTCTACGTCGACAACTACAATGGCGGACTTTTGGTTGTATGTAGGGCTAAATTGGTAAGTACTAATCTCTAGCGTTAAAATAAGGGTAATGTCGAAGTCATTGGTATGTAGGATAGCAATTTCGTTTTGAGCGCTTTCAATGGCTGGATTCAATGTTACTTTAGATTGATATTCGTATACCTTTTCATCAGTGACCAGTACGCCTTCATCGGATTTATCCCTGCTTGGATAACCTATATATCTAGGAAGACGAATGCTAGAATTGGTAGCAAGTATATTACGGCACAACCAAAAAATAGCGCGTTTATAACTTATCTCACATGGCTTATCTTTGGAGTTTACCTTCGGTGCATGCTTGAAGTGATCGCGTCTTATGTTCGTTTTATACTTGTGCGCGGAAAGAGGCATATCGCAGCTGATGCAAAAACAATTGCACTCTAAACCGCTTTCCACTTCATCGACAAACGCGAGCGAGCCATTTTTATCTTTAGCAAATGGTATCAATACTTCCACTGTTATTCCTTTTCACAAGCAGATAGCCAAGTTCAATATGTTATACCTAGTTAACTCATTTGTTAATATCTTGATTGATAACTTTATAAACCGTGTTTCTTGAAACGTTTACAGTGCTTGCTATTTGGCTGACTGGTGTAGCTTTTGCGCGTAGCGATAAAATGCTTTGCTTGGCTTTGTCGGATATTGGCTTGCGGCCCTTGTATTTACCCGCATTTTTAGCGGCAGCAATGCCCTCAAGCTGGCGCTCTTTTCTGATATTAAGTTCAAATTCTGCGAACACGGCGAGCATATCTAAAAAGGCTTTGCCTGAGGCCGAGTCGGTTGAGATGGGCTGCTCTAGCGCTTGTAGCTGAATATCGTTGGATTTTAGGTGGTTCACTAAGGTTTGTAGGTCGAGTACGGAACGAGCGATACGGTCGACTCGAGTCACGATTAAGGTATCACCGGCACGAAGGTAGCCAAGTAGGGCTTGAAACCCATCGCGTTTGGTATTCGATGCTGATGCCATATCGGTAAACACCTTGTCACAACCAGCTTCCTCAAGTTTGGCTACTTGTAAATCTAAAGACTGATCTGTGGTTGAAACTCGCGCATATCCAATCTTACTCATGGCAATTGTTCATTTAGCATCTAGACTAAATAAACATAGTGCGTACTAACGCCTTAAACCACCCTAAATGAACACTTTTAATCAGCATTGGTGATGATCAATTAGGGTATACGCTAATTGAACATATGCTTCGCTGTAGCTTTAGGAAATACCACCACAATGGACTTGCAAAACCCCGACCTGATATTAGTTAAGCGCCTGTCAGAACATTCATGCTCTTACTTTGCGGTTGAAAGCATTGCGGGATCCGAAGTGGTGTTGACGGATATCGAAAGCGGTGGGCGGTTTAATTTTGAAAAGCCAAGGCTTGAGCAACTGGTGTTAAACGGCCAGCTCAGAACCATCGCAAGGCGTGAATTGCCAACCAAGCTAACCTTTAAGCCACTCAGTAACGTTAAAAAGCCTGAAATGGAGGCAGCTGAAGACCTTGCTTCCAGAAAAGAAATGGAGCGACGTTATAAGTATGTGCAAGGCGCAATTGAACAAAGCGTTCCAGCCTATACCGAGAAATGGTTAACCCCGTATATTACCCAAAGGGCAGCGGAAATAAACGACAGCAGCTCACCGTCATGGCGCACGCTAGCCCATTGGAACAAAGCTTTTGTGGAAAGCGGCTGGGATAAAAACGCACTGATGCCAAGGCATAAAGCCAAAGGCAATCGAACCAAGCAATTGCCTCAAGAAGTACATGACCTCATTGATGACGTGATCAACGAATACCTGCGTACTCATACCGTGGTGAGGTATCAGAAGGTTTATGACCAGCTTCTTGAAAAGCTTGATACGCTCAATGCTGAAAGGAAGGGGAAAGATTTAAGTGAACTCAAACCATGCAGTTATAGGTGGATAGTGAATAGGCTTCAGAGTAGATAGTAATGAGTGAATCAATTAGAGATTGGATATCAGATCAGACCTTATTTAAAGAGGCTATTGTTGCCTTTCATCCAGAGGCTGGGAAGGAATACTATTCTCAAAACTTAGTTACTAGGCTCAGTATGTTTAAGCAACAAGAAAGCACAGTTAATGGTCGTTTGTTTGGTTATATCTCATTAGACTTCCAGCTGACTAGCGACTGGGAGTTGCCAAGGGATATTATTATCGAGCCTTCTATCGTGATAAACCATGGAGTCAATGATGTAAGTGGTCAGGAATGCGTTCAGTCTTTCATATCACCTGTACAATTACCAGAGTGGGTGCCAGCCTATGGTCGTCAGCTATTTGTTCAGGGGCTAGCGGCAGCGGTCTCGTTTACGACATCTAGATGTGTTTATGTGCATGGAGGCACAATCGAAAGTGTAACTTTGGATGAACTAGTTTCGCTTGAGGATTTCATTGCTGACAATCGTGGAGATAATTTTGCAAATATCGAGAATGCTAAAGTAGTTATCAAAACCGCCTGTGGTGATATTTGGGGGCGCTTTTGTAAGTTCTGGCCAACCGAACGACCTGAAATCTTTCCTCGTTTAACCGCGCAAATGGATGATGCAGGTGAACAGTTTTTAAATGTAGAGCTCGACAACGACCTTAGTTTCACAAGCGTACTCAATACACTACCCTATAATGCTTCAACTGACGAAATTATGGTACTCCAAATAAAAGACCTGAGGCAAATGGCGGCTATACACCCAGTGGTCCGAGGTCGTGGAGCAATAGTAGATATACATCGAGATGTGCTTGGTGAATGGAATAATCAGTTATCAGATGTGATCTCAAACTTGTGGCAACTTCCCTACAAAGCAGGACGTGAAAAGTTTGATTACAAGAAATGTATGCAAGCTATTAGAATGGTTCAGTTGGCCCACCATGACTATAAAGAAGACTTCGATTTGTCTTTTTCTATGTTAGTTTCAGCGATAGAAAGTATTGCGCAAATTGCCATACCAGCACCCGAAAAGCATAAACTCCATAATGAATGGAAGGAAGTAACGAAGGACGATCCTCAACTTAATGCACTTTTTCAACATTATTGCAATTTGCAGAGTAACGATAAGCGCTTGAAAGAACGTTTTGCAGGTTTCGTGTTTAAGTATTGCCCTGTTGAACAGTGGTGGAACTTATACGATGGCGATATTCTTCAACACGGGTTTAATTCGCATTGGAATAGCGGCGCAGAATTCAGTAGAGAACAAAATGAATTTACACCTGTTCATTTTACGACTTCTCAATTAGAGAATATTGTCAAAGATACATACAAATATCGGTCGAATTTTGTTCATAGAGGCGAGTCTGCTCCGCATAAGCATCCAGTGTTGTGCTCAACACAGCGCTTTTTTGAACTGCAATGTAACCACGATGAAATTAAAAAACTGGAGAAGAAATTGTGCAAAGAGGACCGTGGGCTCAAAGAAGATAAAAATACTTACCCCTATAAATGGACATGTGGCAGAGGTGAAAAAAGAAAAGACCACAGCATAACAGAGGGCGAGTTGTTTTCAACCAAGCGATGCTTAATTAATCGCGATCTAATGCGTGAAATTGCAATCAAATCGATTAGTAGTTACTTGGCTGAGCAGTCTAAAACAGTTTTGCTATAGGCTTCAATCAAGGAGAATAAACAACAGATCGGCGATCTGTCTTCCTAATTTTAGCCTGTGACTGAATAAACGGGTGTTGGTATTTACAGGATAACTAAATGTTTAACTTTAAGCCAGAGTCAGGTTGGTCGCTTGAAATAGAACTAGAGTGCTTTGTTATATATAAGCAATTAGAGTCAAAAGGGTTTCCATATGGTCTGCAATCAGAACTATGTGATAAATTAGCTGAGCGGTGCAAATTAGATAGTGGCACATTAAAAGCTAAAGTTGGAAATTTTAAATCTGAGTTTGGCAATACCGAACCAACTCACTCATCAAAGGCCACAAAATATATTGCAATGAATTATGGCTCTATGAGTTTAAAAGAGTCTGAAGCATTGTTAACAGGTTACCAACTTGCAGTTAAAGCGACTGTATCTTACTAGGCCCTATGACTGAAGTAACACAGACCATGGCAAGTTAGAAAGTACCTAAATTGACATGCAACACGCTACATTGCCTCAAGATCTGAAAGACGATGATGTTGAATTACTAAATCATTAATGATTTAAGGGTTTGTTTTATAGTTATTTTTGGATTTTGGTACACTTTCCACTGTAAATTTGTAAGTCGCTACAAACTCCATCTTTTGTTGTTTGAAGTGTTTTATGCTACAAGCTCCATTTTTTTTAATTTTAAGCTACTAACTAAAAGCTCAATCATAAAGTTTAAATTTCAAGTTTTACTCAGATCTATAAAATTTATTGCAAAACACACTACCTCCTATATAAATCTAATTTTAAACAGCTTTCAGCTTCGATATCCGTTCCTCCCTACTATTTAAATCCAAGTTAACGCTCATACCTAAACAATAATAGGTTATATAACCAACGTTTTAAGGTGGCATATCAACAGAGCCGAATCTAAGGGGAGCTGGACTCAAGTTTTTGCACATTGCATGATGTGAGTCATACGGCCCGTATCTAGATACTTAGTGGAATTTACCGAATGAATTGAGATATTTGAGTCTATAGACTCAATTCTTACAATGTACACAATTCAAGACCTGACCCATTGATTTTCATTTGTGCTTGGCTCATGGATAAAAATGGCGATTTTATAGCATCTTACATTTTGATTTATTTGCACGCATACACGCAGTGCTTGGTGTTTGTCAAATATCACTGTTATGAGACGATTGACGTAATTTGATCTGGTGTCATCTAATTAAGTTATTGATATGTCTTAGAGTAACATGGTGTGTATATGAATAGCCGTTGTTATGCGGCGGGAGATACACTATTGTTATGTGACGTTTGTCGTAGAGTAAAATGTTATGCCTCGTAGGTACTAGGAATGCAGAGAACCCAAATTGCAGGATTGATTCTAATTGGTGTCGTTTTAGTAATAGGGATAGTAGTTAAGCACACGGTAAAGACTAACAATGATGTGATTTTCGCTGCTATTTCCGACTATACCGAAAAGGGGTTGTGGGAGTTGCCAAGAAAAAGTAAGTATTTCACTTACACCTATAGCGAAGGATCTAAGCTCAAAGCCTATGCGGAAACGTCTGGTTGGCCAGGGGAGCTAGAAAGAGGGTTTGGAAAGGAATATCTAGATAACGCTCTGCAGTATGCAAACAGAATATCCGATAAGAGCTATAGTGAAATAAGAATTAACAAGGAGTTGAGAGAAAACGCTATTAATATATATTTTTTTAATTCGGATAGATCGACGCCTTTTGATGACTACAAAGATAATTGTGCCTATCTAGGGTTTAAAAATATCGTGATTTGCGATATCAACCTAATCAGAAATGTAAGTTTGGTTAGCTACATAGAGAATGAGCTCGAATCTACTCTAGAAGGACAGCATTTTTCAACAATACTTGACAACAAGCCAAGCTTTAGAAAGCTGGTGTTATTGCGACACTTGGGACCTGCACATAATGTAATGCTATGGGTTATTGGGCATGAAATCGGTCACATCGCAAGCGGACACAAGACAGGACATTTCGCAGAAGCTAATGGCTTTAGTAAAATAATGCAGTTCCCAGAAGAAACAGCAGATTTGGAGATTGAGGCAGATCAGTTTGCGTTTAAATCGTTTGGTAATACTGAAACTAGGGCTGCTTTTTTTTGGGCAATTCATGAAATGACTACCCATGAGATTAATAAACAGTTATTGGCAAAAGGAAAAAAACTGGACGTGAACCTAAAAGATTTTAACGATCCCATTTTGTTAAAGGTGATTTCTAAAACACATCCCCCCATGCTTAAAAGGCTCCTTGCCTTTGGTGTGGCAATAAATCGAAACTCTTCTTTTAATGCGGATTATCTTGAGAAAATAAATGAAAACACGAGGCTTGAAAGATGAAAAACATTGTCTTCATTCTTATTTCTATTTCTGCGCTTTCAATATACGTCGCGTTTTTTAGCAGCGGGACTTTCTTGGGGTTTGATGACACACAACAAAATCAAATCACATTGATGTCTGGTGTTAGTTACGCTGTCCTTATGGTATTTGGGATTCTGGCAGGGCAGGCTCACTCAATGCTTGGTGACCCAAGCATGAAAATTGGTCGAGGTTTTGTCAGGGCCTTATTCGAATCGAATGAGTTATGGAAATCCTTGTTAGCTGCCCCAATAATTTTTGGAGCTGTCTATTCAATGTTATCAGAAACAAGTGACATTATACTTGCCTCAATATTCTCTTTTCAAAATGGATTTTTCTGTAATTCAGTCCTCGAAAGTAAGAGAATAAGCAACGAAGAAGCATAACAAGGCCACTCCAGCCGAAGTGCCAAAGGCGCGCGGCTGGAGCGGCAACGTTATAAATTTCGGGAGATTTGATGTTAAAGTTCTTAGGTTCATTCGCTATTTTATTTTCATCGTTAGACTTAATAAATATGCTAATGGGGAATAAGCTTGAAGTATGGAACCCAACTTATTATGTGATAGTCTGTGTTTGTTGTTTTGTATCCGGGTTCATTCTTTATAAACAAGGCATTAATATCAAAAAACACCCTGAAGCAGCATGGTCATATCGTGCAAGAGGATGGTTATTAATAATAGGCTTGGCGGTTTTTTCACATTTAATGTTTGAGGCCAGTTTGCACTCAAGCTTATAACAAGTGCCTAAACTAAATGACGCAAAACAGCTGGCTCCTGATTTCAGATAATAAGT
>NZ_AUYB01000125.1 GCF_001625655.1 Pseudoalteromonas luteoviolacea DSM 6061 | reverse complement strand
AAATCCCTATCTCTCCGCCATATTAAAGGCCAAGCTAGAATATAGCTTGGCCTTTTCTTTGTTCGCTATATCGTTAAAAAATACAAAGCTAATTTGCGCATTACTACAGCCATGGCCTGAGATCACCTATGACTATTTATAACGTTATTGTGCTTAGAGCGACTAAAGTCTCATTGACCCAAAACTACTTTGCTCAAAAACTTAATCATGACTTAATTTTGTAAGGTGTTTGAAATGAAGAATGTGGCTACAGCGATAGGGGTCTCAATGCTTTCCCCAGTTATTGTCGGAAGTCTTTTGGGCATGTACTTCGTATTTGTATATGGTGATGGAGAGTTATTTTGGCAGTTACTGACTACCGCAATAGCAAACGCTCATATAGTAGGTATTTCAATGGCTGTTTGTGTATTGCCAACATACCATTTCTTATATAAGCGGAATAAAGTGACCTATTCAGCCGTTATGACAACAGCAATGATTGGTGGAGCCGTATTGACTTACTTATTTTCGGTGAGCGGCGGGCCAATTATTATTGCCAATTCAATTATGTGCTCTTTAGGCGCAGCCCTGTTTTTATACAGTTTAAGAAGACATAGTGCTTCTTAATGTGCGTTAATTGTACAGATAACTGCTGATTAATCGCAAATTCTTACTTTTTCATAGTAAAAGGTTTCATTTGTTAGCGTGAAAGAGTACCTTTACTCCTTATATGTAAGAATGTTCAGTATCAAGAATGCAAAAGCAAAAATTTTATGATTTGTTAAATCAACAGGCCCAAGGATTGATTGACGGTGAAAGTAACTTTATTGCCAATATGGCTAATTTGAGTGCACTTTTATTCACTAATATGGATGACATCAATTGGGCTGGTTTTTACCTAATGGACACAGAACAAGAACTTGTCCTTGGTCCTTTTCAAGGCAATCCAGCTTGTATTCGTATTCCTGTTGGTAAGGGGGTGTGCGGTACAGCAGCTTCCGAATTGAAAACTCAACTTGTAAAAGACGTACACGCTTTCGAAGGTCACATCGCATGTGATGCGGCTTCGAATTCAGAAATCGTAATTCCGGTGTACAAACAAGGAAAAATTTTTGCGGTTCTAGACATAGATAGCCCGAGTTTGGCAAGGTTTGATGAACAAGATAAAATGGGGCTCGAGGCCATTGTGAAAAGCTTCGAGGAAACACTTTAAATGAAAGATATGCTTAATGTACAAGACTACCTGTTTTCTACTTTCGACGTCGGCGACTGGGAAGGTGATGAAGAGCAAGTTGCAGAAACGCTTAATGAGTTGATCCATTTTGCGTGGGAAAAATTACCAGAAGATCTTGGAAGTGAGCAAATCGACCACATTATTAATGGTATTTGGGAACATCTACGCGGTGATATGGCACTCATAGATACTGAGTTAGATGAACTCTTAGACTGGGTTACACACTACATAAATTCATCATTAGATGAGAGTATTTAAATAGGTTTAGACATGGAAACCACAAACAAGCTAAAAGATATTAATGAGGTATTGGAGTTTTTATACTCTGAGTTTCCTCAGTGTTTCAAACAAAAGGATGGAATTAAGCCGCTTAAAGTCGGTATCTTCAAAGATATTGCTGAGAAGATAGAAGGCTCTGAGAAGGTCAGTAAAACTCAAGTAAGGCAAGCTTTGAGAAAATATACTTCAAGCTGGCGTTACTTAGAAGCTGTGACCAAGAATGAATTCCGCGTGGATTTAGAAGGTGCTCAAGCTGAAAAAGTAGAACAAGAACATGTTGAGCATGCTCAAAAAGCTCTTGAAGAAAGCCGTGCTAAAATGGCTAAGCGCAAGAAGCAGCAAAGACCTCGCAATGACGGTGACACAAAATCTTACAAATCAAAAGGTCCAGGTCACCCTCGACATGCAAATAAAAAGGCTAAAGTTAACAATAATAAAAAGCCTGCACCTCAACAACAACGTAGAAGTTCAGGAAAAGTTGAACCTCTTCCTGCAAATGAGGTCAAGGTAAATAACAAAGTTAAAGTTAAACTTGGCCAAGCGCTAGTAAACGCAACGATTACTGAAGTAAATAAAGACGAAGTACACGTTGAGCTTGTTACTGGTATGCAGGTTAAGACTAAGGCAGATAGCCTATTTATTTTATAAGGAGTAGTGTATGAGTAAGAATTTACCACTCATCGGGGCAGTTGCACTGTTTGTTTCCAGCGCTTGTTTGGCATCAAATGGAGCTGTAACAGATAAAGATATACCTGTGCTTAAACCTGAAATACAGCACGCAACCGCTACAAAGAGAGTGACAAGTAAATTTACTCGTGAACACTACAAGCGTTTCAAACTAAATGAGACTCTTTCTGAAGAAATATTTGACCGATTTGTTGAAAATATTGATTACAATAAATCACTGTTTTTACAGTCAGAAGTCGATGCGTTTGAGCGTCATAAGGCAAAGTTTGACGAGGCACTCGTCAGTGGTAAGTTGAACTTTGCCTTTGAAATGTTTAATGAAAGCATGAAGAGACGATTTGAACGTTTTGAATATGCAATTTCATTACTTGATAGTGAAATGAAATTCGACAAACCAGACGAATTTTACTTCGATCGCGAAGAAGCAAGCTTCGCTAAGACCCAAGCCGAGTTAGATGAGTTTTGGAGACAAAGAGTTAAGTCTGATGCACTTAGACTGAAGCTAACAGGTAAAGATTGGGCAGGAATAAAAGAAGTTTTAACTAAACGTTATAAAAATGCGCAAAAACGATTAGTTCAGACGAACAGTGAAGACGCATTTCAAATTGTAATGAATGCGTTTGCTCGTAGTATTGAAGCTCATACATCTTATTTGTCTCCGCGCAGAGCTGAGCAGTTTAAGATGGATATGGAACTAGAGCTTGAAGGCATTGGTGCAGTGTTAGGGTATGACGAGGACTATACCGTCATTCGCAGCTTAGTACCTGGTGGTCCTGCTGATAAATCAGAAAAAATCAAAGCTGACGATAAAATTATCGGTGTCGCTCAAGACGGCGAAGAGTTTGTTGACGTAATTGGTTGGCGCTTAGACGATGTTGTTGATTTAATTAAAGGCCCAAAGGGTACCAAAGTAAGTTTACAGTACTTAAAGGGCAGTGATTCTCACGGAACACCTAAAGTAGTTGAGATTATTCGAGATAAGATCAGGCTTGAAGATCGCGCTGCCAAATCTTCTGTATTTGAAGCGAGCTACTCTACTTTGACCAGTAAAATAGGTGTTATTGAAATACCAAGCTTTTACAACAACTTATCAAAAGATGTCCTCAAAGAGATTGAAAAGCTGAAAGCTGAAAAAGTCGACGGCATTATTGTAGACTTGCGCCAAAATGGCGGAGGTTCGTTACACGAGGCAAGAAATCTAACTGGATTGTTTATCGATAAAGGCCCCGTTGTACAGATCCACACAGCAAACAATCGAGTGGATATTTTGAAGGACCTAGACGGCGTAACCTATTACGATGGTCCGTTAACTGTTTTAGTCGACCGTTACAGCGCCTCTGCATCTGAGATATTCGCAGCTGCGATGCAAGATTACGGAAGGGGTGTCGTAATTGGTGAACAAACTTTTGGTAAAGGTACTGTTCAGCAACACCGAGGCCTCAGAAAGACCTACGATTTGTTTGACAACCCAATAGGCAGTATCACTTATACTATTGCCAAATTTTATCGAATTGATGGTGGAAGCACGCAAAATAAAGGTGTGATCCCAGATATTCTATTACCTTCATTTATTAATCCTGAAGATTGGGGTGAAAGCCAAGAAGATAATGCTTTGCCATGGGATAGTATTGTTAAGGCGCAATATAGAGCAGTAGAGGATTTAGCGCCTAAAATTAATTATTTGAATGAGATGCATGCGAAGCGTGTTAAATCAGAACCTGAATTTGCGTATGTGATGAGCGATATTGCGCGATATAAAGAACAAGAGAATGAAGTCTCTATTTCACTTGTAGAAGCAGAGCGCAAAAAAGAGCGCGAAGAAAGAGATGCGCGTTCTTTAGACAGAACGAACGAGAGATTAGCGCGACTAGGCTTAGAAAAGATTGAATCGCTGGATGATGTGCCAGATGTGATTTCAGATCTAGACCCATACTTAGAAGAGGCTGCACTCATTACACAAGATGTGATTAACTACGGTAGATTGGTTAAAAACAATATCAAATAATAACTGCAAATTTTTGCAATACTAAAAGGGCGCTTAGGCGCCTTTTTTCGTTACTAGTGTGTACAAATTTGTTATCATCGCCAGTCGCAACAAGACAACATTGACTAGTTTTATCAATCCGTATTAATAATTGGGACCAAATTTCGCGTTTCGAAATCAATTGCTGCATAGCGGTAACTGGTTAGAGTTTATCGCGTAACCATGAGTATTGTTAAACCGGATTGGTATAAGAATCGTGCTCTGCACCTAGTCGAATAATAATACGCACCTGCTTAGAGTGCGAGGGGTACAGTGATTTGAAACAACCAAAAACGGCATCTTCATGGGATGCATTCATACCAATTATCGTATTAGTTAGTTTACTCGGTGCCGCGGTGTACTTATATGGCGATAGCTCTTCGTCAGGTCCAAACCAGATTGCACTGCTATTCGCTACTTTCACAGCAGCACTTATTGGCCTTAAAAATGGTTTTACTTGGAAAACGCTCGAAGAGGCGATGATCAAAGGTATCACGATATCATTGGGTGCAATCTTGATCTTACTCATGGTTGGTGCACTTATCGGGACCTGGTTGTTGTCAGGGACAGTACCAACACTGATTTATTACGGTTTGCAAATTATCAATCCATCTTGGTTTTATGCTGCTAGTTGTTTGATATGTGGCATAGTTGCAATGAGCATAGGGAGTTCTTGGACAACGGCCGCTACCATAGGTGTTGCTTTACTTGGCGTTGCCAATGGCTTAGGGCTAGATCCTGTCGTTACAGCCGGTGCTGTTATTTCAGGAGCATATTTTGGCGACAAACTAAGTCCACTTTCGGAAACTACGAATTTAGCCCCAGCTGTGGCAGGCAGTGATTTATTTGACCATATTCAGCATATGCTTTGGACTACCGTACCAAGCTTTGTAATTGCACTGATTATTTTTATCGTGATGGGTTTTAATGCTGACGTAGCAAGTGACGCGGGTAAAATCGATGCGATAAGCGCTATCTTGCAAAACAATTTCAACATTAACATCTTTATGTTGGTACCACTTGCCATACTTCTAGGGCTAGCTATTAAAAAAATGCCGGCATTTCCTGCAATTTCTATTGGAGCAGTTGTAGGAGCTGTGTGGGCCCTATTATACCAGGGCGATCTAATTGCAAGTCAGCTGGACGATAGTCAAGGTCAATTAGTTGGACAGTTCAAACTCATTTGGGCAACCTTTTTTGACGGTTTCAGTGTTCAAACTGGAGATGCAAAAATGGATGACCTCCTCAGTGGTGGTGGTATGTCCAGTATGTTGACTACAACATGGTTGATCATGACCGCATTAATGTTTGGTGCGATTATGGAAAAAACAGGCCTATTAGAAGTCTTTGTGCGTAGTATCCTCAAAATAGCAAAAAGTACAGGTTCTCTAATCGCTTCAACAATTGCAACGTGTTTTGGAACTAACTTAGTCGCCGCTGATCAATATATTGCTATTGTCGTACCGGGCAGAATGTTTAAAGAAGAGTACAAAAAGCGTGGCCTACAAAGTGTCAACTTGTCACGTACACTCGAAGACGGTGGCACAATTACTAGTCCACTTATTCCTTGGAACACTTGCGGTGCTTACATGCAGAGTGTGTTGCTTATTAACCCTCTTGACTATGCGGTTTACGCATTTTTCAATTTAATAAATCCGCTCTTGGCGATTATATATGGCTACTTAGGTGTCAAAGTATTACGCCTAAAACCAAAAGAGCAAGAGTAAATTAAAAGCCCCACTTCGGTGGGGTATTTTTTTAGTTTAAACCGTTACTTAAGTGGTCTAAACTTGTTTACATGCAACTCAACCCTAATTTAAAATTACTAAATCCTGTCCAATAATATAATTAAGTAGCAATATCTGGTCTCAGGGTTTGCAGCTCTTCGGCGTAAACGGGTTTCAACCTAGTTGAACAGATGTGGGACTGAAATTACTTCGCCTAAGTCTGCTGATGTTATGAAGGAATTTAAATGACGCATAAACCACAAGCAAAATTTTTGAAAGATTACCAACCGCCAAGCCACCAAGTTGATCATATCGACTTGAAGTTTGATTTGTCTCCTCAAAAGACGGTTGTTACTGCCAACTATCGTTTAACTGCAAAAAACCAAACAAGTACTGTAGTGCTTGATGGAGTGGAGCTAAAGCTACTTTCTCTAAAGGTTAATGGTGAAGTTCATACCGACTACCAAGTAACGGATACACAGCTTAAGATCAATGATATCCCAGATACATTTGAGTTAGAGGTTCAAACGGAGATTGCTCCTGAGTTAAACACTTCTCTTGAAGGGCTATACCTCTCCGATGGCGCGTATTGTACGCAATGCGAAGCCGAAGGCTTCAGAAAAATCACCTACTTTTTTGACAGGCCGGATGTATTAGCCACATACACAGTTACTGTGATTGGTGATAGTAGTCTTCCATATTTATTGTCAAACGGTAATAAGGTAGACAGCGGACAACTTGAAAATGGCAAGCATTTTGTAACTTGGGAAGATCCTTTCAAAAAGCCTTCTTATCTATTTGCACTTGTTGCTGGCGAGTTTGATTTACTTGAAGACGGCTTTAAAACTAAAAGTGGCAGAGATGTCAAACTACAAATTTTCGTAGACAAAGGCAACCTATCAAAAGCGCCTCATGCAATGGAATCACTCAAAAAGGCGATGAAATGGGATGAAGAGCGGTTTGATCTTGAGTATGACCTTGATATATACATGATTGTTGCTGTTGACTTTTTCAATATGGGCGCAATGGAGAATAAAGGCTTAAATGTATTTAACAGTGCTTGTGTATTAGCGAATCAAGAAACTGCAACGGACAGAGACTACCACATCATTGAGTCTATAGTTGGCCATGAGTATTTTCACAATTGGACTGGTAATCGAGTAACTTGTCGAGATTGGTTCCAGCTTAGTTTAAAAGAGGGACTGACGGTATTTAGAGATCAGGAATTCAGTAGTGATTTGGGTTCGAGAGCGTTAAATCGTATTGATGCAGTGAATGCGATAAAAACCCACCAATTTGCAGAAGACGCAGGTCCAATGGCGCATCCTATTCGCCCTGAAAAAGTAATAGAAATGAATAATTTCTATACTGTGACCGTATACAATAAAGGCGCTGAAGTTATTCGCATGATGCATACTCTACTGGGTGAGCAAGGCTTTCAAAAAGGTATGCAGCTGTATTTCGATCGCCATGATGGACAAGCTGTAACTTGCGATGACTTTGTCAATGCTATGGCGGATGCGACAGGCACTGATTTAAGCCAGTTCAAATTGTGGTATAGCCAATCTGGTACACCAAAGCTTAAGGTCACAACGCAATATAATGTCGACCAGAAGCAATTTCAAATTGAGATTGAGCAATTGCACGCTGCACAGGATCCTGTTCAATTACCTCTGCATATACCAATTGCAATTGAGCTACTTGACGCGGACGGAGAGCGAGTTGAAGTTACGCACCCAGAAATGCGTGATGGTCGCGTAATTGAGCTTAAAGATGTTAAGCAACGTTTTGTGTTTGAGCAAATTAATGAAGCGCCGATACCAGTACTACTTGAGGACTTCTCAGCGCCTTGCACACTAGAATTCGACTACACAACTACTCAGTTGTGCCACATATCAAAGTTTGCGTCTAGCGACTACGTACGTTGGGAAGCTCTTCAGCAGCTTTATACGCAGCAAATTAGAGCACATGTTGAATCTGGTGCTGATAAATTTGAAATCTCTTCTGATTTGTCAGAAGTGTTGAAAAATCTATTTGAGAATAAGCCCGAAGACTTGGCTATTTTAGCTGAGTATATAACAGTTCCAAACTTTGACTCGTTGTCAGCAAGTTATGAACAGGTGCCAGTTGAGGCACTCTGCAAAGCCATTGACAGCCTAGAGCTCCAAATCGCACAGATACTAAAAGTTCATTTAACTGCGTTTTACTTTGGGACACAAGATAGTGGTAGCATCAGTGCAGGTGATGTCGCGATTAGGGCATTGAAAAACAAAAGTTTGTACTATCTGGCCCTGATAGATGAAGATGTTTCTGAAGCGCTTGGCAAACAAGCAGACTCTACCAATATGACTTATAAGCTAGGTGCGTTGAGAAGTGCAATTAATGCCAATCACAATCTTGCTGATGAACTTATGAGTAACTTTGATAAGCAGTGGAATCACGACCTATTGGTAATGGATAAATGGTTCGCGTTACAAGCGTCTAATAAATCAGACACATGTATCGATACAATTTTGTCACTGTTTGATCATCCTTGCTTTGATAAATCGAACCCTAATCGTGTCAGAGCATTAGTGGGTACATTTGCTAGAGCGAATCCAAAACAATTTCATCGTGAGGATGGAACGGGTTATAAGCTGTTGGCAGATCTGATTAGTGAGTTAAATCAACCGAACCCTCAAAATGCCTCTAGAATTATCACGCCATTTTTATCATTCAAACGGTTTGATGAGCAGAGACAAAGTTTAATGAGAGCTCAATTAGAAAGGCTTTCGCGTATTGAAAACTTGAGTGATGATCTATTCGAAAAAATCGATAAAGCACTGAATTTATAGATGCAAGAATATTACTTTTTTTTACGGCTAACCCACGAACAGTGCTTAGCCTATTACGAAGGTGGCATAGAATCAATACAGGTTGTTGAAGATGGAGGAAAGCGAATCCGTTTTCCTGCTGAACATATAAGACGATTTGTATCAGCCATTGGAGTAAGTGGCCGATTTAGACTGCAATTAGACGAAAATAATCGTTTTATTGCTCTAGAAAAGGTCAATTAGCATACACAATGTCGTTGTGAGATAAACTATTTTTGTTAATTCGGTTTGTTTTAAACTTAAATTACGTGTTATAACTATTCTGGTAAGACGTCTTACCAAGGTTAAAAGACGGGCTAAAAAGTTAAAAATGCACCGAACGAACGCGTAAAATTTGTAATTTTCAATTTTCGCTTCTATCGTTACGACAACAAAAAACAATAACTTGATTAGATTTACCCGCCACAAGGGGGAGAAATAATGATAAAAAAAGCGCGCTTTACTAAGAACAAGATTATGCTTGGGCTTGGAGCAGCCATTTTTGGAACAGTTGGTATGCCAGTGCACGCTGCCAACTTTCAAGTCGGTGATTTTGAAATAACATTCGACTCAACATTTTCATATGGTCAGAGCATTCGTGTAGAAGACAGAGACTTTAACATCATAGGTAAGAGTAACCATCCACGCTTTGACTGGACCGGCTATAACGCATCTACGGGCAATACGCTTTACTCTTCTTCTCAAGTTTGGTCTCAACCAGGTGCATACTCGAATAATGGCGATGCAGGTAACTTAAACTTTGACTCGGGTGATACATTTTCTCAGTTGCTAAAAGGCACTCATGAATTTGCGATTACTCATGACAATTACGGTTTCTTCTCTCGCTTTATGTATTTCTATGACTTTGCAATGGAAGATGGTGACTTTGCGTATCGCAACCCTGTATCTGGGAAGTCAGTAGATCCATGTGATGACGACGAGACAAAAGAGCAAGTTTGTTCGGACATACGTTTGCTTGACGCTTTTGTGTGGGCTGACTTTGATTTAAACGGTGGTAATAATCCACTTTCAATCCGTTTAGGTCAGCAAGTTATTAACTGGGGTGAAAGTACTTTAATTTCTCATGGTATCAACGTTAATCCTGTTGATATCGACAGATTGAGAGCGCCTGGTTCTGAATTAAAAGAAGCATTTATTCCAGTAGGAATGCTTTGGGCTTCATTGGGTATCACAGAGAATATTACGCTAGAGGCATTTTATCAGTACGAGTGGCAGGAAACGCGCTTACCACCTTCAGGTAGTTATTTTTCTACTAATGACTTTGCTTCCTCTAATGGTTACGGACAAAACGTACAGTTAGGCTTTACATCTAATCCCGATGTAGATCTACACCATTTAACGGATGCATTGAATAGCTTGCAAGCAAATTGGATTGGCGCATTATCTGCGCAAGGTCTAGATGTAACAGATCAAAATGTTTTACAAAGCGCTGAGGCTTTGCAAATGCTATCATCAATGTACCTAGCTTATCCAACGCGCGTTGCGTTAAAAGGCAAGGGTGATGCGGGCAAAACAGATGCTGATGATGGCGGCCAGTTCGGTATTCGACTTGGAATGTTTATTCCAGAGCTTAACGATACTGAAATTGCGCTTTACCACATTAACTATCATAGCCGCAGACCGCTTATCTCAGGTAAAGCGTCGAACTTCACTCAACAAGCAATTCAAAGTGATATTCAGTTCATTACTAACAATCAAGTAACTGAAGACAACATTACTCAACTTAATGCGTTTACTCAGGCAGTACTGGTTTACCCAGAAGATATTAAGCTATACGGTTTGAGTTTTAATACTGCGATTGGCGAGACTGCATTCTCTGGTGAGTTTGCATACCGTCAAGATGAACCTTTGCAAATTGACGATGTTGAATTGTTATATGCTGGTATGGTTGAGCAATTGGCTGCAGCGGGTATTCGTGATGATTTTGCAGGCTTCTCTCAATTAAGCCAAGGTAATGATGTCGCATATGTAAACCCAGGTGAGGTTGCTCAAGGTTATGTATTGAAAGACACGTTACAAGCACAGTTTACTGCTACGCATTTATTTGGACCATCACTTGGTGCTGATAGCTGGGCGGTTGTTGGTGAAGTAGGTGCGGTAACTATCAAAGATATGCCTTCATATGACGAGTTGCGTTTAAACGTTGCTGGTACAGGCCGTAGTGGCACGATAGAGGGTATTGAAGGTCGCAACTACGACCTTATCCATCAGGCGGTTTCTAATGGTCCTGAAACAAACCCATTCCCTACAGCATCATCATGGGGTTATCGTTTAATCGCGAAAGGTGAGTATAACAACTTATTCTCAGGTGTGAACTTTTCACCACGTATCGTATTTTCTCACGATGTGAATGGTACGACACCAGACCCAATGTATTTATTTGTTGAAGACCGTAAATCAATGGGTGTTACACTCAACTTTAGTTATCAAAATGCATGGTCGTTTGACCTAGGTTATAACACCTTCTGGGATGGTGGTGCGACAAACACCTTCTCTGACCGTGATTTTGTATCATTTAATATTAAGTACTCAATTTAAGGGCTTTCGTTATGTTTAGAAAACCTACTATTTTAGCAGCATCAATAATGACAATAATGGCTGCGCCTATTGCTGTCGCGAAAATGACAGCGGAAGAAGTTGCTCGCTTAGGTAATGACCTGTCGCCAATTGGCGCAGAAATAGCTGGCAATGCTGACGGCTCTATTCCTGCTTGGACAGGTGGTATTACAAAGCCACCAGCAAACTTTAAACCTGGTATGCATCACCCTGATCCGTTTGCAGATGACAAAGTTCTTTTTACTATTGATAAAAATAACTTAGATAAATACAAAGACAATCTCAGCCCAGGTCAAATTGCGTTATTTGAAACGTACCCAGATACGTTTAAAATGAATGTTTACCCAACGCGTAGAAGTGCGGCTTACCCTCAATTTGTATATGACGCCACTAAAAAATACGCATCTACTGCTGAGTTGATTGAAGGTGGTAACGGGATTAAAAATACTGCGATTGGTATTCCTTTCCCAATTCCAAAAAATGGTCTTGAAGCGATTTGGAATCACCTTCTAAGATATCGCGGGTTGTCTATTGCACGTAACGGTGGACAAGCGATGCCAACTGCATCTGGCTCTTATAACATCATCGGCTTTGATGAAAAGCTACTTGTAAAATATTCAGATCCAAATGCAACGCCAGAAGAGTTACAAAAATCGAACGTATTGTTTAAGTTTAAACAAAAAGTGACAGAGCCAGCACGCTTGGCAGGTACTGCTCTACTAGTACATGAGACAATGGATCAAATTTTGACTCCACGTCAAGCTTGGACATATAACACTGGTCAGCGTCGTGTTCGTCGAGCACCAAATGTTGCATATGATGCGCCTGGAACAGCGTCTGACAGCTTGCGTACAACAGATGACTTCGACATGTTTAACGGCTCTCCAAACCGTTACAACTGGACGTTGAAGGGCAAAAAAGAAATGTACATTCCTTATAACAGCTATAAGTTGCACAGTGACTCGCTTAAATACGATGATATTTTGAAAGCTGGTCATATTAATCCTGAACATGTTCGTTATGAAAAACACCGCGTATGGGTTGTTGAAGCCAACTTAAAAGAAGGTACTCGTCACATTTACAAGAAGCGCGTATTCTTCATTGATGAGGATAGCTGGCAGATCCATGTAGCTGATCTTTATGACAACAGAGACCAAATGTATCGTGTTGCAATGGCGCATGGTATTAACTATTACGATGTACCAACTCATTGGAGTACTTTAGACGTGTATCATGATCTAAACTCTCGCCGTTACCTAGCGATTGGTTTAGACAACGAAGAAGAAATGTACGACTTCACACAGTCTTTCCAAGACAACGAGTTTACTCAAAGTGCATTGCGTCGCGAGGGAAGACGTTAATCAACGTCTTTCAGGATCAATTAATTTGATCTATCAAGTTTATACCACCAAGACTGAGCAGCAGCCTGCTCAGTCTTATCCCTCCAAGTCATTCACGACTTTTTTATTTGAGAATTCATAATGATTAAGAAGTTAATTGCAACCTCGCTTGCAGTTCTCGTTATGCAAAGTGAAGCCGTAGGTGGCGCTGCCGAAGCGCTTATCGTTGCGCATCCAGAAACAACTTTACTAACTGATATCACTCACAGCGGTGAAAATATAGTAGCGGTAGGTAAACATGGCAGCATAGTCATAAGTAAAGATGGTAAAAGTTGGCAACAGGCTAATGTGCCAATTCAGTCTTTACTCACGGCTGTAGACTTCAGCTCTCCCCAAGTTGGGTGGGCATGTGGTCATGACGCATCGATTTTAAATACTAGGGACGGCGGCCACACTTGGCAGGTACAGCAATACCTACCAAAAGTAGAAAAACCTTGTCTAGATATTGAGTTTGTAGATGAAAACATAGGGTTTGCAATTGGGGCCTATGGCATGATGTACCAAACCAGTAACGGCGGAGAGACATGGAATAAACGCTTTTTAAATGAGTTTGTGCATCCAGATGATGTCGAATATCTAGAAGAATTAAAACAAGATGATCCTCTGGCTTACGAGGAAGAAACCCAATTTATCTTACCTCACTTTAATCGCATGGCCATCTCAGGTGAGACAATTTACCTTGCAGGTGAAATGGGCCTTTTTGCTGTCAGCGAGGACTTAGGTGCGACATGGCGACGTTTTGAAGAATTTTACTCAGGCTCTTTTTTCGCAGTTAGCAAACACAATGACCGTCTTCTTGTTGCTGGCTTGAGAGGAAATGCATTTTCTTCGACACTAAGCAATGACCAATTTTCCAAAATCGCAGTTGAAAAAGCAGCGACGATCAACAGCATTGTAAACTATAAAAATAAACAACTGATGTTAGCTAACAGTGGTTTTATTTTCACAGTTGAAGATGACAAAGTGACGACAACACAGTTACAAAATGGTAAATCCATCATGGCTGGCGTAGTTCATGACAATAAATTAGTGCTCGCAACAGAGCAGGGTATCCAGATAGTCGAGGTTGATCACTAATGCAGTCAATTCTAAATCAACTTGTTTACGTTGTATTTCGTCATCGCTTTGTGATGATTGCGCTATTTGCACTGACAACTGTACTGTTAGGCTTTAAATCGACTCAAATTCAGCTGGACGCGTCGTTTAATAAAAATATTCCACTAAATCACGATTACATGAAGGTATACCTGAAGCACGAAAAGCAGTTTGGGGGAGCGAATAGCATCCTAATTTCTGTCTGTGATGCCGATGGTGACATATTCAACCCCGAGTTTTTCACACAGTTAAAAGCGGTGCATGATCAACTCTATTTTATACCTGGCGTTAATAGACCTTTGGTAAATTCGATTTTTGCGCCAAGTGCTCGATTTGTAGAAGTGGTTGAAGACGGTTTTGCTGGCGGTCCAATTATCCCTGCAAACTTTACAGCGGATGAAACGGGTCTCGCGGTTGTAAAGCAAAATATTGAAAAGGCAAAAGTTGTTGGGCGAATGATTGCCAGTGACTATTCTTGTGCGATGGTGTCAGCTCAGTTGATGGAGACGGATCCTCAGACGCAGGAGAAGCTAGATACTTTGGCATTTGCTAAAAAACTTGAATCAGAAATCCGTGAGCCACTGAGTACAGATAAAGTCTCTATTCATATCATCGGTTTTGCAAAAATGGCCGGTGATATTGCTGATGGTGCGAAAGATGTTGTGCTGTTCTTTGCAATAGCAATATTGTTTACCTTCATAATGGTTTGGCTATTCTGTAAGAGTTTTAAACTTACTCTGTTGCCAATTGCATGTTCGTTAATAGCAGTAGTTTGGCAGTTAGGTTTGCTATCTGTTTTGGGTTTTGGTCTTGACCCAATGTCAATTTTGGTGCCTTTCTTGGTCTTTGCTATTGGCGTGAGCCATGGTGTACAAATGATTAATGCCATTGGCAAGAAAGTCTCTGAAGGTGTAAGCAGCAAAGTGGCGGCGGAAGCTAGCTTCAAAGCACTGCTAATTCCAGGCGGGATTGCATTGCTTTCTGATACGATTGGTTTTATGACATTGCTAGCGATAGACATAGGTATTATTCGAGAGCTTGCAATCACGGCGAGTTTAGGTGTCGCTGTCATTATCTTTACTAACTTAATCTTACTCCCAGTTTTGGCTTCTTATTATACCTCTTCAAAAATAAGCCGTGTTGATGACGGTGCATCATCAGCGAATAATGTATTTACCAACCTGAGAGAGAGCTTAGTACTTGCGACTGACAAGCGCTATGCTGCGTTGATCCTCATCACTTCTGCGGCACTATTTGCATTCGGCTATTGGCAGTCTAAAGATATGCGAATAGGGGACCTGCATGCTGGTGCACCCGCACTACATCAAGATGCGAGATACAACCTAGACACATTCTTGATCTCTGACCGCTATGAAATATCGTCAGACATTTTAAAAGTGCTAGTCGAGGCTTATCCCGCCGCCTGTACGGAGCACGATACAATGGATCGAATTAGTCGTTTCCAGTGGCGTGTTGAAAACTTAGATGGAGTGCAGTCAGCAGTGTCCCTGAGTTCGGTGGCGCAAGCTGTTAATGCAGGGTACAACGAAGGTAACCTAAAGTGGCAAACATTACCAAGAAATGGCGCCTCTCTTGTTCAAGCAACTTCACGTGTTGAAACAAGTACGGGTCTGTTAAATGGCGACTGTTCTGTAATGCCAATTATCATTTTCATGGATGACCACAAAGCAGAAACGATAGACCACGTTGTTGCACAGATTAAACTATTCGCCAAAGAAGAGGGGACAGATAGAGTCAGTTTCGAGCTAGCATCGGGCCCGATTGGCGTAATGGCTGCAACCAATGAATCAGTAGCCGCTGCACAATTGCCAATGATGATCTATGTTTATGGAGCAGTGATCATTTTGTGCTTAATTAGCTTTAGAAGTATCAGAGCAACCATAGCTGTAGTATTGCCATTGTATATTGTGTCAACTTTGGCTCAAGCACTGATGGTGAAATTGGAAATTGGCTTAACAGTATCAACGTTACCTGTAATTGCACTGGGTGTGGGAATTGGGGTTGACTACGGTATATATATCTTGTCTTCAATGATGAACCAGTTGAAACAAGGGGTGCCATTAAGCAGTGCATATCGTAATGCTTTAGCTGAGCGGGGCAGTGCTGTTTTGTTCACGGGGATTACGTTAGCGATTGGTGTGAGTACTTGGATTTTCTCTGCATTAAAGTTCCAAGTTGATATGGGTATCTTGCTTACCTTCATGTTCCTTGTGAATATGCTGGGTGCTGTACTGTTATTACCTGCGATAGGGACTTTTATCTGGCCAGACCAGAAAAAAAAGTGTGAATAATTGTGCTCTTAAATGGCCTTAATTGGCCATTTATATCTACAATTTGTGAATATATGACCAACTGGCTGAAAAGCCTCAAATGTTTTTGTCAAAAAAGCTTTTTATTAGCGCCAGAAAGGTTAAAATCCTCTGGACTCCACGCTAATAATTGGCTGTACAAATAATCTACCGTTCAAAGGTGGTATAGATTAAGGAACACATAATGACACAAAGTGAAGGTCCAGCATCGGTTATCCTTGATAACGTTTGCAAGTTGATCCATAAAAAAGTTCATGCCGATAACGTGTCGCTCGTTGAAACATTTGCCAAAGCCTTGTACAGCAACATGTCTAAAGAGGACTTGGCACATCGTAACGACAGTGACCTCTACGGTGCTGCTTTGAGTTTGTGGAATTCTTTAGAAAAGAATACCTCAGACGATGCAGTAATCCGTGTATTCAACCCTGAAGTTGCAAAAGATGGCTGGCAATCGTCACATACGATTGTTGAAATCATTTCTAATGATATGCCGTTTTTGGTTGATTCAGTGCGAATGGCACTTAGCCGTAAGAATATTGCATCGCATTTGCTTTTACACTGCCCTCTCAAAATCAACCGTGACAAACAAGATAAAATTTCTGCCATTTCAGGTTTGAAAACCGAACAAGAATCTTCCTCTACAAAAACCGTTTTCTTCATTGAAATAGATCGTCAAACTGATGACTCGGTAATTGCTGATTTTACACACGAACTTGAGTCGGTGTTAAAAGACGTATCGGTTGCTGTCGAAGACTGGTTGCTTGTCAGAGACAAGCTTGTATCTGTCGGAGAAGACATTCCAAACCGAAAGCATGATGCTTCAAAAGAAGAACTAAACGAAGCCGTTGAATTCTTAGATTGGCTCGCACGCGATAACTTCACTTTTATGGGCTATCGTCAGTATGACTTAGTACCAGTGCAAGGTGACTATGAGTTAAAACCAGTTGCAGGTTCCAGCCTAGGTTTGATGAAGAACTCTTCTGAAAGCAGCCGTCTACTTTCAGAGTTACCTGAAGTCGCACGTCTTGAAGCGCGTAGTAAGAATTTGCTTATCCTAACAAAGACCAATTCTCAGTCACGCGTACACCGCCCGGCGCATATAGATTATGTCGGAATTAAGCGTTTTGATAGTGAAGGCAATGTAATCGGTGAAGATCGCTTTATTGGCTTATTCTCATCAAGTTTTTACAACAACAGTGCTTCAGACGTTCCTGTTTTAAAAAGCAAAATTGCTCGCATTATGGAGCAGTGTGATTTTGCTAAAGGCACACATGCGTACAAAGCTGTACTAAACATTCTAGAAACTTATCCTCGTGACGAGCTCGTGCAAGCTCGTGAGTCAGAGTTGCTAGATGTCGCTATGGGTGTTTTACAAACCCAAGAACGTGACATGTGTCGCTTATTCATTCGTAGAGATGTATACGGAAGATTCTTCTCATGTATGGTTTATGTACCGCGTGAGCGCTATAACACAGCGCTTCGCCGCGAAACTCAAAAGTTGTTAGGTAATGCATTTGGTTCTAACGAAAAAGTTGAGTTCACCACATTTTTCTCTGAGTCTACACTGGCAAGAACGCATTACATTGTTCGTGTAGCTGACAACAACATTAAGTATAACGTGAAAGAAATCGAAAATAACTTGGTAGAAGCTGCCCGTACTTGGGAAGATAAGCTACAAACTGCTTTACTAGCTAGTGATGGTGAAGCTCGTGGTAACGACTTAAATCGCAAGTACGCGACGGCTTTCCCTAGAGCCTATAAAGACGAAGTCCTACCAAGTGCTGCGGTAGTAGACATTGAGAAGCTTGAAAAGTTAAGCGATGACAACAAACTAGAAATGTTGTTCTACCGTCCTCAAGAAGAAGCAAACTCGCAAATTGTTCGTTTGAGCTTATTCCATAAAGATGAGCCTATTCACTTATCTGATGTCATGCCAATGCTAGAAAATTTTGGCCTGCGCGTTATTGGTGAAACACCGTATGCGATTAAAACAAGTGATGGTCAAATAAACTGGATCATGGACTTCTCAATGCTACTTGATAGCAAAGGTCTAGCTGATTTTGACAAAGTGTCAGCACGTTTCCGTGCCGCGCTTATCAATGTGTGGAATAATCGCCTTGAAAACGATGGCTTCAACCGCCTAGTGTTGAAAGCTGGCTCAACAGGTCGTGAAGCTTCAATCCTACGCGCATACGCTAAGTATATGCGCCAAATTGGTGTTACTTTCTCTCAGTCATATATTGAAAACACTTTCGAGCACTATCCGCGTATTGCCAATCAATTGGTCGAATTGTTCGAGAAGAAATTCTGTCCTCAGAAAAAGGCTGCTCAGAAGACGCTTGATAAGCTAGTTGAGAAAATCTACCACGAGCTTGAAAGTGTTGCTAACTTGGACGATGACCGTATCATTCGTCTTTACGTTGCTATGATTGATGCCACACTACGTACGAACTTCTATCAAAAAGAAGCTGACGGCACTAACAAGTCTTACGTTTCATTTAAGATTCAGCCAAGTGCAATCCCTGAGATGCCATTGCCACTGCCTGCGTTCGAGATTTTTGTTTATTCTCCGCGTATTGAAGGTGTTCACTTACGTGGCGGCAAGGTAGCGCGTGGCGGTTTACGTTGGTCAGACCGCCGTGAAGATTTCCGTACTGAGGTTTTGGGCTTGGTAAAAGCTCAGCAGGTTAAGAATACAGTAATTGTTCCTGTGGGCTCTAAAGGTGGCTTTGTATGTAAGCAGTTGCCAAACGACCGTGAAGGATTCTTCCGCGAAGGTCAAGAGTGCTATAAGATCTTTATACGTGGTCTTCTAGATATCACTGACAATATTATTCATGGCGATATTGTTCCTCCTGTTGACGTAGTTCGTCATGATGAAGACGACCCATATTTGGTTGTTGCGGCGGATAAAGGTACTGCGACATTCTCAGACATTGCAAATGGCATTGCAGACGAGTACAACTTCTGGCTTGGAGACGCATTTGCTTCTGGTGGTTCAATTGGTTATGACCACAAGAAAATGGGTATCACTGCAAAAGGTGCTTGGGAGTCAGTTAAGCGCCACTTCCGTGAAATGGACATCGATTGTCAAACTACTGATTTCACAGCAGTTGCGATTGGAGACATGGCAGGGGATGTATTTGGTAATGGTATGTTGCTTTCTGAGCACACTCGCTTGGTCGCAGCGTTTAACCATATGCACATCTTCATTGATCCAAATCCAGATGCAGCAAGCTCTTATAAAGAACGTGCTCGTATGTTTGAATTGCCACGTTCTTCGTGGGAAGACTATGATGCTAGCTTGATTTCTCAAGGTGGTGGCATTTTCTCTCGTGCGGCTAAGTCGATTACATTGACGCCTGAGATCAAAAAAATGCTTGGCACGAAGAAAGCAAGCATGACGCCAACTGAGCTAATTAAAGCGCTGTTAATGATGCCTGTCGATCTACTTTGGAATGGTGGTATCGGTACATACATTAAAGCGGCGAGCGAAAGTGACGCAGATGTAGGCGATAGAGCAAATGATGCACTTCGTATCAACGGCTCACAGCTAGGTGCTAAAATCTTCGGTGAAGGTGGTAACTTAGGTGCAACGCAACTTGGTCGAATTGAATTTGCAGCAAAAGGCGGCCGTATTAACACTGACTTTATCGATAACGTAGGTGGCGTTGCGTGCTCAGATAACGAAGTAAACATTAAGATTTTACTTAATGGCTTAGTTGCAGAAGGTGACCTAACTAAGAAACAGCGTGACGAATTGCTATATGCAATGACTGACGAAGTATCTGAACTAGTACTTGCTGACTGTTACCGTCAAACTCATACATTGTCTGTCACTAAGTCAAAAGGTCCTGCGACGCTTAAAGAGAAGATCCGCTTCATTCACGCGCTTGAGAAAGAAGGTAAACTTGATAGAAACATCGAGTTCTTACCAAGTGATGAAGAGCTAGCTGAACGCGCAGCTGCAGGTCTTGACTTAACTCGCCCAGAGCTTTCTGTTCTAGTTTCTTATTCAAAGATGGTGCTTAAAGAAACTCTAGTGGTTGATGAAATCACTGAAAATCCTTATTACCGTCAGTTACTAGTAAACTCTTTCCCAGTTCCTCTTCGTGACCGCTTTAACGCGGCAATGGATGAGCACCCGCTGAGAAAAGAGATCATTGCGACTAAGCTAGCGAACAATATCGTTAATGATATGGGCTTGAACTTCATGATCCGTATGCATGAAGAGACTGGCGCAACAGAAGCTGAAATTGCACTTTGTTACTCAATTGCATGTGCGACATTCCAGATGTCAGAAACATGGGCTGAAATCTCATCGCTTGATAATAAGATCCCTTCAGCTGTTCAAACAGAGATGTTGTATCAATTACGTCGTACAGTTCGCCGTGTAACACGTTGGTTCTTACGTCACCGTAATAAAGCAATGACGATTGAGCAAACAATTGAGTTCTTCGCTCCAACATTTGCAGACTTAAGTGCGAATCTAACAACTTATATGGTTGAGGAAGAAAGCTCACGTCTTGCTGAGAAAGTAGCAGAGTTAACTTCAGAAGGTGTTCCAGAAGCATTAGCAAACCGTATCGTGTCGCTATCTAGCTTGTTCTCAGTAATGGATCTTGCGGAAGTTGCAAATAATGCTAAGCGCGATATCTCAGTAGTATCTAACACCTACTTCAAGTTAGGCGCTAATATGGGTCTACACTGGTTCTTAGAGCAAATCACTGCACAACCTGTTGCAAACCACTGGCAAGCACTGGCACGTGCTTCATATCGTGAAGAGCTTGATTGGCAGCAGCGTGCTTTATCTGAAGTGGTACTTAATAGCTTTGAAGGTAACGATGATGATGTCGATACGCTGATTGACCAGTGGATGGATAATCAAGCTTCACTACTTCATCGCTGGCAGCAGATGCTTGCTGAGTTCAAGACATCTCAAAACCATGACTTTGCGAAGTTCTCAGTAGCATTGAGAGAGTTAATGTTACTCAGTCACAACTGTGATACTTCCAAATAAAAATTAAAGCGTTACAATACCCCGGCAATTGCTGGGGTATTTTTTTGCCTCAAACTGTTACCAGGAACTTAAGGAGTCACGATGTTTTACGATTTAGCACGTCGTTATATGTTTAATAAAGATGCGGAATGGGCACATGATTTTGCACTAGGCAATCTTCGCCGCTTCAAAAATACACCATTAAGTCTCGCATGGTCACAGTCACTCCCTAAGAAGCCAGTTAATTTTTTAGGATTAGAGTTTGATAATCCGGTTGGTTTAGCTGCTGGTTTAGATAAAAATGCAGAGTGTATCGATGCATTTGGTCAAATGGGTTTTGGGTTTATTGAAGTTGGTACAGTTACACCAAGACCACAAGTGGGTAATGATAAACCTCGTATATTCCGTTTGCCAGAAGCACATGCTGTAATAAACAGAATGGGTTTTAACAACAAAGGGGTTGATAATCTTGTCGCGAATGTAAAAGCGTCAAATTACACTGGGATCCTTGGGATCAATATTGGTAAAAACAAAGACACGCCTAATGAGCAGGGCAAAGATGACTATATTCATTGCATGCGCAAAGTGTTTGAACATGCGTCATATATCACTGTAAATATTTCATCTCCAAATACGCCAGGACTACGTGACTTACAATATGGAGAGGCGTTGGATGATTTGTTACAAAGCCTCAAAAATGAACAAGTTGACTTAATCGCAAAACACAACAAATCAGTGCCAATGTTAGTAAAAATAGCACCAGATGTGGACGCAGTACAGTTGACTCAAATATCTGAATCCCTTGTCAATAATCGAATTGATGGGGTGATTGCAACTAATACAACGCTGGCAAGAGAAGCTGTACAAGGACTTGAGCATGCTGAAGAAGCAGGCGGACTTTCGGGCAGACCGGTTAGAGAAAAGTCGACGCATGTCGTGAGTGAACTAAAGCGTTTAACCGATGGTAAACTACCTATCATTGGTGTAGGCGGCATTGACAGTGCAGAAGCGGCTCAAGAAAAGCTGAACGCTGGAGCGGATCTGGTACAAGTTTATACTGGCTTTATTTATGAAGGTCCACAATTGATCAAAAGGATCGTAAATTCTTTATAAGGATCAGTCATATTACTAAATGATCCTAAAGAAAAAGTTATTATAAATATTTTTACACTTGCAAAAATCGCGATATACTACGAGTTACTGTTAATTTGGAGAAGTAGTAATTCGGAGGGCGATTTTGCAAGCATCAAAAGAGTGGCGTTGGTTACAATGTCGCACACAAAATCGGTTGCTTGTTGACCTTGGCGATGAGCTACAACTATGTACTCCCTTCAGGTTGCGACAATTAACAGCAGACTCAAATAGTAGCCCTACGTTGAGTGTGGAAGAAGCAGAGTTTTATCAAAATGTATTTGACTACTTATGTACTTATGCAGTTTGGTCAGAAGCTCAATGCTGCCAAATATCGCTCAATGCCACAGCTGCAAAATTTCACCTTTTACCTATGCAAGCGAAAAGCTGGTTTTTCTCGCCTTACAGCGGCTCAGAAGCTCTATGTAATGCGGTTGTCAGTTTACAGTCTAAAGAGATGCTAGGAGAGTGCTTGATTGTCGATCACGACAGTGAAGCGAGTTTGTGCTTAAACCTAACAGCAGAATTTCGCCTAGATGAGAATATTGTGCTCGAGCAATTTCAGGCAATTAAAGTACTTAACAATCGTATCCATCCGTTATTAGTGAGTAATAAACTCGCTAGAAGAGCTTAATCCAATCCCAGTCTGTCAACACCTGTGTTATACTCGCGTCAATTGAAATTATAGGGTTAGCACATTGCAGTTTATTGCACTTACATCGATTGGCATCGAGAATTTACTGGTCGAAGAACTTCAATCTTTCGAAATTAAAGTTACTAAGCAAAGCATTGGATCAGTGCGCTTTGAAGCTGATAACTTAACGGCTCAAAAGTTTTGTATGATGACGCGTTTTTCAACACGCGTGATGTTGCTGATTGACGAACATGAAGATATCAAAAACAAAGAAGATCTCTATAAATTTGCACGTTTTCAAGGCTGGCAAGAGTGGTTTGGTCCAAAACAAACATTTGCTGTTGAGTTTAATGGCACAAATAAAGAATTAAAAAATAGCCAATTCTCGGGCCTAGTTATTAAAGATGCTGTGGTAGATTATTTTCAAGATCTGTATGAACAGCGCCCTTCAGTAGATAAACAAGACGCCAATGTGCGAATTATTGCTAAGCTGAATAAGCAAAAGCTGGCTCTGTATCTTGATTACTCAGGCCCAAGGCTGTCAGATCGCGGATATAGAACTAAACAAGGTAAAGCACCAATTAGGGAGCATTTAGCTGCTGCACTAGTAATGCGTAGTGGTTGGTTAGAGGATACTTCGAAACCTCTTTTCGACCCTTGCTGTGGTTCAGGCACGCTTCTTATCGAAGCGGCAAGTATGGCATTAAAATTACCTACAAATTTGCATAAAGCCTTTGCTTTCAAAAGATTACCTAGTTTTAGAGAAGCAAAGTTTAAAGAGATACAGCAATCTCTTAAGTCAGAAAAAATAGCATCAAACTTGTGGCTAATCGGTCATGATATTGACGCAAAAGTGATTGATACAGCTCAATCTAACGCAAATCGTGCTGGGATTGGCGAGCATATTCAATTTAAAGTTTCAGACGCAGGTAATTTACAATCGGTTGCTAAGCGTCCGGGTACCGTGTTGAGTAACTTACCATATGGTGAGCGCTTGGGTTCAATGGCTGAGCTAATCAGTTTATACCGCAGTATGGGCGCAAGCTTTAAAAAGCACTTTCAGGATTGGAATGCTGCACTGTTAGGTACAGATGACGAGCTTTTCAGGTTACTTAAACTTGCATCAAAAAAACGCTACAAGTTTAAAAATGGTCCAATTGATGTAACGCTTTACCTTTATGAGCTAAACGAAAAGCAAGTTGCGCAAAATCAGCAAACTTCTGAACTTCATTATGAGCAATCTCGTGCATTTGCTAATCGATTAAAAAAGAACAAGCAAGCGCTTAAAAGTTGGCTGAAAAAAGAGTCTGTGCAAGCTTACAGACTTTATGATGCTGACATTCCAGAGTACAACGTTGCTGTAGACGTTTATGATGATAATGCGGTTATCTTTGAATATGCTGCGCCTAAAGAGATCAATGCAGAAGTGGCTGATAAACGTTTGCAAGATGTGATTTCTTTAACTGCTGAAACATTACAAATTTCTCCAAGCAAGTTAGCGGTAAAAGTGCGTAAAAAACAGCGCGGAGACTCTCAATATACGTCTTACGAGAAGCAAAATCGTTATCAAGTTATTGAAGAATTTGGTGCTAAATTTAAAGTAAACTTGTATGACTACTTAGACACAGGGCTATTTTTAGATCATCGCTTGGCACGTCGATTTATTCAACAAAATGCTAAAGATAAACGCGTACTGAATTTATTTTCATATACAGGGTCCGCTTCAGTCCATGCCGCGATTGGTGGAGCAAAAGCAGTGACTACTGTTGATATGTCAAAGACGTATTTGAAGTGGGCTGAAGAAAACTTTGCATTAAACAACCTTAAAAACCCACGTTTTAGATTTGAGCAAGCTGACTGCTTAAAGTGGCTTGAACATGCCAAAGGACAATACGATTTGATCTTTTTAGATCCACCTACGTTTTCAAATTCTAAAAGAATGAAGGATGTGTTTGACGTACAACGTGATCACATTCAGTTGCTAACGTGGGTTAAGAATATCTTAAGTCCAGATGGCGTGTTGTTGTTCTCCAACAATAAGCGTGGCTTTAAAATGGATGAAGTGGCACTAATGGGTCTTGGCCTAAAAGCGGAAAATATCTCAACGCAAACACTGTCGCCAGACTTTAAACGTAACAAGCAAATTCACAATAGCTGGTTGATAACCCATGGCTAAGGTGACGTTGTTTTATACTGATGGATGCCATTTGTGTGAAGAAGCGTTGTCTTTAGCGCTTTCTTGCATTAACGACGATGACATTCAGCATCAGGATATTTTAGAGAGTGAAGCTCTTATTAACGAGTTTCAAACTTCTATTCCAGTCATGAAAAATATAACAACGGGTAAACTGCTGTATTGGCCGTTTACTCAACAACAAATTCAAGAGTTAGTACAATAAGATGGATTTAATAAGAATAGCTAAAGCACAACTCGCTTTTGGTTCCCATCCACTATTAGACAATGCAGATGCGCTAATTGAAGCTGGTGAGCGAGTCTGTATTGTTGGCAGAAATGGTGCCGGCAAGTCTACCTTACTAAAAGTGTTAGATGGGCAGGTCGTGCTAGATGATGGTGAAATTAACCGTTTAACAGGCCTAAAAGTCTCGCGATTAGAGCAAGATCCACCCAAGGGGGCTCACGGCTCTGTATTTGATTATGTTGCTAATGGCCTGCCAGATGTGGCAAGTTTGCTTATTGAATACAATCATGTCAGTGAAGAACTGCAAACGGATCAGTCTAGCTCATTACTGAATCGCTTGGAGCGTTTGTCCGCGGAAATTGAAGCTGCTGATGCATGGCGATTTGAAAGTCGAATCAACTTGGTTTTGAGTCAACTTCAGTTGACTGCTCAAATGCGTTTAGAAAAGCTCTCTGGTGGATGGTTAAGAAAAGTTGCTCTGGCTAAAGCCTTGGTTAGCGATCCAGATCTACTATTGCTGGATGAGCCAACAAACCATTTAGATATGGCAAGTGTAGAATGGCTTGAATCATTCTTGAAAGATTTTAAAGGCGGAATTGTATTTATTTCCCATGACCGTGCTTTCATTAGAGCGGTTGCTACACGAATTCTCGATTTAGACCGTGGCAAGCTCATTTCTTATCCTGGCAATTATGCGAAATACCTTGAGCAAAAAGCACATGATCTAAAAGTGGAAGAAGCTCAAAATGCGCTGTTCGATAAAAAGCTTGCAGAAGAAGAGGCGTGGATACGTCAAGGAATAAAAGCGAGAAGAACCCGTAATGAAGGACGTGTACGCGCACTCAAGGCACTTCGAGTTGAGCGTAAACAGCGTATTGAGCAGGTCGGTAAAGCGGACTTTAATATCGAGTCAGCCGATCGCTCTGGTAAATTGGTCTTTGAAGCCAGTTTTGTGAATCATGCTTTCAAAGATAAACCAATTGTTAAAGACTTTTCGACGTTGGTAATGAGAGGCGATCGAGTAGGGTTAATTGGACCAAATGGTATTGGTAAAACAACACTGTTGAAATTGTTGTTTGGAAAACTGTCTGCAGATAGCGGTAAAATCAAGCAGGGTGTTAATCTTGAAGTCGCCTACTTTGACCAATATAGAGAAAAGTTAGACGAAGAAATGACTGTGCAAGACAATGTTGCCGAAGGCAAACAGGAAGTTTCAATAGGTGGACGCAGTAGGCACGTATTGGGCTATTTACAAGACTTCTTGTTTCCTCCAGCAAGGGCAAGAACGCCAGTTAAGGCGTTGTCAGGGGGAGAAAAAAACCGTCTGTTACTGGCAAAACTATTCCTTAAGCCTTCGAATGTTTTGGTACTGGATGAGCCAACCAACGATTTGGATATAGAAACACTCGAGCTATTGGAAGAAATCATCACCCAGTATCAAGGCACAATATTGATTGTTAGTCACGATAGGGAGTTTATTGACAATACATGTAATAGCGTTTGGGCTTTTGAAGGTGATGGTGTTGTCACCGAAATTGTAGGCGGCTACAGTGATTTTGAAGCTTATCGAGAAAATAAACTTGCGCAACAAAAAGCACTAGAGAAACTAGACAAAGAGAAAAAAGCCGCACCAGTAGCTAAACGCGATACAAGTAAAAACAAATCAGGTAAGCTCAGTTACAAATTAAAACTTGAATTAGAGGCTTTGCCAAGTAAAGTAGAGGAGCTTGAAGCTGCACTTGAAAGTCAGCAAGAATTAGTAAACTCTCCAGAGTTTTTTAAGCAAGATTCCGATGTGACACAACAGGCTTTGAACCAACTGGCAGAATTGGAGTCAAAGCTCGAAACCGCGTTTGAACGCTGGGAAGAATTAGAAGCTTTACAGAATCAGCAGTAAGGATTGAAATGAAATATTCACTTTTAGCCGCCAGTATTGGTTTGTGCTTTTCAGGACAGCTTTTTGCTGTTACTTATGAATTATCAGAATTACCAACAAATGAAAATACAAAGCATACCTATGTAATGGATGCGAATGAGTCTGGTGTGATGGTTGGTCGTGCGACCGAGTTATTCAACCTACCAATTGATGTAAGCTACATCGATTTTAACGACAGCGGTATTAAAAACGCCTATGACTCATGGAAGCGTAACCTAGAACTTCGTGATGAAACAATTGATTTCACACTAGAAGATATTGAAAAGAATAACGCAGCTGCCACTAATGCTGATGCCCACTTGTTTATGCGTAACTTCATATCAACAAGATCAAATAATCCGGAGTTTCAAAAATTGAACTCAGGTATTGGTATTATGTTTAGTACGACATCTGCAGATGAAAAGGTGCTGTTTGATGCTAACCGCGATTATACCAATGGGTTATCTCGTTCAACTGTGCAGCTTTTAACTGCTATTGCGTCTGATGGCACGGCAGTAGGATGGGGAACGGCACCGTACGACCAAATCGAGTTTCAAAAGAAAGATGAAAGTGAAAATACAACTTTCTTTCAGCGAGCTCATGCATCAAGGGCTTTACTAATTAAGCCTAATGGTGAAACAGTGGAGCTACCTGGTAGTTTTTCAGATGACTATGGTAGCTTTAGCATTGCAACAGATATTAAAAAGCTGGATGACGGTTCATACTTAGTGGTAGGCCAGAGTGCGGTAAGCGTTGAGAAAGACTCTGAAGATAGATTTAACGACAACTGTAAAGGTGAAGATGAGCCGGTTGCTGTTTGTGTTTGGCAGCTTCAAAACAGTGGTTACTATGATTTGCGCGCTTACCAATGGAAATTAGACGCGAACTTTAACATTATTTCCTCTGAAACAAAGGACTTAGGTATAGGCCTAACTCGAGAAGAGAACGAGGAAAGAATACACGTTAGCTCGGCCCTTGCTGTCAACAAAGCTGGCGTTCCAATTGGTCAGTCGCAAACAAGAGAGGGTGATGATTTCATCATCAGACAGCGCGCTGGTTACTTCCAAGATGGCACATTTAAGCCAGTTGTTGAACATGACAAAGGGTATGAGAGTAGTAGAGCAATTGCGATTAATGACAACAATGTGATAGTTGGTTATCGCATGGACGAATTTACTACAGGCTCCTTTGTTAACGTTAAAAGTTATTACTATGATATCGATAATTCTGAATACAAAGAAATAGCTTCATTTTATGAAGGCTCTGATATGTATGTTAGAGATATCAATAATGCCGGACAAATCATAGGCCAAGCTGAAGTAGAAAAGAACGTATCAGTTCCAAGAAGAGATGCTTTCTTATTTGACAAAGCAACCAACCAGCTTAGTAATATCAACGATTTACTGCCTTGTAAAAGCGCCGATTTTCCATATCAAGTCTCAGAAGCTATAAAGATTACAGACAGCGGCAACATTTATGCTATTGCAACTAAAACAGTAAAAAGAAAAGACTCGTTGGGCAATATCATGAAAGATAGCAACGGCAATGAAGAGTTTGAATCAGTTGCAATTCCTGTGTTATTAACTCGAAACAGCAGTGGCACACCAGCAGAGTGTGCGCCAGATGAAGCCGAGACATATGAACGTAGTTCAGCATCCTTTGGCGGCGTGATTGCGTTATTGTCAGCGCCACTATTGATGTTAAGAAGACGCAGAAATAAAAAGTAAACAAGACAATAAAAAAGGCCCTCAAGGGCCTTTTTTATTGATTGGAATTTTATAAGAGGTTTAATCCGCCTGATTGCGTGCTTCCCACGCTTTGTTTACAGAACGTCTCCACAAATAATCGATACCAAAAAATCCAATAATTGCTGCAATACATGCACAAATGAGAGACCCGACCATAAACGCAGGACCAATGGTTGAAATGCTTTGACTTAACCATGCCCAGGTGGGTTCAAAGTGGAATGGTTGTAACTCTTGACCAAGTGCAAAAACACCGACAAGATATGAACAATAAAAGATCGGTGGCATTGTAAGTGGGTTGGTAATCCAAACTAATGCAATCGAAAGAGGTAAATTTACTCTAAACGGTATGGCAAGGGCTGCCGCAAGTACCATTTGAAAGGGAACAGGGATGAACGCAAAAAACAGTCCAACTGAAAAAGCACCTCTGGCTGAACGCCGATTTAAATGCCAAAGGTTTGCATCATGCAATAAATTACCAAATATCTTTAACGATTTTTGTTCTTTGATCTTATTGTGATCAGGTAAAAAGCGTTGGATCGTTTTCTTCGCCATATAGAGCAACCATCTACTTCACTATTGATTTGCTTCGGCATCGTATGCGGGTGCCTAATATCCGTTTTTTATCTGGATTATTGGCAGTTACCCAGCAGTATTGCCATGCTCGTTTTTGTTAGTAGCTATTTTAAGCTTTTTTCGAATGTTTTGGCAGGTTTTATTTTAGGTATTTTTGTTACAGTTTTTCATTACTTCACTTTCTATCATGTAAGTTGGAAAAATGAAGTTGTAGATAAGCCGGTCAAAATACATGGCCATGTATCCAAAATTATCAATCGAAGTAGCTACACATACATCAAGTTAGATGTGGTAAAGCTTGATAAGTTTCATGTATCACCAGTAAAAACCATCTATGCAAATCTGTCAGTCACAAAAAGCCCTCAAGCTCTGAAAGAAGGAGATGAGGTGTCAGGCTTTGGAAAAATACGGCTTTTTCGTTCGAGGAAAAATTTTGACGTATTTGATACTGAACTATATGCGTTTAGAAATCACATTCATTTTAAAGGACGAATGGAGATTGATGAAATTATTTCAAGAAAAGCGCAATTTAAAAAAGCGTATCAGCGTTATATGGCGAGTGTTTTCAATGAGTTTGAATTGGGGTGGCTATACTATGTGCTGCTCAGTGGCGATCGAACAAAGATAACAAAGGAGCAAAAAAGTGAATTTAGAAATTTGGGGTTAAGTCATGTAATGGCGATTTCTGGGTTGCATATAGGTATCCTATTTTCATTGAGTTTTATTGTATTCAAATGCAGCGCATTCTTAATTTACAGTCGTTTGAGTCAGGCCATAAATGTCAATTTAGGTTGTATGTGTGGTGCACTCATAATCGCAGGTGTATATGTCATCTTGAGTGGCATGCAGGTATCTGCGCAAAGAGCTTGGCTAATGGCGGCTTTAGGCGTGGTTTGTTATGGTTTTGGGTTGCGAATAGGCTTAACTAGAATAGTTCTTTATGCTTTAACATTAGTCGTTGTTTTTGAACCATTTTCACTATTAAACATAGGGCTATATTTCTCTTTTAGTGCCGTGGTAGCCATATTGTGGGTGTTATCTAAGCGTCAAAACTTTAACTTAACTAGTAACAACCTTGCATATAAAGCTAAGCTATTAATAAAAATACAGTTTGTGGTATTTTTGTTTTTACTACCTTGGAGTGTATTTGCATTTCAAGGAGTGAGTATCTCAGGGTTAATTGTTAACTTAATAGTAATTCCCCTGCTGGGGCTGATCATTTTTCCGGCCATTATTTTACAGAGCCTAGTTTCTCTTTTTATAAATATACCGTTAATTAGTCCATTAGACTGGGTTTTAAATGAGTCTTATCTTCTACTGAAAGATTTGAAGTTCAATTGGTTAGGAATCGGACAGTTAGGTGTACCTGATTTGGGCTTGATGTTGCTGTCTATTGCATTATTGTTGGTTAAACCCACGCTTCGCTATGCCTCAATTCCTGTTATTTTGCTTATAACTCGTTGGTATTATTGGCAGCCACCTAATTGGCAGGTAGATGTGTTTGATGTGGGGCATGGAACTGCGGTTTTAGTCTCAAAAGAAGGCAAGGGTTTACTTTATGATCTAGGCGCAAATTACTTTGGCTCGTATTCTATATTTGAAAACGTAATATTGCCTTTTATCAAAGCAAACAACATTACCCTTGTCCATACGGTAATAAGCCATGATGATGGCGATCATGCCGGAGGGTTAAATGATCTAATCGAAAATGGATTTGGCAGTAGCTTGCATACATTTCATGGGCTCACGTATCAACAACCCTGTCTAAAACAAACGCTGAACTTTGAAGGGTTATTTGTTGAGGTGCTGTGGCCGCAAGAATTGCAGAATAACGACAATAATAATTCATGTGTTATTGTTATTAGTGATGGACACAATAGACTCTTGTTGCCCGGTGACATTGAATCTCGTTCTGAATTAAAGCTCGTAAATGAAAATAGTACAGCTTTGCAATCTACGATATTGCTCGCGCCACACCATGGTAGCAACACATCGTCTAGAGTTGAATTTATAGAAGCCGTGGATGCTGAGTTAGTAATTTTTTCAAGGGGTTATCATTCCCCTTGGAAACTGCCTCATCGAGATGTGATAGCTAGGTATGACAACGCAGGATATCAAATGCTTGATACAGCTTTAAATGGCCACATTCAAATTCGTATATTTTCTAGCCGTTATCAAGTTTTCATGGCCAGAGAAGCGAAAAATCTATGGTTTTTAAGATAATGCATTCAGTTTTTGGCTGATGGCAGATACAATATAGGGGTTTTGAAGTTTTAGAGTAATACTATGCAACAGTCTGGAAAGCAAATTTATAAAAGGCTTTTGACTTACACTTACGAATTTAAAATTGCAGCGTTTTTTGCGATCTTTGGTATGTTGGGATATGCCGCTATGGATGCGCTTTTCATTCAACTGATGAAACCATTTATGGATGATGGATTAACCCAAGGCAATCAAGATGTACTAGCAATGGCGCCTATCGTGGTGATTTTTCTAGTACTGGGAAGGGGGATATTTAATTACATGTCCTCATACTGCTTGAGCTATGTCGGTTCTCAAGTTGTGCGCAAATTGCGTCAGCAGTTATATGAGCATATGCTCTTTATGCCCGTTTCCTTTCATGATAAGCACTCCAACGGTGAATTGGTTTCAAAAATAACGTTTGACACTGAACAGGTACAGCAGGCTGTAACTAGAGCATTACAAGTTGCAATCAGAGAAGGCGCATTCGTCGTTTTCTTGCTTTGGGGCATGTTTGCAATAAGTTGGAAATTGTCGTTGCTATTTCTGGTTATCGTCCCTTTCGTTGCTATCGTGGTTAGCGTTGTTTCTAAACGTTTCAGAAAAATTTCTAAAAATATCCAAGATGCAATGGGTGCTGTAACGAGAGGCTCAGAGCAAATGTTGTCTGGTCATAAAGAAATTCATGGTTTCGGTGGTCAAGAGAAAGAAATAGCGCACTTTGCTACTGTCAATAATCATAACAGACAGCAGCGAGTGAAAATGGATGCGACTAGAGCGTTGAGTGTGTCAGTGATCCAGTTGATTGCAGCCAGTGCGATGGCCGTTGTTTTAGCAATCATTGCAATGCCAGATGTACATGAAACATTGACGCCAGGTGTAGTTGCTTCTTTGATCACTGCAATGGTCATGATGCTACGCCCACTCAAGCAGTTAGCAAATGTGAATAGTGATTTTCAGCGTGGTATTGCGGCTGCGAAAAGTATTTTTGAAGTTCTTGATCAGAAAAAAGAAAAAGACACAGGAACATATGAGGCTGAAAGTGTGCGTGGTGAAATTAGTGTTGAGCATGTCACCTTTACATATCCCACTAAGGATGAGCCCGTTATTGAAAACCTGTCTTTAAACGTGCAAGCAGGCAAGAGTATTGCTCTTGTAGGGCGCAGTGGGTCAGGTAAGTCAACATTGTCAAACTTGTTGCCTAGGTTTTATGACTTAGACGCTGGAAAAATAACATTAGATGGCGTTGAGTTGACAGAGTACTCATTGGCTTCGTTACGAAAACAATTCGCACTGGTTTCACAGCATGTCACTTTATTCAATGACACCATCGCTAACAATATCATGTATGGATTAGATGAGCCTTTGTCAGAGGAAGCGTTAATCAGAGTTGCTAAACAAGCCCACGTATGGGAGTTCGTCAAAGATTTACCGGATGGCTTAAATACAGAAGTGGGTGAAAACGGCGTTATGTTGTCTGGTGGTCAAAGGCAACGTATTGCAATTGCCAGAGCCATTGTTAAAGATGCGCCGGTTCTTATTCTAGACGAAGCTACTTCAGCATTGGATACAGAGTCGGAACGGCTTATTCAAGAAGAGTTAGAAAAACTAATGGTGAATAAAACTTCAATCGTTATTGCCCATAGGCTCTCAACAATCGAAAAGTCAGATCAGATTTACGTTCTTGATAAAGGAAAAGTCTTAGAACAAGGAAAACATGACGAACTACTAGCAAAAGATGGTGCCTATGCAGCACTGTGCAAAATGCAATATGGTGAATAACATTGAATAAAATAGAGAAAAGCTGGTACAAACCTATCGGCCTCTTGAATATTGCTTTGTTACCTTTGAGCGGCCTTTTTTGGCTAGTTAGCAATGTTAGAAAAGTGCTGTTTAAACTGGGGATTAAATCTTCTTATAAAGCGCCAGCGCCAGTTTTAATTGTTGGTAATATTGGTATTGGTGGGAATGGCAAAACACCATTCGTATTGTGGCTAGTACCTTATTTACAATCGCTCGGTTTAAAGGTAGCTGTCATAAGTAGAGGTTATGGTTCAAACCCTCCTCATACACCGTATCATGTCACTGAAGAAAGCAGCGCTGCACAAGCCGGTGATGAGCCTCTACTTATTTTTAAACGGCTGGGTTGTGATATTGTCATTGGTGGCGATAGACAAGCGAGTATCGAATATCTAATTGAGCACAACGAACCAGATATTATAGTAAGTGATGACGGGTTACAGCATTATCAATTAGCAAGAGACATTGAAATTTGCATTATTGATAACGAACGACGGTTTGGCAATGGTCTACTTCTCCCGTCGGGACCTTTGAGAGAGCTTCCTAGCCGTTTAAAGTCGGTCGATCTGGCTGTGTATAATGGCTCGGTAAAAGAGGATGGTTACTCATTGTGCACATCAGGCTTTTTCAGCGTGAAAACTGGTCAAAGAGCTCAAGAGTACCCATCGAAAGGTATTGCTGTAAGTGCAATTGGAAACCCCTCTAGGTTTGAAAAGTCTTTACAGGCAAATGGGGTTACAATTACACAGAATAAACATTTCGCTGACCACCATATGTACAGCGAACAAGATTTTGAAGCATATACAAAACAACCGGTGTTTATGACTGAAAAGGACGCAGTTAAGTGCCAGTCTTTTGCAAAAGACAATTGGTACTTTTTGCGTGTAGACGCCGTTCCATCTGAAGCGCTTATTGAAAAGCTGCATTGTTTATTAGAAAAGAAGGGGATTATTGGCCATGGCATTTGATACAAAATTGTTGGAAATCATCGCTTGCCCAGTATGTAAAGGCAAGCTGGCATATGACAAAGAAAACAAAGAGCTGATCAGCACCGCAGCAAAATTGGCATACCCTGTGAGAGATGATATTCCGGTATTGCTAGAAAATGAAGCAAGAGAGTTAAGCCTTGAAGAGGTAGAGAAGTGGAATTCATAGTCGTTATTCCAGCACGCTATGCTTCGACGCGTTTGCCTGGTAAGCCGCTGGTAGATATCTGCGGTAAAACCATGATCCAGCGCGTCTTTGAACAAGCTGAAAAAGCTGGTGCGAAAGCGGTTTATGTGGCGACAGACCACCAGTTAGTATTTGACGAAGTAAAAAAGTTTACCAACAATGTGTTGATGACTAGAGAAGACCACCAGTCAGGTACAGAGCGTCTAGCGGAAGTAGTCGATATTTTGAACTTAGATGACGACACTTTAATCGTCAACGTTCAAGGTGATGAACCATTACTCGAGCCTGAGAATATTACGCAAGTAGCGAACTTGCTATTCGCTTCATCTGCGCCGATGGCAACGCTGAGTGTGGATGTTGAGAGTGTTGAAGAGGTATTAAATCCGAATGCGGTAAAAGTTGTTAGCGATGCCAACAATAATGCGCTTTACTTCTCACGTGCATCTATCCCGTTTCAGCGAGAGAGCATGATGGAGTTAGATGAGAGCAAAATACCGCTATCGCATTTTAAACGACATGTTGGAATATACGCTTATCGTGCAGGGTTTATAAAAACATATCTTCAGTTGAGCGTTTCGCCGCTTGAAGTGCAAGAGTCATTGGAGCAGCTAAGAGTGCTTTATCATGGCTACCCAATTAAAATAACAAAGGCAAATAAGCCAGTTCATGCTGGAGTCGACACACCAGAAGACCTAGCGCGTGTTATTGAGTACCTCAATGGGTAAATTCGGCATTATTGCCCAGCATCAAGATTTTGTTGTTGCCTATAAACCTTGTGGAGTGAGCTTTCACAGTGAATCAGAAGCAGGGTTTGTCGCTTTACTTGAGCAACAACTTAATATGAGCTTATTTCCCGTTCATCGTTTGGATAAACCTACTTCAGGCCTGATAGTACTTGCGACTTCAAGTGAAGCTGCGGCTGCATTAACAACTTTGTTTACTCAAAGACAGGTAAACAAGTTTTACTTTGCGCTAGTAACTGATAAGCCTAAGAAGAAACAAGGCTGGGTAAAAGGGGATATGGCGAAATCCAGAAGAGGTACATATAAACTTCTTAAAAGCCAAGAAAACCCAGCAATAACAAGATTTTACTCAGTAAGTGTGGCGGCAGGCGTTCGAGCTTGTTTAATGAAACCTTTCAGCGGTAAAACGCATCAATTACGGGTCGCGCTAAAAAGTCTATCAGCACCTATATTAGGTGATGTAAACTATGGTGGAAAGTCAGCAGATAGAGTTTATTTGCATGCTTTTTACCTTGCATTTGAGTGGAATGGTGAATATTTAAGCTTTAGTGCGAAGCCTAAAGAGGGTGAGCATTTTGCGCAATTAGTAACACATGATATTTATAATTCGTGGCAACAGCCCGAGCAGTTAGAGTGGTAATATGACAGAGCAAGATACATCGCTTCGTTTTGGTGGTATTGGGAGGCTGTATGGTAGTGAGCAGCTTGCATGGTTAAGTGAAGCCCATTTTTGTGTGATTGGTATTGGCGGGGTAGGTAGCTGGGCAGCGGAAGCTCTGGCTCGAACAGGTATCGGACATATTACACTTATCGACTTAGATGATATTTGTGTGACTAATATTAATCGTCAATTGCATGCAGTTACAGATACCATTGGTGAAATCAAAGCAGAAGCAATGAAAGCGCGTCTAGAAAATATTAATCCGGCTTGCAAAGTGACTGTCGTTGATGACTTTATCACACTTGAGAATATCAAAGATTATATCCAAGGCTTTGATTATGTCATTGATTGTATTGACGCAGTCAAAGAAAAGGCAGCTTTAATAGCACACTGCAAACGCAACAAAATACCAGTCATAACGACCGGTGGAGCAGGCGGGCAAACGGACCCTAGCCAAATTTGTTATGGTGATGTGGCTAAAACAACCCATGACCCATTGCTTGCAAAAGTACGTTATCTATTGCGTAAACAGTATAACTTTACGTCAAACCCAAAGCGTAAATTTGCAGTCGACTGTGTATATTCTACAGAGCAGTTAGTTTATCCCACTGACGATGGTAGTGTATGTAAGGCGAAGCAGCAGGCTGATGGGAGCAAAAATATGGATTGTGCAACTGGATTTGGTTCTGCAACCATGGTGACTGGAAGTTTTGGCTTTTTTGCAGCTGCGAAATCTATTCGTAAATATTTGGAAAAGCGCGAACGAAATAGTTAGTGCTCGCGCATTTCAGTTCCTCACTGAAATGCGCTGATTTGAGTCTGTATACGCTCTACGATGGCTTTAACCCCATTTCCGCGTGAAGGACTCAAATGTTGAATCAATCCCATTTCTTCAAATAACGCATACGCGTCAACGAGTTTTGCTTCTTGTGGCAACAAATTGTTGTAGCAAGCGAGTATGATAGCCAAAAGGCCTTTTACTATTCGAGTATCAGAATCGGCAATAATCACTAGACGTTCTTGGTTTTCATCTAAATCTAGATGCAACCAAACATTGCTTTCACACCCTTGTACTTGCGCATCTTGGGTTTTTAGTGCGTCAGGTAATGATGGGAGCTTTTTACCAAGTAGCATAATTTCTCGGTACTTCGCCTGCCATCCATTGAGGCTGTTTAGCTGAGTTTGGATTTGATTGATGTCCATTATTATTCTTCCAACATATCAATAGTATTTTTCAATGCGTCGATAAGTATATCAACGTCTTGGTAGGAGTTATAAAATGCTAAGCTTATACGGACAGTGCCTTGCAGAGATAAATGATCCATTAAGGGCTGAGTACAGTGATGTCCACTTCTGACTGCAACACCATAGGTATTTAAAAAAGTCGCTATGTCAAAGTGGTGCTCGTTTTTGTAAGTAAAGCTGACAACTCCAATATTGCGCTCAGTATCTCCCCAAATGGAAATACCATCGATTTTCTTTAAAGCATTTACCAAGTAGTGATACAAACTTGCCTCGTGGTGAGCGAGGGTATTCGCATCAATAGCATCTAAATAATCAAGAGCTGCGCCAAACCCAATGACACCACTGATATTTGGCGTACCAGGTTCAAATTTACCTGGGGCTTCTCTGAATGTTGTGCCTGAAAAGCTAACGCGCTCGATCATTTCACCACCAGTTTGGTAGACCGGCATGCTATTTAATAACTCGTATCGTCCGAAAAGCCCGCCAAGACCTGTTGGCCCTAATGCTTTATGTGCGGAGAAGACAAAAAAATCGCAGCCCATAGCACTTAGATCTGGCCTCAGGTGAAGTAGTGATTGAGCACCATCTATTACCGTTATGGTGTCGAACTGTTTTGCAACTTGGATTAGTGCGGCAATATCATGGATATTGCCAAGTGCGTTTGATGCATGGCAGATGCTGAGTATTTTGGGTTTCTTTGCACTAATTAGTGTTTTAGAAGCCTCTAAGTCCAATATTCCTTGCTTGCTAACTGGCAATAATTCTAATTTGGCACCGGTTCTATGTGCGACTTGTTGCCAAGGCACGATATTAGCGTGATGCTCTAAAGGAGAAATTAAAATCACATCGTTTTGGTTTAACTTTTCAGATAAACCATAGGCAATGAGATTGAGTGATTCTGTGGCACCTTTGGTCCAAACAATCTCTCGCTGACTCACATTTAAAAACTGCGCAAGCTTATTTCTCACAGATTCATACTGAGTAGTCGCTGCTGCACTGAGTGTATGTGCTCCGCGGTGCACATTGGCGTTGTCTTGCCGATAAAACTTGTTTACTGCATCAATAACGCATTGAGGCTTTTGTGTCGTTGCCGCAGAGTCGAAATAACAAAGTGGTTGCTCGTCAATGTGTGTTTGCAATAAAGGGAAATCTTTACGAAGTTGCTCAATCAATGTGTATGCTCTGCAAGGCCAATAAACGGCAGAATTCTACCTAATTGTAGAGGCCTTGCAACCCCGTACTAAAAAATACGCCCGCACAAATGCAAAAAAGGCAGCCTTGGCTGCCTTTTTGAATCTAGTGCTGTGGCTTGGGTGGGAAATTGGCTAAGATATCTTTGACTGTGTTGTTTACAGATTCAGTACGTTTTTCAGGTGACTGATTCTTCCTTAAACGGCCTTCTTTAGCTCCGCGCCAAACAAGCTGATTTGAAGCACGATCAACAATATCTATGACTAACGTGCCAACTTCATATTCTCGTGCTTGAGTCTGTGTATGCCAACCAACACCCCAGTAATTCCATCTTGCCGTGTAGCTTGTGTTAAAAGTATCAACATCGAGTTTGGTGTCTACAGATGCATGAAAGTTGACCATGACATCGGCCTTTTGCGCATCAACTAACTTAAAGCCATGCAGGCCCATCTCGTTTTGGATTGCGTTACGTACACGCTTTTCCATTAATTCGCTGATTTGATAATTTTCGGCGCCTTTATCAAAGTCGGTTTCAGGCGACCAAGCAAATGTCTTATAATTTGCAAATTCAACGGATTTATCATAATCCCAATCGGGCGTATTAGTACAAGCGGTTAAAACAAATAAACTCAAAGCTACAAGCAAGTTGCGAGTCATTTTTTACTCCTTAACGAAGGCGTATTGCCTTTTAAAACAAATTGGGGCCTGATTTTATTAAATGTAATTACTGATTTAACAAAAAGCAGACCCTAACTGTAAGACCATAATTTACTAAGAATGTTCCACTTCAATCCAGTCTTTTTCGTCCACCCAGTTTTGGCTTCCTTGGTTTACACTGCGGATAGGGACAAGGTAGTCGCAACTGATCTGCGGTTTAACTGATGCAAATATTGGCACAAAGCCAAAGCTTAGTGCTGTTTCGATTATCGCCTTTTGGTTCTGAGGGTCAATATCGGCTGCTTCATCAATATAGATTGGTATACGATAAAGCGCTTGTTCTTGATCAGAAAGCAAGTATCTAATGAATAACATACCGCACAATAGCTTAATCGTGATACGCGTACCATTGGAGCCAGCAGAATCAATTTTATCAAAGTGCTCTGTATCGCCGGCGCGATTGACGACTTCGAAGCGAATATCAAATAGATCTGTAAGGGTCAGACCCGCTTTTTCACTGGCCAATTTGATAATGTGATCTTTTGCTTCATTAACAGCTTTCTCATCGGCTGGAGCATCACTAAGTAGGTCGAAACTTTCGCCTTGTTCATACAATTCCGAGGTACTGATAATGGTGTCGATACTTTCTACCAACATCTTTCTAGGAATAACATTAATCTTGAATGCTTTTAAATTGGATATTCGGTGTTGACTAATCCCTCTATTAAAGCTGTTCATTTCGCGGCGTAAACGGTCTAAATCTTCTCTTAGTCCCTTTATTGTTGCTGCGACTTCAGTTAATGCTACCCGAGCTTGTCGTTCTACGGCGTCTCTTTCATTGTCGATGTTGTGGTAGGCACTGATTAATTTAGCGTACTTGGTCGATTCGTCTGTTTCGTTGTCAAATTTAGTAATACCTGCGTTGTATATGTGCAAATAAGTATTACGGACATTAACATCCAAGTTTCTAAGTTCTTGGCAATCTTTGTTAAATTGATGAACTATTTCAGATAAGTTGTCGAAGTCAATGGTGACATCAATTGGATACGGAGTTTGCTTTCCTTCGTAAATAGACAGAGTATGGTCAATTCGTTCAGATTTAACCTGCTTAAGTCTATCGCTCTGTCTTACAATTAGATCTTGCTTGCTCTTGATAATAGATCGACGATCAGAAATAGATCCAGCGTTGCGCTGCACGTCTTGCAAATATTCATCTACCTGCTCACGTTCAGCACCTAACTGTTCTTTGAGCGCCGTTTGTGCCTCAACAGACTGCTGCATTGTTTGGAACTGTTCAAAACGTTTTAAAGCATCTTCTGTAGCCATTAACTCTTGATAAAGGCTATCACGTTCCTGCTGCTTATCGGCCACATTTGCAGCTACTTCGCGCTGTTGCTTTAACTCTCCTAAAGAGCGTTGTAATGCTTCTAACTGTGCCTGTAGCTGAGATTTATTCTCGCCACTTTGCATTTGTACCGGTGCAAGCTTTTTCAACTTGATAGTTGCACCTGGTAATTGAAGTTCACCACCTTTAACAGCGTTAGAAAGGGCAGTTAAAAAGTCAGCAAATACGTCTTCGTCATGAATATTTACCTCCCCTTGTGAGGTGGTAGCGAATGACAGTAGATCTGGGTTTAGGATCCTCGAGATCTCTTCCACTTCTTTAAGAGATAGATCCTCACGCATGCGAGTAAATAGATTAAACTCTAGATTCTTAAGTTGAAGCTTTAAGCTCTTAATTTGCTTTTGAGTTTCTCCGATTCTGTAATCAAGCGTATGTAAACTTTGACCTTGCGCGCTATTGATTGAGAAAGATAGCTGTTCATACTCTTTTTTAAGCAGTGTTAAATTAGTTTTCAGCGTTGCATGATTAGTTAACTCAAATTCGGACTTAAGTGCGTTGTAGTCGATAAACCATTGTTCAATTTGTGTTTGCTTGCGTTCTATATCACGCGATTGTTGCACAAATAGCTGTTGCTTTTGCTCAAATTCGCGCTTTTCGTGCTCAATGTTTTCTAGCTGTTCGTTTAATTCATCTATTTGCGAAGTTTGGTATTCATCAAATGCGATAATAGCTTGGTCAATTTTTGGTGCGTACGCGGCCAATTTCCCTTTTATTGTCGCCTCACTTTCGATCATCTGCTCAAGAGCACCAATAGGCTCTTGCATTGATTCAAGTGCGCTAAGCTCGCGTTTTGAACGGTTTACTTTGTCGAAAGCACGTCGCCAAACTTCATAAAAGTCTACTTTTGAGTTTGACATATGTCGCTCAAATACTCGAAGCATAAAGCGTTTTACGTCATGGGCGCCAAGTTTGTGTAAGTTTAGAATTCGCCTAAATATCTCTTTATAAATGGCAGCATCTTGCACATTGTTTAACGGAATCATTTTTAAGTTAATGTCACCGTCATATGGTGTTGCGCCGCCTGTAAGCAAAGCATTGAGTTCGGCCGCTTTTAATTCAATTGCTTTGTAGCCTTTGCTATCGAGGTGATTAAACAGCTTAGTGTATTTGATGATGCTTTTACCCTCAGTAAAGTCATCCAAATTTAGTTTGCCGTTGTAGCAGAAAAACTGATGGGCATAGCCGGCAATTTTGCCAAGGCCGGCGACACCAATTACCACATCTCCATGAGGTAAGTTGGCTTCAAGCAGGATATATGACTGATCACTTGAGAAGTAAAACTTGCGCGTTTCTTCAAGATCGTGACCATCCCATTCTGTTAGGCGTAAGTCATTTACCAAAGGAAATTGAAGCGCATTTATAACTGAGCTTTTACCGGTGTTGTTTGGAGCACAGATTGAAGCACTTTTGTCCAGTGGAATTACGCACTTTGCGTAACCTGCCGTGTTTAATAGTGCAAGTTTACTTAAACCATACAGTTCGCTCATACTTCTTCCTCTAGCGCATCAAAATTGTCTTCATTTACTTCCATCAAAGCGTCGATGTATCTATAGATTGGGGCTAGAAGTAAAAAGCCTTGCTCAGCTTCTTTGCACAGACCTAATCGAAGCATGCGCAGAAATACATCCTTACGTAGGTCTGACCCTGAAAATATTTCTAACTGATCAAACAAGTGTTTGTTTAACTGAATTAGGGTTTGCATTAACTCAAGGTCAATATTCTCGTCAAAGAGTGCGCGAAGCGGGTCTTTACCTTGGTTAGCGTAATACTCAATTAAAATGAATACGGTAAGGGCTATAGCTCGACTGATCTTACCCATATTCGGGGTACTTTCGTCACTTGCAAGATAATAAAAACCACGTCCATCGTGTTGCAAGTCATGTCCTAACGCTGCAAATAGAGCTTGATAAGATTCAATGTGTTGATCGAGTTCTTGCCACAGTGTCGTATCTTGTTCGCTAATATGGTAACCACTGGCAAGCTTTTTGTTTATAGCTTGCAGCTGTGTGAGTTCATTAAGGTTAATATTCGTCATGTATTTCGTGCTTATTCTTTAGGTTGTTCAGAGTTTGTTGCACTGAACGGGTAAAGTTTGATTTTAGCGTTTGCTAGTTGCATAGTTTCCTGTGCATCAGACTGAGAGACCGTTAATTCAGGATCGCTAATCAGTTTTTGATACAGAAACAGCATTTCATCTGCTTCTAAACTAGGGTAGGCATCACTTAAGAACCCTAGCAATGCGGTGCGCTTTTTGCCACTTGACGCAAATGACATTCTGACATCGCTATAATCCGGAATGTTAGGGCTTTGATATGCTGGTATATCTTGGTGATCTGGTAATTGATATTCTTCATGTTCAAATTCAGCCAAACTTGCCATATATGCAACCATATGCCTTTTTTGACCTAAATTAAAACGCTGAATGTCTGAAACGAAGTCAGGCTGAACAGGGCTTAACATGGAGTCTACGCCATTTTTACGAATGAGGCCTAATACCTTGGCGGCTTGCCTTGTAATAAGCGTATTTCTTCTTAACTCTTCACGCAGTGGCATAAGCATATCAGCGCTCTTACCTAAGCTTTCACGGCCAATTAAGTGCATATCTAGAATACGTGTTCTCAATTGCTCAAGCATGCGCTTGTCTTGTGCGCCCCGGCCCAGCTGTTCAATTTGATCTATTTGCTCGCTAATTGACGCCTCTATGTTACTAAAACAAGCGTGAAATGGCCCATGAATGTCCACCATCTCGAGCATAGGTTCAATGTATTCATCGAATGCTTCTATAACCGCCTGATAGCGTCGCTTAAGTGATAAATTGCTATGATCTGACTTTGCTTGCTCAACAAGGTTAAGAATCGCACTTTCATTGTGTTGGTATAGCTTTACAATTTTTCTGACTCTTTCATCCATGATCCTGCTGAATCGTCTCAGTTCACTGTGGTCGCCTTCATTACCAGCTTGAGACAACCTTTCTCCCAAACGTTGCAAATCTTTAACTAATACGGTGATCTCTTCAGCAAGACCTAGGTGCTCTTCTTGTAATAAAAAGCTAGCAAAATCAGCGACTGCTCGATTAATCTCAAGCTGTGATGATTTAGCAAGTGGAATGATTATCTCTTGATTTAATAATCGATTTGTTTCTCTAAAAACCCGTTCACTTGACCAGTTCGGGTTTCTAATTTTTATAATGTTTTGTACATCTTTTATACTGAAATCAGCCATTTTAAAGCGCTTAAATAGCAGCTCTAAAACGCTCCAGTGCTCATTTAGCGTACTCAGTACTTTTTTAGCTGGGATCATAACTTTCCAGTTTGTATCATTTTTGTGACAGGCTGCCATCACAATTTTGCAATAAAGTGTAATTACTGATAGCAGTCACTCGCTCATAGTGTTAGACTCCGCGCCGATTTACACCACCCTTTACAAAAATTACATTTGATTACAGGTTGTTTACGCGTATGGTCACTTCCATAATCCTAACCCTGATAGCGTTAGCTTTTGTGCTTATCGTTATAGAGGATATTATCCATGTAAACAAGGCCAAAACGACCCTTTTTTTTGGCACTTTATGTTGGATTATCGCTTTTATATCTCCAATTCATGGCGAAAGCTCAGAAACTATACAACACCAGCTAGATCATAACATTCTAGAAATCGCCACCTTGTGGCTATTTTTGATGGCAGCTATGACATTTGTCGCGTATTTGAACTCGAAAGGATTTATACAAAATATAGTGCATAGGATCATGCCCGAGCAAATAAGCGAGCGAAAGCTGATGTTTCTAGTTGGCGCTTTTGCTTTTGTATTTTCTTCGATTTCTGACAATATTACCGCAACGCTAATTTCGTTAGCTGTGGTCATGTCTTTGAAATTGGATACAAAGAAGCTTGTTAAGTATGCCACACTTATTATCTTTAGCGTTAACTCGGGCGGGGTTTCCCTAATCACGGGTGATGTTACAACACTGATGATTTTCTTAGCGGGTAAAGTTACCATTCCTGACTTACTATTGTTGGTTGTGCCTGCAATGGTGAGCGTTTTTGCGCTGGCTGCAATGTTGTCAATAGGTATGAATGAGCAACTCAATTTTACCAAACAAGAGTTGCGTCGTATTGAGAAAACAGACATCACAATTGCCGTAATCTTTATGTCCACAGTACTAGCCACTTTATACCTGAGTGTGCAGTATCAAGTGCCGCCTATGCTCACGTTTTTATTTGGTCTGTCTTTGATGTTTTTAGTTGCACAGTTTTTAATGCGTAAAAAGGACGTCAATAAAAAGATAATCGACTATATCAGAGAGATAGAATATGACACGCTTTTGTTTTTTGTAGGTGTGTTGCTGTTGGTAGGCGCTCTGAAAGAAGTCGGTGTGCTGAACATGTTTACTGAGCTTTACCAATATTTAGCGCCAGAGTATGCAAATTACTTGGTCGGGCTACTAAGCGCAGCTGTTGACAACGTGCCTTTAACAGCAGCACTGTTAAAAGCGCAGATAGAAATGACACCACAACAATGGTTAACCTTTACCTATGCAACGGGCGTAGGGGGGTCAATGCTAATCATTGGCTCTGCTGCGGGGATCATTGCTATGAGTAAGGTAAAAGCGCTCACTTTTACAAGCTATTTGAAAATGGCGCTGTATTTGTTGGTTGCATATACCATTGGCTATGCAGGCTCATTTTACATGGGCCAGATGATTTAAATCTTTTTGAAGTTTAGGATACAAAAATACTTGACACCTAGACGTCTAAAAGATAGTTTTTAAAAGCCTGCTCTTTGTAGCAGGTTTTTATTTTGTTTATGTTCATGTTTGAACAAGCAAAATAAACAGAAGAGGTGCGATGCTGAGGTAGCTTGTTTGAGGACACGACATCCGAAGACAACAAGCGAGGGTAGTATTCGCCGAGGAAAGTAATTGGTCGTGGCAATGACTTTTCGGTTTTAGAGGTTGAATCCTCTGAACTGTCACCGTTTTTGGTGGAGAGCTTCTGGCAGTGGTCTTACAATTAAACATTTCTTCCTCTTGCCAAGTTAGTTCTCCTTATTTTGAAAGATAGTCTCATTGACTGTCGAAAGGAGATAAAATGAATTCCCAGTATGTTGTTGCAAAGTTTGGTGGTACCAGTGTGGCCGACTTTACAGCCATGCATCGTTGCGCGCAAATAATCAATGACGATCCAAGTGTTAGAGTTGTTGTTGTTAGTGCTAGTGCTGGCGTAACTAATCATCTTGTTACGCTTGTACAGCAAAAGTCTAACGAAGCACAAAGACTCGAGCTTGTTGAGTCAGTGATGCAAATTCAAGGCAATATCCTAGCGCATCTAACACTTGATGAAGATTTGCAAGAAGGGTTTAACACTACAGCCGAACAGTTTAAACAACTTGCTCAACTACCAGCACTAGATCAACAACAGTGTGATGAAATTTTAAGCTTTGGAGAGCGATTCTCGTCTTATATATTTTCTCAGGTTTTACGCGATTTAGGCGTGAGTACTCAACGTTTTGATGTACGAGAAGTGTTAAAAACTGACAGCAACTTTTCAAAAGCAACGCCTGATGTGGCTGCCACAGAGAAAGCCGCATCGGATTTACTTGTTCCGTTACTGGATGATAACGTCGTTGTCACGCAAGGCTTTATAGGCAGTGATAAATATGGACAAACCACCACATTAGGTCGTGGTGGATCAGACTACAGCGCTGCTCTAATTGCAGAAGCTATTGGTGCTAAAAGTGTGCATATTTGGACTGATGTGGTAGGTATTTTTAGCACTGACCCTAGGCTTTGTAACAAAGCAAAGCCAATTCCAAGACTTAGCTTTGATGAAGCCGCAGAGATGGCAACATTTGGTGCGAAGGTCTTGCATCCAGCTACTATTCTCCCAGCCAGCCGTAAGGGTATTTCGGTATTTGTAGGTTCGAGTAAAGCACCGGAGCAGGGTGGCACGTGGATCGAAAAAGAAACGACATCTCAATCAGGTATTAGAGCAGTAACACAGCGTAAAAACCAAATCTTACTGACTTTAAAAAGCCCCGAAATGCTTCTGGCTAGTGGCTTTTTAGCGAAGATATTTACAATACTGAGCAACTATAATATTTCAGTCGATCTTGTTACGACGTCTGAAATTAGTGTGGCACTCACTCTAGACAACGCGCCAAATGCTACGCGACCAGAGCTTGATCAAGCATGCTTGGATGAGCTCGGCGCTTTTTGTCATGTGACAGTAGAAAATAATTTAACTCTGGTTGCTATGATTGGCTCTGAGATTCAATTACAAGGCGGAGAAGATTGCTTAGTTGATGTGCTTTCAGAGTTTGATATTCGATTGATTTGCCATGGTGCAAGTCGTCATAACTTATGCTTCTTGGTCGAACAAAATAAGTCAGATTTGGTCGTGCAGTCTATACATCAAAAATTGCTTGAAGCAGCTTAGAGTCCTAACTCACTCCTATTCGACCAGGCACAATCCCTTAGTGCTTGGTCAGCCCCCAACCATAAGAGCTAGTACATAAATTTATAACAAAAATTAGTGATAAAGTTGCAATAAATTTAGTCTGGTGGCAATCTAGAACGTAGACCAATTCGAGTAAGGAAGAGGGCAATGCAGTATCAGCAAGTATATGAATTTTGGTTTGTTACCTGTTCTGAAAGTGACTGGTGGCAAAAGTCAGCAGCATTTGATCAAAAAGTGTCTCAAGAATTCTCTACGTTACATACCAAAGCACTCAATGGAGAATTAGCTACTTGGCGTCAAAGTCCGGTAGGCGCGTTATGTGAAATTATCATTCTAGATCAGTTTTCTAGAAATATGTTTCGTGATACACCAAACGCGTTTTCAAGTGATACATTGGCATTGTGTCTGGCGCAGCATGCGATAGAGAAAGGCTATGATAAAGAGCTCAATGACACTGAAGTTGGCTTTTTGTATATGCCTTTTATGCACAGCGAGAGTCGATACATTCACCTCCAAGCTGAGAAATTGTTTCGTGACCTTCCGAACTATGAATTTGAATTAGCTCATAAAAAGATTATTGATCGGTTTGGCAGATATCCACATCGAAATGAAATCTTGGGAAGAATATCAACTGACGAAGAGATAGAGTTTTTACAGCAGCCAGGTTCGAGCTTCTAACTATTGCGATTTGTGTAATAACGTGGTTTAGAAGGTTCTAATATCGGAACCTGTATACTCGCATTTTTCGTTTAACAGGGTATAATCGCGGACCTAAAACAATAATTATATTAGCGTTAAATTATGGCTCAGGTACGTGATGGTTTTCAAAGCCGACTTGGTTTTGTTCTTGCAGCAGCGGGCGCCGCTGTTGGGTTAGGAAATATTTGGGGTTTTCCCACACAAGCTGCCAATCATGGTGGTGGAGCATTTTTGCTTGCATATTTTATCGTCATCTTCTTACTCGCATTACCCGCGTTGTATACAGAGTTATACCTTGGTCACCAAGCACAGGCTAACCCTGTTAAAGCACTTAAAATGGCATGGCAAGAGAGAAACCCAAAAGTAGGTGCTGGGGCAGGTTACTTGGGCCTCGGTGGCGCCATTGTCATGCTGAGTTTTTATTCTATTGTTGCTGGGTGGATGTTGGCTCATTCTATTGAGCCTGTGACAACCTTTATGGGCTTAGATGCAGTAAGTCAGTTTCTAACTGGTGACTCCATGATGCGCAACTTTGTATTTACGCCTCTGATGTTACTGCTGACAGCTGCAATTATATTGAAAGGGGTTAAGTCTGGCATTGAAATTTGGTCTCGCCGTTTGATGCCTGTTCTATTATTACTTTTAGTATGTTTGATTGCTTACATGGCAACGCTTGAAGGCGCAAGCGAAGGATTTAAAGCCTACTTAATACCTGATTTTAGTAAAATTACTGATCCGGATCTGATCATTGCGGCGATGGGGCAAGCTTTCTTTTCACTGTCTTTGGGTGTGGGTTGTATGATGATTTATGGCTCTTACCTCAAACCCAATGAAAATCTGCCTAAGCTGACTTTTAGCGTAGCAATGCTTGATACTGGTGTCGCATTTTTAGCAGGGTTACTCATTATTCCCGCCATTTTCGTTGCTCAACAAAATGGTGTTGAAGTTTTCCAAGATGGCAAGCTGGTAGGTGAAGGTCGACTTATCTTCGCTATTTTACCAGAGTTATTTGCAAGCATGGGGCAAATTGGTATTTGGGTTGGTCTCACATTCTTTGTCCTGATGTCAATCGCCTCTTTAACATCAACTATTTCATCTACTGAAATACCTGTATCTTTCCTAGTTGAAAACCATGGGATGAAACGTAAATCAGCCACTTGGATTGTTACTTTGGTGATTCTAGTATGTTCGAGTTTAATTATCTTGAACTTCGAATGGTTATTCGGTTTGGTGATTAATGTATTTACTCGTTATCAACTACCGCTAATGGGGCTTTTCTACTTCTTGACAGTTGGTTGGATGTGGCGACGAGGTAATCAGCTACTTTTAGCAACAGGCGGTAAACAGTACTGGTTTGCACAGTATTTGAAGTTTGTTTGCCCCATATTAATGACAGCCGTATTTGTAAACGTTGTTTTCAATAAGTAAAGGCTAAATATATAGAGACAAAAAAAGCGCAGACTTTGAGGCTGCGCTTTTTTATGGCTGTTTTTTAAACACTATTCGGTGATTCTTCACCACAGTCGAGCATATTTAAGTTTTCCACTGTTGTTGAAGCAATTTCAACAAGCGCCTCTTTGGTAAAAAAACCTTGGTGTCCAGTAATTAATACATTAGGAAAGCCACTTAAACGAATAAAATCATCATCTTGTATGATATCTTCACTTCGATCTTTGAAAAATAGCTCTGATTCTTGTTCATATACGTCTAAACCCAAGTATCCTATCTTCTTAGACTTTAAGGCTTTAATACAGGCTTGCGTATCTATCAGTGCACCTCGGCTTGTATTTATTACCATTACGCCTGGTTTCATTATGTCAAAGGCTTCGTCATTTAGCAGATGATGAGTGGCATCTGTCAACGGGCAATGTAAGGAGATAATGTCACTTTGCTCAAATAGCATTTGCAAAGAGACTTTAGTGTAAGAACCTTCTCCAATATTTGGGTCAAAAACCAATGTGTGAGCACCAAACCCATTCAAAATTGAAACTAAGGATTGGCCTATTTTACCGCAGCCAATGATACCTACCGTTTTGTTGTGAATATTAAAGCCGAGTAACCCGTTCAAATCGAAGTTCTCTTCTCTTACTCTATTGTAGGCTTTGTGAGTCTTGCGGGCTAATGTCAGCATCAGTGCGATACAATGCTCAGCAACGGCCTCTGGGCTATAGGCTGGTACGCGTACTACTTGAATACCAAGTGCATGGGCCGCTTCTATATCTACATTGTTATAGCCTGCACATCGTAAAGCTACAAATTTGACACCTAACTCGGCTAACTCTGCTAATACGCAAGCATTTACATCATCATTTACGAACACACATATCGCATCATAACCTGAAGCGAGAGAAACAGTTTCCATGCTTAACGCATGTTCAAAATGCGCAATATCTAGATTTGGATAGGCGCTAACGGCGTCATTGAAAAATGGTTTTTCATACTTTTGCGAACTGAATAGTGCTACTTTCATGGTGTAACTGGCCCTCAATAATCTGCTTCAAGGATTCAGGCTTAGTGCGCGGTGCGTAACGAGATAAGAGCTCTCCATTTCGCCCGATAAGAAATTTAGTATAGTTCCACTTTACAGCACGGTTTTGTGCTATACCACGCGTATGTGACTTTAAATAGTTAAATAGGGGGTGAGCATCTGGCCCATTCACAAGTACTTTTTCTGAGACCTTAAAGCTTAAGCTGAAGTGTGACTGATAGAACTCTCGCAGCATCTCATTTTCCAAAGGTTCATTTTTGCCAAATTGATTACATGGAAAAGCGATAATCTCTAAACCGCTGTGCTTATATTTGCGATACATTTTTTCTAGTGCGGCTAACTGTGGGGTAAAGCTACACTTGCTAGCAATATTGACGATCAGTACAGGTCTGTCTTGCAGTGACTTAAGAGAGAGCGTTTCTCCTGTAAGTAACTTAACACTGTATCTGTAAATATTATCCATATTGAAAGGCTCCGTGCATAAAACGAGTTTTATTAATATTATTCATGTGGGCTCAACTTTAAGGTCTCTCCTCATCGCTAATGAGGTAAAAATCCCTCCATTGTTCAAGCATAGCAGCCATTTAGGACAATTTTATGTCAGCACAGGTTTAAATTTAATCAAAGTTAAATATTGTTGTCGAATTGAAATAATATTGGGAACATTGGGTACCAGTTTTATGGACCCAATGTTTAAAAGAGGGGATTAGACTAGACTAAGCGTTTTAATAAACTAGAAGTGTCCCAGCGGTTTCCTCCCATTTTTTGCACATCAGCATAAAATTGGTCAACAAGCGCCGTTAGCGGCAAAGTGGAGCCATTTTTCTTTGCTTCGTCCAACGCTATTGCAAGGTCTTTACGCATCCAATCTACAGCAAAGCCGTGCTCATAATGGTCATCAAGCATGGTTTTATGTCGATTTTCCATTTGCCAGCTTCCGGCTGCGCCTTTTGAGATAACTTCGACGACTGATTCACAATCGATTCCGGCATTTTTGCCAAACTGAAGTGCTTCTGCTAAGCCTTGAACGACGCCTGCAATACAGATTTGATTCATCATTTTAGCGACTTGCCCAGAGCCTACATCACCTAATAACTTTGAGAACCTTGCATAGGCAGCCATAATAGGCTCAATTGCTGCGTATACATCTACATTGCCACCACACATGATTGTTAATTGGCCATTGACTGCACCAGCTTCCCCACCAGAAACGGGGGCATCTATAAACCCAACCTGTTGAGTTTCACATATTGCAAATAGCTCTCTGGCGACGTCAGCAGATGCCGTTGTGTGATCAACGAGTGTGGTTCCAGATTTCATCGTTTTTAGGACGCCTTCTTCCCCTGTGGTTACTTGGCGAAGATCGTCGTCATTACCAACACAAATAAATACTACATCAGCATCTTGCGCTGCCAATGCTGGGGTTGTTGCCGATTTTCCATTGTAAGACTTCATCCACAACGCTGATTTGCTTGAAGTACGATTATAAACAGTTACATTGTGACCTGCGTTTGCAAGGTGCCCGGCCATAGGGAAGCCCATTACACCTAAACCGATAAATGCTACATTTTTTGTGCTTGATGTCATGCTTAACAATCCAATTGCTCTTAGTGCAGATGATTGTATCTTATGAAAAATATTTTTGTAGCAAAAATATTACGAGGCGTTGATAAAATGAAGAAAAGGGCAGTAACGTTGACTGTTACTGCCCGAAGAGACTAGGTTAAGCAGAGTTTGAAGCAGATAAGTTTTCTTCAAGGTCCTTCGCTGCATTTGGGTCATTAAATACGTTGTAATTCAATTCATTTTCGGATTTCGCTACAACACAGGTCACCATACAATCTCCCGTAACGTTAACCGCAGTACGGGTCATGTCTAGTAGTCTGTCTACACCCATAATGATGGCAATACCTTCAACAGGCAGACCCACTTGGTTGGGGACCATTGCGAGCATAATCAAACCGACACCGGGAACACCTGCCGTGCCAACAGATGCTAAAGTTGCTGTTAAAATGACCATTAAGTAATCGCTCAGTGTCAGGTCAACTGCAAATACTTGTGCGATGAAAACAGTGGCAACACCTTGCATAATAGCTGTGCCATCCATATTAATCGTCGCACCAAGCGGAACAGTGAAAGAGGCTACTGTATTATTAGCACCCAGCTTCTTTGTAGCCGTTTCTAATGTGACAGGCATAGTTGCACTAGAACTTGATGTACTGAACGCGAACATACATGCATCTTTCATTTTAGCTAGGAATTTGACAGGACTTAGACCCGTTAAAACTTTTAGCATAATTGAGTAGTTGACTAGTGCGTGGAAGAAAAGAGCTGCGACAACTACTAAGAAATATTTACCAAGCTCAACTATTAAACGCATTTCAATATCGGTAAATAATTTTGCCATCAAACAAAATACACCGTAAGGCGCTAGATTCATAAGTAGTGTTACAAGCTTCAAAATGACAGTGTTCAAGTCATCAAAGACAAGGGCAACGCGTTTACCAGCATCTCCGCTAAGCGCCATTGCAATGCCAAATAATAGTGCAAATACAATTACCTGTAACATATTGCCATTAGCCATTGCATCGATTGGGTTAGTTGGGAACATACCAATGATTACTTGTGCTAATGTCGGTGCTTCCTTGGCATCGAAGCTAGCTGTCGTTGGCATATCTACACCCGCACCAGGACTTACTAATAGCGCTAATGAAATAGCAACAGTGATAGCAATGGCAGTGGTTGTTAAATAAAGCAAGATTGACTTACCACCTAATCGACCGAGCTTTTTGGGGTCGCTTAGACTACATGTACCACATACTAGTGAAATGAAAACGAGTGGCACCACCAACATTTTTAAACTAGCAATAAATATCTGCCCGCCTACATGAAATAGGCCGTCAACAAACAAGCCTCTAATTGGTAAATCAAATAAGCCAAGCGGAATTAAAAACTCGGGCTCACCACCGAGTATACCTTGAAATGCAAAGCCCACACCGATACCCGCGAGCATGGCAAACATGATGCGGGTTGTTAGGCTAATTTTATTATTATCAGTCATAGTTTTGGAGACGCCCTAAAACTTCTTGTTGTTAAAATGGTTATAGCCTAACAGGCTGGGTCGAAATGAACAAAAAAAAATGCGCAACACTACGAAAAAATTGTGATTTTTTGCCAAGCTTTGGGTTAACATTATGCAAATAACTCTAATTTAAAATTGTGCGAGGGAGAACTACGGATGTTTTCAATGCGTTGGTTTAGCACCATATTTATGATATTCCTTCTAACCGCCTGTGGTGGTGGAGGTTCGATAGACCGAGACTCTTCCGGAGATGGCGGTGGCGATAACACTGATGATTATGCATTGGAATTGAGCCTAGAATCTCAAAGTGGTACATCCGAGCTGAGTGTCAGCAACCCAATTCAAGTTCAAGCCAAAGTAACCAAAGACGGCCAAATTCAAGTAGATAAACTCGTTAAATTTGTTGGAGATGAGTTCTCTGAATTTAATGGCGCAGAGTCTGCTTTGACCAACAGTCAAGGTATTGCGGTAGTTGGTATAGTGGCAAATAGTAATGCAGGTGCTGGTACTATACAGGCCTCTATAGATGTGAACGGTGAAACTATATCAAAAAGCATTGAATATGCAGCTGCTGGTGATGGCGGGATTCAAATTGCTCTCACGATGAAGGACAGCTCTGGCAATGATATCAATACTCAAAACCCGCTTGCAGGTGAACTACCTGCAACAGTAATGGCGACGTTGACAGACAATGGGCAACCTATCTCTGATAAAATCATTACGTTTACTTTCGATGAGCTTCTAAGCACAAGCAGTAACGGTAAAATTGTCACCAATAATAACGGGCAAGCAAGCTTTACAGTCAATGCGACACAGCAGACTGGCGCAGGCGATATTACTGCACAATATGAAGAGACGACTCAAACCCTAGCGTACGTGTCCGATGGGTACGAATTCTTTGGTCTAGAGGTATACGAATTATTGGTATTAGGGTTCAATGCACAAGGACAAGAAACAAGTGAACTTTCGTTTAATACCCCTATATCTATCAGAGCCTCTTTAACGCTAAATGGCAAAGCAGTCGCAGATGCTCCATTGACGTTTGAAGTTGATAAGGCATTGCTGAGCTCTACTACAAACGTACTAAAAACGAATAGCGAAGGCACCGTAACCGTCGCTTTGTTAGAGAATAATATTTCTGGAACCGGCAGTGTCACAGCGAACTATACGACCGATAATGATCAAGAGTTAAGTCGAACCTTCACGTTTAACAGTGCAGGTGATGGCGGACTACAAATGACGCTGACCGTTAAGGATGATTCAGATAATGCAATCAGCATTGACAACCCAATCGATGCAGATAAACCTGGACGAGTTGAGATAACAGTAACAAACAATAACAACCCAGTTGCCAACGGTATAGTTAAGGTAACCAATGGTGGAAAGGCGGTTACTGTTCCATCTGATGGGGAAGTGGAGACGCAGGCTGACGGTAAGGCTAAATTAGATCTTATTGCTATTCAGGCGACTGGTTTGGCTGAAATCATGGCGACATTCACAGACCCAACAACGGGTGCGACGGTATCCCAGAGCTACATTTACCATACTGATGGTGACCCTGACTACACTCCATCAGCATTTGGATTAACGATTTCAGGTAAGAATTCAAGTGGTGTAGAAACAAATGAACTCTCAGGTAACTCGCCTTTAACTATAGAAGCGACTTTACTTCAAAACGGTTTGGCATTTAGTAATCAGAGAGTGCAATTCACTGTAAACTCTTTCGGCACACTCGATCCCACATCGGGTTCAGTGCTCACTAATGCGCAAGGCGTAGCCACTATTATTTTGCGAGATAACTCTGTAAAAGGAGCTGGTACCATTACAGCAACATTTACTTCCTCTAGTGGTGAAACTGTTTCTCGAAACTTTAATTTTGAAAGTGCTGGCGACGGTGGTTTGTTATTAGTAATTGACTCGATAAAAGATCAATCAAATAACGATATTAATGTAAACAACCAAATTTCTAGGACAAATCCTGGAACCGTAATTGCGTCGCTGACACAAGATGGCTCGCCGGTACCAAATGCATTAGTTACATTCACAGTTGACAATGTTGCAACGATGAATCCTCAAAGTGGGCGCGCTGAAACAAATGCATTAGGTCAAGCTCAAGTAGGGCTTTTGGCTACAACGGTAAGTGGTGTTGGACAAGTTTATGCCGAATATGAGGGCTTGCGTACGAATGACGTGATATTCCACTCAGTAGGTGATGCCGTCGTTAACGATGGTAATTATAGCTTTGATATTCGACTGCTTACTGGCTGTAATGAGGGATGGGATGCTGTCAGAAATGACCCTGAGAATGAAATTGATCCTGTTGCTGGTGGGTGTACAGAAGTGACCAGCGTTGATTCAAGTGTGATCCCTGAATTGTTTATTAAACTAGGAAAAATCACCAGCGATGGCAAAGAAATAGATAATCAAATAATTGAAGTAGTGAGCGATAAAGGTCAGGTTTTACCTAATTCAGGTAAAGTTCTCACGGATGTAAATGGCATTGCTTTGTTAAAGCTGCAACCTGGAGATAGCGATGGTGCTGGTACTGTCACTGTCTCGTTTGATGGTGAAACCGCTGCAGAAAACTTTACGGTGGGTATCCAAGAACTGTACCTTCAATTGACTGCCAATTTACCCGCGTCGACCACGCCAGGTCAGACACTACCTGAGTTAGAGTCAGGCGACAGTTTCATTATTACAGCTAAAGTTTTCACCCAAAGTGATTTCGCAGAAAGTTCACTTTATACACAACCTGTTGATGTTGGTTTTTCCTCTGTTTGTGTAAGTCAACAGCCTAGTGACCCATTAGCTTCGCTGGATAACCCTGTACGTACTCAAAGAGGTGTTGCAAGTTCAACATACAGGGCGAGCGGCTGTAAAGGCAGTGATACGATTACGGCGAGTATTTCAGCTGCCGATCCTGCCTCTTATAATTTCTTCGTAAATGATGCTCCGGTGCAATCTTTAAAATATGTCAGCGCAAGCAACCGTTTTATAGGTTTACCTCCTGCAACGGGTAGCGTTGCAGTGACCTCTGAAATTACGTTTGAGTTGATAGACACTGATAACCGACCGTTAATGCAAAAACAGGTGGAATTTAGGTTTGCAGATTTAACCGGCAGAGCAGATTTAACCACGTATAAAGGTAACACCGATGGTGATGGTCAAGTTAAGACACTCATTGAAGGAGGAGTTATACCTGGTGCGTTAGTTGTAGAAGCGTGTTATCTGCCAGACGATAAAATAGCGGAAGCGGCGCTGAATAATCAGTTCCCTACGTGTTGGCAGTCTAAAATCACGCAATGTGCAGCTGATCCAACGTTGAAATTCTGTGAGTTACCTGATGGTATTACCAGTTTCTCCTTAATTCCTGGTGATGAACAAGTAAATGCTGTTTCGTCTGGCGTAATTTTATCGTCTGGCGTACCTGATCAAGATAGTTTTGATGCCGCGCCCGCTACGACAATTCTTAATGCACAAAACTATGTTGGTGTATTTACTAATATTAGCGTCTTTTTTGGCGATCAGTTTAATCAATTAACAAGAGATGACCTTGCTGCAAACGTGCTGGCAGAGAGTGGCGTTGTTGGTAACATCGATGGCACTGGTGGCGCGGAAACTTATCAATGTTTTGCAGAACGTGGTGTGTGTCAGGTGCAATGGCGTGCACAAGGTACTTTGCCATTTACCGAAGATAAGTGGGAAAACAAGATAAGTGATGTTTGCGACACTTACCAAGGTCAACCAGTACCATGTATTGGCGATTTCCCCACTCAAGTAGATTTACCTGGTGGTGGTACTCGAACAGTTGTAAGAGGGGCACGTGTGACAATTTTGGCTTCGACCAAAGGTCAGGAGAACTTCCACGATAAACCTTCATCTGACACAGTAACTAGAACAAACGGTATTTTTGATATTGGTGAGTTCCAGCCGCTTAATGACGATTTGCCAGAAGCCTTTATTGATTTCAACCAAAACGGGGTTTTTGACTCTGTAGAATGTGATGCCAGCAATGGTGTTGAAAATGACCCTTGTGAACCAACGCTAAGTAATGGTGGACACAACGAAACTTTCTTAGATGCAAATAACAATGGGTTATATGATGGGGTTCCTGCTGATCCAACCACTGGGATATACAACGGGTTACTTTGTGGAGAAGCAGCAGAGACAGCTGGTGCGTGTAGTAAGGATTTAGTTGATATTCGCAAACAGTTCGAAATTGTCGCATCAAGTGATGTTGTATATGCGCGATTTGTCGTAAATAAATCGCACATTTCTGGTGCTGATTGCGTTAACCCGCCTGGTGTTGTAGACGGAAACAATGTTTTGATGCCTGTTGCAGGGTTGCTTGGATTAGAGGCAACAGAAAGTGCAGACTATTGTGATATCAATGAAATTGTACTGAGCGATTTTGATGGTGATGGCAACAATGAAACAGAGCAAGTAACTGTTGAGATTTATTATTCAGATCTGTATGGAAATAGTTTGCCAGAAGGCACAACAGTCAATATCACGACTGAAAATGGCTTGACTACTGTTCAGGAGTTAGTTGGCACGGTGTACGCAAGTGGCGGTGTCGAGAGAGGGAAAGCCGTCGTTCGTGTCACGCCAGAAAACGCTGCTAACAACCTTACTGAAGGAAACTTAATTGTAACGTTTACAATCCCAGATCCATTGAATGATGGGGAAACGATTGTGCGGACAAAGACTATAACTATTCGAGATAATGGTTAAATTTGAATAAACAAAAGGGCCTTTTTTAGGGCCCTTTTTTATTAACGCTTGAATTTCCTCACATATCCGCTATATTCGCCTTTTTAACAAGTCCAGATAAGCAGTTGAATAAATTTAGAGCAAAAATTGCTTAATTAATCACTGTTCAGATAAAAGTTGGAATGAAAAGCTTGTAACAATAGGTGTTTGTGGATATACCTATAAATAATAACGCCCAATAGGGCACAACAGACAGAATTAGTCAAAATAGGCAAATATGGGCAAATCGCTAGTAATCGTAGAGTCTCCCGCAAAGGCCAAAACTATTAATAAGTATTTGGGAAAAGACTACATTGTTAAATCCAGTGTAGGTCATGTTCGTGATCTACCAACGTCAGGGGCTGGTAAAACCAAAGGCGTTGCAACCAAATCTCCGGCTGAAGTTCGCAAAATGTCGCCAGAAGAAAAAGCGGCATATCGTAAGCAAAAAGACTACGCCAATTTAGTTGCAAGAATGGGGATCGACCCGGAAAAAGGGTGGGAGCCACATTATGAAGTGCTACCAGGTAAAGAAAAAGTTGTTCAAGAGCTGACTAAGCTAGCGCAAGATGCAGATCATATCTATCTCGCAACCGATTTGGATAGAGAGGGAGAAGCAATTGCATGGCACCTTGAAGAGATCATTGGCGGCGATGCATCAAAGTATAAACGTGTAGTCTTTAACGAGATAACCAAAAATGCGATCACCCAAGCGTTTGAGGCACCGGGCCAGTTAAATACTGATATGGTGTATGCGCAGCAAGCTAGACGATTCCTAGACCGTGTTGTTGGCTTTATGGTATCACCATTATTGTGGCAAAAAGTCGCAAGAGGTTTGTCGGCAGGTCGTGTGCAATCCGTAGCTGTGAGGCTGTTAGTTGAACGTGAAAGAGAAATCAAAGCATTTATCCCTGAAGAGTTTTGGGACATTCACGCAGACACTAAGCTAGCAACGACAGATGTGCGCTTTGCCGTTACTAAATATCAAGGCCAAGCATTTAAGCCTGTTAACGAACAGCAAGCTTTGCAGGCGGTTGCAGATATCGAAAAGGCAAGTCTCTCAGTTGTTAAAGTTGAAGAGAAGCCGAGTAAAAGCAAGCCAAGTGCTCCTTTTATTACGTCAACGATGCAACAAGCTGCAAGTACGCGACTTGGCTATGGCGTGAAGAAGACAATGATGCTCGCACAGCGCCTATATGAAGCTGGTTACATCACTTATATGCGTACAGATTCAACCAATTTATCAAATGATGCGGTTGAAATGTGTAGAGACTACATTCAAGGTAATTTTGGTGACAAGTACTTGCCTGAAGCGCCTATCAAGTATAGCGCTAAGGGCAATGCTCAAGAAGCGCACGAAGCAATCAGACCCTCTGATGTAAATGTTCTTTCAGGTCACGTTGAAGGGGTTGATGCTGATGCGAAGAAGCTATATGAGCTAATTTGGCGTCAGTTTGTTGCGTGTCAAATGACACCAGCAGAATATGATTTGACCAATATTACTGTTGGCGCGAATGATTACACCCTCAAAGCACGTGGTCGTGTATTACGCTTCGATGGTTGGACTAAAGTGCAACCAGCTGTGCGTAAGAAGAGTGAAGAAGAGCAAGCGCTACCAGCCGTGTCGGTTGGTGATAATGTTGATTTGGTGACTTTAGATCCTAAACAACACTTTACCAAGCCACCAGCAAGGTTCAGCGAAGCTAGCTTAGTAAAAGAATTAGAAAAGCGTGGCATCGGTCGCCCTTCAACTTATGCTGCAATTATTTCTACGATTCAGGAACGTGGCTACGTTCGAGTAGAGAATAGACGTTTCTTTGCCGAGAAAATGGGAGAAATCGTTACAGATAGGCTTGTTGAGAACTTCAATGACCTGATGAACTTTGATTTTACCGCTAAGATGGAAGGCCGCCTTGATGATATCGCTGAGGGCGAGCGCGAGTGGACTCAAGTTTTAGATAAGTTTTATGCAGATTTCTCTGGGCAACTAGAGTTAGCTGGAAAAGAAGAAGCCGATGGTGGGATGCGCCAAAACGTGATGGTCGAAACAGATATTGACTGTACAACGTGTGGCAGAAAAATGGGCATTCGTACAGCATCGACTGGCGTTTTCCTTGGTTGTACTGGATATAGTCTCCCTCCGAAAGAGCGCTGTACTACAACCATGAACTTAATCTCTGGTGATGAAGCTATTGATACGGATGCTGAAGATGCAGAGACGGAAAGTCTAAGACAGAAGAAGCGTTGTCCTAAGTGTGAAACCGCCATGGATTCGTACTTGATTGACGAAACTCGCAAAATACATGTTTGTGGTAACAACCCAGCATGTGACGGATACATTGTTGAGCAGGGCACATTTAAGATTAAAGGCTATGATGGCCCAGTTATTGAGTGTGATAAATGTAGTTCTGACATGCAGCTTAAATCTGGCCGCTTTGGTAAATATTTTGGGTGTACTAATGAAGATTGTAAGAATACCCGTAAGCTACTGAAAAGTGGTGAGCCTGCGCCACCGAAAGAGGACCCGGTTCCACTTCCTGAATTAGAGTGTGAAAAATCAGAAGCACACTTTGTATTAAGAGATGGTGCCTCTGGAATTTTCTTAGCTGCACACACGTTCCCTAAATCTCGAGAGACAAGGGCGCCAAAAGTTGCAGAGTTGAAACGATTTAGAGATCGCATTTCTCCTAAGTTTTATTACTTAGCAGACGCTCCAGAAAAAGACAGCGATGGTAATTTGGCAGTAGTGAGATATTCTCGCAAAACTAAATCTCAATATGTCATGACGGAAGTTGACGGCAAGGCTACAGGCTGGAAGGCAACATACGTTGAAGGAAAATGGGTCGAAGAAGAGAAAAAGCGTAAAAAATAGCATCAAGGGCCAGCATTAGCTGGCCTTTTTATTTTGTAGTATTATTGTCGTACTCAATCATTACACTCACATTTGATTTTTATTCTCTTCCGTGAAACCTGTTTAACTTCAAGCATATCCGATAGTGTATTTCCGCTTTGCAGGCGCAATACAAATGTAGTTTATACGGGGACGCTTATTGTTGACACGCAAATCCTCCGGCTCTATTCTAACGACCATTGTATTACTTGAGTAATACACTCATGTATCTGCAGCTTTAATTTAATAAAAGCTGTTGATTTTAATAAGGAAACCATTAATGAATAAGTACGGCAACCCGCTCTTTAAGCTGATTCGGTTTGGCTTAATTCCACTTGCCATCGCGTGTTCCGGCCTCTCGAATGCAAAACAAAACAATAACTTACTCACACCTTGTTATGTTGACGGCCTCGAAGACAGGCTAATGTGTGGCTCTATAGAGCAACCACTGTCAAAAAAAGAAAACAATGAATCAATCGAAATTCATTTTGCAGTGATCCCTGCAATCAAAGAAACAAAGCCAACTGAGGCTGTACTTGCTTTTGCTGGTGGCCCCGGTCAATCTGCAATTGAAGTCGCAGCAATATTCGCACGTAACCTTCGTTATGCGAGAGAGAATCGAGATATTATCTTGGTAGACCAAAGGGGGACGGGTAAATCTCAGTTACTTCAATGCGACGCAGACAGTTTAGAAGAGCAGTTTGCTTTCAATGATCAGGCTGTCTCGCTTTTTAAACTGGCAGAAGAAGAAACAGAAGCCTGCAAACGCAAACTTAAGATAGATTTATCCCATTTTACAACTGTTGCTGCGGCCAGTGATTTTGAAGCGGTAAGAATTGCATTGGGTTATGAGACACTTCATCTGTACGGTGCCTCTTATGGTACTCGCATCGCTCAAGAGTATATGCGTCAATACCCAAACTCCGTAGCAACGGCAGTATTAGACGGTGTTGTGCCAATGCAGCAAAGTTTAGTGGCAATTGGAGAGGCAATTGATGATTCTCTCGACGCGTTATTTCAACGATGTGCTGAAGATACAACCTGTAAATTACAATACCCTAGCTTATCGAGTGACTATCATGAGCTAATTAATAAGCTACAAGAATCACCTGTAAAGGTATCCGTAAGGCATCCACGTACTTTTGAAGCAATAGATCTTACGCTTACTGAGAGCAAATTGCGTGGCGTTATTCGCATGGCTTTGTATGGCCATACGAGCAGAGCGCTTGTTCCTTTGGTGATTGACTCTGCATACAAGGGTAATTATATCCCCTTGGTTGGTTTGTTGGGGAATGAAAATACCTTCGGGGCCATTGCTATGGGAATGCACAGCGCGATTACGTGCGGTGAAGATTGGCCGAATTTAAGTAAAGAAAATAGACAAGAATTTAGCCAATCATACTTTGGGCGACTGATGATTGAGTCGTTGGATGCAAGTTGCCCCCTGTGGCAAGTTAAGCCTGTAGATCCAGCTTTTTACCAACCTCTCAAAACAGATACTCCAGTCTTACTCTTGTCAGGAGGGTTAGATCCAGCAACACCACCAAGTTGGGCTGAACTTGCAATGGTAGCTATGGGCAATGCAAAACACTTAGTGGCTCCCACAGCCACACATGGTGTTGCATCGCAGACCTGTGCAAATAAAATAATTGGTCAGTTTATTGATTCAGCTAGTGTTGAAGAACTTAATGCTGAGTGCCTTAACAAAGACAACACAAAGCAGTATTTCATGAACATAAATGGCCCTGTGGTAAGCCAAAGTAGTAGCGAGGAGCTGTGATGATAGAAGTTACTGAACTGAGAAAAACCATCGCTAATGTTCAAGCCTTGAATGGCCTTAGCTTTAAAGCTGAAAATGGCAAGATTACCGGCTTACTCGGTCCTAATGGCGCTGGTAAAACGACGTGTTTGCGAACTGTATTTGGCTTGCTTCAAGCCGACAGTGGGGAAGCCAAAATAGATGATGTGAATGTAGCAGTCGATCCTATGTCGGCAAAACAGCAGCTGGGTTTATTCCCTGATCCGTGCGGATTGTATGAACGCCTTACACCAAGAGAGTATGTTCAGTTTTTTGCCCAGTTAAGTGGAATGAGTGTTCAAGATGCCAAATCAGCAACACAAAACGTGCTGAATAAACTGCAAATGAATGATATTGCAGACCGAAAGTGCCAAGGCTTTTCGCAAGGGCAGAGAATGAAAACAGCGCTTGCCCAAGCAATTGTACACAAGCCAACAAATATTATTTTGGACGAGCCGACTCGTGGACTAGACGTGATGAGCACAAGAATTTTAAGAGACTTATTACTGATGTTAAAGGAGCAGGGTCACTGCGTTTTATTCTCAAGCCATGTTATGCAAGAAGTTGCGGCTCTGTGTGATCACGTTGTGGTTATGGTAAAAGGCAAGGTTGTTGCCGAAGGGTCTCCACAGGAGCTCTGTGACAAGACTCAAAAAGACTCGCTGGAAGAAGCATTTATTACTTTGATCGGATCTGATGAAGGATTGGCTGCATGATGAACTTAATCAGAATTCTCTATAAAAAAGAAATGCTAGACGCAAGTCGAGATAAGCGCTCTGTTATGGCTGGGTTGTACTATGCCATTGGCGCTCCTATCGTCATGTGTTTGTTGTTTACGGTGCTGCTAAAGCAATTGAGCTCCCCTGAGGCGCTGGAGATTACCATTGAAAACGCAAATGGAGCGCCGAACCTAGTTAGGTATTTAGAGGGGCAGGACATTAGCCATGGTGAATCGAGTGGTGTTAAGGCGATAACGCTCGTTATCAGTGAGCAGTATCCGGTTCATATGTCTGAGGGCAAAAGTGCAGAGGTAATCATTATTGCAGATAAGTCTGACAATAAGCTGATCAAGTCAGTGCGTCGACTTGAAGCAGCACTTGCACGATATAATTCGGAAGTCGCAGGCTTACGTTTAATCTCAAGAGGTATAGATCCAAGTATTATGCGAGCTGTTAGTGTTCAAACCCAAGATCAGGCAACACCTGACTCAAAAGGTGGTATGTTTTTAGGGATAGCGACACTTTCTATTATCATTGCTCTCTTTTATTCTGCTATGAATCTTGCAATTGATACAAGTGCTGGAGAAAGAGAGCGTAACTCGCTGGCTTTATTATTAAGTCACCCACTTAGTAGTACGCAGATTGTTTTGGCGAAAGTTGCCGCCATTGCCAGCTACTCAATGATTGGACTAGTCCTTGTGCTGGTGGTCTCCAAGTTTGCGTATGGTATGGTGCCATGGGAGCAACTTGGGTTTAGTATCAATATTGATATAATGTTTATATTATTTTGCACGTTAATTGGTCTGCCGATTGCGCTTATGTCTGCCAGTTTATTGGTATTCGTTTCGTTTATGGCCAAGTCTTTTAAAGAAGCGCAGTCTTATGTTGCATTTGTACTTTTTGTCCCGATTGGGCTAAGCATGATGACCACTTATGACATTGGGACCGATTATGTACAGTGGATCCCAATAGCTGCTCAGCAATACGCAATGATAGAAGTCATTAAAGGTAATGAGCTGCCGTTGTTGCAGGTTTTATTGTCTTCATTTAGTACGCTTGGTTTATTTGCTATTTTTGCTGCGTTGAGTAGTAGAATGCTGAAAAGTGAAAAAGTGGTTTTCGGTTTGTAAATCGCTTTAACCGGGCCAGCGAGTTTCAATCTGACTGGCCCTCATAAATTAATAGCCGCTTCAATCAAGCCTTTACGACACAATTCCTTCCACTATTTTTTGCTTGATAAAGTGCGACATCCAATCTGCTGTAGATTTTATCCAAGTTATTCAGATGATTTTGGTAGGTAAGTATCGAAAAGCTGGCTGTGACTTGCAAAGTTTTACCATCGTCACTTGTAATAGCAAGCGCACTGAGGCTTTCACGGAATTCGTTCACCTGATTATAAAGTTCGCCATCACATATATTGGGAACAAATAACATAAACTCTTCACCTCCAAATCTAGCAAATAACGTGGAGTTTGAAAAAAATTGACTGACTAATTCGGCTGTTTTTTCCAAAACAAGATCACCTGTAGGGTGACCGTAGAGATCATTTACTTGTTTAAAATGGTCTAAATCGAACAGTACTAAGCCATGCTTTTTCCCAAGGGTAGGTGCTAATGCTCGAGTTACCCGATTGACAAAAGCACTGCGATTTAATGCGCCTGTTAAGCTATCATGTTGCGCTCGATACTTATGTTTGTTGTAACCCCTTAAACTTAAAAACAACAGTATAAGAGAAAAAACAATAATAATAGCATGGTAGTGTTGTCTTTCTTCTAAACGTGAAATACGTTGCTGTTGCAAGTGGTTGCTTTTTTCTAGTCTAACGTTTTTTAGTTGCTGTGCTGTTACTTCTAGTTCAGTTTCTAATGCGATCATTGCTTGCATGCTTTTTTGCGAGTTAAGCTGCTCTTTTTCAGAAATTAGCTGGGTACTGTATTGATAGGCTTGCTTGAAGTTATCTTGTTTCGCAGTAAGTTCCGACATCAACTCTAGGCTGCGAATAAGGTGCGCTTTGTCATTTACGCTAGAGGCTAAATCATGGGCGATTTTCGCCTGAATTAGCGCGTTCTCAATTTCCCCAAGGGCTTGCATATTCTCGGCAGCATGAATTCGAATGTCTGTAATCAGGTTTATATTATCAGTCACACTGATCAGTGATAGGGCAGAATTAATCGCATCAGTTGCTTTTGTTGTTTGCTTTAAATTGGTATAGACCTTAGCTTTTTGTACTAATGTATATGCCTTACGGTAGGCGTTGTCGAACTTAACATACACATCATAGGCCTGATTAAGCCAATTGAGTGCATCGTCATAATGATGCGCACGGTTTGCAACGATTCCCAGATTAAGCATCGTTAACGCTACTTTATATTGATTGCTTTGTTGCCTTCTTAAAAGTAGTGATTTTTTTAAGTACTTTGTTGCGTCAGTATAGTTCCCCAAATCTAGGTATGTTAAAGCTAAATTATTGTAATATGGTGCTTTATTAGCTTCATATAGTGTGTTAGCTATGGCTTTTTGATACATTTCAATGGCCAATGCGTGGTCGCCATTAAAATTGGCATTGAGCGCCTTTACGTTGTGTAAAGAGTTGGCACCCCAAAATGGCATTGTCATTTGCTGTACGTTGCGCTCTACTTCTTTAATATGATGGTCAAGCTGAACATAGTTGGCTAGGGAGATTTTAACGTTAATGTAGAACAGCTCAACAGTTGCAATCACCGCTGGCTCTTCCAGTTCATAGGCCTTGGCTATTGCTTGTTTAAATTCACTCATTGTTTCGTTATAAAGGTTTTCATGAGCAACGATAAGCCCAGAAGCGATATGCTGTAATACCTGATCGTACAAGTTGTCAGAATAATGAAGTGTGTGTTGTAACGATGCACTTTGCTTTAAAGCAATTGAAGTTCTTGCCAATGTTGCGCCCACATAGATGCGTTCAGAACTTGGAGGAAGAGAATCAACTTGCTGTTGTAAAAACTGGAAAGCCAATTGTGTGTCTTCTGCACGCAACTTATCATAAACCTGTTGCCAGTTACTTCCTGTTGTTACTGAAGCTGAGATGAGAAAAGGCATGCTAAGGAAAAGCAATAGGACAACTAAAATGCGCAAAAAACTCAAACCTAAAGAGTAAATAATTGCACATAATAACATAATAGGCAGTCGATTTTACAGCCAATTAGTTGTTATGATTTGTAACCGAGAAGGTGCTGAAAAAACGCCAGCAGGGCTGGCGTTTTTTAATATGGTTTAGACAAGATCTTCTTGAGTGTCTGTCTGATCTTTTCTGTGATGATCCGCAATCTCTTTAGCGAGTTCTTGCTTGGAGCGCTTTTCAGTGAATTTACGTGTTGTAAGCCAATAGAAAAACAGGGGAACGAAGAATACTGCAAGGAACGTTGCAGCCATCATACCACCCATAACACCTGTGCCCACACTGTGCCTTGCACCGGCGCCTGCGCCGGAGCTTAGCACTAGTGGTACAACACCAAGAATAAACGCAAGAGAAGTCATAATGATCGGTCTAAATCTCAATCGTGCAGCTTCAAGCGCAGCAGTGCTAGCACTCCAGCCTTGTTGATGCTTCATCAGGGCATACTCAACGATTAATATTGCATTTTTACTTGCTAATCCAAGTAATGTAACAAGTCCAATTTGAAAGTAAACATCGTTGGTAAGCCCAGCTACCCAAATGGAAACCAAAGCACCAAAAGTACCAAACGGCAGAGCCAGTAATACCGAAATAGGGAGTGACCAACGCTCGTAAAGTGCTGCGAGAATTAAAAATACCATCACAACAGCAAGCCCAAGCGCTAAACCTGTAGTGCCGGTGCTGCGCTTTTCTTGGAATGCTGACGCAGTCCATTCAAAGGTCATATCAGGTGGTAATACTTCTGCAGCAATACGTTCAATCTCCGCAATCGCTTGACCAGAGCTATAGCCTGGCGCTGCATTGCCCATCAGCTTAACTGCCGACAAGTTATTGTAGCGGTGCAAACTTTCGGGTCCTCTTGCAAACTCTATGTCTGTAAAGGCTGAAATAGGTACCATGTCTCCTTGATTGTTCTTCACATAAATACGGCCAACATCTTGGGGTGTCATTCTGAACTGAGCTTCGGCAGATAAAATAACTTGCCACGAGCGACCAAACTTATTGAAGTCGTTGACGTAGTAGTTCCCCAAATTAGCTGCTAACGCATTAAATGCAGAATTAATGTTGACCCCCATAGCGCGTGCTTGCTCTCTGTCCATGTGAACTTCAAGTTGCGGAGCATCCGGTCGCCAAAGGGTTTGCAATCCGCCTAAAACTGGGCTCTGTTGAGCTGCGTTCATCATTAGTTGCATACCTTGCTTGAGTTTTTCAGGATCGGCACCTGTTTTGCTCTGCAAATAGAATTCAAAGCCACCTGTGGTGCCTAAACCAAATATTGCCGGAGGGTTAAATGCTAATACTAAAGCTTCATTAATATGGGCTGTTTTCATAAACAGCTCGCCTACCAAAGACTTGGTATCTACTTCACGCTCATCCCAGTGAGTTTGTGTGATAAATAATGTTGCGGCGTTGTTTTTATAGCCACCACCCAAAAAGTCGAAACCAGTAAACGCCACAACGTTTTCGTTGGCTGGATTGGATTGTGCAGCTTCTACAACTTGCTTTGTGACTTCCGTTGTTCTTTCTAAAGAAGTTCCATCAGGTAGAAATACAGCACTGATATAAAAACCTTGGTCTTCATCTGGAACGAGAGAGCCAGGTGTTTTTTGCCATAGGAAAACCGTAGCACCAATCATTGCTGACATCAGAATAAAGCCAAGAGCACCACGACGGATCATGAAGCTTACTGAACCAACATACTTGCCAGTTACTCTAGTGAACCAGTCATTGAACCATAAGAAAAAGCGAGCAGTTTGTTTGTCTTCATGTTTCAAGATCAGTACACACAAAGCGGGTGTCATTGTCAGTGCAACCACACCTGATAGGCTCACAGAGATAGAAATTGTGATTGCAAATTGACGAAATAGCTCGCCTGTTAGCCCGCCTAAAAAGGCAATTGGAATAAACACTGAACACAGAACAAGCACAATCGCGACAACTGGGCCGCTGACTTCTTCCATGGCTTTATATGCAGCTTCTCGTGCACTGACGTGCTGCTCATGCATTATGCGCTCGACGTTTTCTAGTACAACGATGGCATCATCGACAACAATACCAATGGATAAAACCATACCGAAGAGGGTTAAAGTGTTGATGGAATACCCAAGCATATATAGCCCAGCAAACGTGCCTAGCAGAGAGACCGGAACGGCTAGTGTGGGAATAAGGGTTGCACGCCAATTTTGCAAAAACAAATACACAACGAGGAATACGAGCACCATTGCCTCGCCGAGTGTGATTAGTACTTCTCTAATCGAAACTTCTACAAATCGCGTTGTATCATAAGAATTTAAGTGAGCTAATCCCTGTGGGAATTGTGTTTTAAGCGTTGCTATTTCAGCTTCTACTTCTTTGGCTACATCCAGCGCATTTGCACCAGGTTGGAGGAATATACCAAGCAGTACAGCGTCCTTACCATTAATTGTACCGTTGAAGTTGTAATCTTTTGAACCTAGCTCAACGCGTGCGATATCTTTAAGCCTTAAAGTAGAGCCATCTGTATTAGCACGAATGATGATATTTTCAAACTCTTCTGGCGTTGATAAGCGCCCCTGTGCTGTTACGCTATATACTAATTCTTGTGGGCTTGAAGAAGTCGGTGTAGCGCCAATGCTACCCGCGGCATATTGTGAGTTTTGCTCACGAATTGAGCTGGTAACTTCTTCCACAGTTACTTGTAACTGACTCATGATATCTGGACGAAGCCAGATCCGCATTGCGTAGTCTCTCGCACCAAATATCTGGACATTAGTTGTACCAGGTATACGCTTGATATTATCAAGAATATTCATGGTTACGTAATTGGAAGTCCATAAACTGGAGCGGCTGTTATCTGGCGAATAAAAAGCATGTACCTGCAAAAAGCTTGAAGAGCCTTTGGCAACAATGACGCCTTGTCTACGCGTTTCTTCTGGTAACCTAGCCTCGACCTGCTTAACACGATTATTTACATCCACGGCAGCCTGATCTACATCAGTGCCAATTTCGAAAGTTACCGTAATCGTTGTCGCACCAGAGCTGCTGCTTATGGACTCCATATACATCATGCCTTCAACACCTGTGATGGCGTTTTCAATCGGCGCGGCAACCGTTTGCTCTAATACATCGGCTGATGCACCAGGATACACAGCCGTAACTTGTACTTGTGGCGGTGAAATTTCTGGGTACTGAGCAACGGGCAGGGTACGCATTGCTGCTAAGCCCGCCAGTACAATCACAATTGAGATTACAAAGGCAAAAATAGGCCTATCTATAAAGTATTTAGAGAACATAGAGCTTATTCTCCTTCAGCTGCTACGTTAACTGGCATACCGGGAAAGAAAATTCGCGCCATTCCTTCAACAATGACTGGTTGCTGTGGTTGTAAGCCTGAACGTATTACCCACATGTTTTCTCCGTTAAGCTTGACCCATTCACCGACTTGAACAGGGGCTGGTAACGCAACCATCATGCCTTTTTCATTTTTAGTTGCAACGTAGACAAACTTGCCTGTACCGTTGTCTAATACTGCACGTTGAGGCACCACGATAGCTTGGTTTCGTACAGCACCACTAAGTCGAATACGAACAAACTGACCTGGTCTTAATTCACCATTTGGGTTAGTAATTCTAGCTTGAAGTTCAGAAGTTCCCGTGAAACGGTTTACTCTTATATCCGAGAAATCAACTTTACCTTTTTCAGAGTACACAGAACCATCTTGTAAAATAATGGTTGCGTCAAAGTAGTTGTTGGCGGGTAGGGTGAGTGTTCCGGATTCAACATCTTTACGCATAGCCAACTGTTCGCGTTCTGAGAAACCAAATCGTGCGCGCATGTTGCTCGTATCGGTTAATTCTGTAAGCAAAACAGTTGGTCCTGAAACATAACTACCTTGAGACTCGCGTTCTCGACCAATAATGCCTGATACTGGCGCTTTTACTTGTGCGTACTCTAAATCTAATTGTGCTTCATTTAGAGCAACTTTGGCAGACTCTAGATTAGCCAGCGCAATGTCATAAGCTGATACCGCATTATCAAAGTCGCGCTTTGAAACGGAACGTTCATCTTTAAGTTTTTCTAATCGGTCTCTTTCTCGTTTGGCTTGTTTTACATTGGCTTCTGCTGCGTGTAGATCGGCCTGGGCTTTTTCTAACTCAAGCTGGAAAGGTTTTAATTCAATAGTAAAAAGAGACTGACCGGCTGTGATATATTGACCTTCGTCAAAATTTCTAGATTCTATTAGTCCAGATACTCTGGCCCTGATCTCTACCTCTTTGTCACCCAGTAATGTGGCCGGTAACTCAATATTAAAAGGTACGCTTTGTGTCGTCACATTAGTGACGCTTACTTTAGCTGGCTGCATACCAAACCCAGCTTGCTGTTGAGGTGCTTCCGAGCAAGCACTGATTATGCCAGCTGACAGCAATGCAAGTGAAAGGTGTTTAAGTCTGCGTTTTAATGATGCTGGATACATGAACACTCCAAATCCTATTTTATATCGTGCTTTCTAAACTAAACAGCAGAAGACGACGCGCCTTCGTTCAGTTTAGCGTACTGCCTTGTATAAACTAGTTCACTGAGCGTGATTTAGTGGGCACATTGTCATTTCATACCTTCCTCACACCAAAGTAAAGGTTAATTAGTCGACAATTATACAAGTAAACGCTAGTGTATACTTGTTATGTGAAAAGGTAAACGATGTCGTGTACTTTTTTATTTTATTAATAAACGTTGGCGTTTACTTTTTATTGTCCCTAATATTGGTTAAACTTATGTTAATTGATAAGTAAGAGAGAAATTGATGACACAATTGTCAGCAAAGCAACAAGCAATAGTGAGTGCTGCAATCGAACAGTTTGCATTAATGGGGTTGCAAGCGACGACGATGGAGGCGATATGTCAAAAAGCAGAAGTATCAAAGCGCACTCTATACAAGCATTATCCAAATAAGGAAGCTTTGTTTGATGCTGTGGTAATTTCGCTTATTGAAAGAATTCAGCCTTTATCTGCTATTCAGTTTATTCCTAACTATGACTTTGAGGTGCAGCTGAAGCATTTAGCAAATAGTGCGGTTGGCCTACTGAGCGATCCAGACTATATTAGGCTTTCTCGAATCGTAATGATTGAATCAATGCGCAGTGAAGAGCAAGCAAAACGCTTAAATGAAAAGTTTAGCCACTGTGAAAAATCTATGGTGGTATGGTTTGAAGAAGCAGCACTAGCTGGCTGCTTAGGTGATTGCGAAGCGCATTTTGCAGCCGCATTTTTCTGGGGAGGCCTAAAACGGCTAACGTTTTGGGAGATGGCCATACGCTGGCAACCCCCCATCGATGAGCAGCAATTGTCTGACTTTATTTCCCAGGCATGTAAGCTTTTTTGTAATGGTGTTAATCCACGCCAATAAAACCGCCAGTTTGATGTGCCCAAAGCTTGGCATAGATCCCTTGTTTGTTGAGCAACTCTTGGTGAGTACCTTGCTCAACGATTTTGCCTTGGTCAATGACTACTAGCCGGTCCATTTTCGCAATAGTCGACAGCCTATGGGCTATTGCGATAACCGTTTTATTCTTCATTAGGTTATTCAGACTTTTTTGTATTGCGATTTCAGACTCTGAATCTAGCGCTGAAGTAGCCTCATCTAGAATCAATATAGGCGCATTTTTTAACAAAACCCTCGCGATGGCGATTCTCTGTCTTTGCCCCCCCGATAATTTTACACCCCGTTCTCCAACCTTCGCATCTAAGCCAGTATTGCCATAACTGTCCTCAAGTTCGTTGATAAAATCTAGCGCTTGCGCTTGTTTTATCGCCTCTAGAAGATCCTCATCACTTGCCTCTGGTCTGCCGTATAAAACATTGTCTCGTACACTGCGGTGCAGTAGAGCGGTGTCTTGCGTAACCATGGCAATGTGTCTTCTAAGGCTCTCTTGAGTGACATGGCTAATGTCTTGTCCATCGATGGTAATTTTGCCATTGTCTAAATCGTAAAAGCGTAGCAATAAATTCACCAAGGTTGATTTTCCAGCCCCAGAGCGACCTACTAAACCAATCTTCTCGCCACTTTTAATTTTGAGTGTTAGGTCTTCAAATATTGACGTTGATGTATTTTGGTCCTGCTTTTTGTAAGCGAAGTCCAGATTATCAAAATGTATAGCACCTGAAGTAACTTGCAGTTCATTTGTGGTTGTTGGATCTTTTACTGAAACCGGTTTAGACAGGGTATTCATGCCATCAGCGACTGTGCCAATATTCTCAAATAGACTACTGATTTCCCACATAATCCATTGCGACATGCCATTTAGTCGCAATGAAAGACTGACTGCAACAGCAATGGCACCTGTGGTAATCGCTGAATCGGCCCACAAGTATAGTGAAAGGCCTGCAATTAAAAATACCAGCATGTAGTTAATGGTTTGAATGCTTACATTGAGACTGGTAACCAAACGCATTTGTTTGTAAACAGGAGTCATAAACAAGTTCATACTGCTTTTTGCGTAATCCTCTTCACGCCTTGTATAAGAGAATAGTTTTACTGTTGATATATTGGTGTAGCTATCTACTATGCGTCCTGTCATTTCTGAGCGCGCATCGGCTTGCTCTGATGCAACCGATTTAAGTCTTGGCACAAAATATATTTGCAAAATAATATAAAAAGCTAACCAAATTAATAGAGGTGCGAGTAGTCTAGGGTCACTACTGCCAATTAGAATTAATGTGGCACCAAAATAAACGGCGATGTAAACCAATACATCTAGTAACTTCATTACCGCCTCTCGTATAGCTAAAGAGGTCTGCATTACCTTAGTAGCGATACGGCCAGCAAATTCATCTTGGTAAAATTCCATACTTTGTTTGAGAAGATAGCGATGGGACAACCATCTTATAGCCATAGGGTAATTACCAAGCAAACTTTGGTGTAGTAGTGCGCTATGTAGAAAAACTAAAATTGGTATTCCAATGACAGTGATAAGAGCCATTATAGTGAGCTCACTTGACTTCTCTTCGAACAATTGTGCTGGTGTCATTGCTTGCATCCAATCTACCAGTGTACCCATAAAGCTAAACAGCGTAACTTCAAGTACTGCCAGCAGTGCAGCACAAATAGACATTACAACTAAAGGCTTTTCCATCCCTTTAGTGTAAAAGCGGCAAAAAGCATAAAGGGAACTAGGTGGTTGCTCTGCGTCTTTAGCTGGAAAGGGCTGGGTAATTTTTTCAAAGAGTTTATACATGCCAATTTTGATTAAAAAAGATCCGTTTATACAAACATATCTATTTTTTCGTCATTTGGCAGCTTAAAAAATGAATAAAGTGTCTATTGGCTACAAGAGTTTACGATTTTTTAAGGAGGGTAACAGGTGAGCGGGGAGGCTCACCTAGTATCGAATCGCAGATTACGCTTGTTCTTCTACGTCATGGCCATACGTTTTACGCATGATCAAAACATATGCATTGGTAAATGCCTGTTCTTGGTATTTTCTTAAACCTGTATCAGCATAATCTACTGGCACTGGGTTACGTTTTATCTGTTCTTTTACTTCAGTCGCATTTAATAAGTGAACTTCTGCGTTGTCTATAAGCTGAAATGCGGCTTCCATTTTAAAGCCAGCAGCGCTTCCTGCGAATTTACCTTTGTGTGCACGCTGACGAATCGCTATCGTGTCAATTTGGTAATCTTCGACAAGTTTTGACAAGTCAAAGTGAAACTTGCGCATGGCTTCTTGATCTTGGCCAATATTCGGTAATGTAAAGCGTGTTTGTCGAATGTCACGAATATCAAAGACGTCGTTTTCTTTAGTTAAAAGACAAAGCATCGCTTCGCTGCCAGTGATTTCTACGCCAAGTGTTCTCATTGTGTTTCCCAATTTATAGCTAATGGCTGCGATCATAGCATAGCTTTTTCATTAAATCGTAATTTCTATTGCAATAGCGGCATGATCCGAATAACGAATGTCCTCATCGTCTCTTTTGGGGTCTAAATGACTGGCGTAATTATAATAAGTCAGTGACTCTACTTTGCTGTTTGGGTGTGTAGGCGAAAACTCTTTGGATGCGAGAATATAATCTAGAACGTTGCCTTCGCCATGAAAGTAATGGGTAGGCGGCTTTTGGTCAAATTCAAATTGATTATCTGAAATCGAAAAGCTTTCGAATAACCCGACACTATCAAATTTAGAAGGCTCATTATCAATTGGAAATTGCTCGGTCATGAATGACAGTGCAGGACTTGAAATGTGTGCGTTAAAGTCACCCATTACGAGTGTAGCAGACGACTTTTCGCGCTGAGTTTTTAACGCATCATAATAGACAATTGAAGCTTCAAGGGAGCGAGATATTTGTGATTGCATTGTGCCGACTGTTTGATTGAGTAGTGTTAAAAAAGGGTCTTCTTGGTCGGGTTCTCCGAGAATATGAGCCATGGAATGAACTCGCTGAGACTTAAAATGTACGGCGTAAATGGTCAAAGGCCCAAATCCATCTATTTCAAAAGTACACTTTATTGGCGTTCGATTGAATTTGAATTGTGCCAAGTTATTCAAATACTCTAGTAACTCATGACTAGGTTCAAGGGGTTTACATTGCTTAAATGGGATCTTTGACGCAATAGCCACGACAGGGTTGAATAAAACATTGGCATAAACAGGGTCCTGAGTTGGAGTGTCTACAGTGGCAAAGTATTTCAAGCCTAGCTCATCACAAAGAGAAGCGAGAATATCAGGGTTAAAGACTTCTTGAAAAACAATAACGGATGGGTCAATGTGCTGTATCAGCCCAGTTATAAACTGCGTTTTGGTAACCCATTGAGTTTCGTTATAGGTTTCTTCAGGTTGATAAAAAGCATAAGGGGGTGCCGCGAAATTTAATAAGTTAAAAGACGCAAATTTTATAGATTTCTGTCGCACCATGTATTTCCCTCATTTTTTAATCAATATCGACTACTTAATCTTAGTCTTTTCCTTGCAACTCGTCACGCATCAGGTCACAATACCGTCAGGACTGTAAGACCCCAGTCAAATTTAGCATACCACTGAATAACCAATGCTTATTCGTAAAAGCGTTGATGGGCACACATTACACTAAGATAAATTAAATACATGTGACGCGGCGTAGGTGTCACCACTGTAAATAGGATTAAAAATGCCAGTAATTACCCTTCCTGACGGCAGTCAGCGTATTTTCGAAAACCCAGTTTCCACTCTAGATGTAGCCAAAGACATTGGCCCTGGTCTTGCAAAAGCAACGATTGCAGGCCGTGTAAATGGCGAGCGCGTTGACGCTTGTGACATCATTGAGCAAGATGCTAGCCTTGAAATCATCACCGCAAAAGATGAAGACGGACTTGAAATTATTCGTCACTCTTGTGCGCATTTGATTGGCCATGCAGTTAAGCAACTTTTCCCTGAAGCAAAAATGGCGATAGGTCCTACTATCGACAATGGCTTCTACTACGATATCGACATGGAGCATTCGTTAACTCAAGAAGATCTTGAAGCAATCGAAAAGCGCATGTTGCAATTGGCGAAAACCAATTACGATGTTGTGAAAAAGAAAGTAAGCTGGCAAGAAGCGAGAGATACGTTTGAAGCGCGCGGTGAAACATACAAAATGGAAATCCTTGACGAAAACGTCGCTAAGGATGACCGTCCAGGTCTGTATCACCATGAAGAATATATTGACATGTGTCGTGGTCCACACGTACCTAATATGAAGTTCTGCCAACACTTCAAGATTATGAAGGTTGCAGGTGCGTACTGGCGCGGCAATGCTGATAATAAAATGCTCCAGCGTATCTACGGTACAGCTTGGGCAGATAAAAAACAGCTAAAAGCATATCTTAAACGCCTTGAAGAAGCTGAAAAACGCGACCACCGTAAAATTGGTAAAGCACTTGATTTATGGCACTGGCAAGAAGAAGCTCCTGGCATGGTGTTTTGGCACAATGATGGCTGGAGCATATACCGAGAGCTAGAAGACTTTGTTCGTGAAAAACTACGTGAGTATGACTACGAAGAAGTAAAAGGTCCATTAATGATGGACAGAGGCTTGTGGGAAAAGTCTGGTCACTGGGATAAATACTCTGACGCGATGTTCACGACAGAATCTGAAAAGCGCGAGTACGCTATCAAACCAATGAACTGTCCTGGCCACGTACAAATTTTTAACCAAGGACTTAAATCTTACCGCGACTTGCCACTTCGTATGGCTGAATTTGGTTGTTGTCACCGAAATGAACCGTCTGGTGCTTTGCATGGGTTAATGCGTGTACGCGGATTTACGCAAGATGATGCTCATGTATTCTGTACTGAAGAACAGATTATGGACGAAGTGTCATCATGCATAAAAATGGTTTATGACACATATGAAACTTTTGGTTTTGAAAAAATCGTTGTTAAGTTATCGACACGCCCGGAGAAGCGTATCGGTGAAGACGAGATGTGGGATAAAGCCGAAGCAGCACTTGCTGAAGCGTTACAAACCAACGACATTGAATTTGACTATTTACCTGGCGAAGGTGCGTTCTACGGTCCGAAAATTGAATTCACTTTGTACGATTGCCTAGAACGAGCTTGGCAATGTGGCACAGTGCAGCTAGACTTTGCTCTACCGGGTCGTTTAGGTGCGACTTATGTTGCTGAAAATAACGAACGTAAGACTCCTGTAATGATCCACCGCGCGATTTTGGGTTCAATTGAACGTTTCATTGGTATTCTGACTGAAGAATATGCTGGATTCTTCCCAACTTGGTTAGCGCCTAAGCAAGTTGTAATAATGAATATTACAGACAAACAAGCAGATTATGTCCAAGAAGTTGTACAAAAACTGAATAAACTTGGAATAAGAGCCTGTGCTGACTTGAGAAATGAGAAGATAGGCTTTAAAATCCGCGAGCATACTTTAAAACGTATACCTTATTTGCTTGTTGTTGGTGATAAAGAAGTCGAACAACAAGAGCTAGCAGTAAGAACGCGCAAAGGTGAAGACCTTGGCAAATTCTCTGTAGACGATTTTGTTGCTAAAATTAGCGAAGAAATCAAAAACAGAGTTTAATTTAGTAATATATAACTAGAACCCGTGCGGTATACAAATAGACATCAATACCGCACGTTTAATTTTGGATTTTTTGGAGGAACGTACCATTAGAGGCGGCAAAAAAGGGCAAACTACTGCTCAGAAGAATCGTATCAATGATGAAATCACAGCGAAAGAAGTTCGCTTAATCGATGCTGAAGGTGAGCAAGCGGGCATCGTCTCGTTACGAGATGCACTGGCGCAAGCAGAAAATGCAGGTTTAGACCTCGTTGAAATCAGTCCAAACGCTGAACCACCAGTGTGTAAAGTAATGGACTATGGTAAGTTCGTTTTTGAAAAAGCAAAATTACAAAAAGAACAAAAGAAAAAGCAAAAACAGATCCAAGTTAAAGAAATTAAGTTCCGTCCAGGAACTGATGAAGGTGACTATCAAGTTAAACTTCGTAACTTGCGTAAGTTTTTAGAAGGTGGTGATAAAGCTAAAATCACCATCCGCTTCCGTGGTCGTGAAATGGCTCACCAAGAAATCGCTATTGACATGCTTAACCGTTTGAAAGCTGATTTGGAAGAGATTGCACAAGTGGAATCTTTCCCGAATCGTGTTGAAGGTCGTCAAATGGTTATGATGATGGCACCTATTGCCAAAAAAGCATAAGTCAGGCATAATACGCGCCGATTTTTAAAGAATTTAACACAGGTATATAAAGTACTTTGGCTTTTGTCACTGTCACCTGTGTTGACCGGCTTTAAGTAAACTTTTTGATTTCAATTAGTTTCGCCGGAATAAGGGTGTAAGCTGGGCCAAAAAAGTGATGTTCTCATCCGCCTACTTACATATATTAAAAGCAATATCATTTGGAGTTATTGCAATGGCTTATAAGCTAAAAACACACAGAGGTGCTGCAAAGCGCTTCAAAAAGACTGCTTCAGGCGGTTACAAGCGTAAACAGTCGCATCTTCGTCACATTCTGACTAAGAAGTCTTCTAAGCGTAAACTACACCTACGTGCTAAGTCTATGGTTCATAAGAATGACCTAGGCCTTATCGATCGTATGTTACCATTCGCTTAATAGAGGATATCAGAAATGGCAAGAGTTAAACGCGGTGTTATCGCACGTGCACGTCACAAAAAAGTATTAAAGCAAGCTAAAGGTTACTACGGAGCACGTTCACGTGTTTACCGCGTAGCGTTCCAAGCTGTAACTAAAGCTGGTCAATATGCATACCGTGACCGTCGCGCTAAGAAACGTACTTTCCGTCAACTATGGATTGCACGTATCAACGCTGCAGCACGTCAAAACGGCCTATCTTACAGCCGCTTCATTAACGGCCTTAAAAAGTCGTCAATCGAAATCGATCGTAAGATCCTAGCTGATATCGCAGTATATGACCAAGTAGCTTTCACTGCTCTAGTAGAGAAAGCAAAAGAAGGTCTTGCAGCTTAATTTTTTAAATTAAGTTTAAGCGATGTAAAAAGGAGCCTTTGGCTCCTTTTTTAGTTTTCCTGTCTCAACAAATCCTGCTGATCAACTTACTACCGAATCACTATTTGTTTTTCAATAAGATCTTATCTAAAACCGCTGTGCTTAGCACACGTTTGAGGTAGCCCATAAAGTATGTGGGGAATGTCACGTAATATCTTGCTTTGGCTTTTGGCGCATTAATAGCGTGAAACAACTTATCATAAACGGCCTCTGGGCCAAGCGTAAATTTCTGCGGTGCAGTTTGTGCTTTGAGCCTGTTCAATTGGGCTTGATATTCTGACTTATGATAACTGTCATTGATATTTATATGCTTTTCAAAAGCGATACGAGCATTTTTCCTAAACTCAGATAAAATAGGACCCGGTTCGATTAAGCTGATCTGGATGTTGGTACCGGCTAACTCCATTCTTAGAGTATCGGTTAGTCCTTCTAACGCAAATTTACTGGCGTTATAAGCTCCCCGATAGGGTAGAGCAACTAAGCCTAAAACAGAAGAATTCTGAATGATTCTTCCTTGCCCTCTATTTCGCATGTGTTTGACAGCTAAGTTGGTCAAGGTATGCCAGCCAAAGAAATTGATTTCAAATTGTTGTCGCAGTACTTCTGTTGGTAGATCTTCTACCGCACCGGGCTGCCCGTAAGCACCATTGTTAAATAAAACGTCAAGTTTGCCATTGCATAATGATAAAGCTTGATCAAACCCTTCCCGTATTGATTGCTCATCAGCTAAATCTAACAAAATACATGGAATACCTAGCGCTTCAAACTGATTTAAGTGTTCAGGGTTGCGGACTGACGCAATTACTTTGTACCCATCTTTATGCAGTGTTTTAGCACAATATAACCCAATTCCTGTTGAACAGCCTGTAATTAATATGCTTTTACTCATTGGTTTAGTTAAATTTTCCTTAGTTATGCTGCGCATTAGTGCGTTTAACTGTGAATTTTTGTTGAATCACCGCACATTGTAAGCCGTAATATAAAATATTGATATAATCAACTTTATACAAAAAAGACACAAAGAATGTTTATGAGTTTAGGTATTGTTCTGCTTTCTGCAACGCTTAATTTGAATAGTCATCTACCCCCATTGCAGCCTTGGCAAGGCGAAAGTTTAAGCCTTCTACAAAAAGATGGGCTGTTGACGACTGACTTTGAGCTGAGTGCAGGAGAAGAGTCACCCAATTATGAGCAAACCAATGCTTTCATTAAACGCTTAGTTGCGGCAAACCCGACACAGTTCCAATCTATAAAAATAGGCGAAAGTGATCAGGGCAGAGATATTAATATGCTGTTGGCGGTGGAAGATAGCCAGTTCTCTGCTGCAATGATGAAGAATAACAACAAACCAACAGTGCTTATTCAAGCGGGTATTCATTCGGGTGAGATTGACGGTAAAGACGCGATGTTTATGTTACTTAGAGACATTGCGACGGGAAAAAGGCGCGATATCCTAAGTAAAGTCAACATCCTGTTTATCCCAATTTTAAATGTTGATGGGCATGAAAGGCGTAGTGAGTTTAACCGTATTAATCAGCGCGGCCCGCTCAAAATGGGCTTTAGAACAAATACTAAGAATTTAAATCTAAACAGGGATTACACTAAGCTAGACACACCTGGCGTAAGAGCAGTATTACAAGTAATTAAGGATTTTGATCCATCTTTGTATGTAGATGTTCATGTCACTGATGGTGCTGACTATCAATATGATATTACCTATGGATTTAACCCTAGTTTTGCAAGTGACGCACCAGCGATTGCAAAGGTACTTGAAGAACAGTTTTCACCAATTATCAATGACAAACTAACAAAACAAGGTCATATACCAGGCCCGTTAGTATTCGTGATGAACAAGCGGAATTTAAAGCAAGGTTTGGCAGGGTGGGTGGCTTCACCACGGTTTTCTAATGGCTGGGGAGACATTAAAGGCCTTCCTACAATTCTTGTAGAAAATCACTCTTTAAAACCATACAAACAACGCGTACTAGGAACTTATGTATTCATTGATGGGGTGATTGATGCGTTGTCTCAACAACATAAAGCTCTACATAAAGCCATAGAAACAGAAAGGCATTTTTATCCTTCAGAATTGGTTTTAGAAAGAAGTTATAGTAAAAAACCTGACTTGATAAGTTTTAAGGGCATCAAGTATAAGCAGTTTGATAGCGCACTGTCGGGTCACCAAGAAGTAAAATATTTGGGAGAGCCTGTGGAATACGACAAACTCCCTGTATTTTGGCAAAAAGAGATAAAAACTAAAGTTCAGGTACCTCAGGCATTTTATATACCGCCTCAGTATGGCTCGATTGTAGAAAAGCTATCACTTCATGGTATTGAAGTAACAAAGCTCTCAGAACCTTTAGAGTTAAAAGCTTTAACGCAATTAAAAGTAACGAATTATGAGTTTGCTAAAAAGCCATTTGAAGGTCGTTTTCGCGTGAATGCAGAGTTTGAGGAGCAAAAATTAAAAGAGTCTCCGGTAGCAGAGGGCTGGTATGAAGTTTCGACTCAACAACCATACTCTGAACTCGCCACACATTTACTGCACCCATTGGCGCCAGATTCATTTTTTGCGTGGGGAGACTTCTTAAGTATTTTTCAACGTACAGAATATGTTGAAAATTATGCACTTGAGCCATATGCTAGAAAAATGTTAAAAGAGAGTCCTAAGCTTGCACTAGCATTCGATAAGCGAATTAGTGAAGACAGTGCTTTTGCAAAAAGTGATGAGCAGAGGCTTGAATGGTTGTATGAGAAAACTCCATATTACGACCAAGCGTATTTGAAATATCCGATTTTAATGTCGTATCAGAGTAATTAGTATGAAGGTTATTACCATACCAGTAACCCCTTTTATGCAAAACTGCAGGGTTATTGCTTGCGATGTAACGGGTAAAGCTGCCATAGTGGATCCTGGTGGTGACGCAGACAAGATTTTATCGGTTATTAACAGTAACGAATTAACAATAGAGTTTATACTTCTAACGCATGGTCACTTGGATCATGTGGGTGCAAGTACCGAGCTGGCTAAGTCTCTTAATGTAGAGATTATTGGCCCTCATATAGAAGATAAGTTTTGGTTAGACGGTTTGCCTATGCAAGCTCAAATGTTTGGGTTTGAGCCTCAATCTGGATTCTATCCACATAAATGGTTAGACGAAGGTGATGTGGTGGAGTTAGGTGAACTTAGATTGACAGTTAAGCACTGCCCTGGACATACCCCAGGACACGTTGTTTTTCATGAGCCTAAAAGTGCGTCGGTGCTTGTTGGAGATGTATTGTTTAAGGGCTCTGTGGGGCGTACTGATTTTCCAAAGGGAGACGCCGCACAACTTAAGCACGCTATAGAAACTAAGCTTTTTACGCTTGATGATGAAACCAGAGTCATGAGCGGTCACGGAGAAGATACCAGTATAGGGTATGAGAAGCGCCACAATCCATTTATGAGTGGCCGCTTCGGATAATAACTGCGTGAATAGCGTAATGTTTAACACTAAAATATAAAGATAAATATGTCATTAAATCAAGTTGATCGTCAGATATTAGCGTTGTTACAGCAGGATGCCAGCCTGTCTACAGCAGAAATTGCAGACAAAGTTGGATTGTCACAATCACCCTGTTGGAGACGAATAGCTAAATTGGAGCAAGATGGGTTTATCAAAGGGAAAGTTGCACTTTTGGATGAAAAGCAGCTTGGTTTTGATATGCTGGTTTATGCTCATGTAAAGCTATCCAATCATGGGCGTAACAATCTTGCTGAATTTGAAAAGCTGATAATGAGCTATGATGAAGTAACAGAGTGTTACACTATGGCCGGTACCATGGATTTCATGTTACGCATCATTTCTAAAGGGATTGAAGGGTACGAATTATTTGTTCGAGACAATCTCTTAAACCTCGAGTACGTTCAAGAGGTTCACTCTAATGTAACCATGACATGCGTTAAGCGCTCTACTGCGTTGCCAATCATTTAGTGTCACACAGACATCTCAATTTAACACTATAATGTATCATGTTTGTTAAAAGCGCTGGATTTTGTTAGGATCCAGCGCTTTTCTGTCGTAGTAAAAAACACTGGGGATATAAATGTTTAATCTTATAGGCAAAGCGCCGAGCTCTGCTAAGAACGACGTGCTGTCAGGTTTAACCGTTGCGTTGGCACTGGTTCCTGAAGCGGTCGCATTCGCGTTTGTTGCACAAGTGGACCCACTTGTTGGTCTTTATGCAGCGTTCATCGTTGGACTTATCACATCAATTTTTGGTGGACGTCCAGGCATGATTTCAGGTGCGACTGGTGCACTTGCAGTAGTTATGGTAAGCCTTGTGGTTGAACATGGAGTGGAATATCTTTTTGCCACGGTTCTATTGATGGGTATTCTTCAGATCCTTGCTGGTATATTTAAACTTGGTAAATTTATCAGGATGGTACCGCACCCGGTAATGCTGGGGTTTGTTAATGGTCTTGCGATAGTTATTTTCCTAGCACAACTTGGCCAATTCAAAGTGATGGATGACTCTGGAACGCTTCAATGGATGCAAGGCTCTGAGCTATACATCATGGCGGGTCTTGTTGCTTTAACCATGGGTATTATTCATTTCTTACCAAAATTAACCACGGCTATTCCATCAAGTCTTGCGGCAATCCTCGTTGTAACGGGAATTGTGATTGGATTTGATTTAGATGCACGAAATGTATTGGATTACCTTAAAGATATGAGTGGTAATGCAGATGCAACGATTGCTGGTGGTTTCCCTGCGTTTCATATTCCAGATGTACCTTGGAACTTAGAAACATTCAAAATTATTTTCCCTTATGCACTTATTTTGGCAGCAATTGGTCTGATTGAATCACTACTAACCTTGACGCTTATCGATGAAATCACTGAAACTCGCGGTAATAGTAACCGTGAATGTGTCGGTCAAGGCGCAGCAAACGTAACGTGCGGTGTGTTTGGTGCTATGGGTGGTTGTGCAATGATTGGTCAGTCAATGATCAATATTAACTCAGGCGGCCGAAGTAGATTGTCTGGTATTACTGCTGCTTTACTATTATTGGGCTTTATTTTATTTGCAGCTGGTTTAATCGAAATGATTCCATTGGCGGCCCTTGTCGGTGTTATGTTCATGGTTGTATTGGGCACATTTGAGTGGTCAAGCTTCCGTCTAATGAAGCGTATTCCAAAGAGTGATGCATTTGTAATTGTGCTTGTATCTGGTGTAACGGTAGTAACTGATCTTGCAATTGCAGTTTGTGTGGGTGTTATCGTTTCTGCGCTGGTTTTTGCTTGGGAGCATGCGAAGCATATCTATACGAGTAACTACATAGACGAAGAAGGTTCAAAAGTATACGAGTTACATGGTCCGTTGTTCTTTGGTTCTGTGAAAAACTTTGCTGAGCTATTTGATGTTGCAAACGATCCTGATGATGTGATTGTAGAATTTAAGCATAGCCGAGTGGCAGATCATAGTGCTATTGAAGCAATTGATGCACTAGCAGACAAGTATACTAAAGCTGGTAAGAAGCTACATCTGCGCCACCTTAGCCAAGATTGTAAACAATTATTGGATAAGGCATGTGATTTAGTGGAAGTCAATGTGATAGAAGATCCGAAATATAAAGTCGCTTCAGATAAGCTCGCATAAAAGATATTTTGATTGTCTATAAAAGCCCGCTAAAAGCGGGCTTTTTGATATAAATAGAGGACTTCGTAAGACCAATTTAATATTTTCGGCTCATTTTTATCATTTCCTATGGTAAAGGCTATTGCTCTTGATTAAGGTAGTTTCCAAATTCACACGGAAACCGAGTTAGTATGAAAAAATACCTCACAGCCATTGCTTTTGCATCTACACTTTCTAGCTTTTACTCTGTTGCTCAACAAGGCAATGTCAGCGTAAATACGCTCGTTAAGACAACTAATAGCTGGGATGGCTCATCATTGCCAGCTTATCCAAGCGGTACGCCAGAAATTACAATTTTGGATATCAATATACCCGCTGGTACGACATTGCCACTTCACATCCATCCTGTTATAAACGCAGGAGTGGTAATTAAAGGGCAACTTAAAGTGACTAAACCTAGTGGAGAAGTACTGATGCTCAATGCTGGCGATCCGATAGTGGAGCTGGTTAATCAAGTCCACACAGGGAAAGCACTTGGGGAAGAAGACGTGAGGATCATTGTTTTTTATGCGGGGGAAAAAGGCAAAGCAATAACAGTTAAAAAGCAGTGATTGATAAGGTTGGTTTGCGCGTTTATGCAGCAAACCAATACAGTGACATTATGCTGACAAATGGCGCGTATGGTTGAGAAAAAACTCATAGAGAGCTTTGACTTTTGCGTTATCTTTTAAGTCTTTATGATAGGTATACCAAAGCGAGCCGACAAAGTCAGTTGCAAACAAGTCACTACTATTGAGCTTTACTAGATGTTTATGCTTGCTCGCCTCCAATTCTGAAACTGGCCCAATCCCCATTCCGCAAAGCACCGCAGATTGAATGTCTAAAAATTGATTGCTCGAATATACGACGCTGTCATTACATAGCCTTTTTATAACTTCATTAATAAATGGTATATGGTGCTTACTCTTGTCTGGCATGAGCCACTGATGTTCATTCATCTGTGACACATCATTCGGTAACCCAAACTCGTCTACATAACTTTGAGATGCATAATACGCCATGGTAATTGAAGCAACGTGACGTACAATAATATCTGGATCTTGAGGCTTAGGACCGGCTCGCAGCGCAACATGTACAGCACCACTTTGCGCTGGAATGACCTCGTCGGTTGCGAGCAACTCTACTCTTACCTTAGGGTATTGTCGTCTAAATGCTTGCAGGGCTGGCGCTAAGAGTGCAGAGTAAGAGGTAACAGTTGTTATTCTAATTTTGCCGCTAAAGTCTTGTTGGATACTCTGCAACTTATCTTCTAGGGACAAAAATTGTGAATCGATTTCTGGCAGGACCTCGCTCATGATGACTCCTGCATCAGTGAGTTTGTAGCCTCTTTGGTGGCGAATAAACAGTTTAACGTTCAGCGCTTCTTCTAAGCGGTTGATATGGCGTAAAACGGTAGTGTGATTACACTGTAACAGTGCTGCTGCTTTGGCCAAAGAACCTGCTTTTGCCACAATATGCGCAACTCTAAAGTCATCCCAATTTAACTTTTGCATTGAAGATAAGTTATTCCAATTCGTCTAAGTTATTAGTATATACTTTTTTGCACAACAGTTTTGTGAATTATGCACTACTTATGAGTAATTTAAATCGGTAATCTAGGCTCAAGTATCTGACGAGGTAGGAAGCACGGTGCTAAAGAATACAGAAAAAAGTTTTGGTGTAGTTGCCATTCTCATTCATTGGGTGATGGCTATCTCGATATTTTTTATGTTTGGACTTGGCCTGTATATGGTGGAGTTAACATATTATGACCCTTGGTATCGAGGCTCATTAGATTTGCACAAATCCATCGGAATGCTGCTTATTGCTTTTTTGGTGATTAGGTTGATATGGCGACAAATCAATGTGAAGCCAAATGATTTGCCTGGCTCTAAATTAGAACAGACCGCCGCGAGAATAGGGCATTTTGTGCTTTATGCGTTGATGTTATTAATTATGGTGAGCGGTTATTTAATCTCCACTGCAGATGGCCGACCTATAGCTGTATTTGAACTGGTTAATGTTCCCGCGCTGCCTTGGTCTTTCGACAATCAAGAGGATATCGTTGGTGAAATCCACTTTTGGTTGGCATGGGCATTAATGGTATCTGTTGCAGGGCATATTGGTGCTGCTTTAAAGCATCAATTTATAAATAAAGATGGCGGTTTGGTCCGCATGTTAAAAGTGAATAAAGAAAACTAATTACAGTATCTTGAGAGGAATATATGAAAAAACGTATGTTATCAGCGATTGTAGCTGCTGGTTTAGCGATATCAGGCATGGCAGAGGCAGCCGAATACAAAATCGATAAAGCTGGTGCGCATGCTTTTATCAATTTTAAGATTAAGCATTTAGGCTATAGTTGGCTTACAGGTCGATTCAATGATTTTGATGGTAAATTTACCTATGACAAATCGAATCCAAACGCGTCAAAAATTAATGTTGTGATCAACACTGCTAGCATCGACTCAAATCATGCTGAGCGAGACAAGCATCTGCGTGGAAAAGATTTTCTAAATGTAAAAAAATTCCCTAAAGCGACTTTCGAGAGTACTAAATACGAGCAATTGAACGACAACGAAGGCAAGTTGACAGGAATATTAGAGCTCCATGGTGTGAAACGTACAATCACGTTTCCGGTTGAAAAAATTGGTGAAGGGAAAGATCCTTGGGGCGGGTACCGCGCAGGTTTCTCGGGAGAAACATCGATTAAATTGAAAGATTTCGGAATTGACTACAACCTTGGTCCTGCGTCTACTCATGTAACCCTAGAATTGCATATTGAAGGTATTAAGCTTTAACAAAGAATAGGCCTTGATGTTACAAGGCCTATTTCGTCACTTTAAAGCCGCTAGACCTTGCCAGTCTTCTAAATCCTGTTCGGGTTTTTCTTTTCTAAAGTCAGCGTACTGTTTAATGCCAACTTGATCCTCGAGAATATTGACTTGTATACCTTTTTCAATGAGTAAAGGCTCATTTCCACTCGCATTAGTGACATCTCCAACGACCACGCGATTAAACCCTCGCATATACAGCAAAGTTGCACATACATCGCACGGGCTTAAACTGGTGTATAGCGTTGTTTTAGAAAAATCAATCCTGCCTGCGTCTCTTATGGCGCTTGTTTCACCATGATTATATGGGTGAGATTCTTGTACAAGTGTATTGTGCCCTTTACCAACAATTTGCTTTGTATCATTGTCGACGATTACCGCACCTATTGGGCAACCACCCTCGTCGCGGCTTTTTTGAGCTAACAATACCGCTATGCGCATAAAGTCTTTATCCTGCAGGTGCTCAGAAAACTCACAAGAAATCAATGTAGATAAACTCGTAGTCGGCATATGTGCAATGACATTTAATGTGATGTCATTGATTTCAGTATTTTGATTGAACAAAGGTTTGATCATTATTTTATCCAAATAATTGCAACTGTCATAACATATAAAAGAACAATGAGGAGCAATTGTGAAGGAAAGATGCTTAATCATTTAACTCCATAGAAATGTTGGAATTAAGATTGTAGGTACAAACTCTTTATTGCAAGATATAGTCTCTAAACCAAAAAGGATATTACTCATGACTAAATTTGAAATACTAGTCGGTATAGAAGTACAAAATGAATCTTTGTATGCTGATTATCGTGCAGCAATGAAACCAATTTTACATGAGATGGGTGGAGGCTTCGTTTATGACTTTCAGGTACAGAAAGTGTTAAAGAAAGAGGTAGAACACGGAATAAACCGTTTGTTTACTATCCAATTTCCAAACAAAGAAATCATGCAAGCGTTTTTTCAAGATGAAAGGTATTTAGCAATCAAGGCGCAATACTTTACGCCATCGGTTAAAGAAGCAACAATTATTCGCAGCTATGATGTCGTCACATGAAATTGTGAGTAACCCTTTTATACGATTACAGTAGTTTTACATTAAGAAGGAAAATATTGCCCTTCATTATCAGCTTATTTAATTGTATCTTAGCCAACGTTATTTAAGTAATTCAATTAGTTGAAGGGAAGTACAATGAAAAGACTAGTGTTGTGTATGGATGGTACGTGGAACAAGCCTGCACAATATGATCGCGGAAAAAGAAAACCAACTAATGTCGTTAAGTTGGCCAGAGGGATCGAGCCTGTATGTCACGATGGCATTCACCAAGTAGTTTACTATAGCGAGGGTGTAGGGACGCATTGGGGAATAGACAAAATATTAGGTGGAGGCTTTGGTGTAGGCTTATCTGAAAATGTGCTTAAGGCGTATCAATTTTTAGTATTGAATTACCAGCCAGGTGATGAAATCTTTGGCTTTGGTTTTAGCCGAGGAGCCTACACAATTCGCAGTGCGATAGGCCTAATCAACAAAATAGGCTTGCTACCTAAAGATCACGCTTTCTATATGCCAGAAGCCTATCGTCTATACCGAAATAATGCTTCAGATGCAGAAGTCGCAAAATTTAAAAAAGAGCACAATTGCGTAGATGTTTCCATTAAGTTTGTCGGTGTTTGGGATACCGTTGGCGCACTGGGAGTTCCTTTTAAATTTGAGCTAATAAATAGTCGATATCGATTTCATGATGTGAGTCTTACAGAGAATATTCAACATGCATATCATGCTTTGGCTATCGATGAGAAACGTGGCCCGTTTAAACCAGCCATTTGGACTTTACCTACAGGTTCTACTCAAACATTAGAGCAAAAATGGTTTGCTGGTAGCCATAGTAACGTTGGCGGTGGTTATTCAAAAGATGGTCTTGCAAACATCTCATTGCACTGGTTAAAAGACTGTGCGAAACGACATGGCTTAATATTCAATGAAAAATTTTTAGCGTACTATAGGCCGCATCACCTTGACGAATATCGAGATTCGATGAGTTGGATCTATAAGTTTTCAGAAAAGATTAGACAACTTGGAACGGCTCAAAGAACAAATGAGTCGCTTCATGAGAGTGTATATCAGCGCATTTCACAGAGCAGTACATACCAACCTAGCAATGCGTTTGAATTTATTGAGAGACAGTCTAGTAATGACATTTGATGGTTTTATAAAAGCTATGTCTCAATAATTATTTCTCTTTCAGTTTTGTTATTTAATGCTGTCTCTATTTTTGAAGGTACGGAATCACGTTATTGTAAACTGTATCTTTTACGAGATTGCCAGTGTGATGAAACTTGAGTGAAATTAAATCTATGTATGCGTTTTCTAACGACACCTATTTGGCACCTGACAGCATGAAGTCTAAATTAGTTAGTGTGAAAGCGCTTTTATACTTATAGATACTTAACTTTGTTCGAATTAAAACCACGCTCGACTTAAGAGTACATATAGAATTTTTTAACCGTCATCATGTTTAGTAGAGGAGGCTTACTCCTCTACTTGTAAAAGCTTAAATTTCTATATTAAAGTTCATGGCTATTTACAGTTCACACTTTCTCTTACTTCTTGAATTGATCATTTTAACAATAGACTTTTCTTTATTTTCATTTTTTATATATCTAGCTGGTAACGGTTTTAATTTGTAGATGTAATCGCCTTTTGTCCAGTCGACTTCTTCATCTAGAAAGTTAGGGCTAATAATGGCAATGTTTAGATTAGGCGCTATGCGTGTTAAAGCGTCAACAGTACCAAGGTAATGATTGCTATGAAAAGCGCCATTAAAGTGTACTATTTGACTTTTTGGATATTTAACATGCGCATTATAAATAGATTCAGCCATCGTATTGTCACGCGCTAATTGAGCGTAAAAACTATTATTTAGAGTTACTTTAGAATTGGGTGATTTATTTGTTTTATGGTGCATCATTGCACTGGTAAATTTATCTTGATATGCAGAAGTACTGGTTGTGATATCCGTAGCGACCCAAAGTTCCTTTTCACTGTCTAAAGTTTTTATAAATTCAGGACCCTTACGCGCAACACACCTAACGATACTAAGGGGGGTATTGGCGGCAAATACAGGGAGTTGATTGCTTTTAGCAAACTCTATAAGAGGGCGGTAGTCACTTCGATAGTTTTCCCATGCATCGCCTTCATTTATGAGGGTTTGCTCGCCAATTTCATTATCTAAATATTGGTCGAGCACTTGTTGCTTATCACGACTAAATTGCTCCATCGTAAGAACTAATCTTTTGTTGCGAAGATACAATGCAGTTAATAAGTCAGCTTGTAATTTATGTGAAGCACTATGAGAGTGGTATTCACCAATAAAAATCACATCAATATCTTTGAGGTTTTCGCTAATTTGTTCGATTGAAGTGGGGAGTTTGCTTTTTGAATCATGCAAGACATAGTCGTACATAGTTGAGATTTCAATGCCTTGCTGTTCACTTTGCTCAGTGATACTGCACCCTTGCATAGACACTATTGACGCAATTGCTGCGAGTGTAGTTATAAATTTCATCGGTAATTTCATGTGGGTTATTTAGTATTTTTAGCTTGTAATGATAACTATTATCATATAAAAAGTCACTGATTAAGCACTGTTTATCATGAAGTATGAGACTGGATTCTCGTTAGAGCGGTTGCTATTTCATAGTTAGAGCTTCTGAGCGTGGTTTGGAGTTGATACATATAGCTGTAAGCGCTCGGTACAAAATTTTTGATTGATACTTTACTTAATGCGGTTGAGCCAGCAGTGAACGGAGCTTTTTTTATGTTGCTAAACAAATAGCATGACCTTAAAGCCATGCTATTGAGTAGAAGTACATAATACAAAGAATTTTTAAAGCATTTCTACTTTAACTTCAATCCAAGCATTTGCGGTGTCTTCTTGTCCACCTTTGGCAATCGGCGTAATCTTAAAACCATTCCAAGGGTCGATAAAACTTTTGCCTATGGCAAGTTCTGCATCTGTTTCATCTTCTTGGGCCCAACGTGAGTTGTCTTTTGAGTTTGGTGTCATATCGAGTAGTGCAGATCTATGGTTCCAAAATGAAGGTTGGGATTCATTCTCCATATAGCCTTTTATGTTTACCAAAACGCCGTTTTTGGTATTTGTATTGTATCTATCATTTGTCGTACGGTATTCAAGCCAATATGTATAATTTCCATTACCTGACTTTAAGCGTAAACCTATACTTCCAGGTGCATTTGTGCCATTTGATGACCCGTGGTCAAATGCGTATATGCGATAAGTACCAGACGAACTTATGAGTGGAACTTCTTGATCGTTTAGCCATCCCTTAAAATAGCTTTTATACATCAAATTATATTCTTCTAGGGTATGTGCGCCCATCCCCATCATTGCATGAGGGTTGCCATAGTTCCGTATAGAATCGTTGCCTGAGTTAATTACGTGGTTACCACCTTCTACAGACATTGAGTGACGAAGACCCATGGCATGTCCCATTTCGTGTGCAATTGTACCCGGTTTGTGATGGTATAATTGAATAAATGGAGGACCAGCTTGAGAGTTAATGGTCGAAACTTGAGGAGCGGCCATCATGACAAGATTGGCTTCACCAGGGAAATTCATATCAACGCCAGCTTCCGCAATTTTGTCAGCGTATAGTTGGTGCCATCCCTTTGTATCAGCGTCATACTTGGATTTAGGTTCATTAATCACTATTTGAGGTTTAATTTCCCATGTGACATTAAATCGTCCATAAGACTGTTCAGCATAATATTGTTTTACAGTCTCCATATCTGCAATAATTTGATCAGTCGTCCACGTCAAAGGCGTATCGCTAAAACTAAATGGAAAAATAATAACGTTTACATGCGGGTACTCGTAGGCGACGTTTCCAGGATCTATTGCCCCTGGCTCTTTTCGACAACTCGTTGCGCCTAAATCAGCAACTATGGTTGCTCCTTTGAATAAACCGCGCATCACAATGTTGGTCCAGTACTTGGTGGGGTTAGTGATAACCACGCACTCTGTGTTACCTACATGCTTTGAGCGGATACTATCATCACCGGGTCTTGGGTAGCCTCCTTCGCCATTACGAGCCTCTAATGTAAGGTTGCCTTGACCATAAGACGTTGTAATTGCGACACTTCCTGCGGAGTCTGCGCCAGGCACTGAGAAACTCTGAAACTGAGAAGAAGATTTAACACACACAGGTATGCTATCAGCTAATGCTGATTGCTCTGTGGGTGCTTGGCTTAAACACATGTCTTCAAGTTGAGAAGTATCGCGTTTTTTGATGTGAACAGAGTAGTCCTCAACTTCCCCTGCATTAAAGTTTTCGCATGCGTTTGCAACAGGTGAGTTGTATTTCATGGCAATACGCATTCTAGAGGTAATCCCCTCAGCCGAAGCGGGTATATCCAATGAGGTGGTGAGTGCGGTCCGGCTACTACCAGAACCAACGAGTTCGTCAATATCACTGAAATCCCCATCGTTATTTAAGTCAATAAAGACGCTCCAGTATTCAGTGTACGCGTTGTTGACAAACCCAGGGGTCAGCGTTATTTGATTTTGACCAACACTCAATTGTGCGGTTAAGTGCGTAAAATCAGTGTAGGGAGATTGTCCCGATGAAAGGTTATTGATCCCTGAGGTAGAAACCCCTGCAATGTGCTCATAGTTTCCACCACCTGAACTTTGGCAATAATTTGTATTTTGTAGGTTAATATCATTATTCGCTAGTAAATGGGTGCTTGCGAGTACACTTGGTACTAGGCAGGACCCCATCAATAGCATCTTTTTTGTAGATTTAATTTTCACTTTACATGTTCTCCAAGATTGTGAGTAAACATGTCCAAAAACTGGACAATTATCTCATGGTAAAAAGGCTGTATTGTCATAAAAAGTTCTTCAAATTCATGTCGGTTTTAAACAGCCCTCTGAAATCAATGTATATTGTATGCAATAATTGTAAAGATGAATTTAATTCATAATTATCTAAAATCGGTAAAAATGTATGCGTAACTGCATGATTTATTTATTTTTAGCCTGTTTTTTAATTGTTTTTATATATGTGTATATTTTTTTGGAATATTGGAACCATCATTCTCAATAGAATAGTGAGTAGGGTATGTTTCAATGTTTAGGAGGATGCAACTGAAGCTCTACAGCTAGTTGTTTTGTTTAGTTAAATAAATGCGAAAGGGGAAAGCGGCTAGTTTGAGATACACTTTAACAGCAAGAAAGTGAAAGTTAGTTAAGTAATGTGATTCGTTTGTAGTTAATACCTGTAATATTGAACAACGACTGCTTGTTCAAAAAAAGACTAAGTCGTCACTGTCGTCGCTTAGGTCTTTTTCTTCCCGAATTGCCGCCAAATCATCTACCAACTCATTGAGTAATGACATACTTTTGTCATCTTGGTGGGCACTGGTTTGCTCTCTTATTTCTTGAATGATTGTATCCATATGATGTAATTTCGCAATTTCGTTCAGGCGAATATCGATTGCTTCTACCACGTAATGGAAGATATCAATTAAAGACCCTTTACTGTAACTATCAGTTGGCATATTTTTGACAATCAGTTCGGCTTGTTGGTACTTAAAGAATGTTGATTGCCCAAAAGATTGAACGTTGGCTGCATTGACTTCGAGCTCATCAAAAAGCTCAAGCTCCATCTCGCAAATATCTTCATCATTGTTTTTAAAATGGTATTCGGTACCATCAGTTAGTTTTAATCTTGCAATATAATCCAGTTCCCAACTTTCCATTAATGAAGACAGATAATCTGAGAATTTTGAAATGTCATTTAAATTTAGACACTGTCGATAGAAGTGAATAAGGGCGTTATTATCGAGCTGGGTACGAAAAGAGCGATCCGTTTGCAGCTGCGAGTCTTTCTTCGCATGTTTTAGTGCTCGCAGTCTTTTAGCTTGATAGTCTAATAAGCTGTCAACTTTAAGCTTTAGAAGCTGTTGGGGAATATCTTTGGCGATGTAGTTTTCAGCTCCGGCCTCAAATGCTCTTAGTCGCCACTCTAAGTCAGTCTCACCACTTAAAAAAACGGTGATAGTTTCTTCCTTTTTAGGTGTGTTTATAAGACGGCAAAATTCTATGCTATCTCCATCGGGTAGATATAGATCTAATAAATAAATATCAAATAGCTGTGTTTGCACGGCTGACTCGGCGTCTTTTAGATTAGTGCACCAGGTTACGTGTGCTTTGTCTTCGCACAGGAGCATGACGAGTTTAGCGTAAATTGGGTTATCTTCGACGAGTAAAACAGTAAACTTTTTCATGGCAGATCGCTTCAGTTAATCGACTATAAAATCGTAATTCGCAGACGCTGATTTATAAGTATGTCTAGTCATGCTCTAAACGCAATATTTTCATTACTAACCCACAGAACAAAAAATTAGTGCTTCATATGCGTATGATGGTCATGAGTTAGGTAGTGGAGCTACAGAAGGAGCGGTGATACATAGTATTTGTACTGGCTAATTGTACCTCTATTGGGCTATATTGATTACAAAAGCAAAATGAAAGGAATATAAATTATGAAACTGATTTGGTTATTAACTTGTGTTACTTCTTCGGCTTTTGCGTTTGAAAAGCACTTAGATTTTAGCGATAGGATTGTCGTTCCAGAAGTGCAATCTGTGAGTGTGTCTAGTTATACGAGGACTCAGTTTGATAAATCATTGATGCAAGACAATAGTTTAGAGCAAGCGGAGCATGTGGGTAAGATTTACTCACTTTTGACACCTGATGAACAGATTAAATACAAGTATAACAGGGGCTTACTTTTTAATACTGTGACGTTCGACCAGTATCATTCAGTTAGTACACGGGCAAAAGAAGCCAGTGCCCAGCATATTAATTATATTTTTTGGGGTAAGTGAATGAAAAATGCGATATGCCGTTAAGGCCAGTTAAGCGGCATATCGCGAAAAGTGTTTTAATTATTATTCACAGCCTTTTTGCACTGTTGTTGTCCATACTCTCACGACGAAGTCGTTATAATCTCCATCGTTTTGATCTTCCCAGTATTGCTTGTCGCCATAAACGGTATAGTTACCCGTTAACTGATTAGCGTTACCATTGACTGCCAGAACATAGTTATAACTCGTACCTTGTAATACATCATAACTGCCAGAGGCGCCATATTCGTCTAATAACTTCACGTAACTGCCGTTAACTGTTACACCCCAGTCATTGTTATAAGCAGCACTCTCACTGATAAATTGATAATTGATACGCGTGTAGTTATCAGGAGTACATGCAGGGTCATTATCAATAATTGTTCCCAGCGCAGATGCCGAACCTGTTACATTTTGATCTGCGTTTGCGTTAAGAGTAAAGGTCTCATCGCCCTCATGGTTTTGGTCATCTAATGCACTGATAATAATACTGCCTGATGTTTCTCCACTGGGTATTGTCAAAGTGGTCTGAGCCAAGCTGTAGTCACTGCTGTCCGTTGTTCCATCTGTAATACTGAGGTCAATCGTGACATCTTGGTAATAACTATTACTCAAATTAACCTGATACTCTAATTGACCAGCTTCTAAAGCAGAGTCTGTAATTGCTTCTAGTGTAAACGACGGTAATGGATCTGTTTCACAGGTTGGAGTTGTGTAGCAAGCGACTTCTTTGTCTGTGTTTGATGCTAAATCGTTTATACGTACTGGCACGGTAGCCAGTAAGCAGGTATTGCCCGAGTGAGGATTAAGCTTATATAGTTTAGATTTATTGACGTGACCATAGTCATTTATCAGTGTTCTACTTACTACAATTTCTCCACTCTGATTAAGTGCTGCGCCAGTTGCTGCTGTTAGTGAATGATTAGCTTTTTTAGTCACTGCATAAGTTGTTTTGTCTATTTGATAGACCGCTCGACTTGTTATCAAATACCAATTGCCATCTTGTATGACCAAGTCACCCCTAAACTTGCCTTTCAGTGAACCTAAAGACGCTAGCTCAATTGTGGTGCCAGAGTTTTTATCGATTTGGTAAAGTTTTTTGAAATCAGTTCCAATTAAAGCATCACGCTGCGCATCGTAAACCAGACTAAGTACTTGGGTAGTGCGTCCAACAATGGTATGTGTATCTGTATTAAAGTCATAGTAGGCCAGACGGATGTATTTAAAACGGTTGCCCATGATAGGAAGGTGTTCTTTTTGCTCCGCTGAAAGGCTTAAATGGCTGGTATCCACTTCATACTCAATAGGGCGAGGTGCAGAAATATAATACATGCGCTTACTGTTATTATCATAAGCAAGTGCAGAAGAGCTAAACTCTGCGAGCGTTTGCGCAAATGCAGTGTCTGTTTGCTCATTGAGGCCAAAGAGAATACCTACATCTCCTCGTCCGGCATTGATACCGTACAATTCACCGCTACATGTATTGGCAACACTTAGCGGAGAAAAAGACGCTGTTACTAAAGTTAATAAAGTGAGTGAAGTTTTTAGCATGGTAACAAACTCTGGTCGGGTTATCCTAATTTAGCTAACACAACACAAAGTAATGACACATCGACTTCCAATGTGGGATGTGAACTCTTAATCCTTTGAGACAGGCGCTTCCATTATTATCTTTGCAATCTCATTCTATTATTCTCTCTCATGAACAAAAATGCAACAATAAATTACTACAAATGGATTAAAAAATTTGGAGGTTAGGTGTTTTTCTGTGATTCCAAGTAGTTAGGAAGTAACTCTTCAACGATAACTTTGGCTGGTATTGTGTAGCGAACACCATTAAACATTACCGATGTGTGTTCTTCGATGCCTGTAATTCCAGTAAGAGTCCAACCTTCGCCTTTTTCTTTACACAGTACCTTTGTTGTTGGTGGAATAACTACAAATTCAGTATTATTTTCAGTCATCTTTTTATCTTCACTGGACTTTCTAATAGGATGGGGTAGTTTATACCAAAATAATAAAAAATCGACCATATTGATGAGATGGAATTACATACCCAAAGGCTAATATTACGCTTGGTCAATTATCGTGATAGCCGCGCATTGCTTGAAATACTGAATGACCCCCAAGTTAGTTACTTCAATGACTATGGTACAGATCTGACAATGCAAGATATCAAAGCGATGATCCAAAGTGATTTAGAGTTGTTTTACCAAGGAATTGGTGTGCGTATGATGTTGGTTAAAGATGGTATTCAAATAGGCTCAATTGGTCTATTTGATTATTGTGAGGATACTGCAAAAATTTACTTGGGGTATGAACTTGAGCCAAAACATTGGCAGCAAGGGTATATGAGAGAGGCAGCCACTTGTTTGCTCAACGCCTTGGAAGTGATATTACCAAAAGCTTTGGTCGAGCAGGTGAGTGCAAAAGTATCGCCGCATAATACACGTAGTGTAAATTTGTTATCTCATTTGGGCTTTGAAATACGGCATAGTGAATATCAGCTATGCCTAAATAAATCTAAAAGCAAATTGGTTTCTGGGAATTAGAAGCCTTTTTTGCTAAACAGCGTTACGCGGTCAGATACCAGAGTAACAGTGATATTTTTACTTTCGTTGCCCCAAACGCAGTTTGTATGTAAAGTCTTTTCTTCACAAGAATCCGCAGAGCCCAGTACTTGCTCAAGTGCCGTTTTTTCCATGCCAACAGAAATCTTTTCATAATTTTCTATAGTCACCTTTGAACAAGCGCTTAGGCTCAGCAACGCAGCAATCGTTAAGAGTTTTTTCATTTAGGTTATCCTATTAATGTTTATATTTCCTAATTTGGAAAATAATGCCCATTTTTGGGTGATCTAGATAATGGATATCTCCGCTATACACGCGTGTAAATTGAGACATCCTAGCTGTTTCTAATTCGCCTTCGTCAGTCAAATAGCGATAGTCAAAGTTACTTGTGACATATAGGTAATGCCGGATATGGATTTTCATCGTTCCGTCCAGTTCCCATAAATCTTCACCTTGTGTTTTGACAGCCCGTTTCGGAGCAGTGTTAAGTAAGCTGACAAAATTATCACTTTGTACATTATCTATGTATTTATAGCTAGCAGGTTGCTCGAACTTCATGCCTCCAAATACGACAACATTTGGTGCCCGCTTTTTACTTTGATCGGGAAATCGCCATCCGGTATGCAGGATAGGATTTTTCCCTTGCCTCTCTAGCTTTTTTCTAATTGACTCAAACCTAAGTTGCTCGGGTGCTAGCAAATACATCGATTGCATGTGTTCTAACGGCTCGCTATAAGGAATCGTTGGCAGTTTTTCAAATTGTTCAACGTAATTTACGGCGTCATCGCAGTACCAAGAGCTCTGTTGTTTAGTAAACTGTTCCATCACTGAGCGAGGGTCATACTTCGCATCACCAGACAAACAAGCTTGATGCCCAACGTTATTGAACCCCTCGGTTAGTAAATCAAGTCGTTTTTCTTGAGGAAGAGGGTCTGTTTCAATCGAAAAGTCTTCTCGAATTTCAGTACCTGCTTTTTGAGAGAAGGCTATTAACTCCACTTCAAACCAGCGCACCGCAAACGCTGGCATTGCAGCGCTGCTTATCGTCCCCAAGAAAATCGCTTTTAGTACAAATTGCTTCATGCAACCGCCTTTTTCTGAAAATCATCCATCATAGCGTTAACGAGTTTTAGTCGCTCTTGGCCATTTTTTTCTTCTATATTAAAGCGTAACTTACTTGCGCCTTCCATTCTATATATAGCTGGGTTGCTTTGTATCAAGCCAATAATGAATGTCGGGTTAACGTTAGTGTTGTTGTTAAACTCAAAATAGCCGCCCTTAGGGTTCGCCTCAATTTTCTTGATACCTAGCTGTTGTGCTTTGCACTTTAATAACTGAATGTTAAATAGGTGCTTGGTTGCATCGGGGAGCAGTCCAAAGCGATCAATCAACTCGACCTTTAGTTCATCTAATTCGGGCTCGCTATTCATGCTTGCGATGCGTTTATACATACTCAAACGAATGTTTACGTCGTGAATGTAGTCGTCAGGTAACAGGGCTGGCACTTTTAAGTCTACTTCACTTTGCTGTTGAAGAAGGTTTTCCAGAGTCGGTTCTTTTCCATCTTTGAGAGCTTGAACTGCTTGTTCTAGCATTTCCATATACAGTGTGAAGCCAACAGTTTGTATTTGACCACTTTGATCATCACCCAGTAATTCTCCAGCACCACGGATCTCTAAGTCATGTGTTGCAAGCGCAAAACCTGCACCTAAATCTTCTAATGACTCGATTGCTTGAAGTCGTTTTACAGCGTCTTTTGTCAGTGCTTGGCTATTTCTAGTGAGTAAATAAGCGTAAGCTTGGTGGTGACTTCGGCCAACTCGGCCACGAAGTTGGTGTAATTGTGCAAGGCCAAGTTTATCTGCTCTGTCCATAATAATGGTATTGGCAGATGGAATATCGATACCTGTTTCGATAATAGTGGTGCAAACGAGTACATTGTGTTTTTGGTGATAAAAATCACCCATCAACTGCTCCAATTCGCGCTCACGCATTTGACCATGTGCCACTGCAATGTTTGCCTCGGGCACCAGTTCTGATATGTCGGCTGCTGTTTTTTCTATGGTTTCTACATTATTATGTAAAAAATAAACTTGTCCGCCACGCTTGATTTCACGTAAAACAGCTTCACGTATGAGCTCATCATTGCGTTCACGCACAAAGGTTTTAACCGCTAAACGCTTAGCTGGTGGTGTAGCGATGATTGAAAGATCTCGCATGCCACTCATTGCCATATTGAGTGTACGCGGTATTGGTGTTGCAGTCAGCGTTAATATATCAACATCGGCTCGGAGCTTTTTAATCTTTTCTTTTTGTCTAACGCCAAAGCGGTGTTCTTCATCCACAATGAGCAAACCCAGATCTTTAAACAAAATATTTTCTTGGATTAACTTGTGGGTACCAATAACAATGTCAATTTTTCCAGATTCTAGGGCGGCCAGCGTTTCTTTTTGCTCCTTGGTGCTATTAAATCTGGACAATACGCCTACCTCGATAGGTAGATCTGCGAAACGGTCTTTGAAATTTTCAAAATGTTGCTGCGCGAGTAGGGTAGTAGGAACCAATACGGCAACTTGTTTATTATCGTTAATCGCAACAAATGCGGCTCTCATAGCAACCTCGGTTTTACCAAATCCGACATCACCACAAACAAGCCTGTCCATCGCCTGATTGGTTTGCATATCTCCTATAACAGCTTCAATCGCGTTGCGTTGGTCGTCTGTTTCTTCAAATGGGAAGCTATCACTAAACTCTCGATATGCGCCACCTTCAAGTTTGAATTGATGACCGGGCTTACTTTGTCTCTTGGCATAAATATCTAAGAGTTCAGCCGCCACATCTCTGACTTTTTCAGCGGCTTTCCTTTTGGCTTTTTCCCAGACGTCGGAGCCGAGTTTATGTAGCGGTGCTGAAGCTTCTTCTCCGCCTGAGTAGCGACTTAACATGTGTAGCGACGATACCGGCACGTATAGCTTGGCATCTCCGGCATAAGTAATCGTTACAAACTCGGTTGCTACGCCGGCAGCATCTATGGTTTGCAAACCCAAATAGCGGCCGACACCATGGTCTAAATGTACAATGGGCTGGCCTTCTTTTAGCTCAGCCAAATTACGGATCAGCGCATCTTGCCCCTGCTCATATTTATGTTTGCGGCGACGCCTTTGCGATACCTTTATACCAAGCAACTCTTGCTCGGTAATAACGGATAACGGCTTTTCACCAGCAAGAACGACTGAAGATTCCAAGGGGCTCACTATGAGCCCGACATCAGATCTGCCACTGATGAACTTATCAAAGGACTCAAACTCCTTGAGTTTTAACCCGGTTGGTTTAAGCAGAGAAATGAGTGATTCACGGCGTCCGTCTGACTCTACACTAAATAGGATCTTGCCCTTGAGCTTTTTCTGCGCAGCAATATAGTCGATAACAGCTTTGTAGGGATCAGACTGCTTGTGGTCAATTCTTACTTCATCAACCGCCTTAGCATTTAAATTAGTATGTCCTGCTTTCGTTCCAAGTTTTGCTTCGCTGAGTCGAATTCGAGGGTAGTGGGAAAACCCTTCAAACAATGATTCGACGTTTAAGTAAAGCGCTTTAGGTTCAAGCAATGGGCGAAGAGGGTCAACGCGTCTGCTCTCATAACGCTTGCATACATCCATCCAAAAATCGTTTGCCGCATGCTCCACATCTCCAAGATGCATAAAGACAGCATCTTTGGGCAAGTAATCGAATATAGTTGCTAGCTTGTCGTAAAAAAGTGGAAGATAGTATTCAATACCAGCAGGCCAGTTGCCACGGGTAACCTGCATGTAAATTGAGTCTTGTTCTGAACTTGCCCCAAAAGTTTCACGGTACTTAATTCTGAACCTTTCAATGTCTTCATCGTTTGTTGGAAATTCATGAGCTGGTAGTAAATCTATTGCATCGATAGTTTCGCTTGAACGCTGAGACTCAATATCGAAAAGACGAATACTGTCCAATTCATCATCAAAGAAATCGAGCCTAAATGGACGCTCGCTACCCATCGGGTATAAATCAATGATTGAACCTCGTACAGCAAACTCCCCGTGTTCCATTACTTGTTGTACATGGCGATAGCCAGCCTGAGTCAATGTATCTTTCAAGCCCGTGGCGTCTAACGTATCTCCAGCTTTAAACTGCAAAGCATTACCATATATAAACTCTGGCGGAGCCGTTCTAAGCATAAGCGTAGACACGGGTATGAGTAATACCCCTTGCTGTTTTTTTCTTAATGCATTCAAACTGGCTAAACGCTGTGAAATAATATCTTGGTGTGGAGAAAAGTGATCGTAGGGAAGGGTCTCCCAATCAGGGAAAACCATCACTTTGTCTTCCCCAATAAGATAACCCAACTCTGTCTCAAGGCGCAGCGCGCTGGGTGTGTCTGGCGTAACTAAGACCACGAGGGACTGGTTTTGCTTTATTCCCTCACTAATGGTGATTGCCAAACTACTACCAAGGAGTTGTCCCCAATGGATTTTGTCTTTTTGTGACTTTATCCAAGGTAGCTCATTCCACTGCACTAACGCCATTATTTACTCCTAACTACTTAATCTCGGTATATTTTACATAGGTCTTGGTAATGATCTATACGTCTATCTCGTAAATATGGCCAAATACGACGTACAGACTCACTGCGGTTTTGGTCTATTTCAACAACCAAAATCTCTTCTTGTTCTTCTGAACCATGTGCCAGCAATTCGCCTTGTGGGCCAGCTACGAAAGAGTTACCCCAAAATTGGATGCCTTCGCTTTGATTGCTTGGGTCTGATTCGTGGCCAACGCGATTGACGCTAATGACCGGAACGCCATTAGATACGGCATGAGCTCGTTGTGCGATCATCCATGCATCTCTTTGACGAATTTGTTCATCTTTATCATCTCTGGGATCCCATCCAATTGCAGTCGGATAAATGAGTAATTCTGCGCCAGCCATTGCCATAAGTCTTGCACCTTCAGGGAACCATTGGTCCCAGCATACCAGCACACCAAGTTTGCCTACCGAAGTTTGAATCGGTTCAAACCCGAGATCTCCAGGAGTAAAGTAAAACTTCTCATAAAACCCTGGATCGTCTGGGATATGCATTTTTCTATATTTTCCGGCAATAGAGCCATCAGATTCTATAACAACAGCTGTGTTGTGATAGAGGCCCGTTGCACGCTTTTCGAACAAAGATGCGACGATCACAATATTGAGTTCTTTAGCAAGTTCACCTAATTCATTGGTACTTGGCCCAGGTATTACCTCGGCCAAATCGAATAAGTCGGTATTTTCTGTTTGGCAAAAATATAAGCTGCGGTGTAGTTCTTGCAAAACAACAAGTTTAGCCCCTTGTGTCGCGGCTTGTCTGATACCAGATAGCGACTTTTCAAAGTTATCTTCAAGGTTGTCGCTGTTGCTATGTTGTACTAGCGCGACCTTCAAATTATTGTTGCTCATTTGGACTCCTACTTTAAAAAGCCTTGAGGTAATTGCATAGTGATGCAGTGTAAGCTGCCAAATTGATGAATAAGTGGCAGGCAATCAATGCCTATAACAGTTCTTTCTGGATGTGCTTTTTGCAATTGGGTTAAAGCAAGCGCATCTTTTTCGTCGCCATATATAGGTAACAAAACCGTGTCGTTAATGATTAGATAGTTTGCATAAGTTGCTGGTAGCCTATCTCCATCTGCATTGTATTTGGCGCTTGGCCAAGGCAATGGGATGAGTTGGAAAGCCTCTCCATTTGATGTGCAAAAAGTTTTTAGTTGAGATTCCATGGCCTGCAAAGCAGTGTAATGCTCATCTTCTTTATCGTCGCATTGTACATATACCAATGTATTATTAGGAGCAAATCTGACTAAAGTATCGATATGGCTATCTGTATCGTCACCTGCCAAATAACCATGGTCAAGCCAAAGGAAATCGCTCACACCCAATTCGTTTTTAAGTAGTTCCTCTAATTGTGATTTATTCAAATGAGGATTGCGATTTGGATTAAGTAAACATTCAGTGGTTGTAAGCAACACACCGTGTTCATTGATTTCGACACCACCGCCTTCGAGAACAAGGTCCACTTTGCGTACTCGGTTATTTGGGTTGGCCAGTTGCTCACACAGGGCAGAGTTTATTTTTGTATCTAACTCGCTGCTGTATTTATTGCCCCAGCCATTGAATATAAAATCTTTAATGCAAAGCTGACCATCAGCATTCGCAGTTGTGAGTGGCCCATGATCTCTTGCCCATGTATCGTTACACTGAGCATCTACGAACTGTATTTTTGCCATATCAACATCGGCTTTATTCAATAACTCTACAATATGAGCTTTTAAATCCGAGTTATGTGAAACGATAACGACTTGTTGAACTTGAGAAATATGCTGGCAAAGCGCGACATAAACAGGTTCTACTCGATCAAGAATTTCGACCCAGTCAGTGTCTTTATGTGGCCATGTGAGCATAACAGCGTCTTGCGCTGACCATTCTGGTAATAATGTAAAACTCATGACGATTGTAATTTTAAATTGCTAGGCGCTAAGTGTATCACTGCTTTACGCAGTGTCACTATTTTGTATCAGATTCGCTGTCTGATTGGCGTTTTTTTAATTGCCTAGTTTGCGCATGGAGGCTTGCACGTACTAAAAGTTCTTGATCAGAGTCTCTTATTTGGGTGAAGGCGAGGGTATATTGAAATTGCTCTTCTTCTTTTTGGTTTATCTCTATGATCTGACTGTAGCAAAATATGGCACTTGCCTCGTGTTGGAGAAAGATTTTAGTACGGAAGTTTTGGCCAATTGTAAATCGTTCGTCTGAAGTGACTTTGATACCGCCACCACCATAGCTATCACAATAAGATGTGTCATCTTCTGGCTGTTCATTTGCCAGTATGTGGCTCATGATAAGGTCTATTTTTCTCGACTGAGCCTGCAAATATGCAGCCAAGTCGCTTGCAATATCACCTAGGTTTCGCAATGGTCTCAGTGCGTTCAAATCAAGCTCATTTATTTCATTGGCTAATTTAAACAAGGGTGGGATTGCGGCTTCTAGTTGAGCTGAATTCTTAGGCACCATATTGGCTTCGACAGGAAACAAATTAATTTGGTTTGTTTCGTCAATTTGAAAATACTGTTGAAAATTGTCTTTTAATTCTGTTTGCATTTATTTGCCAATGTTATTGGGCTAGATTAGCGATTGTTTTATTCTCTCCACTCTAGCCCGTTAAATCAAGATGTTAGCGCCTTATACTTTAAATTGCTCCAACATTTCTTCTTGTTTCGCAATTTTATCTACTTGCGATTGCATTGTGTGATCGACGACTTTTGCTTCATCTACAACAGTATTGGATAGATTTCTTATCTCAGACGCGTTGTGATCAACCGCTTCAACAACAGCTCTTTGCTCTTCAAGCATACTGGCTATGTTGACATTTAACTCCACAATATGGTTGATAGAATCTCGGATCGCATGCAGTGCATCTTTCGTTTCCTGTGCTTTTACTACTGTTTTTTCAACGATGGTTTGACTTTGCTTCATAACACCAACAGCATTCTCTGCACCGGACTGTAATTGGTCTATCATAGATTTAATTTCAGTCGTTGCTTCTTGTGTTCTTTGGGCTAGCGTTCTAACCTCGTCGGCAACTACCGCAAAACCTCGTCCAGATTCGCCAGCTCTGGCTGCTTCAATTGCAGCGTTGAGTGCGAGCAAATTAGTCTGCTCGGCAATGCCATTAATTACAGAGAGAATCTGTTCAATTCCAGAGGATGAAACTTCCAGCTCATTTACTACATCAACCGCACGCTCAATTTGAGAAGAAAGCTCTGTAATTGAAGTTGTAGATTGAACTACGATGCCTTCGCCGTCTGATGCTAGGCCGTCAGTGGTTTTAATGGCTTCAGCTGCTTGTTGTGCTGTATTAGCAACCTGTTGCTCTGTGTTAGACATGTTAGCAGTCGCATCTACAAGCGAATTTAACGACTCTAATTGCCTTTGAATTGCTTGTGTTGCGTGGTTAGCACCGGCAGATGTTTGTTTTGCGTCGTCAAGCACTTCATGTCCAAGCGTTTGTATTTCTGCGATGATATTCTGAAGCCGCGAAGTAAAGAGGTTAAAGTTTTCAGCTAACGCAGAAAACTCAGGTTCATTAGATGCTTGGAGGCGCACAGTCAAATCTGCGTTGCCTCGTGCTATGTTAGACATCGCAGTATTAATCGTTTCAAGCGGTTTGAGAAGAATATTAATGACATATGAAAGTACCAAAAAGCTTGCTACCACTGCAATGATGGTGACTAAAGTCGCGTCGTAGGCAAGTGTATTCATCGCAGCGAACACTTTTTGCTTTTCGAGTGCCACACCAACAAACCAATCATAACCTTCAACCGCTTTAAACATTACTAGGTACTCAACGCCATTAATCTCTATTTCTTGAGATGATTCTCTGACAACGGTGTTTCCCAAGAAATTCTTTGCGGGTTGGCCGTTAAATGAAACATTCGGATGAGAAATCGTGTCACCGCCAGAACTGACCATAAACGCGAATCCCGCATCAAAAAGATTGAATGAATTAATCATCTGACCAAGTTTGGCTAAACTTACATCATAGAAAATGGCGCCATGGAACTGGCCATTCTTTTTAACTGGTGCTCCTATAGAAACGACAATCTCTCCACTTACCGCATCGGCATAAGGTTCTGTGACGACTAAAGTACCAGCAGCTTTTGCATCTTTATACCAAGGTCTAACTCTGGGGTCCCATGTAGAGCCCGGATCCCAGTTGGGGTCACTGGCCACATATTTTCCTGAGCTCTCTTCTCCATAGCCAATTAAGATAAACTCCGATGTCAGCTTTGACTGAGAGATCATTGGATAAGCATCTTGCAATGAATCAACTTGCTCAACTAAACCGGTAGAAAGTGCTGCAAGATTCATAGACCCTTGCATTTGTGCAGTAACAGTATTGCTGATCCCTTGGATCACCTCTTCCATACTATTGGTGACTTGTTGTTCTAAATTATCTTTAAGAAGGTAATACTGTTTTAGTGAGAGCATAAATAGAGCAAGCACTAAGACACAGGCAGAAACGGCGACTACTTTAAACTTGAACTTCACTGAACGTCTCCCATGAATGAGCTTATTATTAAAGGTAAATCATAAGCCAATAGTTGCAATAAATTCTTAGAATTTAAAGTGTTTATTTACAAATAAGATACAAAAAAGCTAAAAAGTAGTGGTTTAGTCCGATTCAAGCTCTGAATATAACTCTTCCAGCTCTTCTTCCGAGAGACCTACAAAATCTATTACCTCATCACTTACCGCGATCCATTCCTCATCGGATACAATTGTCCCAGCATTTTGAGTAATAAAGTTGCCATGACGAGCGAGTTTTAAAATTGACAATAACTCGAGGCTAATAGTGTCTAATTCACCTGATTGAAAGATGCCACTTACATCATGTTGGTAATAAATAACGTTGATCATTGGCTTTGGCAGCTTCCATTGCTGCGCAAGTAATGCGCCTATGGTTGCATGACTGGTGTTATATTTATCAAACTCAAAGGCCGCAGCTTTGGTCCACCCTTCATTTTTTGCTGTGTCGAGTACTTCCTCATAGTCTTCAAAATGCACACACAGTAATGGAATACCCACAGTATGGAAAAGACCTAGCATATAGGCGTGGTTTGCTAATGCAGGCTTTTTGAGCTTGTTACATAGCGTTGAACAGAGCTGGGCAATGTCACTTTGTTCTACCCAAAAGTTTTCTAGAGATTTAGGGGTTTCGACCGTTGCTTTGACAGCAACGGCTTTTACTAAGGGAATTAAGCGCTTTAAGCCTAAAATCATTATGGCTTGCTCTAAAGATTCAATCTCTCTTGAGCGTCGAAATGCTGCAGAGTTAACAACCTGAAGGACCGCAGCACTGATCGCGACGTCTCCTTGCAGTATCGTGGTTATTTTTCCTATATCTGGTTCAGCAGACTTAGTTTCTTGAGAAAATTGAACGAGCGCTTCAGGCCTTGGAGGGATAGAGATAGTGCGTAGAATTTGTTTTTCTTGTTGGGTTAAAGATATGGCCATAACTTCGCTCACTGCATCTTATACTAGTTTAAGAATAGTAAAAAATAGCCAAACAGGATAAGCAGATAATTCACTCTACGGCGAGCATAAAAAAGGCCAGCTATTGCTGGCCTAAATAATGTAGAGTTACATTATGCGTTTTCAATCGCTGAACGTGGGTCTACGTATTCCATGTTGAAGCCTTCAGCCACTTCTTTACATGTTACTTGACCTTTGATCACGTTTAGACCATTTAAGAAGTGCTGGTCTGAAAGTAGAGCTTCTTTGTAACCTTGGTTAGCTAACTTGATGATGTACGGCAACGTTGCATTATTTAGTGCAAACGTAGATGTGCGCGGTACTGCACCTGGCATGTTAGCTACACAGTAGTGTACAACGTCATCAACGATGTAAGTAGGTTCTGCATGTGTTGTTGCTTTTGAAGTTGCAATACAACCACCTTGGTCAATCGCAACGTCAACGATAGCAGAGCCAGGCTTCATTGATTTGATGTGTTCTTCAGTTACAAGTTTAGGCGCTGCTGCACCAGGGATTAGTACACCACCAATAACTAAGTCAGCTTCAAGAACATGCTTTTCAAGCGCGTCCACAGTAGAGTAGATAACTTTAGCTTGGCTACCAAACTGTGCGTTTAGGCTACGAAGTACGTCAATGTTACGGTCTAGAATAGTTACGTCAGCACCCATGCCTACAGCCATTTGTGCAGCGTTACGGCCAACCATGCCGCCACCGATAACAACAACTTTAGCTGGCTCAACACCAGGTACACCACCTAGTAGCATGCCGCGGCCTTCGTTTGACTTTTCTAAAGCTTGAGCACCCGCTTGAATTGACATACGACCAGCAACTTCTGACATTGGAGCAAGAAGAGGTAGGCCACCACGAGTGTCTGTAACCGTTTCATATGCGATACAAATAGCACCGCTCTTGATTAGGTCTTCAGTTTGTGGAAGGTCTGGGGCTAAGTGAAGGTATGTGAAAAGGATTTGGTCTTCACGGAGCATCGCACGCTCAACAGCTTGCGGCTCTTTTACCTTTACGATCATTTCTGCTTTAGCAAAAACATCTGCTGCAGTAGGAAGTATCTCTGCACCAGCTTGAATGTAATCTTCGTCTGTGAAACCAATGCCAATACCTGCATTTGTTTCAACGATAACCTGGTGGCCGTGGTTAATTAGTTCACGAACGCTAGCTGGAACCATACCAACACGGTATTCGTGGTTTTTAATCTCTTTAGGTACACCAATAATCATAATAAATCGCCTCAATTAAGAACGGATAACATTTTCGACTATTATAATTATGCAAAGCTAGTGTGTCCTACCTTTTTTGTGCTAATTTAAAGGTGATAAAACTTTTAAATTAAAAAATGTAGGATAAAACACTTTTCATGCATACTCAGCTTGATAGAACTGATAGAAAGATTTTAGTTGAATTACAAAAAGACGGCCGAATATCCAATGTTGAATTAGCCAAACGAATTGGCCTCAGTGCTACACCTTGTTTGGAAAGGGTAAAAAAACTAGAGCGGGAAGGGTTTATAAAAGGATATAAAGCAGTTGTTGACCCAGTGAAACTTGGTCAAGGACTTTTGGTATTTGTTGAAGTAACGATCAATAAGAACTCACCGGATGTTTTTGAGCGCTTTAATGAAGCTGTAAAACAACACGATGAAATTATAGAATGCCACCTTGTGTCAGGTAACTTTGATTTTTTACTCAAAACCCGTGTTACTGATATGTCCGAGTACAGAGGAGTATTAGGGGAAATCCTTCTTAAACTACCTAATATCAATGAAAGTCGTACCTATGTAGTTATGGAAGAGGTAAAAGGGGAGCAAGGTGAGGTTATAAAACCTTGTGCACCTTAAAGAATTTCTTGATATGGTGTACTCTATAATAGAAGTTTATAACAAAAGATAATACAGGTTGAGTTTAATGCGCTTAAATGGTGTTCAGCGCCTTCTTGAAACAGGTCTCATAGTCAGCACAGCAGCAGCAATTTTTACGCTTTGCGCCTTGATATCATTTGACCCAGCAGATCCTGCTTGGACACAAGCTGGGGAGTTTGTGAAGGTCAATAATATTACGGGAGCTGCTGGAGCGTGGGTTGCCGACATATTGCTATTGAGTTTTGGCTGGTTGGCATTTTTGGTACCTGCTGCAATGCAGTTGTTTGGGTATTTGATATTTAAGAAGCCCCACAAATTGCTGCAGTTGGATTACACCACACTCGGACTGAGATTAATTGGTGCAACCTTGTTTATTGCATCTGCAAGCGCAATTAGCAGTATAAACTTCGACGATATTTATACATTTTCATCTGGTGGGGTAGTAGGGGACATTGTTGCTGGTGCGATGATGCCTGCGTTTAACTTTACCGGAACATCTATTTTACTCCTTTGCTTTTTCTTTGCCGGAATTACGCTTTTAACGGGCGTTTCCTGGGTTGAGGCTGTGGATTATTTAGGTGAAAAAGTTGTTAATTTCATAAAATACCTGATTGCGAAATTCAAACAACGCAAACACAGCACCGAACAAGCAAAGCAACCTATCTATGAGTCTGAAATAATTGAAGTACCAGAAAACTCGGTAGCGAATGAGCCTAGTGTGGAGCGCACCGAGGAGGTTGTTGATACTGAAATTGAGCGCGCTCACAATTCTGTTGAGAGCAACCAAGTTACTGAGCTGGAAGAGGGCTTACAAAATGCCCCGAAAGAAGTGGACAATGCAAGCAAGCCACTTAAGTTAAAAGATAAGCTGTTTTCTGCGGTCGGGAAAAAGCCTGAACCACAGCTAGGAACTATTATCGAACCTAGCTTTAATGAAGATAGCCAAGAGATTGGTGCGCCAGTTTCATCTGATGTGTTTGATGAGTTAGATCACATTTTAGAGCAGGAAATAAATTTCTCAGCAATTGATGATGAGTCTTTAGATACAGTTGCTGCGCTCAATGCATTAGATGACGCAGCGGTAAAAGAAGAACCTACTACAACCGTTGTTTCTCCCGCTCGTCCAATTAACAAGGCAAAGGAAGAAAAAAGTTCACATAAGCCTGCGTATCAGCCCCCACCTTCTGCAAAAGAGCAGTTTGAAGCATTACTCGAGGCAGAGCCGCCTACGGATCCATTGCCGTCTTTAGACTTGTTAGACAGACCTGACAAAGCTAAAAATCCAATCACTAAAGAAGAATTAGAAACTGTATCTCGTTTAGTTGAAGCAAAGTTACTCGATTTCAATATTCAAGCAGCTGTAGTTGGGGTTTACCCAGGGCCAGTTGTAACGCGTTTTGAATTAGATCTTGCTCCAGGTATTAAGGTTGCCAAGATTACCGGATTAGCAAAAGATTTAGCGCGTTCTTTATCGGCGGTTAGTGTACGAGTTGTTGAGGTTATCCCTGGCAAGACATATGTGGGTCTTGAGCTGCCAAATAAAAACCGTGAGATTGTTCGCTTATCTGAAGTCATTAATGCGCCAAAGTTTGAACAAAATGCATCACCACTTACCATGGTATTGGGTAAAGATATTGCTGGTGAGCCGGTCGTCGCTGACTTAGCTAAAATGCCTCACTTGCTCGTTGCAGGTACTACTGGTTCAGGTAAGTCAGTTGGCGTTAATGTAATGATATTAAGCTTGTTGTATAAATCACCGCCTGAAGATGTACGTATGATAATGATCGACCCTAAAATGTTGGAATTATCCGTATATGAAGGAATACCTCATTTATTGTGTGAAGTGGTAACTGACATGAAAGAGGCTGCCAATGCATTGCGTTGGTGTGTAGGTGAAATGGAGCGCCGTTACAAGCTTATGTCTGCATTAGGGGTTAGAAACCTTAAAGGTTATAACCAAAAAGTGATGGCTGCTAAAGAAGCTGGTCACCCAATCTTGGACCCATTATTTAAAGACACTGATGGTATGGCTGATGGCCCAGAAGAGCTAGATAAGCTACCCAGCATTGTTGTTGTAATTGATGAATTTGCCGACATGATGATGATTGTTGGTAAAAAGGTTGAAGAGCTTATCGCACGTATTGCACAAAAAGCACGTGCAGCAGGGATTCACTTAGTTTTGGCAACTCAAAGGCCCTCTGTTGATGTTATTACTGGTTTGATAAAGGCAAACATTCCTACCAGAATGGCATTTCAGGTTTCTAGTAAAATAGATTCGAGAACCATTTTGGATCAGCAAGGTGCTGAAAACCTGCTTGGTATGGGTGATATGCTTTATTTACCGCCAGGTACAAGCGTCCCGATACGTGTACACGGCGCTTTTGTCGACGACCATGAAGTGCATGCTGTTGTAAATGATTGGAAAGCCAGAGGCAAGCCAAACTACATTGAAGACATCTTGTGTGGTGAAGCGACAGAAGAAATATTACTGCCAGGAGAGCAAGCAGAAGGCGCTGATGAAGAGTCAGATCCTCTTTATGACGAAGCAGTCGCATTTGTAATTGAAACAGGTAAAGTATCAGTCTCGAGCGTTCAGCGTAAGTTGCGAGTAGGCTACAACAGAGCTGCCCGTCTGGTTGAACAGATGGAAATGTCAGGTGTGGTAAGCGCACCAGGGCACAATGGCGCAAGAGAAGTATTAGTACCGAAAGGTGGAGCAAATTAAGATGAAGTTTAGAACAATCGCCTTAGTACTAGGTGTAACAATTGGTGCTATGTCACAAGCAATGGCGAGTGACGCCGAAGCATTAAAGTTAAAATTAAAAGCATTAAATACATTTCAAGCTGATTTCACACAGCAAGTGAAAGATGAAGAAGGAGCATTGTTGCAAGACGGTGTGGGTAATATTGCGTTGAAATATCCATCTAAGATACGTTGGCAACAAACAGAACCGGATGAAACTCTACTTGTGTCTGATGGTAAAAAAACCTTTTACTTTGATAGTTTTGCAGAACAAGTCACAGTGATGAAAACGGCAGGTTTGATTGACACAACGCCATTTGTATTATTAACCACACAAGATAAAGCACAATGGGAAAAATACCAAGTTGTAAAAATTGAAGACGGATATCGAGTATCTCCAAAGCAAAACGTAGAATCTCAAGTTGAGTTACTGGACATTATATTTAAGCAAAAAGGAGTAGAGATTAATGCTCTAAAAATAAAGGATGCATCAGGTCAAACGTCGACCTTTAAATTTCTAAATGCCAAAACAAACATACAGTTAGAAGACGCATCCTTTACCTTTAAAATCCCTCATGGAGTGGTCATAGACGACCAAACAGAAAGTGACTAATTTAGGATTTGACTTTGCACCTGATGTAAGACCTTTGGCCGCTAGAATGCGGCCAAAGTCGTTACAGGGCTATATCGGCCAAACGCACATCCTTACTGAAGGGTCTGTTCTTTATCGTGCTATTGAGCAGGGTAAATGCCATAGCTTAATCCTCTGGGGGCCTCCCGGGGTTGGCAAAACGACCCTGGCAGAAATCATAGCAAACCATGCGAATGCAGAATTAGCCAAGTTGTCGGCAGTGACAGCAGGTGTTAAAGAGATTAGAGAAGTTGTGTTAGAAGCCAAGAGCAGGCTTTCTCAGTCTGGGCGCAGAACCTTACTTTTTGTTGATGAAGTACACCGCTTTAATAAGTCACAACAAGATGCATTTTTGCCACATATTGAAGATGGCACTTTTGTATTTATTGGGGCAACCACTGAAAACCCGTCATTTGCACTCAATAACGCGATTTTATCAAGAGCACGCGTATACACTCTTAAGCCTTTATCTTTAGATGAGCTCGTTGCGGCGCTAATTAGAGCGCTTAAAGAAGACCAACAACTGAGCAAACTAAATATCACTATCTCGGACTTGGCACTTAATGCCATTGCAAAGGCAGCGGATGGGGATACACGAAAAGCGCTTAACCTACTGGAGCAAGCCGTTGATTTAGGGAAGCAAGTTGGTGAGTCAGTTGAGGTTGGTAGTGAGGTTCTTGAACAGGTTTTGCCCAGTCATTTAGCAAAGTATGACAAGGGCGGAGATATTTATTACGATCTGATCTCAGCTTTTCATAAATCGGTGAGAGGTAGTTCCCCTGATGCTGCACTTTATTGGTATTGTCGAATATTAGCTGGTGGCGGTGACCCTTTATATGTGGCTCGACGGCTTTTAGCTATCGCTACTGAAGATATTGGTAATGCGGACCCCAGAGCCATGCAGGTGGCGTTAAACGCTTGGGATATTTACCATAGAGTAGGTCCTGCTGAAGGAGAAAGGGCAATTGCACAAGCGACAATTTACCTTGCCAGCGCGGCAAAAAGCAATGCTGTTTATACTGCGTTTAAACAGGCAAAGCGCGATGCGATGTCGGACCCAGATTTACCTGTACCAGAACACTTGAGAAATGCGCCAACAAAATTGATGAAAGAAATGGGGTTTGGCGAAGCATATCGTTATGCACACGATGAAAGTGGAGCGTATGCCGCTGGTGAAAATTACTTTCCTGAAGCCATCTCTGATAGGCAATATTACTTTCCTACAGATCGTGGGCTTGAGAAACAAATTGGTGAAAAGCTAGACTATCTCAAGTCTCTTGATGGGAGTAGTGGTCAACAAAGATATGGAAAAATGCCGGATAAATCCTAGATGGAAATGATTAAAACCTATTTAATGATAGCCGTAGGTGGTGCGTTTGGTGCCTGCCTACGGTTTTTTATTAGTGATATTGTGCTAAAACTCGGTGGTAAGGGATTCCCTTTTGGGACATTGACCGTTAATATTCTTGGTTCACTGTTGATGGGCATTCTCTACGGATTAATCGAAAAGCAGATAATCGCTGTATCGCCAGCTAAGGCGCTGGTGGGAATAGGGTTTTTAGGTGCTTTGACGACATTTTCGACATTCTCAATGGATAGCTTGTTGCTGTTGCAGCAAGGACACATTTTGAAAATGGCACTGAATATTACGTTGAATGTTGTTATATGTATTTTTATGGCCTGGATAGGTCTTTGCTTAGTCATGCAAAAAGGTTAAAAGAACAAACATGTTAGATCCAAAGTTTTTAAGACAAGATATTGAAGAAGCTGCGACGCGCTTGAAAAAACGTGGCTTTGAATTAGACGTTGCTGCAATTAACGCGCTTGAAGAGCAGCGTAAAACTCTACAAACAAGAACTCAAGAATTACAGAGTGAGCGCAACAGTCGTTCCAAAGCAATTGGTCAGGCTAAAGCGAAGGGCGAAGATGTTCAACCTCTTTTGGATGCAGTTGCTGATTTAGGCGACCAATTATCTGCGGCAAAAGCAGAACAAGATAAAGTGCTTGCTGAATTACAAGATATCGCTCTAACACTACCTAATTTACCTGCTGAAGACGTACCTGCAGGTGCTGACGAAGATGACAATGTTGAAGTGTCTAAATGGGGTGAACCAAAGCAATATGATTTTGAGGTTAAAGATCATGTAGATTTGGGTGAAGCACTGGATAAAGGCTTAGATTTTGAGACTGGTGTTAAGTTAAGCGGTTCACGCTTTACTGTAATGCGTGGTGGTGTAGCAAGAATGCACCGTGCTCTTGTACAGTTGATGCTCGATACGCACACAGACAAGAACGGCTACACAGAGATGTACGTACCATACCTAGTGAATAAGGCAAGTTTGTTTGGTACAGGCCAACTTCCGAAGTTTGCTGCTGATTTGTTCCACACAGAAGTACTGGAAGAAGATCAAGACGGCTATAGCCTAATTCCAACCGCGGAAGTCCCACTGACCAACTGTGCGCGTGATGAAATCTACGATGAGAAAGAGTTACCAATCCGCATGACTGCACATACACCATGTTTCAGAAGTGAAGCCGGTAGCTATGGCCGAGATACGCGTGGACTAATCAGACAGCATCAATTCGACAAAGTTGAATTAGTACAGCTTGTAAAGCCAGAAGACTCAATGAATGCGCTTGAAGAGCTAACAGGCCATGCAGAAGCAATTCTACAAGCGCTAGAATTACCTTATCGTAAAGTTGTACTGTGTACAGGTGATATGGGCTTCGGTGCAGCAAAAACATATGATCTTGAAGTATGGCTCCCAGCTCAGAACACGTACCGTGAAATTTCTTCTTGCTCTAATATGCAGGACTTCCAGGCTCGAAGAATGCAAGCGCGTTTTCGTCGAGCAGGAGAGAAAAAGCCTGAACTACTTCATACACTGAATGGTTCTGGTCTTGCAGTGGGCCGTACTCTGGTTGCAATATTAGAAAATTATCAACAAGAAGATGGTTCTATTATCGTACCAGAAGCACTTAAGCCATACATGGGTGGCTTAGAAGTATTAAAGTAACTTTTCCAAGTTATTGATATCAGGCCGCTATCTAGCGGCCTTTTTTATGACAAAATAATGAATGTTTTTTTACGCCATAAGGAGTGTGGATATTCTTAAATTTACTAATAAGTTGCATTGAATATTTATATTTAGCTGAAATTTAGCTTACTCATTCTCTATCAAAAATTCTAATAAAGTTCTCACCGTTTAAATATTGCATGTGATCGTAATCTATGATTAATTGAGTCTTGAGGTTTGGCCATTCCTACTGAATAAGCAATGCGCGCACATTTTCTGCTGCGGGCGGGGTGCTTATTGTTACCATTATTGCAAAACTAATTTTGATTCTATCCTAGATAGTTTAACGGTGAACTGTGCAACTGAGTTTTTTCTCACAAGCTGGCATCGAAATTTAAAGAGATAATTCTTAACAAAGCAGAGTATAAAGCTCAAAGAAGTTGAAAATTACGGTTGCGTTAACTATTTATTAAATGTGGATGTCATAAGACTAAAGCAATCAAAAATTGAAGGTGAGGAATTTACCTATGAAGAGACAGAAAAGAGACCGTTTAGAGAGAGCACACTCGCAAGGATTTAAAGCAGGTTTAGCAGGGCGGTCCAAAGATTTATGTCCATATCAGCAAATTGAGCACAGATCAGAATGGTTAGGTGGCTGGCGAGAGGCCATAGACAATCGCAACATGTTTAAAACGTAAAACAACACCGTCATCAAATTTGAGTAATAAAAAAGCCCCTTAAACAAGGGGCTTAATTTTTTCAACAAAATACTTTTAGAATGCGCTTGTATCTTGGAAAAGTCCTACTTTTAGGTCTTTAGCTTCATAGATAACACGGCCATCAACTTCGACAACGCCATCTGCTAATCCCATAAATAATTTACGCTTGATCACACGCTTCATATCAACGCGGTAAGTCACTTTTTTAGCTGTTGGTAGGATTTGGCCTGTGAATTTAACTTCACCTACACCCAAAGCGCGACCTAAACCAGGGCCACCTGACCAACCTAGGAAAAAGCCAACAATTTGCCACATCGCGTCCAGTCCTAAACAACCAGGCATTACCGGGTCACCACGGAAGTGGCAGTCGAAGAACCATAGGTCAGGGTTGATGTCTAGCTCAGCAACGATTTGGCCTTTACCATATTCACCACCGTCTTCGTTGATTTCTACAATACGGTCCATCATCAACATATTGTCGATAGGTAGACGGCAATTGTATTCACCAAACATCTTTCCTTCAGCACAAAGGATTAGTTCTTCTTTTGTATAGCTATTTTTAGGTTCCATAGTATTCATTCTATATTTATTAATTGCGGGTACTCTAGCGTACACTTGTACGCTAAACAACTCTGAACAGTTAAATTTTTACTTAGAATAGTCGTCAAAAAGATTAAAGTTAATTCTCTTTACGATAAACGCGATTTTTGATTGAAAAAACTTTATAATCAGATTGTTTTGTTAGTAATTTAATGGAAGTTTATGATCCTTTTTGTAGATGCCTTGACGGTAATAGATTTTTCTTACTTATGTGCCAAACGTGGAGCGGTTGGTGAAAGTTGGATTGTGGATATGACTTTGCACGGTCAGCTTAATGAAGAGTCTATGGTTTTAGACTTTGCCAAAGTAAAAAAGCAGATCAAAAGCATCATCGATAATACAATAGATCATAAATTAGCTATTCCTTCAGAGCTAAATTGTCAGTTTGCGCAAAACGACGGCAGAGTAACGTTCGATTATGAATTCAATGGTCACCATTTAGCTATGAGCGCACCAGATGAAGCGGTGTGCATGGTGGAAGGGAGCAAGATAGACGAGCAGTCTGTTATTGCTTTTTTAAAAGCTCAAATACTGCCTCAAATGCCCGACAACGTGAAGGATATAGAAATTGCCTTACGCCCTGAAGAAACTAGTAGCTTTTACTATCATTACAGCCATGGTTTGAAAAAGCACGATGGAAATTGCCAACGCATTATTCACGGCCATCGCTCTTTGATTGGTATTTTCTTCGATGGCGTGAGTATGCCTAGATTGCAAAAAGAATGGTCTCAAAAATGGGAAGACATTTATTTAGGCACTCAAGAAGATTTAATTGAGCATGCTCAATTAAAGTACGTGACAGCTAACGAAGGAGACTACGCTTTTGCGTACGAGTCAACTCAAGGTTACTTCGAGATGAGCATTAGTCAGCAAAGGTGCGAGATTTTACCCTGTGATACAACAGTAGAGTGTATTGCAGATTACCTCGCAACTGAAATTAAAAAGTCATACCCAAACAAACAAGTTAAAGTGCGCGCATACGAAGGCGTGGGTAAAGGAGCAATTGCTTATGCATAAACTGTTTCTCGTGCTTGGGGCTTGCTTGGCACTAAGTGCGCAAGCAGTGGAGCTAAAAGGGCATCTTACACAGGGCGGTATGGTAACGGGCAGTATTGAGGGGGCAAAATCAGTGTCCTTCAACGGAAAGCCATTACAGTTAACATCAAACGGCAAGTTTGTGTTCGGATTCGGGCGTGATGCAAAGTCTGAGCATACTCTTTCTTGGGTTGGTCCAAATGGTAATAAGCACTCTAAACAGTTGCTCATTACTAGCCGTGATTATGATATCGACCGAATTACCGGAGTAGCCAAAAAATACGTTTCACCCCCTAAGGAAGTGCTTAAGCGAATTCGCAGCGATGCAGCCAAAGTAAGCGCCGCGAGGGCGAAAGCAAGTACCCTTGAGTATTTTGATGAACCGGTTTATAGACCTGCTAAAGGCAGAATCTCCGGAGTTTATGGCAGCCAACGCTATTTCAATGGCGAGCCAAGAAGACCTCATTTTGGATTAGACATTGCTAATAAAACAGGAACGCCTATTTGGGCACCTTTGTCTGGCAAAGTCGTTTTAGCTGAACCCGATCTGTATTACAGCGGTGGTACACTAATTCTTGATCATGGATACGGTATTACGTCTACTTATATCCACATGAGCAAGCTTCATGTAAAAGTAGGCGATAGAGTTAATACGGGTGAGTTGATTGGTGATATCGGTGCGACTGGCCGTGTTACAGGTCCACATTTAGATTGGCGTTTTAATTGGTTTGGGGAGCGGTTAGACCCTGAACTTCTTATGATTGATAAATTAGCAAATAGTAAAAAGCAGTAAATAATGACAGATTTAGAAAGAGATGCGATTATTGAAAAACGCATTAAGGACTCCACGACTTCAGTTACTAAGACCGTTTTCCCAGGTAGAACGAACCACCATAACACGTTATTTGGCGGTGATGCATTAGCTTGGATGGATGAAGTTGCATTTATTGCTGCGACTAGATTTTGCCGCAAACCTTTGGTGACAATTTCGTCGGATCGTGTTGACTTTAAAGAAGCAATCCCAGCCGGAACTTTTGCTGAGTTAGTATCTAAAGTTGTGCATGTTGGTAATACTAGTCTTAAGGTTGAAGTGCAAATATTTTTAGAAACCATGCACAAAGATGATAAACACTTGGCTATTTCAGGTAACTTTACTTTTGTGGCTGTGGATGACAACCATCGTCCAACACCAGTGGTATGTGAGAAAATGCTAAACGGCTTCAAGTAAACAGCTGATACAGGGGGCAATACTATACCTGCCCCCTAATTAAATCCTTTCCATTCAGACCTACTACTTTAAAATTCTTGAACGCTTCTATTTTTTCCAATGAGTTTTACGTGCGGATTGAAATAGTCATAAAAATTTAATATGTGATTTTTTCATCGAATTTAATGCCATATACCACTTAAACTATTGCTGCACGCATAATAAAAATTCGAGCTCGAAAATACTGTTCTACACTTATCCATGGTTGATACTAACAGTTAAGGAGGCAGTGATGATTTCTGTGCACAGAGAGTATTGTTTATCGGGCGACAAGAACCTACACGCGCATGTAGAGGTTTATCCAACGGGTACATTGGATGTAGATATTGTTGAGCTCCATGAACATCATACAACTGAGTTCAATAACATAAAATATGAACATAACGGCGCTGATATTGCTTTGACTGGCAAAGAAGGCGCTGTCACATGGCAGGTTATATTAAAAGAGCGAGATGCGAGAGAGTTGTCTCATTTAATCGCAGATGCTAATGAAGAATATGAAATTTTAATGAGAGATCTCGGGTAGAGGTTTCTAAAACTGTCATTGCACATAACAGGAAATCATCAAACAGGGACAGATGACTATCAGTGTATATATAGCAATGTAGCCAAAAAAAGTGGCAGATTTGACTCTGCCACTTGATCTCAAAGGAATGCTTAAGAGAGTTTAGAAGAAGTAGCGTCTACCATTCCAAAGTTGTTTCTTACCAGCGTCTAAGCCGATGAATTGTACATTGCCTTGAGTAGTACCTTGTGGCAGCGCGAACTCAACAACCTTAGCTTGCTCACCATATGCGTAAACATTGATACGCTCAACCTTTACATTGTTTACGTATACATCAACGTGTTCAGTATTTTTAACTTCAAGAGAGAATACCCCCTGAGTTTCTGCAAGCTCAGATACTCGTGGCTGCAAGAAGTTAACAGTCGATGCTGCTTGAGGTTGGCTCAATAGGTCACGAGCGATAGTATCAAAGTTTTCTGCATCACTGTCTAAAATACTGTTTAACGTTCTAGGAACTACTTGGCTTGCAACACAACCATAGTCTTCAATTAATGCGTTTTGGTTGTGGCTGTGACGTACCATTTGTCTCCAAGAAACAGTCATTTCTTGATTGTAAGGTAGGAATTCAAACTTAGGAGCACCTGCGTAGCGAGCAAATACTGAGTGTCTTAGAACATTCGCGCCGCCAGCACCTGTGCGTAGGTTTTCACCGTAAACTTTTGCGGCACCATTGTCTTGTACTGCACAAGTAAAAACATCACCTGATGAGTAAGTTTTGGCATTTGACCAAACACCAACTGGTTTGTAATAAGACTGACCAAAGTTGTTGTTTTGAGCCTTAGTAACATAAGTTGAAGTTGCAGTATATTGTGCGTTTGTTCCAGCAACGTCAGCCAATACATTTACCCAGTTTTCACCGATTGTGGAGAAAATTGTTTCGTTCATCAAGTGATGGTTGATGTCTGAGTTAATGAAACGAAGTTCAGTAGGGCGCGTTTGTTCAGCTGAGAAAAGTTGAACTAACTCATCTGCATAAATGATATTACCACCGGGGTTATTTCTTACGTCAAATACAAGCGCGTCTGTATTGGCAAGCTCGTTTTGCATTAGGCTGCTAACAATCCAAACTGCGTCTTCTTTTGTAGTGCTTGGTGAGAAGCTATCTAACTGGATATAGCCAACGTTTTGTCCGTCAACATTGCGAATAGCCCAAGAGATTTCGCTATCAGCAGTTGGAGTTGTTGTAAATGGTGACGCATTATCTTCGCCAAGTTCAGCTTTAACATCAGCGAACATTTGCGCTTCTAGGTTAGTACTGTCACTAACAGACTCGGTTAGAGCTTGTGCATTTCCTGAAGCAGCCGAAGTGCGAGGCAATCTAGCAACCCAAGGTACAACCGTTGTATATGTTTCGCCGGTTGCATGAGATACAAACTCAATAGTTACTTCATTTTCTTCTGGAACTAGAGAGATTGCGTGGCCTTTATAGGTAATTGCTTCGAGAGCGCGTACAAAGCCTGCATCAGGGTTTGCGCCAAAACCAGTATTTAGGTTTTGTTGTACGACGTCGTAAATCGAAACGCCATTATAAGAAACGACCTTATCACCAACTTCCGGAAGTCTCACGCCGCCTACGTATGGGATAAGCCCTTCAAGTAAATTAGAAACACGTACTTCTGGATTACCCAGTACATCAGCTGTTTTATCAAACTCAAAAGGAAGAATTGATGCGAAGTTTCTGACTGGAACAGGGTGAACATAGACTAAATGAAGGTCACGCTGAGCTTTAAAGATTTTAGTTAAACGCTCGTTCAATTGTTGAGAATTCAAAGAATCAAGGTCTGCAATTACTTCATTGATAGCATCAACTGGGTTTACATGCCCTGTTGGTGAAATTCCATAATAGATGTCTTTTGCATAGCGGTGTACATAAAGACCTTCAAGCAATTGCTTTGCTTGGTTAACAACAGTTAGCTTTTCCTGCTGGGTGTATTCTGGGTATTGGATTTGATCTCTTGTTTCAGAAAGTAAAGCGTAGTTACTAGCAAAAGCTTGAGAACCGAATGTAAGTGCTAAAACACTAGCCAAGATAGACTTTTTCATATCTTTTTCCCTAAGGTTATTTTTTGTTGTTCCTGAAATAAAAACCTTAGTTTTAAAAAAAAATAACAATCAACAGGAAAATATCTAACTTTTTATCAAATAATTTACTCTAGAGGGTTTGGTGCAAAAAAAATGACGATAAAAAACAACGGTGTAGTTAGGTTTTGGATTGTTTAAATACAAAAGCCGAGGACGTTGATGGATTTAATTTTGCCAGGGAAGACATTTACGCATCATTCATAGATTGTTTTGTTTTAATACCATGGCCACTAATGTTCTCTAATAGCCATTACCAAAAAGTTAGCTAAGGTTAATTAGGACAGGAAACTTCATTCTCAGTATTGAAAAAGCTAAATAAGAAGTGCTACGAGTTTAACAAAAAAGGGGTAATCATAATGCGAACATTTTGGTTGGTAATATCCATGATATCTATGCAATTACAAGCAAGTCCATGTAGCAGCCAAGAATATAAGAGTTTTGATTTTTGGCTTGGAGATTGGAAGGTGAAATCAAACGAAAAATACGTCGCAACAAGCAAGATAAGTAAAATACTAGATGGGTGCGTCATCTTAGAAGAGTATCAAACAACATCCGGTTTTGCTGGTAAGAGTCTTAACACTTACAGTACAGAGTCCGGTATATGGCATCAAACATGGATGGATAACAAAGGTGGAATGTTGATCCTCAAAGGAGGCATTGAAGGCCAAAAAATGATACTAAGAGGTGTCACATTAGAAAAAGACGGAACTGAAAAAAAACATGAAATTACATGGCAAAAACAGCAAGGGGGCACTGTGCACCAAGTTTGGCGTGCTAGAGCCGACAATAATGACTGGGTGATATTGTTTTCAGGGCTTTATTTAAGAAACTAACTGAAAATATTTTAGCAGACTGACTAGCATACTGTGCGTTTTATGGCCACGAAGCTGTACATCATATCGGTTTGCTGTGTTGTCATAGAGAAAGAAAATTCTAGGGGTCGTCCGTACTAAAGAAAAATGCCTATAAAGTAAACATGGATTGCAGTGAACATTAAAAACATTCATTGTTTAAAATGAATTAATGCAAAGATTAATATCTTAGAAAGATATAATTGTGAAATAGGGCACTTTATCTAATGGGCTGTGCCTTGGACGTTAGACTGAAGTATGTAAAGGGAAGTAATGCCAGTATCTGTATTTGTTTTGATTTGTCTAATTGGCATGTTACATCACTATATTGGCTACAAACTAATCTTAACCAAAAAAGCATTGGATAAAATTGAGCCCAAGCGCTTATTCGGTAGGTTTTGTACGCGTAGAGTTCTTAAAGGCTTGTGGCATTTCTCAACAGCTTGTTGGTTCGGGTTTGCGGCATTAATTTTTGTGCTTTCGTTTGGCGAGACGCCAACGAAAGAAACTTCCATTATGATAGTGTCATTTATCTTTTCTGTCAGCGGCTGGTTGTCATCTTCACTTAAATGTGCGCGAACCATATATTGGCTGTCTTTTATTTTGATAGCAGGGTTAAGTGCCTCTCATATCTAAAATTGCTATGTAAAGCATAGCAACCAGAGTCTTTTGGGGCTGGTTGCTAAGTTGAGAGAGGCTTATACTATTTTGAATGTGCCTTTCATGATTGCAAAGTGACCAGGAAATGAGCAAAAGAAATTATATTCCCCATTTTTGCTTAAGCCTTTTGTTGAAAAAGTTATTGAAGTGGACTCTCCACCACCTATAACTTGAGTAAATGCGAAAACTCGCTCGTCACCTGGTTTTACGTAACTATTTTTAACACCGGCGCGCATACCATCTGATGCTACCGCTTTCACGTTTTTCTTTTCGGTCAATACCCAGTTATGCCCCATCGCGGTAGCTGGCAGTTTTCCGGTATGAATTAGCGTAAGTTTTACTTCCTCACACTTACTTGGCACGGACATAGTTTTTTTGGAAAACTGCATCATATCATTAGATTCAATGGACAGTTCGCACTCGTTGGCATTGGTATGGAAAGCTGAAAAAGCAAATGCTGCAACTGCAAATTTGGTCAAGTTGTTCATTGATGTTACTCCTTGAATAGAAATTATTATCATTATCCTGCAACGTACCGCATTAGTAAATTGGTAAATACCTAAAAACGGAATTTGTTTTGTCTACATCAAAGCGCTATCGATTTTTATTCATTTTTTAATACGAAGGGGTCTCGCAATAAGTGATTAGAGCAAGTTGTGTAACAAAATCAACATGGTTTACTCGAGGAACTGCAGGGCAAAGAGCCGGAGCATGAATTATTTTTTAATGTAACTGTTATTTTTAACGGTGTTGTCAGTTTGTAATAAAAGTGAATTTTATACACTCGCTCTTTCTGTTTGGCCCTTTTGTCATGATTTTCAGGCACTGGGGTTTTAAAGAATTCATTGAAATATTTTTGTAAAAAAATTTAATAAAGGGTTGCAAGAGGGGGCGGTTATGTATACCTTTGTTCGTTAAAAGGGTACAAAACAACAGCAAGTAGGAAAATTATCGCAGTGGATGCGACAACAACAATAACTATCCACTAAGGAATTAACATGAAAAATACATTCAAGCTAACCTCATTAGCACTCGCTTTATCTGCACTAACATCAACAGCGGTGAACGCGAATGAAACAAAACAGTATATCTTGAAGCAAAGTGACTTAAGTATTTTTGCACCTGAAACGAGTCGTTTTTCCAGAGCGAATATTGCACTAGATTTTGGTGCAGAGCCAGCTGCGGAAACACTCTCGAATGATGGTTCTGGTACTGTGGTTACAATGGAATTAACACCTGAACAGGTAGCGATGTTGAAAGCCTCAGGGCAATATCAGTATATCGAGGAAGATTTCGAATATGTGCCTTTTAACGCAACATCTGCTGGTGAAGTCTCACCTTATGGGTTGGCAGAAGTTCAAGCGCCTTTGCTTCAAGATACCAATGCAGATTTGTTTAAAGTATGTGTTATCGACTCAGGTTATGATTTAGGTCATCCAGACTTACCACAGAATGCGACTGGGTTTACCGATCTACCAGGCGGATTAACTTGGTATCAAGATGGTTCAGGCCATGGCACTCATGTAGCAGGTACCATTGTTGCGCTGAAAAATGGTACAGGCGTTGTTGGGGTATTACCTAATGACAAAGTTGGTATCCACAATGTTCGTGTCTTCGATAATGATGGAAAGCAGGGTTTAACTTCACGTATAGCGCGTGCTGTAGACAATTGTGTAGAGAACGGCGCTAAAGTTATCAATATGAGTTTAGGTGGTGGCAGCCCTAGCCAATACTTCCAAGAACGACTTCAAGCAGCATATGATAAAGGCGTATTACTTATTGCAGCCGCAGGTAACGATGGCAATGCAACAATGAGCTATCCAGCGAGCTACGATACGGTTGTTTCAGTTGCTAATATAGATGAAAACCGCGTTAAAAACCCATCTTCTCAATACAATGTACAAGTAGAGATTGCAGCGCCTGGTACTGATGTGTTGTCGACAGTTCCAAGAGGAACTGGTGTCCTTGCAGGTGTAACAGCAGGTGGTGTGTTTGTTGAAGGCAGTGGTATGACAAACTCTGTTGAAGGCAAAGTGAGTGCCGAGCTAAGTGACTGTGGTCAAGGCTTAACGGCATGTGCTGCTACACAGAGTATTTGTTTAATCGAGCGCGGTGGGGCGTCTTTCAAAGACAAAGCTGCAAATTGTCAAGCGGGTGGCGGTGTAGCTGCGATTGTTTACAACAATGCGTCAGGTTCATTTAGTGGTACTCTTGGTGATGGTGTGCACGGTGTGACAATTCCTGTTATCTCTTTATCGCAAGAGCAGGGGAATGCACTTAAAGCTTCAGTTGGTTCAACAGTTGAAGTTCAATTAGAAGCAATTTTAGACTATGCCGAAAAGTCAGGTACTTCAATGGCTAGCCCACATGTTGCAGGTGTTGCTGCGTTGGTATGGAGCCAGCATCCAAGCTGTTCGAATGTTGATATTCGAAATGCACTTAATGCTACTGCAATTGATTTAGGAGCTGCTGGTCGTGATGATGAATATGGTTTCGGCCTAGTTCAAGCGAAGGCGGCGTCTGACTATATTACAACTAACGGTTGTAGCGGTGCACAAGAGAACCAAGCTCCAGTAGCAAAATTTACAGCAAATTGTAGCGACTTAGCATGTAGTTTCGACGCAACATCTAGTACAGACGTTGATGGTCGAATCGTAAGTTATGACTGGAATATCGGTGGATTTAACACAACAGGTTCTAAAGTATCACACGCTTTCTCTAACGCTGGCACATATCAAGTGTCTGTCACAGTGACAGATGATGGCGGCGCGACACATAGTGTGACCCAGTCAGTTCAGGTTACCGATGGTGTAAACCAAGGTGGGTGTTCAGGTCTTGAAAGCTGGTCTGCTTCAAAAGTATATGTAGCGGGTACTAGAGTTTCTTACGAAGGTCGAGAGTACCGCAGTAACTGGTGGAATAGAGGTGCTAACCCAGCTCAAAACTCAAATGTTGGTAACGACTGGAAAGTTTGGACCAACTTGGGACTGTGTCAATAATTTCCTTATTGTATGATTGAGATGTAGAGCTAAAGGCGACACTAGCGTGTCGCCTTTTTTATTGGCTGTTCTTTTGATTTTTAATTACCAGGTTTTGAACGCCACCCATATAACTGGGCACCACTACTTAAGCCTAGTTTAAAAGCGATACTTCAAGTTAGCTGTCACAGTACGGCGCTGTCCATAGAAGCAATCACCACGCACTAAGCAACTTGTAATTACTGTCTTGTCAGTCAAATTGTCGATGTTTAGACTTAACTCATAGTCACCAAAATCATAGCCGATCATCATATCGTAAAGTGTGAAGTTCTCCGTCGTAAGTGCTTTATGGTAATCGATCCCACCTACGGTGACCGAACGACTGCCATCAAAGGTTTTACCAACATAGCGAATGCCTGCACCAAATTTAAGACCTTCAACAAGGTTGTCTGCACGATACGTAGCCCATACTGAAGCCAAATGTTCAGGTGTTGCAGAAAGAGGAGCGTCATCAGTTGCAATTGTGCCCACAGCACCTTGAAGGGCAGCTGCTCTTAGCTCAGGATCTTGAATAGCAAAAGCGCTTCCTAATATAGCCTCAGGAGACTCTGGCGTGGTGTCATTTTCAGTTGTTGTATAAGCATAAGACGCATATACATCAAAATGTTCCCACTCTAACTGAGCTTCTAACTCAAACCCATCAATCGAAACTTCGCCATCTTGCAAGTGCAATGTAGGAGATACGCGACGAATATGGTTTTTGTCTTTAATGTGGAACACACTAGCGGTAATTAGGTGCTCAGTACCGGCCGGCTGATATTTAACACCATATTCAAATTGCTCACCTTCTTTTGGCTTATACGCGCCACCTTGTGGTTTTAAGTCGTATAAAGGTTGGAATGACTCCGAATAACTAGCGTAAGGTGATAGTCCATTTTCAAACAGATATAATGCACCTATACGGCCAGTAGTGGCACTTTGGCTATCAGATTTTCCTGAAGTTTCAGTATCTACGCTGTCATGACGTAGTGCCGTATTGACGACAAATCCGCCATATTCAAATGTTGCTTGGATATATCCACCAAGTTGCGTGTCGACTTTATTTGGCGCATCAATGGTCACTTTCGTGGGCAGTGGTTCTGCTTTACCATAAACTGGGTTGTATAAGTCTAGGAGGCTGCTCACTGCACCGCGTTGAGTGTCAGCATCAGTTTTAGCATCTTGATAGTCAATTCCCGCAACCAAATTGATTTCTAGATTTCCAAAATCAAGATATTGATGTACTTGAATATCACTTAGCAAGCTAGTGGCATCACCGTCTGTCATACTATAGATACGACTGATTGATCGCTTGTCTTGCTGAAATTTGGGCGGCCAAGAAAAAATTGTGCGGTATTCTGAAGTACTATCACTGAATCGAGTGGACCAACTGATGTGCGTATTGTCAGAAATACTGTGTTCTAAAATGGCAGTTAACGCAAATTGCTCTGTGTCATAACGGTCCCAACCTGGTTCACTGACAAATCTTTCGCTTGGGATCTGCCCATATTGCGCAGGTTTGATTGTACCCTCATGTGGAAAGAACTGAGTGGATGAACCAGACTCATTTCTTTGTAAATTAGCGAGTACAGTCAGACGAGTATCGTCACTGATATCCCATGCAAAACTTGGTGCAAAAACTAGCGTGTTGTCATCTACGAAGTCAGTTTGTGTTCCACTGTCTCGGTAAACACCTACAACGCGTGTTTGAAATCTATCATTTTCACCAAATGCTGTATTGTAATCTCCAGCAACTTGAACCCTATCGTAATTTCCAACTTGGGCCCAAAGTTCGCCTTGTGTTTCTTCATGCGGGCGTTTCGAAACAGAGTTAACTATGCCACCAGTGGAACCCTGACCGTACAACACTGAAGATGGACCCTTCAGTATTTCTACACGCTCTAAAGTGTATGGGTTTACACGTGTGTTGTTATAATGGCCAAATTGCATTTGTAGACCATCTACGTATACAAGTGGGTCAACACCGCGAATTTTCGACCAATCGCCGCGCGTATCTACACCGTAAGGGCCATTGTAAACACCTGCAACGTAACCTATCGCATCTTGAAGAGTTTCGGCTCCTAGGTCCGAAATACGTTGTGCAGTTAAAACAGATACCGATACAGGTGTCTTAGTAATTGGTACATCTGATTTTGATGCACTTGCACTGACATAAGAAATTAAGCCCTTAGGGCTAACTTCGATGACTTCTAGATCTTTATTTTTATTTTCGTCAGCTAGCGCATTGCTTGATAAAGCGATTGCGACAGCTGAAAGAAGAGTTGGATATTTTTTGTTAAATGAGCGCATGTTATTCCCTAATTAGAATTATTGCGCAAATGATATTGAAAGTGAGAACTATTATCAATAATTAAATTGACTGTTTTTTGTCTATATACAGTTTGTTATTACTTTATAAATATCAGTAACATAACCCTGTTTTTACTGTTTACAAATGTACTTATATGGGTACTTTGGTTTTTATAGTTAGTCGCTAAGTCGCTTTTGAAGGCGGCATAGAATTCAATAAAAGCCAATCTGTAATTGCCCTTTAAAGCAGCTCTTAATGATTAAACTGCAAGTGCGAATTTGCGGTTAACCGGAGGAAATACAAGACTATTGGTAGTGCCTATCTCAAACCCTATGGGATATAATCGAGGTAGGTTACAAGAGGTATATGTGAATTTGAACTGGCAAGCTCTCGTCGATAATAGACAAAGATTTTTTTGGGTACTGCAAATATCAGGGTGGATTGGTTACGCGCTGGTAAATTATATTGGTTCCAAAGTATTTGAAATGCGTGATATCTACGTGTTTGTGATAGTACTCAATGCTTACGCTGGTTGTTTAATGACAGTGCCACTTAGGTACTTGTATCGTCGGGTTTGGAATGCGAAACCTTGGATACTTATTTTTGTTGTCTTTAGTGTGTCCTACATCACAGGTACGCTTTGGTCTGTTGTTCAAAAATACAACCTATGGGAAATTTACCGGCATGGGTATCGTCCAGACGAGTGGTTTTACTACCTGCAACAAGGTTTAGATTCAGTTTATATTGTTTTATGTTGGAGTGGGTTGTACTTTGGTATTAAGTATTATCAATTGTTACAAAGTGAGCGCCAAAAAGCGCTAAAGGCAAATACCATGGCGCATGAGGCACAGCTAAAAATGTTGCGCTATCAGCTTAATCCACATTTTTTGTTTAACACTTTGAATGCAATTTCGACACTCGTTTTAGTTGAAGAAAACAAAGATGCCAATCAAATGGTGTCAAGGCTAAGTGATTTCTTACGTTATACATTAAATACCGATCCGATTAAGAAAGTGCCACTTGAGCAGGAACTTCATGCATTAAAATTGTATCTAGAAATAGAGAAAGTTAGATTTGATGAGCGTTTGGCGATAGATCTAGATATCACTGAGCAAGCCAAAGAAGCATTAGTACCAAGCTTAATATTACAGCCGCTTATAGAAAACTCGATTAAATATGCTATTGCGCATATGGATGAGGGCGGCAAGATAGAAATTAAAGCACAAGTATTTGCCAATGAGCTATTGTTAGAAGTTGGAGACAATGGGCCCGGTGCAGAATTAAACAATGGGCAGTTGAGGAGTGCTGGTGGCGTTGGTATCGCAAATACACAAGATAGATTAAAAACACTGTACGAAAATAATTTTTCGTTTGTGCTGTCAAATAATACGCCTTCAGGGTTGAAGGCTAATATACGAGTTCCGTTTGAAAAGGCCGAGAAGTGAAGTAATGAGCAAGATTAAAACGCTAATTGTTGATGATGAGCCGTTAGCCAGAAAAGGGTTGGCCGTCAGACTAAAAGATTTTGAAGAAATAGAAGTAATTGAGCTTTGTAATGGTGGACAAAAAGCCATTGAATTATGCCAACAGCAAGATATTGATTTGGTCTTTTTAGATATCCAAATGCCTGGCATGAATGGCTTTGAGGTCGCTAGAACCTTGAGTGAAAGTGTTAAACCCCTACCGGCGATAGTTTTTGTTACGGCTTTCGACCACTACGCTGTAAAGGCGTTTGAAATTCACGCTCTGGATTACATTCTCAAACCAGTAGATGACAACAGACTAAAACAGGCGATTGAAAAAGTGCAGAGCTATCTAAAAACCCAACAAGATAATGCCCATAAGAAAAAGCTTGCGAGCTTTGTCGCAGGGATCACTGGCAATAACTGCGAAGAGATACTCAAGAAACTAGCAACTGGCGACGTGATTGAAGATAAAAAATTTCCAGAATCGCTAGCGGTGAAAGAGCAGGGTGAAATTATCAGAGTGTCTACAGCAACGATTCAATGGATTGATGCTGCTGGCGATTACATGTGTCTTCATTGCGCAGATGGCCAAACTCACATTCTAAGAAAAACGATGAAAGAACTTGAACAAGAACTCGATCCGAAGCTATTTGTTCGAGTTCACCGTTCGGCGATTGTTAATACTGGGCAGATAAGCAAGCTAGTTACACAAAGTAGCGGTGAATATTTATTGGTTCTAGATAACGGCCAAGAATTAAAAGTTAGCCGCAGTTACCGAGACAAGGTTAAGTCTGCATTGGCTAGCTAAATTTAGTCTTTAACGTATTTTAGTCTGGCTACAAAAAAGCCCAACACTTATGTTGGGCTGTATTTATTTGTACTAAAATATGCGCTTAAACGGTGACGATTTTCATTGTATTGGTAGCGCCAATTGTTTCCATTAAGTCACCGTGCGTAAGAATCACTGTATCGCCTTTCTCTAGCGAACCACTTTCAACTAGTGTATTTAGCGCGTCACGAACAAGAGACTCAGCAGTACAGCTTGTTGAGTCAAAGTATACTGGATAAACACCACGATAGAGCGCAGTTTGTCCAAGTGTTGAACGATGACGAGAAAGTGAGAAGATAGGCAAGCCAGAACTGATTCTAGACATAAGCTTAGAAGTATTACCAGACTCTGTCAGAGCGACAATTGCTTTTACTGAGTCTAAGTGGTTTGCTGCGTACATCGCAGAAAGTGCCAATGTTTCTGATGTATCAGAGAACATGCTATCTAGTCGGTGTTTAGAAATATGCGTTTCAGGTTGCGACTCTGCACCAAGGCAAACACGTGCCATTGTTGCTACCGTTTCTTCTGGGTAATCACCAGCGGCTGTTTCTGCGGATAGCATTACTGCATCTGTACCATCTAACACTGCGTTAGCAACGTCCATGACCTCTGCACGTGTTGGCATTGGATTGTCAATCATTGATTCCATCATCTGCGTCGCTGTAATAACAGTTCTATTTAAAGAACGCGCTCGGCTAATAATTTGCTTTTGCTTACCAACTAGTGCAGCATCACCAATTTCAACACCTAAGTCACCACGTGCAACCATAACAGCGTCTGATGCTAAAACAATGTCATCAATCGCTTCAATTGTTTCAACAGCTTCAGCACGTTCAATTTTTGATAAAAGCTGTGCGTTTGAACCTGCTCTCTCAGCAAGACTGCGCACATAACGCATATCGTCACCACTACGAGGGAACGAAACCGCAATGTAATCAACACCAATCTCAGTTGCTGTGATTAGATCTTGCTTGTCTTTATCTGTAAACGCCGGAGCTGTCAAACCACCGCCCAAGCGGTTAATTCCTTTGTTGTTAGATAAAACGCCACCAACGGTTACAGTACAATTTACTTTTTGTCCAACAACATCTTCAACCGTAAGCTGAATAAGGCCGTCATTTAGAAGTAGTAAATCTCCTGTTTGTACATCCTGTGGTAGCTCTTTGTAATCAATACCAACAGACTCAACGGTGCCTTCACCTAAACCCAGCTCGGCGTCTAGTGTAAACTTAGCACCCACTTCTAAATTAACTTTACCTTCTGCGAAGGTAGAAACTCGTATTTTCGGCCCTTGCAAATCTGCAAGAATAGCAACATGCTTGTCTAATCTTTTCGCAATTTCTCGAACAGCTTCGGCTCTGTCTTTGTGATCTTGCGCCACCCCGTGGGAAAAGTTTAGTCGTACTACATTAGCACCGGCGCGTATGATTTTTTCTAAATTATTATCTCTATCTGTAGCTGGTCCCAATGTGGCAACTATTTTTGTGCGTCTAAGCATCAGATTCTCCTGTAGGCTGTTCTTGCTAACATCTTTTTCGAAAAGTAGGTTGAAAAATAGGCATTTAAAGCGTGTTTAACTAAATAATGTCATATATTCGCGCTTTTCTGTAAAGTTTTGCCTATTAACCCTTTTTCATACACAAATTAAATTATATGATCTGTATGACGTGATTATGACACCGGTGTCAGGAGTCGTCAATCTAAGAGTTATATAAGATTTTTATTAACACTCTGACTTATAATGCATTCAGCCAGTGTGTAAGGCAAAATTTTTTGCTTGAGCTGAGGCGTGTTATCAGTGAATTAGTACTAAACTTTGAACAGCTTAGTAATTAAGAGTGGCCAGAGCAGCACATTGAATGTAGCTCAGGTATAATGTACTCGACATCGTGTGAACGAATTAAAGTGTGGTTGTTACCGAGGAGGAAACTTAATGCAAGTTGCATTAGTTGGTTTAGGTGTGATGGGTAAAAACCTCGCACTTAACTTAATTGAGAAAGGTATGACGTTAGTCGCCTATGATAAAAATCCAGACGCTGGTGCTGAACTTATCAGCTGTGCGCAGGCGTTGGGTGTAGAAGAGCGTCTCCATATCGTATCGGATCTCGGTGATATGGTTAAAAGGCTTGAGCCTCCTCGTTCAGTATTATTGTTAGTACCAGCTGGTGAGTTGGTTGATACCGTATGTAATGAATTGATTGAAGCCGGCGTGTCAAAAGGCGATATCATTGTTGATTGTGGTAACAGTAACTACAAAGACGGTATTGCTCGCAAACTTAAATATCAAAATAAATTTGAGTTTGCGACTATGGGCATTTCAGGTGGAGCTGAAGGCGCACGCCACGGCCCTGCAATGATGGCCAGTGGTTCAGAAGGTGGATGGGAACGTTTAGTTCCATGGTTTGAAAAAGTTGCAGCAAGTTACAATGATGAATCTTGTTTTGCACGTGTTGGCCAGTCTGCTAGCGGTCATTTTGTAAAAATGGTCCACAATGGCATTGAATACGCTTTGATGCAGCTAATTGCAGAAATCTATCACTTACTAAGAATTGGTACTGGGCGCTCGCCAAAAGAAGTGGCAGCTGTATTTGAGTCATGGTCAGAAGGCGAATTGAATAGCTATTTGTTATCTATCTCTCGTCATATTTTGAGCTTAGAGGATAATGAACAGACACCATTGGTTGACCTTATTGACAACAAAGTAGGTGCAAAAGGCACAGGTTTGTGGACTGCTCAAAATGCATTAGAATTGGGTATCGCTGTACCTTCACTTGTTGCAGCGGTTCAAGCACGCCATTTAACAAATACAATTAGCACGCTAGCTGCTAAAGAAATGACGTATCAGGCTAAGCAAACCAACAAAGTTGATATTGACCTAGACGAGCTTAAATCAGCGTTCTATTTTGCAAGTTTGTTATGCTACCGCCAAGGTCTAGCACTAATTAAAGGTGCTTCTCGTTCACATCAATGGAAAGTAGATCTTGCCAAAACACTACAAACGTGGAGAGCTGGTTGTATTATCCGTGCTGATTACTTGGATGATATAGCAAAAGGTGTTGATTTTATTGATACCTTAGAGCATGAAGCGAATGCTTTGAGAAGCATTACAGGTCAGGCAATTCAAACGGGTTTAGCGTTTCCAGTATTGGCGTCAACCCAAACGTATATTGCAACATTGAGTACGCCTAGTAATGGACACTTAGTGCAAGCTCAGCGAGACTACTTTGGAGAGCATGGCATTAAGACTCACAGCGGTGAGACATCTCATCTAACAGACTTAGTTGATCTACCTGAGAAAGTTAGATAACGCAGTTGAGTAAAAAGGCCACATGAAGTGGCCTTTTTATTTTGCTCTGACCCGGCCTAAATAGTATTAATACTTTTCAAACTTATTTAGGAGAGAGTAATACAATCAATAGCTAAGCGTCGTTAACGAGTCAATTCCCCACGCAAGTTGTCTTGCATTAAATGACGGATTGTTTCAAGTTCTAGATCCTGACTAAACAAATAGTGTAATTTTGTTAAACAGGCTTCTAGTGTCATATCATAACCGCTGATCACACCGCAGTTTAGAAGTGCATTACCCGTTGCATAGCCACCCATATTTACCTGTCCTTGCAAGCATTGTGTCAGATTAACGATTACAACCCCACGGTCAGAAGCTGCTTTTAAGGCGTTCAATATGCTTTCTTGCTGAGGAGCATTACCCACTCCAAAGCTCAATAAGATAAGCGCTTTAACGTCACTGGATAGCACATTTTCGACCATTGCTGCACTTATGCCCGGGTAAAGGTGTAACACGGCAATTGGTTGAGATTGAATCGAGGTCACATCTAAGTCTTGGTCAACATAAGGGCTTAGCTTACCCTCTTGTAGTTGAATGTTGATCCCCACTTGTGCAAGTGGTGGCAAGTTCGGTGAAGCAAATGCGTCAAAACCGTCGGCATGGGCTTTTAAGGCGCGATTTCCTCTGAAAAGTTTGTTGTTAAAAAAGAGACTGACTTCAGCTATTGGATAGTTGGCTGCGAGGTACATTGCATTAAGCAAGTTAACTTGACCATCAGACCTTAATTGAGATAGCGGAATTTGCGAACCAGTCACAATCACAGGCTTCGTTAAATTTTCAAACATAAAAGAAAGGGCAGAGGCGGTGTATGCCATCGTATCTGTGCCATGAAGCACAACAAAGCCGTCGTAATCGTTGTATTTAGATTTGATGTCCTCTGCGATAAGCTGCCAGTGTTTAGGTGACATATCCGAAGAATCAATAAGTGGGCAATATTCGTGAATATCAAATAACGGCATTTCCTCTCGTGTGAATTCGGCGTTATTTTTCACTGTTTCTGTCAGGTAACCTGCAACCGGCACATAGCCTTTGCTGGATTGTTTCATACCAATTGTACCGCCAGTGTAGGCAATATAGATTTTTTTTCTTTTCATAAAAAAGCCCAGAAATTTTTCTGGGCTTAGTATATCAACTGCAGCATCACATTGCAGTTTATTCATTAACCTTAAGTGCAATACACTATGGTGTGACGTTACACATCGTGCACACGCTATATATACTGTTAGGGTCGTTATATAGTTCAATCATTTTTGCACTTTTTTGCACTTGCTCCAGTAACTGGTTCACACCTTGTTTGGTAATGACCTGAAGAGGGTCAGTTGTTTGAACTTCACTCTCAATGAATGATTGAACTAGCTCAGCACCAAAGATTTGTTGCATTAGCAGTTCTTTTTCTGACAGAGTTTGCTCAACAGTAATGACATCATAGTGTTCAAGACTAGCAAGGCTTGCAGCGGCTTCGATTGCTTGTTGTTTAGTGCCAAGTTTATCGATTAGGCCAAACTCTAATGCTTGAGGTGCCAGCCATACGCGACCTTGTGCAACTTCATTTACTGCATCTTTGCTCAGGTTTCTAGCCTCAGAAATCATTGATAAAAATTTATCATATGCGTCTTCAATGCTCATTTGTATGATGTCAGCATACTCCGGGTCTAAGCCTCGAGCTACTGATGAAGATTTGAGCTCTGTTGTAGCAACACCATCAGAATACACACCTAGTTCTTTAAGTGAGTTTTCAAATGTAAAGATGGTTCCAAAAATACCGATAGAGCCCGTGATGGTGCTTGGAGAAGCCCAAATTTCATTTGCAGATGCAGCAATCCAGTAACCGCCTGAAGCGGCAACAGAGCCCATCGAAGCGATAATTGGTTTTCCTGCAGCTTTTATAGCAAGTACTTCGTTGCGGATCTTTTCTGAGGCAAACATGCTACCGCCACCTGAATCAATACGAAGTACTACCGCTTTCACTTTATCATCTAATCGGGCTTTGCGCAGGAGTGCAGCTGTTGAATCGCCACCAATCACACCTGCTTTGCGTTTTCCGTCTACGATATGACCTTTAGCTACAACGACTGCTACTTTATCAGTAATAGGGTTTGGGAAGTTGTTCAAACCGGATATTGAAGCTAAATAATCGCTATATTTAACTTGTCTATATGCATTGCCTTTATCTTGCGTCCCGACAATTTCAACCAACTTGCTGTTGAACTCTTGATCCGTTTCTAATTTATCTACCCAGCCATACTTAAGAGCAAACTGGCCTGAGTCTCCAGAAACTGTTGCCATTTTATCGCCAAGCTGAGCAAGTGTTTCATCAAAGTTTTGGGTGTCAAAAGGTCGTTTTGCGGCAACGTCCTCTTTATATTGCATCCATAGACTGTCTAACCACAATTTATTAGCCTCTTTTGCGGCATCTGACATGTCATTTCTTATAAAAGGTTCAACTGCGGACTTATATGTCCCAACACGAAATATGTGCTGTGTTACTTTGAGCTTGTCTAACGCATCTTTGAAGTACATAGGGTATGTACCAAAACCACTTAAGCTTACAGCCCCATATGGGTGCATGGATATTTCATTTGCAGTGGCAGCCAAGTAATACTGTGTTTGAGTAAAGTATGGGCTGTGTGCATAAACAGGCTTTCCTGTTTCTTTGAATGCTTCAATGGCATCTGTAATGTCACGAAGTTTGTCTAAATGACCATGATGAAGGTGTCTAAGGTCAAGGTTAAGTGCACGAATACGTGCATCTTGTGACGCAGCATTAATCACGCGGACGACATCATCTACCAAGATTTCTGTGGGCATTTCCTTCGAACCCATAGCGTCGTCCAATGCAGCATCTAGCGGGTCGACGTAAGTTAACTGTTCGACTAAAACACCAGACAAGTTTAGCCTAAGCACGCTATCTTGCGGCACTAAAACCTCTTCATCAGATGATACTATCGCTGCTACAAAAACAACAATAAGGGCGATAAAGACCAAGTTTACTATCAGCCTGCGTGAAAAATTCAGCGCGTGCCAGATACCTTTAAATAGTTTTGCGATCAACTTCAATGTGATTCCTCTAAATATAGTACCTAAATACTCTCATTTAATATCATAACTTAGTTGTGAGCGGAGTGTTACATCTAAAACGTAACGAAGTATTAATTTACGTACATATTTGAATAATTGATCAAAGATTTAAATTTCCTAGTGCTTTGAATAAATAATTTTGGCTTTTTACTTGCCAAAATTTTGAAAAAGGTTAATGTTCACAGGTAAGACCAGTTACATTGGGGCGAGCAATGTTAGAACAAAAACTACAACTTAAAAATTCTGAGCTGCGTAATCGCTTGGTCATGGGATCAATGCATACAGGATTAGAAGAGGGGTGGCACAACCGAAAAAGGCTAAGAGCTTTTTATGAAGAGCGAGCTAAAGGTGGTGTTGGACTCATCATTACGGGCGGATATAGCCCTAATATACGTGGCAAACTTACGCCAATCTCATCATCTTTTAACAGCCGATACGATGTAATTAAACATCGTGCCTATACGGATGTAGTACACCAACATAACGGAAAAATCTGTTTGCAGTTATTACATGCTGGTAGGTATGCATATCATCCATTTAATGTTGGACCAAGCCCTATTAAGGCGCCAATTAACCCATACACACCCAAATCAATGTCATTGGGTATGATTAAAAACACCATAAAAGATTTTGCGAAATCAGCCTACATGGCAGAAAAAGCTGGGTATGATGGTGTAGAAATTATGGGCTCCGAAGGGTACCTAATTAATGAGTTTATGGCTCCACACACAAATCATCGTGAAGACGAGTATGGTGGCTCTTTAGAAAACCGCATGCGTTTGGCCGTTGATATTGTAAAGGCTGTTAGAGCTAGGGTGTCCGATAAATTCATAATTGTGTTTAGATTGTCTGTAATGGATCTAGTGCCAAACGGTTCGACGTCCGAAGAAGTTACAGTTCAAGCTAAGGCGTTAGAGGCCGCTGGAGTAGATATATTAAATACGGGTATTGGTTGGCATGAAGCGCGAGTTCCAACTATTGCAAGTATGGTGCCTCCAGGAGCGTTTAGAGAAGCGTCAAAGCGGCTCAAAGACGTCGTGGATGTGCCCGTTGTTGCAGTTAACCGTATCAATACTCCAGACCTTGCTAACAATATTTTAGACAGTGGTGAGGCAGATCTAATTTCAATGGCTAGGCCGTTATTAGCTGACCCTGCGTTTTTCAATAAGTATGCACAGAATAAGTCTGAACAGATTAATATCTGCATTGGGTGCAACCAAGGTTGTCTTGATCACGTGTTTAAGGGCAAGCGTGCAACGTGTTTAGTTAATCCCCAAGCTGGTTTCGAACTAGACTATCCATTAGAAAAGACTACCAAAGTAAAAAGTGTACTGGTAGTTGGTGCGGGCCCGGCTGGTTTGTCGGCCAGTTGTTACCTTGCGCAAAAAGGTCACAACGTTACTTTAATTGATAAAAATGAACACCCTGGTGGTCAGTTTAACTTAGCAATGCGTATCCCAGGTAAAGAAGACTTTAAGCTTGCGCTTAAGTACTTTTTAAACGAAGTAGAGCGCCTTGGTGTCAATTTGGATTTAGGATGTGAATACACCGATGAGCTCGGCGCAAAATATGACGATGTGGTGTTTGCAACCGGTGTTAGCCCGCGTTTATCAAATATTGAATGTAGCGATGGCAAACGGGTGTTAGCGTATGACGAGGTTATCCGTAAAGAAGTTGAAGTCGGAGATAAGATCGCGATTTTAGGTGCTGGCGGAATTGGGTTCGATATGGTGGCTTTTTTGACTGAACCTGAAAATCAATCCATTGATGATTTTAAGAGTCAATGGGGGATCGAGCAGGACGTTACGCCATCGACAGAAAAGCGCAAACTCTACATGCTTAAACGTAGCGCAGGACGATTTGGTTCGGGTCTGGGTAAAACGACGGGCTGGATACATCGCGCGGTAGCTAAACATCACCAAGTTGAGCAGATAGCAGGCTGCGAGTACGTGTCGTTTTCTAATGCTGGGCTAGTAGTGCGCATCGATGGGAAAGAGCAAATGCTCGATGTGGATACTGTGATAGCGTGCATTGGGCAAACTTCAAACGAAGACCTTTTTGACAAAGCACAGCTGCCAGAAAACCACCACGTAATTGGAGGTGCTTTACTTGCCAGCGCAATTGATGCTAAAAGGGCTATTTTTGAAGCGCTTCAAGTAGCGCGTAAAATTTAAACATACAAGTAATAAAAAATCGGTAGTTAAATGCCGATTTTTTTATCCTGCAATAAAACTTAATGTGGTTCGGTCTACACTCTATGAATATCCTAAAATGTGTAGATCTCCATATGATTAAAAAAATCCAATCTATTTATCAAACTAGCATAGAAAAAACTGAAGTAATGAGCGGCTTAGCACCTTTACTGCTCAGATTAATCATTGCGCCTGTTATGATTATTGCAGGTTACAACAAGCTTAACCTGAGTAAAGAGGGCGTTGGGTTTTTCGAAAGCCTTTTGGCAGATGAAAATGTAGTTGCTTGGTTTGGCAATGCTGATTGGGGGCTTGGTTTACCTTTTCCCGACTTGTTGGCATTCCTAGCTGGATGGACAGAGTTTTTAGGAGGCTGGTTAATATTGCTTGGCCTGTTGACTAGGCTGGTGTCTGTACCCCTTATGGTTACTATGTTTGTAGCTGCGACTCAGGTACATTGGCACAATGGTTGGTTCTCAGTTGCACCTGCAAACCCAGATACGAGTGCTGCTCAAGTATTTGCATGGATGGGTAGTGATACTGCGCAAAAGAGCTTAGAAAATAGTCTTGAAGTGGCCGAGCGATTGGAGCGCATCAAATCGATTGTTAGTAAGCATGGTTTTCCCGAATATTTGTATGAGAAAGGGAATATTGTGATTTTAAATAATGGTATTGAATTTGCCGCAATTTATTTTGCGATGTTACTCAGTCTCTTCTTCACTGGGGGTGGACGTTTCTTCAGCCTAGATTACTGGTTTGCTAGGAAAGCAAGTAACGATAGCTGAAAAATATAAGGGAAAGGACTAAACTTTCCCTTTTACTTCACGTTAGAATAGCAAGTGTTTGTTTATTAGTAAGGAATTTCAAATGGATGCAATAGAGCTATTGCTGACTCGACAATCAGATAGCAAATTGTCTTTTCCTGGTCCTACAGAGTCCCAATTAGAGATAATAAAAAAAGCGGCATTGAAAGTGCCTGATCATGGTGGACTAGCACCTTGGAAGTTTATTGTTGTTAATGAAGATGCGCGCGATAAACTTGGGGAGATCTACTACAAAGCAGCGGTCGAAGAAAACCAAGACGAGCGCACGATTTCACGAGCCAAAGAGTTACCACATCGTGCACCAATGATGATCATCGCAGTGTCACCATACCAAGAGCACCCAAAAGTTCCTAGAATCGAGCAAATTGAAAGTGCTGGATGTGCGTGTTTTGCAATGCAACAAGCAGCCTTTGCACAGCATTTATCTGGTGTTTGGAGAACTGGCTTTTTCGCGCAAAGTGGCACCGTAAAAAGAGAGTTAGGCCTCAACGAAAAAGATGAAATAGTCGGATATTTATACTTAGGAACGCCGATTGTACAGTGTACTAAACCCGTTCGTCATGAACCTTCTTCATTTTTCACAGAATTATAATACAGAGGCAACTTATGGCACTTCATGTTGTTGAACACCCTTTATTACAGCATAAAATTGGTCTTTTGCGAGAGCATGGTATTTCGACTAAAAAGTTCAGAGAGCTAGTCTCAGAAGTTGGCAATTTATTGACTTATGAAGCAACAAGGCAGCTGCCTACTGAGACAACGACCATTAAAAGCTGGACAGGCGAAGACTTGGATGTGCAAGAAATCAAAGGGAAGAAGATAACCCTAGTTCCAATTTTAAGAGCTGGTCTTGGTATGCTAGATGGGGTTATGCAATTACTACCGGCTGCAAAAATAAGTGTTGTCGGTTTGCAACGTAACGAAGAAACTCTAGAGCCAGTGTCTTATTTTGAAAAGTTAGTCGGCAACCTTGAGTCTAGAAGAGCATTAGTGATAGATCCGATGCTTGCAACAGGCGGTTCTTTAATCGCGACTATCGACTTACTCAAGAAGTCTGGCTGCAAAAACATCACAGCAATCGTTCTAGTCGCTGCGCCAGAAGGGGTCGCTGCGGTAGAGAAAGCTCATCCAGATGTTGATGTTTATACGGCCGCATTGGATAGTCACTTAAACGAGCAGGGCTATATTGTACCTGGGCTTGGAGATGCGGGTGATAAAATTTTTGGTACTCAAGTTTAACTTTTTAAATCTACGCGGTATCTCAAAAATTATTTAAAGGCTGGTCAATATTGACCAGCTTTTTTACTCTAAATCGTCGCAACTAAATGTAAATCACATAGACAGTGTTTTTATCTTTTTTGACGTGGTTCTTCTAAATATCCACCAGCTTGTCCAGAAAAATCCCGCTAACCCAATCGCTGCATATATTGCCGGTTTTGGGTTTTCGAGTGTACTTGCCGAGCCAGCATAGGCGGCAATGATTGCATACGGAACAATACTTAATAACCAATAGAGTATAAATGCTTTGAATGGCATCTTCGTCAAACCAGCCATACACGCTGATACTTCAGGTAAAATGGGAGACGCTCGAGATAATAAGATTATAACGGGGCCACGAGCTTTAAAGGTCGAAACAGCAGACGCACGCTCAGTTTGAGTTTTAAGCAGTTTGTTTAATAGCCCATCGCCAAAATAGAAACTTATCCAGTAGCCAGCTAAGCCTGCCAGCAACATCCCTATGATCGCACTGAATGACCCTGCTAAAGGGCCGAGAAAATAACCTGCAAGTAAGGCAAGTGTAAGAGTTGGAACCGCGACAAATAAATCTAAAAACAACAACGTTATGACAACTAATGCGACGAGAAACGTATTCAGTGACTGAGCAAATTGCAACCAGCTTTCGATGGCTTCAATACTAAGTATGCCAGTCAGTTTTAGGACTATGAACGTACTCGCAAAAAAACAAGCCAGCACCAACATCAGCTTTAAAATTGATTTCATTTGACTTTCCTTGCCTAAGTTATGGATAGCGAATGGTAATTTCTATTGGTTCTGAGACAGAGTCAGGGTGGATTTTTGCGTCTGAGAATTTTGGGGCGCCGCGCCAAGATATGGTGACGCCATTAGAAAAACCAAGCCCCTCCGAAGGAATTATCCCAGTCCAGTTTTTTGATGTTTTACCGGAGTTGTCTTCGTCATGAAGCACTTTAACAGCAAAATTGGTCTTAGGTCTTGTAAATGTGACTTGATGACTTGGCGTATCGGGCGTTAGGTAGCGCGTTTGAATCGCTTTATCATGTTTAATGGGGAACCCTTCTTGCGCAAATAACATCACCATGATTTGCCCTGAGCGTTCAGTATCAATACCGTTTATTTTCACTTCAATAGAATGAGCGTGTACTGTGTTTGCCATAGTTAGCATAACTCCTGCGAATGTTGAGTAGCGTATTTTGTTTTTCATAGTTAAGACCTTTTCAAGAGATTTTTTGCTAAACCGGGAACAAATGCATTTACAGCTCGAAGCAGTTTAATTTTTCCGATGTTATTTATGGGAACTCTGCGCTTCAGGCCATCAATGATCTTTTCTGCGGCTTGTTCTGGGGTCAGTTTTGATGATTGTCGGCCTTGCGTCATAGGTGTATTTACTAAGGGAAGAAATGCTTGTAATACATCAATTTGTGTATCTTCAAGCTGATAACTTAAGCTTTGTGAAAATATATTCATTGCAGCTTTAGAAGCGCAATAAACGGCGGATGTTTTTTTAGGAACTAACGCAAGGCCAGAGTTGACATTTAAAATCGCAGCACCTTCTTTAGCCTTCGCTAGTACCGGAATGAAAAGGTAAGAAAGTGAACAAATAGCATTGAAGTTGACGTTTATCTCTTGCGAGATAGTGTCATAATCAAAATTAGGCTCCGTAAAAGTAGCAGTGTGTTGAATTGCTGCATTATTTATGAGTATATCAATTGCAGGAAACTCTTGTTTTATGCTCGCAACTAAGGGTTGATAATGGCAAGGGTCTGCTAAGTCAGCAGAGTAAACATTGATGTTGTGATGAGTTTTAGCTAGCTGCGTTAATCTATGACTAGGTCGAGCAATCACAATTACCGTGTTATGTTGGCATAGCGATGCAACTAATTGACGACCGACACCAGATGTGCCGCCAGTTATTACAATAATCTTGTCTTTGAGATTCAAAAGTTAGCCTCCATTTCATTAAGTAGTGGCTAATCTATCGCAGCGGTAACGAGTGACGCATTAACCTATGTTAAAAGTGTCAGGAAATGGTGGAAGCAAATTGCCATTGAAGGTGAGCAACTTAATTGAGTAATTGAAACCAAAACTCAGTTAGACGCGTATTAAACACAAAAATAACGAAAATAATTATGGAACTTCAAAAGCTTATAGCATCACATGGTACTCAGTGTCAGGTTGACAAAGGTACACGAATATTTAATCAGGGAGACAACTGCGACTATGTATATTGGGTAGAAAGTGGATTACTAAAAGCATTTTATGTCACGGCAAATGGTAAAGAAACTATCAAATCCTTTATTAAACAAGATTCCATTATAGGAAGTCTAAATGCAGCTTATTGCCAAGTGAACTGCTTTAATTAAACCG
>NZ_AUYB01000124.1 GCF_001625655.1 Pseudoalteromonas luteoviolacea DSM 6061 | reverse complement strand
TGATTTAGTTGCGCAGAACACGCTCTAAGTGCAAGGCATACATGAACTGCTGTACATTGAGCTTTATAACCTTGCACTTTTAATTTAAAAAATGGATGCCACGATTTAACCTTTTTCAACATTTCTTTTCAAAATTCTATATCTGTACTTTAATGACAACATGGCTCTGGCATCGAGGTAGATTACGTACGAAGCGGATTTGTATCTACTCATACTTCTTACTCCTTTATTGTTGCTGGTAACAATAAAATTGGAGTATCTAACGTGGTTTTTTATAGGCACAGCCTTGAGAGAATTTTGGCCACCTAGAATAGAAAATGATTTTTGACTGAACAAACACTCAGATAGAAGTCAAGATAGCTCTTTTCGATTATATTGATAGCAGCAATTCACCTGAGCAAAAAGAATTACTGATCATCTAAATAAATTCTGAAAATCAAGTAGACGAACAACCCGATAGCCTCAGATAAAGTTATTAAATTAACGTTACCAACCTAAGCAATGGGTAACTTTTGTTTTGTTAAAAAAAGGCGCTCACTGAACGCCTATTTTGAATGGGTCTCACCCTAACTTGTTAACCTTCAATCCATAAAACTCATCTAAGGGGAGACGGCGTACCCGCTGTACGCCAGTTTAAGATGATTGTTTTCGTAATTTTTTTGTCTCTTAAGATTCGCCAATCGAAATCTGTCGCCATACGCTATCAGACTTTTTAAAAATAACGATTCCATTATCTTTCAACAAAACTGTGACTGTATTTTCAGTCGCAAAGAAATAAACCAATTCTTTTTCTATAAGAATCAAAGAATATACTGCAGAAACCAATTCATCATTCATTTTATCTTTCAAAAGTGAAATATCATAGGAGCCTTTTTTAATGATTTTCACTAGCTCAGGTACACCTTTGCCAGAGTTATGTACATCAACAGTGAAAACATTCCCTCCTATACAATTTTCATAAATAACTGTCTTACCATACTCTTCGGTCACCTTACATTCATTCAGAACATTGAGGCCACTAGCGTATACATTTCCACCAACAAAAAAAATACACACTACATATATAAATAATTTCACTTTTAAAACCCTCTATATTTACCGAGTAATAAGTATCTTTCATCGTCAAACATCATATCAAAAGCCTCTGTGTTCATATAAAAGTTATTCCTAACATTCTGCACATCCCACATCGTATTTATGTTCAGATAACTACTATAGCCACCAGCTAATTTGCCAATAGTAAAACTCGAAGTAGCGGATGAGACAACGTCAGCTACCAATGCTCTCTGGGAAGAATCACTGGTAGGATCTGCTGCCTTTAATATTTGAGGGATTGCATCACTTGCGATAAGTTTTGTTAAATCAGTTACCAATGCACGTTGTAGCAGTCTAGCATGACTTTTCTGCCTTAAAATACGGTCGAACTGAGATCTACTGATACCACCTTTAGTTAACATATTTTTTGCAGTTGCAATTGTAATACGACCTTCTTCAGTCTTATAATTGGCCTCTGATATCTTATCTCTTAAATTACCAAAGTTCTTTTCAATTGCGTCTGCTTCATTTCGAGACTCCCCATTAAACGCCTGTGTAAACGCAGCCGTAATAGCTCCATTTGCAAACTTGCCCCCTGTTATCATTGACGTGGTACCACCAATAACCGCCGCACCAATAATACGATGCACCTTAAACTTGGCAAGCATCTCGATATTACCAGTTTTAATGGCCGAGTTGGCACTTTGAGCACCACCAATATTATTGAGCATTGGTTTGAATGTTGATGCGACGCCTGCAGCTATAAATCCATGCCCAAACTTTCCACCTTGGAGCTCAGATGCAACACCACCTACAAGAGCATTGGCTGCAATGTTTTCTATGCTACCAGGTTGGCCCCATGTTTTGCTGGCACCTATTTTCTGAAGCGCAGCGGATTGTGCGTAAGAAATCGCTCCAGCTTTTATACCTGCATTTAAGCTACCTGTAGCTGCAAAAGTTGTTGCCGCATTAAATACCGCATGACAGGCCCCAGATTGACAACCAGGTATAAATATCATTACGACTTGAATGACAGAGTTCAAAACTGGATTAGCAGCTATTTGCTGCATCAAGTCCCAGGTACCCGTCGCTTTCATAGCCCCTTTAAGCATCTTTTTAAACAAGTAGCCACTTGGATCTGTAAACGAAAGAGGGTTGTTCAAAACGTAACTATAAGCATTGTAGTTTTGCAGGTTCTGCGGCGCCTGAATAAACGGATCAGCCTGCATAAAGCGTCCCGTATCAGCGTCATAGATTCGACCATTCATATGAATAACTCGATTATCTCCGTCCAACGAAACAGGTTCATGCCCCGTATAACTTCTTAGGTTCGGTGCTATTTCATTAAATAACGAGATGCTTAAATGTGCAGCATAATATTGCTCATCTGCCTTATTTTTCGCAACCTTAGAGCGTTTACCAAAAACATCGTATTGATAACGAGCAAGCAGATTATAATTACTGTCTGCAACGGCAGTGATTGACCCTTGATGATCTGTAAACATCCACTGTAGTGAACTGCCACCTTCTACATAGTAAATTTGTACCGCCTCATTACCGATATACCGCCTGATAAACTTCTCTTCAATCGATCCGACGTTACGCTTGGTAAGCTCTAGCGCACCTACATAATAAACCGTTTGATTATCATCAACACGTTTGTAGCGACGGTTATTCACATCGTAATCAAAGCTAATTTCATCCTTGATACCCTTGATACTTTTAACCTTGTTGCGACCACTGTATGTTTGCGAACGATAGGCTTTATTGTCTCGCTTCATCCATAGTTCGTTACCATTGTTGTCATAATCAAAAGTTTCTTCGATATGCCCCAAAATTTGAGGATCTATCGCAGCGTGAGATGCAGGAGTTAACTCAGGTGCAGTATTATTACCTGCCGCAGTTAATCCATTAAATGGCTCTATGTTTGTATTGAAGTCTCGAATATTGCGCGTACGCTTTTCTAGTCGGTGACTATCACATTGGTTTGCCCCATAATGATATGTCCACTTACCTTTTTTCTTGAGACTTCCATTATCACAGTACTCAAAGTCAGTTACGCCATTAACGGCCGATACACGGTTTAATCCATCATACCCAAACTTTTGCTCTCCCGACCCGTTTAAAAGACTTCGATAAGTTAAGTTGCCCAAACTGTCAAAACGATAGCGATCACCCTGAAGATAAAGCGCCTTGTCTCGATATTTAGCGTCGATGCCAGCAATCATCCCTTGGCTATCGTACATCAAGCTCATCTTAACAAGACCCTTGTCATAACTCGTGACTTGTCCACGTTTGTTAACAGCAGCTGTATCCACGTTGTAATATCGAATACCGTTCTCTGTGTCCCTAGCTTCTTGCAGGCCTATGACCATACCGAATTTGTGGTATATCTTCTTAATACCACGGACATCGTAGAAATACCCATCCTGATTACGTCGATAATCTTCGAATTGATAAGCATCCCTACCATATTGGTCATAGAACTTTTGTTGAATAACACACAAGCTAGAGACTGGGTCTAACAACTTATCATCAGAAATATTTAAGTCGCTGTTACTCGAATTGAACACCACTCCTGAGTAACATTGATTACTTTCAAGATCAGTCAGAGTACTCGCCAAACGTCCTCGTTTGTCATAGAAATAATGTTGAAGCCAATTTCCTTGCTTGGCATACTGCAGCTGGTGAGTTGGTTGTGTGGCAGCTTCGTCATACTCAATATAACTCCACTCACTATCTCCCTCTAGCACCACTTTATTATCAGATGATGTTTGTGATTGAGAAATTTTTCTGCCGATTAAGTCATATTTAATCGTTGAGGTAACGCCCCGAGCGTCGGTTTGCTCTCTAACTTGACCAAACGCATTGAATTTATAGCTCCACTCTCCATTATTGAGGGTCTTACGGGACAACAACCGACCATCGGCTTCATATGTATTTTGAAGAACAATTTGATTATCAGCCGAAGAGTGAACTGTCGTGTTATTTCCCCAAATATCGTATTCGTAAGTCAACACATTACCGGCATTGTCCGTCACTTTATAGTTTCGGCCCAATAGGTCCGTCTCTACTGACTGTGTCTGTGAATTGCCTCCAGGCAACCCTTTGTCACGGTTAGCTGTACCTTCAATTTGCAAGCCAGTGCTTTCCATAGTCACCGTGCTTACCAGCCCTTGTTGTTTGTGAGTCGTGATCGTGCCAGCGTTAGGATCCGTTACGGAAACCACCCTGTCGAATGCGTCATAGACTGTAGTAACGGCTTCTTGTCCTGGTCCTTTATGAGAAATCGCTCGCCCAAAACGGTCATGCTCGACCTCAGTTTTGAACCAGAAATGATCGTGCATACCGCGTTTATGTGACTCATAAACTCGACCACCTTTGTCCATGTAACTTTTTTCAACTATGTAACCATTTAAAAGCGTATTTTGCTGAACGGCACACTGCGTATCATTCGCATCACAGTCTGTTAGGTAAGTATAGCTTTGTGCACCATCTGTGGAGAACGAGCCAATCTTTGCTCCAAAAGTGTCATATAGCATGTGGATCTGAAGATCATCAATATGCTCAACAATCAAAGGCTGACCAAAATCATTCCAGCTTTTTACAACGCTAGGAGTGAAGTAGTTATTACTAGAGGACTTTAAATGCAACTGTTCGTCATACACATGTGTTGTTAAACGAGTTTGCTGCTGCTCACTACTGCAACCTGTGTTAGTTAGAGCCACCGTTTCTATGTTGCCAACCTCGTCATATGTGTATGACGTAGTGAGCTCTTTATCACATCCTGCGCCTTCGTTTACCACTTCGTCTTTTAGTAAAAACTTTTCAATACCGGAGTCGTAGTAAGTAAACTTATTAGTCTTAGTTACACTGTCTTTGTTGAGTTCGGTTTGAGTTACCGTGGTACTCGTAAGTCGGCCCAACCTTACATAAGGTTTTGCGTATGCATATTCCTTATTGCATGCCTCGCCATAGCAATTGGTCGTATTCGTAGATGCCAGTTCAGTTCCATCTGACAAATACCCATAGTAAGCAAACTCTTCAACATTATGAAACAATACATCGTATTGTGTCACATCCATTGTAAATACATTGCCCCACACATCTTCGTCAATTGTGGTGTTTGTACAAGAGTAGCCACTCACTGAATAAGATGCGACTGCATCAACGCTGTCGATTCTCGCTGAGCAATCCCGGCTTTTTTCAGTAAAGATATAATAGCTGTTACTATGTTTACCTTCAGCCCTAGCATATTTATTGACGGCTAATGATATTAGTCTTTCGCCAATCGACTTATGTGTCGCAGCTGGTAGGCCTGTATATGGAAATGCTTGGCGATAACGCGTAGTAGTAATAAAGTGCTTCTGATCTTTTTCAGTAGTTGTCCTTATAGCAGCAAAGCCTAATGTGCCGCGTCCACCAAACTGTGCTTTAGCACCGTAATAGCGATAACTTACTGTAAGCGGTTTGTCTTCACCCTGTGCAGAACTTACTGAGGTGTCGGTTTCAACAGAGGCAACCAACGGCATGGCGCTAACCAAATTACTAACTTTAAAGCCCTGCGCATCAAATTGCTTGCTATCTTCTGTAGTATCTCTCAGCTCACTTGGTAAATCTTCCAAGGACTTAGAATATATTGCGTCTTTCCCTAACGTATTCATCGCACGATACTCAATGCGCGTCTCATTGCCATAACCTTGCTTAATAGAGCGTAATAAGCCAGCATGGGCTGGTTGATTACTTCCAAAGCGTGCAACTAAGCGATCACCATCTTTTTGAACAAGGTCAACAAAGCCGTTGTTGTCAAAGTCAGCTGGGAAAACGAGCGACTTCGCATCCCTATCTAGATTAAATGTTCTTACTCTTTCAGCTTGTAAACGCAGTGAGCCTTTATCCGTATCCCATTGGAACTTATTCCAATAGTCGGTCGCGCCCTTTTGCTTAAAGTAGACTTCGTTAATACCATTTTTGTCTACATCTAAAACAAATGGAGTTGCATTTTCGTCTAATGACGCATCTTGCAAATTTAAAGAGGTATCTTCTGTGTCATTTAGCTCGAACACTGTAGCTTGATACTGAGGTACAATATTGTAAGCATAAATGCTAGATGTTCTTGAAGTGAGTACTTTCCAAGCCTTTGTGCCATTGGATGCAGAGTCCAGCAAAATAAAGTCAACTAAGCCATCACTATTTATGTCGGTGATTGTTAAGTGTTCAAGTTTGCCATTCTCAGAACCATATATTGGATGTGATTGAAATGATGTATTGCTACCCTGATTAATAAAGGCAAAAAGTCTGCCTGGATTTGGCTCATCGCAACTTCCCGACCAACATGATAATGAAATGATATCAGCTAGACCATCAAAGTTTATGTCTGTTGCTCGCCAGTCAGAAACCGTACCAATCTCTCCATATGAAAAATCAACTTTGCTTTCATTACTATAAGAAGTACCATTCCAATAACTTATATAAACAGTCGCATCATCAAACTGTTTTTTATAGGCGATATCAAGATAGCCATCCCCATCAAAGTCTGCACTTTTGATTTCACGCATAAAGTTACCTCTAAGATTACTAATCTCAGGGTATCCAAATGTCAATTTTTCACCATCGAAACCAAACGCCAGCCAGTAAAAACCACTATAACTCTCTTCAAAGTAGGACTTTTTATTAATCCAAAGAGTTTGAGAACCATCTCCCTCGGGATCAATGGCCATCATGCTTACGCTATCAGAATCATCTTCTCGACTTAAGGTCCAGCAATCCAAAGCTGACTGATTATCGTTTGGTTGGCTTGGCCAAAGGCACAGTTCGTACTTTTTATCCTGCCCGTGCAAACGCTCAAGCGTAGCCAATTCTGCAAAGCCGTCACCTTGTGTATCGATAAACGTAAACGCAGCTAGTTTATTTTTATCTTTAGCAACAAAGAGTTCAGTGTTTTTTTCAAAGTAATGTGGTGTTGCAAAATCTGCATAGTCGAAAACTATAGGCTTTTTACAAATACCGCCGCGACATTGCTGGAATTTATCCAGTCTTCGCAGACCGTTTCCACTAGGTTCACTCGTATTAGCAGCAATTTTGTAGTGGCTCAGCTCTACCGGGGAAGCGCCCACCTTTTGTACTGTTATTTTGTCAAGTCTGGCACGTTGCGACAAAGTACCATGATTGATATAGGTAAGGTTTCGTGTTTTCCCTGCACTATAATCGAACTTTACACGATACGTACTGTAATCGATTTTCTCTAGGACCAATTCACCGTCACCTAAAGCATCGCCATTAGATGCTTTTGTTGTATAACTATAAGTCACTGCGGATTCATCCGATTGAGTACTATCGTATTCCTTATGAAGAAGCCAAGTTAGTGTGGGGTTATAGTCTCCTCCTCCAACTTTGACTATTCGTGAACTGTGTCCACCATAGATTTTTTTAGAACCATCTTTACCAAACACAACAAATTGACGTGCACCCAATACGGTTACGTCTTTTACAATTACTTGAGCATCGTGCTCCAGTACATAAGTAGCATTCCCACTGCCTTGATAGGGTAATACAGGCGATACATATGGGTTTTCAACCTTAATTAACCTCTGACCATCTAAGCAGTATTTATCGCTGTCATTAAACCCTACCGACCTAGAGTACCCATCTGTGGCCAATGTAGCTCGGCATCGCGTGATTGCGGACCCTACGTTAAGTGACCAACCAACAGCAATACTTGAGTCTCCCGCTTGAGAGTTATAAGACATAGAAACTGAAGGAGTAACACCTGCGATGCCTGACGGCAATTGAATAGGTATTGAGTATGTGGCACTCCCTGCTTCGCTGACTCTAAAACTACCTAGCGTTGGCGTCATTTCAGCATTTTTCATCAGCTCAACTTGAGATGTATCTTTGGTCGCTGGCTTTGTTGATAACACAACGTTAATTGCTGACTCAGAACTGCTGTCTTCAACAGTGATAGATTCATTGCTCGATGCGGATACACTGCAAGATTCATACTTTTTGTTCTCAATTAGCGTTTCTAGGCACGATTTAGCGTAAAAAACATGATCAGCATTGGTGACAACTTTAGACCACACTGTCTCATAAGGCACAGCGCTACCTGATGCATCTAATCTCGTTTCTACTTCAGGTGATGAGTTAACGATGTGAAAAACTTTATAATAGTCAATATTATCCAGACTAGACAAAGCAAAAGTTAGGTTACCACCTTCACGCTTTTGTAAAGTCATCTGTGGTGCGCGAAGGCCATCTCTAGGGTCGTTAACATTAAGCCCCAAAGCGAGTTCAATGATATTTAGAATACCATCATTATCAGTGTCTCTACTGTAATTACATTGACTTCCAAAACAGTAGCCAAAGTATATGTCCATCAACTCATTAACGGTATCTTGATAATAAGTATAAGTTGGTTGTTGCAATAGAATAACTAACTCTGCACGACGTAATTTGCCACTTTCTAATTCCGCAGCCCACTGTGAAGCTGTTTTACCTAAAAGCGTTGTACTAGTCGACACCTCAGAGTTAAGCAAACGACTCATTAATGCATTTGCGAACGCTAAATTATCAGGTCCTCTAAGCGCCAAGGCTTGCTGATCTGTGCCCACGGGCGCATTCAATATCGCATTTACAACTTCTTCTAAAGAATGACCATGCATATGAGCAAATGATAGCGCGGCGATTTCTCGCTTGCTCGGCAGGCGATTATGAATTACAGCCAAAAGATGGCTAATAATATTGCCTTCTAAATAATCTACTGGAGGTTGCCACCCTGGGTTTTCAAGGTTTTGATAGTCGTCGAGTCGAGTCCAACTAACCGCTTTTTTATCAACTAAGTTACGGTCAATATGGTTAATTTCACCATCTTGTGTTGTCACAGATACAAGACCATCTGCGCCCACGCCAGTTAAAGAAACTACACCACCTGAAGGAGCAAATGAATAGTGCCAATTGATCTGACCGCTGTCTGGTAACAATGAATATAGCTTTTGATCCATTGAGCCTACATAGATGTTGCCGTACATATCAGTTTGCACGCCAGCTGTATTTGCACCGCCTGTTGTTTGTTTCCAAATATAGCTAAATCGATTATCACTAATTGAGCTTGGGTTATGAGTTATTTTGTACACACTGTGGTTTTGTGCACCAAAATACACGTGTTCTACACCACCTTGGTTTAATACCAATGGTTTGCCTACAATACGATCATCGCTATTTGCATTGGCATCATCAGTTTTGAATATCCAACCGCTATTTTGTGTACCATGTTTATAGATATGAAGGCCGGTAATTGTCTCTGAAGAGGCCCCTACTTGATAAAATGGCGCAGCCCCCTTATCTGAACCAGGTTGAGAAGCTCCAACATAAACATATCCACTACTACTCACGGTAAAGTTATTTTCGGTCATATCAAGCACCTCATCTGGGGCCTGATCATCAACACGCACTTTGTAGGTAGACAAGCCATCAACACAAAGAACCTTACCTATGATATTGATATCATTGTCATCTACAGGGCAGCTTACTTGGTTGCGATATTCAACAATTAAACCTTTATTCTCATACCCTTTATAAAGCCTCTCTGTTAGGTTGGCTGTTAAAACTCCCCCTGATTGATTAACCGTAATATCACTTTGTTCAATTTCATAAGTTTCGGAAGTATTCTCAATTTGAGCGATCAGACGACCACCAGACAAAGCAAAGCCTGCGCCGCCTAAAATCAGCTTTTTGCTGTCTTCACTTACTGATGCACTGGCGGCCATAGGAGCAATATGCTCCACTACAAATGGAGAAGATTGCTTACATTCATTAAAACGATTACACGCTTCTAAAATATAAGTATATGTTCCCATTGGTGTGTCCGTGATAGGGAATGCTGTATCTTGAATGTTTGAGTAAATGGCATTTGCAGCTTGTGAAGTTGCCGCTATATGCCCATTCCAACGCTTTAAATTATAGTATTTTGTTAGACCTTTATCTTGGCTGGACTGCCAGCGCATAGTGTAGTCACCACCAAATTGACTATGCGACATATTGAATAATGGTCTTTGGGGCGTATCGTTGTGATCTATCGTCTTTGACGCGCACCCTTTAATTTTGCTCGTGGAAAAACCGTTTGGCCCATCTGCAATACCCACAACACACACTGAAAGAGTACTGCCATTATCGTCAACAGATGTACCCGGTACTCCCCACGGCAGACCTCTTGTTGTTGTCGCATAAGTTGATTTCACTCCTGCTTTGTTTACTTCAATGCTAAAGCGGGACGCATTACCATATTTACTGACGTCAATTTCATACCTATTCAAACTAGAGTTTAAATTCAAAGATACAACTGGGGTTGGGGGAACAGGAGGCTTAGCAAGCGCAATCGTTGTTTGAATCGTGTCAGATTGCTGCACTGCATTTTGGTCATCAATAACCTGAACATAAAAGTGGATAGGTGAACCAAACACAGCATCCGAATCTGGTTTCCATTTCAAAGTAAAACGACAGCGACCATCAATACAGGCCTCATCTATACTTACTGGCCCTCCCGCTAATTCAGGCACATTAGGAGTAATTGCATGGGCAGCATTGCCGTTGGGAACAATTCTGAATCCTTTTACTTTTCTACCTGAGGAGTAAACCTTATTGGCGACAATTGTCCATGAGATTTCTGGCGGATTGTTTTTGTCATTTACAATGTATTGGCGAGCAACCGAGTTTTGGTCAACATAAATACCGAAGTCTGACAACACATGTATTGTTTGCGGTGGAGCAAAACCTTTCAATCCGAGTTTGTCTTCAACACGACTGTAAATAGTGTATGCCCCAGCGCTTGTCAATTTACGAGATTTTGAACAAGGGCTCGAACTACAACTCACCCATTCGCCAGCACTGCACGCTTTATTTGGATCGACGTTGTTTGTACCTTTAGCACCACAGATTTGAATACGGGCTATATTTCCATTACTATCAGTGGCTGTAGTCGATACAGAAACATCGCTGCTTGTTGTGAAAAAGCGAGACTCTTTGTTACCTGATTTTATCGACAAGTTATTAATCTTTGGCGCATTATTGATACCGACCCATTGCTCGTTAGACGTTACCCAGAGGCCAGAATCTTTAACCCTTGCTTTAAAACCCGCTGCTTTAGACAAATTGCCAGAATTAACCTTACAACTGACTCTTTTCTTCTTACCGCTATTTCCGATACATTGAGGTGTTTTAGAAACCCATTTTCCATCAGCTCCAAGAAACTCTACCTGAGAAATATGATGCGCTGGGTTTACATTCTTATCACTTGCAGTAATGGTTATATCTGTCGATGTACCGTTGTTAACAAGGTTACTATTTGCAGAGATTGAGACAGATGGACTCACATTGCGACCTCTACTTGACCAATTATAAGTTACCGGGTAACTATTTTGCGCCCCATTGTAGGCAATAGCGCTTATCGCATGTGTAGTAAAGCCTTCAGCATTTATCTTGCCTTCACAGGTACTGGCATGACATGTTTTAAGAGCGCGCCAATCTTTTTCTTCATACCTTTTTGTTGTAAGAATAATTCTATCTGCATGGGCAGCACTAAAAGTAATGGATATATTCTCGTCTTTATTTACCCAGTACTTATGTGACTGCTTGATTACTTCCAACTTTGGAACTTTGCGCTTAAGTACAGTAATTTTTTTAGTACATTCATCTATAAAGTGTGCCTTATTCCCAAATTTTTTATCTATTTCAATTTTTAGATCGAAGGAACCAGCAGTAGGGAATGTATGAGTATAAAAATTATTAACTGTTGCGACACCGGCTTTTGGGTAAATAAGCTCGTTGTCTAGATACATTTTTGAGGGACCCATATTCCAATAGTTATGTACCGGCTGAGTCACCCTAAATGTAATGGCTTCATTTGCATATGCCTGTACAGGATCACTATTACAAGGGGTCGCAGAAGCTCTTACGCCAACGGCTGTAAAAGAGATGCATAGCAATGCTATAAACTTTAAGAGCTTACTCATTTATAACTCCTTCTCCCAAATCACAGGCAGAGGAGCCCCTTCTTGTCCCGTCATTGATTGATTATCATCAGACACACTAAAACTGACACTTCGCATCAACGAGCTAGCTGCTTTTGAAAAAGAGCTCGGCGTATCACTCGTGCTCGGCACACTTACACCCATTATTTTTTGTTCACCTTTGATTACAAATTGATTTTGTTCATTAGCGTTGTCAGCTAAGTACACCTCAGGAGTTGCCAAGATCCCTTGCCCGAGCCCTTGTGTATTTATCGTACGAGAGTCAATTTGATTATTGATGTCTAACGGATCTAATATTGAAACTTTGCCATCTCGGCTAAAGACATACAGGCCATTTTGCGCAGAAGTCGCAGGGCTATTACTAAAAATATGAAACGCATTTCTCAAGCTAGGTTGTGCAGAGTGAACTAAAACTGGTCCTGCAACCACATTCGCTTCAAATTGATTGCAAACCGCTTTTGGAGATTGAACGTACGCTGCGATATCTACCGAACAAACTTGCCCTGAGTACTCTTTCTCATGCTTAACTCCATTGATAGTTTTCCTTGGGGTAAAACTCGCTGTGTAATACAGATTGTCATTCTGAATAACAGGCTTATTTGCTATCAACCCATCCGTATTTAAAACCCAAGTAGGCTCAGTTTGATAATTATTTAATGTCGATTTATCAAAGCGATATAACTTAAAATCCTGAGTAGCAAAGTAAACGCTACTGTCAGTGTAAAGAACGCTTCTTTCTACAATTGAGTAGTTTTTTTCATAGAATGGTTGTAAATACTGGGTATGTTTTGTTCCTTTCTGACGAGTCAAATCGACAAAATTGCCTGCGATATTGACTGTTCTTGAAACTCTTTGACCACCAAACCCCACTGCTGTTAGGGTAACTGATTTATGCTGCCCAGGGTAAATGTTTATATTTTTCGTACCTGATCTTGGTGATAATCCATTGGTAGTAAAGAGTACTCTTCCGTTTTCTTTTTCAGTCACCGAGACGTAAGTAGCTCCTGAAGCATTCCAAGCAATTTGCGCTACCTGTGGAGAAACTAACTTACCTGTAAAAGCATTTAATTCAAGGCGAGTTGGTACCTGTGTTTGGCTATATTTAAACCCTGAACAACCGTATTTATGACATGACCGTACTTGAATTGCTCCGCTCAAGCTCCCCTTCGGTTTGAGTATATAGTTTGTGGCATTAACTTTGATCGTATCTGTTAATAATTGCCCAGATGCACTTTTATATTGATATACAATTTCATAATACTGGGCTTGGTCGGCTGGAGACCATGCCAGATTATATCCTCCATCAATGCTTGTTTGCCAGAATTGAGAGGGTTGCTCTGGTTTCAATTCAATGGGAATAAAAATGGTTATGTCAGATACTACGATGGGTGCATATGCCTGCTCAAACTCGGCAATTACACTTGTAGACATCAGCGCTAAACCAATTGTCCAAGTTTTGTTCAACTTCCGTCCTTATTCTTTCATGGATAAAAAACGGGGAATATTATTTTATTCCTCTACCCCATTCAATATTGCTTTAAATAAAACAATTAATCACCACAGGTAGAAAACAAGGGGTTCACAAAAGAATAAAAATCAAATAAAAGTTCAAACAATAAAAACAAAAATTAAATAAAAATCAGACTTAATAAATTCTAATAAATAATCACCCCTCCCTCTCAGAATAACAAAAAGATCTCACTTCAATTACAATAACAAACATTAATTAAACAAAAACCAAAACAAAAACCACTAAACTTAAATAAGTAAAAATCTCTTTAAAAATATAATTCCGTTATAATTAAAAAGGGGGCTGTGCCCCCTTTTATCTAGTTAACTTGATAACTAACCAAAAAAGTTAGTCAATAAATTTAGTCGGTGCCGGTGGCACAGTTAACTTCTTCTTCGGATTGTCCTCAAGCTCTTTTAACAGCTCTTTAACTGCACGCTCAACAGATGGGTCTTTACCAGCTTGGATTAGTTCTGGTCGATCAATCACTTCAATATCCGGGACGACCCCTTCATTTTCGATGATCCAATTACCATCATTATCAAGAATACGGAATGTAGCAGCAATTACCTGACCCCCATCAACCAAACGTGGGTTACCAGAAATACCGATTAAGCCACCCCAAGTACGAGTACCAATCAACTTACCTAAGCCAGCTTGGCGGAAGTAGTAAGGAATAGCATCACCACCGGAACTTGAATAACCATTAATCAACATGGCTTTTGGTCCATCATGTGCAAATTGTGGTGTTTTTGTCGGGGTGACACCACGGCGCTTCCAGTAGTTAAGCGGCTTGCGCGCAAGCCAAGTAATCACGTGCTCAGGAATAAAACCACCACCGTTATAACGATCATCGATTATCAACGCATCTTTGGTCGTTTGTGGCATAAAGTTTTTGAACATTGAACGGTTACCTTCGTACGCCGTATTTGGAAGGTGTACATAACCAATGCGACCGCCAGAAAGCTCCTCTACGTATGCTTTACGCGATTCAACCCACTGTAAATAACGCAAGCCAATTTCGCTCTTCACTGGCTTGACGCTAACTTTCCAGCTGTCATCAAAACTTGGTGACTTACTTAAGATAAGCTCTACTTGCTCGCCTTGCGTGTTCTCCAGTAGTTCATAGAAGTTACTGACTTCATTCACATTGCGACCATTTACAGCAAGGATAAAGTCACCTTCACTTGCACGCACACCGGTTTCATTAAGCGGCGAACGGAAGTCTTCATGCCAATTTTCACCTTTGAAAATGTGCTTGATAGTCACAAAACCTGAACGGTGACTTGCGACTTCTGCACCAAGTAAACCGTGCTTTTTACGCTTGCCTTTTGGCTCATCACCTGACTGAACATAGATGTGGCCAGCATTGATCTCGCCAGCAATTTCACTCAACACATAGTCAATATCTGTACGATGCGCCGCAGCATCAGCCATTGGCTGATATCGTTTTAAGATTGCATCCCAATCTTGGCCGTGGTGATTCTCATCATAGAACCAATCGCGTAATGTACGCCAGCCTTCAGTGTACATCTGTGACCATTCGATGCGAGGGTCAATCTTTAAATTCATCTTGCTTAAATCAAGCTGATTAGCCTTTAAGTCTTGTTTTGCTTTAGGCTTGATCACACTGTAGTTACTACCTGCGCGTGCAATAACATGCTCGCGGTTAGCAGAAACCTTGTATTCACTCACACCTTTGGCAACCGTTTCTACTTTACCTTCAGCTTTATTTTCAACTAGCTTAAGCGCACCACCAGATAGCGTTAACACACCACCTTTGACACCTGTTAGTGAACGATAATTACCAGCAGGTGCAGGCAATGACACAACACGGTCCATAAAACCCGCAACTTGAACGCTGTTATCAACATCAGCTTTGTCAGCTTCAGCTTTGTCATCACTGACAATAATTGTCTCATCACTTTGCGGCGCGTTGATTGGTTTAATCGAGTCATTCACCGCCACCGAGTAAATACGTGTGGCTTTATTAAACAAGTAATCAAACTCGTATGAGCTGAATGCTAAATTGTAATCGCGCTCTGAGGTAAAGTAGATATACTGACCATCTTCTGAAAAGGTTGGATTTCTCTCAGAAGTCATATCATCCGTCAAACGACTTAACTTTTTACTTTCAAGATTGTAGTGCCAAAGTGACGCATAGCGGTTTTCATTGTTTTTAACAAACACTAAGTCTTTGCTATTTGGTGACCAAGTGTATTGCGTGATGCCATTTTCATCATGCAAACCACGGTCAATCTTAGTCAACTTACCTGACTCAACATCTAGCAACCAAATAATATGGTCTTTATCAGCAAACAACAGTTTTGTGTTGTCTGGTGACCAAATTGGGGCAAAACGCCAAATGGTTCCATTGTCTGTTAATTGTTTTACTTCGTTATTGTTAGCGCGGTCTTTTAGGTAGATTTCATATTCACCCGTTGCATCGCTTAAATAGGCCACATAACGTGCACTTGGAGACCATGTCGCTGCAATTTCACGACCTGTTGGTGTGTGAGATAAATTACGCGTCGGCCCATTTTTTACTGGTACTGAGAAAATCTCACCTCGAGCAGTGAATACTGCGCGTTTACCATCATGAGATACGTCCATGGAGTCAATAAATTTGCTGACATTTTTGCTGTATGGCATGGCATGCTTGCGTACACCATCAACATTGATTGTCAGCTTCTCAGTCATTTTATTCGCTTCATTAAAACGATATAAGTAGCCACCATTTTCATACACTATGGCATCAGGACCCGCTGATGGCCAAAGTACATCATACTCTTTGTGGTCTGTCATTTTTACAGGCTTTTTGCCTTCACGGTATTTGTAAAGGTTAAGTGTGTAATCTCTGTCAGATACAAAGTAAATGCTGTCATTTACCCATGTAGGCTGTTGATCTGTCGCGCGGTGAGTCGTCAACTGTGTTGAGGTATTTTTCTCTAGGTCATACACCCATACATCTTGTGCGCGTCCACCACGAGATCGTTTCCAAGTTCTGAACTCTCTGTCAATTGGCGTGTAAACAAACTTGCTACCATCACCTGATAGCATACCACCACCACCTTCAGGAATGGCAAGCGGCTGCTCCAAGCCTCCTTCCACAGGTACCATGTATGGACGTCCCATACGCTTACCCCAAGGCGTGCGATTAGCACGAAAAACAATGTGTTTTCCATCTGGTGTCCAGTCTAATACGCGATAATCAAAGCCTCCTCGCGGCGGCATCGGACCTACATCATTGTAGTATGTCAGCTGCTTAAGTCCTGAACCATCTTTATTAATAACGTAGATTTGGCGGCTGCCGTTATATTCGGCAGCAAACGCAATTTTTTCACCATCAGGAGAGAACTTAGGAAATGTTTCAAAACCAACATGGTCAGTCAGGCGAGTGCTTTTACCAGTCTGGGTATTAGCAACATAAATATCACCTGAATATACAAACGTAACATGCTCTTTATGTATGTCTGGAAACCTCAATAAGCGGGTATCTTCCGTGCTATAGGCATTTGCCATTGGGCTCGCTAATGGCCCAAGCACTGCAGCCATAGCTGCAAATAAATGCTTTATTTTCATTATTTTCTCGTGTTTAGCTAGTACTGTTACATAATAACAAGTTCAGAGCTAATGTCAGTTTCATGCGATAAAAAGCAAAAAACCGCTTTTAAACGGTTTTAAGAAAGGAATTTAGCCTTGTAGATGGCCTATTGAGTACTCACTAGACCACTTACCGCGTGTTATAGCAGCTACGAATTTTCAAAGAAACGAGTAACACTAAACGGTGTTAAATCAATTGAAGTAGGCTGGCCAGTTACGAGTTCAGTCATTAGCTTACCAGTGATCGCTGAAGTTAAGATCCCCGTTCTAAAGTGTCCACACGCATTAAGGTAACCCTCAACTCCAGGAACTTCACCCAAAATAGGTAGTTCATCTGGTGTGCCTGGTCTCAGCCCCGCCCAACATCGCTTTATGTTTGACTCATTAAGGATCGGCAAACATTTCATCGCTCCTCGCGACAGCTCCTGGATTTTATCTAGGCTATTGGTGGTATCAAAGCCCTTTTCTTCAGTGGAAGAGCCAATTAATACTTCGCCATTGTCTTTTTGTGCAATATAACAATCGCTGGTACTAATGCAGCCATTAAGGATCTTAGGCATCCGCTCAGACAGTACAATTTGCCCTTTTACAGGATAAACCGGCATATCAAGATCAGTGGCTTGCTTGAATAAAGTATTAGCCCAAGCTCCCGTTGCATTGATCACGGTATCACACCGCAACTCCCCTGCTGCCGTCTTTAACCCCAAAACTCGGTTGCCATCACGTATTACATGCTCAATTTCAGTGTGTAAAAACAGTTCAACTCCATTTTGCCGCGCCGCTTCTGTATATGCTTCAACAAGGCGATATGGATTTACTTGATGGTCGCACTTAAAATCAATGGCACCGATTGCATCAGGCGTTACATACGGTTCTTCTGCTTTTAACTGCTCCGCATTTAACCACCGGATCTGATCACTTAAATGGGGAATACCGCTGACAATCTGATCTGCGTATAACTCATCCTCACGGTTATACATAATAAACTTGAGTCCAGTTCGCTCGAATTTAAAGTCTACATCATGCTTTGAACGTAACTCCTCATAAAGATCTGGGTACATCGCATTTGATTTTAATGCCAATTCAAAAAAGCAATCTGGCAATTGGTGAGGACGCATTGTAGGTACTTCTTCTCCTTGTGCTTCACTTTGCAATTTTGACAAGGTTTTAAAAAAGATTACGCCACAGCCAAGCCCAACTGACTCTCCTATTGCCCATAGCCCACCAGCAGATGCGCGAGACGCATTCCCCGGCTTTTTTATATCTACCAAGGCGACTTTAAGCTTGGTATCTCGGCTTAAAAAATATGCACATGCGGCACCGATAGCACCACCACCAGCAATAACGACATCATATTTGCTCATCGAATGTTTCTTCCATAAAAGTAAAGGGGATTGGGTCCAATGGGAATCGAGGCTTTATCACCCCTGTTTTTGAATTTTGTTTATGACCTGCTTGGTGCAACAAGTCCAAAGCGTAGCTACTGCAAGTCTTACCTTGGCAGTCACCCATGCCAATACGAGTACGCATCTTTAATGTTGTAAGATCTTTTACACCTTGTTTAATTGCATCGTCTAATTGTTTCTTAGTTGCTTGCTCACAACGGCAAACCACAGTGTCGTCTTGGGCCAAATTGAGTAGACCATTTTGACGCTCGCTGAACCGGTCAAAACCAAATCTAAACCGTGCGATTCGCGCATGTTTGCGCATTACTTTTTGCTTTTCTTTTTGAGCAACACTTGTGGTTACCGCACCGCGCTTCAGCGCAATGTCAATTGCGGCAATTTGCCCCTCACAAATGGCTGCATCAGCCCCTAGTAGGCCACTACTATCTCCAACAACATAGAGGTTGTCCTGACTACTCAGAAAATTATCATCTAACTTGGGTATGTAACCACTCACTTTTGTATATTTGTGCTCAACTCCTAGTAACATGGCAAGCTGAGTGCGTGCAACAAACCCATATCCAACCCCAATCGCATCTACCTCTATGGATTGCGATTGACGATGATCCGCTTGCCACTGCTCGTCATACGGCGCAACAGTTATTCGCTCAAGCTTATTGCTGCCCTGAGCATTAACAATGCCATGGCCATAATAAAATGGGATCTGATGTTTTTTTAGATAACCCATCATGCTCAAACCAGAAAGCGTTAACTTGGGTTTGTTTAGAAGCGCAACGGCTTCTTTAGCAAGCTTGTTAAATGAACTAGCCTCATAGACCCCCACAACATTTACACCAGCTTTATGCAATTGACATGCTACTAGCGGTAAAAGTGGTCCGGTCCCTACCAAAGCCATTCTCGCTCCCGGCCGAACTAACCCGCTCTTTATTTGTAGCTGAACACCTCCAAGCAACATTACTCCTGGCAATTGCCAACCAGGAAATGGAATACTGCGTTCATGACAACCCGTTGCTAAAATCAATTCATTGTAACTTTGCGTCGTCAATTGGCCATTTTCACTCAGCAATAGTTGTTGCTTACCTTCCGGCCCCAATACGCGAGTCTGCAATTTGAGATCGATAAAACTGCGGTTGTTTTCATATCGTGTACGTAATGCACTCATGGCGCGCTGAAGGTTATCATCTAAATGGGGCAATGATTGTGTCTTACGAAGTGGTCCACGATATATTACTCCACCTATTTTTGGTGCCTCTTCAACAATGATCGAGGAGATTTGATATTTTCCAAGCATCGCAGCAGCCGCGGTACCGGATGGGCCACCACCAACAATAACAACAGGGCTAGCATTTGCCATTACACAAACCCTCTTCTTTAAATCGATTACTAAGCGTTTCAATTTGCATATTAGGCTCAACCAAAGTTTGGCAGGCCCTCTGCTTATGTTGCTTATTCACTTTTACATGGCAGCAATGACACACACCCATTGAGCAATAAGCACCTGTAACGACTTGTCTGTCATTTTCACTGATGCGTTTCATGTTTGTTGCTTGCAGCACGGAAAGTACCGTTTCACCTTCACAGGCGGTGATGGGAGTATTATCGATGAGCACTTCAAATTGGATTGAATCTAAAGGCGTAATATCCTTTGTACGCGTCGCTGTTGTCATTTTTTTACCTTACTTTGCCAAATTCTATGTCAGATTAGGGTAAAAAATTGCCAACAAGAATCATAAATTTACAATAATTAAACTTTTGTTGATCCAAATTAAATTAACACAAAAATAGGTACAGCTGTAATATACTGTAATTTATTTTCTTTAATTTTTATGATCTAGGAATAATAAAAACAAAAATAAAGTTAAATATATACATAAACTTATGAAATATAGACGTGAAAAACAGACACTTAAAAGAAAAAGCATAACACTTTATTGTGTCGCTAAAACTATTACAAAAATAACGATAAAAAACACTCCTCCCATAAATAAAAAGGACACATTGAAAACTAATTGTTAACAAAAGATAGGGTCGTCACTCCGGTATCTTCTTTTACATGCTCTATGACCATGTAGGTGTGATTAGTTCCCACTCCAGGTATTTCAACGATTTGTCCCAGCACCTCTCGGTATTGGTGCATATCAGCAACTCGGATTTTTAATAAATAGTCAAACCCCCCTGCAACCATATCGCAAGACACAACATGTGGTATCTTGACGACGTGCTGCTTAAAGGTTTCAAATACCGACTCTGTAGAGCTTTTTAATGTAATTTCGACATGCGCCACCAGCTTCTGGCCCAGCTTTTCTGCGTTTAATCTTGCAGCATAGCCTTCAATATATCCCTCAGCTTCAAGCTTCTTAACTCTGTCTAGACATGGACTGGGGCTTAAATTAACGGCTTTAGCAAGATTAACATTTGAAATTCGGCCGTTTTTTTGTAGCACTTCTAATATGGCAGTGTCGATGCGATCTAACACTCTGGTTTTTATTGATGTAGTCATGCAGCATAAAATTCTGTAAGAAAGTCATTACACCCCTAAATTTACCGTATTTAGCCAAAATAGAACAGCATATTCTGCTGAAACTTCTATACAATGCTCTCAAATTCTATGGCGTTCCTATGATAAGGGCAAAGTTGTTTCTTATCACTTAGGGACTAAAATTTAACCACCGCAAATTTACACGGCAGCTTGCTCTTTGAGCTGTAGAAGACACTCGCTGTCTTCGTAGTACTTAGGTTTTTATATTGAGGGTTTAACCTATGCTATTTCAAGGCGATTTAACAACCCAATGTCCGATCCGTCAAAAGATCCGTGACTTCTACCGTATTGATGAAGAAACTGTCATCGATCATATTTTACCGCTTGCTGAAGTCGGTGCCTCTGCGCGTACTCGTGCATGGGAACGTGCCCGTCAAATGGTATTAAACATCCGCAAAGACCAACACGGTCAAGACGGTGTAGATGCATTACTAGAAGAGTACTCACTGTCTTCTGAAGAAGGTGTTGTACTGATGTGTTTGGCGGAAGCGCTTTTACGCGTGCCAGATGCACAAACGCAAGATATGTTAATTCGCGATAAGCTTAGCAAAGGTAACTGGAGCTCGCACTTAGGTAATAGTGACTCACTATTTGTAAACGCGTCGAGCTGGGGCCTATTACTCACCGGTAAAATGGTTAACTATGCTGACAAGACTAAAGAAGCGAAATTTGGTTTACTAAAACGCACTATGGGTCGCATTGGTGAGCCAGCAATTCGTAAGTCAGTACAATATGCAATGAAGATCATGGGCCAACAATTTGTTATGGGCACCACGATTGAAACGGCACTTGAACGCGCCAAAAAGAAAGAAGCCACTGGTTACGCATATTCATACGATATGCTAGGTGAAGGCGCACGTACCATGGCCGATGCCGAGCGTTACTTCCATAGTTACATGACAGCGATTCATGTCATTGGTAAAGCAGCAAATAACCGTGGCCCTATCAAGAGCCCAGGTATCTCTGTCAAACTATCAGCAATTCATCCACGTTATGAGTTTTCCCACCGCGACCGTGTGATGGCTGAAATTGTACCGAAGCTTAAAGAGTTGGCACTTGCTGCAAAGCAGTATGACATTAACTTCACAGTCGATGCTGAAGAAGCAGACCGTTTAGATATTTCTCTAGATATCATTGAAGCGGTATTCTCTGATGATGCGTTAGGTAACTGGAATGGCTTTGGTCTTGCTGTACAAGCCTATCAAAAGCGTGCTATTTGGGTCATTGATTGGCTTGAAGCACTCTGTCGCAGAGTTGGTCGCAAGATGATGGTTCGTCTTGTAAAAGGGGCTTATTGGGATACTGAAGTTAAACTCTCACAAGCTGATGGCCTTGAAGACTTCCCGGTATTTACGCGCAAAGCCAGCACTGACGTCTCTTACAAAGCATGTGCAATCAAGTTAATGAATGCACGTGATGTGATCTTCCCACAGTTTGCAACACACAACGCCTACTCCGCTGCCACAATCCTTGAGCTTGCAAAAGGCGAATTCAATAACTTTGAATTCCAGTGTCTACACGGTATGGGTGACTCACTGTACAACCAAGTTGTAACTGAAGACAAAGTACAATGTCGTGTATATGCGCCTGTTGGTCAGCACGAAGACTTGCTTGCTTACCTTGTTCGCCGTCTACTTGAAAATGGTGCGAACTCTTCTTTCGTAAATGCGATTGTTGATGAATCAATGCCTGTTGAATCACTACTTGAAGATCCAGTAGAAAAGATCCAACGTGTTAAACACAAGCGCAATATGCAAATTACGCTGCCAATTAACTTATATGGTGACGAACGTAATAACTCGAAAGGCCTTGATCTGACTAACATCAACCATCTCACGCCGATGCGTGAAAACTTGCAAAAGTGGGTTGAAGAAAACTTGATGACAGTATCAGATGTCCCTGAAGGTCACGAAGCAGTATTAAACCCTGCTAATCATGATGAAGTAATTGGCTCTATTCGTCATCAAGACGCGGACGAAATGAAGCAACTTGTGGTAAATGCAGAAACTGCATTTGCAACTTGGTCGCAGACACCAGTAAGTGAACGCGCAGAAATTTTACGCCGAACTGGTGACGCGCTTGAGCGTCATCGTGACGAACTGATCGCGATGTGTATCAAAGAAGCGGGTAAAATAACGCAAGACGGCATCGATGAAGTCCGTGAAGCGGTTGATTTCTGCCGTTACTATGCAGCAAAAGCTGAAGAGCTTGCACTGGATAAGCGCTTTAGTCCACGCGGTGTGATCTTATGTATCAGTCCTTGGAATTTCCCGCTGGCAATCTTCCTAGGTCAAGTTGCTGCTGCAATTGTGACAGGTAACACTGTTATCGCAAAACCTGCTGAGCAAACATCATTGATTGCCCTTCGCACGATTGAACTAATGGAAGAGGTAGGTTTACCAAAAGGCATCGTTCAGCCAGTTATTGCCCGTGGTAGTGAAGTAGGTAAGCACATTGTCCCAGACACACGTATTCAAACTGTGATGTTCACAGGTTCAACTGAAACTGGTACTCGCATTTCACAAACGCTTGCTGAGCGTGGTGGCGATCAAGTGCCTCTGATTGCTGAAACTGGTGGCCAAAATTGTATGATCGTTGACTCTACAGCACTTCCAGAGCAAGTGGTGGACGATGTAATCTCGTCAGGCTTCCAAAGTGCTGGCCAGCGTTGTTCAGCACTTCGTGTATTATTTGTGCAAGAAGAAATTGCCGACAAAGTTATTGGCATGATCAAAGGTGCAATGAAAGAACTACACATTGGCGACCCTGCGCACCTATCTACTGATGTTGGTCCTGTAATTGACCAAAAAGCACTAAATGCGCTCAATGAGCACGTTGAATACCTCAAAGGCAATGCGACGTTGCATTATGAATGCTCACTACCTGATATGGGTGAAACTGGTCACTTCTTCTTTGCACCACGTTTATATGAGATCAGTGATCTTTCTGTGCTTAAGAAAGAAGTATTCGGCCCATGTGTACACGTTATCCGCTTTAAAGGCTCAGAAATAGACAACGTTATTGACCAAGTAAACAGCACAGGCTTTGGTCTGACTATGGGTATTCATACTCGTATTGAAGAGCGTGCAGAGTACTTAGCGAAGCAATCACGCGCAGGTAATATCTACGTCAACCGCAACATGATAGGTGCGGTCGTTGGTGTACAACCGTTTGGTGGTCGTGGCCTATCTGGTACTGGCCCTAAAGCAGGTGGCCCAAACTACATTGCCCGTTTGGTAAAAGAAAACCAAGCAGAGCAACATATCCAAGCGACCAAAGTTAAAGTCGATAGCAAAGAGATCACAGCTTACCAAGGTGCGCAAGAGCAAGTATCACGCATGATGTCGCTATCAAAACGTGATGAGAAAACGTGGCGCTCAATGCCACTAAATGACCGTGTTTCAGCGATGCGCCAGCTATTGGCTAAACTGGCTAAAGTTGAAATCCTAGATACATTTGCTGATGATTTGAATAAAACGTTAGCAGATGCACGTGAACAACTTATCCGTGTTGAAAAACGTCTAGATAAAGTGATTGAGTTACCGGGACCAACTGGTGAATCAAATACACTGCGCTATGAATCGCGCGGCTGTGTAGTTTGCTATGCAGACAAAGACACTTCTTTCAATTTCTGGGTGCTTTCAGTTATCACTGCGCTTGCCGCTGGTAATACTGTGGTAACAGTGGTATCTGATCTGTTCCATGAAGAAGCATTAGCCTTTAGAGACAAGCTACTAAGCACTGGCATCACTGAAGGCGTACTACAGGTTGCTAAGCTAAACCAGTTACCTGCAATCTTAGCCCATGAGCACCTAGCAGGTGCCGTGGTTAGCAGTAGTTGTGGGCGCAAAGGCTATTTCAGCACACAGCTTGCTGCGCGCCGCGGTGCAATCTTGCCAGTAATAAGTGCTGAGTACTACGATACGCTACTAGGTCGCCTAATCACTGAAAAGACTATCAGTATTGATACGACGGCATCTGGAGGTAATACTTCACTGATGACATTGGTTGAAGACGATGCTTACCTTCCACACTAAGTAACCTTTTTAAAAAGCCAGCACAAGCTGGCTTTTTGTCTTTAAAATGAAACATTCTTCATATATTCAGCCTTTAATTTACAACAAGTTAGCTTCACTAAAAACAACTACCATTAACTTTTGTAAGACATAAATTACAATCCTTTACTTTGATTTTCAGCAAAACTATTTCAATTTTGTGCAGACCGTTATATTGTGCCTGTTTCTCTCACAAATATAGGGGCAGTTTGTGCTTAATAATAAAACACTGGGCAGTATGCTGATCGTCGCAGGTACTACGATTGGAGCTGGCATGCTCGCGCTGCCAATCGCATCGGCCGGACTGGGTTTTACCACTTCGCTCATTTTAATTATCGCAACTTGGTTGTTAATGACCTACACCGCCCTGCTTATGCTCGAAGTGCATCAGTTTGCTAATCAAGAAGCCACTTTGAATACGCTAGCCAAGCAAATTTTAGGGACCAAAGGTCAATATATTGCTAACTTTTCAATGGTTTTCTTATTTTATGCCCTATGTGCAGCTTATATCGCGGGTGGAGGCTCACAGCTGCAAGAAAAGCTTAGTAATCTCACAGGCATGGACATTGCGCCGCAAATAGGCTCGGTTCTTCTTGCCATTACAGTGGCAACAATCGTAGCGCTTGGGACCAGTACGGTGGATAAACTTAACCGCGTGTTGTTCACGATTAAAATAATCGTACTTGCCAGCTTATTTTTTGTTTTAACTCCCTATGTTCATGGACAGCACCTATTAAATATGCCAATTGAGCAGGGCTTAATTTTGTCAGCCATTCCGGTTATTTTCACTTCATTTGGCTTTCACGGTTCCATTCCCTCTATCGTGAAATATGTTGGTTTAGACATTAAAACACTACGCCGAGTCATGATCGCAGGTGCTGCACTACCTTTGACTATTTATGTATTTTGGCAACTCCTAAGTCAGGGAATTATGGCTCAGGAAGCATTGATACAAAGTGAAAACTTGCAAGGGCTTGTCAGCTCAATTTCAAACATCGCCCACAGTTCAAAAGTGCATACATTTGTGACTATTTTTGCCGACTTAGCACTTGCGACATCATTTTTAGGTGTGAGTTTAGGGCTGTTTGACTTTTTTGCCGATGCATTCAAGCAAAACAATACAGGTATGGATAGAGCTAAAACAGCCCTCATTACATTCTTACCGCCTTTAGGCTTTGCACTTTTCTACCCGCAAGGCTTTATTATGGCACTAGGCTATGCAGCCATCGCATTAGTTGTACTCGCTATTTTCTTGCCTGTGGCCATGGTATGGCAACAAAGAAAAGAAAATACGTCTGGTTACCAAGTGCGCGGCGGCAATTTGGGACTTGCCTGTGCAGGCTTGTGTGGTGTACTTATTATCTCAGCCCAGTGTTTACAAATGTTCGGTTTCATACCTGCATTAGGGTAAAATATACTTACTAAGCGCCTTTAAAGGCGCTTTTCTCCGACTACCTATACGCTGATCTCGTTTCTGCATCTCATTGCTAATGTCGATCAGCTTACACTCTCTAAAAAGTTGCCCCCACTTTCTTACAATTCAATTGTCGATTTTATCTTTTCACAGTGTATATAATGTGTCTAATTATAAAGGAGTGAAGTATGAAACAGGCTACATTGGCAATTGTGCCGCTACTATTCCTCACAGCGTGTGGCGGTGAGAATGACACACCTCTACAACGGGATAACAGCACAACGCCAGATACACCAAATACCCAAACCCCGAATACAGGAAGTGATTGTGGAGCCGATTTTAGCGCCGAACGCTCCCTCAATAAGTTTGAATTCTCTGGGGTATTTTGGCAGGTAGAAGGCGAGCGCTTACAATCAAAGCCTGAATTCAGGTTTTATTCGGACAGTCGTTCCCTAGGCGCAACACATACTCTTTCTTCAGATAAAACTCTGTGCTTATTAGCCGCCAGCGTTTTTGGTTCTCTCAACGCAGAAACCTGGGACGGCGACAACAATGCGTCATTTAATAAGGGCGAACTCTATTACTACGCGCCCGAATTTAAGGTCAAGACAGAGCTTCCTGAGATAGCCTCTTTGACAGATTGGCGCTCCAAAGGTCAGCCTGAAAAAGTCTCGTTACCGCTAAGTAGTGCAAACCTGACCATTCACTATAGAGACAAAGACAATCACTTAATTACGCTTGGTGACTCACAGACCAATTTAAATCCTATAATTTTGAGTTGTAACCAAACCGAGTTTGATATATCACTGACTCTGCAGCAAGTTGCAAATACAGCGTTAGCGACGTTAGACCCGTCCTATTGTGAAACACAAACTGTCGGTTCAAACGTAGAAACATTTTGCTTATCAGCAGGGTTTAGCCAAGACATTAGGTTGGAAAGCTGTAAGTTTGACTTAACCAAAGTGGCACTCCCAGATCAAAGAGGTAACAAAACCTCTGTACAAGTATCTGGACTACTAAAATTCTCTGACATGAATGCAGAATTACAGATAATAGATATAGATTTATAAAATCAGAAGCTGTAACAACGGGCTTTAGCTCTTGAGAGAACTATCTTTCCATTTGAGCTTTTGCCCAAAATGCCATAATAAGGGAACGAAACATAACGCAACAGTCACTGTATTTACAATTGGCAGTACTGATTTATACAAGTAGGTCGAATAGCTCAAATCCATTAAGTGCCTGTCGACTAAACGGAATAGCTGAAGAATTGGCGCGGGCAACACAACTAACTGGACCATAATACTTTGCCACATATACATTTTATCTTTTAATGCCCAGTACGCCACAATAGCAATAAAGATAATGTCGTTTAGTGCCCAGAGGATATAACGGTAAACCTTGTCGTCATCAAATGCTTTTATTGGCTCAAAGGTAAAAGCACCGACAATATAGAATATGAGGCACAAAAAAGAGTACCTAAAGGCCTGCTTGTCTTTAATAAAAACGAATGCAACACAGGCCAAAAAGGCAAGTAGAGTAAGCGAATCATCTAAAACAGATATGAACGTCGTATAAAACTCATAGCTATTCACATATTCTATAAAGGTAGAAGTATTCAATTTGATTGCTTATCTAATAGAGAAGAAACTACTTGTCTTCTTTGTCATTGTCACCGTCGTGACCCGAACCGTTACCACCAGGCATATCTGCAAATTTATATAGCATAGACATAACAAACTCCCTTAAATTAATAAAATTAAAAGCCAACATACGTTAGCCCAAAAATGTTAATCACGCAATATTTTCTAGTTATTTTCCCTTCTAACTTCAATAGGATCGGATTCTTTTGCTTTACCTTGTAAAATCGATATTTCGACGCGTCGGTTACGTTTTCGATCCGTATCATTTGCATTTGGTACCAAAGGACGAGTACCGGCATGCCCTACTACTACCATACGATTTTTATCAAATCCACTCACTGTTTCCATTTCACTCGCAACAGCTACTGCGCGCGTTGCTGATAAATCCCAGTTATTATAATACAGCTCGTTAGATACCTTAAAATCATCTGTGTGTCCGGATACGGTGATCTCACCCGGCACATCTTTAAGTAAATCAGCTATATCACGGATCACAGGTTTAAATTTAGGCTGCAAAAATGCACTACCTGATGGGAATGAACCATTTTCTTGAATCCGAATGATGATTTGCTGACCGAGAGATTCTAATTCAATGGCACCATCCATGATTTGCTTCTCTAACTGTTGAGATATTTTCTTCACTAACTCGTTTACTTGTTCTTGATCTGCTGCCGCTACAGCCTGTGTCATCGATTGCTCTTGTGCAGTACTGGCCGACTCACCACCGCGCTTGTTGCCACGCTGCTCTTGCCTACCACCAGCGGAGCTTTCCTCACCCGCCTGGAATTCAAGCATCTGTTGTGTCATTTCAACTGTTTGTTGTTGTATGGTTTCTATCGGCGTAGGCTCTGGCTTACCCGGAGTAAACTCCATTGCAATCACACTTGTGCCCTTCGGAATGTCTTTTACTTCTATTTTATTTTGCACACCAAAGGCGAATTTCATCGAGCCAGCAATCTGTTTGAACTTTAATACGTCCATTTCTGAAAATGCCAAAAGCAAAACGAAAAAACACATCAGTAACGACATGAGATCCGCAAAAGTCCCCATCCAAGCTGGCAAGCCCGGTGGGGGGCATTTACATTCGTTCTCGTCAGACATAGCCTACTCCTCTGAGCCGTCACCACGTTTAGATTCTGGCAAGTAGTTTTTCAAGATGCCCTCGATCACTTTCGGGTTTTGGCCGTCTTGGATACCTAATATTGCATCTAAGATTAAGCGCTGATTGCGCTCCTCTTCGTCTTTCCTAAGCTCCAATTTAACCTGAATTGGAATAGCAACAACGTTAGCTAAGAATGCACCATAAAGTGTCGTTAAAAGTGCAACAGCCATCGCAGGACCAATCGCCTTAGGGTCATCCATGTTAGATAACATCGCAACCAGACCAATCAATGTACCTATCATACCCATTGCAGGCGCAATATCAGCAAGTGATTTAAACAACCCAGCACCTAATTCGTGCCGATTGGCGGTCAAAGCAATATCTTTTTGTAGTGTTGCACGCACAACATCTGCATCATGCCCATCAACTAACATATCAACACCCTTTCTCATAAATGGATTGGGTATTTCTGCCTCTTCCAATGCAAGGAAGCCGCCTTTACGCGCTGAGTCAGCTAGCTCCACTGCTTTTTCAATTAGTTCTTCTGGCGTTTCAATTTTAAACATGAACGCCTTTCCGGCTACTTTACCAATGCCCAAAAATTGCGCCATTGTAAAGTTCGAAAGCACTATAAATATTGAGCCACCGAATACAATCACCACTGAAGGAGTATTGTAAAACATGGCAAGTTGACCATCACTACTCAGAACCATTGACATGACTATCAAACCAATGGCACCAAGGATACCTATAACGGTTGCTAAATCCACACACCCTCCAAAGGTATTTATCCGTGAAATATCACGCAGTTATTGTTATACGTTGAGTTATCGGCAGGTTTTGCAATAACTTAATTCAATTATATTAAAAACCCTTTAAATTGCGAGAATATACGTAAAGATTCAATGCAATTTAAGCTATAAGGTTAATAAAAAAGTCTATCAGATACTTTGACCTCTATCTTTATTAACCATAAAATTGAGCCCTTAAAAGTTTTGCGTGAAAGTGAAGAGAAGATATGGCAGTTAAAAAACCAGAAAACATGAGCTTTGAAGAAGCTGTCACCGAGTTAGAAACCATTGTTCAAGAAATGGAGCGTGGTGAATTGACTTTAGACCAATCCCTAAAGCAATTTGAACGAGGTGTGAAACTAGCCCAAGCATCTAATCAAAAACTCCAACAAGCAGAACAAAAAGTATCAATATTGCTCGCCAATGACGAAACGGCCGCACCAAGTGAGTTTTCGGATCAAGTGGAATAATTGCGTGGATTTACAACAAAGACTCAGTATCGCAAGGCAAGACGTCGAGCAAACAATTAAAAGTTATTTTGACCAAGATTTAAACACAGATCCAACGGCCAAAGCCGCTGCGTTGTATTCAGTTAGTAATGGTGGAAAACGATTAAGACCATTTTTAGTTTACGCCACAGGCGAGATGCTAGGCGCATCAAAACAGGATCTTGATACGGCCGCGGCAGCAGTTGAGTGCATACATAGTTATTCTTTAGTGCACGATGACTTACCGGCTATGGATGACGATGATCTGAGACGAGGCAAACCAACCTGCCATATTGCTTTTGATGAAGCACAGGCAATTCTTGCAGGTGACTCGTTACAAACATTGGCATTTGAACTGTTATCTTCTCATCAATTCGCTGTTTCTTCACAACAGCAGGTCTTGATGATTAAAACTTTAGCACAGGCGTCGGGGTTGCAAGGCATGGTAGGCGGTCAAGCGCTTGATATTGCAGCTACCGATAAAATGATCGATATTGATCAGTTAGAGCGTATCCATAGACTAAAAACAGGCGCTCTGCTTAATTGTGCGATTGAATTGGGTGCTTTATGTGCGCCCAATGTTTCAGAATTAACTCGTAGTCAGTTAAAGGAGTTCGGCTTAGCTATTGGATTAGCTTTTCAGGTACAGGACGACATTCTCGATATTGAAGGCGATACCAGCACATTGGGTAAACCCCAAGGCTCAGACTTACAGCACAACAAATCAACCTATCCTGCGTTACTAGGTATGGAAGGTGCAAAAAATAAGGCTCAAATGCTGATTGAACAAGCATTGCAAGCTTTAGATAAAATAGATGCTGATACACAATTACTGTCTGAGCTAGCAAAGTACATTATTGCCAGAGACCATTAATCTTGGCCCTGTTCTAAATGACTATTTAATGACAAGTTCCCTTTAAATTTATAAAACTATTGGCAAGCTTTGTATATAATTCAGCAAGGTTTGCTAAGGATATTACAAATAATATGACTCTTGATAGTAGCAAGTATCCCTTATTGGCATTGGTTGACCAGCCTCAACAATTGCGCCAATTGCCACAGCAAAAGTTAAATGACTTTAGCGCGGAGCTGAGAGGTTATTTATTAGATTCTGTGTCTCAAAGCAGTGGCCATTTAGCCTCAGGGTTGGGCACAGTAGAATTAACCGTCGCACTTCATTATGTATATAACACACCTATTGACAGGTTAGTGTGGGATGTGGGCCACCAAGCTTATCCGCATAAAATTCTTACGGGCCGTAAGAGTCAAATGCACACCATCCGTCAAAAAGATGGACTTCATCCGTTTCCTTATCGTGACGAAAGCGAATTTGACACCTTTAGTGTTGGGCACTCTAGTACTTCTATCTCTGCGGCATTGGCTATGGCAATTGCAGCTGAAAAAGAGGGTAAAAACCGTAAAACGGTAGCCGTCATTGGCGACGGTGCAATGACCGCAGGTATGGCCTTCGAAGCGATGAACCACGCGGGTGATGTCAAGTCAGACATGCTGGTGATCCTTAACGATAATGAGATGTCTATTTCCGAAAATGTGGGTGCATTGAATAATCACTTCGCTCGCATTTTATCTGGCAGTTTTTACACCAATATTCGCGAAGGTGGTAAAAAGCTACTTTCAGGTGTGCCACCAGTTAAAGAACTGGCTAGTAAAATGGAAGAGCACTTGAAGGGAATGGTGATCCCTGGCACCTTTTTTGAAGAGTTAGGTTTTAACTACATTGGTCCAATCGATGGTCATGATGTCAATATGTTAGTTGACACACTTCGTAATATGCGCAACCTCAAAGGACCTCAATTACTTCATGTTAAAACCCAAAAGGGTAAAGGTTATCAGCCTGCTGAAGCCGACCCAATCGGTTACCACGGAGTGCCCAAGTTCGACCCAAGCGTCCATAGCTTGCCAAAATCAAAGCCTAGCGCACCAACTTTCTCTAAAGTATTTGGTGACTGGTTATGTGACATGGCTGAACAGGACAAACGTTTAATGGCTATTACACCAGCTATGCGCGAAGGTTCTGGGATGGTGAGGTTTTCAAAAGAATACCCGTCTCAATACTTTGATGTTGCAATTGCAGAGCAACATGCTGTGACACTTGGTGCAGGCTTCGCTTGTGAAGGTCTAAACCCGGTAGTTGCCATTTATTCAAGCTTTTTACAACGCGCATACGATCAGTTAATTCATGATGTAGCACTACAAAACTTACCAGTGCTGTTTGCGATTGACCGCGCCGGTATTGTCGGTGCTGACGGTGAAACTCACCAAGGCGCTTATGACCTGAGCTTTATGCGTTGTGTTCCAAATCTAGTTATCATGACACCAAGTGATTTAAATGAGTGCAGGCAAATGCTGTACACCGGTCATGTATTAGATAAACCGGCCGCTGTTCGATACCCTAGAGGTTCTGCTGGCAGCGCGGAGATAGAGTCAACCATGACAAAGCTGGAAGTCGGCAAAGCGAATACGGTTCGTGATGGGCAAAAACTCGCGATATTGAACTTTGGTACATTATTGGAAAATGCTCATCACGCAGCCGAGCAGTTAGATGCGACACTTGTTGATATGCGCTTTGTTAAGCCTTTAGATACTTCGTTGCTCGAAACACTCGCAGGGACACACAGCCATTTTATAACGTTGGAAGACAACGCAATTGCAGGCGGTGCAGGTAGTGCTGTTAGTGAATTCTTTGCTGCAAATAAAATTACCCACCCTGTGATGCACTTAGGTATTCCTGATGAGTTTATCAAGCACGGCACTCAAACAGAGATGCACAGTGAAATGGGACTAGATAGTGAAGGTATACTATCTTCGGCTCAAAAATGGCTTGAAAACTAGTCTAAAGATATATAGCTGCCTTTTAACAGGCAGCTCCTACTGGTTTATTTCTCTAAATGCATAATTTAAATATGCAAATGCACTAAGCTACCCCACCATCCAAAAATGCAATAAACGCAACAATAAACTTTGACTATCTCCAATTTCATGGAAATACCCATACAACTGGTACAACCAGATGGTTATTGACCGTTTTCATTTTTGCATTAGATAACACCAAAATAATAGCAATAAATATAATTATAAAAAAATGTATAAAATCATAAGGATATAAAAAATAAAATTAACTTCACAATAAACATCAAGCGCATTTTTTCAAATAGACTGAACTAAATTCATTGCGTAATTTATTACACTTCTCCCTCTTAAAATGATATTTCCTTACTATAGCGACAGAGCTATGAAACATTTCATATAGTTGAATGAACAATAGACAGTATTAATTTTATGTGATAAAAATCTTTGAAAATTACAATCTATATACGAATTAACTTTCAATTCAGTGCGTTTTTTAGATTGTAGTTATTCATCGTTGAAGCGAATATTTATTATAAACAGCTAGGCCTGTTTTGAGGTTTCATTGATCACATAGTGCTGTGTGACCTTTTATCTATGGCTTCGATATAAAGTTTCGTCTTTTAATTGTTGTAAGTTGGTAACGGATTCGGTATTAAGGTAAGGGGAATATAGTGGATTTTTTTGCAAGATATATAACAGGGGATGACCTTAGAGCACTGCGTAAAAAGAAAGGTGTGACAACGGCAATCATGGCGAAGCATTTGGGTGTATGTCGTAAAACGTACGAAAACTGGGAACGCGATGTTGGGCAGCCAAAACTAAACCAATTTTTTGCTATTTGTGCCTACTGCTCTATTGATTTAACAGACCTAATTGCGAAAATCCGAGGTCAACAAAGCTCCTAAAATCAGGATTGCTTGCGGTGGAAGATTTTAACATACAGTATTCGAAACAGGCCCATGGAAGCGCGAATTTACCCTGCGAAAGTGGGCAGATTGCCGCCTTAAATGCCATGTATTTAAGTAGGCCTAGTTACACCAATAAAATCTCACAAGCAATGCAAGTAGCCCTGTTTTAGTTGCTTACTTTACAAGTCTTAGAAATGAAAGTAATCGCAATCCTGCTCACAGCTACTCTAATTATGTACCTTACCACTAATGTGCTGGATGCGGTTAAAGCCGAAATACTCTACGTCAGTGTTATCGCTTTTATTGGTGCTTGGTATCGAGACAATATCAACATTGCGCATATTTGCGCATTACTAGCTGCTCAGCACATTGTTTCCATTGTTATTTTTCATTTCAATTTTTTTCCAGTTGCATCCGACGCCCCTGCGGTTTGGCACAACACCCGTGCATTTGCAATTCACTTTTTTCTCGATTTAACATTATTCTTCGCGATAGGGCTAAGGCCAGCCATATCTAGGTGGATCAAAAGACATCAAGATGATGTAAAGCAAACTATTTGTATGACCAATGCTGATATCACACTACTCAGTATATTCGGTTTATTTATTCTAGCTGATAGTCTTGCTCTAGTAGAAAACTTCCTAAGAAATTTGAGGTACCTAGGAGTCACTGGACCCCTTTCAACTTTATTCCAAGGCTGGACCGGTATTTACTATAACTATGTACTGATCAAGTCCTTTATTCTTGGCTTGGAAATGATAGCTATTCTTTCAATTGTTAAGCCATCAGTCCGAAAAAAATCGAAAGTTAAACTTCCTTTCAATGACGCAGCTCCTCAGCATCACCCATAGGCGCGTATCACTTTGTACGCATTGATTATGTTGCAATGCGTTCGGAAAAAGTGACGATTTAACTTCCGACGTTCCCATATTGATAAACTTTCATGTTCAATAAACATACTTAAAACAGTACCTTACTAATAGATTAAATTTCACCCAATAAACAAGCTTGCAATTAATTTTTAAATTTTACAAAGATAAAAGCGGATACAACAACAAAGGAAACTGACATGAAACACTATCCGTTAGTGGGCTGCTTTCTTGCGCTCTTATTTTTTGTACACAGCGGCTACGCTCAATCACAAGAATATCCCGTAGGTGTCACTTATATTGCGGCGACGGATTATAGCCGCACTGAAAAGTTAACCCCTCAGTACGATGACTACCGAGATATTTTGATTAAAATTTGGTATCCCGCAGCCATCGAGAGCGATCAAAGCACCAGTTACTTACATTTCCATACCGAAGAATTTCCTTACTCCACAACCACGCCTTCTTCAGAGGATCTTCAGTTTCACGCTTATTTAAAAACACTCCCATTTAAAACATTCAAAAATGTACCAATGGCGCAGACCGATACCCCTTTCCCAGTCGTTTTGTATTCTCATGGTTATCAATCAACCATTGAAGACAAAGAGATATTGATGATTGAGCTGGCTAAGCGAGGCTATATTGTTGCAAGCGTTGGACACCCACACCATGCAGGTTTTGTTACTCAAAGCTTAGGAAAGAGTGCAACATACGATAGCGATGCACGAGCCAATGACTTCTATATCAGTGATCAAGCTGATGTGAACTTTGATGAACTTGTTGCCGAACTACTTCAGCTTGCCGGTCGTCCATTAAATGACTCTGAAATTGCAAGGGTATATCAATTGATGAAGTGGACCGAAGGCGATCGTCTAGCTTTAAAACTTTGGGTCCAAGACATGCACTTCGCACTAGATCAATTAACTCGCCTTCAATATGGTCACTATTGGGGTATCAACTACCTTGGCGACCACCTTAGCTCATTTAAAGGGCAATTTGATTTAACTAAACTAGCTGCTGTGGGACTTTCTTTTGGCGGACCTACGGTTGCAGCCTTTTGTGAACAAGTATATCAATGCAAAGCGGCTGTGAATTTAGACGGTATACATTACAATTTAGCGCCGACTGTTCCCCAATCCAAACCTTATTTGATGATGCACTCTGACACTCCATTGAGTGCAGATTTTCCGATTGTATTTAATCAACAAAAAGCAGATACATACATGATGTCCATTGATGGCGCATTACATTGGGACTTTTCGGATCTCCCCTATATTTTACCAAATGATAGGGGTCAAGGCCTCCTGGGCACCATTGACCCTTATTTAGTCACTGAGATTGTTAACACTGCTAGCCTCGAGTTCATCGATTTATATATTAAGGGTAACAGCACTCGCGCCGACTACGTCAGTACTTTGGCAAGTTTTGAACCAATACAATTACAATCCAAAATAGGAGAAAACCATGAAAATTAATAAAACCAAACTAAAAAACTTAAGTACCAAGAAACAACTAGAACACAAACTAACACCCAATGTACAAGGCGGTGCAATATCTGTGCTTTATGGTCCATGCCTCTCTGCGCCCGAGTTTTGTGGCACCCTTTCAAAACTTACTTACTGTTAATTGATAAGCCCCCCGAGTATTCGGGCGGGCGTATCCGTTCTCTCATAACTTGATTACTTTTCTGGCAATTTATTTAAATAAGGCAATACTTAAAACTTTATAGCCAGCAGCCAACTAGGGTTCTGTTTATGCCAAATCAAGCAAAAGACATGGAAGAAATGCTGTTCTTTAGCCAGATGCTCAATGAATGCTCACCATTGACATTGTTGCAGCAAATTTTAATTCACTCCCACCATGCCATTGTAATTACTGATGCCGATGACAAAGCAGGTTATCGCATTGTGTATGCTAACCCTGTGTTTTGTCGCCACACCGGCTATGAGCTTGCCGAGCTGGTGGGCATGTCACCCAAGATTCTCCAAGGTCCAAAAAGTAACAAGCGGGTTATTGAAAAGCTCACACCCTCTTTGAAAGAGCGAGGTTTTTTTTACGGCGCCTCAATTAATTACAGAAAAGATGGCAGTATGTACCCTGTGGAGTGGAATATTTCTGAAATTAAAAATGAGCAAGGCCAAGTCACTCATTATATATCGATGCAAAAAGATTTAAGTAATTTTAAGCGCTTGGCCGAGCAAGTTAAAAAGTCTAATGAGAACTTTAAAAACTTCTATTTATCTACCACCAAAAAAGATAAAAATGCCGAAAACAACGATGTTGTCGAGTCGTTAAAAAGCAATGAAAAGATCTACGCTGGCGGATTGAGAAATGACCAGAATGCCGACTTATTTGAAGATGCGTTTTTTGATTTTTCACCCGATGAGCTAGGTGCTCTAGGCAATAAGATTGACAAAGGCACGTTGAGTGCCAATGACTTTTGGGTAGAGAATCCAATTGATGAAGAAGATATATCTGCACTTGTAGAGTCAATTCAAGAAGTAGATGTTGAACTTGGGCTTTTGCAATCGCAGGGCCAAAGTAAAGAGCGCTTAGAAAACATTGCCAATGGTTTTAAGGAAGTTGCCAACAATCTTTATTTTTGTGTCGAGTTTAACGACGGCGCACTTATCATTGATGAAGTTGCCAATATACTGATGACATTAGAGGACGGGCACAAGTTCCCCGTTGATACACTGCTGACATTCAACAAAGAAGTGTATGAATGGCTAGATGGGGCGGTGATCAGTAAAACTACCGACAATATTTTTGAAGGAGAAAACAACACGATTGCAGCGGGGAACCAGCTGCTTTTATTTCTCAGGTAGCGCTTCGGTGTCGCTCAGTACAGGCGAATAAACTGTTACCTGAGCGACACTAAACTCTATGTCCCATTTGTTTTCGAGTTGATTAGTCTTTATGACGCATCTTGGCTAAAAACTTGCCTTTTCTTTGCGCTATTTTCTCTCTTTGCTCCGCAGTCAAAATATGGTGGATAGCATGCCTTGCTTCCAGCATAGTAAGTATAAAAGCTTGTTTTTTAGGTGCATGCTCTTCTAGTAAAATTTGTGCTTGCGCTTTGTCGAAGGTTTCAGCTTCAATAATTTCTTTAAATGCTTTATGCGGCTTGGCCTGCGGTTGTGTTTCTTTCAGCGCCGCTAAACGAGATTTGTAAGTTTCAAAAACGGCCTTTAACTCAGTTTGCTGTGTATCGGTCAAAGCAAGATGTTTAACAGCTTTTGCAGACAATAAGCGTTTTTCAATGTGTGCAAGGGGCTTCATATGATGGCGCTTAGCTTTGTGTACTTTGTTTTCTCCTTCACCCGCAAAAGAAGTTGCAGGGATCAAACCCACGCTAATACAACTTGCTAGTAAAACGCTGGCTAATTTTTTCATAGTAAGATCTCCGGTTGATTATATTTACGTTCAACAGTCGTGCTTAGGACTGCATGCTCCTTCACACCTGTACTCATGACATGATTCAATTTAGCAAGCTCAAAGCAAAGCAACGTCAAGTCTGAGTAAAGTTTTGTCAATAGTGATTACAAAACATCTTGGAACATAGTGTTTATCAGAAATGTGCAAAAATAATTAAAGTGAAATAAACGCTTAGCTAGCTTTTTTGAAAAGCCCATTCAACGCTTTAAAGCGCGTAAAGAAGTGTAAATTACACCCCTTGCCCCCTATAGTTAGGTAAAATAGTAATCATCAATCCCAAAGACATGGCCTTATGAGTAATTCAGTTTTAATCATTGACGATGACCAATCTCTATGCGAACTGTTAAGTGAGTATTTAGAAAGTGAGCAATTCTCGGTCCTAAGTAGACATGACGGTGAGGCTGGCTTAGCGACAGCGCTTGAAGAAGACTTTGCCGTGATCCTATTAGATGTAATGCTGCCTAAAAAAGATGGATTTGAAGTATTAAAAGCACTCAGAATCGAAAAAATGACGCCAGTTATCATGCTTACGGCTAAAGGGGATGACTTCGACCGCATTTTTGGACTGGAGCTTGGCGCAGATGATTACATTCCAAAACCCTTTAACCACCGAGAGTTGTTAGCCAGGATTAAGGCGATTACACGCCGAATAGCGCACCTTACTCAAACCACCAAAGAACAAAAAATGGAATTTCACGGCCTTGTACTTGATATGGCAGCTCGAAGCGTCTCTTTTAAAGACGTATCTATCTCGCTTACTGGGACTGAGTATGAGGTACTTTACCAGTTAATGAAATCGGCTGGCGAAGTCGTGAGTAAGCAAGCACTTTGCCAAAGTGTATTGGGTCGCCCATTGGTCCCCTATGATCGCTCTGTGGATATGCATGTAAGCAACGTGAGAAAAAAACTTGCGCAGTATAGCGATCATACATTTATCAAAACCCTGCGCGGTTCAGGGTATATATTTTTAGCGGCATAATATGAAAAGATTTTTAGCTATTAAGGTATTTCTTTGGTTTTGGCTAACCGTGATCAGTACCCTTGCAATTTTAGTGAGTGTCAGCTTTTTACAACCTGACGTGCTTGCATCCAAAGATATTTCCCCCCCGATGTTAAAGAACTTATTTCATGTAAAAAAATCCTTAGATAAACATATTCAGCGAAACCCCGATAAATCATTGGAAGAAATACTCTCTCACAGGCGCCATGGAAAGCGCTCAAAAATTTATCTGAAACATGATGACCCAGAAAAGAGCCTAATTAGTAACCCCGATCTCAATCAATTTGATCTGGCATTATTAAATTTTTCGGTTGGTGGGGAGCCCAAGGTCATCAATACAGACAGGTATCGAGCCTATGGACCTTTGAGTGTTCACATCCAGCAAAATGACTATCAACTATTTATGATTTTAGATAATCGCGAAGGTGATTTATTTCTGAAAGTGAGGCTGATGCCCAGATGGATGAAGCTCAGCATCTTGTTGCTGGCAAGTTTAGTACTCAGCTATTGGTTTGCTATGGGTTTATTGAAGCCCATTAAACAACTCCAAAAAGCAGCATCACAATTGGCCCAAGGTAAATTAAGCGCAAGGGCGGAAGTGGACAAAACACGCCAAGATGAACTTGGCCAGCTGGGTAAAGACTTTGACATTATGGCCTCGCAGTTAGAGACTCAGGTTTTAAGTCAAAAACGTTTGCTTGCTGATATTTCGCATGAGCTACGCTCACCGTTAACTAGGCTGCAAATGGCCACTGGAATTGCATCTGGAAAAGCCACTGGTGAATTAGACAACTATTTACAACGCATCGAAAAAGAGTCTCACTTGCTTGATCATATGTTGAGCGATATTTTGCAGCTATCAAGGCTAGAGTCAGGCACCAGCTGTGTTGAGATGCAACCTTTGTGCATTGCAGAGCTACTAGAGCCTATCTTCAGTGATGCACAGTTTGAAAGCCAGCAACTCAATAAGCAGGTGATTACGAGTGAGCTGCCTGAAAAGTTGCTTGTAGGCGACACAATCTTACTCAACAGAGCCATTGAGAACATCGTTCGCAATGCACTTAAGTACGCTAAAAAAACTGTAGCTATACAGTGTAAAATAGCCGGTGAACAGTTTGTTTTACAGGTATCCGACGATGGCCCAGGTGTTAACGAGGATATGCTCGATAAACTGTGTATTCCATTTTACCGAGCCTCGCAGTCTAGAACGCCTATTAACAATCAAAAAGGCGGTTTCGGCCTAGGATTAGCAATTGCGCAGCATGCGATAAAAGTGCATCATGGCCACATTCTCTTTCAGAATAACCAAGGACTGGATGTGACAGTGCGCATCCCTTTACAACAGCCGCATGTTTTACAGCAATAGCAACGAACTTTCTCATAATTTAGCGGCCATTGAACAGCACTGGCAATATTGCAATAAAGGGCAACTTAGCTCTGCATATGGAGATATTTTTTACGTTCATTACGCACCTATCAACCCTAGGTTTACCGTAGTGATCGTAAATGGCCGCATTGAATCTGCAATAAAATATCGAGAGCTTTTATGGGAGTTAGCGCTCAATGATATCGCAGTCGTTACTTTTGACCACCCAGGTCAAGGGATGTCTTCTCGCCTATTAGACAACCCGCAGATAGGGCATGTGAATAACTTCAAGCAATTTAGAGATGCATTACAGCACATTATTGATACTTTAGTGCTCCCTGCAACTGACAATTGGCTGTTTATGGCGCACTCCATGGGCGGCGCTATTGTGTGTGACTACCTTCAAAATAATCCAAATTCGTCCGCAAAAGGGGCCTTTTTATGTGCACCTATGTTACAAATAAACACAGCTCCCTACCCGACTTGGCTGGCTAGTCGCATCGCCAAACTGGCTTGCCAACTTGGCTTTGACAAACGCTATGCTATCGGTCAACAAGACTATCGTGAAAAATTATTTTTTGATAACGAGCTCACCCACTGCGAAAAGCGTTATCAATTATTTCAAGAGCTATATCAACAACAAACTAAGTTACAGCTTGGCGGGGTGAGCTTTGGCTGGCTAAACGCGGCATTTTCATTAACCAATAAATTGAATAATGCATCGTTCAATTTCCCAATTAGTATTGCAAGTGCAAAGCAAGATACAATTGTTAAACCTGATGCTCACGCACAGTTTGCCAATAGAAATGCTCAATGCGCGATAAGGTCATATGCTGGAAAGCATGAATTATTATGTGAAGTTGACCCAATACGCCGCGCAGTATTAACTCAATTCTATGAATTTGCCGACTCCGTTACACTCAATGAAACTGGATCTTGATGCACCAATACATCAATTTCCCCCTCGCTCTGAACTTGAATTTGCGCGACCACTTCATCGGCAACTTGATGAGCTCGCATCAAAGGCATGTCGTCATCAAGCTCCAAGTGCAATTGAACAAATTTAATCTTGCCACTTTGGCGTGTCCTTAAATTATGAACACCATAAACAGCCTCATGAGAAGTTGCAATACTAATGATATGTGCCTTTTCTTCTTCAGGTAACTCTTTGTCCATTAGGTGATCTGCGCTTTCTCGGGCTATATCCCAGCAGTTATATAGCAAATAGCCAGCAACCCCGATAGCAAACACAGAATCAGCCCACATAATGCCGTAATGGCTCAGCAATAATGCAACCAATACCGCGATATTGAGTAAAATGTCACCCTTGTAATGCATCGAATCCGCTTTTATGGCAATAGACTGTGTTCGTTTAACAACTTGATGCTGTACCAAGACCACTAACAAAGTACAAAAAATAGCGAATACACTTACCCATACCCCCATCATGCTATGGTTAATTACCACAGGATTAAACAGACGCTCAACACCATGAAAGGCTAGGAAACAAGCGGACCCTGAAATAAAGGCAGCTTGACCAAGGCCAGCCAACGCTTCGGCTTTACCATGGCCAAAGCGATGATCATCATCAGCAGGGCGCAGTGCATAACTGAGAACAAAAAAGCTCATTAGAGATGCTGTTACGTCCAACATGGAATCCGTAAGAGACCCTAACATCGCAGCACTACCAGATGACAGCCAAGCAGAAGCTTTCGCAACTATCATTAGTCCCGCCATTACGATGGTAAAGATACTTGAAAAACGTACTAAAGAATCATAACTACGCGCCACAGATACTCCCCCTTATGTTACGCGCCCAACCATATGCATCATACTCTAGAACCACAATAAAACAGAAATATTAGATTATAAAAGCTTGTTTTTAGTAGCTTTGATTAGAAGTAAAATATCAAAAATCATCACTTATAAAACATAGTTGTAAATTTTGACTCAACCCAAATTCTATTTAACCAATTTGACGTAGAACTACAGTCTTTTGGCACCTTCCTCAATACTCTAGTTGTTAAAGTATGGATGAGCTATACTGCGCTCAAATTGAATTAGAGGTTAACCATGTTAGACATCGTTTTATATCAACCTGAGATCCCACCGAATACTGGGAATATCATTCGCCTATGTGCAAACACTGGCTATTCTTTGCATTTAATTGAGCCACTCGGTTTTGATTGGGATGATAAACGCGTAAGGCGTGCAGGACTTGATTATCACGAATTTAGTGAAGTTAAGCGCTACCCTTCTTATGAAGCATATTTGGAACAACGCCAACCAAAGCGTGTTTTTGCATGTACTACAAAGGGCAAGGCATACCACCATGCGCCACAGTATCAAGCTGGTGACTGTTTACTATTTGGTCCTGAAACACGTGGCTTACCAGAGGACATTATTTTCTCTTTGCCCGAGGAGCAACGTCTTCGTATTCCAATGAAACCAGATAGCCGCAGCATGAATTTATCTAATGCTGTCTCTGTGTTTGTATATGAATCATGGCGTCAATTCGACTTTGATGGTGCTGTTTAATACGTAACAAAATAGCCTGTTATTTATTCAGTCTATGAGCTCATCACATGGTATAAACTAGAAAAGCCACTTATATAATAAGTGGCTTTTTTCATTGAAGATGCGCTAGTGTCGGAGATTTATAGCTGATCTTCTAAGTCTGCAAGACCTTTGTCTTCACCTTCTTCATCTTTGATTGTCGCCTGAAGAAGTAACATTTCACGTAGCTTGCCTTCAATCTCGTTAGCAATTGCCACATTTTCTTTCAAGAACTTAATTGAGTTAGCTTTACCTTGGCCAATCTTATTACCATTGTAGCTAAACCAAGCGCCAGCTTTATCAACTAGCTTGTGCTTCACACCAAGGTCGATAAGTTCACCCTGCTTAGAAGAGCCTTCACCGTACATAATGATAAATTCGGCTTGCTTAAATGGCGGTGCTACTTTGTTTTTAACAACTTTCACTCGGGTTTCATTACCGACAACCTCATCGCCTTCTTTTACTGAGCCAATACGACGAATGTCTAAACGCACCGATGAATAGAACTTAAGAGCATTACCACCCGTTGTTGTTTCTGGGTTACCAAACATCACACCAATCTTCATACGAATTTGGTTGATGAAGATACATAACGTATTAGAACGTTTGATGTTACCCGTCAACTTACGCAACGCTTGCGACATTAAACGCGCCTGAAGACCAACGTGAGAGTCACCCATGTCGCCTTCGATTTCTGCTTTTGGAGTAAGCGCAGCTACCGAGTCAACAACAACCACATCGACCGCACCAGAACGTACTAACATGTCACAAATCTCCAGCGCTTGCTCACCTGTATCTGGCTGCGACACAAGTAAATCGTCAACGTTTACACCGAGTTTCTCTGCATATACTGGGTCAAGTGCATGCTCAGCGTCAACGAAGGCACAAGTTTTACCCATCTTTTGTGCTTGAGCAATTGTTTGTAACGTTAAGGTTGTTTTACCTGAAGACTCAGGACCATAAATTTCTACAATACGACCAGTTGGCAGACCACCGATACCTAAAGCAATATCTAATCCTAGAGAACCTGTAGATACTGACTCTATGTCTAGAGCTTGGCTATCGCCTAGCTTCATGATTGATCCTTTACCGAATTGACGCTCAATTTGCGACAATGCAGCATCTAATGCTTTTTGTTTGTTATCGTTCATCTGTTTCTCCAATCTAGCGTGATGCGGACAAGTATACTGTATAGAATTACAGTATCAAGAGCCTTTTACTGATTTATTAAAGAAATTATTTTTTCTAATATAAATTCAATAGCTTGCAATCTTACTTCCGCACGTTCTCCCGAGAACACCTGCATAAACGTGTAGGTTTGTTGCTGTATATCTACGGCAAACCATACAGTACCAACGGGCTTTAATTCGGTACCACCAGAAGGCCCGGCAATGCCTGACACTGATACCGCTATATCAGCTTGCGCCTGTGCACGCGCACCATTGGCCATTTCGATGACAGTCTGCTCACTTACCGCTCCAAACTCAATGAGTGTATGCTCGCGCACATTTAACAGCGCTTGTTTGGACTCATTGCTATAAGTGACGAAACATCGGTCAATATACGCTGAGCTACCGGGGGTATCTGTGAGTGCATAGCTAATTCCTCCCCCAGTACACGACTCAGCAGTAGTGATCGTGAAGCTTTTATTCGTTAGAATAGCGCCCAATTGTGCCGCCAGTGCGGCGATCTTAGTGTGTATTTCCATACAAAAAACCTTAGGTAGAAGCATGTCATTAGATCTTTATTCTGAACATACTATAAAGCAACAAACACCTATGATGCAGCAGTATCTTAGGATCAAAGTCCAACATCAGGAGATCCTACTATTCTACCGTATGGGTGATTTCTATGAGTTATTTTTTGACGATGCCATTCGTGCCGCTCAGTTGCTGGACATCTCACAAACTCACCGAGGCAAGGCTGGTGGTAATCCAATCCCAATGGCGGGTGTACCTTATCACGCGGTAGAAAACTATCTTGCGCGCTTGGTACAAATGGGTGAGTCCGTTGCTATTTGTGAACAAGTTGGCGACCCTGCAACGAGTAAAGGCCCAGTTGAGCGTAAGGTTGTTCGAATCGTCACGCCAGGTACAGTAACCGATGAAGCCTTATTACACGAGCGCCAAGACAATTTATTGGCTGCCGTATGGCAAGATAAATCCAAATACGGAGTTGCATATCTTGATATAAATTCGGGTCGATTTAATCTTGTTGAACTCGCCACAGATGAGGCGCTTACATCGACGTTACAGAGGCTACAGCCGGCTGAGTTACTTTACCCAGAGTCTTTTCAAAATCTAATCGTGTTAGAGCAAATCAAAGGCAGCCGCAGACGCCCAGATTGGGAGTTCGATCTAGATACTGCCAAACATTTACTTTGCCAACAGTTTGAAACAAAAGACCTAATCGGATTTGGGGTTGAAAATGCCACAGCAGGTTTGATTGCCGCTGGCTGTGTCATGCAATATGTCAAAGATACCCAACGCACCGCTTTACCGCATATCAGAGCGATCACATTAGAAAAAAATGAACACGCAGTTATCCTTGATGCCGCTACACGTAAAAACCTTGAATTAACTATGAATCTGTCGGGGTCGATCGACAATACCCTTGCTCAAGTGCTGGATAAGACCGCAACGCCAATGGGGTCGCGCCTGCTGAAACGCCGTATCCATACACCAGTCAGAGATAGACATGAACTCAATGCCCGTCTAAATGCAATATCAAGCATCCTGGACCTTCAACTCGGTATGGATGTTTATGATGGCCTGCGTCAAATTGGTGATATCGAACGTGTTGTTGCAAGGTTGGCTCTATGTAATGCGAGGCCTCGTGACCTAACACGATTACGCAGCGCATTACAAGCTTTACCACCTCTTCATCATTTACTTAATGAAAGTGATGATGCACGCATACAGCAAATTAAAGCGCAATCACCTCAATTACCGCACCTTCAAGAGTTACTAGAACGCGCAATTATTGATAACCCACCAGTGCTGATCAGAGACGGCGGCGTGATTGCAAAGGGCTATTCCAGTGAACTTGACGAATGGCGCGCGCTGAGCGAAGGCGCAACCGACGTACTAGAGCAACTAGAAGAACGTGAACGAGAAAGAACTGGGATCAGCACATTAAAGATTGGCTACAATAAAGTACATGGTTTCTATATTGAGATCAGTAAAGCAAATTCCCATTTGGCGCCCCCTGAATACATTCGTCGCCAAACACTCAAAAATAATGAACGTTATATTATTCCTGAGCTGAAAGAGCACGAAGACAAAGTACTGGGTAGTCAGTCAAAAGCATTGGCACTTGAAAAGCAGCTTTATGAGCAATTATTTGAACTAATTGCGCCGTATATTGAGCAATTGCAAATAATGGCCGCTGCGTTAGCCGACCTAGACGTACTCAATACTTTAGCAGAACGCGCTCAGACATTGGACTACTGTAAGCCGGAACTCACGGCCGGAGATGAGATCCAGATTGAAGCTGGCCGACACCCAGTTGTTGAGCACGTCAGTAGCGAACCATTTATTGCCAACCCCGTTCACCTTAATAGTGACCGAAAAATGTTGCTTATTACAGGTCCAAATATGGGGGGTAAATCAACTTATATGCGCCAAACCGCGCTTATCGTGTTAATGGCACATATTGGAAGCTTTGTACCTGCAAGCAGTGCTCAAATTGGCCAAATTGATAGAATATTTACCCGTATCGGTGCTAGTGATGACTTGGCTTCAGGGCGTTCAACCTTTATGGTAGAAATGACTGAAACCGCCACAATTCTGAATAATGCTACGGCACAATCTCTGGTACTTATGGATGAAATTGGACGCGGTACAAGCACTTATGACGGTTTGTCTCTAGCCTATGCAACTGCAGATTACTTAGCTAATAAAATATCCGCCAAAACGTTATTTGCGACGCACTACTTTGAATTAACAGAGCTCGCAGAGCAACAGTCTGGACTTGTCAATGTGCACTTAGACGCCGTTGAACACAACGATACCATTGCTTTTAAACATACTGTACTTGATGGTGCGGCAAGTAAGAGTTTCGGTTTGCAAGTCGCAGGGTTAGCAGGTGTGCCAAAAGCTGTCATTAAACTTGCTAAACAAAAGCTCACTCTTTTAGAGCAGCATCAAAGTGTAGTTGAAAATACATCATCCAATTCACCTCAACAGCAAACTTTGCTTTTGGCCAGTGAACCTTCAGAAGTAGAACAATTGCTAGAAACAATTGACCCTGATGACCTAACACCAAAACAAGCTCATGCGCTACTTTATCAATTAAAAGATAAGCTCTAATAAAACAAAAAGGCTGCAATCGTGCAGCCTTTTTACTCAATCGAGTCTGCTTTTCTCTTTTTATAGCGTGTGGTTGTACTGTAAACCAAATACAGAAGCGTGACCTTTAGACTTAAAGCCCCATTCGCTGCCTGCGTTATCTTTTTCGATAAAACGCTGTGTTTTACCACGGATAATACTCACACCTAAATCAATGCTGGCAACTTTACTGATCTGGTACTCTGCACCAAATGCATACCAAACACGGTCTGTATCAGGGATAGAGATTGACATGTGGTTTTCGTCAGCAGGCGACTCATCATAGGCAAAGCCAGCACGTAGCTTTAAAGCTTCGCTCCATTGATAATCTGTACCAATTGAATAACGTAGTGAGTTGCTAAAGCTTTCATCTTTACTAAATACTGTGCCTACATTGTCGACTTGGGCTGAAAGCGTCTGAAAACTGTTCCAGCCAGTCCATAAGATGCTGTAATGTACTGTCGACTCGGTAGTCAGCTTGTGTGAGCCTGAAACTTCGGCAATCGCTGGTAACGTAATGGCAACACCGCCTGGTAACTTCTTGCCAGCAGTACCGTTGAAAGGCGCTATCGCAGGCAACTGATTACTAAACGTTCCCTCAAAGGTAATGTCCGTTTCACTGCGATAGTGAAAACCGAAGCGGTTGTCTTCGTCAATGTTGAAAACCACTCCAACATTCCAACCAAAGCCCGAATCATCACCTTCTAGATTCACGACCTCCGTTTCACTTGGAACCTGTAGGTTATTGGCCCCCAGATTTCTGATAATTTTGGCATCCGCGTAAACATGGTTTAAACCAAATGCCACACTCCACTGCTCATCTACTTGGTATGATGCCGCCAGACCAGTATTGATGGTTACTATTTCAGTTTCACCTGCAATTTGACCCGCTACATAGTCCGTATCAAACTCTGTGGCAAGACCAAACTGCGAGTACATACCTCCACCAACTGACCATTTGTCATTGATAGATGTTGTTATAAAAGCACTAGGCACAACAGCACTCGGCGCAATACTGCTGTTGTCTAGCGCTGATGCCGGTACACCATTATTGGTGCTTGTACCTTGCAAACTCACATCTGGCTTTACATACATGGCTGCAACACTCAGTTGCGTGCCTTCAAGCTTATTCATTAACGCTGGGTTTCTAGAAACCACCGACGCGTCATCTGCAACACTTGCCTCGCCTGCATATGCACGACCTAAACCAGATACATTTTGTTCCGCCAATTGAAATGCAGCGGCCAAGCTTTGTGATGAAGTCACAAATACGCCCGCGCCAAATAACGCGACCATAACCTTGTTCATTAATAACCCTTAAATCATAAAAACTGAAAATTTGTTGGTGACACAGTACAGAATTGAAAGTTAAAAATCTCCAAATTTAATACTTTTAACAGCGCATTTGCGTAAAATAAAACCATTTAGTTACTTTTAATAACAAAGCAGACCAGCTTTCAACCAACCATCACCAACACTATAAATGAGACTGATTCTCAATATCATTGAACCGTTTCAAAGTTTCGCTTATACTGTTCGCCATTACTTGGAGGGAGATGATTATGATAGTGTTGTTAATATTGGCAGCGCTGCTATTTTCTGGGGTCAGTGTTTACTGTCTGTGTAAAGCAAATTATTGCGCTTGCCAACGCGCTGGGCAGTGCGACAATCCAGTTAATCATTATTGGCTTGGTGCTATCATGGCTGCGCTGGCGGCGCTGGTATGTTGTTGTGTTGCACTACACAGCGAAAAAGGCACTTTAATGTGGATAGTTTTAATGTCCAGCTGCCTTGCGGGCGCTTTACTTTCAGCAAAAGTACAGCGCTTAAAAAGGTGCAAACGAGCTAAACAAGCAGATTCTCTTGCAGCAAACGGGATAAATTAATTTGATAATCAAGGGGCTTAACATTAGCAATGATTTTAATATCATCGCTGTCATTTAGATCCACATCTTTCATGGTTACATGGTGCATGTGCTTTGCATTGTAGAACACTCTCACAATCGGTGCTTTGGGATTGTCCTTGTTTCCAGTCATCACTAAACCTAAGCGATCATTAGTGAGCTTTACAATAGTACCTATAGGGTGAATACCAATACACCGAATAAACTTATGAACAAGCACTTCGTCAAATTTATCTTTGTTAGATAACAAAATGCGTAGCGCATGAACTGGTTCAACAGGCTCCTCAGTGCCGTGAGCTGTCGTTAAAGTGGTGTATTCATCCACAATTGCCATCACCCGAGCAGCCTTACTCAGCTTTTCTGCTTTCAGTCTTCTAGGAAACCCACTACCATCCAATCTCTCATGGTGATTAACTATCATGTCGATAATTAAAGGGGTTATGCCTTTCTCTTCTTTAACCATGGCTACCGAGTGTGCTACGTGTTTCTGCCAGTGGCGCCTTTCATTCTCGGTAAGTGGCGTTGCCTTCTCTAAGATACTTTGTGGCACTTTGCTTTTACCAATGTCATGTAACATAGCCGCCATGGCCATTTGCTTAACAACGTGGGGCTTTACGCCCAAATATTTGGTAAAAATAGTCATCATGATTGTGCAATTAATCATATGACGCCAGTTAAAACCACGTTTATCTTTTAACCGAGTTAAAATTGCCATCACATTACTATTCTGAGTAACAGAATCAACAATCTCTTGGCTTATGTCATTAATTAGATGTAATTGAAGTGCTTCTCCACCAAGAATATTGCCATACAAAATCTGTAGCTTTTTATTTTGTACTTCAAATTGATTTAAGGCCGCAGCAAAAGATTCTGCAGTGGGTATACCGATATGAACAGGTGATAACTGCGCACCACTTTTATCCTCTTTATTCTGCTCAGTACCGCCTTTGCTTTGCACTGTCGGTAATGGAGTTTCTGGCAGGTAACTTGCTGGTACAGGTACTTGGCTTTGCTTGATATCAATATTTAACTCAAGTACACCATCAGCTTCCAGTTTGGCAATTATTGCTGAATTACGCACCATCCCTCGTGACTTTAGCTTTACATCAGCATCAGACTTCAGTTTATGGACGCTGTCCACAAACATACCTGGTACAAGTTCATTTATAGGGATTGTCGCGTGCATAGTTCCTAAGAGAAGCTTTTTTACTCAAACCGCAATAATATGCATAGTTACGACTAAATTGTCTACTACATGTTCAAAATACAAGAATAAAGGATTAGAAATAATGAGAGAGAAGTCCATTTCTTTCTGCCGCATTGAAAAAATGCGTCGGGATTAATCTTGGAAGTATGTGCCCCAACCGTCGTATTCAACGCCAGTTTGTGTTGCAACAGCCACGAGTTTCGTTACATCTTCCATAATGACTTCAGCATTTAGTTCAGCTTCAACTACTATATCAAAGCCCCAGATCTTGCCACCATCTTCCAATTCTAGCTCCGCAGGTTCTTCAACATCATAACCAAGCTTAAACGCAGCCAGCGCAGCTTCTTCTAGTTTATCAAAGTTTTCACATACAAAATGATGTTCGACCTCGTATAGCTTTTCAGGATTAGAGCCATCTTCTAATAACGACTCTACAATGTCTTCACTGATCTCTTGCCAATTTTCCATCAGCTTTACTCACCTTTATCTAATTGTGCGATTTTGTCGGCCATTTTAGCATGAATGTTGTTAGCGTGCTCTCTTACTGAACATTCCTCTGATAGCTTAACGGGTACCAACATAGAAATATAAACTTTACCATTGTCCCAACGATTCAGTTTAATTTTATCCTGTGTAGAACTCATACACACAGGAACAATCGGAACTTGCGCACTCTTCGCAGCATGAAAAGCCCCCGTTTTAAATGGTAATAAGCCGCGACCATAACTGCGAGTGCCTTCGGGGAACATCCACAAAGACAGGCCTTTTTGTTTAATTTTTTGGACTGCTTTATCAAGTGTACCCACCGCTTTTGAACGGTTTGCTCTATCGATCAGAATATTACCCGACAACCAGTAAAGTTGGCCAAAGAACGGGATCCACTTTAGGCTTTTTTTCCCCATACTCACGGTATTTTGGGGCACTACCGCAGGAAGAGTAAATAAGTCGTAGTTATTCTGGTGATTTGCAACGTACAAAGCGGGCCCAATATCATTTACTTCAGGCGCCTTCTCTATCACCAGTTCAACACCGATAACTTTGGCCATTGAGCCAAACCATGATGCGATAATATGTACGTTATTTCGATGAAAGGGCCTTACAATACATAGCAATAACCCAAAAACACAACTAAAGATAATAAATATGGCCATTGCCACAATGCGCAATAAAGCTAACAAACTTAGAGCTCCTATTTCATGATCAATGCATTATAATCAAATAAGCGTACACTTGTAAGCTCAATTTTTTATGACACAAAAAAATACCGCCCCATAGAGGAGCGGTATTTATTGAATCTTTTGTATTACGACTTAGCTCATTGCAGCTTGTAACTTTTTCATCGCTGATTTTTCTAGCTGGCGCACACGTTCAGCAGAAACGCTATATTTATCAGCTAAATCTTGTAATGTTGCCTTATCTTCAGCTAACCATCTCGCAGCGACAATATCTTGAGAGCGTTCATCTAACGTCTTCATTGCTGCCAGTAAACGGTTTTGAGATTGTTCTTGCCACTGCTCTTCTTCAATAACTTCGGCTATATCGCTATTTGAGTCCGTTAAATATTGAACAGGTGAAAAGCTAGTACTGGTGTTGTTATCTTCTTCGTCAGCACCTAAGTCAAAGCCCATATCTTGGCCGCTCATGCGTGACTCCATTTCACGTACTTCTTTTTCGCTAACACCTAGCTCAGTTGCCACAGTACTCACTTCTTCTTGGTTAAACCAACCCAAACGTTTTTTATTTTTGCGCAGGTTAAAGAATAGCTTTCGTTGCGCTTTAGTAGTTGCAACTTTTACGATGCGCCAGTTTTTCAATACATATTCATGAATTTCAGCTTTGATCCAATGTACTGCAAAAGATACTAGTCGCACGCCCACTGTAGGGTTAAAGCGTTTAACCGCTTTCATTAGACCAATATTACCTTCCTGGATTAAGTCAGCTTGCGGAAGGCCATAGCCTGAGTAGCTCTTCGCAATATGCGCAACAAACCTAAGGTGAGACATAATGAGCTGTTTAGCAGCATCAAGATCGCCATTTTCATGAAGGCGCGTCGCAAGCTTGTGCTCTTTTTCAGCGTCTAGCATTGGGATCGTACTAACAGCTTGCAAATATCCTTCAATGCTCGCGCTTTGTTGTCCAGCTGTTAATGCCATTGCATATATGTCTTTACTCATTTTTCACCTCAGTGATAAATCTTTAGTTAATTTTAGCACTCTAACCCTTAGAGTGCTAACTGCAATCTACTACTTTTTACGACCAAAAATCAAGCTTTTTATTATCCTGATATAAAGAATAAATAAACCATTGATTTTTATATGATAATATTTTTGGTTTTAATGTGAGATGAATGGAAGGCGGACCCAGATAATCAAAAGGCCCGCTAAAGATAATTGATTTGGCTTTTTTAGACTTTTTCAGGTTCAATTTCACGAATGTATTTTCGTACTGATAAATAAGACCCAATAAACCCGAGTAAAATAGCAAGAAATAGTAAAAACATCAGTTCAGATAGGTTAAGCCCCTCGAGTACAAAACTACTTTGATACACACCTACAACCAAAGAGACGGCTGACTCAAGCCACCAAAGCATCAACGTGACACAAATAAATGCGACTAGTCCACCTACAATGCCATACCAAATTCCGGTCCACAAAAACGGAGTGTGGATAAAAGTGTTTGTCGCACCGACTAACTTCAATACTTGAATTTCTTCCTTTTTATCCATAATAGACAAGCGAATCGTATTACCAATAATTAGCACAACGGCACTCAGCAGTAATAAGCCAACCGTAAATACACTCTCTTTTAATAACCCAAGTAGCGCATTTAGCCTTTCTAACCATTCAATATCTAGTTTGCCAAACTCTACTTCTCGCTCATTCTCGAGCTTTTCAAGTAGTACTTGTGCGCTATCCGCACCACGGTGTCGTTTAGTTGGCGTGACCAATACAACACTGGGTAACGGGTTCTCTTCTAAATAATCCAAAGCTTGGCCAAACCCTGAGACTTGTTTGAACTCTTCGAGCGCCTGAGTTTGAGAGATAAAACTGACGGACTCCACCTCAGGATATAGTCCCAAACGCTTTACCAAAGTTTGAGTCTCTTGTTCACTAATCCCCTCTTTAACAAAGAGAGATATTTCTGCCGCTTCTTGAAAACCACTACTCACTTTTTGTACATTTTTTACCACAACGAAAAGTGTTGTTGGCAAGGTTAGGCTCAAACCTAGTACCAATATTGTCATTATTGATGCCATGGGCGTGCGCCACATTTCACCTAAACTGTGTACACCATGACGAAACACAGTCAAAACAAAGAAGTAAAGCTTTAAAAAGACGGATTTTTCTTGGCTATTGGCTTGATTACCACGCCCTTTGAATAGCAAACTCATGAATGCCCCCCCATAAAATCTTCTTTTAAGGGATCAATAGCGAGTGGATCTTGCAACAGTCGGCCACGCTCTAGGGTCAAGCTGCGATATTTCATTCTCGCAATGAGCCCTAAATCGTGAGTTGCAATAAGCACCGAGGTACCATGACGGTTGAAATCTTCAAACAACGAGAGGATTTCCATAGACAATTCAGGGTCTAAGTTGCCGGTCGGTTCATCCGCCAACAACAGAGGAGGTGAATTAACAATAGCGCGAGCAATACCGACTCGTTGCTGCTCACCGCCAGATAAAGTGCTAGGTTGGCATTTAACTTTGTCCAATAGGCCTACTTTATCCAGTGCAGCATGAACGCGCTTTGTTATATGCTTACGATGGGTACCTTCAATCACTAAAGGCAACGCAACGTTGTCAAAAACATTATAACGTTCAAGCAGGCGGTGGTTTTGAAATATGATACCAATGTCTCGTCGAACGAAAGGCACTTGACGGTTCGAAATGCCGTTAAGATCAATATCATTAATAGATACTTTTCCCGCAGAGGGCCTTTCCATCAAGCTAATTAACTTTAATAGCGTACTTTTACCGGCACCACTATGTCCTGTTAAAAAAGCTAACTCTCCTCTGCCGAGTTCAAAACTAACCTTTTCAAGGGCCATATGACCACCAGGGTAAGTTTTACTAACTTGATCAAATGTAATCATACCTAACCCGAAAAATGCTTTTATCCATTCGCGAACTAAAAAGCGCCTTAATTAAGAATAAGGCGCTTTTACTGTGTTATTAATTTTTATTTTCGTCTTCTTGGCTAAATAGTGCTTCAATAAAGTCATGACTCTTAAACGTTCTCAAGTCATCAATTCCTTCACCAACACCAATATAGCGGATAGGAATCTTAAATTGATCAGCAACAGCGAAAATAACGCCGCCTTTGGCTGTACCATCTAGTTTAGTTAACGTAATCCCAGTTAAGCCAACGGCTTGGTTAAATAGCTTAACTTGACTGATGGCATTTTGGCCTGTGCCAGCATCAATAGTAAGCATAACTTCATGTGGAGCATCAGGGTCAAGTTTCTTCATGACTCGTGCAATCTTTTCTAGCTCTTGCATCAAGTTGTCTTTGTTTTGAAGTCGGCCTGCCGTATCGGCAATAAGCACGTCTACATTCCTCGCCTGAGCAGCTTGGAAAGCATCAAATACCACTGATGCACTATCTGCGCCTGTATGTTGCGCAACAACAGGAATATCATTTCGCTCACCCCAGACCTGTAATTGCTCAACAGCTGCTGCACGGAAAGTATCACCCGCAGCCAACATAACCGATTTACCTTGGGCTTGAAATTGTTTTGCCATTTTGCCAATGGTTGTTGTCTTGCCCACACCGTTAACACCAACCATCAAAATCACATATGGCTTTTTGCCTGTATTGATTTCTAATGGTTGTTCAGCATCTTTCAAGATGTCTGCCATTTCACTTTTCATCAATTCATAAAGTGCATCGCCATCTTTTAGCTGTTTACGATCTGCGGCATCAGTTAAGTTATCAATCAACTTCATGGTCGTATCTACGCCCAAATCAGCTGTTAATAGTTGCGTCTCTAATTCTTCAAATAATTCATCATCAATCTTTTTCCCCTTAAAGATTGATGCAAAGCCTGAACCTATATTTTCCTTCGTTTTAAGAAGGCCTTGTTTTAGACGGGCAAAAAAGCCTTTCTTTTTTGGCTTCTCTTGTTCTTCTTGTTCTTTGGCTAAACGCTCTGCTTCTTCACGCTCCGTCTGCTCTTTAGCTAAACGCGCTGCTTCTTCACGTTCTGCTTGCTCTTTAGCTAAACGCTCCGCTTCTTCACGTTCTGCTTGCTCTTTAGCTAAACGCGCTGCTTCTTCACGTTCCGCTTGCTCTTTGGCTAAACGCGCTGCTTTTTCACGTTCCGCTTGCTCTTTAGCTAAACGCTCTGCTTCCTCTCGTTCTGCTTGTTCTTTGGCTAAACGCTCCGCTTCTTCACGTTCCGCTTGTTCTTTGGCTAAACGCGCTGCTTCTTCACGTTCTGCTTGTTCTTTGGCTAAACGCTCTGCTTCTTCACGTTCCGCTTGTTCTTTGGCTAAACGCGCTGCTTCTTCACGTTCTGCTTGTTCTTTGGCTAGACGCTCCGCTTCTTCACGTTCTGCTTGCTCTTTAGCTAAACGCGCTGCTTCTTCATGTTCTGCTTGCTCTTTAGCTAAACGCGCTGCTTCTTCACGTTCTGCTTGCTCTTTGGCTAAACGCGCGGCTTCCTCGCGTTCTGCTTGCTCTTTGGCTAAACGCGCGGCTTCCTCGCGTTCAGCTTGTTCTTTGGCT
>NZ_AUYB01000123.1 GCF_001625655.1 Pseudoalteromonas luteoviolacea DSM 6061 | reverse complement strand
CAATGGGTTATTAAGGACTATCAAGTAGGTGGTGAGCTATATAAAGCGTTACCAAAACGTCACAAGAAGAGAAGAAAGCAACGTAAATACGGCGACTTACGTGGCAAAATAAAAGATCGGGTAAGTATCCATGAGCGGCCTGTTATTGTAGAAGAACGGACTCGTATTGGTGACTGGGAGGGTGATCTTGTTGAAGGAAAAAAAGGGTCTGGATATATAGTTACTCATGTAGATAGAGCTACAAAATACTTAATGGCCCAAAAAATAGAAAGTAAAACAGCGGATGCTTTTAATAAGGCGACACTGTCAATGTTTATGCCTTTAACTCCCTCGAAAAGGCTAACGCTTACACTAGATAATGGTAAAGAATTTTCACTATTCAGCAAGATCGAGAATAGGCTAAAAATAGATATCTACTTCGCGGATCCTTATTGCTCATGGCAGCGAGGAACAAATGAAAATACAAATGGTCTAATTCGTCGGTATTTCCCCAAAAAAACTGACTTCTCGACTATAACTGATAATGAGCTACAAAAAGTTGTACATAAAATTAATAACCGACCCAGAAAAAGTTTAGATTATCAGACGCCGAAAGAAGCCTTTTCACTTGATAATGTGAGTGGTGCACTTGGAACTTGAATTCGGGTCATTAGCCTTGTTGCTCTTGCCAATATCTTAAGAAATCCTTTTTTTCCTTCTGGCCTTTCAAAAAATGAGCACAGTCAACAAAGAAGTGTGCCGCCCCGCTATCTTTGGTACTAGAAAACAGGTCTAGGTATTTAATTTTTAAAATTAGTTCCTTGTTTCTATATAAGTTAAACTCTCCAAATATAATCAAACGTAGAGAAACAGTAGCATGAAAATCTTCATCTGTGACTTCTATACATTTATTTCCTTCAAAAAAATAAAGACCTTCATTGAAGGTAAATAAGCCATACAAAATACGACCCATACATTTTTTCCAGTAAAATCCCGTTGGACATAATGGTTCCGAACTTTCAAACTGATCGATTTGGTTACCTTGTATCTCCAGAGTAATATTTCCGAAATAATTAAAACTCTCTAGTTTCACTATCAACTTTATTCACCTTCAATAAGCCCAATTGATAAAGGAGACGTAGGGATCAGAGCTTTATCCCAACCACTGTTTGGAGTACCAAGTGATCTTACGGCTTTATCAAAGTTTCCACCCGACTTATTCCAATAATACCTAACTCGAAAAAATGACTTAGAGTTACTGATTAACCTTGGTGAAAGATTCATTATTTTCCATATACCTCTCGCAGTAGAACCCATAGCAAATGTTCGATATGTTGGCGCTCCTGATCTAGTTACTGCTGAGATTACTCTATAACCCATACCTACTACAAATCGCTGTGCGCCAACTCCACCTAAATAGCATTCTGGACAAACAGAACTGGTCGTTCCATTTCCAGCTTCAAATACTAATTCAGCGATACCGGTTTCAGGGTTAATATAATAAGAATTACCCTCGGAATCAGTAAGTGACTGAACACCAGCAACATCGGAAGATTGCAAGTACTTAATTTGCCCACCGTTATTTCAGTTTAGAAAGCTTTGTGTTTTTAATCGCACTATCGAAAGAATTTATCCACAAACGCTACTTACAATACCAAACTGTACTGGAGCCAGCTCTACTTCGAACTCTCTTTGTAATATGGCAATTCAACCCATTTAGCCTGATATCAATAGAGCTCTTATCAGCCATCAGAGAGAGTGTAACTGCCCCAACTTTAGTACAGTTCATTAGTAGAATTATACTGCCTCAAGATGGCTCATTGGAGTTTGATCTCCTAGTGCATCGTGAGGCCGTTCATAATTATAAATATCTAACAATTTTGAAATGGACTATCTGGTTTAATAAACTCAAGTGTATATAGCACTCCGCTTGGACCAGAAAGTCAATGGATCCGACCACCGAGGTCAAATAGGCGTGACCAAAAAATCAGCAAAACGCGACCAGAAACAGAAAAGCCCCAGCAAGTGCTGGGGCTTAAATCGTGTTGACTATATGTTTTTAGTTTAAACCATTATGCTAATTTTCAATTTGCTTCATCCTTATAGAAAACCACTGACCATTAGCTAAACCCGCATATTCATCTTCACTTATTGACGACCAGCTTAGCCCCAAAAACTTTCTTTTAAATGCAATTGGGTTTATTCCAATTGGTACTTGTGCGTGACATCTAAAACCATAATTTAGAGCCAATTCGCAAGTACCTTTGAGTAATTGAGATTTTGATATATTCTCTAGCACACGAAAAAAAACTTCTCTGTCTTTATGTGACACCACCCCTTTTCTATTAGAAGAAAAGAGCTTAATCGAGCTTACGATATTGTTGTATATTTCAGCTATCAATTTAAAGTCAACTTGAATATCTAATAACTTAATATTCCTTTTAGAGGTCATTTCATGTGTACAATTCAACAATTGGTCAACTAAAAATAAGTATTCATTAATAGTCAAATTCGTACGATTTTTTAATAAAACCCCTTTATCAAAGCGCAATTGCAACAACCATTTATCACTTTTTGAAATTTGCTTTAATACTACATTTTCCAGACTCATGTTATTTCCCAATTTAGGGCTGTAAATATATCTATTAACCTCTTTAGAGTTTTTGCAGTTTACCGGACTGTAGTTAGCATGCGCGTCCAAAGAAATAACAGCCCAAAGCAAGCACAAGATTTTAGTGCACATCGATACATTGTAGAAAGATTTAAATTTTTGTTTTCTCAAAATAAACAATCCCCTAATTTGATTTAACTGGTAGAACCCAAACTGAACCACCCGCGGCCGCACCAACATATTGATCGGTATAAGTCCTAGTAATTACAGTAGCATGAGAAGTAGAAACACCAATAGCAACTTGGTTTGGAGCTAAAGAGGTTTGTAAGGCAGATAATTGCGAAAATGAAACGTTCGAAATATCTGGAGCGCCCCAAATATTCGTTAAATGTACTTTCAATTGCCTTGCAGATAATATGTACCTTAGCCCGCCATTATCGCCGCCATAATTTAAATTTGCTCCTGGAGCTCCACGAGGAATGGGTTCACCACTGTAGTTAATACCATGGCTCACTCTTGTAGCACACGAATTTGAGTAAGGCCCATATCCTTTTCCTAATGAGCCACCAACAGTTTCCCATACAGAAGCGGTATCATATTCATCATAATTTAGATACTCTTCCCAAAAATCTTCTGAGTTTGGTCTTTTGGCTGTTGGCTCTCTTCTATTCGGCGCTTCTGCATTCAACAAATGCATCATCGCCGCGGTCCTAGCACCGTTTGCAAACTAAAAAATATAAGGTGACACCCATTCCAATTTGAAAAAAAGCAGCCAATCCACAAGATATAAAAGACACCCAGCTTAAATTCAGCAAATGCGTATGGTCGGGTGTCGCACCAGTTTGACGACTATCGCCGCCTCAATGGGGCTGGGAGTCAATATGTGGAAGCACGAGGGGTTGCCATTGAATATGCCTTTGGTCAAGTCTTGGCCAAGACCGAAGCTCGGGATGGGCGCGAAGGGCAAACGTATTATCGCATTGTGAATACCAATGAGCGGGGGCAGGTGACTGAGTACCTTAAAGGGGGGGTCACCATGCAAGTTGGGTATGATACGCAAGGTATGCTGAGTGCCATTTACACGAAGAGCCATGGGTATATTCAAGCCGACAGCTATCGGTTTGACAGCCTCGGTAACCTTATCTCGCGTGCTCAAATTGGCATGCGCGAACGGACTTACCATTACGACAGTTTAAACCGGGTGTTGGGTGTCAATAGCGTTGATTTATTTACCTATTCGAGTACAGGCAATCTTGAGGAAAAAGCCGATTATCGCATTCTTGAAGCGGGTGCTTGCAATGGCACCAACGTTGAAATCACCAATAAGTGGTCCCAAGTGTATGGGGAAGATAATAACCCATTACATGCGCTGACCTCACGGACGCGGTTGTCGGTGCCCGCATGTGAGACGACCTCTGCCACAGCAGCCAATCATGACGTTGACCAAGAAACATTCACTTATGATGAAAATGGCAATGAAACAACGGT
>NZ_AUYB01000122.1 GCF_001625655.1 Pseudoalteromonas luteoviolacea DSM 6061 | reverse complement strand
TGATTTAGTTGCGCAGAACATTTTATGCTTCAATGGAAGACTACCAAAAAGATAACTTAGCACGTTTTCTGGAGCAGGTATTTACGCCTAATTGATACTCAAATAGGTCATACATGTGGACACCGTGTATCACCCCTAAATGTCTAAAACACGCCATTTGAATTTCTAACTTTACCACCCATAAATAAGTTATACAGGCGCATCGAAACATCAAGGGCTTGAATTGCATCCCAATGTTCAACAAGATTGCCATCAGTTATCTTCCAAGTGTCAATAATGTTCATTCCCTTTGTCTCGTCTCCCCTGTGTTTTGCCTTAAGAGTCGCATGGGAGTGCAGTATTACGTGGTCACCATCTACAAATACATGTTTCACATCATAGCTAAATTCAGGCGCCATTTTTACAAAATCTCGTAGTGTCGCCACTACACCGGATATTCCATCTGCCATACTTCTATTGTGCTGTTTATAGCTATTATTGCCATAACGCGCAGTAACCTCAGCAAAGTTATGCTCGTTCATTAATAGCTGTACAAACTCGACAACAGATGCTGCTTTTACCTTTTCGTCTGAACTCCAATGAGGTTTGATCAGGTTCTCGATATTAATTTGGGGTCTTTGCATTTGGATTTCCAACTCTAATCTTTGCGTATAAACACAGTTCAAATTTAACTTTTAAAATGCAAGTTAAATTATTTGATTGCAAAATGCAAGTGAATTATCATTGGCATATATTTACCAATGAGACAAAGTATGCCTAAACGTTCTGAGTGTCCCATTTCAAATGTGCTGGACCATGTGGGGGATAAATGGAGTTTACTGATCATCCGAGACCTAATGTTTTTTAACAAACATGCTTATTCCGATTTGCAAAGTTCAGATGAGAGAATGGCTACAAACATTCTTTCCAGTCGGCTTGAAAAGCTTGAAAGTGATGGGCTGATTAGCAAACAGGTAGACCCAAAAGACAAGAGAAAAAAAGTATATACTCTCACTCCTGCAGGTATTGATATGTTGCCTATTTTAATTGAAATGATCATATGGAGTAGCAAACATTCGCCTGATTTGAACATCCCTGAGGAGCTTGTTGCTAGAGCCATTAGTGATCGAGCAGGCTTGATACAGGATTTGACGGCTAATTTGGCTTCATAACTGTATCAAGTACATACATTTTTTTAGTTTAAAGTAAATCGCTCAACGATGGCGGTTGTCCCTGTGGCACCTGCCTCCATGGCTCCGCCCAAGATATAGATTTGCCCGTTTAGTGAAACTGCACCTAAGCCATGACGTGTCGAGGTCATGGATATTTGTTCGGTAAACCAAACATTCGATTTTGGATCGTAGCGCCAAATTTGGTCAAAGGTGCGTGTTTTCATCTGCTTTTCACCGTCTTTTGACTTAACAAATTTGTACTCCTCACCTCCAAAGGCATAAATTTGTCCATTGATGACAGCACTAGCCAGCCCAGCACTGGGCTGAGGCATCGCCGCTAAGCTTTCCCACAGATCACGTTTAACATCATATCGCCACAACGAACTCAGATTCTTAAAGTCTAATGCATTCACTCTACCTCCCATCACATACCATTGGTTATCAATCACAACAGAAGCAGCTGAATTGCTTGCGATGGGCAGTGGTGCTGCTTTTTGCCACTTGCCAGACTTTAGAACCCAATGAGCACTGGTATCAATCAATTGACCATTTTCCACAGAGCGCCCTCCCGCCACATGAATTTGACCATTGATCAACCCATATACAGACTCCCCCATAGGGATAGGTAACTCGGGGCCATTTGACCAACTGTTGGTTTCATTACTCAATACAAATACGGAAGACTTCACCTGCCATGCATTATCACGCGTTGCGTTAAACCCGCCTATCGCGTACAACTTTTCATTATTGGCAATCAACCCTAAATGGTGACGAGGCTCTGGTAAACTAGGCCCTCTGCGCCAACTTTGGCTACCGTAGTCAAATATATAGGATTTATCTGATGCCTTCAGGTGCGCTAATGTAGCAAATTCTTTTTGAGTTTGCTCAAAAGCACCTGCCACAACTATCCTATTGTTAAAAACTGCTGGATATACCTCTTGTAATGGCGTTGGTAACATTGTGGAGAGATGCCATTTGGGCCCTTTAGTATGAATAGTGCTAGATTCTGATGAGCAGGCTTGCAGACACAACGCGATTATACTGACGGTAATTGCTCGAAGGAAATAAAAGTGATTCATATAAAGTCTCAATAAAATGCAGATGGCTTAAGTAAATCACACCTGACAAACTTATCTTCTGACTTTTTTCTCAACCTTCATGGAACCTAATTTTATCTATAATTATCAAAAATTTAAAAAACTAAATTTCAAAATTAGCGAAGTCACTTTGGTATTTCCATACATTAACACACTCCTTATTTGCGATTTTTTTCGTGCGTCCACTATATCAAATAGCAAAGAACTTAATGCGTATAAAGGGTAACTATTAATCGGGGCTAGGAACCTGAATACCTAGCGCTTACAAACACCACTTTCGCAACGAGATTTGCCCGTGAGCCAATAAGAAATACGATATCTATTTTTGGCAAATACGAGATAAAATCTATCTGCAATGGGTTTTATCACCGGCCAGCGAAGTGGAGCGTATAGCCAACCCATTCCAACTAATTGCCATGCTTTATGTGTTACATCAAGCCCTAGCAGTAGGTTGCCGTTTTTATCCAAAGCATGCAAAATCATATTGGCTTTATCTGCGTTTATGTTTGGATAGCTTTTAAACTCCTCTGCGTAGATATCGACAGTCTTGATATTGCCTTTTGTATCTCTTTTGGTAAGTGCCGTCATCTCTTTAACACAAAGTGGGCATGTTCCATCATAAAATATTGTCAGTTCGCTCATGGTCGTTTCCTATACTTTGCAAACTAATACGCTTCCACAAATCAGTCAGATCACAACTTACCTCTCACATTTTGAAGGCATTTAAGCGCATTATTGAACGGTGGTGTTCATCCCTACAATGCTACTACATAAACAACGCCTTCACCTCAATAACTCACCGTCCTTAATAAAGTTTAAAAAAGTACTTTTTTCTTTCGTCCTTTTGAAAATAAGTGCGTCTTATTGGGTGTTAATAATTGAGGAGACGTATATGACTTACCTAAACAACGCTGAATTTAACCTGCTTCCACCAGCATCACAGTTGAGCAACCACAAACCTCGCGTGTTAATCTTATATGGTTCACTTAGAGCGCAGTCATACAGCAAAAAAACGGCGTTAGAGGCAAAAAACATACTCACGCATATGGGAGCTGACGTGAAAATATTCAATCCAACAGGCTTACCAATGTTTGACAATGGCCAAAGCGTGGCAGATGAAAAAGTGCAAGAACTAAGAGAACTAGTAAACTGGTCGGAAGCACAAGTATGGTGCTCCCCAGAATTGCACGGCAATATGTCAGCAGTCATGAAGAACCAAATTGACTGGATCCCACTATCACTAGGTGCAGTGCGTCCAACACAAGGGAAAGTACTGGCAGTAATGCAGGTAAGTGGTGGCTCGCAAAGCTTTAACGCTGTAAACAACATGCGTATTTTAGGCCGCTGGATGCGTATGCTCACTATTCCAAATCAATCGTCAATTGCCAAAGCAATGAACGAGTTCAATCCAGATGGTACGATGAAGGCCAGTAACTTCAGAAATAGAGTTGTGGACGTGATGGAGGAATTGATGCGCTTCACATACCTCACAAGAGACAATAAGCAATTTCTAGTTGACCGTTATAGTGAGCGACAGACTGAACAGCAAGCTATGATTAACAATAGTAAGGGCCTAGCTGATGTACTAGAGCCTGCAATACCGAGCAAACCTGTAGCTAAAGCAGGGTGTTGCTAAACAAAGTAGGCAGCCTATTCTGTGCTGCCATTTTAGAGATTAGAATATGACAATTGAACAGGTTTGGGCTCAGTACAGACAAAGTTTAAAAGCGTTTTTACACACAAAAGTCGCAAGCCCCAATGATGTAGATGATTTACTACAAGATGTATTACTTAAAACTCATTTAGCCATCGAAAACTTACACAAGCCAACTAGCGTAAAGGCTTGGCTGTTTCAAATTGCACACAATACGGTAATTGATTACTACCGAAAAAATGGCATTCATAGTAACGCCCAACAGGAAATCACTTGGTACAACGAAGCAGAGCGCAATATCAAAAAAGAACTCGCACAGTGTATTAAGCCCTTTATCCAGCAGCTACCAGAGCAAAGTGCCTATTTACTTGAGGTTATTGAACTAGAAGGCAAATCACAAAAGCAGCTGGCCGATGAAATGGGTTTGAGCTATTCCACTTTAAAATCTCAAGTACAAAAAGCGCGTAAAGAGTTACATGGTGTATTCAATGCTTGTTGCCAGTATGATATCGATAAACATGGGAACCTGATTGAATATCATCAACAAGCAACCAAAGGAAAGTGTTCACCAAACCACATGGATTGTACACCAGGCGTACGCAAAAAAAGTGACGATAAATATGCTCACTGTAGTAAGGGCTAATTTACTAAGTGAGCAATTAATGCCCTAAATAGCAACGTATTGCGAGACTCTCCCCAACCCTCTGGTAAGCACATCATGAGTATTTGATACACAAAGAAAACACCATAAAGTCAGCTCAACATACTCTGTAAAAAAACCTCGAAGGCATTAATAAACTTGAAATCATGGTATTAAATAGAGTTGTCGTTTATTCCATTTCGTCAATGCAACATTCATCTTGTAGAAAAGAAATGACTGAAAGTAGCTTTTCATATTCAACTGTACAATATAGTACTCGGCCTTCTCTTTGTTGCTTTATAAGACCTGCAGATACGAGACTGGAGATATGATGCGATAACGTTGAGTTTGGAATATCTAACTCATCTTTTAAGGTGCCTACACTCACCCCTTTTTCACCAGCTTTAACTAGTCTCTTAAATACTAATAATCTGGTCGCGTGACCTAATTCTTTAAACGCTTTAGCTATTTCTTCGGTTGTCATAGTCAGTACTCTTCAAAAAACATTTCGATATTACTAGAAATATATTGACGAGTCCAGCAACACTCGATAACATTTCCAAATTACTAGAAATATAGGTTTATAAATATGTCATTAAATCAAGAGATGATTGTTAGTACTATCAATATGTTTGCTTTTTTAGCCGTAGAGCTAACACTGCTTTTTTTACTTATTAGTTATATAGTTGGCGTTCTACAGGAATACATACCACCTACCAAAATACAGAGCATATTAAGCAGCAAGAAAGGGAAAGGATATTTTGTTGCTGGTTTTCTTGGCGCAATCACGCCGTTTTGCTCTTGCTCTACAATTCCTTTTTTAAAAGGACTTCTTCGAGCCAAAGCAGGATTCGGGACCATGATGGTTTTCTTGTTCGCAAGCCCTCTACTTAACCCGATTATTATTGGCTTATTCGCCATTACGTTTGGAGTAAAAGTCACACTATTTTACTTTGCAATAGCAATGGGTGTTTCAATTATCGCAGGAATAACACTTGAAAAACTTGGTTTTGAAAAATACATCAAACCAGAAGCTTATGTTGAGCCAGAAAAAAAAGCATGTGGAGTAACTTGTGGTGGTAATACTCAACCAGATAATAAATGGTTCAAAATTTGGAAAAGCACTTGGAAAGATTTTAAAAAAGTACTTCCTTATTTGTTCGGAGGCATCGCTTTAGGTTCACTGATTTATGGGTTTATGCCAGCTGAGTTTGTGGCGAGTGTAGCGAACGAGAGCAACCCTTTTGCGATCCCTTTTGCTGCTGTGATAGGTATCCCTTTGTATATAAGAGCTGAAGCCGTCATTCCGTTAAGCGCTGCATTAGCCGAAAAAGGCATGGGGCTTGGAGCAGTTATGGCTTTAATTATCGGAAGCGCGGGCGCAAGCCTAACTGAAGTGATATTGCTAAAGTCAATTTTCAAAAACAAAATGATCTGGGCATTTCTATTTGTAATTTTATCTATGGCAATCAGCGCAGGCTTTTTATATCAGTATCTCTTTTAACTGCAACAAACGCGCTTGCAACAAAGCGCGTTTAGCAATTTAGTGTTCAGTTTTAGATATATCCTCAAAGAAAAATAATTCAATATTGGCTAGGAAGTTAGCACAAAAACGGCGCACACTGGCTACTATAGTTCCATGAAAAAAGATATAGATAAACAAAAATCAGACCGATGGCAGTAGTCAGCACAGCAGCTGATCTTTTACTTCTAACCAACTTAGATTCTGTTAGTAGCTCAATACTACAAGTCAAAATACACAATGTAACGCCAAATAAAATAAATAAATATGTTACATTTTGCTCAACAAGATAAACCGGAATGCTTTGTAGGACGATACCACTCGGGGGCGAAGAAAATGACGTGATTACATAGCTAATCAACGTTGCCATCGTTTGCGAAGCGTTGAAACTCTCAAAACTAACCTTGGTGATAAGCATCACTCCCAGTGATATTATCACCGAAAGTGTACTTAACAGTTTCCAGTACATGTGTCTAAATAGCTCTGCACCCTTTAGGCTTTATTTGTGGTCTTTTTTCGTCCAAACAGCTTTAACCAAAATGCGGCCTCAAATAGAAAACCGAGAATAATAAAGCCAAATAGGCCTGCACTGTTACCAAAACTATAGGCACTAATTGCACAAACTAAAAGAACTAACGCGATCAAAATTCGATATACAACACTCATTGTTCACTTCTCCATTACTTGCGATAAATACTATTTTATATCATATACTTATTCATATCAGACAAAGCTATGTAACTGTTCTGCAAACTCCTTTGGCAACTCAAATATTCTAAATTGTCCATCAAATTTGCTCTTAAACTTAGACCGATTAGTTTTGACAATGCACAATGTCGAACGCTGGCTATTAACGGGTAAATCATCTTGAGGCGACCAGTGGCAATCCTCAATGGGGTAGCAAATATGAAACATGGTCATGCTCCACACCTCCTTACAGTCAATGCCCACTCCGCTATTTAAATCACTGTGGGCTAATACCTAAAAATTCGCACAACAACATTATTAAGATTTGTTCACTATTTGCCAATTTCAAGGATGGACCACAAATTTTGTACTCTTGCTTTCAGGAGCGCGCTTTAAAAAGCAGTAAGTAATTAGAGGCTATGGCCCTCTGTGATAAATCAATGCCTTATTAGAAGAAACAAATTGCCTCCCAGTGCTATAGAATCAACCCTTTATGTTATAACATATCCATAAATTATAATCGTTGTATTCATGCACCAGCTTATTTCTGGTGTGAAAAGGTCAAATTGATGTCAATTCCAGTTACTATATTACATGGTTTTTTGGGCTCAGGAAAAACCACATTACTGCGCAGCCTCTTAACTCAGTCGGCAAAAAGTGGGGTTATCCCAGGCGTCGTTGTCAACGATATGAGTGAACTTGATGTTGACGGCGTACTAATCAAAAATACCGAGGTGTTTGATGACGAAGGCAGCCATTTCTTTACCATCAGTGGTCATAGTATAAGTAGTGCAAAGGGCTTAAAAGAGCTCAAACCGGCGTTAAAGACTTTGAAAAAGCAAGCTCAACCACCATGGGTTATCATCGAAACTTCTGGCAGTAGCCACCCTCTTCCACTGGTTGAGTTTTTCAAAAGTAACAAAGACTTTGCGTTAAAAGGGGTCGTCACACTGGTTGATGCAACTTGGCTAAAAGAAGACTACCAATTTGCTCAATCTCTTGTTCCAAAGTGGCAAGAAAATTTAAGCAACCAAGTGCGAGGCATTGAGAATTTACTCGTTGAACAAATCCTTTTTTCAAACCAAATATTTTTAACCAAAACAGACAAACTCACTAGCAAAGCCGTCGAGCAAATTGCGCAAGCGCTCCACCCAATTAACCCTTATGCTGCAATTTCAGGGACAGCTTGGGGCAACATGGACGTAGCGTATTTTCATCAGTTTCCAGACTACAACTTCCATTTGGTTGATCAACTGATCACGGAGCTACGTAGTAGCGTTAATGCGCCTCTTACCTTGTCAGGAAAAGATAATCAAAAAATAGTTTCCAAAGTTATTCGAGATGACAGACCTTTTCACCCTTTACGCCTATGGGAAGTATGCCACAAACATCTTACGCATGGCGTATTTCGCAGCAAAGGTTTCTTCTGGTTACCGACAAGAGATGATATGTCATTACTTTGGAGTCAAGCAAATGGCAGCGTGGGGTTAGAAGTAATCGGGTTTTGGCGTGCGCCCATCCTAAAAGCGGAAATGGAAGACCTTGAACAGGAACACTATGATATTCTCAAAAAGAAAATCGATAAAATAGACAGCCGCTTTGGCGACAGGCGCTGCCGTCTAACAGTCATAGGTCAAAAAGACGAAGCCTCTGACTTTGTAAAAGCACTAGAGGCTTGTTTTTTGACTGATGAAGAATTGAACTTTTGGAGAAATGGCGGGTCTTTTGAAGATCCTTGGCCAACCAATGTGGCTAAAATTTGATGCTTACACTTCAAAATATAAAGCGTACGACCCTTCGTGCGCTTTATATTTGTATTGAGAGAGCCTAATGGAGTTGGTCTGTTTTGGAGAGATACAATCGTAACTATTCTCTTTGATAAACCCTATTTCACTCCCAGCGCTGAGTCACACAGGCATCCGTATGCGCGCAATTGCACCTTGCTTGTCTTGCCTATTTTCAAGCGTTAATTCTCCCGCTTGTCCCCGAACAATCTCTCGACTCAATACCAACCCAATCCCGTTGCCTTGATCCTTTGTTGAAAAGAAAGGCACAAATAAGTTCTCTGAGTTGCTAATCCCAGCCCCATTGTCAATCACCTCTAGGCTCCAATATTTATCACCACAATGGATAGATAAAGTCACTTCTTCTTCGCCTTCAATCACATTTGCCTGCTCTGCATTTTTCACTAGGTTAAGTAAAGCTTGCTCTAATTGTTCAATATCACAATGTACGATCTGCGCTTCTTCATACAGCCGCTCTACTCTCACTTTTGGGAACAAAGCTTGTAATCTGTCGCTTAAACCAGCTAAACAAGTAGGTACTTTTTGTGGTTTAGGCAGTTGAGATAGTTTGGAATAGCTGGCCACAAAGTCCAGTAAGTGCTCTGAACGCTTTTCTATTACATCAAGCATGGTATCTCTCAGCTCAGAGGTACCTTGCACTGGTAACTCTTTTAGAGACTGGGCCATTGAATATATCGGCGTAAGTGAATTTCTCACTTCATGATTAAGTACCCGTATGAGCTTTTGCCACGCCTCTTGTTCATTCCGTCTCAAAGATAGCTCAATTGATACAAATACCATTAAATGGTATTTTCGTCCCCCCCTATACAGTTCGTGTTCAACGACTTTAAAACGCTGATCTTTATGGTTTACCTGCCACTTTCCATCGTGGCGCACTAAATTGAGCGTATTGACTCCAAACCCGGCAATGTGTATTCCTTTATAAAGGTTTTTGGCAGTCTCATTAAAGTGGTACACCTGATAGTGATGATCGAGCACTAATATTGGTAGCTCCAATTCATTGATGAAGTCAAATACAAACGCTTCATTTTGAGCATATTCATAACGCTTATTTTGGATTCGTTGTGCAATTGATTTTAAGTCGTTTTTTAAATTTGCAATGCTACCCTGTCGGTAGTGTGCAAGCTGCCAAACGGTAAACTCTTCGTTAGCAATGCTATCCAGCTGCACAGCAACACGCTCTATTGTATTGAAGATGCTTTGATAAGCTTTATACAATGCAAATACACTGGGCGTTAATATCACTAATATCAAGGTCAGCACTTCTAGCCAGTCTAACGAAAAATACAGTGACGCACCTAGCAGAATCACTAAAATAGTGACAATTGGCACAGCAAAAAGCTTCGTCAGGCGTGCCTCAAGTGAGTGAGTTAATATCCTCATTATGATTCTTTAACTTGAATGTTAAACTTTTCAATTCGACGATATATGGCGGACTTACTCAATCCCAAAAACTCTCCGGCTTTTACAACATGGCCGTCAAAGTGGTTTATGGCTTTAGTAATAAGCCTTTGCTCGGCCTCCTCTAAACTCATTAGAGGTAGCGTTCCCGACTCTTCAGCATAATTTTCAAGTACAATATCTTGTGCATCTATTGTATCCACGTCTGCCATAATCACAGCTCGCTCCAACACATGGGACAACTCTCGGATATTGCCGGGCCAATGATAAGATAGCAATTTACTACACGCTTTTTCACTCAAAGTCAGTTCAGTCAATCCATATTTTTGAGCATGCTGTTTCACAAAATACGCAGCAAACTCAGGTAATTCAGAAAGTCGCTCTCGCAGTGGTGGCAGCTCAATCACCAATGTATTTAATCTAAATAATAAATCGCGACGAAAAGACCCCTGCTCAATCAGTTTATTTAAATCAGCATTGGTCGCTGAGATGATCCTCGCATTGCTGGTAAGTGTGGTAGCTCCACCGACTTCTTCATATTCGCCGGACTCAAGCACACGCAACAATTTTGCTTGCAAAGCCATAGGCAAGCATCCCACCTCATCTAAAAACAAGCTCCCTTCATTCGCCAGCGTAAAGCGCCCTTTGCGGTGTTCTTTTGCATCGGTAAATGCCCCTTTTCGGTGCCCAAATAGCTCACTTTCGAACAAGTTGTCGGGAATAGCTGCCATGTTCACACTCACCATTGTTTGGTTGTTACGTTGGCTATGCTGATGAATATAGGCTGCCAACATGCTTTTCCCAGTTCCGTTTTCTCCGGTAATTAATACATTGGCGTTGGTTTTAGCGATACGCTTGGCTTTCTCAAGTAGCTGTTTGTTGTTGGCTTCAAAAGCAAGTGGGATACCGTCACTTGGGGTGTTATCAGAGCAAAGCTTAGGCAGCAACTTCTGCACTGACTCTAGTAATCGAGTATTTTTCCAGGGTTTTTCAATAAAGTCACATGCACCGTACTGCATTGCTTGAACAGCTAAGTCAATTTTTGCCCATGCCGTAATTACAACTACGGGGACGGTATAATTCAGTGCCTTTAACTCAGTCAAGAAGTTAAGCCCCTCTTGACCTGAAGTCGTATCTTGGCTGAAATTCATATCAAGCAGTATTAGGTCAACCTGATTGTGCTTGATTGACTCAATTGCCCTGCTAGGGTGATCTGCTTCAAGGCATCGATACCCGTGGCTTTCTAATACAATGCGTGCACTTAAGCGAACGTCAATCAAATCATCAACTATTAAAACTGTTTTCATATTTCCATACTGATTTCGTACTTTTACCAGCTTGCATTACTAAGCAAACTGGAGCTGCATGAATGCAACTCCATCTCCGCATGTTATTCCTGACGCAGTGACGCCATTGGTTTAGCTTTCAATACTTTACTCATTGGGTATAAAGTTGCGAACAGAGCAAATCCCAATATACCAATACATACACCGGTTAACCATACAGGGTTAAGCAGCATGTATTCCTGAACTTGCTTACCAAACAACCTGTAGCCAAGCACACATACACCGACTGCAAGACAAAACGCTGCTGCCAAAGGCATTATAGTGTCTTGAAAAAGCTGTTTATAGAGCTTTTTATTCTTTGCACCTAATGCCATTCGGATCCCAAGTTCATAGCGGCGTAGCCCCAAGTTATAGCTCAGCACCCCATAAATACCGATTCCAGCTAAAAACAGCGTAAATAGAGCAAGCATAATACAAAGGTTGCGCGTGATTCGCTCCATATATGTCATCAGTGCATATTCCTTTTCAAAATCTGTCAATCTCCAAAGCCCAGCTCGTTCATCTACAGTGTGTGCAGCTTGAAAAACTAATTCACGATTTAGGGCTTTGCCTTCTTCCATTTTTACAATATATGGGAATGAATAAGCTTGAGATGCCCACCAAAAATGGCGACCTCGGTGCTTACCAAACGATTTGGGATGATTAAAGTTTTCAGTAATGCCTACAACCTCAACAGGGTTGTCAGGGTCAAAGCTTAAAAACTTTTCTCCCAGTAAGCTCCCATCAGGTTTGAGCAAATCATTCACCGCTTTAGTGACCAAAAATTCATGTTTCTCGCCACGTAATGCCGCTTCACTAAATGTGCGCCCTTCAATAATTTTAAGGCCTGTCATTTCAAAATAGTCTTGTCCTACCCACGCTTGTGGAATGAACACACTTTCTTTACCTGACATATCCGTCACCGTACTAGCGCGAATATTGTACTCAACGGGACTGCCACCATGGCCAACTTTGGTCACGCCATCAATTTGATACAAGGCTTGTCGATACAACTCGATGTATTTGTACCGGACACTTAGGTCATCATCTAGACCCGGCACATAAATTTGCACCGCGTACAAATTATCAATATCACTACCTAGTGGCCTGTGGAGCGTTTCAAGACTTTTGCTCAGTACCATAGTCGAACCAATCACCAGACAAGAAGCGACAAACAATTGCACAGCGATCATTATTTTAACCGTCTTGGCACTAATTTGGCTCACAGCGCCTTTACCAGACGATTGCACTTGCGCCCTTAACTGAGAGAAGTTAATCAAACGGCTTGATACCCAAGCAAAAAGCCACGCAAACACAATACAACATAGCAAGGCACTGACTAGTACCATAGAGTCAAGTGTTAAACTGGACACTAAAGGTAAAAACCCCATGCCGAGTGCCTTGAAAAGCTTGATACCCCACGCAGCTAAAAATAGTGCTATAAATACAGACAACGCCATGAGCACCGACGTCTCTAGTAGAATACTTTGGAAGATCACTTTGCGTTTGGCGCCTAGTACCGCTTGTAGTGCAAGTTGTTTGTGCTTTACTACAGCGCGCGAGACAAACAAGTTACTGACATTAAGCAATGCGATTAACACCAATCCAATAACCCCAGCTAATAACAGCAATGCCAGATAATTGTTATCGCCCAACTCTGCCTTTCTAAAACTAGTAACAATGGGTACTAAATCAACAATATTTGGGAACCCTTCCTTCCACTGTGATTTTATGTCTTGTAGTACCTGATGTAGCTGCGCCTTTGCCGAACTGTTTGTTTCCCCTTCTTTTAGCACACCAACTAACTTGAGCGTGCCAAAAAGGTTGTACCATGGGCTTGGGTTCTCTTCTCTGTAATATCGCGCATCCGCACTAAATTTAAACCAGATTTGTCCCTTGCCTTTGTTAAACATGAACGGATCACTGAAACTTTGATCGACAACGCCCACGATAGTGAACTGCGCGTCATTAGTCTGTATCGATTTACCAATGACTGATTCCTGACCATCAAAATACTTTTGCCAAAATTGATAAGAAATAACCACTTCTTGGATTTTTTCTCCCAAATGACTAACTGGCTCAGTATGTCTGCCAAGCAGAATTGGCATTCTGAATAGTTCATAGTATTCATCTGATGCGTAAGTCACTTCAATTTTTGGCTGACCTGGCAAATTCCTAATTATCTTTTGACCAGAGACAACCGCTGCGGCCTTTTCAAATACCTGATTGTTTTTGTACCAGTGCTCTATAGATTGAAAGCTCTGATAACCAGGGCTACTTTTATCCTCATAAACATTTTCTTGTTCGACAATTACAAGACGCTGCTCGTTTTCAACGTTGAGAGGCTTAACAAAGTAACTACTCACTAGACTCATAACGACAAAAAAACACGCTAGGGTCAGTGACAAAGTTAGTATAATTGCGCTCGAAAACCCTTTCGCTTGACGCAGCGATTGAACCGCAAGCTTAAATTGATTATTGAAGCGGACTATATTCATAGTACCTCCTCCGTTTGATAATCTTTCGCTTGTTGCTCGGCCGATTGATCTTGCAGCACCTCACCGTCTAACAGCTTTACTTGTCTTTTTGCATAACCTGCATAACGGGGGTCATGAGTTACCATACAAATAGTCGTACCTTGCTCATTCAACTTGTCCAAAATAGCCATTACAGCATCGCCATTTTTGGAGTCCAAATTACCTGTGGGTTCATCCACCAGCAAAATACTCGGCTCTCCAGCAAGCGCTCTGGCGATAGCGACTCTTTGCTGCTGACCACCAGACAATTGATTGGGCTTATGATCTGCTCTATGGGCAATTTCTACTTGGGAAAGCGCTTTGTGTACTCTGTCTGCAATGCCTTGCTGGCTCAATGATTGCTCTCGGTAAATTAAGGGCAACGCAACATTGTCAAAAACACTTAACTCATCAATCAGGTTGAATGATTGAAATATAAACCCAATGTGTAAATTTCTCAGCTCGGCCAAAGTGTCCAAATCAAGGCTTTGGGTATCCACGCCTTCGATTTTGTAACATCCTTCAGTAATGTCGTCGAGTAGCCCCATTAAGCTTAAAAGCGTTGACTTGCCACAGCCAGATGGACCACTGATTGCTACGTAATCACCTTTGTGGACATTTAGATTAATTTCACTGAGTGCCTGCGTCTCGACGCCCCCACTAACATAGACTTTTGATACGTTAATGAGCTCGATTACGGGTGTGTTAGCCATGATTGATTCCTTTTTACTGGTGATTTATTGTTATTTGTGCGAGATGTTTAAAGTCGGACATATCCGAGATTACGATTTGCTCGCCGGCTTTAGCACCAGATCGAATTTCGATGGCGTTGCCTGCGAGTTTACCAAACTCCAATTGAGTTTTAACTAGCTGATTTGTGTCTTGATTAAGAACATACATAGCAGTGCTGGATTGCTCAGAGACGTAACTTGGCTTTTGAATGGACAGTGCCGAGGTTCGCTTTTCAGTGATCACTTTGCCTTCTATCGATAACGCCGGCCGAGCATTGTCTGGTAACTCCCCTGTTAACTCCAATTCGACTAAGATCCGCCCTTCTCTAACGACAGGGTCAATACGGTTCACCTTCGCGCTAACCTCACCACTAAACGTGTTAATGATGCCAAGCTGTCCAACTTCAACACGGCTTGCTTGTTTCTCTGGCACTTGTAGATCTGCCAATAATGTTCGCTCACTGCCAACCAAAGCTAAAGGTGCCCCAATTTGAACTGATTGCCCTTGTTCAATGTTAACTTCCAATAACATGCCCTCGATACCAGCTCTTACTTGTAACTTGTCCACATTTTCTTTGGCGGCCTGATAACTCAACTCCAGCTCATTAATTAATTTGCGTTCAACACTTAACCGCTGGGTATGCAGCGCTTTGGTTTGTTCCAATTGCTGTTTAGCTAAACCAACCCGTTCACTTAACTGCTGTACGGCTAACACGGAGCGACGATGATCCAGCGCCGATACTATCCCACTAGAAATCAATTTTGCCTCAGCTTCCTCTCTCAGTTGTGCATTAGCTAACTCACTGTTTAGTAAAGTAAGTTGACCCTGCTGAGACAAAAGATCGCTCTTTTGACTTAGATTTAAAGCCTCAAAACTCGCTGTTTGTCTTGCTAGCGCAAGACGACTGCGCATCAGTGCTTGTTGCAAGCTTGGGTTTGACAAGCGCATAATGATTGAATCAGCATTGACGCGACTACCAGGCAAGAGTAATACCTCTTCAACCTGTGCTATACGACTCGAAGTGATGAAGCGGCTATGTTTTGAACGTAAATGCCCAAACCCAGAAACAACCAACTCCAGTGGCCCACTCTGCACTTGTGCAAACACTAGATCTTCCTGTTCAACAGTCTCTTCATGAAAATCTGCAACTGAGAAAACTAAAATCAAAAGTAAACTCACCACACTGACTACAACTTCCTTGAAAGGAAGTTCACGCTTTTTACTTTTCGCTAGAGAGTCTTTGATATCCATACTCACCCTTACTGATAAAAACTAGAACCAATAAGAGCGAAATGCATACCAAAACGTAACTGCATGTTTTAATTAAACTTAAGTAATTGTTGAGCGCTTTTTTCATCCCAGATATGGGAATAAATTACAAAATTGGGAAAAGTGAGGCTAAAGAATAATCGCGTTGAGTACGCTTAACTATTGATTGCATTACACTCTCCAAAATAAGTCTGAAAAGTGTCTACGCTAATTAGGGTGGATCATAGTAGATAAAAAAGCCGGCTTGATAGCCGGCTTTTAGCATTTAGAGCATGTAGGGATTGTCGCCACTTTGAGCCGAGCCTTGGCCTCCAGAAGGCAAACTTTCTATCCTAGAAAGTCGCTCTAAAATGACATCCACTTTTCGGCTTAGCTCTGGATCTAACCCATTTGCTTCACTGGCATTGGCAAGCAGTTGCGGCAAAGTATTGTTAACCAGTTCACTCAAGGCGAGCGCAACATCTTCACTTGGCGTAGCCTGACGCGAGCCAAATGATTCACTCACTTGTGCAACCTGCATAGTGAGTTTTTCCAGTGCCGTGCCTTGTATATCTGCTTTAGTCGACAATGCATCGTGAATTTGCTGCTGAACGTTCAACACTTTATTTAATTGCTCTGTGCTTTGCGTTTGATTCGTTTCAAGCACATGAACCAGCTGATTTGCTAATCCCTTCAACCCCTGCTGAGTGCCCTCATGTGAGGCAGCATTTTGCAAAGACTCATTGATTTGCAACAACAGCTCTGCTTGCTTGGCTTGATGCTGTTCAGGGTTTTGCGCCTCCTGTAACCTTGCGATCTTAGCCAACTGCTCGAAAATCCCAGCACCAACTGTGTCATGTTGTTTAGCATGTTCAACCAGTTCTTGCTGTTGCTCTGACTGCTGTGACAGCGCTCGGGACACTTGGCCAAGCTCATTGCCTAATTGCGCGAACAGCGAGCCTTGCTTCTCCAAAACTTGCTCAGCACTTTGCTCTTTTTGAGCAAGTACTTGAGCATGTTGTGTACTTAACAACTCAGTGAGCTTGTCTAGTGACCCTGTTAATGGTGACTGCTGTGCTCCTTGGGTGAGTGTTTGCGCTAGTAAATCTAGATTTGGCTTTATATCCTGCGCTTGTACTGTACTCGTTAAGCTTTGCAGTAGTTGCGAATAGTCATGAGTAAGCTGCTCTTTATCAAGCTTAGACGCAATGCTTGACAGTGATTCGTTTAGCTCGCTTAACTGTTCAACAGCCAATAATGCAGGGCTACCGGCATCATTGGCTCTGTTTAATAGCGCATAGTCCGCTAAAATTTGCTTCCACCTAACTTCATCTTCGCCAGCCAGTGTTCCTCTCAGCTCAGCCAGTTTCAGCAAATTCTCTTCACTGCCCTTACTCAGAGTTTGTGCTTCACCACGATAATGATCCTGAATGAGGTTTTCTAGTTCCTCGTCATTCATCGCCGCGACTACCTTTTCTGCCATTTTGTTCATGTTACGGTAGCTCCCTTGTAACTTAAACGGTGGCTCTGTTCGATAGTCATCATCCTGAGCAGCTGACGCAATGTATTGGGCGTTTACTTTCAGCACGGTATTTCGGATGGTGATCAGCTTTTGTAGTACCGAGACAATTTCATTTGCTTGCGCTTGAGAATAGTTGTGCTCAAGCTCATTTAACGAAATATCTTCCCCTTCACTGATCCTAACAAGCTTATACAAATCCGCCATATTGCGGTTTGCTAAAGGTGCGAGCACTGCATTTGAGGTCAACGCATTTTCTATGAAGCTCATTGCAAACTCTTGCTCGCAGCCCGATAGAGTATCACCCAAATTATAGATATCAGCACGGTTTGCCAACATATCTGGGATTTTAAAGCTTTCACCTGATTCCGTATATGGGTTACCTGCCATCACAACAGCAAATTTTTTACCACGTAAATCATAGGTTTTGCTTCGCCCATTCCAAACCCCATCAATACGCCTTGAGCCATCACAGAGTGAAATGAACTTCTGCAAAAACTCTGGGTTAGTATGCTGAATATCATCCAAGTAGAGCATTACGTTGTTGCCCATTTCAAAGCTTTGATTGATTTTTTCAATTTCTTTGGCAGCTGTAGCGTTAATGGCTTGCGCAGGATCCAACGATACCTGGTCATGACCAATGGACGGACAGTTCACTTTTACAAACGTCAAACCTAGGCGGTTTGCAACATATTCAATAAGCGTTGTTTTACCATATCCCGGTGGTGAGATAAGTAATAACATCCCCATCAAGTCTGTTCGTTTATTGCTGCCAGACGCGCCGATCTGTTTAGCAAGGTTGTCACCAATAATTGGGAAATAAACTTTGTCGATAAGCTGGTTACGAACAAAAGAGCTCAGAGGCCTTGGTTTGAACTCATCCAGCTGCAAGCGCTCTTTTTGTTCAACCAATATCTCAGATTTAATTTCATGATAATGAGAAAACCCAGGTACATGCTGAGCAAGATAATCCGAAGTTCGCGCATAAAACTCTGAATAGTCCAGCATCAGTGACTGCTCATCAATACGGCTATGTTGTCCCAATAGTCCACTGATAGAATTTGATACCGTCACATCTTGCGCAACAAATTTAGCAATATTAAGGTGCTGTAATAACAACACATTTGCCGATTCAAGTAACACGTCTTGCGCAATCTTTGCATGTGATGCTTGCTGAAGCCCATAGGCATTTAACCAGCTAGCCATCATAACTGCTTGTTCTTGCAAACATCCCAGCGTGTTCAACGTTTCGTTCAAAGACTTAGTAAAGCCCTTAGTTTTAGCCACACTACTAAACTGCTCAGACACCTTTTTAACCTGATCCGACATCGCAAAACAAACTTCTTTTTGACCGTTTGCCAGTTCCTTAACAAGGTATTCAGCGCTCAGCGCAATAGAAAGTTTAGGTAGATAAGCCAAATACTGTGGTAAATGTTTGTCCGCAAAGGCCTCAATCTCAATACTTAGCGCTGCTACGAGTTGAGCTTGAAAACGCGTATCGCCAAGCATGCTAGACATTAACTCAGCTTGCTTTGATTGCTCGGTCCATTTAGCCTGAGTTTGGCGCTTCATTTGACTAAAATATAGCTGCGCAACAATACGGGCTGAACTGGGATAAATGAGCAACTTCAACGCTTTTTTCTGCCCCAATAGATTACTCAAAATCATCGCTGCATCATGGTCATGAATGCCTTTTTCATAGCCTTCTTGATAGCGAGGCTCAGCAAACTTTTGTACCAATGGCAGAATGCGATCTTCTTGGATTGCTGTTTCGAGCGCCGTAAATGTAAGACTATGCGATGCATCATTAGCGGCTTGTAAAACTTGAGCAGCTAAAAACTCCCCACGATAAATACTCTGATTTTCAGAGACTAAGTTTTGTTGCCAATACGGGCGATACGTCAGCAGTTTTTCACGAATTTGTTTGTTTTGAATAGACTCAAAATACTCTGTACCAGTAAGGTGGAACATCAGATCTTCGTCGCGCGGCAATAGTGTTAGATCTAGCAATTGCTTATTCACACCAAAGCTGTGTTTGCCAATTTTAACGGAGTTTCCGCCATCGCTGTAAATATCTTGCTTGTCTCGCAATGAACGAATGCCTTGGTCCTTACACGCTTTTAACTTTGCCTGTATGTCATCCGCTTTTATCTCATCACCTAACTCTTTGAGCTCTTGAGTCAAACTACGTAACTTGCTGATCATCGGATCCGATGCAAAGTAACTGTTGATCTCATCAATCTCAGTAAAGTTTTGAGAACGTCTTGTTACACCTTGCAGAATTCGCTCCGCAGCATTGGCTAGATTTAATGCGCGACGTTGCCTCTCATCAATTAGTTGCTGCTTATGTGCTTCAAAGCTTTCGTAAACGTCATCACGTTTTGCCATGATTTCAGCAAGGTATTCATCGTACTCACTAAATTGTGACTCTAGCTCTTCTAATTGAATGAGCAAACGCGACAACTGCTCATCACATTGCTCTGGTGTACGAGCATTATTTAAACTGCTGGTAATACTTTGACTGAACAGCTTAAAGCGCGCAGCAAACTCTGCTTTGGCTTCAACGCTGCCAAGGCTTTTTCTCCGGATCTCAATACTTGCTTTGGCGCGATTAACCAAAGCATAAACGCCGCTAACATCTTCGAGGATCTGCGTTCTAACACGACTGTCATCGATTTCTAGATCAAGCATAGTGTGATTAAGTAGATCAAGCTCACTTCCCAGCGTATCAAGGGCTTCTAAGAAACCATTTAACTCTGTGACGCTCTCACTTTTCTCACTCAGCCCAGTCAATTCATCTAATTTTTCATGATACGGGGCAAGTGCCGTATCTTGCTGCAAAAACTGCGCAGTAGCTTGGCTTAAATCAAGTGTCTTTTCGTCCAGCTGCTGTTGCAGTGCTGTAAGCGCCTCAAGGTTGATATATTTAACCTCTTCGAGGCTGATAATCTTGCCTTTCAGCAGCTTTAATGACTCTAAACCAGTGACAAACTCGGTCGCTAGCTTGAAACTATCTGGGCGTATATCCTTAGTTGTTTCTTTGTACTGCGCTTGAATATCAACCAGCGCTTTTTTGGCTGTCTCTTGAATTTGGCTGACTTTTTCAAACTCATCGAGCACTTGCTCTGACGTTTCAAAAATCTCATGAAGTTGGCCATTAAGTGTCGCAAACTCGCTTTCAGTTAACCAATGATATCTATCTAGAATACTGCGAGTCAGTGAGATTAGACTTTCATAGTGAGATACATTTGGGTTCTGTTCATTAATCGCTTTACATACGCTGTATAGATCAGAGATACCACGAACCAAATCGGGGTTACCAATTTTACCCAGCATACTTGTCGGCGTCGGTGCATTGGCTGCATATTCAACAGAGCAAAATGGGCTATCCCAAACTTGAATTGGGTGTACTCGTTCTGCTTCTTCTTTTTCGGCTTTGAACGTGATGGTTAAGCCATCGTCGTACACTCCGTAACCATGACAGTAAATTGGGTTTTGTAGATTTTTTTCAATCAGGTTGTATGCAAATAATGCGTATCGACCTTCTGTCGGTTCATAAAAAACGTAGAGAACATCTTCGCCATTGGGCGATTTGATTTGTTTGTGAAACTCTAGATTTTCGATTTGATCATCAAAATGTCTTGTTTGCCCAGACTGCAAATAGTAGCCACCTGGGTAGATCACACCATGATCGTCTGGCAGTTGCACACACGCATCTGAAATCGCATCTTGACGAATTACTTTCTGAGTAATGCAGTTAAAAATATAGTGACGCCAAACTTTTTCACGGTATGGTAATACCTTCAATAAGATGATTTCACCAAGTTGCGCGTACTCGACTTCACAATCAGCTAGCGACTGATTTTTATCATCAACGGGCTCTGCATAGATCCCTTCGCCAGATTCGGTATTGTTGTCAATTTTAATGGTTAAGTCGCCACCAACCGTTTCAACAAAAACACGATCGAGAATATTAATATGTGGAAAGCGTCCTTCCACATGATCTGAACGGTCTGTTTTTATCCATTCAAAGTCGTAGTCTTGACTGCCATTAATATCGCGTTCGCCGCGATTATCAATGTAATCCAGCGTATTATCCGCAGCAATTTCCCAGCGAAAGACTCGGACGTCGGTGAGCTTATCGCCAATCTGAAATACCGCATAAAGCTTACCGCTTTGTTGAAATAAATGCTGAAGGCGCGTTTCTTTGTAATAGGTATAAAGCTCTTCGAAATCTCTTAAAAAGCGATTGTCTGTCAGAAATTTAGTTTCGCTCGGGTAGGCTTCAACTTCATAGTGATCGTCTTGATCAACAAGTTTTTGAACGCTAAAGACATCGCTAACATGAATATTCTTTTTTAGCCCAATGAATACGTTGTAGGCAAATATCAACTTATCGCCAATCAACACAATATCGCGAGGAATACAATTGTGTTCAGTTCGTACTCTAGCTCGCCCTTTGACCTTAATTTCTGTGCTGCCAAAGGTTTCAATACGGTTTTGGTTTAGAGCGTCAATGTCTTTGCGAAGCTGAGCACCCGAGTTGCTCAAGCGGCGTTTAATTAGATCGTAGGAGCCCTGTTCAAGCGCAGCATTGTTTGCAGAATCCGTCATAGTTTACTGTCCTGTTGTACACGGAGGGTAAATAGAAAGGTAAGTTAGGTGTGCGCTTGGTCGCACACCTAGGTATATCCGTCGAGTTTAGTCTTGCCCTTCTGACTTAACTACTGACTTGGCGTTACCATTTAACGTGTTACCTAACATCGCTAAAAGCTGCTGCTTTTCAGCGTCAGACGTATTACCTAACTGCTGAAAGAACTTACTCATTGCAACATTCTTCATAGTTTCTGATGAAGCATTTGCACCACTTAATACACCTTTCAAGTCATCCATGATGTTTCTCTCACCCGACAGATGATCTTTAAACAAAGTCTGAACCGTATCACTTTCGCCCACTAGCCCGTCAATTGACTTGCCTAGGGTGATAGCCTTCATAAACTGATTGAAGAATTGACCATCACCACCCATGATATTGATGTCCGCATTACCTAGCGTCTTCGCTAAGATTTCAGATTGATGCGCGGCAATTTCTTTTTCTGCTTCTAACTTGGCTAACGTCAGCTCTTTTTGCTGATTCAGCTTCAGTGTAAAGCCTTCATAATCTCTCGCATCTTTGTCCATCGCATTGAGTGCTTCTAGTTTCTCTTCAAGACCTTTCGCTTCAGCAGTCATACGACGCTCTAGCGTAATCGCCTCTGCTTCACCTTGCTTTTCGATAGACTCGGCCATCGCTGTTTGAACTTCAGCCTCTGCAAAGCCAATATCACGCTTACCTTTGGCTTCGGCTGCCAGTTTTTGCTCTAGTACTTGCGCTTCAGTTTCGCCTTGTTTTGCATTCGCCTCAGCTTTTGCTTTGATAACTTCAGCTTCGGCTAGCCCTGATGCGGCTTTTTCAACTTGCTCTGCCTCTGCAAGGATCTTTTTCGATTCGGCACTTTGATTAGCTATGCGTAGCTCAGCTTCTGCCATTTTCTCCAGCTCACGAGCTTTAAACTCGGCTGCTTGTTCTTGCGCTTTTGCCGCTTCAATATCTTTTACAAGCGCTTCTTCAGCGTCGGCTTTGGCACGGATGACAATTGCTTCTTTCTCACGCTCAGCTGCTGCTAGTGTTTGCACATCTTTAATTCGTTCTTGCTCTTCAGCAACGGTTTTTTCAACAGCGACTCTATCTCGCTGAACTTCCGCTATTTCTTTACGCTCAACTTCCAGCGCTTTCTCTTTATTGATGCGCATGATTTCAGTTTCTTTCTCACGCTCAATCACTTCGATTTCACGAGAGCGAGCCACTTTCTCTTCTTCAATTGCAAGCACACGCAAGCGGTTTTGCTCGGCAATATCAATTTCTCGTTGCTTATTTTGCTCTGCAATTTCAAGCGCCTCGTCAGCCTTCAGTCTTGCATCTTCTGCTTTCAAGCGCTCTTCTTGTTTTACACGCTCAGCTTCTGCTGACTCTCTTGCTCTTACCGTTTCAATCTCACGCTGCTGTTTTGCTTTGGCATCTTCTTTTTGACGCTCTATTTCTAGTGACTTCTCAAGCGCAGCTTGGTTTTGAATCTCAATTTGTGCTTGCTCGTCACACTTTAGTTGGTTTGTTTGGACGTTTTGCTCTGCGGTTTTCTCTGTGATACGACGAATACCTTCGGCATCTAAAATATTGTTCTCATCCAGCTTGTGGATTGAAGTTTGTTCTAGATAGTCAATTGCAACGTCTTCTAGTGTATAACCAGATAAATCCTGGCCAATTACTTCTTTAATGGCATCTCTAAATTCATTTCGGTGAGTAAATAACTCTTCAAAGTTCATTTGCTTACCGACAGTCTTTAGCGCCTCTGAGAATTTTGCTTCAAAAAGCTCTTGTAACGTTTCAGGTTGAGAAGCTCGCGCACACCCCACCTGCTTTGCAACACGCAGGATATCTTGCTTGTTTTCATTTACTCGAATGTAAAAAGTAATGGCAATATCAGCACGGATATTATCTTTACAAATTAGACCGCTGTTTTCTCTGCGCTCAAGCACCATACGTTTGGTAGAAATATCCATCACTTCCATCTTATGAATGACCGGGTAGACAATACCCCCTGTGGTAGTTACATCTGGTTCATTCTTCATCTTATTGATGATAAGTGCATGTCCCTGATCCACTTTTCGATAAAACTTGCCAATCATCAAAATAACCGCAAAAATAACGGCAATTACAACACCAGCGATTGTTAAAATAGGTCCTAGATTATCTAAAAATTCCATGCGTGTTCCTAACTAAATATTGATTTCCCGAATTAGCACAACACCCAGCTGTTTCCACCGAAACCAGATGTCATGCCATAAGTTGTTTTTTTGTAGCCCCATCTAGACCACTGTTTTTAATTACACAGTTAAGCGATTACTATCCTACTGATTTATTACCAAGGTTTTACGACAACCACATAGCTATTACGAAGTTCATCATGTTCTATTAGCAAGCCGCTATCCCCTATCTTAAATTCATTCTCTTCTTCGCACCGTACTTCAATCAACTGCTCAGTGCCTTGAAATTGCACTTTTGCTTGACCGAAGTTGCCAGTTACTCTGCTCGTTGCAATGACACACTCAAGTCCGATAAATTCGTTTTTCGACGCGGTTTCTTTGCTTTCAAAGAAACGCCTTAAAGGCTTTACAAGTATTGCTGTCAGCGGGATAGAGAGGACAAAACAGCCAAACATGACTGCCGCTCCTAGCAAATAGAAAACGACCCCCTCACCCAGCACATATTCGAATAACTGGTGCGAATAAAAACTAATTACCCAGCTAATTAGAATTACCAGGCTGATTGAGATTGTTAGAGGTACACCACCAAACCCCATTTGAAATAATGAATCTGAACCGTCGGCTTCAATTTCAACATCCCCTTCGAACATATCAATATCAGCAAAGCCCAATAATGCGATGAACCAGAAGCCAATAACGACAAGCAATAGCGTCGTAAATACGACAGTTGGAAAAGTGAAAATTGTATTAAGAAAGTCCATAGTTGTCCGTATACCTCCACGTATGTATATCGGTGTTACGCTCGTCTAAATAACTAAGCGCGCTTAATTCGAGTCTTTAACATGCTTGATCAGCAAATCTGCAACTTTTTGCTTCACCATGCGCTTATCTGCATCTGGTATACCAAATTGTTGAGCCAGTTGAACGATTTCTTCATCGCTTAAATTAAAACTCAATCTCTGACGTGTTTTTTTGGATTTAACTTCAAGCCCTAAAATCCGCCGGATCATATCTGAAGGTGTAAGTTCCTCATCAATCGCACTTTTTTTGATAGACTTTTGTACTTCCGAACTTAAATCAAAAGCAAGCTGGGTTGCTCGAACCGCCTTTTCTTGCTTTTGCCAAGCACTTTTGTTGTCTGTCATGGTGGCTATTTACTCTGTTTAGCCTTGATGCGCGCTAATATATCGGCACCTTTAGCTGCTTCATCACCAATACCTGCCTCGAGCATTTTGTCATGCAAAGATTTATCCGCACTTTCATCCGCTAATTGTTGAGCAGCATCTAGTTGGTCTTGTTTATCCATTTGACGTTGTTTAATACGCTCAAGAGATTGCTTTGCTGACGCCATTGCCGAATCACCAGATAACATATTGTCATTGACGGCCATTGTTGCTTTTTGCACGCTTTCAGTGGTCTTGACCATGCTAAGTTGACGTTGGTTCTCAACAATCGTCTTTTCTGCAAGCTTTATTTGCTGCTTTAACTTAGTCACGCTTGTTGTAAAAGTCGTAAGCACTTGTTGCTGCTCAGACTTTTGCTGTTCAAATTCTGCAATCTTACCTGCAATTTCTAGAGCTAACGCCTCTTCACCTTTCTCAAGAGCTTGTCCAGCGAACCCTTCATGCTTTTCAATATCACTATCTAACGCTTTGATAGCTCGAGTTGTCTGCATTTCTTTAGCCATAACTTCAGTTAGGCTACGTTTCGCATCCGAAAGTGCTTCTTGCGCATCTCTTATCTCTTGCTCGAAAATACGGATAGCGTTAGCGTCCACGATAGTCTCGCCAACTTCATTCACACCGCCCTTTACCGCGGTGAATAACTTTTTGAAAATACTCATTGTGAATACTCCTTTTATTCCGTCAAATAATCGCTAATAGCTTCTAAGGCATCTATCGAATTCGCTGATAAGGTAATGATTTCATGACTCAACTGTTCAATTGTTGAATTTGTTGAAAGCGCTCCAAAAACTGCGTACTTATCATCTATTTTGGCAAATGCACTTAATGGCATTGGTACATTCAAACGCAGTAACGTGTCGTTTAATTCTGCATGTTTATCAGTATTGATTTCTGACTCTGAAAACAAGTAGCAAATACACAAAATTTGCTCTTCTGTGCGCGTCACAAAGATAGGAAGCTCATCGTTTCCATCTACGATAACCTGTAGCACTTCTTGACCAACATTGTTGATAAAAAAAGATTCGAAACTTGACCCCTCAGTTTCATACTGAGACAATTTTAATGAAAGCTCATTCAATTCCATGTAAGAAATTCCTTATGTCAGTTAGCGTGTTTTAATCGTTAAATCACGCTGTTATGATTGTATGAGTTATGGTTACACTTTGCCTAGCAAGACATAATATGTCAACTGCGCTTTTAAACTTTATTGTTAAAATTTGCTTAAAATTCGATTCAAAAAAATTCTTTTAGCATTGTAAAACATAAGCATAGCATCAGCTCATAAATGTATTCATTTTTTGAAAAAATGCCGGATATCTGAAGTAAAATAAGCGAACTCCACAAAAAATGGCTTAATGCAGATCCATTTTAAAACCCAAAACACACCCATCTATACTGAGAAATAAGTAAGGAACAAGCATTTTATTGATAAAATCAAAACGACTAAAACCCACCCAACCCATACAAAAATCAGTGAGTACGAATTTGGCTAATAGCTAATAGCTAGAAGGTTATCTAAAAGGAAAAGCCCAAATTCCCACCTTTGGGCCATAAGCCTAGTTTCACTTTGTAAACAAAAACATGCTAGGTATATTTCGCTAATTTAGCGAGCAAATGATTTTTAACTGAAGGCCATTCATGGGATAGGATTGAGTAAACTGCGGTGTCTCTGATTGAGCCATCATCCATAATTTGATGACTGCGCAATACACCATCGAGCTTTGCACCTAATCGCTCTATCGCAGTTCGAGAAGCCTGATTAAAGTAATGGGTTTTGAATTCAAGGGATAAGGCATTACAAGATTCAAACAAGTGTTTAATAAGTAGATACTTACACTCTGTATTTACTGCTGTTCTTTTAACTGTATCAGCATACCATGTATACCCAATGGAGGCGCGGCGATGTTGTGCTTTGACATCGTAGTATCGAGTAGTACCAACAATTTGATTGTCAGCTTTTGTTTTAACGACATACGCAGGCTGCCCACTTTTTGCACCTTCTATCGCTTTCTCAACATACCCATACATTTTTTCTGGTGTAGGAACTGAGGCGTACCAAAGCTGCCAACTTTCACCATCTTGTACTGCACTTGCCAACGACTCAACATGCTCTAGTTTTATCGGTTCTAAAACAACTACATCTCCTTCTAAGACATTGCTTTTTAACCACATCAAATTTATTCCTTATAGTACGAACAACATGATGAATTTTAAACGATAAAGTATAGTTAGTCTGTAGTTATCTAGATCCTTAAAGTCATACTAAACGTTGGATGGTTCTCTTCAGGCATTTTTCTTGGGTTGAAGTCTGAGACTTGTAAACGTATTCAAATAAGTCTAAGCGTTTATCTTCCCCAACGTGATATTTAGTGTAATTCAATCCAGTATTAGAATACATCTTAGTATTCGAGTGGGCTTGCCAGCGCTCTTTCTTTAATACTTCGTATTCATCTTCTTTTTCGTCACAAATAATACGTTTGATATCTGAAAGCTCTGCAACTTTAACTGAGTTTCTGCTTTCAATACGCAGCGTTCTCTCTCGATTGCGACTTTCAAAAAGTGTATGCTCACCGAGTGATAAAGAAAAATCGTCAACGTCTCTCATTAAAATCGTATTCAAATCTCTAAGTATCTGAACTTTAATGAGGTCAAATAAGGACTCAACCGACTCACCAGAATACTTGGCTAACTCCTCCAATATCAACAACAATGCATCGTTATAGAGTGTATCCTGAGCAATCGCCAGACCAATATCAGGTTCATCAATTATTAAAAATTCCGACAGTTGCTGCGTACAACTTGGGAGCATGTTTGCAAGCTCCCCTACTCCTGGGCAAGCATTCAGAAATTCATGGAATCCGCTTTTAAATATGAATTGGTACTTATCGGGTTCAATATAGCGCAGCTCGACACCAAAACTGGACTTCAAATCTCGTTCTGTTTTGCCATTTAATGTTACGACTGTGTCACTCACATCAATACGATACTCATCGTTCACCACAACAAATCCTATATATTTGAAATACAAAAAAGCGCCCTCTAGGGCGCTCATTATCTAATATACCTAATTTAAGCTGGTATATTAGTGGCAGCGTGCATAGCTAGTACAACCCGCAGCAGTGTTAAATCCTGCAGCATTTGCGCCACCTGCGATTTCTTTTGTCTGACCTTTAACAAGAGATTTGTTGTTTTCAGATAGTTTTTTGATATTTTTTTTATTGAATGATAGTTGCATCGTGAGCTCCTTTTTTATTTTTATAAAATTGCGTTCTAAATTTAATACCTACTACCCAAAATGTAAACAAAAGTTTTTCTGAAATTTCCTACGCTACTTTAAAGGTATAGTTAACTGGAGGTATATGTGTTTGATAACTACAATAACCAAAATGCTTGGTGACTTAAACCTGTGTAAATTGACAGGTCATAACAACTTTTAGTGGTATCGGCTTACCTTAAGCAAGAAAAAGTAAAAATCACTGAATAAAATTAGTAGTTCGAGTCTTGCGTAAAATAGCAAAAAGACAAACCTACGGGCGGTAGTTAACGAGGTTATGCTTAACAAAGTCAAGCTGAAAAAGATTTAAAAATACACTCTTTAATCAAACATAAACTGCAAGAGAAAAACTAACACAATCTTAAATCACAAACTTATAATCAATAGGAGAATATTAAATATTAGACAGCAAAAATTCGCTATTAGCTTCCACTAATATACTTAATTACATTAGTTGAAAATATGCCGCTTAATTGAGTAACGCAAATCGCAAATTAAACACCCCATCAGTTACCTCTTCTACCTCTATAGAAGCGGAGTTTCTATATAAGTTCAATTCAGTCAGAAGTTTTATGCGGTCTTGTTCTGACACTGAGTCATCATCAACTAACAGTGTTGCGTTGATATGATGTTTGTTGATATCAGCTCGCTCGCGCATCTCTGCTGTTGCATATTCGTCAAAGTTCAATTGCTCAATTAGTTTTTGGTCCATAGCGTGTCTTTATTGCAAGTTACTAAACAACAATAACTATATAAAAGTCCTTTAAATCCAACTATTACAAAGTATTACACGTGGATAAAAAATAGTCTACAAACAATTACTTCCCTTTAAATGCCCCCTTTGCCAAACTAAATTATTAATATTAAATTCCAACACCAATAACATTATCGAATGAGTTCACAATTTAAAAATTAAAAATTCACTTTACAATCAAGACACTATGATTTTTTAAGCTGTTTTGTATGTACTTCCACCTTTATGATCTCTTTGGTCTCAGGCAAAAAGTAAATCAAAAGCTCCAACCCAGGTGAACCGCTTTTATGAACTGACTGAAAAGTAATGCGAACGATATCACGATTAAAACTATGCTCAGTAAACACCGAAGTATTGGGACTTTTATTGTCTACAAACCAATCTATTTTTTTCCTTAATTGAGTAAATTTCAATGAGAACCTCAGCCCTAATTTATTTGGTGCATGATAAATTCCATAATAGTTGGCTAAAGCAAGCACGGTAGACTGCTCATCTTCATTCAAGTTATGTGATACAAGAGGGAGTTTGTTCGCTTTGTCTTCACAGCTATCAAAGCCATACATTAACACAGTCAGCTCGATAGCTGATTTTTGTTTATGGAGACGATAGCCCCTGCATATTGAGTACTCTGAAATAGCTGGCAACACGTCTATAGACATATCACTCCCGCTCAACCTAAGGTCTAAGCCTTCAGGTTCGCTATTCAACATGTTAAGAAGTAATAAAAAAGTAGCTGACCACATGACCTTATACTGCTGTTTTGACTCGTAAGCAAGTGACTGCCTTGTTGCTTGGTTTAAGGTCAATATGAGAATGGAGTTGTCTTAATGTCAGTGTATTGGTAATTAGTTAAAAAGCAAGCTCACAGCAATGTTGTTGATACAAATGCTAATATGCTCCTTTTTTATCATGAGTCAGCGCTAGCGAAAAACACAAAGATTAATTTTTTACGTATAAAATAGATAACAATCAAATAAATAATAAATCAACAAAATAAAAGGTGGAAAGCATATTTTATCAAACAAAAACTGTTCGTAAGGCAATTTACGCAGTACCAACGCCCCCAAAAAATTAGTAGGTTTACCTGCTTAGCACGATTTTAAACCGCCCTTATTGTTTACAATTTTACACAAATAAAAAATGAGTTAGATACAACAATTCCGGTATGGTCAACCTCTTATCCACAGATCACTCCCAAATTCAACATCCAACCCATATAAAATTAATTTATTAATATCAATAAGATGGCAAAGAGCTTTATAAGCAACTTAAAAATTCCACGGTCCAACAGTCCGTTTTGAATAAAAATTCGCTTTCAAAAATAATTGTTGATTTAAACTTAATTCCTGATTAACATCCTCGTCAATTCAAATAGAGAGCACCCAAATAACAAAGGGTTAACTTTTTATTATTCTTAATGCTAAATGGAAGTATAAATAATGAACAAAAAACTATTATTAGCTGCTGCTACAGCTCTAACTTTTGCTGCAAATGCCAATGCTGAAGGCCCAAACCCATTCTCTGATTGTGGAATTGGCGCAGCACTATTCCCAGACAACAGCACTCTAGCTGTTACATCAAACATTATTTGGGATATCGGTACTACAGCTGTAACTTCAGCGACAATGAGCCCAGAAACATGTAGCGTTAAAGAAACAGAAGTTGCAAAGTTCATCATCGAAAGCTATGACTCATTAAATGAAGACACAGCTCGTGGCGAAGGTCAGCACCTTAATGCACTACTAGACATTGCAGAAGTTTCTGCAGAGCAAAAAGATGAAGTAGTTGCAAAGCTTCGTTCAAATGTAGCTGTTTCTATGGTTGAGTTTAATGCTGAAACTACTAAAGTTGAAAAGTCTCAGGCATACTACACTGCACTAATGACTGCAATCTAAGTCATTTGATGCAAGGCGTAAAAAGCCTTGCATCTCACCCTCTTTATGCAAAAACTATTTTATTACTCATTCTTTTTACTTCTTTGTTTCAGCGCGAATGCAACCGAAGAACATATTTTAAATAACTTGTCCCAGCACAAGCAGTGGCTAAAGTTACTAACCGCTTACAGCGGAAATAGTCCAAAAGTTACGGATAAAAACTTTTTACTATCACCGGAGGGTGAATATAGTAGCCTTAACGAATTACGGTTGACAATTAATGCCTTCGCTGAACCCGCAGGTTTAGACTTAAATCAACATGGTCAATGTAAGTACCCTGCCAGATACCTGTTTCTTAAAGAGAAATTAGATTTTGTAAAATTAGGAATAAAAAAAGTTAGTTGTCCAAACTACGAAGAATATACAAATGTAAATGACCAAGAACAGCTTAGTTTGGTTTTTGCAACAGGGTTTCTTGGTAATCCAGCTTCTTATTACGGGCACTTGTTGTTAAAAATAAATCAGAAAAACAAAACAGGTTTAGAACAAGCTTCCATTAATTTCGGCGCAGACATTCCAGCAAATGAAGGCATGCTTTCATATATTGTAAAAGGCATCATTGGTGGCTATGACTCCTCGTTTACAACACAGCCTTTTTTCTACCATTTTAATAACTATAACGAAACTGAGCATAGAGACCTTTGGGAATATCCTATCGTACTCAGTAAATCACAGTCTGAATTAGTCATTGCGCACTTGTGGGAGTTAATGAATGTTGATTTCCAGTACTTCTTCTTCAATCGAAATTGTGCCTATTTCATGGCAAGAGCTATCGAATTAGTGCTAGATCAAGATATTCTAGACGATGTAAAACCTTGGGTAGGGCCACAAGAGGTTATTCAAAAACTTAACTTGAGCACATCCGATGGTAAACGAGTACTCGGAGAGGCTGTATATCACCCTTCTCGTCAGACCAGGCTATACCAGCGCTTTTCTGGCCTCAACTCTACTGAGAAATCGATTGTAAGATCTATCGCTCTTTCTCCTGAAAATCTATCACTTCAAAGCATTTCAGACGTTCAGTTAGAATCAAAGTATCGTATAGTCGACACGCTAATCGATTATTATCAGTTCACACGAGATAAGAAAGACCCGGAAGATAAAAACAATTTATACTATAAAAAGGCTGTTCTAATTAGATATCAATTAGCCCCATCAGCCTCCACAACAAATTTTGCATCAAGCAATATCCCAGCATTGGGAAGAGGAATATCTCGTAGTTACATAGGGGTTGATGATCTTGGCATCATAGTTGGTATAAGGCCTGCTTACTATGATGCATTGGATGCATCCTATGGACATGTAAAGCATGCTGAACTAACAATGGGCGCTGCCGAGCTAATAATTGATTCGGGTAAAGTAAACTTGTATTCCTTATCTTTACTAAACATCGAGAGTGTAAAACAAAACTATACAATGTTACCTGGTGATAAGAATCATTCGTGGTTCTTGAAAGTTGGAGCAGAACAGGAAAGGTTGAATTGTAGTGATTGTTTAACACCCATAATTCATACAGGCGCCGGTTTGTCAAAATCCTTCTTTGGCTCTGATCTTGCCATTTCTGGCTTTTTAACAACTGGCTTTTTCTCTGACAGTTTAATAAGTGATGGACTGTTTGCTGGTGCAAAGATCAAGGCGAGTTGGTTCATTTCAAGCAATATTAGTACAGCGTTAACAATTAACCACAGACACCATATTGGCAATGCCACACAGACAGCTATAAAGCTTGAGCAAAGGACGTCTATTTCTGAGTCGATGGATTTAAGGTTGTCTTGGGAGCACAGCATAGAAACAGAGCTAAGCAAATTATCTATGAATTTTGGCTATTACTGGTAAGAAGTGTAATTTAGGGGGAACAACTCCCCCTAGAATACAAATGAGATAATTTGAGGGCCGTTATAACAACCTTCCATTAATCGTAAAACACAAAAAACCGCCAAATACAGCAAAAAATATCAAAAAACCCATTTCTCTTTTTTTAAAGTAACCACATCAAATCGATGACACTTTATGAGAGTTACTTATGAAAATCACTAAAACGGTAGAAATTAATAAACCTGCAGAACAAATATGGGAGCTTATAGCGACTCAATTCGATAAAGCACATTTGTGGATGGGTCCGATTCCTCGCTCTGTCGCTATGGGCAGGGGCAAAGGGCTCATAGGCGCCCCCATGGAAGGTAGGATCTGCGACCTAAGTGATAATCCCAATGGTCCAAAAGTTAAAGAAATTATTACTGAGTTTAATGAAGAGAATAAAACACTCGCTTTCGACGTATTACCCGTCAATAACCCAAAAATAGTTCCAATCAAGCAAAATCATGTGAAGATGGCCGTACGCTCACTTGGCCCTAGTAAAGCTGAAGTGACTTGGACAGCAACACCGCAACTTAAAGTGTTTGCTTACCCTTTTTATCCTTTACTGAGATTGGTGTTTCCCGTTGCTTTTGGCAAACTACTAAAAGGACTCAAGGATTATGCTGAAACGCAAGTACTTACAAAAGCTAATCCAGCCTAAATCACTGAACTACATTTAAAAAATACGAGGATTTTGAGATGGATCGATTTTTAAAAAGTATCGAATATATAGAGACGCACTTGAGCGAAAAAATCAGTGTGCATCAAATAGCGACTGCCTCTCATTATTCAACGTACCACTATAGTAGGGTGTTTAAAGCATTGGTAGGAGATACACCTAAAGAATATTTACGCAAGCGCCGATTAACCTTAGCGGCCAAGCGACTACTCACTGAAGACGTTGGCATTCTGGATCTCGCTATCGAGTGCCAGTTTGAGTCTCAAGAAGCATTTACTAGAGCGTTCAAGGCATTATTTGATATGACACCAGCACAATATCGGAAAATTAACGAGCCTTTTAGACTGTTATATAAAAAGCCATTTAGTGAAAGTGATTTAGATTTTTTACAAAACAATATTAGTATGGAGCCAGAAATAATCACTCAGCCTGCTATGAAGATCGTGGGAATAGCAACCCAATATGATGATGGTGATCTTAGTTTACCTAAGCTATGGTCTGGGTTTAGACCCTATCGAGATAAGATCCCCAATCGAATTGGAAGCGATTTTTTCGGTATTTACGAATGCTATGAAGAATCAGAGGATGTGACGCGATTTGTATATATCTGTTCAGCACAAGTCAAGAACTTTGATGATGTCCCAGAGGGCTTGATTACACGAGAACTTGAGGCTCAAACCTACGCTCGATTTACACATATCGGGCCTCTTTCAAAGTTAGAAGATACGTTACGCTATATATGGGGGAGCTGGCTACCGAAAAGCCCCTATGAATATGCAAATAAACCAGATTTTGAACTTCTGCCTGCAAGTTTTAACGATGCAGACCCAAATAATAAGATTTACTTAAACATCCCTGTTACTTTAAAAGCCTGATTTATTTAGGCTTTTTCTTTTAGAGCACAAACTACCCCGTTCGTTTCTTGTAGTTTTCCATCAAGACAGCAAGAAATATCAAAAATCACTAAGCTCATTTACCTACTATAAAGCCATCAGATTGAATCAATTTAAAAGAACATGAAGGGCAAAGTTATGATTACTCGAGTCTTAATTACAGGTGCAAACGCAGGTTTAGGTAAAGAAACAGCAAAGCAGTTAGCGAGCAATTCTGAGATAGGAAAAATCTATCTTGGCTGTCGCAATATGGAAAAAGCTTTGGCAGCCAAACTAGAGCTCGAGCAACTAACTGGCAGATCCATATTTGAAGTTTTAATCATTGATGTTAGTAACCAAGTGTCGGTTGTTGAAGCCGTGCAAAGGCTTGATTGTAGTGTTGATGCGCTTATCATGAATGCTGGCGGCACAGGTGGTAAAAACTTCAATAAGATAAATAGCAACGGTGTAACGGAAATTTTTGCAGTTAATTTATTAGGACATAGTTTGCTTGCGCAAGAGCTTTTAAAAGCTGGCAAACTTTTAAAAGTTGCAATTTATGCCGGCTCAGAAGCAGCTCGTGGCGTCAAAGAAATGGGTATGAAACGACCTGAGTTACCAACCTCTTCTGAGGAAGAGTTTGCAATGGTTCTTTTTTCAAAAAAACACAAGATGCCACTGTCTCATACGGTTCTATAAAATACATGGGTGCATTATGGATGTCAGCAATGGCAAGGCGCTACCCTCATGTGAAGTTTATAACCATGAGCCCGGGCGCGACTACAGGAACCGAGGGCTTCAATACTCTACCACTATTTAAACAATATATAATGAAAAGTATGATGCAAGTAATGTTATGGTTTAACAAAGTACATACAGTAGAAATCGGGGCTAAACGCTACCTTCAAGGCTTATATAATAGTGATTTTGAGTCAGGTTTATTTTATGCAAGTCAAAAGGGGCTCACTGGTCGTCTATGTGATCAAAGTTTGTTATTTCCAGATCTAAATAGCGAACAATATCAGGAAAATGCGTATAACGCGATACAGAGGTTTCTATAGTGCAAGTCGTGGGCTAAAACGCTTGTTAGCCCACACTTTTGACGATTAAAAGTAATTATGCATCAGCGACAAATAGCTTTTTGCGTTACGCGCCTGACATGGTTTGGGCATCAAAAATTTATAAATACCTACCAAAGTCAAAAAAGCTCTTAACCATTGATTTAACAAGAATATTTTCCGCTCCAATTTTACTTTATATAACTAATTTTTACGCAATTAGTAAAAGCCCAGTATGGCCATTACCTAAGAAAAAACCTCTGAGTGATTGATAAAAAACTAGCGCATTAAGATATTCCCAAATATCCAATATAAAACCAAGATTATAAAACAACTCAATTTACCACCTTAAATCCGCACGGTTAATTTAATTATTCGCAACATTAACACCCTATAAAAAATTAAAGAAAAATTCATGCGCGTTTCTTTAACGGTAAAACACCATAACATTTCATCCAAAGAAAAATTTAAAAGAATATAAAAACTTGCAATAAAAAAATTTATAAATAAAATACCCAAAATGTAGAGCTTAGACTCTATTGAATATATAAAACACTATTTAATTAAGGATGAACAGTGAAAAAATTAATACTTGGTTTAGCTGCATTTTGCGCATTCAATGTCTCTGCACAATCAGATGATCTAACAGCCAAAATTCTATCAAACAAAATTAAAATTGTTGCTTTCGGTGAGAGTGGGTGGGATCCGAGGTGGAGAGAGCCAACATGTAGCGTAACCAAAACAGATAAAGATGAAACAGGTCGCCCATACATGTATAGCCACTACGATATGTGCACCTGCCAAAATAGTATTGCAGCTAAATATCTAATAGAAGATACACAAGATAACCCAGAACATGAGTTGTTTGTTTGCTACATAAACAATAACTAATCAATCTTAAACAAGGTTGAGCTTACAACTTGACCTTGTTATAACCCTTACTCACTAAAGCCTACGCAAACTAGTTATGACTTTGCAGTGGGGCAATCGCCTACTCATTAAACTTAAATCTTTGATCGCTGGGAGCCTAGCGATTGCAACAACTGACAAGCTCAACAACTCCTACCATTACTTCAGCTTAATAGTAACCGTTTGAAAAGTTTTGCTTTTATATACTTTTTACGTATTCACCTACATATAAAAAAGTTATAACTTAAAATAATTAGGAATAAAAAATTGCCTACACCTCATACTAAGTGTTACATTATAACGAAGGCAACCCCTTTATTGGGTACAAGCTAATACCAAGTAATAGGTCAACAATGGTACTACTCAAATTAGAAACATATATTAAGCACAGCCGAATCATCGCGTCTCTGGCTATTATTATAAGCATTACAGCTTGGGCTGTAGAGCTAGCGGGCGTTGTTTACGTCTGCCCATATTGTAGAACACAACGCACAGTTATAGGCATATTGGGAATTTTATTGATTTTGCCCATTGCTTCGCATTGGATAACCAAGTACATCGCACTCGTTGTAGGTTTTTTTGGCGCTGTTGTTGCCGCCAACCAACACTTTATGGGCTGGAAGAAGATATCAGCAGGTACATTTAGTTTCCATGAAAAAATAGCGATGGATCCTTTTTTGTTATCAGGTTTAGCGCTAACGGGGATCATTGGACTAATTTTTCTAATACTCCAACAAACTAAACCAGAATAAACGCTCAACCTTGACTAAGCTGGGCCATTACTGCCCAGCATAGTCTAAACATTTAAAGACCGTAAACGCTTGGCTCCCTGCCATCATTGATAATCTTATCAGTCAATTCAGCTTTATACGCTTCATCATCTGCATCATTGTGCCAATACCAACGACCAAATTTTTCAACGGCTACCTTCATCAAAGAAGCTTTTGTACTCCCTACTCCAGCATCACATAGCATACGATAAAAGAGTGTATCAGCAGACTCACGTTGAATTTCGTGAGTGTGATACAGCCAATCATGAACAAGCGCAGCTTTCATATACCGAGGGCTGAAAGGGGTGCCAACTAAATAATAAGCAAGAGACGGAATACTTGCTCCATCATATTGAAAATACTTTGGCACCCAGTGTATCTTACCTTCATGTTCATAGGGAAAATCTTCAATAAGTTCATAGGCGGTTTCAAGCTTGTTCGAATGCGTTTCTAAAACAGGTCTTAAATTCAGTGTATCCATGATATACCTTCATTTAATTTAAAAGTGGTCTTGGCCACATTCAAGCAGTTCGATATGTCACTTTATATATTTCTGAGTATAAACTCGTTAATTCTTTGCGAAACTTGGGTAAAAGTGATAAAAGAAAGTAGCCCTGAATAAGGGCTACAACATTAACTAAGCACTGAACAGGCTACCATTGTTATTATATTTTTTTAGCCGTCAATGCACTCCCCGAATATAGCTTTATCGACAGTCAGATACTTAGTTTCTTGATTCGTGCTCTACTACTTATTCAATACAAGTAACAAACACAAACCCATATTAGGTACAAAGTTTATTATATGTCAATAGTCTATTTAAATTTGATGCCATCTAATATTAATGAATTGCTTTACATTATAAGCTAAAACCGGACACAAACCGACCTATTCGAGCAACCTTAAAATGATATTATCCAATAAAAATCATAAGGATAGAAGTTACATGTCAGCAAACCAAGAAATCTCCCGCTGTATCCACCCTCTCACAAAAATTAGTAAGTCACAATTGCTTAGAATAAATGAAAATGACACTGAAAAATTAAAACAGCTTCTCCCGAAAGAAGATTTCCTATGGCAACTAGCCTTGGACCCCTGCAGTCATGAAAGTGCTTTTCTTCATAGTCTTCAAATTGCTCCAAATATCTCATTTGTAGATAGAAGGGATATATCGCAGCCAGCAAACCTTTGTTTAAAGCTATTTATGCAAGACCCTCATTGGGAGTTTGCTGAAATCATCTTTAACCCTGATGCTACAACACTCGTCCACACGCACTCTCCATCTCTTGAATTACCACCAGAAGAGAAACATGTAACCGCAAGTGTAGATCTCTCTAATAAATCTCTTGCCATTATCAATATTCAGGTGCCTGCTCATCATCCGATCACTGACTTTTCTTCTAGCTCTCCACTATTTGAGTTTTTTGTAAGAGGTAAGCATTTAGAATCTGGTAAGCTGTTTTGTACGGCACAGCCAAATATATTGGCACACAGCTGATAGCATTAGGGTGACCCCAAATTTAGTGGAATGAATTGAGTGTCACCACCTATGAAGGGCGTATGAAGGGCGCAGTACAAACGCGCCCTCAAATTAATCTACCTTGTAATCAGCGGTATGTACAAACTCTGCAAGTTAACGTTGTAGGGTTGCTCTGCCTGCAAAATCACAGTTAAAATCTGTACACAACTTGTGGTGTTTTCTCTTTTACAATATCTGCGCTATTATGTTTAATCGTTTGAGTTTTTTCTTTAGTTGCAGTTTCATGTGTAATTATTACGTCTATCAAAACGGCCCTATTTTTTTAGATAAATCAACGATATCAAGTTTATTTCAGCTTCCCAGTAAAGTAGTTCAATAAAGCTGCTATTAGTATGCGCAGCACGGTATATTTTCATTCTATCGATTAAAGTGTTTTTTATTCACCAGCAGTGATTATACTTGCTGAGTACTTAACAAAATGCGGGCATATAACAATGAGAAAAACCAACTATTTAGTAACTGCACTCAGCATTCTTTGCACCTCTTCTTTGACCGCGTCAGCTGCGGTAAAAGTGGAAGATATATTTAAAGCCAACTGTGCCTCATGTCATGGAGAGCAACTACAAGGGGGAATGGCAGGATCGTTACTTGACACCACTTGGCTTAAAGATGGTTCCGACAAATCTCTCTCAGAAGCTATTAAGTTTGGTGTTAAAGAAAAGGGTATGCCCGCTTTTGGTGCTTCATTGTCAGAAGAAACTATTCGTACCTTGGTTGTCTACATCCGAGAGGCAGGCTATCGCGCTGATGTCCAAGCTATCAAAACCCCAACTATCAATAAACGTTTTAGCACTAAGTATCACAGCGTCAATACACAAGAGGTTACATCGACATCTGGAATTATCTGGGCCATGGACTTTTTACCTGATGGTAGCCTCTTATATACCTTAAGAGAGGGACAGCTCTGGCTCCTTGATAAAAATGGTCAATCAACCCAAATTAAAAATACACCTGAAGTTTGGCATCGAGGTCAAGGTGGCATGCTAGATGTCATGCCGGATCCAGACTACGCACAGAACGGCTGGGTATATCTCTCATATAGTAAGAAAACAGGTCAAAATAAGGCAGGGCAAGACATTGGTATTACAGCGATTGTCCGTGGCAAAATTAAAAACAACCAATGGGTCGAACAGCAGACCTTGTTTGAAGCCCCTAAGCAAACACACAGAAACAGAGGGTGGCATTTTGGCTCGCGCTTTGCCATTTCAGGGGAATACTTATTTTTTAGCAATGGAGATGAAGGTCATCAAGATGATGCACAAGACCTAGCGACACAAAATGGTAAAGTACATCGAATATATAAAAATGGGCAAATACCCAAAGATAACCCCTTTTTCAACCACTCTAAAGCGCTAAAAACAATTTGGACTTATGGTAACAGAAATCCACAGGGCTTAGTTAAGCACCCCATAACACATCAAATTTGGTCAACGGAGCACGGCCCTAGAGGTGGTGACGAGCTTAACTTAATCACCAAAGGGCTTAATTACGGATGGCCAAAGATAACCTATGGTATGAATTACGATGGTACACCTATCACGCCCCATACTAGTTTGCCGGGGATGCAGCAACCCGTGCACCAATGGACTCCTTCTATTGCCGTTGCAGGTATGAACTTCTACACCCATAAATTGTTTCAACAATGGCAGGGAGACTTGTTTGTAGGCAGCTTAGCTAAAAAACAACTACATCGTTTACGGATCAAAAACGATAAAGTTGTTGAAGATGAAATAATCCTGAAGGGGTTAGGTAGGATCAGAGATGTTGTCGTAGCACCAAATGGCAAACTTTATATTACTATGAATGACAGGCAAGCAAATGAGAGTAAAATCATAGCGCTATCACCAAGTAAGTAGAGTATTATTTATAGCTAGGTAACCGTATATACACGGCTTCCTAGCTAAACTCCAAATCTATTGCCCAACAGCCAAACTCATAGTCGTTTACATCACCTTATTCGCAGCCTACAACTTGAAAAATGCAGCACTGTTTTGCAGGTTTTCAGACACATTTACAATGTCCTCCACTGAACGTGTTAAGCTATTGCTTGCTTGGGTATTTCTATATGTTGCCGTTTCTACCGCTTTGACTGTTTGATTGATCTGCTCTAATCCTGCCTGTTGTTGTCCTGAAATATTCATCATATTTTGAACTAGTTCCGATGTTTTATTAGCAGCGGGTATAATTGTCTCTAGCTGTTTACCTGCTACCTCAGCAAGATTTACACTTTCAGCAGCGGTTTCACCAATTCTTTCTGACGCTTGCTGACAGCGCTCAGCCAATTTACGGACCTCACTTGCCACAACAGCAAATCCTTTGCCATGTGTTCCAGCTCTTGATGCTTCTATCGTTGCATTTAAAGCAAGTAGGTTTGTCTGATAAGCAATGTCATCAATTATCTTAATTTGTTCAGCGATTGTCCGCATTGCTTCTATGGTTTGCTTGACCTTTCCGCCACCATCTTCCGCTTCTTTGGTCGTATTTATTGCTACTCTGTCCGTTGCCAAGGCATATTCACTATTGCTTTTTATTGACTCTCCGATTTGTAACGCTGCGCTTTTTGTATTCGCAACACTCTGCTCTTGCTCTGCCGCTGAGTTTGCCATTTCTTTGGCTGTTTTAATGACCAACGTAGAAACACTTTCCAAAGCTGCGGAGCTTTGTTTTACTTCTTTTACCACAGTAGAAAATTGTTTAGACATTCCCTGCAAAGCCCGTAATAGACGAGAAGTCTCACTATCACCTTTGATTTTTTTGCTAATAATCAAATTACCTTGGGCTAATGCATTTGCAATAGATACAGCTTCATTAATCGGAGTCGTAATTGATTTAGATATAAGTACCGCTAAAGATATTGCAACAACGAAACTAATCACACTCACGGTTGCCACCAGTGTTTGCGAATTACGATTGTCCCTTTGTAGTAAAGGGCCCATATGATCCTGTCGATCTTTTATACTCAGCTTTAATTCTTCTATTTGTTTTGCAGCTTGCTGACCGATAACATCTAGGTACTCGCGTTTTAAACGGTTGCGAGACTCGATAACTTGAGTCAAACGATTAAAACTATCGATGTATTTCGGCGCAAGCCGCTGCAAGTTGAAGAAATAATTTTGTCGTTTTTTCTCTTGAATTAATGTGCCTAGCGTTCTTAAATTTTCTCTAAAAAGAGCGTACTCAGATTGAACTCGATCAATGTCTTGCGCATCGTTGGTATCCAAAAACTTGACTACATATAACCTTGCCAATAACAAGTTTCTCAAAGACGTGGCTGCAAAAAATGCAGCTTCCATGTCGTTGTCTTTCCTTGCATCCAATAAAATATGGGATAGGTCTTGTTCCATTCTTGGCCCAATCACATTCAATTTGTCATGCACAATGCTATTGCGTTCGGAAATTCTCGCGGCTACCTGCTCAAATGTAGAAGCGTATTTATCTGCCAATAGCTCTACATCGTTAAACGTTCTGATCTGTTCTTTACTGATGGCATCTTGATGGGCGCTTTGTAAAAGCTCTTTTAGCGCAGCCATTCGCGCAAGCTCTTCACGCAGAGCATCGGCCTTACCATTGTTGATATAGTGCAGCGCTGCGATTCTAAGACTAAGTAAATTAGCTTGTACTCTGCCTGCATTATTTGTATTTCTCGCAAGTGAACGATAGTCCCTAAAGCCATCGGATGCTGTATTAAGTGCTTGTATAGAAACTAATACGGCACAGCCGAATAGTAACAGTAAAACAAAAAAGCCTATTCCGAGCCGGTTTGAGATTTTTAGCTCCGCTAACATGTCTACCTTCTGATGCCGAAAAACACCCTTTGTGAGCGATTCTAAAAATATAATACAAACAAAGAGAGTTGCTTATTTATTGTTCTTGAGGCAACAAAATACTTATGTTCAACATGATTAACTTATCTTGTCGTACACTTTTACCGTAGGCTCAATTACCTCGATAAATTGTTTCTCTTTGGGTGCTAGGATCGTTGCAATCCCAAATACAACTTCTTCTTTGTTTTGATTCGTACATTGGCAGTCCAATGTCACAAAACCATGCTCGAAATCTTTATCAATCACGGTTACTTTAGTCGTAATAACATCTCCAATCATAACTGGCGCAACAAACTTCAACTCTTGAGATAAATAAATAGATCCTGGCCCCGGAAGTTGTGTGCCTATGAGTGCAGAAATATGAGATGCAGTCCACATGCCATGGGCAACTACACCATGAAAGCGAGTATTTTTGGCATATTCTTCGTTTAGATGTACTGGATTATAATCCCCCGTCAATGCAGCAAAGCCTATAACATCACTCGTTTTAACAGTACGAGCGACTGATACATTGAGGCCTATTTCTATTTCTTCAAAAACGATATTTTCTAAGATCATCTTCTAGTCCACCACGTGATAACCATTATCCACATAAAGCGTATTTCCTGTAATTGCCAACGAGAGATCGCTAACCAAATACAAAACGGCTCCTGCTACATCCCTTGTTGACAGGTCACGTTTCAAAGGAGCTTTCTTCGTGCTTCTTTCCAGCAAAGTATCAAAGTCTTTCAGCCCTGATGCAGCGCGCGTTTTGATAGGACCTGGGGACACAGCATTGACTCTGTGACCTTGCTCACCAAGTTCAAGCGCCATATAACGCACCGAAGATTCTAAAGCAGCCTTTATAGGACCCATCAGATTGTAATTTTGCACTGCTCGTTCACTGCCGAGATATGACATGGTGATAAGACTTGATGACGGGTTAAGCAAAGGCTCGGCCATTCTTCCTAGACGAACAAATGACCAACATGAAACATCCATTGCTAACTTGAGCCCTTCGCGGCTTGAATTAAGTAACCCTCCTCTTAGGTCTTCAAGAGGAGCAAAAGCAACAGAGTGGATGACAAAGTCAATCTGCCCAAATTTAGCCTGTGTGAGCTCAATTAAGTTTATGAGCTGCTTGTCACAACAAACATCACATTGTGTGAAAGTGACATCAGGTAAAATAGCCTGTAGAGGGGTAACAAAATTGGACGCTTTTTCGTTGGCATAACTAGCTATTACACTCGCCCCCATACTGCTCAGTAATTGTGTACATGCAAATGCAATACTATGCTGATTTGCAATTCCAACAACTAGGCCTTTTTTCCCTTTTAGATCGAACATACCCAAACCCCGCCCAGCCTTTCGAGCTAACTCAAATAATCTGCACTTTCTTGAACTAGTCCAATAATAAAATTTAGACTTTTCATTAATAAGACAATAGAAAAAATAGTTCAAAGTAGCGTACGGGATTAAGCAAATATTAAGGTAATCTTCGCGCCAAAAAGCACCTCGAAACAAAAAGTACACACAATAGAAACAAGATAAAAGAACGGTAAAAAATGAAAATAATAATTAACAAAAACAGTATTTTACAAATAAACCGCGTTCTGTATGATGTGCGTTGTTTTTTGTAATTATAATAGGGACTTTTATGAAACAATCACTTTTAGCACTATCTATTGCACTACTTTCAGGCAACGCCATTGCAAATGATGCGTTCAATTTCGACTATGTAGGTGCAGGTTACGGTAAAATAAAAATTGATGATTCATATTCTGATGAAAGCTTTAATGGATTTGCAATCGAGACAAGTAAAAAAATTAATGACAGCTGGGTTATTTCTGCACAATACTTGAACACATCTCGAGACTATACTAAACAATACTACTACCACCGCTACACTGGTGCGGAAGTTACAGGCAAAACGAATGTAGATTTAGACGTTGAGCAGTTTAACCTAGGTGCAGCTTACTTAATTGAACTTGATGAAAGCTCGGTGTTAGAGCTTGCTGCACATATTGGCAGATTAAATCTTGAATCTACTACTATGGGCGAAGAGCTCGAAGTGTTAGATAACGTCGAGTCTGTAACATCTTACACCTACGGTGGTAAAGCTCATAATAGTACTTATGGCTTAAACGTAAATTACCACTATGCATTTTCAGATTCATTTAGCGCAGAAGCTGGTATAGGCTATGAGCGCATTAATGACGCTGAACAAGAAAATGAGTTTGTTTACCAGCTGGGACTAAACTACAACATCACGCCTGATTTCACCATCAGTGCACTGTACCGCAATGTAGATGTTTATCAAAATCATCAAGTTACACTACGTTACAACTTTTAAACGTTAAAAAATATGGGGGCGCTTGCGCTCCCTTTCAAAACCATTTGATTGCCAAAAAGCCCCACAGCAAATATTCTCACACCAATAATTATATTACCCTAGACATCCATCACTTTAATATGCGCAATTCAGCTGTGTTGTTATGGCCAAATCTCTAACCACACCCCTTTACTACTGCCTAAAACATCCATTACAGACAAACTAACGTAGACAATCTACCTAAAATTCTCTATTCATATTTTCCCAAAATAACAACAACATACCTATAAATGAAACAAATAATACACATCAGGTTAAAGATAAAAGCAAACAAAATCAGAGCTTTACATAATTTACAAAATATGTATGATGCGCATTGTTTTTTCTGCAATTAATTATGGATTATTATGAAACAATCAATTCTTGCCCTTTCAGTCGCACTGCTTTGCTCAAACGCAATGGCTAACGATGTGATTAACTTCGACTATATTGGCGCAGGATACGCTGAATTCAAAGCAGCTAATAGCAATGTCACTGACAGCTTTGATGGATTTGCCATTGAAGCTAGTACTCAGTTAAACGAAAAGTGGGTTGTATCTGGCCTATACTCTGATACTTCGTTTGACGAACAATACACTCGCATCAATCAATACAGTAATGCAGTTCATAAGCTGACGGGTAATAAAGGATATGATGCAACTCAGTGGGAACTCGGTATTTCTTACCTTGTACCAGTTGAGCAAAACGCAGTAATCGAACTAACAGGCTTCGTTGGACGATTTGAATTTGAAGGAACTAATAAAGGTTCTGGTCAATTCAAAGTTAATGGCTATAGCCCTGAAATAACCGTATTCGATACCAAAGCGACATCACACAACCGAACTTATGGTTTACAAGCAAATTATCACTATGCGTTTTCTGATACTGTAAGCGGTGTAGCAGGTGTTGGCTACCAACACATCAATGATATTGGCTCTGAAAATAAATTTTCTTATCAGCTAGGTCTTCAATATAAGATCATCGAAGATTTCACTATTAGTGCACTATTTAGTGACTCTGATGCATATGAAAATCGCCAGATAACGCTCCGTTACAACTTCTAAAGTTGGTACAGGTGGGAGCTGTTTATAAGCTCCCACAAATAAATACAAAGTTTATGCACTTTTATCAATAATATGTACGTCTCGTTGAGGGAAAGGAATCGCAACATTGGCGCTATCTAGCGCAGGCTTAATTGCTCGGTTAGTATCAAAGTACACATCCCAGTAGTCGTCAGTTTTACACCAAACCCATACCGTAAGATCAATTGAATTATCGCCGTAACCAACAACACCGACAAAAGGAGACGGCTCTTGCAAGATGCGACTGTCGTTTTTAGCCATCTCCAATAACGCTTTCTCTGCTTCATCCACACTATTGTTGTAACTAATACCCACAGCCAAGTCCACACGACGAATTTGCTCATGCGTCACATTATTCACTTTTTCACTCGCCAAAGGACCGTTCGGTAAAATAATCCGACGATTATCTAAGGTTGTTAAAAACGTACAGAATACATCAATGGCCTCGACAACACCTTCCTCACCTTGTGCAACGATGTAGTCTCCAACTTGAAACGGTTTGAAAATTAATATCAAAACCCCACCAGCAAAGTTTGATAAGCTCCCCTGTAACGCCAACCCAACTGCTAAACCCGCAGCACCGAGAATGGCAATAAATGATGTTGTTTTGACTCCGAGCATTGATATCACAGAAATAAACAAACATGCTTTTAGCAGCACTGTTGCTACGCTACTTAGCCACTTTCTTAGCGATACGTTGAAATCACGCTTTTCCAGCAAATAATCAATTGCTTTTCCAACTAGGGATATCAACCATAAGCCTACAATTAAGGTAATAATCGCAAGCGCGAACTTAGGCGCGAACTCAACCGCATGAACTGTAATTAAATCAACAATTTTTTGCACATCTATATCTGCAATTTCCATAGCACTTCCCATCATAAATTAACACTTAAGAACTAATCTTAGTTAATAAAATGATTTTCATGCTAAGTTTTTATTAATTATTGCAAAATAGCCCACCTGATTAAGTAACTAACTGCTGCATTACGTACGAAATGACCTTGCTGAGACTAAAGCCCTCCAAACTCAGACCATAAAACTAACACAGCATTGAAACCACTATTCATCGGTACTTCTATTGATATAACAGCAGTGTAATCACTTGTAATTTTTAGCGTTAATTAAGTATGCGAAAATGTTAATTAACACTAAAACCGTCAGAGAATTTTATGTCACGTAATTACCCAATTGTCCTTGGATGGCTACTAAAAAAGTGGCCATGGATTCTATCCATACTCATTGTCATCGCGATCGCTGCATTTGTATTTCGCACTTTGACAGCGCTCAGCGAACTAAAATACGGCCTGACCCCGCCAGAACTACCTGAGTATCAGCATCTCAAAACTGAGTTTATTAATCAAAATGGTTGGTTATCTAAAGAGCAACAATATGATCACCAGTGGCCATATCATGCATCACAAGGTACTGCGACGTTACCGATTCCTTATGAATGGCTTGATGCGCTAGAAGCCCCAAAAAATATGCCTTGGTTTATATTCTTCGGCCAAGAAAAAGCTTTTTTGTCTGAGTACATTTACCGTATAGGTTTTATTAATTTAAATGACGTAGATCAGAACTTAGACTCTAGTGTTAATTACTCCGAAAAACAACAGCTCCCATTAGGGTTAGCAAAAACAGCAAGTATCCACATGCCTGGTTTAGATCGCAGAGCAACGGCAGTGGGCTTTACTTGTACAGCATGCCACACCGGGCAGTTCACTTATCAAAATACACGCTACATAGTTGATGGTGGTCCGGCCATGACTGACCTAGGCCTACTAACAAAGTCTTTAGGTGCCGCTATAGGCCAAACAGTACTGTCGAGTAAGCTGGCTCCTTTTGACGGTCGGTTTGAGCGCTTCGCACGTAAGGTGCTGGGCAGCAATTATAATGTTGTTAGTAAAGCTAAACTCAAAAGTGCGTTACAAGAAACAGTAACAAAACTGGCAAAAGGGCAAGACACCATCAACGTGACTGAAGGTTTTACACGTCTTGATGCACTAAACCGCATCGGCAACAAAGTTTTTGCTGACAATATGGACCGCCCTGAAAACTACAACCCAATTGAAGCCCCCGTTAACTATCCACATATTTGGACTACCTCGTGGTTTGATTGGGTGCAATACGACGGCTCTATTATGCAGCCACTTGTTCGTAACTCAGGTGAAGCTCTGGGTGTTGCTGCATTTGTAGATATGAAAATACCCAAAACATTATTGGACCAGCCCGCCACATTTTCTAGCTCAATTCCAATGAAAACCCTCTATGAGATCGAGCATTGGTTAGCTGGTGAATACCCACTTGAAAATTACCAAGCAGGCCAGCTCGGAAACATTAGCGGACTTAAAGCCCCAAAATGGCCGAGCAGCCTACCGAATATAAATACAACTCTAGCCGCCAAAGGGAAAAAGCTGTACGAAAACAACTGTCAAAGCTGCCACTTACCACCAATGGACAGCCCCGATTTTTGGAGTAATCACTGGTATCACATTAGCTATGAAAACGATGGCCATATTAAGCAAACAGATAAGAAGTATTTACATCTTACGATGGTAAAAGTTGACAAAATTGGGACTGATCCAGCCCAATCTGAAGTTTTAGCCAAACGCACGGTCAATACTAAAGAGCTCGGCTTAAATACCGATCTTTGCGTCGAAATAGACCCATTACAAAAAACAGAGGAAATGCAATCTCCTCTACAATTTGTCAATGTACAAGACAGTGCAGCCAATAATTTTGCACTGGCACTGGGCGCTGTGGTTCAGCAAACCAATGACCAGTGGTTTGAGCAGAATTACATCACTAATTCGGCTCAAACTGAGTTAGAAGGTAGTCGACCAAATTGCTTGAGAAGTAACGCAGGTTACAAAGCTCGCCCACTGAACGGGATTTGGGCAACAGCACCTTATCTCCACAATGGATCTGTTCCAAACCTTTATAGTTTGCTTTCAGAACCTACTGACAGGCCAACTTTTGTTGAATTGGGTGGTTTAGAATTTGATCCCATCAATGTGGGGATCACTCAGAGCAAGCATGTTGCGCAAATGAACGTTAACGTAAATGCACTACCAGCAAATCAAACGGAAGATTATCAAGGTGGATTTTTTATCCTTGATACTCGCCAAGCTGGCAACTTTAATACTGGACATGCCTTTACGGATAACCCTGACACTCCAGGCAAAATTGGGAAAAAGTTCAGTCATGAAGAAAAAATGGCCCTGATTGAATATCTAAAAACACTGTAACTACAGCGGGGTGCGTAGTTAAAATGACGCACCTCCATCTCTTGAATAAAGCGGCGCTTTCCCATAAACACATTACAGACACTTTGTATTCTCAAGCCACCTTTTATTGAACATTAAATGAACTATTGAGCTACTCCAAGCGTATATGAGGAATATCCAGCAAGTTGGAGGTGGTATGAATCATTACGTAATTAAAGGTCACGATTACGATGCTTTTCGTGATGCTCAAGATGAACTTGTAGACCTCAAGGTCGATAACGAAGATATCAGTGCCATATGCGATAGCAACACACATCCTTTGCACGATTTTTTAACTAACCATGTCGTCAAAATAATTAAATCTGAATGCCTGTTTTTAATTATCTTGGCAGGTGGCGCATACACAGCGCTCAACACGGGAGCTATTCCAGCGACCGCTATCATTGTCGCGACTGTAGTTTTAGCTATGTTTAGTGTTTGGGTGAGCGGTATGCTCGGCTCAGATTTAGTGAGGTATTATGCACTTTGCCGAGAAACCACTCTGGGTGAGAAACACCCTTTGGTTTTACACGTAGAAATCGAAGACGAACAAAGCGAAACACTTAGAAAAGTGATAGAGAAAAGACCGCAACTTCAAATGAAGCAAGTGTGTTGAACCCCAACAATCAAGCAAGCAACACGTAATGGCCTGAACGCTTAAAGAGGACATCATGGAGCCCAAATCACTGGGCTCCTAAGCAGTAGTAGCGTCAGTTAGTGGTGCTTTTGTCCTCTGCGTTTTTAGCTAAATCAGTTTCACGTGCGTCAAGAAACGCTTCGTACTGACTTTGCATCCTAGCAATATCGATGTCTACAGCTGACGACCAAGTTACTCCATAGTCACTCGTTTTAACTACTTGCCCTTGGTCACACAAGAAAAACAAAGTTTCTATTTGTGTTAATTCTGGTAGTAACGCAGTACAGTTTGGCTTGACCTCACCATGAGCTTGCCAGGTAAAATTCTTACCTTGTTTGTTCAGAGGTGCCGAGATGATTCTAAGCTTCTTCTTACCCTTCTTCTTATTTTCTTTTATACGACCAACAGAAATCACTCTGCTACCCGGGATCAGAGCTGGCAAACTCGCATCTGTTTTACGATCTCCTAGCAGGCTTAAAGAGCGGTCTACAGTGTGCCAAGTTTTACCATAATCCATCGAAACAACTTGATCTCCATAACCATCCCATTGACTCACTTCCAGCGCAATCAGCTCACCACTTTTAAGTTGAGAAAACTTCTTAAAGCTTTGATACTTAGAAGACTTCCACTGCCCAGATGCCTCATTGTAGGTCAGCAATTTATTGTCATTTATCACTTTGGGTTGACCCGTCTCATCAAAGAAAACAAACAGTCCGCCATTTTGAACTAGCCAGTTGTTGCCGTCTTTCTTTTTAAACGAACCAATTTTTTGCCACCCTTTATCTATTTCAGCAAATCGATACAAAGTATGCTGCTTTTCAGAACTTGACAAGGCATATCCAAAGTTGCCGTTACTTCCTAACCAAACAAAAGCTTCTGTCGCTGAAATAGGTTGGTGCTGTTGCCATTGCCCTGCTAGTGATTGGGTAAATAGTAGTCCACGTTCACTGCCTACCAGTAACGTATCTTTATATTGGGTACTTGCCGTTATTTGGGACGCTGTTGGCAGAGTTTCTGTTATCAAATTGCCTTGTGAGTCTATCAAGTGAAGTTGTCCAAATCGAGCAGCAAGCATGTTGTTGTCACTACCTTGAATTGATATAGCCTTATCACCATAAGCATTTTTTCTAGATAATAAACCTAACTGGCTTCTTAATTTAGATAGTGGGTCGGCTTTCCACGAATTGACAGTAGATAAATCAAGTGAGCTATATAGGTTTTGATAGTGGTGGTTCACAAAAGGCGCAAGATCTGTGCTTTCTTCTAACCGTGTCACATAAGCTCGTTGCTCAGTGGAGGTACTCCAAAACGAAGCTTTTTTGGTATTTAGCAGTGGCTGAAATACCAAGGTGCCTAAGTTTGTTAACTGTGTATTTTTAACATTGAAAACGCCTGCCGATTGGAAAACGGGCATGTTTATCCAAGACGATACATTCCCATCACTATAGAAGCTATACAACACAGAAATAATATAATCACCCTCTGGCATAGTGCCGACAAAAACTTGACTGTCTACCGTGCCTTTTGAATTCGCACGCAAGCTATAGTAGTCGTGTTCCCATTCAACTTTTTCTGGGTCAAATTTCTTCCCGTTCTTTTTTGCCTTGTCCTTTGCTTTTTGAATTGCTGCTTGCTTACGCTCTTCCTCATTGTCAATTCGAATGATGATAACTTCACCCCAATTCTTATGGTAGCCAGCTAGACGGTCCGTATTATTAACAAGTTCTAGCGCAACTACGCCATGCCCGGCTTTAAGCGGCTGATTGTCATTGATTCTTGTATTGTGAATCGTTGTGGTTTGACAACCGACCATAAATATCGAGATAAGTACTATCAAAAAAGCATTTGCTAAAGTCTGTTTCATCTTATTTTTTCACTAATTAGTGCTAACTATGGTTGATTTATCCCAACTATAAAACAACAGTAAGGAGCCAATAAAAAGTGGCGACATTTTACACAAAAATTTTATTCTAAAACACATTAACTTGTTTTTTCAGTCAAATAACTCATCACTAAGTGGAGATATTCGCCGTCTTTTGTTGCAACTTTGGTGCTTAAAGCCACTTTAGTTACTACAGTCGAAAAAAGTCTACTCATTGTTGAAAACCAGCGTATGTTACAGCCCAACTTACCCCTGTGCACAGCGAACTTATTACGACATCAAAATAATGCGAAGTTATCAACATTGCACCTCTGTTCAAAATTTCCTCTATACTGAAGAGATAGCGTTCGTGAGGTATCCTATGTTTAGTTCGCTCCAAACCCTATCCTATAACGCCATCAGCATTGGTTGTAATAGTGACGAAGCCAACATACACAAAGTTCGCATAACTAACACGCTTGCCTATGTGGCTTCAATTATTGCGTGTATTAATATCGTTTTATTTGGCATGTTATCGCACTCACTCATCACTGCATTAATGAATGTAGGACTGTTATCCATATGCCTAACTGCTGTTTATTTACAACACAAAAGGCTCTACTACATAGGTAGAATAGTGCTTTTACTCAGCATCATTGGATATATTTTTATCCATGCAAATTGGGTGGTCGGTAAAAATCTCGGCGTGCAAAGTACATTTTTCACACTTCTTCCACTTCCATGGTTATTACTTGAAGATCACCGTAAACGAACCAAAGTCGTCCTATCCTTTTTATGCTGCAGTTGTTATTTTTATGTTCAATATCATCAGCCAACGACACCATTTATTGCCTTTAATAGTAACTATCAGAGCATTTTACAAATTGGCTCTGAGTTACTTGCCATGCTGGTTTTGATTGTATTGGCGATCACATTTGATAACGACCGCAACAAATATGAAAGCAGGTTGAGACAGCTCGCTACAGAGGACCCTTTAACAGGGCTCGCAAATAGAACCAAATTACTCAATGAAGGAAACCGCGTGCTAGCATATGCAAAGCGCCATCAAGACCCCTTGTGTATCGCCCTGCTCGATATTGATCACTTTAAAAGTGTGAATGACAAATACGGTCACAGCCATGGCGACACATCGCTGAAGATCATCGCAAAATTACTGGCAAATAATTTACGCGAGAGCGACTTGATAGCAAGGTACGGAGGAGAAGAGTTTGCGATTATTTTGCCCAATGTCAATCTTCAACAAGCCACTAGCATTTTGAACAAGCTAAGAGAGCAAATCGCCTTAACACCTATTTGTTATGGTGGCGTGTGTATTAATTGCAGTGCTAGCTTCGGTGTTACCCAACTCAATAATCCAAAGCAACAGCTAACCGACTTATTTGACCAAGCAGATGAAGCGCTCTACCTTGCCAAAGATCAGGGAAGAAATTGCGTAGCGACCTTTCAGTTATCCGTGCAAACTTAGTCGTATAATTTGGTAATACGAAGGCCAAGTTAAACTGCACTTGGCCTATATTAACTTAATTAGCAAGCACAAGTATGTATTTCACGTGTCTTTTCAATGCATTCAGATTCATTGGTATTGCAGTAGAACGGACCAAATGAATGCTCTTGACAAAACATATTCTTCGTGTGTGGAGCCCAACCGCCAGCAACTCTAGGTGTTGCTTCAGCAGATACTGTATTGGTGCGTGAAAGAGACTTGATTTTCTTCTTATTTAACTTTAATTGCATGATTAATTCCTTGTTTAATGAGTTTTTGCCTTAAAATAAAGCAATAAAAAATTAACAAAAGAGCAATAATTAAACAAGTTGTTTTTTAAACAATAACCGAATTTACAAGATATATAAGCAACAAGCGTTGTAACCCTCGACTCATAAGGTCTTTTAAAAATTTAATAATAGAGCCACAAAGCCCGCGTTACACAAACGCGTTGAGCCTGATTGTTGAGAAACACACTATGATTGATAACACCTTTGGATATAAATTTGCATTGGCGCTAAATAATCTCAATTTTTGACAAAAATTTATCAAGGACCTCTCAAATACCCAGCCACTTTTTAAGCAGTAAACCGCTTGCGATAGTCTGTGGGTGATAGTCCATACTCACGATAAAATAGCTTTCTCAAGGCACCAACGTTTTGATAACCCACGGCATACGCTATCTCCTCAACACTCTTTTTGCTCAGTTCAAGATACTGACATGCATTGTGCAACCTGATCTTTTGAATGTATTCAATCACACTCATTCCCACAGCATGTTGAAATCGTCTTTGCAAAGTTCTAGCGCTTACATAAAACTGCTCTGCCAGCACAGGGATCATCGTTGGTTTTGAATAATGCTCACCAAGGTGCTTTTGAACACATAAAATCATTTCATCGCCATGATCGCACTTTGGTATAAATTGCCGATAAAATTTTTGCTCTCTGTGCCCAATATCAATAACCATTTCCTTAGATAAAGTAGACACTACGGTGGGCGGGCAAGAGAATGAAATGATCTCTACGGCTAGGTCTAACCATGCCATGCGGCCACCCGCAGTGATAACATTGCCCTCATTAATGATTATTGCATTGGTATTGAGCTTGGCCCTAGGAAAACACTCAGTAAACTGCTGTGCTAGTCGCCAATGTATTGTACAAAACTTATCATCTAAAAAGCCACCGTGAGCTAATATAAACGATCCAACACAAGCAGACGCTAAGGTTGCGCCTTTGCTTTGCATCGCCTTCAAATAATCATTCAAGTCCTGGCATTTTTTAGTATAAAACTCATCGCTCGTACTTGGCGGCAGTATAACCACTTGCGTTTCAATTGCGCTATTCAATTCCTCTATTTTGCAAGCGTAAACGGAGAACAAAGTCGAAATACCCAAGTTTTCGCATACAGAGTTTGTGACCTCAATTATTTCAGTAAAACCGTAAACTGCCGCTTTACTGGCTGATGGGTAATTAATCAAGGTTAGGTGGATTTTTTCATTGTAAAATTGACGCAATTGGAGTGTTAACTGTCATTTTAGACACTGCTTAATCTAAATCAAAGTCGGCAAAATATCTGTGTTCTTTAAGACAAGAAAATTTTAGAGGAAAAATACAATGATTAAAAAAGCACTTATCGTAATTGACATTCAAAATGACTACTTTGCTGGTGGAGCATACCCTTTGCATCAAGCTGAAGTTACGATGAAAAAAAACCTTGATGCAATGGCCATTGCTCAGAGCAGGCAAATTCCTATTATTCATGTCCAGCACGTTGTTTCACCTGAATTTGGTGACGGACTATTCTTTTATGATGACACCTACGGAGCTGAAATTCATCAGGAGATAATGGCCGCCGCACCAAATGCCCCAGTGATCTTGAAACGTCATGCAGATTGTTTTGAAAAAACAAATTTAGATTCTTTACTTCAAGAGCTTGATATAGAAGAAATACTTATTACAGGGATGATGACCCACAATTGTGTAATTCACACAGCCTTATCACCGGCCGCTGCAAAATATCGTCCGAAGGTAATAGAAGAGTGCACCTGTACGACCGATCCAATTACTCACGCTCTGGCTGTAGACGCCATGCAAGTGCGTGGCATAGATATGATCACCATTGAAGCTGCGTTTGATTAATTAACCACTCTGTTATGACTATATTTATTCCGATCTTTGCAGCGCTTGCAGATTAAACGGCTTTGAGCCACTAACGAGACTAATCAATCATTCATGCCAGTGCCTCGTCTTGGTATGGCCTGCTCGGTACAATTGTGTGCTCAAATTATGTAGCTTCATAACATACTATGCCACAAACTGTTTTTGATTTAACAAAAAAAGCTGACAATTCATGTCAGCTTTTTTGGTCAAATGAATGTCACCACAATAATTAAGTGTTTGCCGTGGTATGACTAACGTTTAAGTTAAAGCGTGTAGATCCATTTGATATTGGATGAATAATACTCTCTTTTTGAGTGTATTACTCACGTAATTACTGTGTCAATAAGGGAACAATAAAAGATGAATAATTTAATTTTTAAGACAACTCACGTGTCAAATAAAAGACGACCCCTCTAACGCAAAGCAAAAAACCACTCGCTTCTTCTCTCTTTTCCCTCCCACAAAGCACAGCAAAGTATCAACGAGTAAAAAATTATAAAATTTTTGTGCCCAATGAGGTGCTAATTTCATATTACCCGCGTATATTTCACTGTTCTATTTATTTTGTATTAGAGAATTATGCGCAAATATTTATTCTTATCCATGCTAGTGCCTTTTTTCGTGCACTGTGCCCCCATACAGCTCGAATTTTTAGACGAATTTGTAATCCCTGAAGATTTGACGATAAACGGTGATAAGGTTGGCGGGCTTTCTAGTATCGAATACTCGAGGGGCAAATACCTAATGATTGCCGATGACGCAGACAAACCTAGGTATTTTCAAGCAAATGTGAGTATTGAAGGTAAAAAAATAAAGCATGTTCAATTCGAGCACTCCATCTCTTTGATAGAAAATAAAAAACAAGGGATTGTAGACCCTGAAAGCCTACGCGCTTTACCAAACAACAAAGGTATAGTGTGGAGCAGTGAAGGCAGCGTAAAGTTAAATCACCCACCCGCAGTGTTCATGCAAACAAAGCAAGGTCTATCGTCATTTGAATTACCAACAATGTTTAATATGAGTGAACGGTCAGGGCCTCGCCACAATGCTGTTTTTGAAGGCTTGTCGTTAGCGCACTCAGGAGAAGGTATCTGGGTATCTATGGAAGGTGCACTCAAACAAGACGGCGAAGAGGCCAGTGTTGAACACGGTAGCCTAGTACGCATCTCCTACTTTGATTTTGCGACCAAAAAACTACAAAAGCAGTTTGCCTATTATCTTGAGCCACTAGTCAAACGCTCAGAGGCAAAACCCGATGCGTTTCGTACCACAGGACTTGTTGAAATACTTCAAATTAATAAACATCAATTCTTAACTATGGAACGCTCATATACTTCTGGCCTTAAAGATGGAGGTAATAGCGTAAGTATCTATCTTGTCGATATAAGCAACGCAAGTGACACATCAAACATGGCGTCATTAAAAAGCAGACAATATCGCGTAGCCCAAAAAACCTTAATTCTTAATTTAAACGAAGTAAAACACCAGCTAGGCTCGCAACATATTGATAACCTAGAAGGCATGACGTTTGGTCCCAAACTAACTAGTGGAAACCAAAGTCTTTTGATGGTGTCAGACAATAATTTCAACATCCATGGCAAACAACTTAGTCAGGTTTTGCTGTTTGAAGTTAAAACGACAGAGACCACGCCGTAAAACCTGTTGTCCATTGTAATATCTGAAAGCACCTTTTGTGGCTTTCAGGTATTGTTTTTAAATACCCGTGACGGAGCTGCGTTTTCCCCAGTTACGAACCCCAGCTCATTATAAAAAACACCGCCCGAAAATGTATCAACACTTCGCTTTCAAGGCCTGTTCTAGTAAAGTTTTTTATCACATTTAGCCCTAACTCCACATTACCCCGACCTTGCTTGGCTGCATAAAAGATAAAAATACTGAAGCCTGCCAGACTTTCTGAGCCGATTATCACAAACCCAGCCAGACCATAAAAAAGACTTATAAAAACTTAATAAAAGTCAAAAAAACCTTAATAAAAATTGAATTAAATATTTATTATCAAATTCAAAGTTGACATTTAAATATTAATAATAAAACATAACATCAAGCTTAAATAAAGGAGTTATAATGATTATAAATAAACCAGCTATCGCGTTATCTCTATCTCTTGGCTGTGCTTTTTCGGCACATGCTGTTGAATACCTATTTAGTTACGACAATGTATTAGATGGCATCGACCAAAAAACAAACACTGCTTATATAAATATCAATCAACAAGGTGAGATATTGCATGGAACTAGTCCTGACGGTGGTGTGCTAACAGGCGAAATTGAGCAAAAAAATAATGTTTTTACTGGCTCTGGTGAAATGGAGCGCTTTTCATTTAAACTGCTTGAAAATGGTGCTATCAAATGGTTCACTGGACAAGTAACAAACACGGGATGGAAAGGTGTTTGGTATGGTCCCAATGGCGAACAAGGCGATTTTTCAATCGGTGAAACCGACCCTTCAATGGCCTTACCTACAGCAGCAGATGTCGTTGAATTTAAAGCTGACACGACATTTTCAGGTGCGCGTTTCGACAAACATAACCCTTGGAATGAGGACTTCCTAGTCCCGTTACACGATGTAGGATCGATACCATTTGCAGGTGTTGACCAATCAAAAGGGATTTTTGTTCAGTCAGATAGTGGTGGCTTACCATTCCCGATGTCATTTGAGCTTGGGTTCTCAAACTCATTCACACTTCAAACATTTAGGCTTGGATCTTTTAATAATGGCCAAGGTACTAGGCTTAAAACGTTTAATCTGGATGTGTGGGAAAATGGCCAATGGGTAACTAAAGGGTCTTTTGAATTCCCTACAATTGTTGCAAACAGAACTTTTGAAATACACGAATTTATGCTTGACCAAAAAGTGACTGCTAATAGAGTACGTATTTCAGCCACTGGTACTCGTGATATGTATCATGGTGGACGAGTACTAATGTGGGGGTTATCTTTCCACTAAATAATTCAACGAATAAGGTGAGCACATTTAACGTGTTTCACCTTATATCTTACGTTTTTGTTAACTTATAATTCACCAATTATAAAACAATTAATTTTAATAAAAAACTCATTTTAAAATAACAACAATCAACCAACTATATTACGCACTTCTTCATCCGAGAAATGCTGCTTACTTTGCCAGAACTTTGAGTCTTTAAACCGCTGTTCAAGACGGTAACACCCCAATAATTCATTTAAATAACTATTATAAATATCAGCCATCGTTTTACTGTACTGACCGAGGGCATTATTATCGCCATTAAATAGGCGATCTATCGCATGGGCGGCCTTTTCAGCCATATAAATAGCGGTAGTCATGCCATGAGAGGACAACGGATCGAATGACATTGCCGCATCGCCAACTAGCAACCAACTCTTCCCGCTTAACTGACTAACTATGTGGCTGCTGGCATTTAGTATTTTTACTTCAAACTCACCGTTCGACACGACCTTTTTAAACCATTGTGTTTGATTAGCAACTTCGGGCCAATTTTTGGCGTATTTGAACTTACTAAACTCCGGCGTATATTGATTGCAAAATATGGCTACCATACTTTGGTTGTCGCTAATTTTAGAGGTTAAGGTCCAACCATCTTGAAAAGCTTCTACCACCACGGATGGCTGCGCATCTAGGGGGGAGTGCACGGTAACATTCGCAACAAACGCACTCAGTTTGTCGAACGTATGCCTGTGCAAATTTAACACTCTTGGCAAATACCCTTGCCGCCCGCTCGCATCAATTAAAAACCGAGTATGGATCTCAAAGTCCGTTTTAACACCATTTTTTTTAATATGACATCGCCAACCGTTTTGTTGAATAGCGACCGCCTTAACTTTTCCTGATATAACACAGGCGCTTGGCAGCTGAGATTTTATTTGCTCTATGATAGACCATTTGTCTACCTTCCAACCATGATGTTGCGCTACCGAAGGCATTACTTGAGGCACAGATGAACCCCATAGCGACACCATACCTGTATGCTTGAAATGAGGTGGAGATTTGATTAGCTCCAAGAGTCCAAGTCGTTGCAGAAGTGGCTCTATAGTAGCGGGTAAACTTTCTGCCAAGTGTAGTCTAGACGGGGCACGCTCATCTATCAGCGCAACTTTGTAACCTTTTTCTTGCAGTTGCTTTGCGGTGACCGTACCAGCAATCCCACCACCCACTATCAAGCAATCATACTCAAAGGCATGTTTCATTGTACTTTTCCTTAAATCAAAGGCACCGAAGTGCCTTTATCTGAAGCCTAGACTAGTCTTTGTCGGCTTGGCTATATGCAACATAAACCACATTTGGAATGCCAGATGATCCTGGATTTTCAACGGGTCTAGCCATAACCATTGCCATGTTTTTCCATTGACTCACCATTTGGATCAGCCCATTGGTATAACCCCCTTCGGCATGATAGCCAACAAACCCAAGATCTGCGGTGTGAAGCCAATCTAAACGCTGCGAAAATTGCTCCAAACGTAGGTGTTCAAATGTTTCTTCCGACATACCTTGGGCGATGCTATGAGTCATACCATTAATTTCAGGCAAGTCGGCAGACTGACTGTCCTTAAACTTGTTATACCTTGCAAGCGGAAGCACATGAACAGGCAGGTTTGCGGCCCACCATGATGGGATCGGGAAATCCTCTGGAGTATATACAGCTTGGCAACTAGCCGCATCGGATTGCCATGGGATCCCCATCCACTTAGTCAAATCACCTGGCGTACTTCGCCACAACCATGCAGCATCAGAGTTGGGGTCAATAGATGCTGTCACGTTATCTACTGCAATCACATGGCCAAAGTCTTGGTACATATTAGGAGAGTTCAGCCCCTGAAGATCTTGCTTAAGTCTAAACTCTCTTAGACCTAATAAGTTGATTTCTGGCGTAACACTACTCACATAGTCGTTTTGACTGTAGATTAAGTTGTGACGCATTGGCCATGTCAGCTCAACGCCAGGGTGAAAACCACCACCATATAGTGCATCTAATGCGCCACGTGCACACAACAGAGCACTGTTTGGCGAGTTTTTAAATTGTTCGCTGTAAAATAGACCAAGCTCTTCAATTGTATTTGCGCTCTCTTTTTCAACTTGAGTAACGCTAAAATCGCCCGCAGCCCAATTTTGTAGATGTTGATACATAAACGGCGGTATCGCAAACCACTGTACGGGGCTACCAGGGTAATCAATCCCATCATTTGGATAAAATGGCAATTTCAACGACGAAGTCGCGGGCTTAGCAGCAATATTTGTTTCGTCTTTACTTGGAATAATACGGCTATTGCTCACCCATTCATTGCTACTTTGACCTGGGTCATCTACGTCAATGTCTTGATCAAAGAGTGGATTTCTAAACTGGTTGAATATACCTTCTCGCAAAGACTTAGCAGATGCAGAATTATCAAGCAATTGTGCAAAACCTAGCTCGCTGTTGAGCTCGCGGATCTGAGTATTAACTGCATTGTCAGTAAAATCAGCTTGGTTTACCCACTGCATTCTGTATAGGCGATATAGAATCGGAAACACATCGCTAAATTGCGTTGTCAGGTTGTCGAGATCTTGCTCCTTTAAGGCAGCCCCCGACACCATGTCGTACATGGTTACAATAGGTTCAATCTGCGGCGCATAATCAGGTGGTGTTGTCGCTACCCATGCACTGCTTTGTTCATCTTGTATTTCAAAAGTGTCACCATTTTTCAACTCAACCACCGCAGTCACACGGCCATCACAGATATCATCAAACCAGTTTGAGTTATCTGCAAAGTCGGTATTTAATGATGAGGGTGACAATGCTTGAGAGATCCCATTTCCTGCATAAAATCTAAGAACCCCTTCGTTATCACACTCGATAGAACCTTGTAGTACATTATGGCGCTCTTGTAAGTTGAGTAAGTCACTCAACCGGTTGTTAGTATCTGGCTCATTTGCTGGAAACTTTCCACGTAGTGGAACTTGTGTATTGTTGTCGCTCGACACACTACCTTGGCTTGAAATAACCAATTGCTTTCTTAGGCTATTGGTTATCACATTTGGATTTCTGCGCTTCGCCGTCATTGCAGGAGCTAACCTATGCTTACTCACGTTTTTGCTTAGGTTGCCAGATCCCTGCGTATGCAAGGACAAGTCAAGCGCATTGTTATAGTCGTACCAGAATGACTTTTTGTTCGCCACTTCTACACGCCAAGTAACCTTGTCTCCATCTGTCAATTTCAACTTTTCAACTGGATTACCTTGCTCATCGCACTTATAAATATAAAAGTTCTGAGCTTGTTTCTTCACCGCATGTAAATAGTGGTCACTCAACACTTTAAGCAAAGCACCTTTGATTTGTTGAACTATATCGTCGCTATCTTTTGTACTTTTTAGCTCTAAATTATCAAGGCTGCGAGACAATTGCTGCTGCGGCACTAAATGAGATAAACCAAGTAATCCAGTAATTGTTTCTATTTCTTCTTGTTTGAATTTTTCAGCTTTGCGCTCATCGAGCTTTGTTTTGATTTGGCTAATCTCGTTTATGACATTGCCTCCAAAAGCCTCTTCCAGCAATTGCTCAAGCTCCTGCTGCGTAACCAAATACTGCACATTGGTATCATATAAATGTGCCCAAGGAACTTCAGGAGTTGATAAAGATAGTGGTTTAATTGCTGGACCATTGCCAACTCGGGCAATACCCAGAGGTGGATAAATCTTATACTGACAATTTGACATGGTTTGTCCTTAATATAACTAATTTAAATGGTCGAATACCTCGCTACGAGCGCTTATGCGCGACGAGTTCAATTTCGATGAGTGCTTTGTTATGCTGGCTCTTTTGAGTCAGTACACCTAACGCCATAGAGCGTGCAGGATAGCTTTGAGACTGCGGCCCAAAGTATTCTTGATAAACCTGATTAAACTGTTCGAAGTCATCTTCTGAGTGTAAAAATCCATTAACTTTAACAACATCTTGTAAAGTGCACCCAGCACCGGCCAATGTGATGGAGAGAAGGTCAAATACCGTTTTTGTTTGTTCAATAATATTACTAGACTGAATTTGGCCATTTGCTTCTGCATTTTGGCCCGAAACAAACACTAAATTACCTGCTTGTCTAAATGGTGGGTATAAAGGGGCTTTTACGTTCTGAGTTGACATTGTCTCTCCTTAGAGAATCTAAATGAAATTTAATTCAACGGGTGAGACCACTAGTTTAGTAACAAATATAAAACATTCCATTACATATTATTACGCGGACTGTGCACAATCCTCTTCTCTGAACTTGTCGTAACAACGTGTAATTGTTGTTTCTGGCACAACGAACTAAAGTTAAAACAACAACGATCTAAGGAGTAGCAACAATGGCATTTCCAACTGCAGTAAACAGTCAAATTACGGATTCAGTCTCGCAAGTAAATACCAAGGTGTTAGGTGATGCACCAGCAATTGCAACGGGCAATTTTATGCTTGCGACAAGTCAAGCACTGTCAAATGCGGCGCACAATGCAACAGTGTGCCAGCAAAACAACAGGATTATGGACCAAGCAGCATTAACCCAAGGCGTGGATACTTTGTATTGTATAGACACACAACTGACCGCCACAGGAATGACCAAGATTTATCGCTGAGGCTCAATAATTAGTTACTTTATATATTACGCTCGAGGAGAGACGAGAAAGTGTGCTTGTGCTAGTGAGATGAGTGGCGATTGGAAGTGGTAGATACATCACCCTTCCTTAAATTTCTCCATTTTCCTTTGCTTCGAAAAGAAGAGTAAATAGCAGGTATGATGAGTAAAAAACTAATATGCATACCTTAATAGAGAAGTCCTTATTTTCTTCCAAGAAATATCCAAAAAGAAATGCACACCCTCCCCCTCCGTAAAAAACTAAAAGTGCCGAGTATATATTATTAAACCTCTTAAAGAACAAAGGTTTCAAGATATTTTTAAAAGTAAAGAGCAGCATCAGAAGGTTCACTAACATTAATAATATATAGCTCCCATCAACATAAACTAAACTGACAATTACATCTGAAATAATATATATTAAAAAATACACAATTATCAAGAACGTCGCTTTGCTTATTACAAGCGATATTTTCATATCTTCACTTTGGCATTAAATATGTACTAAAAACGACTAAAAGTTCACATATTGGTGGGGTTAGCTGGAAAAATCACTCTAATAAATTATTAACTATTAGTCCGGATACTCATAGATTATAGAGGGTTAGAGTAACGAGGCAGCATTTACTGCCTCGATAAAGCACCTCAAGTTAGAATATAATTAATATACACTCTAACGAAAGAGAAAGCCCCAAAAGAACTGGGGCTACAGAAAGTGCCAAATATATGATTTGTAATAGATCAAGTCCTGACTTAACCAAAGTCCTTTAATAAAATCATATTACCCTTTAATTTATTTGTTGACTACATCCCAAAATTCAGTGGTTTTTAGTAGATTAATTGCGTCCTCTCCACCCCACTCAATTGCCAACTTCATAAGTCTCTGTACCTCTTCAAGGTTGCCAGTTGCTACAAACTGGAATCGAGCTAGCTGAACAACCCCTTCAATATGCTTTAGCTCTTCAGCGTGAGTCAACTCACTAACTATAACATCATAGGCTTCTTCTGACAGTTTCATCTCATTCCTTTGCGGCATATATTGATTAACCAGATTGATACCGTGGTGGACATGTGCTCTTTTGAAACCGAGTAAAGCAGAGCTATACAGCCATTTATTAGCCAGGGTCACATTTTTTTCAAGATAACTGCCCTGAGTCAATACCATTCCCAAATTGAACTGAGCAAATTTGTTGTTTGCTTTTGCCGCATCAGCAAGGTAATGAATTGCTTCTTCCATATGTGGAAACAAAGTCTTAGGGTAGACATTGAATACAACATATGCCATGTTTTTTGATGGTACATGACCTAACACAGCCCCTTTACGAAATAACTGATAGGCTTTTTCTGGTGAAAAGTCGTTGCTTCCTTTTGTCTCATAATACTGCTCAGCAATTTTATAAAACTCTTCTGCAGGTTCTTTTACCTGTGCATTCACATATGTGGTCATTATTAAACTCAATAAAATTACAAATTTCATCATCTATCTATCACTCAATGGACTTGCAGACAGTGCTTTATTAAAAGTTTTAATAAAGTTTACTGTATTATCAATTGCATTCATTGGCATTACAGTAGCACTGCCTTCTACAGTAACATTTTCATATCTTCCAACTAAAGCCAACGAGAGCTCAGCATCTGTATCTGCTGAACCTTTAAGCGCAACATGCAGATCTTCTTTACCAAGAGTTCTTTGAACGTTTATTACCGATTTACTTGCATTAGTTGTCAGATTTTCAACATGCTCTACGTTCACCGATATCACTTTTGCATTCACTTCAATGAGCTCTGACGTTAACTCTATTTCTCCTGATTGGTTCGCCGATATTGTCTGATTGGTTTTAGGTATATCAGTCGACAATTTGTAACCAGCTTTAGCGACAGGCTTGGCTTTGAAGAATTTAAATGCTCTTTCAAAATTCCGGCTCATGGTAACCATTATATTCTGTGAATATTCATTTACAATGAACTGAATTGCACTAGTCACTGCACCATTGGCAAACTTTCCACCCGTCAGCCTTGAAACTGTACCACCAGCAATCGCTTGAACTGCCGTGGCACCAAACTGGCTGTCAACTTTAGCTGCAGTAAATTTACCTACTCCCTTCATAAACCCAGCATTTATAAAACCATGACCAAATTTACCGCCTTGAAGGTGACTCAAGATGCCTCCGGTCACAGCATGTGCTGCAATTTGAGTAGTTTTAGCCCATTGTAGGCCATGCTGACCATAACCAACACCACCAAATACCGCACCAGAAATAGCACCTTTAACTGCTCCTTTTAAGGTCCCTGTTGAAACAGCTCCGGCGACAAACCCTGATGCAGCACCCGCAAGCATACTACCGGTAAAGCTAAGTGTATTAACGCACATAGCTCCCCAGCCGGTACCAACTGTTGTCATTGTCGCAAACCCATTGGCCATCAGCCAACTGCTAGCGGCTCCGTAAGTAACAACTGCCAAAGCTGCGGCCGCAATAACTTTCCAGTATTTTTTAACAAAACTACCAAGCTTCTTAAATAGATACCCGCTAGGGTCCGTATAAGACAATGGATTGTTTAGTACATAAGAATAAGCATTATAATTCTGAGTATTTGTTGGAGCCTGCACAAATGGGTCTGCCTGCATAAAGCGCCCAGTTTCACTATCATACAAACGACCGTTCATATGTAATATTCGCTTCTCGCCACCCAATGAAATGGGCTCATGCCCAGTATACGCCTTAAAATTACTGGAAACACTATCAAATATGGTTAGAGTTGCTTCTTGGGCATAATTTGCATCAATCTCAGCTTGGGTCTCAACTACATCTGATTGTTTGCCAAAAATATCATAAGCATAACGTTTTAAAAGCTTGTTTTCACTGTTTGTAATTGCAATTGTTGAACCTTGGTGGTCGGTAAACATCCATTTCGTTTTACTCTGACCTGTACCGTAGTAGGTTTGCTGCGCATCGTTCCCTATATAGCGATTTATCACAGATTCTTTTGCTGTATCACTAGGAACTGTCAATTGCAATGCGCCTACATAGTAAATTGTGTTTTCTGAATCTACTCGTTTGAATCGGCGATTATTAGCATCATAGCTAAACTTAACAATTTCGTCTTTACCACGGATCTCTACAGCTTTATTTCGGGCGCTATATTTAATGCTACGTATCGATAGGGTACCTTCCTTAACACTCGTTTCATTACCATTAGCATCATACGTAAAGGTTTCATCATTTTTGGTTTGGTTAATTGCATCAAAATCAATCTGCGCGAACCCGCCTTGGTTGTTTGAGGCGTTACCCGCTGCAGAACAAACATTACCAGACAACTTATTACGAGAAGTTAACGCATGCAGTGGTTCTGAGTTTTCACCGTAGTTTTGATCCCACTTTGCAATAATTTCAACATTAGAGCCGCTGCACTGCGCAGTTTCGTGAATTCGATAATCAGCTTTTTCTTCCAGATTACCAGAAGCTGAGTATTTAAATAGATCAACATTATTAACACCTAATACACGGTTTAAGCTGTCATAGTGATATGTTCTTTCACTCATGCCTAATTGAGAACGCGCCACTAAGTTGCCAACGCTATCAAATTTATAACTATCTGATTGAATATACGTGTGGCTTTTACTAAATATAGAGCTAACCATCCCCTTCGCGTCATAACCAACAGCCATAGTCACATTGCCTTTCTGGTACTCAACTACTTGGCCACGCTCATTAGTGTCAATTATTCGATAGTAATTTTGCCCTTGTCCGCCTTCACGGGCTTCAGTTTTCGCAACCACCTGACTGTATGCATATTCAAACGCTACTCCTCGCGCCTCAATATACTCACTACTACCACTATTTAGACGGCGGTAATCATCAAATTGCAGCGCAATACGACCGTATTCATCATACGCGGTTTGTTGGATAACACACTTGCTCTTTACTGGATCTTTAAGCGAAGCATCAACTATGCGTAAGTCATTACTTATTGTATTAAATGCAACTTTTGACTCACAATGATTAGTACCATCTAGGCTAGTTAACATTGCAGCAGTTCGACCAAACGTATCGTAGTAATAGTTACGCTGCCAATCATTACTTTGATTTTCAGTTAAAAGTAAATGAACATCGTCAGAACTTGTTCCATAGTGCCATTCACTAACACCTTCATTCCCCACAAAACCATTAGGGGTTGTTTGACTCTGCTTTATCTTACGCGCGAATCCATCATATTCGTTCGTAAGTACTACACCACGAGCATCAGTTTGAGTTATTAGGTCTCCAAATGCATTATAGCTATATGACCACGTACCTCTATTAGCATCTTTTTGAGATAGTTTGCGCCCAAGATTATCATATGAAAATTCTATCAGAAGGCTGTTGGTACTATCCTCTGCACTAGAGTGCACATCCTTCTTTTGACCATTAGCATAATAAGTAAAGTGAACCGCTTGGCCACCGTTTTCATCCGAAGATACAACTTGCCCTAGTATATTTTTAGTAACATTTTTAATCTGATCAACTATACCTGCTCCAGCAATAGTTGTCGTACTCTTCATACCCGAGTATTCGATTGTAGTAGTAGTACCTGAGTTAGGGTTATTTATAATAGAAGTCCTACCCAAAACATCATATTGCGTATCAACCCTTTGAGTACCTGCTTCTGTAACTTCAACCGTCCTACCATACAGATCAAAACTGAGTTTATTGGTCAACCATTGACCAGTCATGTCTATTTTACTGGTATGATATGCTCGACCCATTTTATCTAGATACTGCACTTCAACCAGTTCACCATTTACTTCTTGATTAAGTTGTGCGGCACAACCCTCACCATCTGAACAATATGATAAATAACTCAACGACTGAGCGCCGGTGCTTTTATATTGACCAACTTCTCCACCGAATTGGTCATATATTTTTTCGACAACAACACCATGTACATCTTGTACTTTTACAGGGTCGCCAAATGCATTTCTGCTTAGTACTACCTCACTCTGCATCTTGAGCGAAGGGTTCTTACTACTCCATTGCTCGGTATATTTAGCATACCTTCCATCATTGTCTATTACGTGACGCCTATAACGAGTCTCTTTATCTATGTCATTACAACCACTATTAGTTGTTGCAATTTGAGCTTTGTTACCAAATTCATCATAACTATGCTCCGTCGTCAGCTCTATATCACAACCAAGGCCTTTTCCAATGGTTTCCGACTTCAACATATAACGACTATCATGATTTTCGTCATAGTAAGTAAAGTTACTTGTTCGTTCTAGTACAGGCATATTTGGTACTTTTGTGGTAACAGTCGTTGTCTCTAGACGACCATACCTCTTCTCAAGAACACTCAAGCCGTATGTATTTTCGGTTGTCACAGACTTTGCTGAAACTTCGAAGCGAGGACCGTTCTCTACAAAGCCGTTAACTCGACTAGATGCAATTTCATAAGTATCAACTGTCAAACTAGTTACATTTGCATATTTATCTTGTTGTGTTGTTGTGTCAACACAAGTAAAGGTATTCACAGATAAGTTTGAATCAACTATTGCACTACACTCAATAGCCTGAGAATTGTAAACTCGGTAAGACTTAACACCGCCGAGTTGCTCAATCACGTCCAAGTAGTACTCACTCTTAGCTCGACCTAGAAGTGTATTCTCGGTTCCCATGCGCTTTTCTGTCGAGTAAGGCATACCTGTGAGCGGGAAAGCCTGATGATAGCGAGTCGTAGTCGTAAAAATAGTATCTACCGTATCGTTGGTGCCCCTTTTTGCTGTTGTAGTTATCAATGCCTTAAATCCAAGCGAGCCACGCCCGCCAAACTGGCCTCGAGCACCTTGATAATGGTAGTTAACTTTACTTCGCGCCGTATTATCTGTTGAAGAAGGGTTATCTGTTTCAACAAAATGAACCAAAGGATTTGCACCTATCATCTTGGTAACTTGCAAGCCATCTTTTGCAAATTGCTCAGCATCTTTCGTCAAATCATCTTCAAGATCACTGTACACTTCAGGGTTAGTCATGAGTGCATAATTAATTGAAGTTTTGTTTCCAAAGCCCTGCGTAATGCCAGTTAAGAAGCCTTCAGTGGGTGATTGGGCCAAGTTGTATTTAACCTGCACACCTTGCTCGTTCTTAATAAGAATGTCAGACACACCATCATTGTTGTAATCAGCAAAGAAGGCATAGTGTCCTTTTTCATGATTTAGCGAAGCTCTAAACGCATTATTTGAAACTTCTTCAAAATCTCTTTGCTCCGGCAACCATTCGTATTGTGACCAAGTGCTATAAATTCCATGTTTGAAGAACAGCTCAACCTTGCCATTCTTATCAAGGTCCATAAGCATCGGTGGAATATGCTCAGATACAGTACCACTACTGTGCTTATCCGAATGAGCGGTCAATGAGAAGATAGACGAAAATGCAACTTCGCTGCTAGATGTATTCAGAAGTACCTTCCAGCGTTTCATATCTTTGTTGTACCAATCAGACGCTAGGTAAATGATATCGACTAAACCATCTCCATTTATATCGGTCGGAGTTAGTTTTTCAATTTTACCCGCGGTCGCAACATTGTGAGCACTAAACTTGTTGTATGAACCATTACTGTCGCTCCCCTGATTGTAATGCACCGTTATGCGCTTAGCCTCGTAATCATCACACTTGTTACTATTATCGCAACGTAGAGAAATGATATCGGCTAGACCGTCATAGTTAAGGTCCATTACCTGCCAATCTGTACCTTTTTCAGTAAAGTCACCTCGAGAATCAAAGCGAATATTTGAGTTCGTAGTTGTTAGCGTTGTTGTTCCACCAAAACTATTAGAGCTTGGGTTCCAAACTTTAACATAAAGGTTAGCGTTGTCTCTTTTTTGCTTAAAGACAAGGTCTACATAACCATCACCATTAAGGTCGGCGGGCTTTATTTCTCTCATATACTGATTAGAAAGCCAACCAGTAGGTAAGCTGTGCTCGTACAAAGTATCTGTGCTGTTGAGGCTATACATTGTCCAGAATTTAGCTCTATAGTCGTCAGTATGCTCAGAACGCAAATTAATAACTAGGGATTGCCTGCCATCTTGGTCAGGGTCAATCGCAAACATAACGACACTCTCGTGGTCGTCTTTGCGGCTTAGGTATCTACAAGATAACTCTTCTGGGCGCTTATATGTATTTCCTTGATAGACACACAGCTTATAAGACTTGGCATCTTTGTTTGCACGAACTAGTGTAACAAGCTCAGGTTTACCATCGCCCTGTAAATCTGCCAGTGTTACCGCTGCCATCTTCTGGAACTCTTGTCCCCACTGAACGGTTCCTACAGACATAACTCCACTTTCTGCTTCAAAGTTTAAATCTGTCGCAAAGGAGTCATATTCAAACGTAATAGGCTTACGGCAAACATTGCCGCGACACTGCTGCACTTGCTCAAGCAGGCGCATGCCATTATTCGCCGCTTTAAATGACAGCTCGTATGTGCTTAGCTCTTCACCCAGATGATTTTTAACCACAATGTCAGATAAGCGCGCACGCTGCTGCATAATTGCTTGCTCAATATAGACAGTGCTGCGCACTTCACCAACCGAGTAGTTAAACTCAACTCGGTTACCACTATACTCAATAGCACTTAATACTCGCTCAGAAGCACCTAACTCACTAGTACCCACGGCATCGGTATAAATGTAGTTAATGGTTGTCGCTTCTTTGCGTTTATTGTCTTCAACCTTGCTGATAAGCCATGAGATAGTAGACTCATTGCCTTCACTATTAGTGATGCTTACACGGCTTAATGCGGTCAAACCATATTGTTTGATTGAACCATCTTTACCTTTAACAACGAACCACGTATTGCCGCCTTGAGTCACCCTTAAAACGGAGATTTGGCTGTCGATTTCAGTAACATACTCTTCCTCGACCGTCGCACCATCGAAGTGGCCACTGCTTGTTCTCACATTCGTACTCACTAAGCGCTGTCCGTCTATACAGTAGCGATCTTCATCAGTGAGTGTAATGCCTTTAAACTGGCCATCTTGTGCTTTAGTTTGACGACAACGGCTAATACTAGAGCTTGCAGCAAGACTCCAACCCAAAGCAACAGGTCCATCAGAGCTTTGCGAACTATAATTTAGGCTCACACTTGGCTGTACTCCGGTGATACCAGCTGGCAATGCGATTGGAATGCTATAGGCTGCAGCACCAGACTCGGTAACTCTGAAGTTGCCAGATGTTGACTGTAATTGCGCATGATTGCGAAGCGCGTATTGACTCAACGAGTGCTTACTAGCCTGTGTATTAGGCAATTTAACACTGATAGGAGACTCTACTGCACTACTTTCAACTTTAAGTTGAACCTCATTTGAATAGTCATTACTACACTGTAAACGCGTGCCATTATATTGGGTCGAAACGCTAATACAGGCTTTTACTTTGAAGTGGTATATCCCATTTCCAAACTGTTTATATAACGTAGTAAGGTTATTTGCAGCAGCCGTGTCTGCATCAAATTGCTGACCGAGATGATATGCTTCAGGGTCATGTTGCTCATACAGCTGATACTCGCTCACCCTTCCAGTAGTTGTCACATCAATACGAACATTGCCGTTGCCATTGTCAACTACGGAAATTACAGGTGCAACCAAACCATCGCTTGGATCGACAGGGTTTGTACCCAGCTCGTCTTCAGCACGGTCACTCAGACCATCACCATCTGTATCAAAGTCGTAAACACATGACTTGGTATCTAAACAATAGTCATAGAAATAATATAGTAGGCTGTTTACAGCACCTTCATACTGTGTTCTTGCATGACCTAGCAAAGCGATTGTTACATCAGCTCGCGTTACCCCTGATTCAAGTACTGATACCCAATAAGCTTGATTACCAGAGCCTAACGAGCCTCCATCTAGTACATCATTAGATGACGCACTGCCCAATAAATAATTGAATAGGTGGTTGATAAATGATACATCACTTGCATTGGCTAAATCTGGATTAGCATTGATAATTGCATTGATAATTTCGTTGTATGGATGATCATGGGCGAGCAAAAATGCTAAAAAGCTCAGTTCATTTTTAGTTGGTGAACGCTGTAGCAACACATACATTGCTTTTGCAAGACCAATAACTTCAGTATGTGATTGATCTGGCTGCCACTGAGCTAGCTCCCAAGCCTGCAATTCAGCTGCATAGACGTTGGCTAGCGAGCTAATGTCTTGCCACTTAATCGCATTTGCACCAATCATTCGATTGTCGATAACATGTAATTCGCCATCTTCAGTCGTTACATAAATATGACCTGAAGCAGACACTGTCGGCTGTAAAATGATGCCGCCACTGCCTGGGAATTCATAGTGCCATTGCACATTACCCGTTTCGGTATCAACTGAATAAAGTGCTTCATCCATTGAGCCAACATACAAGTTTTGCTGCTCGTCTATCGCTGCCTGAGCTCTTATAGGGCCTTGTGTTTGTAACACCCAATTGGTAATTTTACGCTTGTTTGGTTCAGCCTGTAGTGGGTCATGCGTCAATTTGTAAAAGCGCTTATTCAAGCTCCCTACATAAATTTCGTCTGCTGCATTTTTGCTTGTGACCAATGGTTTAGCGACAACTTCGTTTGATAAAGCTGCTTCAAACTTGTGAGACCACACATAGGTCAAGCCTGACGAAGTGTTTAGTTTATAAGACTTAAGACCATCTTTTTGACCAACATATAAATAGTGATTATCACTGACTGTATATTCATGATTCGCCAATTCTGGGCGTTCTTCTGATCCTGTCTTATCAATGACTATCGTATCTCTAAGCCACTTTGAATTTTCCTTAACGCCATTAGCAATAGTCAGAGCAAGACCACCATTTAAATAACCACGACAAATACGATCATTTACTTGAGCAGACAAACTGTTACCAGAAACCACCGCTGTAACTGGGAAAGTTTCACCCGTTTTTCTCAAACGAATATGTACTGTTGACTTGCTAGAGCTAAAGCCAACGCCTTTCGCGCTCAATGTAAAAGCTGTTTTTCCGCTATTTAATGCGTCAACAGAACAGTTTTGAATGTCACCTGAGCTAAAGAATGGCGCAATATGTTCAATTGTTATTTGCTGTCCAGCGATACACTTGCTTTGACTGTTACACGCAGTTACTTGATACGTGTGTCGACCTAGGTTTAGATTATTGATCTGAACAGCAGTTGCCTGATTTGAAGATAGTTGCAACTTTTTCGCAGTTGAGTTGTTTTTATCGCTCGGTAATCCTGGCCATGTATGTATTTGATATTGATTAGTAACTCCGTCGGCATTTGCTTTCCATTTTAAGGTATATGATCCACCAACCTGACTTGGAAGGTTATCAAATACTGGTGAATGGGGAGCCATTTCGTAGTTTTCAATATTGATGCGGTTTGATGACTTAACCAAACCAAGTACAACTTTGCTAGGATCGGAGTCATTATAATTTTGAGCTACCGCTTCAACCAACAGCTCCTTACCATGGTCTTCGACTTTGGTATCAATTGTGAAGGAGTAATTTAACTGCGTTACAGTGATATTGTTCTTCTTAAGAACTTCTTTGCCACCAACATAAACGCTATAGTTTAGTCTTCTGGTATTGCTCATACCTGCAATAGTGGCATGGTACTTACCGTTGTTGGCTTCATCCTTTAGAACGGTGATTTGCGCAATTTTAGGCGTGTGTGGTACAGGGTCAATAATTGTGACCCCGGTCAAAGACGTTCGAGCCTTATTATTTTTGTTATCTGTAGCAACTAAAGTATACGTTTTGTTGGAACCTATATCTGCTGCAGATGTCACCCATTCAACCGTTACATTTTTAGCTTGAGACTGCTCTTTTGCAAGGCCTATTGGCAACCTAGGGCTGACAGTCACTGAAGTCAACTTTCTGCCTGTTATTTCAGAGCCTTCAAATAGCTCTAATTTTGTAATTGTGGTTGACTGAGCACCCAATGAAGAAGCTTTTGCTCTAAAAGTGACTTTATCGCCAATGTTGTACTTTTTCTGTTTCGGGTTGGTAAACACAATACCATGATGGTTTTTGAAATTGACGGTTACCTTGTTGCCTTTTTTAACATTGAGCTTATTGGCTGCATAAACAGTATAAGTACGGACACCTGCACTACTACTGCTAACGCGGTGAGTACAAGTTGTACTAGATTTTGAACACGTTTTAATAGGACTCGAACAGCCATTATCTGCATTCACGTTGGTCACATTAAACGCACAAAGATAAAACTTATCCAAATCGGTGGTGCTGTTTATAGTCGCAGTAATAGTAATGCTATCACCTACAAATGGTGCACTATTGCTCACTCTAATATTAGGCACTGGCGGCAGTACGCCATTTACTTTCACAGCCTTAATACCGGATAAACTATCTTGCTTATCACGCGCGCGGGCTTGTATTGTCGTATCAGCATTTATTTTTAACGGGATAGTACATTTTGCTGACTTGCCACCAATACTACATGCATTGTTATATGCATGGATATTGCTACCAAAGAAAGTCTTTGCACCTTTCCAGCCATTACCCACATTTAGCTCTAGGTCTTTTAGCTGATTTGCCGATGAAGAGTTGGTATCAGAACCATTTACAACAATTGATACATTAGTACCTAATTTTACGTCAACAGTAGGGGCTGAACCAACAGAGGAGGCCCCTGCAGTATTGTTAACACTGAGCGTGACTGTTGGTTTTTTGTTGGGCTCCTTCATGGTCACATAAAAGGTACTGGATGTGCTGTCACCCAGTTTATCAATAGCCTGAACGGAGTACCTATACCGCTTAGCGCTCATGCCACTTTTATAAAACGTATGGGAACAGGTATTAACCGTAGAACTTGTTGAAACACCACAGTTTTTGACGACTCGATAATCTCGGAATATCTTGATTGATTGTAGATCTTTACCTGTATCAGTGATTTTAAAAGTAGTCGTAAAGTTGCTGTCCATTGAATGTGTATTGGACGACCCCGAATGAGAGCGGTAACTAACACTTGGTTTCGTACGGCTAATTACATTGATTGTTCTCTTACAATCAATCGCTGGAACACACATAAATGGGTTAGTGCGCTTTCCCCAACAATGTTCATGTTTATACGAAGCAGAGTATGTACCCGCTTGAGTAAATGTATAGTAAAACGGCGACTTAGAACCCGAACTAACGCCGTTCCTTTTCAGTGTCACAGTGCCCTTTGAAAGCTTTACACTACCATTTTGCCAAAAGCCTCCGTAAGAAGGCGATACTGAACTGCTTCCTTTGTGGAACTTAACATAGGTTTCGTCGCCTACAATGGCCGTCATATCAGAGTTATCGCAATAATTTGCTTGGGTAAATGCACTGAATGAAGCGGCAGTTACAAAAAGCGCTTTGGTTAGAAATTTCATATACCATCCCTCCAAACTACTTTAAGTTCTTCAGGACCTTGTGGTGCATTACTTGGCGCAGAACCTGCGGCAGAAACCTCTGCACTTGGACTCATTCTAAACCACTGACTAATTGTTTCCATAGTGGACAACTCTGGCTCCTTAACAACTGCAGGAACGTCAACTCCCATGAGCTCATCGGCCTGCTGAATTACAAACTGCGGCTTATAAAGGGCAATATCTTGGTTCATAATCAATGAAGGGGTGGTGACAATGCCTTGTGTTTGGTTAATGCTGTTTTTCAATGAAAACTGACGTTTTAATTTCAAATTATTGTGTGGATCTAGCACATCAATGGTGCCGTCTCTGTGGAATACATAAAGACCTGTTTGTACATCATCTTGCTGTTGAGCGCTGCTAGTAAAAGACTTTGCAAATCGTTGTACGCTTGCGACGAAGCCAAGATTGACCTCTGGAGCAGGTTTAACCATCACAGGGCTTGCAAGTAAGTTATTGTTTGTTTTATCTGAACAAACCTTTGCTGATGCATCAAGCCAACGTACTCTGCATGCTTGGCCTGTATTGTCAAAGTAGCTTTCGGTAAAGTATAAAAAATCACCATCTACGACTGGTGCGTTATTGATAATACCTTCCAGTTGCATATTCCAACCGTGGCGCCATGTGACTTCACCATCGCTACGCCTTACACCCTGATAGAACATTAATAGTCCATCATGTGTTGCAAAAAACAGATTATCGTCATACTCAACAATGCTCTTTTCAACGATATCAAGTGATGACTCATAGAGCGGCTGCTTAAAACCGCCTTTTTGTCCCTGCAACTGGATTGGGAACTTTGGTTTAGACGTCACGGATAAATTTTTGTGGATCACTTGCCCGCCAAAACCATGTGCGCTCAATGTAAATTCTGTTAGACCAGAAATATAAGGTGTCGTAACCCCCTGAGTAGGATTTAACCCCTGCTTTACTGAAACCACTGAGCCTGCAACTTTTTGAGTTAGAGTAACACTAGACGCACCCAGCACTGACCAACCTATATTAATTCGCCCAGCGTCATCAGAACGAGCGCTGTCGCTGTAAAATGCCTGAATATTAAGGGGGTCTTGAACATTTCGAATATTTGATTGCCAATCCGCACAACCATATCGATGACAAGCTCTAACGCGAAACGGACCAGTTATACTTTGAGTGGAGTAATGTGTAGATGTATATTGATCACTAATAGAAACCCACTGGCCATTTTCAAAGTGCTGAATTTGGTAATAGTCTGCATCGCTAACCGGCGACCAAGCTAGTCTTGTTTGACCAGAGTCTGTATTTAACGACAGATAAGAAGCCTTTTCAGGCAACAATTCTATTGGTATAAATATTGTTATACTACCAACATTAATGGGCGCATACGCTTGTTCAAACGATGCATTTGCTGTCATGGACAACAGCGCTATGCAAATCCCCCAAATTCTGTTCACATTATCTCCTAAAAGTCTCAGTGGCAAAAAGTGCGCATACTATTCAAAAGAATCTGTGTAATCAATGTACAGTGTAAAGATATGTAAAAATGAAAATAGACATTATTTAAGTGATAACAAATAGATTGATATTCACCTTTAAAATCAGATATTTAAAAATCAACTATCACTTATAAAAAACTTCATAAACTAACAAAAACATTCGTTAACAAAGTATTAAAAATTACTGGCGTTATAGACATATTTTGAAAAAGCACACTCATTTTAGGAGCTAAATTTTTTACTATTTTGCTTGCCTTATAACTGTTCAAATTACGCATAAAATCGTCAATTCGTTATACTCATTTACCTTTATTTATGCAGTAGAAATAAAAAAGCTACCACTAACTAATGACTAAGTTAAAGGTAGCTTCCATTGATATGAGAGGCTTCTACAGTGTTTTACGGGGGTAAACTTGATTAGTAATAGCTTTCTTGAAGTCCAACAAAATCTACTTCACAGCTATTTTCAGCTTGTGAAAAAATACGTACTTTTTTACCTGACATTTGCGCTGCAATTATGGTACTAAACATATGATTAACCGCTTGGTCTGACTTTTGGCTGTATGTAATGGTTCCAAACGGCCTACCATTTTCTGAACAGCCTGGCGTCCACAATTGCGATCCTTTTTCAAAGTAAACTTTAATCGCTTTATTATTTGAAAAGTCATAGACTTTTGTACCAACTACTTTTCCAAATGCGATATCGCCAGCAAAGACATTTAATGCGCAAGATATTGCGCCTATAAATAGTATTTTATTTAACATTACAGCTCTTTATATTTATATGTTTCGATATTAATTATATAGAAACCGATAAAGTAAAAACAGCTTCATAGGCTATGGCAAAAACCAACACCATAAAAACAGAAAATTCAAACAAGGCTAACACCATTATTACCAAACATCATCAAATTCAATTAATAACACATTAAAAAATACCAGCCATTAAGATTGAATTTAAAACCTTCTCACTTGCACATTTAATATTGCAATATATTCAATAATTAAAATAGCAGCAAAAAACTTCGAATATATACTAACCAACCCACTTATACCGAGTCGCAGTGTTTACCCCTCTAGCTATGAATGACGATTAAGATAGGGTTGGAAGAACTTTCCGATTTTCGATGGCTGGGGTGGTACTTTGATACTCTCTTAGATAGCTTATTTTACTCATCTTGGCTCCGTTAACTTTCCCGATTATACGCGAAAATGGGAATGTTTTGGAGATGGTGATGATTGCTAGTCATGCTGAAGTAGGTGTGAAGCTTTGATGATTGGTGTATCAGGATCCCGCAGGGATCCTGATGAGGTACTTTACATGTCAATACTAAAGCATACTGAAAAAGGGAGGTCTTGAGGAAGGTGCTTTGTTACATCTTCAGTTGGTGCGCTCCCTTTTATTAATTCAATCTTTCCATGGTCAAATACAAAACAATTTGAAGAAAAGGTGTAAGCTAACACCTCTCCTCGAAACGAGTTCACGCACTTATCGGGAATAGCAAGTAACCTGCAAAAAACATTAGATAGTTCGCTGATATTATCTATATTATCCCTCACCCAGTCCTTATCTGCTGATACTAGAATCCAATCATTAACATTCTGCACTAGCACTCTTTTAGCCGATAATGCTAGCGCATCAGACATCAAGTGAGACGCTATTTCATTAGCTGGTGACTCTGTGTTTGCTAAGTATTTTTCAGGGTGTGCCTTTATTAACTCAACTGCCGTTGGTACTGGTTTTAGGTCATTCAAAGTATATTTCTTCATGGCGTCGCAACTATATCTTCAGTCTTTCTGTATGAATTAAATGTACCAAATGCTTGCGGAGGGACCAAATATTCATAACCGTCCGCTCTAAATCCACCAACCGGAATTTTCTGAAAGTAAGCTCCATTAGCATTTAGCCCACCCAGTGCTTTATTTGAAATAATAAACTGAATGACGGCACCTTCTCCTCGTCGAGTGGCGAAGAATACAGCATCATCATAGTCGGTGGCCAAGTAAAAACCCGGTGGGCCATCTATTTTATTGCCAGCAGCTATTTGAGCACTAAGCGGCTCACCGTTTAGCAATCTGATTGCAGATTGAACGTCAGTGCCATGGTAAAGCACTATTCCCCCATCTGCTGTTCTTACTCTTGAAATTGCAGCCGCTTGTTCTTTCTCATGCGCAGCTATATTCTCAGCTATTACAGGTGCAGCAAGCGCGTTCATCTGATCATCAGTTGCTGTTTTACTTGGTGACACAGCTTCAATACCAGCCATAACTGCTACTCCTCCGAGCAATGCTGCAGCTCCCTTAGCGACCACCTTTTGATCCAAAGCTTTGATCGCCGTAAGCGCAGCTGCACCTCCAGCTAATGTACTATCAATACTACCAGAGTTTGTACCAATAGCCGTCAAATCACTCAAGCTTGCTATCTGTTCTGTGGTTTCTTCTAGGCCATTATTCAATGCAGCATTGATATTTGTAGCAGAAGCTCTTTCAGCTATAGACTGGTCAGCATATGCTCCAGCTTTGGCTCCTGAGTCGACACTTCCGTCACTATACATAACAGAGCAACCGGGAGCTGGATCATGTCGCTTTACTGCCGATCCCGTTTGACACGCTGATGAGTACCCTGTTGGGTCTGTGCCCCCCAGTGGGTTATTCATAATATACGAATAAGGATTTATTGACTGAGAATTCCCTGGTGATTGGATAACAGGGTCCACACTCATAAACCGCCCAAGGTTATAATCGTACACTCGACCGTTCATATGGATCAGTTCTAATTCGTCCAGATGCTCATGGTCGGTAAAACCACGTTTGGTTTTTGCGGTTGCAAAATCCTCAAGCTTTGCGTTTTCTTTCAACCCACCGGATGCTTTTCTTGGTTTACCGAATGGGTCAAAGTTTCGCTCGGCAATAACTTGACCATTGGCGTCGGTTATAAGCCTTGCACTGTTTAGCCTATCTTTGTGTAGGTACCTTACCTCAGGTGTACCATTAGACTCCGTGGAAATAATCGCAAAATCACCAATGTAGGCACGTGTCGTGGTTTTACTACCCTGAATATCAAGTTCATAGTGCTTGCCCGCATAGTACGTGGTGGTGCTGCCATTCACTTGTTTGTAACGCATGTGGTCTGCGCCATAGGTAAAGGTCGCTGTTACCCCATTTTTAACAATGCGCGTCGGCTTGTCCATGGCGTTATAACTGGCATGAGTCAACCCGTCACCCGCTGTCATGTTACCTCGGGCATCGTAGCTAAAGCCTACCCAATTACCTTGCTTTGTAAGGACCTTTTTAACCGCATTTGCGCCACCACCTGAGTGGCCATTGATATGCTCTGCATAGTTGTAATTGGTCGCATAGTCCGATTTTGAAGTGATGTTGCCAACCTCATCATAGCCGTAAGTTATGACTGTATGCGCGTCAATTTTGTTTTCTTCTAAACGATGCAAATGGTCGTATACATAGGACTCTGTGAAAGCATGCTGCTTATCAATTTTGCCAGATGTCACTGACATATTTGTAAGGTTGCCAAAACCATCATACGACGTGTACGCAATATTGAGTAGCTCGATATTGCTTTTACGCGTGGTATGCTCGGTCATTTGACCAGTTTGAGCACTGTAGTATGTGTCTGTTGTGAGGCCATTACCCAATAGCTGTGATTGAATAAATCCATAAGCATCACGCGCAGTTATATTTTGGTAAACAAGGCCACTGGCTGTGTTTTTGGTTTGCGTCTGGTAGCCCTTATCATCGTAAATGTATTCTAACGTAAGATGATTTGGGTAACGTAGCCCTTTAACACGACCATAATTGGTGTCATAGTAAGTCTTAGTGGTAAAGCTTTGTCCATCTCCACTCACCGTATGTGTAACCGGTCTACCAAACTTATCGTAATCGTAACTATGGGTTACGCCATTGCCCGTTGTGCTTGTTACTTGGCCAAAAGACTTAGTATCAAACTCATAAACATAGGTGTCTTCATCCGTAGCACTGCGTTTCGTGGTACGCCCCAACACGTCATTGCTAAAGTATACTGAGTGCGTGCCATTACGCAGCTCTTTTTGTACTTCACCAAAGCCATT
>NZ_AUYB01000121.1 GCF_001625655.1 Pseudoalteromonas luteoviolacea DSM 6061 | reverse complement strand
TGCCTACTTGGCAGTGAACATATACAATCACGTCATCACCAAGCCCGTGGTTTTCTAAGCTGCCTACTTGGCAGTGAACACGAAGCGTCTAATGTTTCATTTTCTGAAAGTTTTCTAAGCTGCCTACTTGGCAGTGAACATCACTAAGCCTGTCGTTAAGCTGCTTGTATGTTTCTAAGCTGCCTACTTGGCAGTGAACCTGCCCCTCGTGTAAATAGGTGCAGTTCAACTTTTCTAAGCTGCCTACTTGGCAGTGAACTATAAGAAATATCCAAAAAGTAATACAAAAACAGCCCTTAAGTAAAGATTTTCTCAAAATACCCTATTTTTTTACTAAAAATATAAGCCATTGATTTTTAAAAACTAAGTTCACCTTGTTTAAAACAAGGTAAAACTCCCCACTGAAAGCCGTACACACCAAGTTTAAGTGCACCTTACATTTGTCAAATTCTTAAAGCACAAAATCAGTTTCTCCCCGAGTAAATACATTTAGTCAATGTTTTCACAGCACTTTTATTGTTTAAAAAAGATTCAGCATTCAATTACTCCCACACGCTCTTTTATAGCTTGCTGTTTTTCATTCAAACAAGCATCCCATCACCCTTTACAAATCTCTGGTGCTTCGAAATCCAGATTCATCAGGTCAAAATAGTTTTGGCCAAGGGCGATATTACGAAATGCGTCGTCGTCTAAAAACTGGTTGATATAACTGGTGAGTTCGACTTCCTTGGCATAGTGTTTAAAGCGTTTGGTGTCGGTTGCCACAAAGTCGGAACCGGGCAAAATACGAGTGGAGTATTGATTTAAAAAGGCCACATAGTGGTCACGTATTGCATCGTGTTTAAAGTATTCGTCGTATAAAACACGCCACGAAATATCCAGCATCAGCTTGGGGTATTTATCAAGTAGTCGAGATAAAATCTCGGTATGGCGTTTGGGATCTAGGTTGGTAAGCTCTCTCGATAATCCCATATGCACCCAAACTATTGGGTTGTCAGGATACTGCCTTAGCACTTCTTCCATTAAATACAGGTACTTTTCAGGCTCTTTGTTGGAGCCAATATCAGCATGAATCGAAATAGGAATTGGCGTACTGCTAGGGCCTCTAGGGCTCCTTAGCTTGGCCATAAACTCGTCCCACTGAGCGATGTTTTCAATGGCGGTAGCTCGGTGGCGATTAATAAACAATGCCTGTTTGACTAGATTAACCTCCCCCATCCAAGTAAAGGTATTTGGATATTCTTGCTCCAACAGTTCCATTTTATAGGCAATGTCTTGCGGAGCATTAAGATCAGGAAAGCTCATCGATAAGGTTAATCGAGTACCTTGTGGTGCGTGTTCGTAATAGTTTGCAGCATTACTAAAATCATTTTTTATGCTGGGTTTTACCAATGCTGATGGACAGTTATAAAAGTAATCACATTCAAGCGGCACCATTTGACCAATACCAAATACATTAACGAATAAAATCTCTAAGCGCTCAAAATACGAATTTAGCTCGTTGATTGGTAAAGCTTTGCCGCCAAATGGACGAAAGTGGTTGTGAGCATCTACCACAAAAGTATGTGGCATTGTGGTGCGGTTATAGCACTGTGAGTTGCCTTTTTTAAACATCTCAATGTTGCGTGCATTTTGTGTTTGTATGCATCCGCTTAATAGCAAGGTTATTGCACATATTGCTCCCAATTGCCTTATCACCACTACCTCCGCTTACATCCTTGGGAATTCACTCAGGTTAGATAATGACACGGGAAACAACAATCGAAAAGGAAACGCGATAATTTACACAACGTTTGAAACAGCGCCTTTTTACGGTGAAAGACGCTGCTGTAAATCCCCTTTACGCGGCTTGTATAGATTGAGCCTTCCAGAGCTGTGTGTAGTGCCCGCCTAGGGAAAGTAGACAGCGATGACTGCCCGACTCCACCACTTTGCCTTGTTCAAGTACAATAATGTTGTCGGCCTCCACAATGCTCGACAAGCGATGTGCAATGGTGATCACAGTTCGGTTTTGTAAAAGATTATTCATTGCATTGACTACCTCCGCTTGTGTGACTGGGTCAAGCGAGGCTGTGGCCTCGTCGAGTAACACAATAGGCGCGTCTTTAAGTAGTGCTCGCGCAATTGCAATACGCTGTCTTTGACCACCAGATAACAACAATCCACAATCACCTACACGAGTGTTTATTCCATCTGGCAACTTATCGATAAACTCCAAACAATTAGACAGCTTGCACGCTTGCATTACGGCTTCATCACTGGCGTCTGGCCTACCAATACGAATATTCTCAACAATACTGGCATCAATCAGCTGGATATCTTGAAACACCATACTAACTAATTGATGTACCCCTTTGGAGCCAATTTTTTGAAGATTTAGGCCCCCAATCTTTACGCAGCCTGAGCTTGGGTCAAAAAAGCGCGCGCACAGATTTAGTAGTGTAGATTTACCACTTCCTGATGCCCCAACAATAGCCAGTGTGGTGCCTTGTTTTACATAAAAACTAACTTGCTCAATGACCTTTTTATCGTCGTGATTAAATGAAACTCGATCAAGTTCTATATCAAAGCTCGTTGGCATTTGATGTTTGAGCGGTTCTACCAACACTGGTTCATTTAAAATGGACTCAAGCTTATGTTCAGATTGCACGGCCATGCGTAAAATAGTCAGATACTCCCCCACCTCATACAAGGGTTCAAGCAGCTTAACCAAAAGTAATGCATAGAGAATGGTTGTAAAATCTATGCCAGTGAAGCGGTGTTCAGGCAATGTCACTGCAAGCATGATTACAAACGCACTGAGCGTCATGTTCAGTACAATTCGATAGGTTAAAACGGGGCCTGCTCCCCACATTTCTACTTGCAAGCTATGCTGTTTTGTTTTCTCCAACTGCCTACCCAGCTGGGCCAACCATGTTTGCGTCTGACCATACAATTTAAGGGTTTTTAACGCTTCAACATAATCGATAATGGCGCTGCCACTTTGGCGATATGACTGCTGCTTGGCTCTCACAACGTGCCCAAACTTTTGCTTTGACAGCTGCATCACCCAAAAAGAGAAAGGTAATAATATCAATGTGCTAAGTGCATAGAGAGGGTCAACAAATAACAGCACCACAAAGCCAATCACTGGTGCCACCAAAGCAGAAATTAAATCAGGAGCAATGTGGGAGAAGATACTCTCTATTTTTTTAATATCTTCGGTAAGCATTTCTAAAAATTCACCACTGTGAGTGCGTCTTATGCGCCCAAGGGGGAGCTGCCTCACATGGTTAATTAGTTTAATTCGGTATGCGTGAACTACTCGGTAACTACCAAGAAAACTCTGGTATTGGCCAATATAGGCGCACACTAGCTGCACCAAAAAACAGCTTCCTAACAGAAGTAAATAATCTGTCGGCGCTGTGGGCCACGTTGCGGCCTGTGCTGACGTCAAAAACTGCAGCTGTAACCAGTGAAAGCATAACAGTAGCGGTGCAATTGCCGCACAGCGTTCCAAAACGCGAAAAGTTACCCCAGTATAAAAGCTCCACCTTCCAGAGCTGGCATGGCCTATCACACGGCCAATACTTAATAATGCTTGTCTGTCCATTTAAATCTCGTAACTAATCGGTTGGAAATCTAGCGGGTCTTTCACCGGGCTTTGTGGTTCACCGTCACTTTGTTGTAGCTGCCAACTATGACGATAATATGCACAGCGCATCAGCAACGCTTCATGGGTCCCCTGCGAAGCAATTTCTCCATTGTTTAAGACAAAGATCTGACCAGTATTTTCGAGACCTAAATATTTGTGTGTGATCACTAAAAAGGTGGTGTTTGGATAATGCCCTTGAATGGCTTGGTAGAACTTGCCTTGCGTCACATTGTCCATCGCCGAAGCTGCTTCATCTAATATCACCAAAGGTGTCTCGCTCACCAACGCACGCGCAATTGCGATGCGCTGTTTTTCTCCCCCAGATAAGTTTTGCCCGCGCGTTTGAACCAACGTTTCAAGGCCATCCGGCAACTGGGTGAGCCAAGATTTAAGCTGAGCTGCAACAACAGCGCGTTCTAGTGCGTCAGAACTAATACCGCTGCGACCAAATAGGATGTTGTCACGCAGCGTCCCTTCAAATAAATAGCACTCTTGGGTAACAACACTCATAAACTGCGCACGCGCATTGTCAGTCAATAACGACACATCTTGTCCATATAACTGTACTCTACCCGATGAAGGAGAAAGTAAACCACATGCCAGCATGGCAAGGGTTGATTTGCCATTGCCAGAGGCACCCACTATCACGTTCAAGGAATTGGGTACCAATTTAAAGTGCACACCTTTTAACACTTTATGAGATTGATAAGTAAAGTCCACACTATAAAACTGCATCAATGGGTGCTTTTTATCTGCTTGGATTTGCGTGTTATTTAATTTGGGGTCTGGCGCCAAATAGATAGGTGTTATGCGCTTTACACCTGCTAACAGCTCGTTGGCTTCCATAAAAAATCGACTGACTTTTATAATCGGATTAAGCATTCCAACCGCCAATAACATGCTTAAAATGACCTGCTCAGTGGTCACCGCTTGCGCACTGTGCAAGCCAATCGCCGCAGGTAACAAACATACAAATGATGCTCCTAGCAAAGCAGTGTAAAGCGTCCAACCCGGCACAGTCTGACCTGTTAGCTCGAGTACCAATTCCTGGTATCGGTCCAACTTTCGATTTAAAACCGCAAAGCGTTTGCTATCTAAATTGTATAACTTCATCAATGGCATGTTTTTAACATAGTCACTCAACGTCGCTGTCAAATCCTCAGAAACATGACTAAAGCGTTCATATTGGCCCGCTGTTTTATGCATAAATAAACCGCTGGCTAAAAATGCCAATGGCACAACGGCTACGGCGCTCAGCGCAAGCCGCCAGTCTATAAACGCAATGACCGTGAAGACAACCAAAGGTGTAAGGATTGCATTAAACAACTCTACACTTTGATGTGCTATAAAGTTTTCAATGTGCTCAACATCTTGCAGGATATTCTGCTTTAAAACGGCGGCGTTTTGCTCGCTAAGCCAAGTCAATGGTAGATTTGCCAACTGAGTGGTGAGTTTCATTCTGACTTTGGTGAGAGCTTGATACGCCACCTGATGACTAAAGTAATAAGCCCCCATCGAACAACTCGATTTAAGTAAAATCGCGCAACAAATACCCGCTGCTATCCACAACAATTGCTCTGCTGAGGCCGATAGCGGGTTAAGTAACTCTTGTATTGAAAGAAATAATAAATACACAGGCACAAGCTCAAACAGGGTGACAAACACCATTAAACCCAAAGCCATCAACATCTTGCCTTTATAAGGTGCACAGATCGCAAAAATAATAGACCAAGGACTCTGATTTTCCTCGGCTTCATGCGATTCAACACGCATATACCTACTCCTTTAAATGCGGTTAAAAATCAGCGGTAAAAACCAACCTAACTCGTTATTAATATCGCCCAGCAAAGCATAGATGACTTTACTAACAGCCTCGTTTGTTGAGATATCATTGTGCTAAATCAAACAAACGTGCCAAATCAAACAGTAAAATCAATCATAAAGGACTAGAATAGACTACAATTTTGGTCATTTTTATCAATCTAAAATTGCTCGTTTTTGCAACGAGCACACTGCACTGGCATCGTTTTAAAATAAACACCTATCTTTTACCTTTGGCTTTTTACCTACTTTTAACACGCTGTGAATTGTCTAATCGCAATAAAAAATAGCGGCAAGCCTACTGCAGCAATCTCAATTGCTCTCCCCGCATCAGTTCAGTAATCCCCAAATCGGAAATATGTATAAAAACCCCAAAAGCGCCTGCAAATTTCCCCGAAAAAATTACCGATTGGGGCATACAACAACTTTTAGGGGTGGGAACAAATTGTCCGAAAACTTATTTTTTGGGGCCGTGAAAGCTTCATAAAAATAACACTCGCAGTTGTCGCAACTCAGAAAACAAACCGCGATCGTGCCTCATAATCGGAGAACTATTGTGAAAACAACACCTGATACCCCCGTCCGGCCAAGGGCTGAGCAAGACCTTTATATTGAACAAAACTATTGGCAACAACAATGCTTAGGCTCACTCTTATCAATTTGGCGTACTCATTTTCCAAACAATGTGGCTTTAATAGAGGAAGACACTGCACTAACATACACGCAATTGGAACAGCATGTTTTGCAACGTAGCGCAGGGCTTCAGCAACTTGGCTTAAAAGCGGGCGACCACGTCATGGTGCAACTGCCCAATTCCCTCGACTTTGTGATTAGTTGTTTCGCGATGTTCCAGCTAGGGGTGATCCCGATTTTGGCAATGCCTGCACAGCGCGAATCTGATATCGCGGCACTGTGTGAATTAAGTAACCCAGTTGCCTATATTGTGCCAAATAGCTATTTGGGTCATGACTATATCGCTATGGCTGAGCGAATCGTATCAGCGAGTGCGAGCATTGAGCACGTTTTGGTTTCAGGCGATATGCCAACAGGTTCTTCGTTTACAGAGCTGTCTCAATTAGACAGTTCAACGCCTCTGCAAACCCCTAGTATTGACCCGTCATCCACTGCACTCATGTTGCTTTCTGGCGGTACCACAGGTACTCCTAAGCTCATTCCACGTAGTCACAATGACTACTACTTCAATGCCAAAGCTTCCGCTGAGCTATGTCAGCTAGGTGAGAAAACAACTTACTTGGCTGTTTTACCAATTGCACATAATTTTCCTTTAGCTTGCCCAGGTATCATAGGTACGCTTTCTCAGGGCGGTAAGGTCGTACTTTGTCCAGCACCAGGACCCGACGAAGCATTTCCACTAATTGAACAACACAAAGTTACCCATACCGCATTGGTACCTGCGCTAACAAAACTGTGGCTTGAGGCTAAACAGTGGGATGACACTGACATTAGCAGCTTGCAACTGTTGCAAGTCGGCGGTGCCAAATTCTCCCCCGAACAAGCGCAACAAGTACCGGACGTACTTGGCTGTCAACTGCAACAAGTATTTGGTATGGCTGAAGGGTTATTGTGTTTTACCCGCCTAGATGACCCACAAAGTGAAGTCGCACATACCCAAGGACGTCCTCTTTGCGACCTCGACCAAATACGCATTGTTGACGAGCAAGATAACCCAGTTGCACAGGGCGAAATTGGTGAACTACAAACCAAAGGGCCGTATACCATCGCAGGGTATTATAATGCGCAGGCGCACAACCAAACAGCCTTTACCACAGACGGCTTTTATCGTACCGGTGACTTAGTGCGCAAGAACCAAGCAGGTAACTTGATTGTTGAAGGGCGGATAAAAGAACAGATTAACCGCGCAGGTGAAAAAATCGCTGTCGCAGAAATAGAACAACGCCTACTTGCACACCCCAATATTAATGAAGCCATACTAGTACCAGTACCAGACGCGCACTTAGGCGAGCGCAGCTGTGCATGCATTATTTCTAGCCAGCCTGTTTCTCTCAAAGAGGTTCATCAACTTTTAAAAGAACAGCAAGTTGCGCGCTTTAAGTATCCTGATCAAATCATTTCCCTCAGCTTTTGGCCACTCACCGCAGTAGGAAAAATCAATAAAACAGCACTGGCGAAACGTGCTGAGGAAGAATATGTAGAGACCACCATGAACAACGTTCAAACAGTACCCTATTTTGAAAAAACAATCTCAATTCAATCGGCCCCAGCCCAGTTAGCGCCAAGTATTTCTGAGCTCAGTAACAATCCCTTTAAAGCTGTATACGAAAGTAAATCAGCTTGGTCTGTCGGTATCGGCAAAGTGGCCGAGCTGTATTCCGACGGCTGCGAAATTACCTTGCAGCAAAACGAAAAAACAACACAATTTAGTGGCGAGTCATTCCCTTGTTTGATGGCACAAGCCCTGCAAAGCATTCAATTCGACAATTGGCGATTATACGGCGTAGCCAAGTTCGAACTCGCCAGTGTGTTTCACGGTATTCAAGCGCGCACCGAACACGACAAATCACTACAATTATTTGTGCCTGAGCAAGAAGTGCGACTTGAATCAAATCAAGCCATATTACGGGCTTTAAATGAATCCGATCTCAAAACGCTTGAGGCCTTAGTTGTAAAAGCAGACACATCTTGTGTGCAAGCAGACAGCATCGCTGCGCTTGAGCCTTTACAAACACCTCAGATCAACACGCAATATAAAGACGAGTACAAAACATCGGTAGCAAAAGCCATTGAAGAGATCTGCAACAAGCAGTATCAAAAGGTGATTCTGTCGCGCCGCATTCACGTACCAGACAGCATTTGCTTGAACAAAAGTTTCCGTTTTGGCCGTTTAAACAACTCTCCAGCCCGTTCATTTCTCTACCAATTAAATGACTTTTCGGTTGCAGGTTTCAGCCCAGAGACTCTACTTGAAGCCAGTAGTACTGGATACATCAGTACACAACCTCTAGCTGGTACACGTGCGCTTGGCAACTCGCCACAAGAAGAGCAACAATTGCGCGAAGAACTTCTTAACGACACCAAAGAAATCGCAGAGCACGCGGTCTCGGTCAAACTCGCCCAAGAAGAATTGGAGCAGATCTGTGAACCCAGTTCAATTTCAGTCAGTGAGTTTATGGCTGTGCGCCGACGCGGCAGTGTACAACACCTAGCTTCGCGCGTGTGTGGTCAACTTAGTATAAACAAAAACCCTTGGCATGCGTTTCAAGCCTTATTTCCAGCGGTTACGGCATCAGGGATCCCGAAGCGTGAAGCTATTGAAGCTATATTGCGACTTGAACCGAATCGCAGAGATTGGTACAGCGGTTGTGTGATGATTGTTGATAGTGACGGGTTTATGGACTCAGCTTTGGTACTGCGTTCAATTTACCGCGCTAATAACCGCACTTGGTTGCAAGCGGGTGCTGGGGTAATCGACCAATCAAAGCCAGAGCGAGAGTTAACCGAAACCATCGAAAAACTCAGTTGTATCGCCAACTACCTCATTGATGACACAGCGCTAGAAGAGGTGGAGAGCTAACCCATGGCACAAGTAAAGAACACTCCGCTCAACAAGAAACAACTGTTAGAACATGTTCAAGCGTTCGTGCAAACACCGCTTGAAGACAAGTTAGATGTCAACCTAATTGAACTTGGCTTAGACTCAATGCACATGATGCGTTTAGTAAACCAGTGGCGAAAACAAGGTGCAAAAGTCACCTTTTCGAAACTGATTGAGCAACCGGTTCTCAGCCACTGGATAGCACTTTTATGTGCACAAACAGACATCGTTGCCAACATTTCGCAAACTCCAAAACTACCTGATCTGGATCCTTATGCTGAGTTTGAACTCACTGATGTGCAGTATGCCTACTGGATTGGTCGTCAAGATGAGCAGGAGCTTGGCGGCGTTGGCTGTCACGCCTACCTTGAGGTGGATAATCAAGATATCGATCCAATCAAATTAGAACAAGCTTGGCATGCGCTGTATCAATTTCACCCGATGTTGCGCGCGCAGTTTACTGAGTCTGGTACCCAGCAAGTACATTCACCGTTACCAACACCGGGACTTGCAATCAATGACTTTAGATCGCTGACACCTGATGAGGCAGCACTGGCAGTAGAACAAGTACGTAGCCGCTTGTCACACCGAAAGCTTGGCATTGAACACGGACAAACGATGGGGCTAGAACTGAGCTTGCTTCCCAAGGGACAATGCCGAATTCACTTTGACGTGGACCTACTGATTGCTGACGTACAGAGCTTAAACATCTTACTAAAAGATTTAGCAGTGCTGTATCACGGCGGTACATTAGAGACCGATCCAAATTGGAGCTTTGCAAAATACTTAGCCTTTGAAAGCGCACAAAATCGTGACAAACGCGAAGCTGACAAGACTTATTGGCAAACGCGCTTAGCAACGCTGCCCACCGGCCCACAGTTACCGCTGCGTTGCGACCCACAAACGGTTACTCGACCTGAGTTCTCTCGCCGCTTGCATACTTTGTCACAAAACCAGTGGCAAACACTTAAAAATACCGCGCAGCAGCACCAAGTAACCCCTGCCATGTTACTCGTCACAAGTTATGCGTATGTACTTGCCAAATATAGCGCTGAGCAAAAGTTTACACTGAACTTGCCGCTTTTTGATCGCAAAACTCATCACCCTGGTATCGAAAACGTCGTCGCCGACTTCACCAATTTATTACTGTTAGATTGTGACTTTAGTGCAGAAAGAAGCTTTATCGACCACGCAAAAGCGATACAAAATCAATTCCACCAAAATGTTGCTCACAGTGATTATTCTGCCGTCCAGATCCAGCGTGACCTTGTCAAGCACGGCTACGCACAGGGCGTTAGCGCACCTGTTGTATTTGCCTGTAACTTAGGCACCCCGCTGCTGTCACAACAAGACACTGTATTGGGTCAATTTAATTACATGATTTCGCAAACGCCACAGGTTTGGCTAGATCATCAGGTATATGAAGTCGATGAAGGTTTAATGTTGGCATGGGATGCAGTAGATGAGATCTTCCCAGAGTCTCTGATTGATAGCATGTTCGCCAGCTATGTTGCTTTGCTTGAAAAACTGGCTGCCCAAAATAGCGCGTGGCAAACCCAGGCCCTAATTGACCTACCAGAACGCCAGCAAACTCAAAGAGCGGCTGTGAACAACACAACTGCACCTTACACACCACATACTTTGCACGAAGCGTTTTTTAAGAGAGCTCAAATTCATCCAGATAAAACGGCTTTGGTTTTAAACAATCAAACAGTGAGCTATCACGCCGTTGCCGAAAAAGCCCTGCGCATAGCAGCACACCTGCAGCTGCAGGGACTGGTTGAATCAGAACCTGTGGCCGTGACATTACCCAGAGGCATTGAACAGATCATAGCGGTATTAGGTGTGCTCGCAGCCGGAGGCTGCTATGTGCCAATCGGTACCCACCAGCCCCGAACTCGTCGCGAAAAGATCCATCGCACTGCCGATATCAAACTCGTTATTGCAGAGCGCGGCCACCCTGAACATGATCCAGCAACAAAATGCATTGATATTCAACAAGCACTGCAAACCAAACCACTAGAGTCCGCAGTCATCACTTATCCAGCCAGTCCGGCTTATATCATCTTTACCTCAGGCTCTACAGGAGAGCCCAAAGGGGTTGAAATGAGCCACCAGGCTACCGCCAACACCATTTATCAGCTTAATAAAGACTATCAAATAGGCCAAAGTAGCTGTGCGCTTGCAGTGTCAGCATTGGATTTTGACCTGTCTGTCTACGATATTTTTGGCCTGCTAAGCGCAGGTGGGCAATTGGTGCTTGTAGATGAGCAACAGCGCCGTGATGCACAAGCGTGGCTTGATTTAGTGCATCAAAACAATGTCACTGTTTGGAATACCGTTCCGGTGTTGTTAGACATGCTTTTGACGGCAGCTGAGCAAGATAGCCGTTTATTAAATTTTGAACAGGTAATGTTATCGGGTGATTGGATAGGCTTAGACCTTCCCCCTCGGCTACAGCATATAAGCGCAACTAATCCTCCTATCATAGCCATGGGGGGTGCAACCGAAGCTGCTATTTGGTCAAACCGTTGTGAAGTGCGCGCACCACTGCCACTTCATTGGCAATCGATCCCATACGGTAAACCGCTGCCAAATCAAAAGTATCGAGTTGTTGATAAACATGGCCACGATTGCCCTGATTGGGTACCAGGTGAACTATGGATTGGCGGTATCGGCTTGGCGACCTGTTACCGTGGGGATAGCACACAAACTGCTGCGCGCTTTGTTGAACAAAATGGCGAGCGTTGGTATCGCACCGGCGACCAAGGCCGTTACTGGCCTGATGGCAACCTTGAATTTTTAGGACGCATCGATCATCAGGTTAAGGTACGCGGACATCGAATTGAATTGGGTGAAATCGACACGGCCCTTACCAATATTGATGGTATTCAGCGCGCCGTTACCGTGACAATTGGCGAGCCTAAAAGCCTAGCGAGTGTTGTCGTCTTAGCGACTCAAAACACGTTAGACAGTATCACCATACAACGCCAATTACACAAGCTACTGCCAGATTATATGGTGCCAAGTCACATCGAATTCTCAGAGCAGATCCCGCTCAGTGCCAATGGAAAAATAGATAGAAAAGCGCTTATTAATCAACTGTCTGCCACGCAACAACAGTCAGCGGTGAGTTTAACCGCCCCGCAAACAGACAACGAAAAACGCCTCGCTAAAATATGGCAACCTTTGCTGGGGGTTGAGCAAATCGGTCAACAAAGCCATTTCTTCGAATTAGGTGGAGACAGCTTAATTGCGACCCAGCTTATTGCAAAACTTAAACAGCAAGGTTTGGCATCTCCAAAACCACTACGCGACTTATTCTCGTCTCCTCAATTAAGTGCCTATGCAGCGCGTTTAGAAAGCATCGAGTCGGTAACTAAACTTGAAATAGTGCCGGATCTAGATAATCGTTTTGCGCCTTTCCCACTCACCGAGGTGCAACGCGCCTATTGGATGGGCCAAACACCGGGATTACCACTTAACTGTAGCACTTTGTATTTACTAGAGTTAGAGGGTGAGAATGTAGATCTGCAGCGTATGGCAAGGGCTTGGGATCAACTGGTTGAGCACCACGAAATGCTGCGTGCAGTGATTACACCAGATGGTCAGCAACAACTACTGTCTCATTTACCTGCAATGTCTATTGCACAAGTGAGTTTAAAATCCGAAACAAATAATCACGCCAATGCAGCTCGGGATCATCTCCATCAATTTTGGCGTAAAATTTGTCAGCAAGCGCAACAAAACCACGATCAGAGTGAGTCGGCGACGTTACCTAATCATCGTATTTGCGCCGTCAATTATGGTGACAATAAGACCCGTTTGGGGATCATTTTTGACTACTTAACCCTCGATGGGTTTAGTATTAAATTGCTGTTAGATCAGCTTGCAAGCCTTTATAACGATCCCGCTTATAACCTGCCTGAGGTTGATGTTTCGTTTAGAGACTACGTGATCCAAGTGCAACACGATGACGCAGAGCACACGGCTGCACAAACATACTGGCGTGAACAGATTGATACCTTACCACCTGCGCCACAATTACCATTGGCACAAGATCCTCAGAGCATTACTCAGCCAGAATTTGTACGCCGCGAAGCACAGCTCGATGCAAGTACTTGGCAAGCACTTAAGAATACAGCGAGATCCTATGGTATAACGCCCTCAGTGCTACTATTGACGGCCTACAGCAATGTATTGAGACGCTGGAGCGAAGGCGATCATACGCTCAACCTTACCCTGTTTGATCGTCAAGATGTGCATCAGGATATTAATAAAGTATTTGGTGACTTCACCACGTTGGCACCGATTGCGTTTCGCGCAAACGCTGGTGACTCATTACTGTTGCAAGCACAAGAAGCACAACTTCAAATTGCGCAGGCAATTGAACACAAAGCGATTTCATCAATTTGGATTCAACGTGAGCAAGCACGTCATAGCACACTCACATCAGCAGCGCTGCCTGTGGTGTTTACTAGTACCTTGGGCCTTGGTGGCGGTTTGTTTGAAAACTCCAATGGTGATTTCCCGCAGATTGTGCCAGGTGGCTTATCACAAACACCACAAGTTTGGCTCGACCATCAATTGTACGAGTTTGATGGTTCGCTTATTTTATCTTGGGATGCGGTGGATGCACTTTTCCCAGCAGGTATGATTGACGACATGTTTACCAGCTATATCGCTGCGCTTGAAGAGCTATGTCATAGCAACTGGGATCAACCCATCCACTTGCCATTGCCCGACGCACAAGCGCATACACGTATGGTGGTAAATCACACCGAACGTCCACAAGCACCACGTACTTTGCACCATGCTATTTTTACACACGCACAGCAAAACCCCAACCACACAGCACTGGTATTTGAAAACTCGGTTGTCAATTATGCACAGCTTTGTGAACAAGCTCTTGGTATTGCAGCTCTATTGCAGCAACACCAACTCGAACCGGCTGAACCGGTTGCAGTTACTTTGCCACGTGGCATAAATCAAATTGCTGCCATATTGGGCGTCATGGCTGCGGGCGGCTGCTATGTGCCAGTCGGGATCCATCAGCCTGCGAGTCGTCAGGCAAAAATCCACCGTACAGCGGGAATTAGCTTAGTCCTTACAGACAGTAATCACTTAGAAGTCGAATCCATCGAATCAGTGACAAGGTTGGATGTGGCTACAGCAAGCACACCACTTGCAAAGCCTGTAGACGTGTCACCAGAGCAGCCTGCATATATTATTTTTACCTCGGGCTCGACGGGTGAACCAAAAGGTGTAGAAATGTGCCATCAGGCAACTGCAAACACCATAGATCAGCTCAATCAAACCTATCAAATTGATCAACATAGCTGCGTATTAGCGGTCTCTGCACTGGATTTCGACTTATCGGTGTACGATATCTTTGGCTTACTCAGTGCGGGTGGCCAAGTTGTTTTACTGAGTGATGAAAACCGCCGCGATGCCAGCGAATGGTTGCAGCTTGTACACCAACATAATGTCAACGTCTGGAACTCTGTCCCCGTCCTGCTGGATATGTTGCTCGTCGTAGCAGAGCAAGATGACAGGCAGTTGCCTTTCAATCAAGTAATGTTGTCGGGTGATTGGATTGGCCTTGATCTTCCACCGCGCTTACAAGCCAAAAGCAAAGCCGATATTCCTCTTATTGCCATGGGTGGCGCAACGGAAGCAGCCATTTGGTCAAACTTCTGTGAGGTAAGAGGCGACATCCCTGCTCACTGGAACTCCATTCCATACGGTAAACCACTGCCAAACCAAACTTACCGAGTGGCCGATGCTCAAGGGCGAGACTGCCCTGACTGGGTTGCTGGTGAGTTATGGATAGGCGGTGCAGGCCTTGCCACTGCTTATCGCGGTGACAAAAAGCTCACAGCTGAGCGCTTTGTCAACCACGAAGGCGCTCGTTGGTATCGTACTGGCGACAGGGGTCGCTACTGGCCAGATGGCAACCTTGAGTTCTTAGGACGGATAGATCACCAAGTTAAAGTACGCGGTCATCGTATTGAACTAGGTGAAATTGATACAGCCCTTGCCCGCATTGATGGCATTTCTCGTGGTGTGGCATTAACCGTTGGCGAGCCTAAAATGTTAGTTGCTGCACTGGTAATGGATGAAAACACGGTACTTGATATCGATGCAGTAAATACGGAACTAGCCCTTTCATTGCCAGATTATATGGTACCGAGCCACTTATTGGCTTTAGACGCTCTGCCATTAAGCGCTAATGGAAAGGTAGATAGAAAACAGCTAGCAACCGAATTTGACGGTAAACTTAGCGCCATAGAAATTGCGGTGACGCCACCACAAACAGGCAACGAAATTCAAGTTGCACAGCTTTGGAGCGACTTACTGGGAGTGACCGATGTTGGCCTAGAGAGCAGCTTTTTTGCACTAGGTGGCGACTCTCTGCTCGCAACCCAATTCTTAACGCAACTCGCCCAACAAGGATTGTCGACTAAGCAGCCTCTACGGACTTTGTTTGCCAACCCAACACTTGGCGCATTTGCAGCAACACTAGCGGAGTACCATGCCGCGCAAAGCCCGCAAATTGTGGCCAGACCCGAACAGCAGTTCGAACCATTTAAACTGACCGAAGTACAAAGTGCATATTGGTTAGGCCAAACGCCGGGCTTCCCACTTAATTGTGGCACCCACTACTTGCTCGAACTAGATAGCTTGACGCTTGATACCGAGCGAATGATGCTCGCATGGCAAAAGCTGTACGCACGTCATGACATGCTGCGCGCTCAGGTAAGTGACGATAACCAACAAGTTGTTTTGCAGCAAAGCAGCATGCCAAAATTGGATATCGCTCCATCCACTTACACCAGTTTAGACCAAGCACGAACACAAATTAACACTTGGTGGCAAACCCATAACAGTCAGCATTTACATGATGCAATAATGATTAAAGTTGCACGATATCAAGCCGGTGAAACCAATCGTACGCGTCTTGCTTTGATGTTTAATTACATGACCTTAGACGGCTATAGCATCATGTTGTTATTGCGCGAATTTGCAACTTTATACCAAGCGCCTAATACGGAGCTAGCACCTCTTTCCTTGACCTTTAGAGACTACGTCACCCAAGTTCAGGACAGCCAGCAAGCAATCGATGAGGCGCAAGCATATTGGCAAAAACGATTAGCGACACTGCCAGATGCAGCAGCACTACCACTGGCACAAGATCCATTGCAAATTGCACATAGTGAATTCTCTCGTCGCAGTGCAAGGTTACCAAAAACCAAGTGGCAAGCCATTAAGCAAGCAGCTCGTTCGCACAACGTGACTCCGAGTATTCTGGTGCTGAGTGCCTATGCAGAGGTACTCAGCCAGTACAGTGGCGGCCAAGCACATACCTTAAACTTGACCCTCTTTGACCGTCAAAATGTACACCCAGAAGTGGGCAGTATTGTTGGCGACTTTACGTCACTTGCACCGCTGGCTTATCAACCTGACGAACACACTACAATTGCCAATCATGCCCAGCATCTGCAAAGCCAACTTGCAGAGGTGCTTGAGCATCGAGCTGTTTCATCTGTGTGGGTACAAAGAGAGCGTAGTCGGACTATGGGACGCACCGCAGCTGCATTACCCATTGTCTTTACCAGTACTTTAGGAATGGCTGACGACTTACTTGCAGACTCGTTCAATGAGGAACTCCCTCAATTTACCGACGGCGGATTATCTGCAACGCCACAGGTTTGGCTAGATCATCAAATGTATGAGTTCAGAGGTGAGTTAATACTGTCTTGGGATGCGGTAGACGCACTGTTCCCAGCTGACTTACTAGACAATATGTTTGCCCGCTTTTTAACACTACTGGACGAATTATCCATATCAACGGATACGCCATTTAGCCATGCATTACCAAACGCTCAGCAATTGGTGCGCAAAAGCGTAAACAACACCTGTGTCGAACAAACACCTCGTACTTTACATCAGGCGATGTTTGATTATGCTCGTCAGTATCCCGATGCCGTTGCACTGATTGCTGATGAGCAAACGCTGACCTATGGCCAATTGGCAGACAAAGCACTGCGTATCGCCCACTTGCTTATTCAAAGATCGCTATCGTCAGGTGAACCAGTGGCTGTGAGCTTGCCAAGAGGGATAGAACAGGTTGCTGCCGTATTTGGCATTATGGCCGCCGGGGGCTGCTATGTGCCAATTGGTGTTCACCAACCCACCAGCCGTCAAGCGAAAATTCATCGCACTGCTGGGATTCGCTGGGTACTAACTGACGAAGCACACATCAACCAAGACGTTGAGCCGGGTGTAACTCGCCTCAATGTGACAGATGCAGTCGACTTTACGCCACTGGCAACCCCCTTGACAGTAGCAACTGATGCGCCTGCATACGTGATCTTTACCTCTGGCTCCACCGGTGAGCCAAAAGGGGTAGAAATGTGTCATCAGGCAACGGCTAACACCATTGATCAGCTTAATCAGCACTATGCTATCGATAGCAATAGCCGCGTACTGGCTGTTTCAGCACTGGATTTTGACCTCTCGGTATACGATTTATTTGGCTTGTTGAGTGTCGGCGGTAGTGTTGTATTACTCAATGAGGACAACCGCAGAGATGCAGCAGCTTGGCTTACGCTGGTGCATCAACATAACATCACAATCTGGAACTCAGTTCCGGTATTGCTTGACATGTTGCTGGTAGTTGCCGAAAACGATGCGCGTTCACTGCCATTTGCACAAGTGATGCTATCCGGTGACTGGATTGGCCTAGATTTACCACCAAGATTGCAAGCCAAAACTCACTCAAGGCTCCCTTTAATTGCAATGGGCGGAGCCACCGAAGCAGCTATTTGGTCGAACAGCTGTGAGATCAAGGGAGAACTGCCATCACATTGGGCATCCATTCCATATGGTAAACCTCTGCCTAATCAAACATATCGGGTAGTAGACTCATTTGGCCGTGACTGTCCAGACTGGGTGGCAGGTGAGCTTTGGATTGGTGGAATGGGCCTAGCCACGGCCTATCGAGGAGATGAAAAGCTCACAGCACAGCGCTTTGTCATAGCTGATGGCAAGCGTTGGTATCGCACTGGAGACCGAGGTCGCTACTGGCCGGATGGCAACTTGGAGTTTTTGGGTCGTATTGACCACCAAGTTAAAGTTCGCGGACATCGTATTGAACTAGGTGAGATAGACACAGCCTTGGCACAAGTTGAAGGCCTAAGCCGCGGTGTGGCACTCACTGTTGGTGAGCCGAAAAAGCTCGTGGCAGCCTTCGTCAAAGAGCCTCTAGCCAAGCTGGATGCACAAGCAATTACCGCGCAACTTGAGCAGCAATTGCCAGAGTACATGGTACCCAGCCATTTGTTAGAACTCGAAACATTGCCACTTAGTGCCAACGGCAAAATTGACCGCAAACAATTGAGCAATGAGTTTATGGCTCTGGATTTAGAGCAACTCGAGTTTGAAGCGCCAGAAGGCGAGCTTGAGCAGCAACTAGCTGAAATTTGGCAAAAACTACTCAAACGCGCACAAATTTCGCGTCACGATGACTTTTTTGCCATAGGTGGCGACAGCTTAAGCGCAACACAGCTTATCCAAACACTACAACAACAACACATTATTCCAACATCGGTGTCACTCACAACGCTATTTAGCGCTCCAAGCATTGCCAGCTTGGCCACGGCCATAACACAAGCTTGGCGAGACCTAGGCGGCTCGACCTGTGACACAGATGAACTATTTGAAGAGGGTACGATATGACCATCGCCAGTATTATTGCTGATTTTGAAAGCCGCGGCGTTTACCTGTGGGCCGATCAAGGTAACTTAAAATTTAAGGCTCCTGCTGGGGTAATGACATCAGCACTAAAAACACAATTAAAAGACAATAAGGCAGCGCTTATCGACTACCTAAGCAACCCTGTAATGGCCGCCATCGAGCCAAACCATGCAGATCGCCACCAGCCGTTTCCATTGACGGATTTACAGATCGCTTACTTGGTGGGTCGCAATAACGCAGTCGAGTATGGTGGCGTAGGTTGCCACAGTTACATTGAATTGGACCTACCCAGTATTGATGCTAAACGCTTGCAAACGGCCTGGCATAAATTGGTTGAACGCCATGATATGTTACGTGCCATTATCAACCTAGATGGCACCCAACAAATTGTTGCACAGGTTACGCCAAAAGCCATCCGTGTACATGAGTTTGCAGAGTTAGACACACAAACGTGTAGAGATAAACTGTTAGAACTACGTGAGCAGTTAGCTCACCGTCACTATCAACCAGATAAATGGCCACAATATGACTTGCATCTAAGCCAAACCGATGAAGGGTCGATACTACATTTTTCTATCGATTTGCTAATCGCAGACTTTGCCAGCATTCAGATTATGCTCGCTGAGCTCGGCGAATTATACAACCACCCAGATCGCGCACTTGCGCCTCTGGGGGTGTCTTACCGCGATATTGTGATTGCACGCAAAGCCTTGTTAGAGCACCCAAAAACAGCACAGCGTTATGAGCAACATAAAGCTTACTGGCTAGAACGTATTAAAACACTACCAGCGCCACCTGAGTTACCACGCGCAAAAAACACAGGTAATGACGCTAATGTAGAGTTTTCTCGCTTGCACTTTAATTTGGAGCCCGCCCTTTGGCAGCGTCTTAGTGAACGCGCAAAAAACCACAAGTTAACACCTTCTAGCCTAGTTTTAGCCGCGTTTACAGAAGTGATTGGTCGCTGGTCTCGTCGTCCTGATTTTTGTTTGAACCTCACCATGCTTAACCGAGCCAATGTGCACCCCGACGTACGTGGTGTGGTAGGCGACTTTATTGCTGTGAACGTATTGGGCGTATCACCCGATCCTCACGCTGGCTTCGCACAACGAGCAAGCCAGCTTCAACAGCAGCTTTGGCGCGATTTAGAGCACAGCGACTTTACAGGCGTTGAAGTGCTTCGTGCAATGAACCAAAACCAGCAAAGCAACACCATAGTGCCAATTGTGTATACCAGCACACTTGGTTTATCCGGTGATGAACTAGACAACAACCAATTTATGCATGATGCACAGCTGCGCTATGGCATTACGCAGACCCCACAAGTCTGGTTAGATTGCCAAGCAACGGAGCGTGGCGGTGAGCTGATTGTAGATTGGGACATCCGCCAAGGCATTTTCCAAGAAGGCGTCATAGAGCAAGCACATCAAGCATTTTGTGAGCTACTGCGTGCATTGGCTGACAACGACTCACTCTGGCAGTCTACCAGTCCAGTGACTTTACCTGCACAAACACAAGCGCATATTGCCGCGCTTAATAATACTCAAACAGAACGCGCTAAAGGATATTTACACTCTGGTTTTGCAAACCATGCACTACACACCCCCGACCAAGTTGCGGTTGTGGATCAAAATGGTGAAATAAGTTATCAGCAACTTGCAGAGTTAGCACTGCAGATCCGCAACACCTTTGTAGACTCAATCAATCCCGGCGACCACATAGCAATTGTTTCTGACAAAAGTACACAGCAAATTGCTGCTGTGCTTGCTGTATTGTTTGCTGATTGTGTGTATGTACCTATTGAAGCGCAACACCCACTTGCACGTCAGCAATCGATCATAGTAAATTCAGGTGCCAAAATCGTACTCACTGAATCACAGTACGCCAAGCAAGATTTTGGTTTTGATGTCTCAGTTATTTCAATCGATCAATTACTGCCTGTCATTCCAAAGCAGGACTGCCAGCACCTATTAGAGGCATTTACTCAACGTCGACACCAGCAAGTTTTTGTCGATGCTCCGGCGTATGTGATCTATACCTCCGGTACAACGGGTCAGCCAAAAGGGGTGCAGTTGTCTCACGGCGCGGCCTTGAACACAGTACTAGAAATTAATCGACTGTATGATGTCACCCCTGAAGATAAAACCTTAGGACTCGTAAGCTACGGGTTTGATCTGTCAATTTGGGATATCTTTGGAACGCTTGCTGCGGGCGCTACACTGATCTTGCCGGATCAGGCGTTGCGAGGAGATCCAAACCATTGGCACCAAGTAATTGCCAAGCACCAAGTCAGCCTTTGGAACTCAGTGCCGGCGCAAATGCAAATGCTGATGGCCAGCCTACCATGGGCGAAAGACCAAAACTTAAGCTCGCTCAGGTTAGCTATGCTCTCTGGTGATTGGATCCCTGTTCAACTAGCACAACAAGTCACCCAACAGCTGCCACACATCCGTTTTATTAGCCAAGGCGGCCCCACGGAAACAGCGATTTGGTGTGTACGGCATACTGTGACAGAAATTGCGTCTGATGCTGTCTCGGTACCATACGGCATACCACTGGCAAACCATCAAATCCACATTTTAAATGACCGACTAGAGCCTTGCCCAACATGGGTAACCGGCGAGATGTATATTGCTGGTGATGGCTTGGCACTGGGTTATTTAAACGATGAGCAAAAAACAGCGGAGCTGTTCATAAAACACCCACATACGGGTGAAAGGCTCTATCGTTCAGGCGACTTGGGCTGCATCATGGATGACGGGATTATAGCTATTCAAGGGCGCGAAGATGGCCAGATAAAAATAAATGGTCATCGCATAGAACTTGGCGAAATAGAGTCAACCATCGCCCAACACCCCACGGTGAAAAGTGTCGCTGTGGTCAATCTATCCACAGATGGTAACTTGGCAGCTGCGTTGGTTCTCGAAGAAGTAGCCGATAAAGAAATGGTGTTTAGCGAATTAGGCTCCTTGCTCAATAACAAACTGCCTAAATACATGCTACCAGCTCATTACTTTAGCTTAGATGCATTGCCTCTTAGCCAAAATAGTAAGGTCGATAGAAAGCATCTTAAAACACAATTGACACAATTACAGCAACAGCTTTCAACCCAGTTTGAAGCGCCACTCGACAATCATGTTGAACAAACAGTTGCCCAAATCTGGCGAGATTTACTCGAAGTGACTGACATATCTCGTCATGATGACTTTTTCCAACTTGGCGGCACTAGCTTAAATGCCATTAACCTGCTCAGTGCATTTTTAGCAGCGGGCTTTGATGCGGATATTGACCTGATTTTTAATAACGCCGTGTTCAGTGAGATGTCTCAGGCACTGGCGAAGGCAAACGAAGCGAAACAAGCTTGGTTGGACAGCATTGATTTGAACGAGATGGCAGCTCAAGCTCTCAGTGGTCTTGCTGAAGCTCTGCCATACGACTCAGACTCGGAGCCAAAAACCGTTTTATTGACTGGCAGTACCGGGTATTTGGGTAGCTATGTTCTGCGCGAAATCTTGGAAAAAAGCGATTATCACATCGTTTGCTTGATGCGCTGTGATGATATTCAGCATGGGTTTTCACGCTTGGCGCAGGCCTCAGCAGAAAAAGGCTTATCGACCGACATTCCACAAGAACGTATTCAGGTGATCAGCGGCACTATGTCTGAAACTCATTTCGGGTTATGTGATTCTGACTATCAAGCACTAAGCGCGCAAGTTGATGTGATAATTCATAATGCGTCAATTATCAACTTAATGGACCCACTGTCAGCACTTTACCCAACAAACGTGGAAGGTGCGCGGGAAATCATTCGCTTGGCAAGCTCGCATCAAGTGAAACCAGTGCATTATATTTCTACCATTGGAGTACATCATGCGCTGCCAGCTGACGTGCCTCAACCAGTGGTAGAGCAAACCCATGTGGTGCCATGGCGTGAAGTGGATTTAACTTATGAACAGTCAAAAATTATGGCTGAAACCTTGTTCACTGAAGCGAGAAGACACGGCATACCGGTAAATATTCTGCGCCCAGGTACCATTACATGGGCGACCACAGAAGCCCCCTTTATTAATGACGATGCGTTCTTGAAGTTTTACCGAGCATGCTTAAATATTCACGCCTACCCGGCATCTGAATTGGCGGTAAACATCGTGCCTGTAGACTATGTGGCTACCTGTATTACAGCCATCCTAAAAGGTGCGACAGGCCAAAACAGTAACTTCCACCTCGTGTCGGATCAAAGTACAGAGGTGGCTCAAGTTTATAATTGGTTTAACGAACTTGGCTGTGACATTCAACCGCTTGATTTTATGACATGGAAAGACACGCTAAATGATAACTTTGTACGCAGCTTTGTTGAGCTCTATTTCAAGCAAGGTATGGACTCTGGTGGACACCATCAATACGCCACAGACAACCTAAAAGCCATATTGTCTCAGTTCGACTTGCCGAACTTTGCAGTCAATCGCGATTACCTAAAGCCGCTTACGGAGAAGTTTAATAATGCTTAATGCCACACACACTAATAATGGCGCATGCTACCGTATTTTCAAAGCGCGTCCAAATGCTTCTAAGCGTTTGATTATATTACCGCATGCAGGGGGCTCAGCGAGCTACTTTCGCCACTGGGCTAATGTTGCTGACCCAGACTTAGAAATTGTGGTCGTACAATACCCCGGTCGCGAAAATCGTATGGCAGAGCCTTTAGTGTCAGATATGAATCGTCTGGTTAGTACATTGGCTACAGGCTTAAAGCCTTTACTTAATAAACCTTATATTTTGTTTGGTCACAGCATGGGCGGCGGTATTGCTTACGAACTTGCAATGCGTATTCAAGCCTATCGCTATCCAGCGCCAACTCAACTGGTGGTCTCTGCCGTTGAAGGGCCAAGTTGTCATCACGCAACCGAAATACACAAAGCCAGTGATAACGAGATGCTGAATGAGCTTAAACGCCTCAATGGTACAGGGGTTGATCTCAATGCTTACCCAGAGCTTTTAGACATGATGCTGCCCTTGCTGCGCAATGACTATCAGTTGATTGAAACTTATCGGCCAAACCTTGATGCGCCGAAATTGCAGCACCCACTTACCGTGATGCTTGGCTCAACCGATACTGAGCTCACTTATGAAGAGGCCGAAGCTTGGCAACAGGTGTGTACTCAATCCATCAATATTGAAACCTATGAGGGCGGCCATTTTTATTTGGCCGATCATATTGAGGCCATTTTAGTGCATTTAAGTACACTGTTCCCGCCACAAAAAACTTGGTTGTGCGCCCCTTAATTTTATAAAGCCAGCTAATCTCTCAGATTAACATGTGCTTAGAATTGGAGCTGCGGTCGCAGCTCTTTTCTCCATCCCCCCCCAATAAAAATTATCTCTTTTGGGGATAAGAAACCCGATATGGGTAGTGCTGAACTTTTAACCTCTGCACAATGGGTCAATTTAGTTACTTCATTATTTCGCAAGGAAACGCTAATGCGCCGCTTTATCTCGCTGTTTTGTGTATGTTTAATCACATTGTTGTCTCATAGCGCTAATGCCAAGTTCCCCGTTACAGTAAAAGACGACCGTAACAAGTTGGTCACCATCAATTCAGCGCCCAATAAAGTCGCAGCGGTCTCGGTATTTGGCGCAGACTTGCTCAATGCGCTTGGTATGCAAGCTGCGGGGATCTCAACATTGAATCATCAACTGTCACCGTACCTTGGCGACCAAACCAAACACATGGTAGATCTTGGCGAGATTCACGAAACCAATTTAGAGGTACTAACAGCACTAAAACCCGACCTCACCATAGGATTGCGCACCTATACCGAACCATTTGAGACCAAATTTGAGGAAATTGGTCCCTTTTTAGCCTTTGACTTAGTCACTAAATCCGACTCGGATCGAGCAATAATCTCTACAGCCAAAGCTTTGGGTAAATCAACAGAAGGCACTGAGCTAAACCATGCGTTTAACGCGCAACTTAAGCACTATGCGTCAAAGCCGCTCAAAGCGCAGTCAGTGGTATTTTTGTGGCATTGGTCAGATGTACCCTATGCATTTTTTGATCATCATTTTACTGTAGAAATGATGACAGCTCTGAACGCCAAAAACAGTGTCGGCGCCTCTCCACAGCCCAATTTAAAGAAGTTTGACTCGGCACCGATTTCGATGGAGTCATTATTGGAGCTCAACCCTGATGTGATCATTTCCTTCAAAGGCGAGCCTGGGCCTTTTAAGTCTCACCCAGTATGGCAGCAGCTCAAAGCAGTTAAAAATGGTCGCGCCTTTCGCGTCGCAGACCATTACGTCATGCCACATGGCCCAATAGCAAGAAACCTAATATTAAAGGAGCTAGCACACCTATTTCATCCAGATAAATTTGCCCGTCCCAATTCTTTAGTTAAAGAGGCACGAGCAACCCAAATGCAATTTAGTCATTTATAACTGTCATTCTGTCACGCTATGGTAAGTTCGATGATACCTCGCTTAGCTGCATCGCCCTTTGGCTTGGCCCTAATTGGCACATGTTTTCTTGTCCTTAGCGCACTGCTATCTGTATCTATAGGTGACTATCAACTCTCGCTATTAGAAATTTGGTCTGCACTAATATCGCCGTCAGAGTCACTGGCAAGCTTTGTCATTTGGGAGCTACGAATGCCCCGCCTGCTGTTAGCCATGATTGCCGGAGCAGCACTTGGTGTGGCGGGTGCCATAACACAAGCGGTGACACAAAATGAGCTGGCATCACCCAGCTTGGTTGGTGTCTCATCAGGAGCAGCATTGGCTATTGTATTGGTCCTCGTCTTTACCAATCTGAGCAGCCACTATCATTTTGTCGCGGGCATTGTTGGAGGTTCTGTGGCGATGTCAATCACGCTATGGTTATCTTGGAAACAAAAGCTAGACCCTGTAAACCTGATTCTGTCTGGTTTGTGCATCTCTCTGTTTTGCGCGGCAGCAACAACTTTGCTGCTCATCTCAGTGAGCACCGATACACGGGGCCTGTTTTATTGGTTACTCGGCAGCGTCGCAAACCGCACATGGCAGCATGTTTCGCTACTGGCCCCAATCGCTTTGCTTAGCCTTATTTTATGCGCCTTTTTAGCGCGTCCGCTCACTATCTTACAGCTAGATACAGAGGTTATCAAAAGCATCGGAGGGCAGGTAAAACGTTGGCGTATTCAAGCGCTCGCGCTGACTGTCATACTCACATCTGCCACGGTATCTGTAACTGGCCCTATCGCATTTGTCGGGCTGGTTGCTCCCCATATCTGCCGCACACTGTTGCCCAAGCACTTGGCTTATGAATACCGCTTTGTCTTATGTGGCAGCGCACTGTGCGGAGCCTTGCTCGTCAGCATCTCTGACTTACTGGCAAATTATCAGGAGATCCCTGTCGGGATCTTATGCGTGTTATTTGGTGGGCCAAGTTTAGTGTGGCTGATCCAAAAACAGTATAAGCAAGGTGCCTTATGAACCAAGTGATTGCAACTCGCTCAGATATAACAGCAAAAGCTTGGCCTTTTTACGGTCTATTAATCTCATTGTTTGTATTATTAGTCGGTTTATTTTTCGCTGCTCTTTGCTTAGGCTCAGTCCCATTATCGATACAGGCAGTTTGGCAGGCTCTGCTCTCATCAACTCCTCAAAATAGTGAGTCAAATATTCTATGGCAACTGCGGCTACCTCGCTCTCTGTTGGCAATCGTGGTCGGAGTCCACTTTGCTCTGGCCGGCTTAATTTTACAGGCTGTGATCCGCAATCCATTAGCAGATCCCAGTATTTTAGGGGTTAATGGAGGGGCAAGCTTGGCTATTGTGCTTTGCTTGTTGGTATTTGATTACGTGCAACTTCAAGTCTTCAACCTCAGCGACTCGCGCTTTAACTTTGTTTGGTTACCAGCTATCGCTTTACTTGGCGGTACTTTGGCCACCGCGCTAGTTTTGAAACTGAGTTGGCGACAGCAACTACAACCCAATCAACTCGCGCTCAATGGGGTAGCAATTGGTGCCGTATTGAATGCGCTAGTGATGTGGGCCATTTTGGCATGGGGAGGCAATCGCACAGAAACCAGTTTGATTTGGTTGGCCGGAAGCCTGTATGGCAGAGATTTTAGCCAATTGCTTTTACTCCTGCCATGGACATTTATCGGTGTGTTTGGCTGCTTCTTACTATTAAAGCACCTGTCGATATTGCAATTGGACAGCGACGCTGCACACACTTTGGGGCTGAATGTAAAACGCTGGCGTTTAACGAGTTTGTTTATCGCAGTGGCGTTAGCCGCAAGCGCAACGGCTGTCACGGGCCCACTGGGGTTTGTAGGTTTAATCGTGCCTCATTTTGCCAAAGTACTACTAAATCGGCTCGGTTTGGGAATTAGTCTGCCTCATCTTATGGTTGTGTGCATGTTAGCAGGAGCCACATTAACTTTGGCGGCTGACATTGCAAGCCGCACTCTCATTTCTCCTCTGGAGATCCCAACGGGCACGCTAACCACCTTGATGGGTATCCCCATTTTGCTCCTGTTGATCCGCCGCCAAAGTTAGGATTCGTCATGTTAAACGCAGATCAAATCGCCTTACATTATCAACACAAACCCGTGCTCCAAGACCTATCGGTTTCAATTGCACGCCATCAGATCACCGCGATTGTCGGACCAAATGGCAGTGGCAAGTCCACCCTACTCAAACTGCTTGGTGGGCTTATTCAGCCTAGTGAGGGCACTATTTCATTGGCTCGAAAGCCATTACATAAATGGCGACCCAAAGAACTTGCAAAAAAGCTGGCATTACTAGGACAAAATCCGCAAGCCCCAGGTGGCATGCTGGTCAGGCAGCTAGTTGGACATGGTCGATTTCCCTACTTAGGTCTGTTCAATACCTTATCGCAGCATGATCAACATGCAATTGCATGGGCATTGAAAAAGACACAATTGGAAGAGTTGCAACACAAACCACTGCAACATTTATCAGGAGGAGAGCGACAAAGGGCTTGGTTGGCAATGGCTTTAGCACAACAGTCGGAGATCCTCCTCTTGGATGAGCCAACCACTTACCTCGACTTAGGTCATCAGTTTCAACTTTTAGATTTACTTAAGCAGTTGCAAGTCCATGAGCACAAAACCATTGTGATGGTGCTGCATGATATTAACCAAGCAAGCCAATTCAGTGACCGTATCATCGCTCTTAAAAATGGCTCAATAGTAGCAGACGGCACACCACAGCAAGTCGTCACTGAGCAAATCATTAAACAACTGTTCAATATAGATGTTTCTGTCGTGCCACAACGCTACGGTAAGGTCATTAAACCATTGTGTTTGCCGCTTGAAACTCAAAACCAATTAACCTCAAACTCAGCGCTGCCACTGCGCAGCGCGGCAATCTAAAATCAACAACAGAAGCTAGTGAGATGGAATTAGAAATTCACGATGTATCAAAAACATATGCAAACGGTGTACAGGCACTTAAAGCGGTTAATTTAACGATAGGAAAGGGTATGTTTGGTTTACTCGGTCCCAATGGAGCGGGCAAAAGCAGTATTATGCGCACCATTGCTACATTGCAAACGCCCGACAGCGGCGAAATACGCTTTGACGGACAAAACATCTTTGCCAACCCAACGGAGTTTCGACGTCAGTTGGGTTATTTGCCGCAAGATTTTGGCGTTTACGCCAATGCATCAGCTACTGATATGTTGGATTATTTTGCCCGCTTAAAAGGCATTCGAAATGCCAAAGAGCGTAAAAATAGAATCGATGAGTTATTAGATCTAGTAAACCTCACAGAGCACTGTCATAAAGCAGTGGACACCTATTCAGGTGGAATGCGTCAGCGCTTTGGCATTGCTCAAGTTTTATTGACCAACCCTAAGGTCATCATTGTTGATGAGCCAACCGCGGGGCTAGATCCAGCCGAACGTAATCGCTTCTACAGTATTTTGCACCAACTCACTGACAGCGCCATCGTGATCCTCTCAACACATATTGTCGGCGATGTAACTAACTTGTGTGGCGACATGGGGATCCTCAACCGAGGAGCAATACTTGCACGTGGCAAACCTGATGAGCTGGTCGCTTCTATTGAGCGACAAATTTGGCACAAATCAGTATCTCGTGATGAATTGAGGCAACTTAGGTTAGCTCACAAAGTGATTTCAACACGCATTGTTAAAGGCGAAATTCAAGCCACCATTCAAAGCGACACTGCCCCTGCTACAAACTTTACTCAAAGCGCTGCGGACCTTGAAGACTTTTACTTCAGCTATGTCCCTGAGCTCGCAGTTTAAGGAGCGCGTATGTTTGTAACTAGTTTTTTATTTGAGCTTAAATATCGATTGCGCTCATTAGCCACATGGGGTTGCTTGATAGCCATGATTATTATGGGCTATAGAGAGATGCTAGGCGGTGAGTGGGACGCACTGATGCAAAGTGGCAGAGTTGCGCGCAATTCGCCTTACGCTATCTACTACCTATTTATGTACTATACGTTTTGGGCTGCAACCGTGGGCAGCGCACTCGTGATCCCTACGCTTTTGAGAGATCTAAACTCTAAAACCGCAGATTATTTATATAGCTTTGATATCAACAGCAAGCATTACTTTTTAGGTAAGTACTTGGCATGCTTGGTCATCGTGCTGCTGGTAATGAGCTCAGTTGCAATCGCAATGGTCACTTTACCGGTGGTATCCAACCTCTTTGGGCTCTACCCTAATAGCGACTTTATTGCTACCTCGTGGCCGCATATTTTACACGCAATGTTACTTTGGGTGCTGCCAGCTTGTGTCGTTTACACCGCAATACCTTTTGCACTCACGGCACTAACAGGCCGCGCTACACCAGCCTATGCAGCAATGATGATGGCAGTCGGATCATTTGTCATGATCACTGCTTTATTTGGTGATGGAGCACCACAAGCACCCTGGCTGCAAATTATGGACCCACTTGGTAAAGTGACGGTAGAAGGACAAATATTTTACTGGACAGCCGAGCAGAGAATGGTTCAGTTCTTGAGTTTAGACGGCGCTTTACTTTACAACCGTCTGCTTTATTTAGCGCTAGCACTTACACTACTTGCAATTGCTTGGTGGCGCTTTGATCTGGCAAAATTCAGAACTAGCAACAGCCAAACATCCTCGGCAAAACCTGCAGCTAAAGCGCAACAGCCAACACATAGATCAAGGCAAATTAACACATCGCCACTTACATTGATGACCAAAAATGCAGTCACCTATTGGGTCAAATTCAGCGCTCACGCAGGATATTTGCAAGCTCGACAAATCATTACAAACAAAGCATTTTTCTTTTCAATGTTCACCTTAACTTTGATGTTAATTATTGCTGGCTTGAGCTATCGCTTACCTGGGATTGAGGGCAGCTCAGCCATCTTGCCAAAGACCTATACGCTTCTACCAGTATTAATTTACCCGAGTTTAATTTTTACTATGCTGGCTGCTGCTTTTTTCGTTGTTGATCAATGTCACAAAGACCACCAGCTCAATACAGCTCAACTGGTCGCTGTTTGTCCCGCACCAGATTGGCACGCCCCGTTGAGTCATATCATCAGCGCAGTCATTGTGGCGATTGTCCTGATGTTGGTACCAGTATCGGGATTAGTGGGGGCACAATTAATACAAGGCTATATCGACCCTGACTGGCAGAGTTTGCTTCATCTGAGCTTTATTGTATTACTGCCATTAATGCTCGCTTATGTCTTCATTGCTATCATCAGTTATGGCCTATTGCAGTCAAAAGTTGCAGCCCAAGTACTCGCAGTGATGTTGTGCATTTCCCCTGCCATATTCAATGAAACCAACGCAGTAGAAAACTTTATGTATTTGTGGGCATGGCCATCTATTGCGCAGCTCTCTGAACTTGCATCTACAGAGCAGTTTATACTCAGAGATCTCAACCTGATGCTCTATTGGCTCAGCTTTTACAGCGTACTGTTGGTATTGGTCAGCTGGCTTTGGCCTCGGGGTATGATTGCACCTTTCAAAGAAAGACTGATGTCACTTCCGCAAAAAGTCGCGCCGTGCTCACTTGCCATAATGCTATTGGCAGGCACTGTCTTTATCTTTCAAGCAAAATCTGTTCATCAAGATATGATTATCGATGGCCAATTTGAAACTCAATCCGACGGCTATATTGCGCAAGTTGATTATGAAAGCCGATACCGTCAATTTAATACCCAACCAAAGCCTAAGATTAGCCATGCGGAGATTGCGATATCGCTTTACCCAGACAAGCGCGCTGTACAATACATTGCTAATTTGACACTCACTAACCCCTATAAACAAGCTATCGAACAACTGTTCATCAATACCAATGATTTTACTGAGATTGAACAAGTTAGTACTTTTGGAAGTACCCTTTCTTCAGTCACGACTGACCACACACATCACGTCTCGTTGTGGGATTTGAATTCTCCTCTCGCTTTTGGACACCGTCGCCAGCTCAGTATTGAAGCTTCAGTTCGGTATCAAGGCTACAGCAATCGCGCAACCAACTACCTTGGCAAAATAACAAATCACGCCAGCTACATAGATGCCGATTTTTGGCCCACATTAGGATTTGAAAAAGATAAGATTATCAAAGATAACGCGCTGCGAGATAAATTTAAACTCGCTCCGTTAGCGCCAGACTTTTTTAGTCAATCTGATACATCTGATGTATATCAACATAATGATGCTGACTTAATAACTTATACACTGAAAATCGAAGCGCCCAGCGATCAAGTCGTCGTCGCTCCTGGGGAGCTAGTTGGTCAACAATCCTTAGATAAGCGTCAAACTTATGAGTACGAGATAACCACACCCAGTCATTGGAAACCTGCCATTGTGAGTGCTGCTTATCAAACTCGTCAATCCGTTTGGACAAGCCCTAACACAGGGCAAAAAATACCCATCGAACTGTTTTACTTTAACGCAGACGAAATCATCATAGAAACGATGCTTAAGCGCGCAAAACACGCTCTTGAGCATGGCGAGTCAGTGTTTGGGACATACCCTTACAACAGCCTAAAAATTGCCGCATTGCCACAGGGCATGGGGGAGCAATCAGTCAGTGCAAATCTAGTGCTTATCCCTGAAATGGCAGCTTGGCAACACAACTATCGCCAGTTGCCTAGTATTGATTGGCTTGCGTACACCGTGCATCGCGCCGTTGCACAAGTTTGGTGGCAAAACATCGCGATAGCCAACACCACAGGATACCCTTTGCTATCACAAGGGATCCCTACTTGGTTTGCACTAACTAAATCAGGGCTCAGCGGCGAGGCAAGGCAGCAATTACTTGCCACCATAACCGATGATTATTTGCTTGCGCGAACTAAAGAGTCTGCAGAAGAGAAAAGTGCACTCACTCTAACTCATCAACCCTATGCCAACAGCAAATCTCAACTTGCTGTTTATGCTGCATCGCAGCTGATTGGTGAAGATAAGTTTAACCAAGTAATTGAGGATGTGGTGCTTAGTTATCATGCACAAAAGGGAATGCAATTTGTCTCAGCTCTGCACTTGTATCGCAACCTATCACAAGCTGTGAGCCACCCTAAGCATAAAAAACAGCTGTATGCGCTCTATCAACAGGTGGTGTTGCATGACTTTACAATCCATAACCTACAGATAGAGCAACTCAATGATAATCACTACAGTCTTGTTGCAGATCTAAAGGCTGTCAGCATTGAGCAACAACATGGCGAGGCTTTAAGAGTGCCCTATACTGGGGCTGCCTCGGTAACGATGTACTTTGAACAAACAGGAGACTTTGAAAGCCATGCTCAAGAAGTCTATTTCAATCAAGGCCAAGCGAAATTGAGAATGTACTTACCTCAGCCTCCTAGCAAGCTCTTTCTTAACGAGAACGGCGCGTTTGTTGATATTGCATACAGCGACAATGTAAGACAACTGTAAACCCCCATTACAAATGATTAAGACGTGCTATGTGTGCGTCCTAATCATTTTGTGCTTGGAAAAACCCTCCTAAAAAAACCCGCTTAGAGGGGGTAATGACCGCTTTCGGGTAGTGACGAAAGACCCTTACTCACACAATAACGGGCAATAAAAACAGGGCCCGCCACATGGCTATAAGCCAAAAGAAACAAGTGCAATAACACGTTTCTGACACAGCAAAAAATCAGTGCCCAACTACTCTACTACTCGTTGTTATTAGGAGCTCACTTAATATGTCTCGTTACCAGCTGACACCTGCTGCCAAATCTGGTCATACCCTTTCAAAACTCAGCAGTCACGTTTCGCGTGCAGTATTGGCACTTAGTCTAAGCACTACGGCTTGTTCAGTTTATGCTGATGAGCAAACTGAACAAATTGATTTAGAGCGTATTGAGGTCACCTCAGAAAAACGTACAGCCAATATCATGGAAGTGGCGTCCAGCGTAACCGCTATTTTTGGACAAGAACTGGCAGATTCGGAGGTATATTCCATCACCGAATTGGGACACGAAATTCCGAGTCTACATGTTTATAGTTGGGGTGGTCGAAGAGATAGCAACGTGTTCATTCGTGGTATCGGCCCCGGGTTATTTACCGAGCCAACCATTGGTTTTTACGTCGATGGCGTCAATTATAGCAGTAACAGTATTTTCGATTTAGACCTTGTGGATATCGAACGAGTTGAAGTATTGCGAGGTCCTCAAGGTACATTGTATGGAGGTAACTCTCTTGCTGGTGTCATTAATATCATCACCAAACAGCCTGATGAAGTTCAGGAGTTTAAAGGGACATTCTCAGCAGATAATCTCGGCTCAAAAAGAGTTCGGTTGGGAGTTAATACGCCAATTAACGATGACGACTTATTTCTTGGCGTGTCACTATCAGCTCACAACTCCGATGGTCATATTGAAAACACTTATCTCAATAAAGACTTTGGTGCACGGGATGATATCAGTGCGAGAACCAAGCTGAGGTGGATCGCGTCGGACACCCTTGAAGCCAATTTCGTAGTGGACTATGAGCGTTTCCGTGGCGATTCATACGCCATGGGTTTAATCGAAAAAATCAAAGCAAACCCAGATCAGGTAGAACATGACTTTGAAGGAGTCGATGACCGTGATGCTTTAGGTGCCTCAATCACGCTTGATTATGCTGGAGATAATGTAGATTTTATTTCGATTACAAGCTGGCGTGACTGGGATAACTTTAACACCGCCGACCAAGACACTGGCCATGACGCAGGTTACCAATTCCACAGTAACTCCACTGAAAAGTTTGACCAACTTTCCCATGAAATGCGTTGGAGCTCTAAAAATACCGAGGACTATCATTGGCTAGTTGGTATCTATGCCTATCAAGCTAATACTCATAATACCACCAGAAATGATTTAAACTTTGCAGCGATGTACCCGGGGAGCGGCCCTATGGTTGACCGCTCAATCACCATTAAAGACGACCAAGCTTGGGCGGCTTTTGGACAGGTCGACTATGCAATCACCGATGATATTACAGTGATTGCGGGACTGCGTTATCACAAAGAGCAACGGGAAGCTGATATCACCATTAACTCCCAGTCCACAGGCGTAACAGCGCAATATGATGGTGAGAAAGAGTTCAGTGAGGTACTGCCGAAACTGGCACTGTCATATCAAACAGGTAATGATGACTTAATTTATGCGTCGTGGAGTAAAGGCTATCGCGCTGGCGGCTTTGACACTCTGTATCCAAACCTAAGTAAACCAAGCTTTGAGCCTGAATACAGTAACAACTACGAAATCGCCTACAAGGCATTAGCGCTGGATAACCAACTGAGCTTCTCGGTGACGGCTTTCTATATATCTTTGGACGATCAACAAGTACAGCAAATGCTGGAAAATACCACAGTCATTACTGACAATGCGGGTAAAAGTGCAAGTCGCGGGGTTGAATTTGAATCGCGCTATCAGCCACACCCAGATTGGACAGTTGGTTTTTCGAGTAGCTATGTAGATGCCACTTATAGCGAATATAAAAGCTTAAATTTCGCAACTGGTGTAGTAGAAGATTACTCCGACAATCGCCTGCCAAACACGCCAAAGTTCAGCGCAAACTTATCAGTTAGCAATCGCACAGAGCTCAACAGTGACTACACCCTATTTACACAGCTCGAAAATATTTATATGGGTGAGCACTACTTTGATGCAGGCAACCAAATGAAACAATCCGCTTTCCACCTATTAAATGCCAAAGTAGGCCTTGAAACCGAAAATTGGTATGCGCATCTATGGGTGAAAAACGCACTCGATGAATATTATTCAAAAGTTGAATTTAACTTTGGATTTGGTGTAACGGCAGAAGCTGGAAATCCAAGAACCATTGGCCTCACTGTAGGCACCAATTTCTAAACCAGTAAGGAGTGAAAAGTGGCGCACACAAACCTAGCGCCACTTTTACTTTATATAAACAATATCAATGCGTTGATACGCTTAATAAGGGAGTTACCATGCAAGCTCAATCCGTGTTATTGCTCGGTGGTACAGGTCAAGTAGGCTTAAAAGCAGCAGAGTACTTGCTCCAGCATACCGAAGCAGCGCTCATATTCGCCTCACGCAGAAAAGCCTCATTGCCCAGTACAATTTTGCAATACCAAGACAGAATAAGCACTATTCAATTGGACGCCCAAGATACCAATGACCTAAAAGCCCGCCTCATAGGAGTTGATCTAGTGGTCGCATGTGTTGGTCCTTCTGGCATTATCGGTGATCAGATAGTTTTGGCCTGTAAAGAGTTAAACGTTCCAATTATTGACGCAGGTGGCTACGACCCCGTTTATTCGTCTCTCCATGAGCATGAAAAACATCGCAAAAGCAACGTACCTCTTATCATCAATGTCGGATTACTACCGGGCTTATCTGGAGTATTCCCAGCACACCTTATACAGCAATGTAGTAATGGAAAAGCCGTTAAGTCTTTGGAGGTACAATATGTTGGCCGAGATGCTTGGAGTTATAACTCAGCATGGGACATCATTCACGGATTGGGAGACTTTGGCCACGAACGCGGTTTTTGCTACTTAAAAAACCAACAAATTGTATCTGAAAAGTTTTCTAAAGCTGGCACCAAAGCAAACTTCCCAGCCCCTATAGGTACGGTATCAACCATGTTGATTTATGCCGAAGAAATTGTCCAACTAGCCAATGAACATGGCATTAAAACAGCAAAAGTTTATGGTGCCAACTTAGGCCCACGCGCTATGTTTGTCTGCATGGTTGCAAAGATTTTCAAGATGTATAAAAACCATAAAAGTATCGCTCGTGCGGCGCGATGGTTATGTAAGGCCTCGGCTAAAGATATGCGCAAGCTCGATCCTGTGTATGGCGTTGATGCTCAAATTGAATGTGAAGACGGCAGCATACAACGTGGTCAAATCATTTTAGAAGACACCTATCAGGCAACAGGTTTTATTATTGGTATCGCCGCTAAGCAATTCTTAAACAATCAAATTACCAAAATAGGCCCAATGATGCTGCATGAAGCTGTTGATGCCAGTGGCTTTATTAAAGATCTTGAACAGGCCGGTGTAGTGGCTGGTCTTTCTCTCTCTAAATCAGAAAAAACTGCCGAGCAGGAGGCCGCATGAGTAAAAAAATCATCGTCTTAGGAGGTACCGGGGAGTCTGGTAGACGCATTATCAGTTTACTCAGTGCTCGTCACTGTGATTTAAAAATAAGCTGTGCAGCTCGGCGGGCACCAAAAGCAGGAGTGCTGCCTGAGCACATTGACTATGTACCTTTTGATATAAATGACCAAGACAAAAGTATTGAAACGCTTAAGCAATTTGATCTCGCCGTGATTGCCTTAGGCCCTATGGACAAATTTGCCTTGAAAGCACATCAATTATGCTTGAATGCCGATCTTGATGCCATTGACATCAATGACAGTCTACATGCAGCAGATCAAGTGCTTAACCTTAATACTGAGGCTCAGTCAAAACAACGCTTGTTGTTGACTGGCATGGGTTTCTCCCCAGGTATTTCAACATTGTTGCTCACCGAGCTTGCTCATAAAAAGGCTTCTGCAATAGGCCATTACCAGTGCCGTTTATATATGGGAGCGGCGTACGGTGGCGGTGAGACCAGCCCGCAAGCAATTTTGGCTAGCTTTACCAATCAATTATCGTGCTGGCGAGAAGGCACTCGGCAACAGATTGATACACCTTGGCAAGACGAGCAACACCAGTTTGCTTTCCCTGCCCTGAAAAAGCCAGCCGATTTGATCCCATTCGCAACACCAGAAGTCGCGGGGCTTGGCAAGGAATATGTTGCTGAAGATATAGATATAAAGCATCTAGATAGTCGCTATCATATTCAACACTTAACGCTTGGATTTGCGAAGTTTATGAGTAAATACCGTCTGGGTGAACGCAAGAATGCATTTTTCTCCAATATGTTCTTCAACAATGGACAAAAGCTCAAAACCAAAAAAGACTCTGATCCCGATACCTGTTTATGGGTATACCCAGATAATAACCCACAATCTGGGTTGATATTGCATGGGGTCATTTCTTCCTACGAGTTAACAGCCAAAATGGCGTGTGTTGCGGTAGAGTGTTGGCTAAACAAGTGCTTTTCTGACAACTATGGTGTCAAAGCTGTAGAACACCTGCCTTATGCAATCCGTCAACAACTGTTGCAGACACTCGCACTCTATGGTGTGACGGCAAAGCCTGCAAACACACAAAGCATTCACCAAGCAGATCAAGAGTTTGGTTGGGTGGATAGTGTTTCTTCAGACATCAATAGTCTTAGAAATTTGGGCTTAAACTGGTATACAGTCACCAAACAACACCCCAAAATGGCTAAAAGACAGCAGGAATATCTTTATAAGTCAGAGATTTGGCGCGCACTAAAAGAAGCTACCAGCACTTTCAGCTTCACCAAATTTGTCATTTCTACACTATTGGCCTGGAGCAAAGATGGCAAGCGTTTACAGCACTGGCGGGACAAACATCAGGACGAAAATAGCGAAATTTGGCAGTCTATTACTAAAGACATGAGTATGTTTACCTCTGGCTATGGTAATGCGAGGAAAGTGCTAGGTAAGGACAAAGCCTATCAGTTATATCGTGAGATGTTTTTGGAAACCGGAAAAATGGAAATGCGCTGGTTATGGCCAAATCCGGAATCCTTTAATATGTTCGACCAAAAAGAAGATGCGATTTTAGAATATTGGCTAACTTGGTTAAGAAACTACGCCAAACTTGGTTTATTCACGCTTAAAGAGTCACAAGATGGACCACAGTCAACTTTAATATCTATCTCTAATTGTGCCTATGCGGCAATGTTTAAAGAACTTGATTGTCCAGAACTTGTCAATATGGTGAGAGAGATGGAACAAGAGGCGCTAACCTTTTTAGCCAGTCAAAGTAATTTGGACATCACTTGGAATATCAAGAATGACGGCGCAGCAGAGATTACTCTGAATAAAGCCCCCAAGCTTCAGGCTGTCAGCTAAATACAAAGTCGTAATAATGAGTCATGCGTTGCGGGTCAACCCCGCTGGCATGGCTTAGATGTGAGGAGGATGAATTTAATTGCCAACGATGGTGGGCGCCAAATTTAACCGAGCCTCTTTTGGCAACACACCAAACTGCTTTCTAAATGCCACACTAAAATGGCTCACATTGCTATAACCGAGAGAAATGGCTGTTTCAGTGACATTATTGTCTTTTAATAAATTCATTGCTTTGTGCATTCGTTCTTCTTGAAAACAACCATAAACTGTATTGTTAAATAGCGCCTTGAACCCTTTTTTCAGCTTACACTGATTTAACCCCACCGCTTTAGCTACATCTGATATTGTCGGTGGGTTGCTGAGATCAGACAGCAAAAAATCTCTTGCTGCGATAAGTTGCTTTTTTTCTCTCAGCGGAATTTGGTTGCCGGAATCAACTGATTTTAGGGCCGTTAGATGCCAATATAAGTAATCCAGAGTCGCAGAGTGTAATAAAAGTGGTTTGGCTTCTTGCTCTTTAATTAATTTATAAATGCGGCTTGCGCATGCGCTAACCTTGCGGCTAGGACCGCTTTGCTTCACAAAGAATGACATGCTCTTGCCAAGGTCAATGCCGCTTAGTTCCTCACCTGCAAGCTCAGTTAGTACTTCTGGTTTGATCATAATTTCTAAGTTACTAAAATCATTACTGTGATATGCGCAAAAATTCTCACCACCAGAAAAACCAATATTGAAATCGCCGCACCCACATTGCAAAAGCTTATTACCGACTGTGGCTTCAAATTTCCCTGACAGGACACTGTTTAAATGAATGTACTGATCATCACCAGGAAATACATGCTTGGTATCGGCTGCACCCATTTCTCGCGCTGTAGATAAGCTAACAGAAAGACCTGGCATCAACTGTACAAAGTTATGCCCAACCGAGCTGTCGATTTGCTGCTGTTTATCCGCTGTGTTTATTTCAATGTCACTGCAAAAAGTCATTTTTAAACCTTATCTATCCTTCGCCGTATCACCCTGACATTTCTGTAATTAACACCTCCTCACCTTTAAAAAAGGCCCGCGAGATTATTTATATTACCTAGAACCACTACATGCGATACTATATCACAACACTCATGCCAATGATAATAATTTTCATTTACACAAAGTGTACAATAATTACCCATATGAATGACACCCCTTCCTGTGCTTTATTGGTAAATATTTACGTGTATATTATTCATCACACTGCAACTTTGGAGTCAGACACTGATCGATTTTATATTTAATACAATATAATTGATACATTATAACATCATATAATTTCAACTGCTTCAAGACGAATTTATGTCAAATTAAGATTAATTGTGGAATAAATTAAAAAGCTGACAAAAACGCAATTATACAATCAGAATAATGGCTTATATTGGTGACAATTTTTGAATGGGATTAAAAATTACCGTTTTGATGGAGAAGATGTGTAACCCTCCCCATTATATGACTGACAAGAACTAAGTGCTAAATGTCAGATATGACCAGATCAACTTAGCTTTAACTTACATTTCTACTGGTACCAAATACGTACCCCAGTAAAGCTGTCAAAGTTGGAAACAGCACATTGAGCAATATTAGCTGCAAGGTATCAAACCAAAATGCTCTAAACTCACTGCGTTGCTGAGCAATCTCAGAAAACAGGTTGACCGTCTTGTCTGCATCAAAACTCGCCAATTTAACTTCCTGCATCGACATAAAGAATTGGTATTCACCCCAGATGAAAATTCCCAATATGACCAACAAAAAGCCGATTAAAATGCAAATAATGCCCCAAGTCAGATTTACGCCAGCTTTTTCCTTACCTGTTAAAGGCTCTGAAACTGGTGCTTCTTGTGGTGTTGCATCAAGTGCTGATGCCAAGTCTATATCTTGCCAAGGCTCACTGGCTGCGCTTTGCATTGCTTCTGTAGGTGTGCTGTCCTGTGCACGCAACGACATGGTGTTCTACTCTTTTTCCTATTGTTATTGTGAAATGGTATTTTTTAAATATTTGGTTTGGAGATGTTATTGAGCTCAGGCATGACAAGTCTGTGTATATCTTTGCCTTGCTTGTTGGCAGACAAAATTGTTCTATCATGTATTACTTCATCCGAAGCCCAATCCAACAAAGTTAAGGCTACTTTCGTTAAGTCACTGGATTTTTTTAACCCTAAACGACTTTGTAGTGCTGCTAAATAATCCGCATCAACCGAAAATCTCACCTCTGTTTTCTTTGCATCCGCCATACCATCTCCAAAAAATATCCAAGTTTTATCCAATTGTAATGGAGATTTATGGGACGTGCAATTGAAAGTACTAGATTGATGACGAATTTTGAACAAATTAAGACAACGGGTCCAAGGCGGCAGACTTAACCAGAGCTTTAATCGAAGAGTCAACGCCATTAAGCGCATCTATCAATTGATCAGCAACACCAAAATCAGACTGGACACGGCTTTGGGCTTCATTAACCTCAATGCCATAAAGCAGTTCATTCCAACTCATCAAAAAACCACTATTACATTTGTTTCCTATTCCCTTAAGCGCAATGCATACCAATACAACGCCGTGCTCATGGATCTTATTCATCGCCCAAGCACAAAGTGTGGGATGTACCTGCTGAGATAACTCATTAATCCGGCGAATTTCATACTCTCCAATTTGCGCATAAATAACCCATACCGGAGGGCGCTTATTATAAAGAGTTTGATACTTTAAGACTGGGTAGCCAACAGAAGCTGGCATAGATACAAAGTGTGATTCTACTTGATTTTGCAAGCGCTGCTCGATGTTTAGCTTAAACTTAATTGTCAGCTTTATATCATGTTCAATCCTTGTCATTTAATCTCCCTCCATATATAGTATTTACATGCGTTAATATTTTTATAATAAATGCTTAAACATCAAAAAATCTTTAGATTAGTAAACATTTTGACTTTTAGGGAAAGACATTGAATAAAATTGTTAGGCAACATGATGAGCAAAACTTAAGTGATTTGAAAGTGATGCGACTTGCTGCAAACAAGACTCAGAAGGAAATGGCAAAAGTACTGGGTACCAGTGAGGCAACAATAATCAATTATGAAAATGGCGTCAGTGATATTAAATACAAAGACTATTTAAAATGGTCTCTAGCATGTCGCTTTGACCTCAGCGCAATAGAAGAGCAGTTGCAAACATTGCGCACCATTGTGATTGAAAATAACCTACACCGATATCGCAAGGTAAATAAACTCAAGCACCAAAAATAGTACGTGTACAGAGTTTTGGGTATTTCAAACCCAAGAAGTCAACAACTAATGCAAGTACAAGGAGTAACTTATGGATCGCTCATTAAAGATGACTGTGCTGTCAAAAAACATCTGCCAGCAAGTGTCAGCAGGCTACAAAACTAAACGACCAACGTCTAAACCTCGTCAACCTCCCCTCCCTGACTCCAAGGGTTAGTAGAGTTAATTTGTTATGAGCATACTACGTATTGCTTGCGCGACTTGTTTGGTGCTCACCCTAATTTTTATGTACACCTATGACTGGATGTTTATGTCATTTGCCACTATCACCTCTTGTTGCTGTGTGTTGTTCTTCAAAAAAGATAATATCAATGTCGTATCAATAACAGCGCTGGTTTTGGCAATGTCATTGGTGGAGTTTTTTGCTTTTAGCTATCTTATCCCTCTCGAATCAGAAACGTTACCTATGATCTGGCTGGGCTCTATTGTCTACGGCGTACAGCTGATTTTATTTGCAATTACCTGCTTACTGCTCCTTATGCGAATACGCTTGCTCAAGCTGCTTTTTCATCGATACCGAGGTGTGGCTCCAACCTATGCCGAGGGACTGATTGCTTTATCTCTATTTTTATCAAGTATTTTGATGGGACTTATGTTTTTAGAAAATGTACTCAGAAATGCTGTTGATTTAGGTTTTAAAGGAGAGTTTTTTGGTTCCCTAACCAAGCTCACATTGATATATGATAGCTATGAGATATTGGCGTACGCATTTCGTTCAATTACCTGTGCATTTTTAGTCTCAATGCTCTTTGTGGTTGAAATCGACACCTCCAAACTTGTAGAGCCAGTTAAATCAAACCAGTAAGCTTTGACCTTTAAATGGGTTGCTATCTGTAGAGAGTAGCTTTGCTCAATCATCTTATTTAATTATATTTGATTACATTTTTTGAGTACGAATATGAATATTCTCATTACTCACGAATTATTCCGCTAAATGAAATAATTTTAATGACAAGCCGGTGTGTATTTGAGAGAATCCGCAGCCTTTATAAATGACAAATTAGTCAGTATTCACTTACACCAAAGTAATACAAAAGTAGAACTTCTTACAAGATGCGTTTTCTCTTAATCACCTTTTTCTTATTATTTTCTGTTTTAACTGTCACTACATTTAAAACGCAAGCCAGTGCTGCATATTCCCCGCAAGTACACCGTCTTCATATTGGAGATATCTTTTCATTTCAGGATGGGGAGGCTTGGCAAACGATAAAAATACTCGATATTCAAACTGAGGCACAAACTCAAACCACTGTACATGTCTTAATTTATCAACTGAGCGAGTCTAAACCGACACTACATGCCCTGCGTACCCAGCCGATTTTAACTTACCATACGCCCGTTTCACAGACTTTGTTCTCTTCTAAATGGTTCTATATTGGCAATACAACACCTCAAAAATCAGAGCTAAAATCATATATCAAATATCTCAAAAACAACGATTTTAAAAAATATGCTGAAGTCACCAATCAAAAAGTTGATGATCTTATATTCAGAGCGAATACCCTCTATACAAAGGGGTATGCTTTAAGTCAGGCAGCTCAATATCAGCAGGCAATCGCCGCGTATGAACAAGCCATCAGCGTCTTTCCGCTATATTATGAAGCCATCGATAAAATAGGCTTTGCATATATGGATATGGGAGAGTTCGAAAAAGCCATAAAGTACTTCGATCGTTCGTTAGAAGTTTACCCAAAAGGCACAACCGCACTGTATTACAAGGGAATGAGCTATATTAATTTAGAAGATCTAGAAAATGCTTTAGCGACATTTAAACAAGGTATGGAAAAATTCCCAGAGCAAAAAGAAACATTCGAAGAAATGTATCAATCACTTAGCAAGCTGACTCTTTAGCCATGAGAAGACACAATTCATAGCTTCGACCAACAACCGACAAGTTCAAAGTTCCAGCGATTTACGGTAAGATTAGGATGGTTGTAAAACCATCACCAAGTCGTCAAAGGAGCAGGGAATTGTTTGAAAGTATTAGCATTTTAAGTGGGTTAATCGCCTTTATCTGGATCACCGTTGGGGTAATTGTAGCCGCAAAATTCTACCCCAATTACAATCATAATGAGCAGTTTTGTAGTGAACTCGGTGCAGTAGGTAGCCCGACGCAAAAACTCTCCCCTATGATCAATAACTATCCGCTAGGAGCCCTGTTTTGCTTGTTTGGTTGGGCAATATTTCAGCACTCAGATAGCAGCGTCTTGCTGGCAACAACAGGGTGGCTCGTCATACTTCACGGTATAGGAACATGGGTCGCAGGGATGTTTCCAATGGATAAAGACCCCTACACTCGCTCCCCTTCACTCTCTTGCCAAATCCATTCTTGGGCCGGTTTCATCATGCTGCTATCGCTTTTAATCGCACCCATTTTAGTCGCGTTTAGTTCATTACCAGCCGCATTTCGAGCTTTTTCATTAGTTAGTGTCATTGTGGCTGTCTACTACTTGGTAAAAATGGCTCAAGCAGTAAAGCTGCAAAAGCATGTAGGTCGATATCAACGCCTCTCATATTGGGCTAAGTTATTATGGTTGGCTGGGCTTTCACTATTACTGTGGAATGCTTAATAATTAAATTAAGTGGGCCTTTTCGCCCACTTGTAAACAGTACTAACTACGAGAAAGAGTTTGAGTCATACGCCCAACCCGAATGGGTTCAACCCTATCAAAATGCAACTCTCGAATCATTTCCATATTTTGCCACAACAATTTGTAACCCCGAGTGAAGCGCAGACGTCGGACTCTTTTATGCCAACGTGCTTTTTCGGTTTCAGTGGCTTTTCTAAGTACTCCCGCAGTGCCGTAGAGTCGAATGGCTGGATAAGTACCAAACTCACCTCGACATAACGATTTTATCCAATACCAAGGACTTGAATTGACTGCTAGAACACAAATTCTCTCATGTTCTTTTAGATTGCGCGGAAGCTGTTGAGTAAATTTTTCAAAATAGTATCCTTGCCCTACATTACCCAATATTACCGAGCCAATTGGAGTTAAATGAGGCTCCCCCTGTTCAGAAATACTCGCAATTGAATAATGAAATGAAGAGCGAAAAGCTTGTTTAAATAGCTGTTTAATTTGCGGCCAATCAGTTTCAATGTCCATTTTTGTTCCTAATTTTGAGCGCTTCTCTCTATTTTTGACGTAACGGACGAGCTTAGTCAAGCATGAATGTATTTATATGAGTCTTTTCTAGCGTTGCGCTTTTTGTAGCAAAGTTGCAGCATGAAACAACGTATCCATATAGGGATCTTTTATTGCATAGTAAGCTTCCACATCATCTTTAAAACGATGCGCTAATTCTGTTTTTATCTTGCCATACGCCATTCTTATATGTTTGTTTTCACGTAGTAAATCTCTAAATAACAAAGGGTATATTTGATTCACTCGGCCAACCTCGCGAATATGAATATGTGTCACGCGACTGCCAGTGGGCTCCCTAAAATAGTGTTTACGTAGATGCTCGTCTTCAGCCTCATACCCTACTAGATTGTCCCACTTTACATCGTCTCTGTAGATGTAATCAGCGTCAACCAAGCGTTCAATGACCTCTAAATTGTCAAGGTCCTTTACACTCACTTGTATATCAATAATATCCTTGGCTGCTAGGTCCGCAACCGCAGTTGAGCCAATGTGGTCAATCTGTAATGCATGTGTACCCAACACATACTTCAGCTGTTTTTGTATCTGCTCAAACTCTTTAGCCCAACTTGACTGATGCGCACATATCACTATTTCTGACATAAATCTTTACCTACAATAACTAGATACGCAATTTTAATGATGTGAGTTGGCTGTTGTCATTATTGCCAATTACATTGCGATACTTTACCAAACCATGCTCTTTGAAACACCTCAGTGGTTTGTTGTTGGATAGATTTTGGTGGCTCAATACCCACGATTGGAGCCAAATGAATGTCTACCAAGCTTTTCACTTTGCCACTTTCAAGTTGTTCATAGGTTAATTTGAGTTGCGCTTTATCACTGCTGGACAAAGCTTTACCCTGCTTTGCTTCGTAGGCCGCAAATGTCCAAGCTAGTAGCGCTTTTTTTGACTGGTTGGGAAAAGCCTCGGTCAACGCAGCAACAGGACCATACAACCTTTGATAATTGGTTACCTCTCCATTGATCACGAAAACCAAGAGTAGATTCAAACCCGCAGTAATATGACCAGAGCGTTTTGCCACTTCTTGATAGCCAGCAAGTGCCAACCTAAACTGTGCTTCTGCAAGTGTGTAGTCACCTAGATCGAGTGCTATTGCACCTAGGTTGTTGTTGATAGTAGCCATGGTTGAACGCGCATTTAGGGCCTTAGCGATTGTTTCAGCTTGTTTGTATAGTTCCCTTGCTTTTGTATGCTTGCCCATGTGTCTGGCCACCAGCGCTCTGCTATTGATCAGCAACATACGTTTTCGCTCATCATCGGTATATTTAAGCGCACAAACCAGACTAATGTCAGCTTCTCGCAAATGCCCTTTGCGTCTTAACCAGATGCCCAACGCACTTAAAATCGTCGTTAGCCGTTCATTAAAATAAGGGTGACTATCATAGGTAAACAGTCGATCTAAGGACTGCTCAACTATATCTAACTGATTGGTTGTGACAGATGCTCTTACTCGAATAATATGCCAACGAATCTTCAACGCTGTCGGAAGCGACTCTTTGGCTGTCATAGACTCAAGTATCTGCAAAGTTTGAGAAGGCTTTACTGATAAATAATCCTGTGCTTCTTTTAGCAAGTCCATTTGCTCTTCAATGGACTTTGACGCAAGCGCCATAGAGGAGAACAACACCAAAATCACGAATAAGACTATTTTGTGCAAAGCCAACTGCCCAATAAATCAAGTATCATTTCAATATAGAGGGCAATACAAAAATAGCCAAAATAGGCACTGATATTTCTTATGACTTTACCCCTGAAGTATTTGAATTAACAATATGCGTTTAATTAGCAAACCCATCGGGCATAGCGGTATCCCCCTCGTTGACTGCAAGTCGCTCTATTACATCAGAAACACTTGGGTATCTATTTTTGAGTGCATGATGGTCTGCTGCTTCAAAGCAGTCCCCAGTAAAGCCCGGGGCCATTGTACATCCGAATATTGCATACTCTCCGCCAGCTGATACTTCACCAGCTTGCCACACGCCTGCTGGGATACGACACTGTATCCTCTGCCCTTGTGCAAAGTCGGTTCCCATTACCACCGTTTCAGTCTTTCCGTCAGGATACAGTAGATATAGTTGAAAGGGGTCACCAGAGTAGAAATGCCAGATTTCATCATGACTCAAACGATGAAAACAAGATACACTTTTAAGCTGGTCGCAGTACATGCCTATCATTGCGGTCCCGATAGGCTTTTCATTTGCTAATTCTGCGTTTGAACGCCAAGTACTTTTGTACAGAGTACCTTCAACTGGAAGCCTTTCGAATCTATAGTGCGCCAAAACGTCAAGCAATCGGTCCGCCAAATCCTTATGAGAAAAGTGCTGATATTCTAAAGTATCAACAATTGCGTTGGTATTTAGTTGTCCATAAATATGTGGAAACAGACTATCTCCTGTGGTTATCGACTCACTCGGTGTCTCATATTTTATCTGAGCCTCGACTAACCGAGTGTCGATGACAGCTAGGCATACACGCTTTTCCATCGCATAAAAGCGTTCAAACACAGCATGCACTTGGCTGGCGGTGCACGCGTGGATAAACCCATCGCTCAGCAATGAAGGAGATTGATAGTAGGGCTGATTGAGATCTATTTCGTGCTCGCGATATAGTATGAATATAGCGTTAGAGTGCATTCAAATATTCCTTAAAGTGCTTGATAACGTTGAGATGTTGAACAGAAGGTTTTCAGCAAAGGCCAGCAGCTACATGCGTTAAAGTTGCAGACCTAGCTTGTTTTAGCCGATTTCAAATGACGCAACACCAAATGTGCGCTCTAGCGGTAGATTGGGCTGCGCTTTTGTATACATTCTTGCGGTTTCAAATACGACGTTCATCCCCAGTGATTCTGCCAAAGATACAGCATCTTGATTACGTTCAGGAACATCTAAATAAACAGTCTGTGCTACATCGTTATCTGCGATATGAGCCACCAAAGCATGTATAAGTGCTTTTGCACTTGCTAGATCATCAGCATAAAGGGGACCAATTTTATAGCCATGCTCGCATGCTCTGATTACGCCATACCCCTTTATGCCTTCAGCCGTCTTCAATGACAGCGCATGGGCATTTGACTGGGTGCGCCATTGTAAATTAAACCCACCTCTATTAGCTGGAAAAAAGGGAGTTTCATAGGTTTGAATGTGCTCTGCTTCAAACTCAGTTAAAATTTGAGAGGATGGAGAAGCGAGATCTTCTTGTTGAGATGCTTTGAAGAGGCCTTCATAGCGGATATTACGATATGCCAGTTCAAATCCAGATTTTCGATAGTTATCCTGCTGATCAACAACCCCATCTAAACCCACATTACATCCATCTAGGTAGGCCATCGCGGCTTGCCACAATGCATAACCGTAGCCTTTACCACGGTACTCTGGCTTTACAATGTAAAACCCAATGAAACCAAACTCTGCGTCATACCTAATGGCCGAGATCACTGCAACAGGCTCTTCATTTACCAAGCCAACTAAAAATCCCTTGGGATCTGCAAGGTAATAGCTTTGCGCATCATTAGTACCTGGATTCCAGCCCTCTTTGGCAGCCCAACTCACAGCGAGTTCGACTTCATCTCTGTGCATTGTTCTTATCTGATAATGTTCCTTGCTCATACGCAAAAATCCTAAAGTGTTACGAAATGACACTGTAACCGATATTGCGGTTTATTTTAACTAAAAGGAAGGTGTCGACAGCAAACAATGACCCAATCAATTTTAACTGAATAAGCCATTGTTCATTATGTTCCACTTAATAAACCTTAGCGGAAAATAGCTCTCAAGCAGGAGTATCACTCACACGCTGCTGCAGGGAATGTATCGACCTGAGTTTGGATATGCTGATAATAGTGGTTATTGTCAATTGCAGTCGTGCCGTAATGACCTGCATCGCTACCAATAGTGAAGCTATTTTGCGCACCAAGTCCAGCTCGAATGAACGCTTCTGCATCGGTTTTTGCATTGCCATATGCTCTGACAATGTTTAACCCTTGAGACTTCAAATAATTGATTTCACTTATTTTGTACTCTGCGGTGCGAAAAAGGCTCGTTTCATTACTTAAAGATGTGCGTAAAAAACCTTGTGGTAACCCCATCCAATTTAGCCAGTCTCGTGTACCTTTAGCGTACCAGTAGACCCTAGCGGTCAAATAAACAGGTTGATAGCCCAAGTCTAAATAACGTCGCACTAATGAGTAAGCACCTTCTTTTTGGTCCGCCCGATCTATACCAGTATAATCGCCAATTTGTTCAGCATCGGACTCCGTAAGCGTACCATCAATATCAAAAAGTACCGCAGGTGTGTTTGGTTGAACCACAGTCACAAAGCCTTCAGCACCAGTACCATCAGCTGGAACGCCTGCATAAATTCGATACTGTCCCGCGCTTAAGCCTGGTAGTGACAGTGTTGCCTTACCGTCACTATTGGTCACTGCGTTGGTTAAAAACCGCCAATCACCATCTTGTTGGCCACGAATATAGAACCTGACAGTCTCATGCTCCAAATCTTTATGTGCCACCGCACCATAATCAAATTTAGCCGTTACTTGAAATGAAGCGCCTTCAGCTACAATTTGGTCATGTACCATATGGAACTCAGGCAACCAAGTGATCAGCTTATTAAAGCGATTTCTATAACCCGTATCAGGCATCGCTGTTGCTGACATTTTTGCTTCTAACCACGCTAAATCTGGACAGGCAGGCAAAGCGTTTACATTGCTGGAAAAGCCAGTGACCAACATCATGTAACCAAGTAGTTTCATTGTTATCCCCTTACAAAAAAATTTTAGAAAGAGTAAATACACTAGATTACAAAATTATTAACAAATATTTATCTTTTACAAAGTTTTGAAGAAAATTTTTTGAAAAATTGTTTACGCGCAAACTCAATGTTCGCCGCATAAACGTCAAAAACACTGTGCAAATAGAAGGGGCAAAGTAGAGAAAAAAGATTGATATACAATTATTTACGAGCGATTGTATCCAATGGTTGCTCTGACTCAGGATATTTAAGATAACGTCGATGGCCTTCATACTCTGAAGCTATCCAGCCATATTGTGCATGTGAACGAAACAAGTATTCCCCACTGAGTGTTTTAAAACGTCCAGAGACAGATAACCCAGACAGTTTGAGTTCAAGTACGGTACGCTTTTGATGATCATCAAGCAAATGCCCTAAGACTAACAAGTTGCCCAACTTTTCATTACGTACCTCATTCACTGAAACAATAAAACTACGTTGAAGCTGCGGCACATAAAAGGCAATACTATCTTGTTTTTTTAATGTTTTAATACGCCTTATATCAAACTCAATATATGCCTGACTGATATATTGATGGTTTTTTATCAGGGCCTTTCTCGCATCGGTAGACGCTTTATTGATAACGAGGTAGTTCTCATGGGATTCGTCTAGCAGCTCGTCTAACTTGGAGCTAGGTGACAACGCTCCTTGTCCAGCATAGGTCATAGCGTAGTATTTCAATCCATTTGCACATACATCACTAAAGACTCCCCAAAAGAGGCACCCTATTAGCAATAACGCTGCGCTGGCTAATCCCTTATACATATCACTATTTTAACAATTATAGATCATTTAGGTACAATAAATGGTGAACCAAAGTTATTCAAGTTATTAGTGCCATTTTATAATCACAAAATATTCACATTGAGATGAAGTGTTCTGCTTGACTTACGCAACTCAATAACTTGGTTCAATATTTACAATTTACTTTTGTTTACAAAACAAGTTCCTAAGCTAGAAACTACTGTACAGGATGAGTGAAATATTGCTCTTTATGAGGTTCATTCAACAACGTGAAATGCCACCATTCTTCGGTAAGTCCAATAAAACCAGCACCGCGCATAACTTGCGCCAACAGCATGCGATTAGCACGCTGAGCTGCAGAAATGCCTTGGTAGCTAGGCCATGATATTGGTGAAAAGTAATCCCAACCAGAGCCCATATCTAACTCTCGTTTAGTCTTAAGATCTATCAAGGTCACATCTAAGGTACTACCGCGGGAATGACCAGATCGCGCTGCAATATAGCCTCGCTCAAAAAGCTCACTTTTGGGTACATCTGGATAAAACTTAGCTTTATTTTTAGTATCATGGAGTACTTTAGCCCAACGTACAAAGTGATCCACAGCAGGTTGAGGGCGATAACAGTCAAACACTTTCAAACCAAGACCAAACTCACCTAACGCTTGTTGTGCCTTTGCCACGCCTATCGCAGCCTCAGGGCTGAGTAAGCATTTTGGTGCTAAATACCCATCGATACGTTGGCCTACAAAATTATCTTCTCCATAGTATCTGATTTCGGTTTCAATACTCGCCACTTTTGACTTTACATCAACAAATTCTGACGCAGAAACTTCTGCACTACAGACACTTACCAAAGCCACGAAGCCAAGTATTATTTTCATCACCACACCTACTCTCAAATTACTCACACGCAATAGTCTGAAGATAAATTATGGAAGAAGTATGGACAGTATCAAGACAAAACAATGTCTACGATACTTTCTATTTGTAGTAGGTTAATAAAAAAGAGCCCTTGCAATAAGCAAGTGCTCGCTTACACTTTTTAACCAGTTCTGTACAATCTTTGACAGTCTTTCGTAAGATATGTCCTAAGCTGTTACATAGACATCTTTGGGATGGAAACATGCTATATGCATATCTTATTCAGGGACGATGCCTTTTTCTTCATGACACTCCTCTCTTCTTATACAGCGCCACAGCCGTGAACAAAAAAATGGTACTCATAAGAAACAAAGCAAACAAATGGAAAAGTGCACTATACCCCTGCCCCAATCCAACACTCGCCAACCCTAGTTGAGATAGGTGATAACTAGGTAGTACCCAAGCAAATTGCTGCATAAATGTTGGCATCAAAAATATCGGCAGCCAAAGTCCAGAAAGCATTGCCATAGGTAAAAATACCAAGTTGGTAATGGCAGAAGCGGCTTTTGCACTGTATTTAAGACCTAAAATAAGGCCAAGTAGGCAAAATGGCACTGTGCCCACAACGGCTAATAGCAATAGTAACACCCATTGAAAAAGCTCTAGTTTTACATTACCAAGTGACCCCGCAAATAAAAACAGCAACATTGAAATACTCAGAGTAAATGTCACCGCACTCAAGCATTTTGCAAATAAATAATATGTGGCTGGCATAGGTGAGATCAGTTTAAGTTCAAGCCATCCGCTTTCTCTTTCTTGAGCAATATGTGCGCCAAAGTTAAACAATGACGGCGCCATAAGCCCAAAAACCATGTAATTGACCATCGTATAAGTACTGATTTCTACGCTGTCTTGAGGCCTATCTTGGACCATAAAGATGCCAAAGAAGAGGTAGAGAAGGACAGGAAATGCCAATGCAGGAACAGCAAAACTCGGAGTTCTGAGCGCTGACAATAAGTCCAATTTAGTTTCTAAAAATAACGTATAGACAGTGCTTTTCATGGTAGCTCCCCTCGTGTGATATCCATAAATGTTTGAGTGAGCGATAACGGTGAGACTGATAACTCTTTCATTACCACATTGTGTTGGTGTAATAGGCTGATAACTTGGGGAACATCATCAGTTGCAATGTAAACTTGATTTCCCTCCTTGTGGACCGTAAAACTTGGAAGTAAAGCTCTAATTTTCTCTTCTTCATAATCACTCAAGAAACGTAGCTCACTGCGCTGAAGATTTTCTTTTAGTTGGCTAGGAGTACCTTGTGCAACCACTTCTCCAGCTCTTAATATCAACACCTCATCAGCAACTGACTCCACCTCATGTAAATTATGAGTTGTCAAAATAACCGTTGTGCCTTTTTGTTTAAGTTGAACTATACGTGCCCATAACCGCCTACGCATATGTACGTCCATGCCCAATGTCGGCTCGTCTAAAAAAACCAACTTAGGGTTGCCAATCAACGCTAAGCAAAACAACAATCTCTGCTTTTCACCACCCGATAACTCGCCAAAAAATGTTAACTTCTGACGCTCTAGTTCAGCTAACTGTAAAGCCCCTTGCCAACTCATAGGGGCATTGTAGTAGCTCTGGAAAAGCTTAATAAACTCAATCACTCGAACATTATTCGGTAACGCGCCCACCTGTAACATGGCACCCACGTCATTTTTTACTTCCGTGGCTCCAGGCTCATGACCTAATACGGAAATTTGACCTGATGCAGGGCTCAATCGACCTAAAAGTAGTTTTATCAGGGTTGTTTTCCCCGCGCCATTTTCTCCAATAATGGAATATATGCAGCCAGACCTAAGCTGACTGGTTATGCCGCGAATGGCTGCTTTATTAGCGTATGAAAAACGCACTTGTTCTAAATTGACTGCCCAATCCATCTCTTTCCCTTAGTCCTAATCAGCTTGAACTTTACACTTGATGTATTGAGTATGAATAAAGGCGTGCTTATCATGGAGTGAGAGTTGTCACAAAATCAGATGACTTTTGTCAGGCTAACAGCGTATTTATAGAGATACCTGTTTTAAATTCTGTGGCACTTTAGTCGTCATAAGAGATTTGAACAGTAATAAGACAAGGAAGGAGTATGCAATAAAGCGCCAACACACTCCGAAATAGGCTATAGAACTGTTGGTTTTTCAAAACGGTTAAACAGATCTGCGACGTTTACTTTGGCACCAAGTCTCGCAGCAATTAAATAAATGCCCGCCAATTTACGATGAATAAAGAGCGCATCCACTGGCGGTGTGTGCCACTCCCCCTCACGAGCGCTCAATGACATCCCTTTGTCTCTTATCCGCATAGCAATATCACTTGTGGCAAAATTAAAAGGTTGTTGTGCTCTCAGGGGCTCTGTAGCCATAAAGAAAAGTTCTAGTACGATTTCTTTGTATGCATCATCAATTTGATCACCGAAGTACCCTATTTGCTGTACCGCTTTCGTCATAAGCGCTCGGTCATGGTTTAAGCCCGCCTTTAATAGCATCCAATAACCTTCAGCCAGTGCCTTGTTGATACTCCGAGATGCTCCAAAATCCAATAATACCAATTGTTGCTGCTGGGCATTGTATGAATAATTAGCCAAATTAGGATCGCTTTGTATGGCTTGCAACTCAAACATTTCGATGAAAAACAACAGAATTAAATCACTGGCAATCTTATCCCGAAGCTCAACATTTGCATCTTTAAAGTCATCCAAAGGTTGTCCTGTTACATACTCCATCGCCAAAATGCTATCCGTGGAGTATTCAGGTAAATACTGCGGAACCTTAAACTGTGAATAGGGTTTAAGCCCTTCTTCAAACTCCACTAACCGCTGCCCTTCAACTTGGTAGTTTGTTTCAACCAGTAGTTGCTTTTTTGCTTCCATCATCAGCGGCTCTAAAGCTACTTGCTTAGGCATCAATCCAGACAGCTTTATCAGCATTGCTACATTGTCTACATCGCTATCAATGCTATTTGCAACCCCTGGATACTGAATTTTTAGCGCGATTTTCTGGCCTGATTCTGTTGTTGCTTCGTGAACTTGACCAATAGATGCTCTTGCAAAACTTCTCAATTCTATGTGACTTAGCTTGTCGAGCCAGTTTGGACCCCAATTGCTTTTTAACAGTGCAATTAATTGTTTATGAGGCATTGGCTGAGCATCAGCACGAAGCCTTTCTAGCAATGTTGCAAGCTCCTTAGGCAATAAGTCTCCTGCGTCCATTGACAGCAACTGACCCAGCTTCATTGCAGCTCCACGCATATGTGCTAATTTATCCGCCACAGCATGAATGTTCTTAGGTTGTAGCAGCAAGTCTTTACGAGAAACTTGCTTCCCTGACAACACTTGCTTCGCGCCACTAATCATCACATTAGAAGCGACTTTACCAGCTAAGCCCCCCAAGTGTGCCAATCTAGATACTCGTGACGAGGGAACTTTCTTACTTTTTTCTGCCATATATTCCTCAAAGTGCGCTGCAAAGATCATTGGGTATTCGTTAAAGGTACTTAAATGACGGTGCCATAGATCATTTCTATACTCTAGAAGAGCTTATTCACATCTAAAAGCCCAAGTGAGTATACCAAACTCGCCACCCGAATCCCCTCTATTGGAACAAATAAAGGTGCTACTTTTCTTAAGCAATCAGTACGCTATACTTAACCTTGTTAAACAACCAAAAGCCAATAAAATAACGAATGAAGTACTTGTTTGCAGTTCTATTGCTCGTATTCACCAAACCTCTATTAGCAGAGCCTTATCATTTTGTTTCAATAAACTACTTAATTGAACAAGAAATTGGCCGCATTGTACTCCCTGAGATTTATAAACGTTTAGATATAGACATCACCATTACACCGTTACCTGGCAAAAGAGCACAATTTGAAGCCAAAACAGGGCTCAAGCATGGCGAAATCATGAGAATATTCAGCTACGGCGAGGAAACGCCTAGCACCATTCGTGTGCCAACGCCCTACTATTACCTTGAAACTATGGCGTTTGTGCGCAAAGACAGTCGAGTAAAAATTAACTCAGCAGAGGATTTAAAAAACTACCATATCGTCAAAGTAAGGGGTGTCAAACATACCAATAACATCACCAAAGGGATGAAATACGTTGAAGATATGGATACGACGAAACAGATTTTAAGGCTGGTTTCAGCTGGGCTCGCAGACGTTGCACTTACCAATCGAATTGATGGCTTAGTTCATCTGGATGAGCTGGGCATCACGAACGTTGTGCCAATCAAAAAGAACTTGGCCGTCCTCGAGCTATTTCACTATATTCATCACTCTAAAAAACATCTCGTGCCACTGGTAAATGACAAGATTATTGAAATGAAACACCCGGGGGAGCTTGCAAAACTAATAGCACAAGCGGAACAGCAAATAATAAAGAATACCCAATACTTCCCTTGACCTAGCCTTCATTCTTTAAAAAAGAATAAACGCATCGCTTTTTCGCAATTTTATTCTATAAAAATTAAATTTAAAGTAGCTTCATTGATAATTAATCATTGAGATCACAATGAAGATTTTAAACGTTACTAAAGCACAACCGACACAAGATGGGGCGGGCGTAAAAATTAGTCGAATATCCGGATTCGATGGACGCAGTATCGACCCATTTCTCATGATCGATGAACTAAAATCAGACAACACTCAAGACTTTATAGGTGGTTTTCCTGCACATCCTCACAGAGGCATTGAAACCTTTACGTACATTAGAAAAGGGGGATTTGAGCACCAAGACCAAATGGGAAACAAAAAAGCAATTCGCGCAGGTCAAGTGCAGTGGATGAGTACCGGCCGAGGCGTTATTCACTCTGAAATGCCACTAGCCGATGCCCAATATGGCATGCATGGATTTCAGATTTGGTTGAATATGCCTGCCAGAGACAAAATGAATCCACCTAAGTATCAAGACTCAAGTGATAGAGTACTGCCCAGCATTACTAACCAATCTGGAGCAAAGTTGACAGCACTTGCCGGAGAATGGCACTTAGAAGATCAACATATTTCTTCTGCACTAAATGATTTGGCTGGTAATGGAGCGATAAGTGATATCACTCTGCCGGCCAACAGCGCCATTCGAATAGACTTATCACATTTTGGAAAGGTAGTTGCCTATGTCCATTCTGGAGCGCTCAGGGATGAATACTTTAAATCTGGTTATATGATTACATTAGACCCTGCACACCCAATTGAATTGCATGGAGGAAACGGCGAGTCGGGGTTATTACTTCTTGCCGGGCATCCCATCAATGAAAAGATTGCGCATATGGGACCGTTTGTGATGAATACGCAAGAAGAGCTGCATCAGGCTATTAAAGACTATCACGCTGGTAAATTTGGCAACATTTAGCCTCTGGTGAAAAATAACAATGCTCTAGCTGTAAACCCCATTTACAGCTAGAGCATTCTCTTTACTATCATAAATTTACTTAAATTTTTTGTTTAGGTATACTGCGCAAAAACTACCTAGATGGAACTTTTATGAAAGCGGTATTGCTTGCCTTACTTCTCAGCGCAGCAACAAACACGCTGGCAACGCCAGCCGACATGACTTCGCTTTATGACCAAGGCCGGCAACGAAAGATCCCAATAGCGATTATAACACCGCAACAGCCTAATCGCTGCACTAAGCACCAGCCCTGTAACGTCGCTTTTATTAGCGCGGGGTATGGCGTATCACATCAAGAATACCAATTTATTAGCAAGCTGCTGGCCGCTCAAGGGTACTTATCGGTCGCCATTAGACATGAACTTGAATCAGATCCGCCCCTGTCAGTATCAGGTAACTTATATCAAACTCGACAGGAAAACTGGCAACGTGGTGCAAAAACCTTGAGGTTCGTTCAAAAGTCTCTAATGAATTTACTACCGAATTATGATTTTAATCACGTACTTCTCGTGGGGCATTCAAATGGAGGTGATATATCTTCACTGCTGAGTAATCAAGGAGCTGACTTTATCAGTGGTTTGATTACGCTTGATCATAGACGCGTGCCACTGCCACGCAAGCCACAGATTAACACACTCTCAATACGTGCAAGTGACTTCCCAGCAGACCATGGAGTACTTTATTCAAAACAAGAACTAGTTGACTATGGTGGCTGTGTGATTGAAATCCCCAAAGCAAAACACAATGATATGACAGATAAGGGGCCTTCTTGGTTAAAACAATCGATAACTAAACTGCTCGCGGGCTACCTGACAAACAAAAATTGTGAGCAACTAACTAGTTTATAGAGCCAATAAAACAGCAGGATAAAATTAGCAACGAAGGAGCGTAAGCCTGCTGTTTTGCGTCCTTTGGTTTAGGTATTTGTTATGTGCTTTTGCTCAGGTTTCATACCTGACAACTTAATACTTTCACCTTTTGAAATAGACTTTGCTTGCTCTAAAGTAAACTGAAACCAAAATTCAATGCGATTCTCATCGAAATAACTAAAGCAGAACTCCAATTCATCAGCGTCAAAGCCACCAACAAACGATGGAGATTGAAACATATCGCTTGACTCTATTTCAGACCATTGATGAGTTGAGTAATTTTGGTCAACTATCTCTATACAAATAGATTTTAGTTCTTCTTCAATTGGTATATCCATCACAGACCTGTAAGAGCACATAACGCCCCTAGCAGCGAGTGGTTTTCCGATGACTTGGCTTGTTATGTTTAAAAATACTCAATTTAATAACCCCGTATTTATCATTTTCAGGTAACCGCTTATTAATGTGTTGTAGGCAGCAAACAAGCAGATACTAATAACCAAAATAGTTTTACACCATGAACTAAAAACCTTTGGCTCAAGTTTTTGTTCCTTAACGCCCATCACAAACAAAAAGATGCCGGCAGCGACAAATAGAATCCCAAAAAAGAATGTAGCGATGGCAATTATTTTTTCCAAAATCCGATTTCTACCTTAAAACATAACAGTTTAACATCAACCCAGTGGGTCGTTTCCATGCCTAATGGGGCAAGTTGCTAGTTAAGGACCTATAAAAGCAGCATTCTCAAAAAACGATGAAGGAGCACAAGCCTACTGTTTTGTGCCCTTTGGTTAAAACGCCTTGTTAGAAAGAATTAGTCACCGGAGCCATCATCTGAATATGACTCAGCATCACATTCCCCAGTATAAAGCTCTGAGCCTGAATCGCTCAACGAATCGAAGTAATCATTTATTCGTTTTGCTTTAACTGCTTTTGCTAATTCAGAGCGAACTACCGTTTTCTCCTCTACAACTTCAATTGTGTCATCGGCTAAAACCTCAGCTCTAATGTCTTTCCCCAGCAACCTTGCTACTTTATTGTACCGTTCTGGAAAACTTTCTCGATCGATGTTTTCAAAAAAATCCAAGAGATCCTCATAAGAATAACTAGCGTAGTCAGGTTCTAATGACATTTAAATTCCTTCTAACAAATTAACATCGACCCATTTGGTCGTTTTTATACCACTAGTTGGATCGCCTATCTCATTGGGCTAGTTTTAACATAAATCATAACATGTTTCTATATATCACAATTTTATGGTTATGGTGTTTTACCAAATATATAAAAGCGACCCATTTGATCGTTTCCATGTCTACAGGGACAAGTTGCTAGTTAAGGAGCTAATAAGCAACGCTCTCAAAAAGCGATGAAGGTCCGCTTTTCGCTCAAAGTAGTCTTTTAGGGTATTTACATTAACCCATTTTAGGGCACTTCGAATTACGAAGTGCCCATTGTGAAGATTCTGGACATTTCCGTATTAGATAAGTAACAAATTTAGAAAAACACAAATTACCTCAATTATGGCAAAACTTGATTTCTACTTAGCTGTTTTTTCACCTAAGCCCCGTCATAATTTTGTTAGACCACTGAACGTTTAGTCACCCAAAGTCACTACTCCCTATTTTCTTTGACTTATAAAACAGCAAGTGCAAAAAAAATTGCAACCACCTAATTTCCCCCTGATTTGTAAACAAATAGCCCAATTGATTAATACAACTAATCACTAAGATAGACCAAGCAACAACGCAAGTAGGATTACCCTACCTTTTAAAAGGTCACATAGATGTGGCAGTGATACACAGCAATCAACTCGGCAAGCATCGCCGTTTAGTGTCGAGCTGTTGGTACTTATTGCCAGTGACGCTGTAATTAAACAGCTTAAAAACACATTAAACCTAGCATGGAAAACCATTGCTAATCACCTTACAAAAATCCAGCAGCTTTACGAGCTAGGTGCCTCTCCTGAGTGTATTGCGGGTTATGTAACACGGTGGCTTAGGTGGGTAAAAAGCGGCGTAACCATAGCATTAGAGCAATGGTCACGCACGAATTTAACAGCGCGCTAGGAAAAAGCATAGACACCCAATTTGCCCTTCACGGGTTTTATAGGGGGAAGAGGATTTGGAGGAGATGCCTATAAGTTTGAGTGGGTGTCTTTTAAATTTATAACTAATCACGAATGGAGAGGCTTCAATGACTATAAACGTGAACGCCAACGCCCAGTATGGCGGCAACCTGATCAATCAAAAGTACGCCCCTATTGCAGTCAACGCTAATCCGATACAGGATGACAATCAGCAACTGTATGTCAACCTGTTTAACAATCGAATCAATGTATTACAGGCAGGAAATTTGATACCGTCAAATTTGAATTTCTACTGTGCCGATTGGAATGCGTTAAGTAACGCGGTAAATGGCGCCAATGCAACCCCGCCAATCATCGTTATATCCTCCAATCGTTCAAGGTGGCTGCAAGACCACTGCGGCATTGCAAGAGACCGATTGGCTGCACTGGGTTTAGTCAATTTCGACAATCCAAACGATTTACGTGCTCTGTCCTGGGGTCCCACGCCTTGGTTTGAACCCCACAGGGTCAACGATGGCAATCGAACAGTGGTCATGCTGGTGCACGAAAAGGAATATCAAACATATCGCGCCAAAATGGTCGGCAGCGGCATAACTGTGGTCGGTTGGTCATTCGACATCAACAACAATCCATCTCCCGATGGTCAGGTGCCAAGGGGCAACACTATGGTGGGCTTTGGCGTTTCTCGCTTTGCCGCGATTGAGTTGGCTAAAAACCTTTTCACTGCACCGGCAATTCCAATCGCGGCAGAACGGCAAAAGTGCTGGTTGGTAGATGACAATGTCGCCCATGTTCGGGCATTTCCTGGATTTGACAATTGCCAAGATCAGCTCGATGACAATGTCATAGCGATGGGTTTTGGCGGCTCAACGGTCAACGAGCCAGATGTTTTCTTTATCAATACTCTGGTTAATCAAAACCTCGGCGTCGCTGCGCTCAACGACCTTCAAACGACCGGTTTAGTGCAGCAATGCTCAGTATGGAATATTGCCAGATTGCATCAGTTACACCTGAATTTCAGCCCTTATTTCGTCACATCAAATGAAGACTCCAGTTTCTCATATCACCTCAGTCAGCGCGCGCAAAGTGGCATACGGATTTGCACCGGAGCGTCTGTAGTCAAAGCACAGCCTCAACATGATAACAGTGCCGCAGCCAGACGACTTAACTATAACCGGGATTTTATCGTCGGCGATTTATACGATGTCGAAAAGAACGTCAGTGTGAATAACACGCCACTACATGACTTTGTCACTGATACCATTTTACCTGGCTCACAAAACCCGCGCGAATGGTCGATTTACACCGAAAGCAAAGTAGTAGAGCAATTAATGGCCAAAGTGGTACTGGATAAGAACAACTGGGTGCCGAACAGAATATTTCAACCCAATGGCGCCAATGGGCAAAATGTGCAACGACATACAGCTTAATCAATTTTTGAGGAATACCGATGGAAACAAACCACAATAATACCAAACAAAAACTAAGCGACCTGAACCATTGCATTTGGGGAGATGATGATCATCAGTTAATCAAGCCAATCTTGGGCAAAGCATGTTGGGAATGGGCACTCAGAGGCGGTGGCAATGTCCCCAATGGCATCGCGGCAGATGATTTAATCAACAGAATCAACAGCCTGTTTGAAGGGGCAACACAACATAATAAGAACGATCGCATCAACGCTCAACTCAAAAATCTCAATCCTATGTCACCTTTGTATAATGCACTCAAGCCATTGCTCACCGATATTTGGGATAGCACTATCACCCACGGGACTTTTGACGAAAAATTGGGTGAATTTCGCCAAAGATTTGTCGAAATAGCCGCAGTGAGCAACGGACTGACCTTGTCGGCACAAGCAACCGATTATAAGCTCTGTATGAAATGGGAAAGTGAAGATAGTCTTGACTGGACCCATTGGGGCCTTGAGGTGTGTGGTCGAACGGTGGAAAAGACTCCGGGTTCAGCGGTGGATATTCATCGTCACAGTTTCACTGGTTGGTGGTTACGAGATCAGACGCCACCAGATGAGCGCGACAAATGGCTAGCCATCAGCGCCTATCTGGAGGAAAAACAGCCAAACTTTAATGGCACTGTTCATCAAATGCGAACCAGCAAGTACGGCGTAACGGAGTGTTATCTTGCAGACTTGCATCCTCAACAATGGAAAATAATCGAATCTTTGCTTAGTCACAAAAGCCATCAAACCGTTAAGGCCTGCAACCACAATTTTATCTGTTCAGGTTTAAACGGCCAGACGGTCTCGAGCGACTATCAAAAGGGGCAATTGGTCAATCGTCGTTGGCAATTAAAGGGGTCTATCGAAAACTTCCCCCTCGATGAAGACATATACAAATATTAGAGAAGATTAAACGGGGACAAGCAGTCAATAATAACCCAAACACCCACTCAAATATGACCAACTCCAATCCCTTGCCTACCTTTTGAAAAATCATCTCAAAAGATAGGCGATCATTCCATGACCACAGCACGAAAAAATCATTGGCTTCACAGGTACCAAGTATTTTCTAAAACCCGTCCTTGGGTTTTAGCCTTCGACCGAGCTTCGCTGTTCAAATTTTTTCCCTAAAAATTTTGTCATTGTATTTCTCGATGCGTGCGACACGCCTATTTATGCAAAGAAGACTCAGCGACAGGTAAGTACTATGAGCATCGCAGACAGTGGATTGAAGATAAGTTATTAGAACTTGCAAAGGTGTTTTGTATCGATGTATATGCGTATGCCGTCATGAACAATCAGCAAAACGCCGGGAGCGTTTTACAACTGCGATAGCAGGCCCGAAGGGCGAAAGGCAGGATGCCTGGAGTATTTTCACGTTGTGTTGTATGCAGACGATGAGAAAGTAAACAGAATAAACGATAAGTCGGTGCTAATAAGGTGTCATAAGCTATTTAAAGGCACTTTACTTACCCAAAAGTTTTTAGTTGTTTGAATTAACCTATCTATGCTCATTAGAGTTCCCGATACATAACGCTACATTAAGGTGTGAACAACGCGACCACTAAACCTAACCTTACCACCGTAAACACTGAACTCAACGATGGAATGAAAAATGCCAAGCGTTGAGAATGACTCTTAAATACTTTGTCATATCTTTTGTGGGCTCACCAACTTGAAGCGTTCCAACACCAATAGCATATCTTCTGACGGCTTAATATTTAGCTCTTCACATTCTTTTGAGAAAAAGTCCCAATGAACCTTTCGCCACCAACTTAACGACTTATCGCCCTCTCCCTCCGATGCAGCAAATTCTGCTGTCACCTCGTTGTATTTGCACTTACTAACCGATGTTGTTTCAACAATACAAACAGGCTCACCGCTCCAATTTGTTACGACCATCAAATGCCCTACTTCGGGCATAGTTTCACCTTGCTCGCTATACCAGATATCTAGGCTACAAGTTGCGGTCTTTTCACCTTTTACAACAAGGTCTGCGCAAAGATTTGCGTTGTATTCATCTGCACAGAAATAATCTGCGCTAAATGAGGTATATTTTAATGCCACATCATCGGGCACGGAACTAAGGTATTGTTCTAAAAATAATTTACTTCTTTCATCCATGATTCTAACTCTTAAGTTGATTAAAAATATAATGCCCCAAGCAAAGGCGCGCGTTAGCGTGTCCAGCCCGAAGGGCGAATTTGCCTTGGCTTGTTAGGCGTGGACTACGCATCATTATTTGTTTCCCAGAGTACCTGACTTCCAGTTGCATACGGATTCTCATTAGTTGGTTCTGCCCAAGACAGAGTAATCCTTTTTACAGGAGCCCCTGATGCAGAAACTCGAAGCTCAATTCTCTCATCGAAGCAGTTTGCAAGAATAATATATGGCCCCTCCGAACGATACACCCGGATTAATTCTGCACTTAAGAAGTTCAGGGTTTCTGGAATTTCCGGCTTCATAAACTGAGCTTTGTAACTCTCAGGTACTAATGTATTGCTCAATTTTTGAGTTTCACTGTAAATCGTTTCTAGCTGCTTAGTAGTTAATGATCTAGCATGCGCTACGGCAGGATGAGACTCAGGAGCAATGCAGCCAAAACCACTATAAGGGTCACCATCACAGCTAGCCAAAAATAAACACCCAAACAAAACAGCTAAACGAAGGAGAAAATTCATACAGTGCACCATACCATAAGCCTAACGCCTCGCTTAACCGGCGCAAAATAGCAGGCTAAAATTAGCGACGAAGGAGCACAAGCCTGCTGTTTTGCGCCCCTTGGTTGAAGCGTTTGTTGAACGAAGCCGCTGCGCGGCAGATTAAAACCACATCTACGTGTTGATATTAAATACTTACTAGATGCCACCTATGTCGGTGGCCTTTCTAGGAGTACTATCATGAACTCGTCCGAGCAACTTCGTTTTAATTTTCTTTACCAACAACATCTTACCAATTTA
>NZ_AUYB01000120.1 GCF_001625655.1 Pseudoalteromonas luteoviolacea DSM 6061 | reverse complement strand
GGTTTAATTAAAGCAGTTCATTCAGCTAATGATGGAATACATGGTCAAGAGTTGTGGGTACACGATGACAAAACAGGGATCACATCTATGGTTACAGATCTCAGTCCAGGCGCGAGTGGTGGCTTAAACGTGTTTAGACAGCCTTGGCACGGTATGTCATCAATGGCTATTTACGATGGCGATCTTTATTTTTCTGGCAAAAATGCGCTCTATGGCGAGGAACTTTGGAAGTTAGAAGGTACAACCGAGGAAGTAACTTTAGTCGCCGATATTCTGCCTGGCGCAGATAGCGGATCCCCTCATAATTTTACCGTCCACAATGGCAAGCTATACTTTTCAGCTGAGCATAACTCAGTGATAAAATACGAATATTTACATAGCTATTCTAGTAAAACAAACCAGGTTTCCAAAACTCAGATTAACTATTGGAATAAAGATAAATATGTTCACAAAATGGAGTCTATTAATGGCACGCTGTATGTTACCAGTAGAGGTTCTAGAATTACTGAAAGGGGTTGGTTTGAAGGGGTATTTGCGTACGACGATAAAACTGATGTAATGACCGAGATACATACAAATGGTAGAAAAACCTCTAGTGCTTCTGGTGGGACCTTTGGTCGTTCTTGGTTTACATATTATTTAGGTAGCATTTTTTATACTGCTTACGATCGATACCAAAATCGATACACACAAGAAAATAAAATCATATCTGGTTATTATGAAATAGATTTGGCAACACAAACCTCTCGCCCTTTGATTGCAGAGATTGTTACTGACCGGTAAGGTTTTGGTTGAGAAAGCGAGTTTAACGCTTTCTCAACCTATTGCGATGCATATTCTAAAAGTCGAAGTTTTGACAACCTCATTTAAGCTAGTACAAAACTCTCTTCGGTATCACTATTTTTAATAGTTAAAGTAATCGTAAGCTTAGTGCTTTTACCTTCGTTCAAATCCGCTAACAAACATAAAAATGCCAGCGTATTCCAATTTACAGACTCATCTAAAAGGCCTTCTATAAAGCCTTTAACTGACACCATAGTCGCTATTTTGCTGTTAAGTTCATCAACGAGATCATCTAATTTTTCTTGCCATGGCTTAAGATCAGTTGGCTTTTCTTTTTTGAGTGCGATGAAGGACTCCCCTAACTCATTCAATAAGTCAGACATATCGGTAAATGCCTCAGCACACTTGTTCACGGCTCGCACACTTCTTACGGCCAATAAGTGAGAGCCAGTTTTCCTTCGAATATCACGAATAGGAGGAATGTTACCTATGAAGTTACTATTTATGTGTTTACATGCCATGCTTTCGGTTGATTTACGACCAATTTGCTTTATAAAATCAATTCGATTATCTGCAAGCTCATAGCCGTTCAACAGGACATTAAAACTGTTATAAATATTTTTTCTAGGCATAAAGCTTGTCTCAAAAAAGCTATTGCAAGCTAACTCATACGCTTTTTCATCCCCAAGTTGCGCTAATTTTTTATAGAAATTTTTATTAAGCAACATGTTTGCGCGCAAAACTACAGTTGAACCATAACTTTTTTTACGGTTATACAATTGTATTGCCCGGTTGGTTAGTCCTGATTGAACTAGCCCTCGCTCTTCAAGACTATATAGAAACTGCTGAAGCTCTGACGACCTCAGATTTTTATCACTAAGAGCTAAGCTAACACCACCAACCGAAGCTAGACGGTTTTGCTCACTTGCTTTAATAATGTTTGAAGTACTGAACACACTGAGTTTACGTTCTTCATGGAAGAAACCAGCTTCTTCTTCTAGCTTTGCTTCAACATCTCCTACCAACAAATTACCAGAAGAATCTACTTTGATATTTATTTCTGAAAGTTTACGAGTCAATGCATACATATTGACTTTGCCAAAGCTAATACCAAGCTTTAGCTCTTTAACTTGTCTGGACCAAGATGTAAGCTCGCCCTCTATTGACTTTATTGCGGGATGGCCGTTTGCTTCAAGCGCTTGCGCGAGCTCTAGCGCACTTCCTACTTTGCCAAGCATCATATACTTAACAATGTCAGAGTTCTCTTGTGCGGTGTTCGTTGGGTCAATTATAATAGTTAGGAGCGCGCTCTCTTTTGTCCATTTAGATGCGTTATACCCAAGTTGTAATGCGACTTGATATTCAGCGGCTTTTTTAGCACCTTCTAGCAAACGTTGGCGAAGTTTTTGATATTCGCTAAGCAAATCAATAACCGCCTCCGTTACCTCCTGGCTATATGTATTAATGTCTTCTGCAAATTCATCAACCCGATTACCAAATTCGCTCAGAGGCTCAAGCCACTTCCTAACTTCTGTACTACTTTTATGAGCGAAGCTCTCAACCTTTGCTTTAACTTTATCTTGAAGGTCCTGATTAGCGTTATTAATTGTACTGAAAACAGTTTGTGCAAGTGTGTCGTTGAGATAGGTGGATAATTGAGTAGGTAGTCCGGACTTAAGTACAAACTCGGAAATAGACTGATTTATTTGCTGAGTACCATCATTGAGCCAGTTGAACACTTTATCTGAAGGCTTTGATAGCTCGCTTGAAACTTTCTCTTTGAGAGAATTAATAATTTCTTCTGATTTGTCCTCACCCAATGCCGTTTGCACGAGTGATCGCCAAACGGCGTCATCTTCGGCTATCGATTGCAACTTAGACGTCATATCCTGTACTAATAAGTCGCCTAGATTACTCCACTCATCTAAATCACTTTTCCATGACTGCTCATATGGCAGATATCCGTCTATTAAGGCTTTACCTAACTCGTCAAGGCCAGAGACTTTTATATCAGCACCTAATGCCAAGTCAAATTGCTGTGACTGTTCGTCTAAAGATTCTAATACGATTTTTAAACTATTATCGCTGAGTTTTTGACAATAAGTTCGGAAGTGACCATTTAGTTTGCTCTCGTATCCAGCTGAAAAGCCAAGTGATATGCTCGCTGAAACTTTATGTTTATGGCCAGTCACACTCACTTTTTCAGACTTGGAGATTGATTTGCCCAAACCTAGTTTGCCACTTAAGTTCACACTATTCTTATAGTTTACTTCAACGCGGCGTAACCCATGGTAGTCATTGAGGTCACCAGATTGCGGCGAAACCAAATTGTTATTTATTGAGTCAAGGTCAAAGTAAATAAATTTGTGTGAGGCTGTGTTCTTGAAAGTGTGATGTAACGATTCTAATGCAGAATCCACTCCATCAAATTGGTAGAGGTAGTGCAAATCAAAATCAAAGCTACCGCCAGCTGAAAAGTTACCTGAAAAAACCCCGTTAGTACCAGAAACAGCCCCTTCAGCTCCAGCAGCAACTCCTAAGCGAAGACTTACGCCATAATCTAATTGAGGCATGTTTATATTGAAAGTGTCTTTACAAGTTTCGGCGTTGGCAACATCGAGTTTAAGCGCAGAACTCGCTTCCCCTTTAATTTTAACTGGCAGCCCTGCAATGCTTTTGGTCTTGGCCATGTTCCCATCAAAGCCCCAACTTTGTGTGCTTTTAGTTGTCTCTGCAAAGCGCGCAATTGTGGGAAATGAAAACCTGCCATTATTAAAGCCAATACCCCACTTTTCTAGCTTGGCTAGCTCATTTTTAAAATTCGATTTAACAGTCAGATCCAGTATGTCGCCCTTAATTTTTTCTATCCTCTCAGGATCCCCTTCATCGTTTTTAATTCCATTAAGGGCAAAAAAGACAAGTTTAAATGCGTCTGAAAGCGAAATATCATAATGCTTACTTTGATGCTCAACAAATTTTAATAGTGCGCTTTCTATTGGAAGGTTGAATTGATTGTATTTTAACACTGTCATTTCCTTTTATTATGCTTATTTTTTGTTCAACTTAGACAATATAAAAGAATAGATAAACTTTTATGACTTGCGAAGCTAATAAGCCAAAAATAAGCAAGCTTTTTAATAGTAAAGTCACTTAGAAGCTGGCTATATTAATAGCCAATAACAATCTTATATTGATGGTGTTTAAATAAACACCAGTTTAACGAAATGGTAATTGTGCTCTTATCAATTTGTTTTTGAAGTAGCCTTAGAAGAAATGGATGGGCTTAAAAGTTGCAATTATACCGATAGTCTAATGTGACCTTAAATCTATTCCCTCATGAAATGATTCATTCGGCACTTCTTTAGTTAAAGCTTGCCCAGCAATAGGTGTTTTACCATCAAAAGTGAGTGTTGGACTGCCATATAATTCCCAGCCATCATTTAACGACTTAGAAACTCGCATACAAAAAACCTCATCATCTGGCCCAGTGATAAACCTGTATAGTTTCATTAAAAGTTCCTTTGAGAGTATATAAGCTCAAGCGAATCGAGCGAAAACGGTATATAAAGCGAAGATTTTTTAGATACATGTTAAGTAAGCGGAGCGAATAGTAGATTCTCATATTATCGGATTGCCGATGCTCTAAAACCCAGTAGACAAACATCTGAAAAGCGCCTCTTGGCGCTTATTCAACTGTAGAAAATTAGTTTACACCATCGCAGGTCCAACCCATACCACAAGTTTTGGCTTGTCGATCGGTAAAGAATGGGCAACCACGATCATATTCAGTTTCCCCGCCACCTCTTCTTCCACCGACTACTGCTGGAGTAGCAAGGTGATCAAGCGTATTGCTAAGTGAGAGATTTTTAATCTGTGATTTGTTCAGTCTTAATTTCATAATAATTTCCTTTTAAGGTTTCGAGATTAGAAACTAAACAACCCACTCAATATTGTCAACAATATATTGTATGCAATTAGCGTTTTACTTGATTGACGCTTTTGGAGATTACATGATGATGTCGGTAATGCCTATGTAGCCGGGGCTACCGCTAATATCCCCACATGTGCCAGTAAAACGAACTGGTGTATTGGTAGTTTTTGATGTGAGTGCAACGGAGAGAATTGCTTCAGCACCAGCTTGCGACTCTTTGATATATGCATAAGCTGCTGCGGGGCAGTTCGGCGCAGACCAGTCACTTCCCTGAGGCACGAAGTAATAGAAGGCATCATTATTGTAAAGTTGTACTCTAACTTCTTTCACAACAAAAGATTGTGTTGTCACTTTATCGCCTATCGCACTCATTGCAAAATGAGGGATAGACAATAAAAGCAAGTACATAAATAGTTTCATTTTATCTCCAATGTATTCGGCACCATATATTTGCGCCATACGATTCATTTTGCGGGCAAATTTATCATACCCCCCCAACAAATCAAGGGACAAATGCTTTATTGTGTGTAAAGCTTTTGAGCTTCAAAATTTAAAGATGACACAGCACTTTCTAAGGTCAGTACTCGGATGTTTAAAGACGTTCAAAATTTGGCCTATATGGAAATGTATATTTATGTAATAACTGTGCTTTTATCATAGCAGTTACTTTATTTAATAGACCATTTGGTTTACGATCGTCCGTTAATTTATGGTCGGTCTGCAAAGTAACCCGGCCATTAATGAGTGTCGAGAATTGTATTATTTGGAGAAGTCATGACGCCAGAAGCAATGACAGATTTAACGATAACACTATTGTTATTGTTAGTGTCACTTGGAATGGTATTTCAAGGCAAAATATTAAGAGCTACGAAAATGGATACACCTGCAAAAAATGCAGAAAAACTGCATAAAAGAGGTGGAATGCTGCTAACGTGTGGTTCAATCGTGGCAGTAATACAAGTCTTTAAACTGGGTTCATTCTTGTTTTAATGGCGGTATCCGAGGTACGGCAGGAAGCTTCAAAGCTCCCTGTTGAACCCCTTAGAGATTGGAACCAGTGAGTTCAATGTTCTGTGTGTTCCCACCATCTGCATCACTTTGACTTCTAAAATCGCCTTAGAAAAGCGCTCTTTTATTATCATGAGTTTAATCCGTTAATGTTCTTAATACCTTCTGAGCTGTTTTGCCTTTTCTCACAAAGAAAACTTGGGCCACAAGTAACACAATAAATGACAAACCAATGTGTAATAAGTCATTGTTAGCACATGTTGAAAAATAACATTCACTGCCAATAAAAGCGCCAAAAGCCACAGCAAATATCCAGGTTGCCTTAATACTGAGTTCCCATCTAAATATTTCATTTTTGATAAGCTTTATATGCGCCTCTAATGACGTACTCAACTGGGCGCTTTTTAGGTGTTTTAAGCTGCTTAGACGACTTTTACTCATCAGTATAAATAACGAGATCCCCCATAAGGTTGCAAATCCAATCCAAGCTTGTTTGATTAAAGGCATGTTCTCGAGAAAAGAAAGTAAAAGTAGGTAACTCACGGCTAAAATTGCCGACAGTTCAATCAAAATGTTTAACTTCAAAATAAAGCTCTGTCTTTTGTGGCGCTTTAGTAGTTTCTCCATATGGGGCAACGATTTGTCTTCAGAAGATTGCCACAGTGATGACAGCTGTTCAAACTCATTATTGTCCATTAATTTAACCCTTTTAATAGCTTTGAAAGCTGCTCTTTAGCTCTATGTAATCTTATCCCGACATTGGTATCACTAATACCTAGTACATCGCTGATTTCCACATTATTCAAATCTTCTAATTTTAACAACATAACTTGCCTCAAGCTCAGCGGAAGTTTATTAATCGCGATTAATAATTGTTTTTGCCTTTGTGCCTGTAATGCGCTTGCTTCAGGTGATACTCGCTCACATAAAGTAGCCCCATCTAATTCGTCTTCAGACAACCGGCTGTGGCGTCTAATATGGTCAATTGCCGTATTGTGTATTACCCGATATATATAAGTATTGAGAGAGCATTGTTCGCTAAATCCATCAAGTGAACGCCAAACTGACAATGCCATCTCCTGCGCTAATTCATCCGACAAAGCCGGACGGTTTTCATAACCAGAAGCTGCTCGGCTTATTTGCGGCCAATACTGTGCAATAATTTTTTCTTTGTTTGAGTCCTTGGTGAGCGTTACCAACGATACCTGCCTCCGATTTATTTTTCTTATTTAGTCGTTGAACTTGTTTGTTCCATTACATATTTTTTTGAAAAAAATTTATCCAACTGATTTATATATGCTTTTTTAAAATATTTAAAGAAATATGCAAAAAATACAAAAAAGTTGTAATACCTAGCGAACTTCGCCGACTAATCAGAACAAGCTCATAAAGTTTTAAATGTATAGGAGAAGAAAAGCATGTCAATTTTAGATCAATTAAAAAAACTCAATAAAAAGCGAGTGTTAACCACTGTTTGGTCACTAGTTGCTGTAAGTTGGATAGCATTATTTGGTGTTCTTTTTGTCGTTGAAGAAAAAAGCATTCAAGTCGCAGCCGCTACAATCACAGCTTTATTCACAGAAGGAGCAATATGGAGTACCGCCGCCGTAACTGGTGTTGCAGTTGTTGAAAGTAGAAAAGCGGTGATCAGTGCAATAAAAAGAAAATTAACAGGTTACAAGTCTGCTTAGACTACTGTATCAAAAAGGAAAAAGTAATGAATACGCGCATTAAAAACATACATCTTAATGAAAAAGCTCTACTTTTAATTTGGTTACTAACACTTGCAACATGGTTAAATACAGCACTCGTAATGGCATTTTCACCCTTTAACATACTTGAGGTTAGTGCACTGTTGTTTTCAGTTGTTTTAACACAATGCGCAATATACTTAACCAAGCATATTGCTAAACAAAACAAGATAGTACGCACAGTATACAAAAGCTTATTTGGTGAATAAGTGAATCGTTCAAGCCCAGGAAAGAAAAGCCCTTAAATTCTCACCCTTAACCTGGGCTAACGATTAGCTATACAAGCTCTATAGGTCCATGATCATCACAATGGTTACCGTGTTGGTGTTCTAGCCTTCCATCAACAATATAATCTATATGATCGCCATGCTGAATTGCCTCATGACCGCAGCCTGGACCATGAACATGTCCATTTCCTAAATGTGCTTTATTGCACTGTTGTGGATTTGAGTCAGATACCTCAAATATATGTTCATCGCAATGATCACCATGTGGATGGTGTAATTTGCCATCGACCAAATAGTCAATATGGCCTTTATGTCGTACGGCAGTGTGTCCGCAATTGGGGCCATGTACATGACCAGAATGTTTGTGTGACTGTGAGCATGACATGCAAATATTCCTTCTTTTATAAACCTTCCTTAAAGTTAGCTTAGAACATAAGCATTTCAAACGGGCTATAAAGCGCTATTTTTAAAACTTAATGCCACACAGATACTGGGAAGGATAACCGCATAAATGTCCTAGACACTATTTGGAGTTTATTACCAAACTCAATAATTTCCTCATTTGTCCACCCTTCTGGGTGTAGCCAGCTTTCAGCCCTTTCAGTTAGTAAAATGGCTAAATCAGAGTCCATATATTTTATTGGTATTGCAGCCAACCCCCACAGCATAACTAACTTGCCTTCAGCTTCATGATCTCTTGGTGCATTGGACTCCAAAGAACGAAAATACTTTTTAGTTTCCATCAGAGCCTTGGACACCTCAAACACTAAGGTATCACGAATGCAATGCTTTTCAGTGGGAACTGACCAAAGATTTAACGCGACTCCATTAAGCTTTGAAACTAATAATTCATGTGCCAGGTTATGGTCCATTTCGGGAAGGCTCACATCAAAAAGTTCAATGTATGCGTCTTGTGCAGTTGTGGAAGCTTTAATTGCCATTGTCGGTTCCCTCCAGTTATTTGTTGTGTGAAGCTTTAACTTATAAATGTAGGTTTAGCAATAAAAGTAGCAAAGTGACAACCTAAAAAACTAAATTACCTTAAGTTGTGTATGCTGAAAAAGAGCTGCTTAAAGACTTCGCCTGTTGGTTGCTACGCAATACACTAGAGTTGGTCATTTAAAGCTTCAATTTGTTTATGTAAACACTTTACAATTGTTGTATATAAAATATTTTTGTCGATTGGTTTTCCTACATGGAATGTAAACCCAGCTTTGTGATACTTTTCAATATCCTCTTTTAAAACATTAGCTGTTAGGGCAACAATAGGAATCTCATTATCCTGCAGCCTTATCAACTCACAGGCCTCTACCCCGCCCATTTCAGGCATTTGAATATCCATTAAAATTAGGTCTGGCGATTTTTTCCTATATAAATCTACGGCTTCTACTCCATTAGAAGCGAAAAACAACTCTGCACTTGTTTTCGAAAGAATCGCATCAATCACTTTGGTGTTTATTTTATCATCCTCGGCAACCAAAATACTGATTTTACTAAGGTTAGGATTTGACGCTTGGCCCGGTTGCATATCAAAGCTTTTCACTGAAGACGCTTCCATAGGTAAAAAAACATAAAACGTACTTCCTTGTCCTTCCATGCTTTTTACTTCAATTACTCCATTCATCAATTTAATCAGCTTTTGAGTGATTGCCAGCCCTAAACCCGTGCCTCCAAACTTTCTCGTAATAGAATTGTCTGCTTGTATGAATCGTTCGAATAGTCGAGATTGTGCTTGCTCAGACATACCAATACCTGTATCCACCACCTCAAACACAAGACCTTGTAAGTCGTTAACACCAGTCTTAGAGACATTCAGTGTTACACCCCCTGTATCAGTGAATTTGACAGCATTGGAAACAAGGTTAAGCAATATCTGGCGAAGCCTCACAGGATCTCCTTCCCAACCTTCTGTTACGCTTGCTTCGATATTTATTTTTAAATAAATAGATTTATCTTCGATATCTGAACGAAAATCATGTTGAACTGACTCTACTATTTTGAACAATGAAAAGTCTATTTGCTCAATAGACATTTCATCCGCTTCAATTTTTGAGAAGTCTAGGATGTCATTGATAATTTTTAATAAGCTACGACACGAAAATAAGGCTGTGGCAGCTGTATCTAAATTACTTGGTTTTGTTAAGTTAGACTGAAGAACTTGTAGAGACCCCATTACGCCATTTAATGGCGTTCTAATTTCGTGACTCATATTGGCTAAAAACTCTGACTTAACACGTGACCCTTCGAGTGCTTTTAGCGTTAACTGGTGCTCTTTTCGAATAGATGTATTGAGCTTGTAAAAATACAAAATTAGAACACCAATAAATACTAGAACACTCGCAAAATGTATGGTGTTTGCAATAAGAAAATTGCGATCGACAATTGCTCTTTCTTCATTTAGTCTGAGTTCGCTTCCAACATGAAACTTTGCCAACGCGCGTAATGCTTGCGAATCATCTACTTTTACAGAGCTATCAATTTCTTCACTTGAGGCATTGTTTTTGATTAGCGACAGCGCAGTTTCTAGGTTTATCTCGTATTCATTGATAACACTTTTTATAGTTGTAATAGATTCATCACTGTACTGCTCATAAGACTCTAACTGAAATAATATTTCATGGATTTCCGCAAGGGATTTCCTTAGCTTTGGCTCATAACGGTTTGCATCTTTTCTAAGCACTAGGTTTTTAAAATCATGAATAAAGCCGCCATAACCCAAGTGCTGTACCAAATCGTCGTGTAACAAGTACACCTTTTTAATGTTTGTGGAGTAAAAATTCCATTGTTTTTCAACTTGATGATAAAAAAACCATGAAACCAAAGTTAAGCTTGCTCCTGTTAAGATAACTAACAAAAAGTTCAACTTTAGCTTGCTTTGCTCTGCTCCAAACTCACTGCGCATTCATTTTATTCCTTAAAAGCCTCCACTAACAATATAAAATATTAGCAGTGAAATTAAGATCAAGGTCAATGATTCCGCTCTTAGCGACAAAAAACTGTATTGCGCTGTAAACCATTAATTACCTTGTAAATATCGCAATTAAGCTCATGAGTTGTATAAAAAAGAGCTTTGACTATAGTTTTGTCGATTACTCACAATCAGGAAATCTCTATGAAGGAAATTATATTCGCACTATCAATTGGTGTTACGTGTTCAGCCATAGCCTCTGAACATAAGTCTCATGACGAACATGCTCATAGTCATGGTTATAATTGTGGTCACGCAGCAGAATGGCACAAAGACCATTTCGACTATAACCATAACGGACACGATCACCATAGTCATGCTGGCGATACACATGAAGCAAAAGTTAAGGTTCACAACAAGCATAAACATGGCCATGGATTAGACTGTGGTCACAAGCAGCGTGTTGAACATGGACGAGTTGAGTACAATCATGACGGACATTGGCATCATCAACACGGTGACCATTTCCATGAAAACCATGGTTAGAAATTAGCATGCCTCTTAGCCCCGCTTTTTGTGAGCTGGGCTTTAACGAAAGTTTACAAGAGCGGAATTTAACATAATTCAATAACCAATTCTTAAATGTATAAGCATTGAACACATCAATCTTTTAAAAAGAATGGTTATAGAGAAATTTTCGAGTTTATATATTTATTCATTTCATTAAATAGAATGATTTGCAACTTGGAGATAAAATTCAGAAGTATTACTCAAAATGAAACACCTGTCATAATCAGATACCAGTTGCTTTAATAACTTGCTCCTCCACTACTTTATCTCCAAATTTATAGAGTAATGATTTTAACTTTGGTGTGATGACGTTCTTACAAAATGGTCTATTAGGATCTGTATAAAAGTAGTTTTGATAATGCTCGGGTGATGCATTAAATTCATTGAACATGATTGCCTGAGTAATAACCTGTTTGTCAAAACTTTTCTGTAGTTTATTTAAACACTCAATTGCAGACTCTCTTTGCACGTCATCAAAACAATAAATTGCGCTACGATATTTATTTCTGCGGCTGTGATTTGAAGTAGCACTGTGTGTATGAAGATGAATTTCAATAAGTTCACATAAAGAGATTAATGAACTATCAAATTCTAAAATGATCCCCTCTGAAAACCAGTTTTGATCTTGATAACTACTAACCCACCCTTGTGTAACATGATACACTCCCTTTAAAGAACTAAATATTGCTTCTGTGCACCAGTAGCAACTGCCCCCAAGCCCAAGTTTGTTAACCATACGGACACCTCAAAACCCATGGAGTATTCAGATTATGTGCTTTTGTAAAGTACCACAAAGATATAACTTCGCGAAATAGAACTGGCTCATGTCAAATGCTGCTTTCTTTTATCATTTGAACTATCATGCCATACAAAGGTCTTATCCCGTTCACCCAACATCATGAAATTTTAGAGGTAACTATGACTAAGTCCATTTTGATAGTTGAAGATGATAAAGAAATGGCAGAATTGACATCTATGTTGTTTGAATCAGAAGGTTATCGATGCGCCATTTGTTCAGACGGCGACAAGGCAATCGAAATGGTGCAAGCTTTAAACCCAGAGTTAGTCTTGCTAGATTTAATGTTACCTGGCAAATCGGGGCTTCAAATATGTAAAGAAATCAGAGCCTTTTATACAGGAGCTGTATTAGTTTTAACAGGCCAGGACAACGAAATCTCTGAAGTCGCTTTACTAAAAGCAGGTGCAGACGATTACGTGTTAAAACCACTGAAACCCCATGTTTTGATTGCTAGGGTTGAGTCTATTTTTCGCAGATTAACACCAATAGAACAAACATCTGCAGAACATTTAGTCATTAGTGGCCTGCATATTTACCCGACAAAACGTACTGTGCAACTTGCTTCAGGAGAAGCATTAAACCTGACTACCGCAGAATTTGATATCTTACTATTACTAGCTCAAAGTGCTGGAACTGCCGTTTCTAGAGATGAGTGTTCTCGAGTATCACGCGGTATAGAAAGCGATGCATATGACCGTTCCATTGATATGCGTATTTCAGGCTTGAGAAAGAAACTATCGAACACTCCTATTGGAGATTCGATCATTGTTACGGTACGCAATAAAGGATACATGCTTTCTAAGTCATGAGTTACACGACAATACAAACCCTTACAAAGCCTTAATTTACTCAATTAGATTTAGGATTAAGCTACCTTTAGTTTCACTTAATGGGGCATAAATTGAAAAAGCGTATACATATATTTTGGCACTTTTATTTTGGCATTATGTGCTCAATTGTCTTTGTTTCAATGCTCACAATTACGTATTTTTCTCACATTGCAGAAGATTACGCTATTAAAGCCTTTATTTTGGATGTAAAACAAGTTGTCTCCAGATTCGAACATAAGACCATTCAGTCTCAACAAATAGAATCGCATGGCCTTAAATCAAAAGTACTTGATGGACAGCAAGCAAAGCTATTTTTAAACTCTATTGACTACATAGACAATATTGAAGGCATTGCAATTTATCATGACCCCCAACGGGATATCTATATTTCTGCACACGAAGACATTATAAAAGATAGGCTCTTAATTATCAGAGAAATTGACTTTGAACAGGAGTTTAGCCAGTTAAGTGATTTCCAAAAAAAAGAAGTCTTATTTATTGCAGAGGAGGATGCGCTGAACGAACAGTTTCAATTAACTTTCGTCTTTAGTTTTGTCGTGACTATTGCGATTGTTTTACTGATTCTACTTGCATGGCTCAAACGCATGCTCAAGCCCATAGAGCAAGCTAGTATAGACTGGCGAGAGGGAAACTTAAGCTCACGCATCAGCGCCAAATCGCCTGAACCACTTTACTCCTTGTCATTAACTATGAACAAAATGGCTGAAGACATAGAAAACATGATCGAAGAGCAAAAAGTAATGTCCTATGCCATGTCTCATGAAATCAGAAATCCGTTAAATGGCTTGTCGTTATCAATCGAAATACTAGCTAGACAGCACACCTTTTTAAATAATGATGTGACCTATGCAAAATTAAAGCGATATGCTGGCGAACTGGAGAGCTTATCCCTCAACATTTTAACTTTAGCGAAAGTTTCAAATGTTGACAGTGAAGCGGTATTTGAAAAATGCGATATATCAAATACCATCGGTGCAAGAGTCGATTTTTTTGTGGAGCACAACCCGAATATTGACTTTGAAATCGCTATAGAGTCAGATATCAAGTTAAAAGGGCTCCCTTTGTACTTTGAACTAATCATAGACAACATAGTGTCCAATGCATCTAGATATACAAATTCAGCAGTTTTAGTTTCGTTAACTCGACAAGCTAATACAGTTGAATTAACAGTGACAGATGACGGTCCAGGTATAAAAAGCGAACATCTCGATTATGTGATGATGCCTTTTTCTCGCCTTGATTATAGTAGGAACAAAGTAACTGGCGGTTTTGGGCTTGGACTGGCTATAGTCAACTCAGTAGTAAAGCGTTTAGGTGGTCACGTTCAATTAGAGAACAATAAAACGTGCTCTGGTCTAAAAGTGACAATTCTATTGCCACACGAAGACTGATTGGCAATCAACAGCAATTCACTTATTCAGTAAAACCAGCAATATAATTGCTTACAAAACATGACATGGCGGTACATTGCCTTACCCTCTAATGCGTTGGAATAGGTGAAGATGATCATCAACAAGATGATTACCTTTTAATGCTTAGAGGAGCGAACACCATGCTCAAAGATAAAAAAATTCCGTGTCTAGTTTTAACAATTTCTAGCTTATTAAGTGCATGTGGGGGTGGCTCCCCTGCTTCACCTACAACAACGACAAAAGTGACGCCAACCCCAACCGCCCCAACTCAACCAACCACAACACCACTCAGTTCCGCTTTCCCGATTACAGTGGATGTATTTGGGGTCAGTATTAGAGCAACATCTTCTACAAAAATGGAAAAAGTACTTCATGCAGCAAATGTAATGGCTGAGTATTTAGATAACGATGGAAATGGAATACCAGACAACCAATTTGTAGTAGACCAAATGGTCAGTTCAGGCGCAACATTGCTCATGGCACCAACTGAATCAGCGTTTGAAGAAGCGGCTAAAGACCTCGAACAGCTAGATGCTTACCAACCATTGTTTGGAGATGAAACCATTCCTGGAAATCAAGGGGGTAGATTTGATGCAACATTAGAAGAGGTTTTGCACCTGATTACACATGTAGGCTATTCTAAAGTGTACCCTGAAATATTTGGGGAGCGCGCAGGAACAGCTATTGCTGATGCGATGGATATTGCACGAGGTGGCCATTTTGAGGTCATTCCAAATCGCTACCCTGAAGGTGCTTGGTATACCTACGACGATCAAACATGTGACTATAGTTGTATGGTTACAGAATATACCTATTGGGGGCTCACATCAATTCTAGGTGCTCAAGCAAGCCGTCTCGAGGAAATCCAAAATGAATGGAAATTAAATACTCGCAACAAAGTAAAAGACAAAGATGCAAAAATCTTTAACATATTAACCAACGACACCTATCAATTAGCCAAGATACTACCTATTGGCCAATACAAAGGATTTGAAATTAAAATTGAAGGTGTTGAGGCTTCAGAAAATGTTGACTCAAGTCATGAAATCTTACAATCAGTCGTAGCCGAAAACCCCCACTATAAAATCGCATATACAGACACAAGCAATGTGTACATGATGTCTCCAGATGGCACAGAAATGCGGCTTTTAGCCAATGCAAACCCAGTCGCAGGATACGTTTCGTGGAGCCCGAACGCGCAATACGTATACTTTGCGAGTGCCAAAGGCGATGAACAAAGTGCATGGGAAGGTTTTAGAGTAAATGTAGAAACTAATCAACTGACAAAACTGACTAACTTTGGTCAGGACGTGCGATCTTTAGGGGTATCACCGGACGATCAGTATTTGGCGATATCAGTGATGTCCGGTAATTCAAATATTGGTGACAACAACGAGAACCTTACTCAATTTAATACTGATTTATATATAGTTGAAATGGCTATTGCAGAAGAGATCTGGAACAGCGGCGAAACCTTAAGCCTAGCAGATATGAATGTGCTTGTATCTTCACCCGCTACTGATCAATTCTGGTATGAAGAGATTAATTGGCGCCCTACTTTACCAACGGATGGCAAAGAACCCATATTAGCCTATACACAGACTTGGCGTTATGACGAAGACGATGTTTCATATACCAATGTTTATACCATACGCGCTGATGGTAGCGAAAAAACTCTTTTAGTTGAAAACAAAGATCAACCGATATGGGATTTTGACGGCGAACGAATTAGCTTTTTAGATATGTCATATTATGATTTTGAGACTAAAAGCATACGCCAATGGGTAGTGACAGAGATTAACGAAGAAACCGCCGCACCAGCCTTGTCACCTGATGGTGACTTTATGATCTTTGAGGTTGGTGATGAAAACCGTAAAGCTGGATTGGCCAGAGCATCCGAATCTGCAGACAACCAAGGAGTAGTCTTAAATGGCCTAAATGTTTACGAACCTCGTTGGTCTCCTTTACCTGTCGAGTTAAATACGTCCAGTGTGCAAATGGTTATCGGCGCAAAAAGCGTAAATGCGTGTCGCGCAGCGGCTGACAACGATGAACAAGCCTGCCTAATTATTAACGGGGAGTCGGCTGAGATGAATGGTGTCATCGGGTCAAATATTGTCAAAACGGTAAACCAACTCTTGAGTGAGCACCCTCAAGTCAACACTATTATTCTGAATCAAGTTCCGGGCTCTATGGATGATATTTCCAATTTAGAAGCTGCTCGTCTGATATATGACTCGGGCTTGACTACTGCACTACGCTCTAATAGCGATATTGCTTCTGGCGGCGTTGATTTCTTTCTTGCAGGAGTAAAGAGACAGGTTGCAGCGGGTGCCAAACTGGGCGTACATGCATGGGGTTATCAAGATTCCGAAGGTAACTACAAATCTGCGTCAGAATTGCCAAGAAACCATCCTGAGCATGAAATGTATATTGAGTTTTACAAACATATTAACCATACAACGCCAAGTGAGTTTTATTTTTACACCATAGATGCCGCACCATTTGATGATATTCACTATATGACAGAAGACGAATTGAACAAATGGAATATGGCTAGATAAACGTAACTTAAACTTGAGGGGGAATTAAACTCCCCTCATTTTAACTGACACTTTCGATATATCAGAATGTTTAACAAAGAATCCTAACCTTATAAGAAAATCATATAATTTATGCTTTTTTTCAAATGAGCGCGATACTTCTCCGCATAAAGGCTATATAATTGCCAATTTTTTAGCGGAGCCTAAAATTGCCTAGCCAATACAGATGTACAATTTATGGAATTGTCGCAGTACTCATTTGGAGCGCCGTGCTGCACTTGGTACGTATTGTTAGTGAAGATTTTGGTGCTATCGGTGGTGCTGCGCTCGTTTATACCTACTCCGCGATATTTCTAGTTTCATTTTTAGGCATTCCCACAATCAACAAACTTCCAAAGAAATATATCCTAATAGGCGGTGCGTTATTTGTTTCATATGAGCTTTGCTTGTCGCTTTCTCTTGGGTTTTCAAACTCTAGGGAACAATCAACTCAAGTGCTCATCGTTAATTATCTTTGGCCAGCGTTTACGGTATTAGGCGCAATCATTTCCAAACAAAACAAAGCGAATCTTATGTTGCTTGTTCCTGGATGTCTTTTAGCTTTTATCGGCATATGCTTTGTTGTATCTGACAATATAACCACTTTATTTAATGGCGTGGTTGCTAATGTTAGTAGTAACCCTATCGCTTTTGTATTGGCTTTTTTCGGGGCAATTATTTGGGCTGTCTACTGTAATGTAACAAAGTCGTTGTCTGGAGGGCAAAATGCGGTCACATTATTTTTTATTTTTACAGCCCTGACACTCTGGAGCAAATGGTATCTTTTAAACGCTGGGTTTACATATAACTTTTCCTTTAAGAGCGTTTTTATTTTGCTTTTAGCAGGTGGAGGTATGGCCCTAGGCTACGGTTTATGGAACAAGGCCATTATCAGCGGTAATATGATAATACTCGCAGCCATTTCTTATTTCACGCCAGTTTTTTCTGGCATTCTTGCCGCTGTTATTCTAAATGTCGAACTCACATCGGGTTTTTGGATTGGTGTTATATCTGTAACTTTTGGATCGCTTCTTTGCTGGCAATCTACTCGCCTATATAATCAATCAAATACTCAGGTACAAACTGTGCTAGACAATACTGAATAAATATACATATAATTTGTCACCACTATTGCGCTAGACAGACAGAATATGACGCCGTTAGTCGACACTTTAAAACAGCTTAGGTATCTCATTGCTCATTTAGACGACGATACTTTGCATAGCGAATATCCAGCGATGAACGAGTTTTTGAATAGTAACCGACTAGCAAGTGGCGTGTGTTTAGAAGAGCTCAAGTTTTTATATCAATTTTTATACGTTTATGGACGTAAATCAGAGGCCACTTTTAATCGCTTTAGAAATGAGATTGAAAGATTCCATTTGTGGAGTTGGCTCATCCAAGAAAAGTCAGTATTTGAATTAAAACGCGATGATATAGAAGCCTATGTCGAATTTGTAGTTGAACCTGACAAAGCCTGGCTCGCAAACTCTGTGCAATGGCGATTTAAAAATGACAAAGGTATACGCCAAGTGAATCCAAATTGGCGACCGTTTGTCTACAAAGAAAATGGCGTTAGCCAACAAACGCTTGCTTCAATGTTTACGGCACTCAATGTCTTTTATAAATTTGCTATTTTAGAAGAAAAGTCTTTTGCGAATTTTGTGCCTGTAGTCAAAAAAAATTGTCCTTACTTAGTTGTACAATCCCAAATAAAAATGCCAGATACTCTCAGTGACTTGCAATGGGAGTATGTGTTTGGCGTTACTAAAGACCTTTGCGAAGAGCAGCCTAAGCTAGAACGTAATTTGTTTACGTTAGCATGTTTAAAAGGCTTATACTTGCGAATTTCTGAGCTTTCTGAGCGACCTCAATGGTCCCCTGTGATGAGCCATTTTTGGCAAGACCAAGATGGCTTTTGGTTTTTACGAATCATGGGTAAAGGCAATAAGTTGAGAGATGTAACATTAAGTGATGACTTTGTGGATTATCTCAAACGCTACAGATCATCTCGCGGATTGACCCCACTACCTAGAGTAGATGAACCTCACCCAATCATTCACAAGCTGCGCGGACAAGGCGGAATGAATGTACGTCAGTTAAGGCGCATAGTTCAAGAGAGTTTTGATTTGGCTATTGCAAAACTTAAGCAAGATGGATTCAGTGAAGAGTCTGAAAGTTTGGAGGCTGCAACCAGCCACTGGCTCAGACATACAGGCGCGACACATGATGCTCAAACTAGGCCGCTAAAACACTTATCGGAAGATTTGGGTCACTCGAAAATAGCCACAACTGACCAGATATACATTCAAACCAATGTAAAAGAGCGAGCTAAGTCAGGGTTAAAACGAAAACTCTAACTCCCCTAACTTTGTAATGCAGCGATAAAAGTAGACTGGAATTAGTTGATAAAGCTAAGTGTTAAAAGGCATAACCACTGTATGATGTGTTCTTTATAGCTATTATGAGAAGGGCCCGTAGGCCCTGTCTCGATTATCTTTTGAATCGAACAACTAACTCGTGCATATCTTTTGCAACTCGGGTAAGTTCTTCACTGATCATTTGGCTCTCCTGAGAGCTGTTCACGCTTGTATTTGCAAGCGCCGCAATGTTCACAACCTGTTTATTAATATCTTCAGAAACGGTCGCTTGTTCTTCTACAGCAGCTGCAATTTGCATGCTATTGACGCTCATAGTTTCAATAAGTGTGTATATATGCTCAATTTTCTGTGTAGATTCATTCAGTTTCTCAATACCAACTTGAGATTCAGCTTCACCACGCTGAGCAATAACTTCTGATTCTTGCGTACTTTGTGTTAACTCATCAATAATCGCATGAATTTCCTTTGTCGATTCTTGTGTTCTTTGAGCAAGGTGCCTAACTTCATCTGCTACAACAGCAAACCCTCGACCCTGCTCACCAGCTCGAGCAGCTTCAATTGCAGCATTAAGGGCTAACAAGTTGGTCTGTTCCGCTATCTGCTCAATGATTTGCGCAGCATCTGCTATTTTGTTTGTCTGTCTAGCCACGCCCAATACAGAATCTTTAATATCTACAACTGTCGCGCCCAAATTCGCAATTGAAGCTTTTGTCTCTTCAGAGCTTTTAGCTCCTTCTTTAGCAAGCGCTAAAGCATCAGTTGCGTCAGAAGACGTTGATTGAACATTCTGAGATACTTCTTGAATCGTCGTTGCCATTTCATTCATAGCAGTTGCAACAAGCTCCGTTTCCTGTTGCTGTTGTGTCAATTGTTCTGTGGTCGAGCGGCTCATTTGAGTAGTTTGTTCAGCACCGCCAGTTACTTGCTTTGAGGCGTGCTCTATTCTAGTTATCACCGTGTCCAAATGCGCATGTTCACTAAGTAATTTCACGTGTAACTCTGCCATTTTGCCTTGCCAAGGAGAATAAACTTTTTGAGAAACATCATCGCAGAAACTGTGCTTTAATACCTGATTTATTCGGTCTAGCTGTTCATTGTCTCGATAGCGGTTATAACCAAAAATAGCCATGCTATTGACCATTAACCACGAAAAAGCGCCGGTTTCGTAGCCAGTTAAAAACAAACCTAATGCAGTCGCAAATGCAGCAAGAGGCCATACAGTTCTTAATTTGGGAAGTTCAAGTTTTGGTTTACCGCCAGTTCGGACTGTTTTATATAGAGCATCTGCCCTTTCCACATCTTCACGGTTAGGACATGTTCTAACTGACTCATAACCGACTACATGGCCATTCTCGGTCATTGGAGTAACATAAGCATTAACCCAATAAAAGTCGCCATTTTTACAACGGTTTTTAACCATTCCCATCCAAGGTTTGCCAGCTTTTAGCTGCGACCACATGGTTTTAAATGCCAACTCAGGCATGTCGGGATGTCGCACAAGGTTGTGCGGTTGGCCTATTAATTCTTCTTTTGAGTAGCCACTAACATTAATAAAATGCTCATTACAGTCGGTAATAATACCTCTAAGATCGGTAACTGAAATGAGTTTATCTTGTTTTGCAAACCGTTGTTCACGATTTGTAACTGGTTGATTAACTCGCATTTAACTTAAAACTCTCTGCAAATTATATTAAAACTCGACGCTGGACTACGCAACATACGTCTTATGTGACAATTAGGCAACCAATTTCAACCAAATTACTTAGATTTTACGTGTTTTCCATCTATTTAAGTAATTTATGTTCGAAATCAGATCTAAAAATAGATTTTTCACGTATTCTGTTTGATGTAAAATATCTACGTTATAAAAAGCCACCAAGGAGCGCTAAGTGTCCAGATTTTCAGCAATTACAGATAACCCACATGAAAATCGATTCAACAATAAAGTTGGAGTTTTGGTTACAAATTTGGGAAGTCCTGATGATGCGACAACACCCGCGCTAAGAATATATCTACGAGAGTTTTTATCCGATCCTAGAATCGTCGAGATCCCAAGAGTGCTATGGATGATTATACTCCATGGAATAATTTTAAGAGTAAGGCCAAGCAAATCAGCGCAAGCATATAAGAGTATATGGACCGAAGATGGCTCTCCCCTTATTAACATCACTAAAAAGCAATGTGATAAATTACAAAAGCTAATTGAAAAAAAAGGTCATGAAAATGTCGAGATTGTGATGGCTATGCGTTATGGCAACCCTTCTATTGAATCTGGCTTAGAACAATTACGCGAAAAAGGGATCACAAACATTGTTGTCCTTCCCCTGTACCCTCAATATTCAAGCGCAACCACAGGCTCAACATTTGACGCAGTATCACGAGTTTTAACCAAATGGCGCTGGGTACCACAACTTCATTTTCTAAATGGTTATCACGATCAACCAAAATACATTGAGTCATTGTCAAACTCGGTAAGCGACTACCTTGAAAACAACCCTATGCCGGATAAGATCTTGTTTTCTTACCACGGCACGCCAAAACAATTTTTGTTAAATGGCGACCCTTATCACTGCTTTTGCCACTTAACAACTAATGCGGTGGTCTCAAGGTTAGGTTTGGACAAAGAGAAAGTGCTTACTACTTTTCAGAGCCGATTTGGCAAAGCTGAATGGCTAAAACCATATACAGATTTCACTTTAAAAGAGCTTGCAAAAGATGGCACTGAACATGTGGCGATTTTGAGCCCAGCTTTCAGCGCTGACTGTTTGGAAACACTCGAAGAGTTAGAGGAAGAGAACAAAGAGTACTTCATTGAAGCTGGAGGTAAACGCTACGACTACATTCCTGCGCTCAATGATCGAGATGACCATATAGAAGCCTTTTACGAAATATTAAAACCGCATTTATAAAGTGTAAGCCACCTTCCGGTGGCTTTTTTACCTGAATATTTAAAGAGTTTTTTGCCGGATCAAGGCGATATTATTTTTGTATGATTCACCTCAAACCTTCATTTAGATTTTTGAAGTCATGAAAAAGAAACATTGGGGGAAAAAGCCACCATCCACTGCGGCTTTTTCAAATAGAGACTTAATAGCGTTGTTTAATTTCAGCTAAAATTGTACTTTCGCCTCGTGCGTTAAACTCCTCTAGCAGTTTTATACATGCGTTCAAAGGTCTAGCTGGACTGTAGTAGTAACCTTGAATATGGTCACACCCCAATTCTGCCAACATTTGCAACTGAACTTGCGACTCTACACCTTCTGCAATAACTTTGATCCCTAACTGTTGTGCCATACTAACCAAACATGAAATCATAATTTGCTTGTTCTTATCTTGCATCAAGCTATCAACAAACGATTTATCTATTTTGAGATAGTCTACCTGGTTGTCGATTATATGACTTAGAGATGAGTAACCAGTGCAAAAGTCATCTAAAGCTATTTCTACCCCTTTATCGCGTAAGTCTTTTAATAGCTCCCATGTATAACGATTAGTTGCCATGGATTCAGTTACCTCAACAGTTAAGCTTTCGTACGGAACTCCAGCTTGCTCAACCGCTTTAGAGATCAAATCAAATTGATTGTTACTCACTTTAAATTCGTTAACAGAGCGATTCACCGACACACTCACATCAGTAAAGCCTAAATCGTGCATATGACGTAAATCTAAACAAGCTCTCTCTAAAACGAACTGACCAATCTGATGTATAAAACCAAACTCTTCAGCAATAGGAATAAATGCGCCCGGAGAGATCATACCTTGCTGATCATCAAACCAACGCACCAAAGCCTCAAACTTAACTATACGGCCACTATTTTGTTCAATAATTGGCTGATAATAAACATTTAAAAGCTTTTGTTTAATGGCCGCACGCAGCTTATCCCTAAGTGCAATTTTGTTTAAATGGGCATTTTGAATATCTTGATTGTGAAGCGCTACATTACCGCGGTTGTTTCTCTTAGCGCTTTCAAGCGCGTGCGCTGCATTTCTAATAAACTTGGCCGCCGTAACACGGTGTTTGTAGTCCAATTGCGCAACCCCAGTGCTGGCGCTTAACTCGATTGTTAATTCGTTAAACACATATGGCTGTCTTAATTTATCACTTAGCTTATTAGCGATGAGTAACGCACTATCTTCATTGGTATTATCTAGTAATATTGCAAATTCGTCTCCGCCATATCGCGAAATTGTATCTTGCTTCCGCAACCCATTTTTTAGCCTTTTTGCCACTGATACCAGCACCTTATCACCAATTTCAGGCCCATAAATGTCGTTGACTTCTTTAAAATGGTCGAGTCCGATAAACAATAATGAACATGGGTGAGAGCAGCTACGACTTGCAGATATTTTTTGCTCAACCACGTCCATAAAATATCTGCGATTAAGTAGTGCAGTTAGGGGTTCATGGTTAGCGTAAAATGTTAGTTGCGCCTCATTTCGCTTCCATTCTGTAATATCCCTAAAAATTGCCACATAATTAAGTACGTCGCCTTGATCATCGCGAACAATATTTAATGTAAGCTCTTCGGGAAAGATTTGACCGTTTTTCCGACGATTATATATCTCTCCTTTCCATGTGTTCTGTGACGAGAGCGTGGCCCACATTTTCTTATAAAACTCAGGATCATGTTGCCCTGATGATAAAACCGATGGGTTGCGACCAAGCAGCTCAGTATCTGAATAACCGGTCAAACGCTCAAAAGCGCGATTTACCATGACTACCCTGTTTTCATGATCTGTGATCATAATTGCTTCAGTGGCATGTTCAAATACAACATTGGTAAGCTCAAGCTGTCGGTTAAGCGAATAGATGTAGGTTATATCTTGGATCGTAGCACTAAATACGCGCTCATCTTCTTGTTCTTCCGAGCGCTCAACGCGACCAATTACCCTAAACAACCCTTTAAACTGATTTCGATCTTTGTGAGATACATTGATATCTACTTGATCTAGCTGTCCAGTACGCAACTTTTGCATAAGAATGCGCAGTGCTTTTTGGTCTTTGCCAATTAGGCAATCACAAAACTGCTCAAAGCCTAACTCTTCTTCACAAGGGTAATTGATGAGTGTTCTCATCTCTTGGCTAAAAATATGCGTATTTCTACTGATATTCCATGACCACGAACTGAGCCTTGCGATGCGTTCTCCTTTGGCTAATTGCTTAACCAAAATTTCCTGCGCGGCTAGTTCCAAATTGTGATTGAGCTCAGCTCCTACGAGTAAGCTCAATTCTCTAAACCAGTGTTTGTCGTCGCTCGAAATTTCTATTTGTTCATCGAACAGGCAGACCATAATGCCAATTGGCTTATGGTCTAGAGCTCTCAGAGTAACACCTAGGTAGCCATCAATATCAAATATTTTAAGGATTTCATCCTCAGCATACATTTGTTGCAAGTTGCAGCTGATGGAACACACACTCTGGCTATCTTTGGCGTCTTTACACGGCGTTCCCTCTAAATCATAGATGATATAGTTGGATTTCACGCCATCAACGGCATAAGCGACCGTCTTAACTCGTGTATCTGAGTCAATAAACTTACCTATTAAACAATGAGCTGGCTGAAACTTTTCGTATATCAAGTTCAGCGCCAATTCGTAACGAGCTTCGCTACTTGGTAAATTATAAAAAGTACTGAATGATAGCTTCATCGTTTAACAATCTTTTAATAATTATAGTTATTACTATGAACGGGAAATAATACAAATTGCAATATTAGTTTTATTGCCGAATATAAATATGAAGGTAGATCAATAAAATATCAATAAGTAATAGCAAATATATAAATTAAAGATCTTTGAGTAAGCTATCTATTATAGTGATTTTTATTTTGATATTTACATCAATATTGAGGTTGGAGAGAAGACAACATGGAATTGATTTATATAAAAAAGCCGTCTTTAAGACGGCCCTTTCAATTAAGATGAGTTGCTATTTACTCAATAATAGGCTGCACATCTAGACCGTATCCAAAGCTTACTGCAAGTACTAAAACAATAGATGCAGCGAGCAATAATTTACCAATTAAAGGTAGACAGAAACGGAACCAATGGGTGTAAGGCACACCAGCCATACCTAAAATACCCATCAACACTGCATTAGTCGGGATGATCATGTTAGAGAATCCATCACCAAATTGATAAGCAAGAACTGCTACTTGGCGTGGTACACCCACAAGATCACCAACAGGCACCATCAGTGGCATAGTTACATATGCTTGGCCAGAACCTGATGGAATGAAGGTATTTAGGAAAGTTTGGATTACCAACATACCAACAGCCGAAATTTCAGCGGCTACATGTGACAATGGAGACGACATACCATATACAAGTGTGTGGAGAATCTGACCATCTTCTAGAATCAAAGCAATACCCCTAGCAACACCAATTAGAACCGCTGTGGTCACAAGCTCTGAAACACCTTCGATAAAACGCTCGGCTGTTTCATCAGCCGATAACTTTCCTAAGATTGCAATTACTACACCCCACGCCACAAATAGGCCGCCTAACTCATATAGGTACCAGCCTTTAGTTGCGATACCCCATACTGCGACACACAGCGTGATGATAAAACTGAATAAAATCGTTTGGTGACGTTTGTTTAGCTTTGGGTAGCTTGGCTTGGCTTGGCCTTCTAGAGGACAAGGCACACCAATCATCATTGATTTACTCGGGTCTTGAGATACTTTTTTCGCGTAGCTCCAAACATGATGAAAGCCAATCAATACAAATGGAATAAAGATCGCTAGGCGGAGCTCTATACCTGAGTAAACTGGAATATCAGCTATTTGCTGAGCGATTAATACAGTGAACGGATTAAATGCAGAAACACCATAACCTATACCGTACCCAGCTACAATCATACCCACAGCAGTCATTGCATCTAGTTTCATCGCTTTACACAAGGCTACAAGAATAAGTACAAATGGAATATATTCTCCAGCCGTTCCTATCGTACTAGATGCCAATGCGAAGCAAAATACCACCATAAATATTAGACGCTGTGGCTTAGTACCATGCTTTTCTAATAGACGGCCAATTAGGGCATCAACAGTGCCCGTTGCGCGGGCGATACTCAGTACACCACCTACAATTAGTACAAAGAAAATAACATCTTGAGCTTGAGCAAATGCTTTTGGAATGGCGGTAAGTAAATCCCAAGGGGTAAGGTATTCTTTTTGTTCTACTAACTGGTAAGTTCCTGCAACAACCATTTTACGGCCGCTGTCTGTGATACTGGTCTCAAAAAAGCCTTGTGGTACTACCCACGTAGCAAGTAGTGCAACCACCATCATGCCGAGTAACAGCACGAGCGTGTGTGGCACTTTCATCTGTCGTCCCATTTACTGCTCCAAAAAAATATTATAGTTTGGCGCGCATATTACCCACATTTAAGACAAAGATCATTGCCTAAGCTAAAAGAATGTAAATGATTTGCGGCTTATCACCTTAAAAATACGATTAAACAGGTTCAACACAGCAACTTTTATTACGGCCAGTGCGCTTAGCTCGATATAACGCTTGGTCGGCAAGCTCTATTGCTCTCTCAATAGATGACTCATTATTTAACCAATGTGAAACTCCAATCGAGACCGTAACTTGTATTCCTTTTGGCATTGTATGTTCAAGCACTTGCTTTCGAAGACGCTCTGCTGCATCAACGGCTTCTCCTAACGAGACTTTTGGTAAAAAAACCAAAAACTCCTCTCCTCCTACACGACATATGAAATCATCTGCCCGTGCATTACCACGCATAACCGATGCTAATTCTTTGAGCACCTCATCACCAGCTCTATGCCCATGAACATCATTAATACTTTTAAAATGGTCAATATCTATCGCCAAAACCGACATTCCAGCTTTAGACAGCATTGCGTTCTTAAGCCAAAGATCTAGTGACAAACGATTATGCAAAGAGGTAAGCTGGTCTGTTTTTCTATCATTATCCAATGACTTGATTACTTTTTTAATTGAACGATTGCTTTGCAGTAAAGTGCGCTTTAGGTTTGCAGCTTCATAATACCATGCCTTTATTTGGCTTGTATCAGAACTCGTTTTGTCAAAAGTTGCCAACTGCTTAGCTAAATGTGCAAGTGGTTTGGCAATTTGTATTCCTGCAATTAATATCAGTCCCAAAATGAGAATTGTAGCGGGTATGCTTGAATAAATAACAGCTCTATGAGTTACACCTAATTCATCTAATATAGAAGACATGGGCCTCTGACTGACTACCCCCCAACCTGTCATGGGAATTGGTGCATAGCCTGCTACCATTGATATACCAGCACTATTGACGATCTCTGAAGCGCCTGTAAAGCCTTTTAGAACTCGCTCTATTGCTAAATTGTCTTTAACCAGTTCACCTACTCGATGTTCGTTCACATGAAAGAGCAAGCGGGCTTTTTTATCAACAACATACATATAAGAACCGTCTTCATAGTGATGTCGGCCAAGAAGTCGATTCAGTATTGTATCCCCTTGCAAGTAAATACCACCAGCAACAAAGCCCAAATAGTCGCCGCTTTCTGATAAAATGGGGTATGTTGGACTAATCATTAAATTTCCTGCAGGCGAAACAAACGGTTCAAGAACCTGAGGCTGCTGTGTGTTGAGTACGTCAAGCTGATTATTGGAAATTGATTTGCCTAACACGTCGAGATCTGGTTTAACAGCGATGATCTTACCGTGAGTATCAACAACAACCAAAGAGTCAAAGCTATTGGTTTGACCTAGTAACCGTTCCAATTCTTTATGTACTTCTGTTAAGTCGCTGAGTTTGACCGATATGTGATAAGCACTCACATGAAGTTGGCTATTCACTGATTGCAAAAACAATTCGGTAACTTGTGCTAGCTTTGTTGCATACACTTGATTCGCATGCAATGTATCTTTGATAAATGCACTACGATGAACATGATAACTAGTTATTAGAGTGTTGAGAGAAGTAAACACCACCCCAAATGTAGCCAAAACCAATATTAGCCTTTTCAAATCTAGCCGAAATACTTTACGTAATGAGTGTAATGTTCCTTTAACCATAACAGTTAAAAATGTTTCCCTGCAATTTGCAGAAATTCTAGCGTCCCTATTATTTTAAAGGTTATTCTAGGTCAATGTTCTATATATTATTTTATTGACACTAATGCGTTAAACGTAAAATTAAAATAAAACGTATAAAAGATATAAGTTCGTATAAGACGAGTGACTCGAGCGTTCTTCTGGTGAAAGACTCCATTTCATTTTATAATGCACGTTCCAATTTTAAAGTAGGTCTATAATGAGTAAGAAGAGCAAATCTAACCCCTTGGTAACACACTTTACGATTGCAATAGCAGCACTTGCAATGTTGTGGCTGTCTACAGAAGATAAGGATATATTAGTGCTCGGAAATTCTCTAATTTTGGTCTACGTAGTGTACGCGCTCGCCTCTAGGTTTGTGATTGGAAAGAAAAAGAATAAGCACACACACAAATAAACTTCGCCCAGAAGCTATAAGAAAAATAAGGTTCTGCAATGAAATATTTAATGCTCCCACTACTATTCCTAGCAGGTTGTAGTTCGACTTCCAGTGTGGACGAAAACACAAAAAGACTGTGTGAAAACACCCTGTATCAATACACACAGATTAGAGATAAGGGAACAACATCTCAGTACCTCAGTCTATTTACCAAGGATGCATCTTTTACTGTAAAAAGGTTCGGCATCGAACTAAACGGTAGCAAAGAACTCGCCGACAGATTCGAATCAGCAAGAACAAAAAATAAATCTGTACACCTGCTGACTTCTGGAGATGTTTACGTTTCTGCGGAAGGTCAATTGAAAGCAGCTTCTAACTTCATCTTATTTATGAAAGAAAAGAATGCAGATGTAGAAACAAAGGTATTATCAGGAAGGTACATTGATAATCTTGTTATATCGAACAATAAGTGTCTTTTCCAGACCAGAGACGTTATTGTAGACCGCATTGACACCCTATAATTAATTTCAAGAGCAAGCTCTTCTCAACTGAGTTTGCTTTTGCCCAATAATTTCTAAAAATACGCAACTTAGGTGCTTCAAACCTACAAATCCGTTAATTTTGGTCTACATTCAATTATGCTATTTGCTCCTGCATTTTCAACTTAGCCGGAAGAACTCAACGATAAGTATCTAATGCCAGCACTGTGCTATTGAAAATAGTATTATCAAATAAATTACAAGGATTGGACTGGTTGTTTGGATGTAATAGCAACGAAGATTAAGTTAACCTTGTAGGCATATGCTATGAACATCAACAAACCATTGCAATTTCTTGTGCTTGGATTATCCCTATTGTCATTGCCTGGCTGTTTAGACAACGACGATGATGACCCAGCCCCTATTGAACAAAACACTCAAATCACAGTCACCCCTTCTTTGGGGTTAATTAAAAATGCTGATATACAAGTACTCACCTTAAGTGACAATCAGCCAGTGTCAGGTGCCACAGGAAGCACCGGAGACTCTGGTAGTGCAACCATTACGATACCAGCTGGTTCAACAGGACCTTTTATCGTCGAGGTTATGCCAACGAGCGAATCAGAATACTTTGACGAAGCCAAAGGCACCTTTTTACCACTTCCGACAGATACTAAACTTCGAGCGGTGCTCTCTGCACTGCAAAGCCAAGTGGGCGTGACGACACTCACAGAAATAGCCGCGAATTCCATCGTATCAGCCAATGTAACCGATGCCAGCTCAGTAAACGCCGTAAATGAACAAATCAGAAAAGCGCTTGCCCCCGCTTTGCAGAGTATTCTGCAAGCACCACAACTGATCTCAGAGAATGCAGCAGGCTCGGTTAATAACGATCAGGGAGGAATATATGCCGTGACGCTCGCAGCGCTAGCCAATTTGGGTTCTACGCAAGATAACCCGGCGCTTGCAATACTAAACAGCCTTAAAGCTGACTTCTTAGACAATCAGCTAGATGGTAAGGTTGGAGACAAAGCATTTCAAAATCCTATTTACAATGCGGACTCATTTATCAGTGATCTATCCACGCAAATAACCACCTATGCAAATAGTTTTGGTGTGTCTGATTTAGCAAGTGACATTAATAGTACTTTCTTGCTTAACGAAATTAAAAAGACTTTAGAAGGATTGGAAGAAATTCTTGACGGACTTAACCTAGATGATCTGAACTTCGATTTTATCCCTGATGGCTTTTTACCCGATGACGACGATGATGACAATGATGGAGATGATCAAGACGACCAAGGGAATGACGGCTCCACCTCGACTCTAACCATAACTGGTACTACAACTACAGCTGGCATAACGACTGAACTACCTGCTATTACGGTCAATAATGTACCGGCGCCAAACCCAGAAGACCTTAACGCCATTGAGCAACAAATTAAAACTCAAGTAGAATCTCAAGGTATCACAGTAACCAACTTAGAGTTTAATTTGGTAAGCGCTAGCAGCGAGAAAGTGGTTGTTAGCGTAAAATACTCGTTCTCTACATCAGGTGTTACAGTAACTGCAGACCTAACGTATACGTGGAGTCCCGGTTACACTGATAGTGACTCATCGGACGACGATTCTTCAGATGACATGCTACCTGACGCTCTCAGTAGCAAAGTATTTACGCTTACATTTAAATTAAGCGAAAGTGGCTCTTCATACACAGACGGCCAGAAAGTCAGGTTTACTTTTTCAAGTTCAGGCAAACTGTTTATTGACGTTGACCCAGATGCGTCAAATGGCGACGAAATCACCATTGATAGTTTCGATAAAGAAGGCGATGAGTACAATTACAGCGATCAGGCCAATGGCTTTAGATACTCTGTAGCCGTATTGAACGATAAACTCCATGAAGTCAATTTGTTCGCTATTGGAGGTGGCTTATTAGGACAATTTGTTGAACAAGCGTCAGATGGAGAAATCCCAAGTTTAGAAGCGTTGACAGCCCTTGCAGGAACTTATGTAGTGACTGGAGACGGACACAGCAGAGGTACTGTCATTATTGGACAAGATGGTGCAGTAGACTTTGATTCGGGCGTCAGTTATGCAGCCAGTGATATTGTTGCAATATTTGATCGTAAAGACATTACTGAAGAGCCAAGAGTCCAAGTGAATTACGGCAGTGACGACGACGGTCCGTCAATCCGTATTTTCTTAAATACAGATCTGCAAACAGTCAAAATGATGCGCTATACACATAATACCGAAAATATTTCGGTAGAAGTCACCGTAGAGTCAATATCCGGCGGCGGCAATTAAGCAAAATCAACTGGCAGGTTAAGTACTTATTATTACTCAACCTGCCAGTGCATTATTAACTACAATCCCAGTTATACCAAACTCTAGAAAAATCTCCTTTCTCTAATGCATTAGGCTCTATAAAGAAATTAGCTACGCCACAGTCGCCCCACATTATCTCGACCCCCTCATCGTCTTGGCTGTCTAATTGAAATAACAACACCCAATTTTCATCCGGTTTTTCGTAACCTCTAGGATCTTCCTGCGTAAAATGAGCATAGCCACCCACTTTTGAACCCATACTTTCAAAATTATCGTAAAGATATTCGCCTACAGCTTCATCCATTTCAAAAACATCACCACAGATCTTCTCGAATCGATAATCAGAAGGCGAAGGCAGCTCCTTGTCTAGCTCAAACTGTAAAGAGTATTCATTGGCTACAGGAAAGTCTGAGTCTACAGCGGCGCTCGGTAATCGTGCCTCTAGCTTGGACTCGTCCTTAATTACCTCGCTATGAAATACAACTCGATACCCGTTTGGCTTGCTGATAGCCTCATCAACCGGAATATCGAAATCCAATCCATACATTTCGTCATCGTCTTCAACAAAAAACTGGAGTATACCTTCACTTGGGTACCCTTTTAGGGCTGGCACATCTTCAAAATTAATTTGTGCCAATAAAACCAAAGGAGCCCCACCACTATTACACGGATATTGCTTCTCAATTGGCCAATAGGGTTTGCCCGCAAATTTACTGCTCCATATATTTTTTGGTTCCTGAGCATTGGGTATGACTTTTACAAACTCTAGGGCATGAGGTTGTAATTGCTCTTTAATCTGCTGGATTTCAGTCTCTACACTCATATTGTTCTTTCTTTCATGTTGACATTAATGTGGGCCTGATTTCAGACCATGTGATTGTCGCTCTTTAAGCAAGATACCTGTCTAATATTTCAATTAGTTCATTTCTTGAATAATGAAGATCCGGATTTTGATTCGTTTGGGCTACACGTTTTAATAATTTTTCGATAGTCTGCTTCCCTTCATGATGCGTCCCTATTACATATCGCTCTTTTGGTTCATCACTAAACAAAGCATGTTCAACAGCATGGGAAACAAATTCAGGCTCAGATGCATTCTGCTCTATATACTGTGCCCGCTCTTCTTGTTCCAAAATATGGTTAATAAGTACTTTGGCTCGAGTGTCGAAGGGATAAGAAGAACGCCCTAGCCGTTCCATACTTGACTTGTGGGTAGATTCTTCCATTTTGGATTTAATGCTGCCGGGCTGAATTAGGCTGACTTTCACACCAAATTCAGCAACTTCACAACGCAATGACTCTGTAAACGAGTCGAGCGCACTTTTTGTCATTGCATAGGGACCCAAAAATTCGCAAGAGCCTATGCTATTTTGAGCGCCAATATTGACTATTCGACCTTTTCCTTCTAGCAAGGAACTAATACAAGCCTTGCTTAGTCGCCAAGGGCCAAATACATTCACATCAAACATCGTTTTTATTTCATCTTCTTGCCAGGCATTAAAGTGTCCAACTCCGCCTAACCCCGCATTGTTGACCAAACCATAAAGCGGCTTATTTGACGCTTTTAGCCTCTTTATAAATTCAGATATATGCGTCTTATTTGTTACATCTAACATAACCGGAATGATGTTTTTGAATCCAACTAATTGATTAAAGTCATCTGGTTTTCTAACGCCTGCATAAACCGTGTGACCTATAGAAGAAAGGTGATGAACGAGGCACAGACCAATACCTGACGATGCACCCGTGACCAATATTTGTTTATTCATACACAACCTTTTTGTTCTTATTTAACGTACTACTTTTCACAGTTTGATTGCACTGACTCAAAAATCTAATGCCTATTTGTGCAAACTAATGAATAATCTCACTCGCCTGTGTGGTAATTGCCAGCAATTGCATCATAAATCTCTACAGGTTTAAAACCTTTAACCAAAACTCCTTTTAGAAGCGATGCCATATTCTCTAAAGGGTTGCCATCTGTCAAAATTAGATCTGCAACACTCGCTTCTTCAACTAAACCAAACCGCCGATGTGAACACCAAAAACACAGGCGTTTTTGATTAGCAATTTTCTGTGTGTTCGTGTCAATGAAAAAGTTTGAGTTCATCTTTTCATGCTCTTAGTCGTCGTGTTTCCATTTCCTTTGTTCTATTGTTAGAGGTTTAAATCAACTTCAAAAAACTCCTTTTTTGATGTCTGTAGTCGATATCTAGAAAAGTTTGGCTAAGCTGATTAATTCTGCATCGCATAATTCAAAATCTGTAAAACATGCAAATATATTTGGGAAGATTTCGCGCTTAAATCAAGCGTTATTAAAGCTAACTTAAGAACTTATAACCTATTGTAATTATGACTTAAATTAACATTTCCCCGTATTGAGTAGAGGTCTAGATATTGCTATTTCTGGAGATTTGTCAAGACGGTAATCGCCTAAATCTGATAAATTTATTTGCGGTGTGGAATCGAATTCTGTGATACATTCGTATACTGAAACACACGCTCTGGGTTTGATGACACAAAGTGAAACGATGCAAAATAATTTGCCCCAAAAGAGGCTTAGTAAGACTCTTGGGTCGACACTTTGTGATCATGATAAATTGTAAACTTTCCAGCGGTCAGGTCTTTTGGCCTCCGCTACATTTTTTGGTATCGAGTATTATTTATGTCGTATTCTACGTTTAACAGAAAACATAATGATCAACTAAAAGAGCCAATGTTTTTTGGCCAGTCTGTTAATGTATCTCGCTATGATCAGCAGAAATACCCAATATTTGAGAAGCTAATTGAAAAGCAGTTATCTTTTTTTTGGCGTCCTGAAGAAGTCGACGTAAGTAAAGACAGGTTAGATTTTCAGGCACTGCCTGAACATGAAAAACATATCTTCTTAAGCAACTTAAAGTACCAAACATTGCTTGACAGTGTTCAAGGTCGTTCACCAAATGTTGCTCTACTTCCGATTGTTTCAATCCCTGAGCTAGAGACTTGGATTGAAACATGGGCATTTAGTGAAACCATTCACAGCCGCTCGTATACTCACATCATTCGTAATGTGACTAAGCAGCCTGAGTTGATTTTCGACGATATCGTTGAAAATGATAAAATTAGCGAGCGAGCTGACTCTGTGACTAAATACTACGATGAATTAATCGAAAAAGTATCTATTTACAATATGTATGGCGAAGGTAAGCACGAAATCAATGGTGAAACTGTTCACATCAATTTGTTCGAGCTTAAAAAGCTACTTTATCTTTGCATGATGTCGGTAAACATTCTCGAAGCGATTCGTTTCTACGTGAGTTTTGCTTGCTCTTTCGCATTTGCTGAACGCGAATTGATGGAAGGTAATGCAAAGATAATCAAGCTAATCGCTCGCGACGAAGCACTGCACCTGTCTGGCACTCAGCATATTTTAAATATCATGCAAGAAGGTAAAGACGACCCTGAAATGTCGATTGTTGCAGCACAATGCGAACAAGAGGCAATTCAAATGTTCGTTGAAGCTGCGCAGCAAGAAAAAGAATGGGCAGAATACTTGTTTAAAGACGGTTCTATGATTGGCCTTAACAAAGATATTCTTTGCCAGTATGTTGAGTACATCACCAATGTACGTATGACAGCAGTAGGTTTACCAGCTCAGTTTGAAAATAAAAGTAACCCTATTCCGTGGATCAATGCTTGGCTGGTATCTGACAATGTTCAAGTTGCACCGCAAGAAGCAGAGATCAGTTCATACCTAGTAGGTCAAATCGATTCAGAAGTCAGCGCATCAGATTTTGGTGATTTCGACCTGTAATGGAAGAAAGGCCACAACCAACTGTAACAATTGAAGAACACGATGAGCCGCTGCAATTTGCGGCTCAATCACCTTCACTACTCTGTACTTTAGAACAAAACAATATTGATGTTCCCTATCAGTGTAGAGAAGGTTATTGCGGTGCATGCCGCGCAAAGTTAGTACAAGGCAAAACAGTGTATAACCAAGAACCATTGGCTTTTGTGCGCGATGGTGAGATTTTATTATGCTGCTCAAAACCGATAACCGATATCGTGATTAAGCTAACTTAACCTCTGAACATCTGTTTGAAAATAATCGGTGCCATTGCTAATTGCTATCGCACCGTCTTCTATTACCACATCCCAGTGCAGACTGCGCGTTAGGGCATTGACTAATTCATCTACCCAAGCTTGTTTTACCGTAAATATCCTAATGTTAGGCATTGCAATCAAATGCGGTTCCAATGCATTAAACCACTCATAATCATGTGCGGTAAAAATAATGGTTTTGCTATACAGCTTTGCATACTTTTGAAGATCATCTAATTCTGCTGGACCAACAAATAAGGCATGCTCGATCACCCCACTGTCATCTTGGTGCCACACATCGGGACTAGACTTCTCACGACTATTTAGCCATCTAACTTTTTCACTGTAAGACAAAGCACAGTACCCTATGAGCTTTAACACAAAATGCTCAAGCGTTTCTGCTTTTTGCAACGCAGTCGTGAAGGTTTCTAGATGATTCGCTTGATGAAACAAATCAGCTATTTTTAACCTGACTTTGAATACAAATGGACCTGTCATACTTAGCTCTTTTAAAGTCGCTTAAGTTTAAATATAGGAACAGTCAAATATAATTCAAACATAAAGTTATAGTATAACATCATTGTTTTTGAAAAAATGAGGTGTTATATTATTACAAGTTCACAATCACAAACACATTCAATAAGAAGTAACATGTTTAAACAATCTTTGATCTCACTGAGTGTCAGCGCAGTAATGCTGTCAACGTCAGCTTATGCTGGCGAGTTAAAAGGTAAAGTTGTAGATAACAACAATCTTCCAGTTAGCAATGCAAATGTTCATCTGCATGGCAAATCACAAACAATCAAGACAGACGCTGACGGTAACTTCACTATCGCCGTTGACGCAGTTTCTCAGTTACATGTTTCAAAAAATAACTTTATTGATCAACGCTTAGACGTTAATCCTGATTCTCCTTTTGTTACAGTTACTCTTACGCCAAGTTCTGTTGAAAGCATTGTTGTTTACGCGTCAGCACTACACAAAAGTAATATGGAAATGGCTTCACCAGTTACAGTCGTAAGTGGTGATACGCTGAAAAATTCAGCTAAGCCGACATTGGGCGAAACTCTTAAAGGTTTACCTGGTATTAACGCAAGCTACTTTGGTCCAGTTTCTTCAAGCCCAATTATTCGTGGCTTGGATGGCCCTCGCGTTAAAATCACGCAAAATGGATTAGACAGCAGTGACGCTTCACGTGTTGGTCCTGACCATGCTACGACAAATGATGCTCTTGGCGCTGAGCAAATCGAAATTCTTCGCGGTCCAGCAACCCTATTGTACGGTGCTGGTGCTATCGGTGGTGTTGTCAACGTTGTTGATAACCGTATTCCGACAGATGTTATCGAGTCACCTCAGGGCGCGGTAAATTACAGCCATGACACTAATTCAAATACAAATACATACGCTGTTTTATTTGAAACAGGTCACGAAGGCTTTAATTTCCACTTTGACGGCGTAAAGCGCCAAGGCGATGACTACGAAACGCCAAACTTTAAGCTGCCGGGCGATCATGACGAGCACCATGAAGATGAGCACGGACATGACGACCATGCGCATGAAGGCGAAGAGCATGAAGGTGAAGAAGAGCACGCAGCAGAATATGCAGAAAAAGTAGACAATACGTTTATTGATTCTGAAGTATTTAATATTGGCACTAGCTATGTGTCTGATCACATTACTGCCGGTATTTCTTATGGCCGTATTGAAACTGACTACGGCATCCCTGCGCATAGCCACGATCACGGACACGACCATGATGAGCATGGGCATGAAGATGATCACGGCCATGATCACGATGAAGACCATGGCGAAGATGATGCACATGATCACGCTGGTGAAGAGCACAATGTATTTGCGCGTGTTAAGCAAGATAGATGGCAAGCGCTATTCAACTATGCACTGCACAACAATTGGTTAGAGTCTATTCAAGTTCGTGCTGGTTATACAGATTATGAACACTCTGAAATTGAAGGCAACGAAGTTGGCACTGTATTTAAAAACGAAACTACTGAACTTCGCACAAACTTTGAACACAGAATCGGTGGCTGGCACGGTATTTTTGGTTACCACTACTCTGACAGTGATTATGAAGCTCAAGGCGCTGAGGCATTCACGCCAGCGACAAATACAACTACGCACGCTTTCTATGTTTTAGAAGAAAAAGAATTCGGTGACTTTACGTTAGAGCTTGGTGCGCGTATCGAAGATTTTGAGCTTTCAAGTCGTATTACAGAAACACACGTTGGCCACGATGATGACCACGACGAACATGGTCATGATGATGATCATGACCACGGTCACGAAGAAGAGATGGTTAAAACAACTCAAGTTTCTGATTACACATTAGAGATGACTAACGTTAGTGCTTCAATTGGCGGTGTATATAACTACGCACCGGGTCAAAATGTTGCGATTAGCCTATCTCGTTCAGAGCGAGCACCACTTACCGCTGAATTGTTGTCAAACGGATTACACATTGCCACCAGCACTTATGAGCTGGGCCTTGGATATCACATCGAAGATAATGAGATCCACTTTGAACCGACGAACATCGAAAAAGAAACATCTACTAACTTAGATATCAGTTTCCGTCGCTTTGTTGGTGACTTTGGTTACACAGTAAACTTCTTCTACAACGATATTTCTGACTTCTATTACCAAGAAAAGACGAACTATTTCTTCACGTCTGAACACGGTTTAGAAGTTGCTGATCATGAGCATGAAGGTGCACGTGATGTATATCAGTACGTAAGCCAAGACGCTGAGTTATACGGTCTAGAGTTTGATGTTCACTATCAAATCAACGATGTGAATCGTATTAAAGTATTCGGTGACCATTTACGCGCTAAATTGGACAACGGACAAAACTTACCGCGCATCCCAAGCAACAAGCTTGGTATCAATTACGCGTATGAAAATGGCCCATTCAAAGCTGATATGACGATTACTCGTTACCTTGAGCAAGATGAGATCACATCTTATGAGACGGTAACTAAAGGCTACACGTTAGTTGATGCAAGCCTTAGCTATGACTTTGCTGTTCAAGGCATTGATATGGTTGGCTACATGAATTTAGAAAACCTGACTGATGAATTGGGCTTTGTACACAGCTCATTTATCAAAGATCAGGCGCCTCTCCCTGGGCGTAACTTAAAGCTTGGAATTAGAGCTTACTTCTAAACAGTTCCTTTCTTTTATAGAGACCCAAAATGCTGTCCTTCGTGGCAGCATTTTTATTTGTAGTGATGTATTAACTTAATACAACCAAAATATTGATGTATAAAAAGTCACATTCTGTTTCTGAGTAACTTTATGTTTAAACTGGCTAAACTAATCAAACTTAACGTGTCACCTTGTCATATTCTTGCGGTCTTAAACACCCAAAACGCACTCAATAAATAATTTAGTACCATTCCCGCGAGCACACCGCAGATAAAAGCAAAGTACACAAACAATATGTCATCTGAATAAAGAGCCACCCCCTTAAACACACCAATATTAATTGCACCAGCGAAGCCGGCTGAGATTAAGCTCTTTTGACACTCTAAGACCGGTTTATTTGCGCTCGCAGTATCAAATGTGAAATGACGATTCCCAACCCATGTAGTAAAAGCGGCAATCAAGAAAGCGATTGCCCTAGCCCATTCAATTTGCAGCGATAAGCCTAAACTCAAAAGCGTAAATATCGAAACATCTACTGCAAACCCGGTAACACCTACCAGAGCAAATTTAATCATTTGCGTCACGTTATTCACCAACTGTACTGTTACAAGTGTACAAAGCCCGTCCAGATTGTGACTCAAGTTCCAAGGCGCAACTTAATGAATATTGTACTACAAGCTCCGTTATCTTCTCAGGCCGGCCAATCAGGTGGTACCGTTTCAATGAATATAGTGCGTTCTCATCTGTGAGTACCTTTGCTTGCCCAAGACTGTAAAACTGACCTGAAAATGGTCGCTTACCAACATAAAATGTTTGGAGTTGAGGTGATGCTTGCTCAAATATAATTCTGTCACTACGGCTATCTGCTTTGCCCATATTGAGCACTAACAAAGCGATCATTAATACCACAGGGATGATAGCTGAAGCTCCCCATAGCCATTTGAAATCTTTTTGTGTTACCAACATAGCGATCAAAACTCCAATCGCTGGCACACCAGGTAGTACGTAAGCGGGTAATATATTCCCCGATAGCGTGAACAGTATGAGCGGCGAGATTAGCCAAAAAATTAGAAAGCTAAATAAACCGCGATGGCCTTTTTCAATATCGGCTCGATTGTTTCGTTTTTTCCAAATTAAAAATGGAAGTACCACTGACCAAGGCAAAGCGGACTGTAGCCAAAACAACCAGATTGTACCCCTGGGTCTGTCGTGCGCATTACCATAAAGATCGCCTTCCCAACCACTTACTACGAATCGATTAAAGTGCTCTCCAACAATAAAGTAATCTAAGAAACCAGGTGTGGCGAACTCTGCCATTACATACCATGGCATCGCCACAACCACCATAAGCCCACAGCCTGATAATATAGGAAACCTTTTCCAGAGTTGCTTGAATGCGCCCAATACCCCATGTTGAAGAATAAGCCAAGGCACTACCGCTATCGCCATAATTACTAAGGCTACTGGCCCCTTAGCCAGCAAGCCACAAGCTAAGCCAAAAAACCCCACATACCCCCATTTATGAGCATGCTCATCTTTTTGTGACCAACAAAAGTAAAAGCCCACCATTGCCATAGTTAAAGCCAATGTCAGAGCCATATCAGTCATCACGGCGCCAGAAGCAATAGTAAAAATCCCACAAGTAGCGACGACAATTGCGGCAACAACTGGATTGTTATCTGTTTTTTTAGCTAGCATACCTATCAAACAAATGGTCAGTACGCCAGCAAACCAGTGAGGAACTCGCACCGCGAACTCATTTAATCCGAACAACTCTATCCCAATTGCACTCATCCAAGTAAACAACGGTGGCTTGCCCCAAAACGGCACTCCATAATCAAATTGTGGGGTTAGCCAATTACCAGTTTCAACCATCAGCCTTGCCATTTCACCGTAGCGTGCCTCTGTAGTATCCATTAAGGGATACGTTGCTAGAGAGATAAGTCTAAGTAATAGAGCAAACGCCAAAAGCAACCATAGGTGAATTTGTCGTACAGTCACTATGATTTCTCCCCTACAGTCGCCAAATTAGCATTGTTATTCGATATACCTTTGCAATCGTGTACACCTGCCACGAGGTAAAGTGGTCTTTGTTTGACCTCAATGAATATTCGTCCAATATACTCTCCCAGTAACCCTATAGAGAGCAGCTGTACTCCACCAAGCGCCAACTGGACCACCATTGTAGAAGGATAACCGGAAACAACTTCACCAAAAGCAATGGTTTTAGTAATGATGAACAAACCATAAATAAATGCAGAACTTGCGACCAACGCCCCTAATATAGTCGCGATTCTGAGTGGGCGAATTGAAAAGGATGATATTCCATCCATGGCAAGACCGATCAGCTTTAAGTAGTTCCATTTTGTCTGTCCTAAGTAACGTGCATCACGTTCAAACTCAATGGTTGTTTGATTAAACCCTGGCCATGCGAAAATCCCTTTCATATAGCGAGTACGTTCTGGTAGAGCATTAATGTGTTTGACCACTTTGGCGCTCATCAAACGAAAATCCCCCACGTTTTCTGGGACGTTTAATGGCGTCATTTTATTTAGAATTTTATAAAAGCACCCAGCTGAAAAACGCTTAAACCATGACTCTCCACGACGGTTTGTGCGCTTCATGTTAACAACATCAAACCCCATTCGCCATTTACACAACATTTTAGGGATAAGCTCTGGTGGGTCTTGCAGGTCAGCGTCTATCATAACAACTGCTTGGCCCTTTGCATGATTGAGGCCTGCACTCATAGCGTTCTCTTTGCCGAAGTTCCGACTGAGCTCAACGCACTTAATCGTACAGTTCATCGCATCGAAATTTTTGACAATCTCTAAACTACCATCAACACTCCCATCATCGACATAGATAATTTCTGTTTTGCCACTGATTTGCGTCATTACCCAACTGAGTCGCTGATGAAATTCAGCAAGTACTTCTGATTCGTTATAGAACGGAACAACGACTGACAATGTGGGTCCAATGTCTCGGCGTTTAGTCAGTGTGTTTATATTTGTTATCGGTGCATTAGAAAAAGACATATGTATTTATCCGCATCATTAAAAGACGGATTTAGCCTACATTGGCTGCAGTGAAAGAGTTGTCGTCGACATTTTTTTCACGCTAATTATGCATAATATAGATAGAGATTTTTGTTGGAGTGTTCGTTTGAAAAGACTGTTAATAGTTGAGGATAATCGCGAAATTGCTGGTATTTTGTTTGACTACTTTGAATCAATGGGTATGGAGATTGATTATGCAGACAATGGAGAGTTAGGGCTAAAACTCGCAAGCGAACATACTTTTGACATTATTTTATTAGACCTGATGCTACCGCGTTTAAGCGGTTTATCCATTTGCAATAAGCTAAGGGAGTCAGGCAATAACACGCCCATTCTAATGCTAACTGCTTTAGATGGTAGAGAAGATATTCTACAAGGCTTCGAGCATGGCGCAGATGACTACCTCACAAAACCGTTCGACTTAGATATTCTAGAAGCACGCATGCATGCATTGATACGACGCAGTAATGCTGAGTTTGTAAGCCAAAAACTCAGCTACGGTGATGTATCCATTGATCAGAAAACTCGACAAGCCTACAGGCAAGGCCGCTTTCTTGCGCTCAACCCTACTACATACACAATCTTGGAATTACTTTTAAAAAAAGCGCCAGAAGTCCTAACAAAAGAAGAAATCGCATTTCAATTGTGGCAAGAGAATGATGCCAATAATGACGTGCTGCGCAGTCATATTTATCAACTTAGGACACAACTAGATAAACCTTTCAAGCACCCTGTCTTAGTAACCGTGCCTAAGGTTGGATTTCGTTTGGAACAAACTCCATGATTCGTCGATACCTCGGAAATACACGCAGTATGACTGGTCGCTTAGCACTATTTTTTGCTGCTGTTTCTGCTGTTATAGGGTTGTTCTGCTTTGCGCTTATTACACTTACTTTGCACTGGGCCGAAGACAGAATGGGAGAAAGACGAATACTCATTGATAAAAAGGAAGCCATTCACTACTTTCACTCCAACCCTGAAGTCAAAGTAGTTCAGCTCGATTTATTGACTACCGCATACAATGACATTTCACTGGTGCCACAAACCTACCAACCTTACCTTCTTGGCAAAAGCCACTTCTTGGATGAAGTGCATATAGAAGATGGCTCTCAAATGGTTTACTTAAGCTCGTTTACTCTAAATGGTATTGAGAAACCTATTATCTTGCTCACTTATGTTGATGAAGTAGAGATAAGTTACGATGAATTTATCTCCGTAATTGCCATTAACCTGACATTTGTTGTTGTACTTATTTTTATTTTCGCGAAGCTTTTAATGAAGTTGTCACAACGTTTAATAGAGCCTGTCAATGCACTTAAGACACAGCTAGATAAAAACGATCCCAGTGCGCTTTTTAAGTTGCCTAACGATGCAGCTAATGAGTTTCAGACCCTCGCTTCTGGGTTAAATGGTTACAGAACTCGTGTAAACGAATTGATTAAACGGGAACAGTCATTTGCACGTTATGCAAGTCATGAGCTTCGAACTCCCTTAACGGTTATTAAAGGCGCTTCTAAACTTCTTTTAAGAGCGACAGACGACGGTTTTGTTTCACGCCAAATCAACCGAATGCAAGACGCAACTACACAAATGTCAACTATGACAGATGCTCTGCTCGCGCTGGTGCGCTATGAGCGTGAAAAGCACAACGAACCATTTAGAACGCTGCAAACTGATGAGTTAGATAAAATCATAGAGTCCAATCTCCCTCTTGCAACTGAGAAGCGACTCAATTTAAGCTGCACAATTGAGAGTCTGCCTACTGTCCAAGCTAGCCCGCCAGTAATTGCGATTGTGCTCAACAATCTAATAAGAAATGCGATTGCAGCCACCGAGTCAGGAAGTATTGAAGTTGTCATGTCAGCGTCGAGATTAAAGGTAATTGACACAGGGTGTGGCTATGACGGTAATCAGGATCCACAAGGTCATGGTTTAGGGCTGCTCATCGTAGAGGATTTTTGCCAACGCTTTGACTGGCTATTTTCCATTCAAAACAATGAAGAACAAGGTTGTACTGTATGCGTCGATTTTTCATCGAACAAGGTAGTAAACTAATTGTACCCATATTTTTAGTTTAAAGATTTCTATTTTTAAACTAGTTCGAAATGCTCAAATGAAACTGATTTTGTGACGGCTTAATAGGCTTCATCTACAGAAAAAAGACCCCTGTGACGACAGTGATGTTATACAACGTAATCACCAGCTAATTGACTTAGCCACAAGGAAACCAATGACTCTGACCCCATTGATATGTTAGTTGAAAGTTTGCAGCCATTACTTTGAGCTTCGACACTTTCTCTGGGCTCATTCAGATTTTATTTTTCATTGAACATGCTGTTTACCACAATGCTACTGAAGGTTACAATCCAGCTTTACAATAATTAAAATAAAGCCCGTTCAATGTCTATCAGAGTAAAAGTCGCTACTACACCGGTTGAGCTTAATCATGTATACCAGCTCAGGTACCAGGTATATGCCGAAGAATACGCCTATATGCAGAAAAATCCGCAACGTATCATTATGGATATGTTCGATGGTATGCCCGACAGCTATAACATTATTGCGTATGATGGCGAAACACCCGTCGGCACTATACGGGTGGTCATAGATGGCGCTCTTCGATTGCCGGCGGACCAAATGTATGACTTTAATCAGTATCGCTCCCAGCTAATTGAGCAAGCCCAGTCTCAAGGTTTGCCTATCCCCTTGTTGGCTAACTCAGGCATGTTTGCAATTGATGCCAGATGGCGCAATCGCCGAGATTTGTTTCGTTCGCTGTTTAAACTGAGTTGTGATATTGGGGAAGCCAGAGGCGTTACTGATATTATCACTACAGCGAACATCGAAACTCTAGCGCTATACAAGCGTATGGGTCTCAAAGCGCTTGGGGCGCAAATTCGCCATGAACATATTTCAGTCTCTATGGTACCCATGCACTGTAGCATGGCACAAATCACAAAATGGGCATTTGGTGGACCAAGAACACACTCTAAACTGACCGAATTATTTGCACTGTGCTACGAATATTTGCTTGTCAGCGCTGGCACGCCGATTTTTAATGCAACTGATGAAAACCCGGATGAAGCTTACTTGATCAGCAGCGGCGCCATAGGTATTACTATGGACACAACCACCATGCAGCAAGATTTTGATTTGGCAACTTTGACAGCCGGAGAGCTATTTGGTGAGTCGTGCCTTATCGATGAACAGCCTCGTAAAGTCAACGCCACCGCCATTGTCAACACAGACCTAATGGTACTAAACAAAAAAGAATTTTGGCAAAAGGTCAACCAAGATCAGAGCTTTATGAAAGCGGTTCTCAAAGTGATGGACCAAAAACTTCGTGATGTGGGTCGCAGAGCATTGATTTACGCACACGCATCTCAAGAAGAAAGATTACAGTTTTTTCTCGAGCAACTTGCTAAAACCGCACAACCTATGCTGAAAAAGCCACATCAGCGAGTCGTCAGAATGGGAGGGCACGCGTTTTCAGTGATATCAGGTGTTGAACGTGATGAAAGTCAGGCGTTTCTTGAACAACAGGCTAAGACAGGCAGTATTGGCTTAACTGAAAATAGCATTGTATTTTATAGCGAGGCCCGCTCATGAAGGATAATAATGCCAGCTCTACCGCTTTTACCGTCGCTCAGGGGCTTCTATTTGCAGCGAAAACCTCAAAGTACAGGGCTTTAGTAAGCGACAATGTCATTTCGGTATCGCGCCAGATACTACAAGGGAGCGAACAAGGTCGACACCGACTGAAACAGCTCAATAGTTGGTGGTTTTGTAAGCTCGCAAAACTCAGGGAGCGGATACTGTTACCCGGTATTTCTTTGCATTATGTATTACGTAAACGCCATATTGAGCAATTGACTCTAAAAGCACTGTCAAATGGCGTTACTCAGGTTGTCGTTTTGGGCGCTGGGTTTGACTCTTTATGCTGGCGTCTTCAAAAGGATTATCCTGAGGTCAATTTTATTGAAATTGATCATCCAGCCACTCAAAAGCAGAAGGTAAAAGCGCTGGAAGCAGGGTCTATCCAGAGCCAGAACATGCACTTTTTAGCAGTAGACTTTGGCCGTCAACAGCTTCAAACCGCGCTGACCGAGTTCGGGGCTTTCGATCCAAAGCGATTGAGTTTGTTCATATGCGAAGGCGTTTTAATGTATTTAAACGAAAAAGACGTTAAAACAATCTTTGATTCTATTCGTACATTAACAGGCTACGGCACCCAGTTTGTTTTCTCCACTCTAGAGCCCAAAGAAAGCGCAAAAAACACCGTACCCAAGATGCTGTATCGTCACTTAGAAAAGCTCGGTGAACCTATACAGTGGGATATCGATAGTCACAAGATGAAAGACTATTTGCAAACACACCAATGCCAACTCCATTCTATTGCCGGTGGGCAAGAATTAGTAGCACAACAGATACAGGGAAAGCTGCAGCAAAAAATGTATCAAGGCGAATATTTTGTGCATTGTACTTTTGATTAATGAGGATGAGGTGAAAGAGTTAATAGTTAGATTTTTTGGCTTCCTTGCTTTACGAATATAATATGTATCTTTCACCAGATATTTTTCATTTTTATATGTGTGCCTAGCGCAAGGATACGCTAGCGACATAAGTAAAGCAGAACCAACGACTTTGAAAGTTAAAGTTAACTCGAAACCTAAGGTGGTAGCAAAATAAATAAGAACTGTGATTTGGAGAAATAAGGTGAAATTAAGAAAAGGCCCATGTAAGCAAGTTAACATGCATCGGATTTTAGCACCTAGCCCAGAATGCATTTATTCCTTTTCACTAATCAAAAAAATAAATAGCTGATTCGTTATATTAAGGAAAATTAATAACCCCATAGTTCTACAATAAAATATTAATATGCTAATTTGCAAAACCGAACTAGCATATTAGACAAAGTTCACTAACACCTTGAATTTTTAATTTACAACCTTTCTTAGCTTAAATATAAGAGGTACATTTCAATATTAGCTTTGCATTATGAAGGTATACCTCAAAAAACACCATGGTAAAAAATATTATACCCTACAATCGTTAGCCTTTAATATTTAGCACTTGAGCTTCTAAATTATCTTTTTCCTGAAAGTAAGAAAGTGCATAAAACATATTCGATACAACCTCTGGAGACATTATTGAATTAAACAAAATATGGTTTTTCATTACACCTTCCTCAAATTCTTCTATACCCTCTAGGGATTTTCTGAACATTCGTTTAAAGTCGGAATCAGATATGTAATCAATCTCTATTAAAAAGAAAAACTGAGGTTTACCTCCTCTTGTTAACTCTCTTGTAAAGCATAGCGGTTTGATCATTTTTGCTGGCTCTTTTTTCTGATCAATCCCTGTTTCCCTTGAAAACTCTCTGAGCATTTCTAATGTTGCATAGTTAACAAGGTTATCAACCGCCACGCCATTTGGAATTTGAACAACCCCGCTGATAGTACCGAGCATACCTTGGAATACGCCTGTACCCACATTTGTATTAGAACCAGCTACACGTTTACTCTTTCTTGGTTTCAAGAAGAAATGACGCTCTCCTGTTTTAGGGTGCCTGTAATAAACAATTGCTGATACCCCTATTGAATTAACCATGATCGAATTATCAAAACTAGGAAGCTTATTGTTTCTTCCTAAATCAAGAGTTCTTAATGTTTTTTCATGGTGATTTTGTAATGGGAAGTCTAGCGTTAAGTTAGTTCTAACTTGATAATAATAAGAAGATTTTTCTAATGTGCAAGCATACTCGTTTTCTCTGACTTTATTAAATGAGCTTATTCTTAATATTGACCCATCAGTGGTCCCATTATTTTCTTTTATATACTCTTGTAAGTTATATTCTGTATCCGATAATAGCGACTCCTCCATTTTATAGTTCTTAATCTCACTTGGCACTGATATAGAAGCGGAAGGCTTTTCTATGAAATTAATTAACTCTTTGTAAGGGATCTCAATGTTCAAAGACTCCGTTTTGCTAATAGTTAAACTAAATGACTTTCTTTCCCTGTCATAGTATTTGTAACAGTTATCATATTTAATGAATTTAGTATTCTTGTTGCATTCGGTAAATTCGTGCGACAGGAGCATTTTCTTTACAATACTCTCTGGATAAAAATATGGTTCCTTTGATTTTTTTGCATGCTCCAGGAACTTTAAAACGAGTCCGCCCAATTTCCCCACATCTTTAGTATCGGTTTTCAATCCCCAAAAATCTAAAAGCATAATACTCTCCTTATATGTAGAAACCTATAAAGCTTAAGCCAATATAGGTAAAAAATGTCGTGATAGGATCCATTCCTAGCAGTCGACAAACTCATATTGACTACCTTAAGCTCAAAATACTTATAACTCAAATAAAACTAAGTAAGCTGAATTTACTGCTTCACTACGTCAACAACATATCGAGATATCTCAATATGGTTGCTTTCTTTAACACAGAGCTCCCAAAGTTCATTCACAAGTAAACTTATTTGCTTACCTTGAAATTGAGAACCCTTGTATGTCTCTACATTTAATCTAACGCGCAACTCAACGTGGTAAGACTGCACTCCTTTTTTATTGACTGTGATAAGCGAGCTGAGCAAAGATCCTTCGGGAAAGGTGCGAATAACGACACCAAGGTTTGTATACCAAAACCTTTTAAAGCCTATTTACGCAGAGTTTTGCAAACAATACCCAAATATTGAATTGGAAATTTCTGTTTCAGATGCAACCGTAGATATATTGCAAGAAGGCTTTGAACTGCTTTAATTAAA
>NZ_AUYB01000119.1 GCF_001625655.1 Pseudoalteromonas luteoviolacea DSM 6061 | reverse complement strand
GATTTAGTTGCGCAGAACAAGTCTAGCAATTGTGCACTTCTTCTTTGGTTTAGCTCATTAACTATTTTGTCATGTTCCTTATTTTGAATAACAAAAATATTGCCACGCTCAGCTTGGTAGACTGAGTACTTTACTTTTGAAAAATGCGTCCAAGCGACACACGCTAAGCCAACCATCAACCAGAACCCTTGGCCCGAAAGTGAAGATTGAGAATAAATAGCATAGCCTAGTTGTATAGCGCCTAAAGCTATCCATAAAAAACCTACATTTCTGAGCCAATCGTTTTGTTCAATTTTAATAATGCACTTTTTAGGGAAGTCAGCATAATTGAAATCAGTGTCTCCGGAACCACTCTTATCTTTGTACGCGAAATTGAAGTGATCTTTTTCGAAAGTAAAAGTGTGTTTGACGGATCTTTTCTTTTGTACAATTTCCATTTCAATAATCTCAATTTTAATTTAATACATCTCGCCTGAATAACAGGCTTAATAATGTTCCTTAGAATAATTTACGCAAGTACAAAAACCAACTATATTTTCCACAATGTTTCTCTTCTTTTATCTAAAACACCTTGATTTCTTTGCGGCTATGGCCTTTTTATCATGCAAAATCAGCTAAAAAATTCTTAGCGAAGTAACAAGCCACCAAAAAATAATATCTTTAACACCCTTTTGCTCAAGCTACCTTATAAAGGATGTTTTCTTGTTCAATTTGCAACTAAAGCTCACCTCAGTGCACTATGCAACGCCCATCACTGGCACTGCAATAGGGTGCTCAATACTCAGGATTATTAGTTTTGACCAATTAAAGTAGCACCTTGCTTGCAACCCTCTATATAAATATTTGTTGACGACTTGAGAGGCTGAAAAAAGAAACTACCCAGTACGCACGACTGTTTTGAATTATCTTCTATTGTCTAAAGCCAAAGAAGATTCATTTTTATGCGCATTGAACAAGATTTATGCAGCTTTATAGCTAAGGCAGGTATACTGATTAGTAGCTTAGCCAAAACGCAATTTAATCATATACAGCTATTCAGCATAGAGTTCAGCCGTTGTAATCAATTAACTTTGTTTAAAGCCACTTAACTTATGCGCTTTTCAAACACCAAATATAATTTCAATAAAGTGGATAATAACTTTAAAATTACAACTTAAAGTTATTTTCAAATGCACCTTTAGTTTTTTTCAAGTTTTAATTTTAACAATTTATATACTTTAAAATCAGTACCTTTGACACACCTCACCGAAAAACCTCTAATCACTTCCCCTTTAAGGTATTGTAATAATTGATATATAAAGACATTACTGATAGCTTGGCTCAATTATTGATTTAGAAGGCTTTATTACAACCCAGATAATTCCAAATAATACAACAAACCACATTGAAATACTGGAATTTGAATAAAGCTCTAAAACCTTTTAGCGAATGCAAGAACACAATAAAAAGGTAAAGTCAGACACAAATTACATAAAAAATTATGTAAAAGAGAGTTTTCGATAACCCAAAGTGAATATTTTTTAAATTTATAAGGAGAGATTTAATGAAAAAATTAATCGCAATGTCGTTCTTAATGGCTGGTGTATTTAACGCAAGCGCTAATTCAATTTCAACGCTTGAAGTCGAAGCAGCACAAAAAGGCTGGGGCGAAGGGATCGTAAAAATTGGACAGGCAAAAGATCCTAAAAAAGCAGCGGTTAAACACCTAGAAGAGTTTTATGCATTTGGACAAGGCCAAGTTCTATTTAAACCTACTTTAGCTTCTGTTGATCAATTCAGAGGAACTAAAAAAGAAGCATTGTCTTACTTTGTTGGTCAAGATTTAGCTGAAGATAAAGGTTTTGCTTTAGCGCCCTACACCAAGGTTCGTTGGGAAAATGAAGGCATTATTACAGATGGCGACTCTGCAATATCAATGGGCAACTACTTCTTTACTAAAACTAACGGCGAAGAGATAAAAGTTGAGTACTCTTTCGGTTATATAAAAGACAAAAATGGGAAGCTAAAAATCAATTTGCACCATTCATCTTTACCATTCAACCTTCAATAAAACCTCTCTAATTTATTATTTAAGCGCAGGAATACTGCGCTTAAATAACCTCAACCAACTCGATTAACACCTCAATAAATCACCATAAATTTATGAGTGACACACCAATATTATTCTGGTAAATTTAACAATTATTGAAACGGATTTTATTTTTGGTAATTAACTCGCCCTCATGAGTTATCTATATTTAAAGTTCACTTACCTAAAACTAAAAAACTTTAAATAAGGAAATAAAAATGAAGCAGTACTTTTTGCTCTCTACACTAATATTAGCCACTGGCTGTGCGGGAACCTACCAAGCCCCAAAAAGTCAAGAAAAGACAATTACAGCAAGCCACAATAAAAGCATCAATGAAGTGCTCAACTCAGCAAAAAAAGTACTAATATTAGAGGGATATCAAATTCAAACACATGATGACCAAGCTGGTATCATCTCTACCTCACTGAAAAACCTTAAGCTGAAGCCAGAACAAGCTGACTGTGGTACAACAATGGGCATAGACTACCTCAAGGACAAACGTACTAAGACAGAAGTCGCTTTAAGTATTATTGTCAATAATGACTCCATTATTGTTAAGTCAAATATTCATGGTGAATATAAGCCAGGCAGTGTTGCAAATGACATCACTTTAACTTGTATTTCTAAAGGGGATATTGAATCAAAGATTCTTGACAAAGTCCTAGGTTAAAGTAACTTAAATATCGTTCTTACAAAATTACGGTCGCGGCCTTTGATAGATAAACACAAGGGGACCCGACTGTAATTTTTACCGCACACTTCACCAATAAATCAAACAATTTGAAATCACTTAATGGTTTTGTAAGCCAGTATCACCTCAACGTATTATAGGGAAAAATTTAAACTAATTTAGTTAGAGGAAATTATGCCACTTCTATCAAAAAACTTTACTTTGATGGCCAAGTACAACCAATGGATGAACGAGAAAATCTATGGCGCAGCAGATATCTTAACAATAGATGAGCTATCGAAAGACCGTGGTGCCTTCTTTGGCTCCATTTTAGCGACGCTGAATCATATTTTAGTTGGTGATATCATTTGGCTAACTCGGTTTGCCACACACCCTGATAAATTTGCTGCCCTTGAGTATATGGATAGCATCGAATACCCAAGTGCACTTGATCAGATTATTTATCCTAACTTTGCTGACCTAAAGAAAGCGCGTTTTAAGATGGATAATGTCATTATAGAGTTTGCATCACAATTGAATGACAAAGCGCTCGGCAGCGAACTCACTTACCTCAGTACAAAAGGCGAGCACTTTAACAAAAATTTCGGCTACCTCGTGCAACACTTTTTCAACCACCAAACACATCACCGCGGCCAGCTCTCCGCACTGCTGAATCAGGCAGGTGTAGAGATAGGTGATACGGATTTGCTACTTATCATCCCTGAGCAGTAATTTGCGTTCAACTTGATAAGCTTAGAGTTAAAAGTGGTGTAAGGATATTCACACTTCAGTGTGCATGTTATAATTCGCCTTTATTTCTCAAAAGATGATATTTGTTTTGTCTCAGCCGCTATTTTCAACATTACCGCTATCAAGTGCCCTTTTAGATAACCTAGATTCACTCGGCTATAAAGCCATGACCGAGATCCAAGCACAGACGTTGCCTAGGATATTAGCCGGCGTCGATCTTATTGGACAAGGGAAAACAGGATCGGGCAAAACCGCTGCATTCTCGCTTGGACTATTGCACAACCTAAACGTTAAACGCTTTCGTGTACAGGCATTAGTCGTATGCCCAACACGAGAACTGGCTGATCAAGTTGCGGTAGAAATTCGAAAACTTGCGCGCGCAATTCACAATATCAAAGTATTAGCACTGTGCGGTGGAGCGCCAATGGGCCCCCAAATTGGTTCTCTAGAGCATGGCGCACATATCATCGTTGGTACACCTGGTCGTATCGAAGAACATTTACGCAAAGGCCGCCTTTGCTTAGACGAAGTAAACACTTTCGTATTGGATGAAGCGGACCGAATGTTAGAAATGGGCTTTGAGGATTCAATTGAATGTATACTTGACCACTGCCCTAGCAATCGCCAAAACCTACTTTTCAGTGCGACCTATCCGCCTAAAATTGAGCAGTTGGCAAAGCATGTTATGGATAACCCTGAAAAAGTAACGGTCACAGCAACCCATGATCATGCCTCGATTGAGCAGTTCTTTTATGAGGTCGAGAGCAATGATGTACGATTAGAAGCAGCTCAAAAACTCCTGTTAAAATTCCAACCAAGCTCTGCCGTGGTATTTTGTAATACGAAAGCTGAGTGTCAAACAGTGTGTGATAGCTTAAAACACCTCGGCTTTGATAGCGCAGCATTGCACGGCGACTTGGAACAAAAAGACCGAGACCGCACACTTGTGCGTTTTGCAAATAAAAGCTTAACCATATTAGTCGCAACAGATGTTGCTGCACGTGGCATAGACGTTGACCACGTAGACATGGTGCTAAATTACCATATAGCCCATGACCCAGAAGTGCATGTTCACCGAGTAGGGAGAACAGGTCGTGCAGGTAACAAAGGCGTGGCTTGTTCACTTATGAGCTATAAGGAGTCCCATAAGGTCAACGCCTTGGAGGACTATTTAGATACGCGCATTGAACCTACCGACATGCCATCTGACGATGTCTTAAACAACCAGATTGCCCGCGCACCTATGATTACGTTGCAAATTGATGGTGGAAAAAAGGCGAAACTCAGACCAGGAGATATTTTGGGAGCCTTAACCGCGGATAAAACAATTTCTGGCTCGCAAATCGGTAAAATAAAAGTCACGGCGATGACTTCTTATGTCGCAGTAGAGCGTAAAATCGCCAACAAAGCACTTAAGATGATCTCAGAAGGTAAAATGAAAGGTCGCAATTTCAGGGCAAGAAAGGCTACGCAATAACCTTACCTTTAAAAGGAGACCACCCTTAATATTGGTCTCCTTGTTAAACTATTCGCGTCACAGGTTTATTTTAGTCTGCTCAAATAACCAAAATAGTATGTGCAAGATAGAAAAGTATAATAATTAGAGTAACTTGAAGGTCTCAAACTGCGTATTTTGTTGGCTATCCAACGCAATCCACCCACCTATTACTGGAGCACCACTTTAAACCCCAACAATAAGCATCTTTCCCTGTGCCATTCCCTCTCGTTCACAACTCAAGTCCATACGGCTATCCAACGGGTATTTATAAATCATCTCAAGCTTAGGATGAATACTATGGACACACTTACAACTTCTGACAAATAAACTCATCTTGCTTTGATTGTCTACAAATGCGTATGCCGTTTTACTCAGAGCTTCTTTACAGGCAGACATAATGTCGTCGTTGATTTGATTCATATGAATCGCACGCTGTGCCTCTTCAGTGGGGATAATTTTAACGCTACTTGCCAATACGCACGCAGCATACACGTCTAAAACACCAATAACGCGCACTTTTTGGCTACCTCGTTCTGCATAAACGACCATCACACAGGGAAGCTTTCCCTCATCAAGCACTTGTGACCGAATCGGTTTTAGAGTTAAATTCTCACTTATGTTTTTCTGCATCAATCTTTCTAGTGCATCGGTTTTTGGCAACGCAAGGCCTTCTTTCAAGGGCACTTCTTGTTCACTAATAAACTCTTGGGCCTCTAATTCCAGTACAAGTGGTTTTATGGCCTCACACAGTTGCTCATCAGAAAATGGCTTGGGCAAGAAAAATGCACAACCTAATGATTTTGCATACGAAATTTGCTCTTCGTCATCAACGGTTGACACCATGCCTACTGGTATCTCAGGGCTTTCTTCAACGACAGACTGTAGCAACTCAATACCTGTTTTATCTGGCATGTGCCAGTCTGTCAGTATGATGTTTGGTTGCCAGTCACTCACCAATTTTAGCGCTTCATCCACGCTACTTGCACACGACAAGAATAGCTTTCTATATCCAAACTGTTGAAGTCCTCTTCGGATGATTTCACAAGTTGCGTGGCTGTCATCAACTATCAAAACTTTCACATCCACCCCTATTTTAATTTTTACTATTCAGTATAGGCAGAATTTTGTACTAAAACTAAACTTATCTTATTGATAATAAATGCAGCGAAGATTATCACAGATGCTTCCAATTGAAGTTTACCAATACATTGCCCTTAATTTCGGACTACTAATACTTGCAGCTTGGTTTTATATCTTGTTATTGATTTTGAGAGAGTTTAGAAAATTTGCTGGCATTTTCATGTCAGGAAAAGGTGTAAACACATCAGACTCCGAAGAAGTGATGGCACTATGTAAAGACTCTGTAGACAGAGCAAGTCAATTTAATATTCAACATGAGCAAACCATTTCAGAACTATTGCAAGTTCAAACTAACCTAGAAAGCCAACTCGCACACATACGTGCCTCCACAGCTGACCACATTACCAAAGAAGAACAAAGTTCAATCAATGAGTTAAATAAAAAACTGTCTCGTTCCCATAAACTTATTCGAAGGCTAAAAGGCGACTTGGATATCAGTGGCAAAAAGCTCAAGTATGCTAAGTCTAAACTTGAAGATCAGTTTCAATCAGTTGGCACACTGCAAGAAGAAAATAGCAGTTTACAAAGAGAGATTGAGCAACTGAAAGTAGAGATCCAAACGGTTCACCAATCTGCTGTTCCCTCAAACGAGCAAGAGATACATGCAATTGTTAAACAATACGAAAGACAAATTGAAGAACAAAACCAGCTCATAGAGCAGCTTTCCGTGGAACAACCAGAGCATGATGGCGAAGCACTTCAGCAGGAGCTACATCAAGCCAAACAAAAAATAAAACACCTAGCCAAAGAGAATAAATTTATTGAAAGTCGCTATTTAGAAGCCGTTAAACAGGCTGATGCAGATAAGGCTAGAATACAAAAACAATAAACTAAGCCTGCCGATGACCTCAACTTTTTAAACTCTTTACTGTGTTACATGGCTCAATATCGGTTTGCCAAAGGTCTGCTACATAATCGATAAAGGCTCTGACTACTGGCAGTTGATAACTGCGCGACAGATAGACAGCCCATAACTGACTGCTATTGATATTGTAGTCAGTTAATATTGGTACCAGTTTACCCTGTTTTACATATGTGCGGGCAATATCATAAGGCAATAAAGAAATGCCAGTTCCATTCATTGTCGCTGCAATAATTGTTGTGACGTCGTTACATACTAAAGGTCCTGATACCTTCACTTCGTAAACTTTGTCATCTTTTATACATTGCCAAGTATCGTTGCTTAAATGTACCAAGCATGCATGGTCAACTAACTCTGTGGGAGTTTTGGGAGCTGGGTGCGTGGCTAAATAACTTGGAGAAGCACATATGCAAGCCCCTATTTTCATTAAAGGCCGCGCAATTAAACTCTCATCCGGTGTATTGGTGTAGCGCAGCGCTATATCGATACGTTCCTCGACTAGATTAGAGAAGCTATCGCTGCCATGGATATCGATTTTCACATTTGAATTTTCGGCTAAGAACTGACTAACAGCATCAATTAACATGGTTTGCGCAAAACCAATCGGGCTAGATATTCGAATAGTACCGCGCAGTGCTGAACTATCCGCATGACTTTGCACGATGAGTGCGCTGGTTTCATCTAAAATCCGCTCAAAACGGATCAGAGCTTGCTCCCCCTGCTGTGTAAGGCTTACTTTGCGCGTGGTCCTGTGTAATAACCTTTGCTCCAGCCACTGTTCTAACTCTTGTACATGCCGAGATACTTGAAGGCGGCTCAAACCCAGTTTGTCTGCTGCTTTAGTAAAACTCAACAGGTGTGCTACTTCAACAAAGCTTTTAATTGCTGTGATCCTATCCATTTTATTGCATCTATTTTTGATGCAAACTGCATCAATTATTCAAGATTATTTCATATTAGTTTTCTTTTAACCTAAGTACAACTCAATACAAATCAATGAAAGAGGAAAAAATTATGAAACTAGTTGTACTAGGCGCATCAGGTTGGATTGGCAGTCATATTGTTGCAGAGGCAAAGTCAAGGGGCCATGAAGTAACCGCCCTTGTGCGCAACACAGAAAGCTACGAAGTGAGCGATGTAACGGTTAAGCACTTCGATTTAAATAACTCAAATCAGGACATAGAGCCTCTTATCTCTGATGAAACAGTCTTCGTTGCAGCAATTGGTGGACGTGCGCTTGGCAACCATGAAATCGTTGCAAAAACCGCTTCACAATTGCTTGCAAAGTTACCAGCGACAAGCATTGAAAGGCTAGTCTGGGTCGGAGGCGCAGGCTCTCTTGAAGTTGCGCCAAATGTAAAACTACTTGATACCCCAGAATTTCCACCAGAATACAAAGATGAAGCCATTGCGCAAGGCCAAGCGTTAGACGTTTTCAAAGACGCACAAGCTACACTAAATTGGACATACATAAGCCCAGCTGCTCAAATCTACCCAGGAGATGCCGCAAGGGAATATCGCATCGGTTTTGAGCAACTGCTCACCGATGCAAGCGGAGCAAGTAAAATAGCCGTATCCGATTATGCTATTGCATTTGTAGATGAAATTGAGAAAGGCCAACACATCAATAAACGAATAGGTATCGCCTATTAAAAAGTCTATCCAATCCAGTGAAACGAGACGCCTATCCTCAGTCAATATCTGAAGAATAATCGCACTCTTTGGGCTGATTCCATATCAGCCCTTTATTGTGCCAACGACATTACTTGGAAGCGTTATAAAATGGAGACAAGTTAACTGCCTTTTTGAAAGTCGATGCCACTTTTTGGTACATCGCCGCAAGGCAACAGCTCTGGCTACCTACCAAAGCACTGCCAGATATCTGCTTACCTCTTATTTGCCAATACGTTGCTACAGGCACGAAAATTTAAGGTTTTCAATCGTAACACTCAATTACTGAAAAGCTATTTCCACTAGGATCTATAATATGTGTCATCTTTGCCCCCCAAGACTACTCCTCAGGCACACCTGTAAAACGCACACCTAGGGCTAATTTTTGTTGATAAAAATCGTCGATGTTTTCAACTTCGACGCTAAACCCTAGATATCTTTCAGCTTCAAATTCGCCTTTTTCCTGTGGCTCCAATAACACATCAATGTCACCGAGTTTAAAACCAACCACCCCTTCACTTTCGCTGCCAAAAACTTTTCTGAGTTGCAGTTTATCCGCATAAAACCGAGCAGACTCAGCAATGCTGATACAGGGAATTCGAATGGCACTTAGCTTCATCATCACTCTCACTATCTTATAAGAAACAATAAAGGAGCCATAGGCTCCTTTATTCTAACGTGCGTGTTTGTTACTGAGTACGCTAACTAGCAGCGCAGGTAAGAATGTCAAACTCAGTATCATTGAGAATACAATTCCGCACAACACAATAATACCGACCCCTCGGTACAACTCGGTACCATCACCAGGTATAAAGACCAAAGGCGCTAGTCCAAACAACGTTGTTGCGGTAGACATTAAAATGGGTTTTAAACGCGTTGCCACTGCTTGCTTAACAGCAGCGACAACTTCCATACCTTGGTCAACAACCAATTTTCGAGTTTGGTCTACTATCAAAATTGGGTTGTTTACCACAGTTCCCAACAGAATTAGGAAACCCAACATAGTGATCATATCGAAAGGTTGATGGAACGGCGTCATACCAAAATTGGCCAAAACTGCATTCACACCATTCACCGAAATCAAACCTAGTAATCCACCAGCCATACCAAGAGGTACTGTGGCTAAAATGAATAATGGGTAACGCCAGTGTGTGAATATGGCAACCAGCAATAGGTAACTTAGTACCAACGCAACGATGAAGTTACTCGACAATGATGCTTGAGTTGCTTCAAGCTGATCTGCCGCGCCACTGATTGAAACTTTTGTACCCTGGGCTATTTTGCCTTGCTGCCAAAGTGTTGGTAACAACTCTGTACGGACAATCTCTTCTGCCGTTTCCAGAGCCACATCTCTTGGTGGAATGATATATACGGTCACCGTCCTTTTACCATCTACACGGCGAAGGCTGTCACTGTTTTTACTTTCGACCAAATCGGCTAAAGCACTGAGTGGCAGTACGTCACCAGATGGTGTCACAATTGGGGAGGTTGCAAGCTGCTCTATCGTTTGCTGCTCCTTCTGATGACTGAAAATAAACATATCGATTTTGTCATCATTAAGAATAAACTCATCAACATAGGCGCCATCACTGAGAGACGAAATAGTATAACCAAACTCGTTTGCACTGATCCCTAATTCAGCTAAGCGTTGCCATTTTGGTTTAATCTCGATTAGCGGCTGATCTAAGCTCAACGCGCGAGGATCAGAGTTAATTTGAGGGTTATCAAATGTAAGCTGTGCTTGCTGATATACCGCTTCGGCCGCGCTGTATAGATCGGTTAAATTACTGCCCGCAATATCCACTGCAACGGCTCTGGTACCACCATCATTACTAGAGATGATCGACCCTCGAGCAGAGAAAGCTCGCATTTTGTCGTAACTTCTAAACTTGGCTGTAATGGCATCCATCATTGCTTGAATATTATCTGGATCAGTCGGTGCACTAAGGAACCAAATGCGACCAATCGATACAGACATTGAATAGTACGCAAGTGGTGGCATATCTGTCTCACCCTTATCGAACGCTTCGCTTGGTGCGTTTACATACCCATTGAAATAAACACGTAGTTCATCGCCTATTTCTTTCATTTCAGACAAGTTATAGCTCGGCGGCGCGATCATCATAGAGAATGCTTTTGGCTCTTCTCCCTCAGGTAGATATTCAGCAGCTGGCATTAAAATGTATGCAGCTCCTAACGTAATAACAATAAACCCAGCGGTAATTGCAGACGCTCTCGCTTTCGTGGCAACACAAAAAGACACTAAGCCAAGCCAGCGCTTTGAAAGTGAAACTGTTTTGATCTCTTCTTTACGATTGGGTAAATTCGCAAGCGTTGTAGGGACGATGAAAATCGCAACCAACATCGAAGCTATAATGGCTGACGAGACTGCAATTGCAATGTCTGAATAAAGCTGACCCGCTTCTTGCTGCACAAACAAAATCGGCGCAAATACTAGCACTGTGGTAGCTGTGGACGCTAAAACTGCTGGCCATACTTCTTTAACGCCTTTAATCGCAGCGTGCAATTTACTGGTACCACGCTTGTTGGCTTGCACAATCGCTTCAAGTACCACAATCGTATTATCGACCGTCATACCAATTGCAAACGCAACGCCGGCCAATGAAATAACGTTGATCGTACGATCAAATAAGGTCAATCCAAGGAATGCTGCGATGGTACAAATTGGAATTCCGATCACCCCCACTAAAGTAGCGCGGCCAGAACGTAAGAACCAAAACATAACTAAAGTAGCCAAAAGTGCACCAAGCGCTAAATTAGTCCATACATTTTTAAGCGAACTTTCAACGTATTGTACGTCATCACTCATCAGAATTAATTCAAGGCCATTTTGGGCAAGCAACTCTTGATTTATTTGCTCAATAACCGGCAACATTTGCTGCTTAATATCGATTACATTCGACCCACTCTCACGGCGCACAGAAAGTCTTAGCGTGCGCTCGCCATCAGAATAAGATATTCCTCTAAGTTCGAAGTGATCCAATGAGATAACGGCCACATCTTTTAATTTAGTTGTTACGCCACCTCGCTCGGAAACAATTAAATTATCAAGTTCATTGAGCTGTTCAAAACGGCCAACCATACGCAATAAATAACGACTCGGGCCACTTTCTATATCTCCGGCTGAGGCATCACGGTTACGTGCTCTAATCGCATTTCTTAAATCGGTCACGCTTAAGCCGCGTTGTGCTAGCCGACTAGGGTCAACATTGATTTGAATTTGCCTTGCAGCACCGCCGCCTACGCCCACCTCTGACACACCTTGCACACTCTCCATACGAGGTCGAACAAAGTCTTCGGCAAAATCTCTTAACATATCTACATCTAAATCCAGTGGATTGCCAGACTGGGGTTTGAGCACAAAATGCATAAATGCGTTAGATGAAAACGAACTAGAATACAATCTCGGCTGGTCAACATTTTCTGGGTATCCAGGCACTTGACTAAGCGCGTTGTTTACCCGGATCAGAGCATCATTGACGTCTACACCAAATGGAAACTCTAGCTGAATTCTAGCTGTTCCCATATTCGAGTAAGAAACCATTCGTTTCAAGTTAGGCAAACTTCGTAAATATCGCTCTTGTTCAACAAGGATTTCTTTTTCAACATCTTGCGGCGTTGCCCCCGGCCAACCTGTCTGAACGGTAATAGTTCTAACTTCGAGATCTGGAATCATCTGTACAGGAATTTTAAGTGCAGTCACTAACCCTAAAATACAGATGATCAAAGATATCACGGCAACTAAGGTACCGCGCTTTACGGCGCTTTCAATCATATGTTTTAGCCCTTACTAACCGTAATCTCACTGCCACTTTTTAGCAGCTGTACAGCGGTGACAATAATGGGAGAGCTAAGCGCTGCGTTATCACCTGAAACTACCGAAATCATAACTTGCTCACCACGTTGTTCGAGGATCCTAACGGTGTGTCGTTGCGCTATATTTCCGTTAGCTACAAACACACTTAAGGCACCATCTGGGTGATACTTCAGAGCAGATTTAGGCACCCAAATTGCCTGCGCCCCCACACTCGGTAACTCAAATTCGACTTGCGCTGACATACCTGCAACAAAGCCAGCTTGACTAGGAACTTCAACATGTACAACAAAGCTACGGGTAGATTCGTTAATCACAGGTACAATCGCTTGGATGCGGCCTTTGATCAGTTTGCTTTGGTCATAGTCTGGTTGAATAACCAGCTCAGTAATACGACCATTTGAAAATGCATTAATGTATTCTTGGGGAACAGCAACACTAAGTCTCAAGTCATCTACTGATACGAGCGTCAAGGTGTGTGTTTGTGTTGTGACCCATTCGCCTAAGTCTACATCTCGCTTCATCACAACTCCCGAAAAAGGGGCAAACAACGTCTGTCTTCGGAGTGTTTCTTTGTTTACCGCTAATGTCGCGTGTGCTTTGGCAAGTTCGGCTTTGCCTGCTGCTACACTTGCTCGGCGCTCTGCAAGTAAAGTAGGCGCAACGAATTGTTTTTTAGATAATGATTCAACTTCTTCTAACTGACGCTTGGCCTCCAACAAAGCAACTTCGGCAGACTCAAGCGATGCTTGGCTTTGCTCTAATTCAAGTTTCGCGAGGGTTGGATCAAGTTTTAGCAAAGCTTGCCCGCTTGCAACCGCGTCACCTACTTCTACTAATAACGCATTTACAACACCAGCTTCCAAACTTGCTAGCGTCGCGTTTTGCTTTGCTTCTACTGTGCCACTTAAGAGCAGTTTGTTCTTATATTGAAGCTCTTTGGCCTGAAATACAGCAACTTCTACAGGCGCACTCCATGTAACAGTTGACCAACTTAACAACACAAAAGTCATCACTACTGATACAAATGCAGATTTACAGTGCATCTTTTACACCTCAAATGATTATTATTTTTGATAAGATACTACGAATGAGTTTGCCGAACGTTTAAATTGCGACAAACTCACTAATCTAGAAGGTAACGGTCAAAAAGTACATATGGCTTTGGCAATAAACCATATATTGATAACTTTTGTTACCACTTTTTATTCTATTTACAGTTTAATGCATTGACCGTGTAAAATGTGTGAATGACACACTGCCATACCCGTATCTCAAATAACGACTCTCCTACTCACTTAATGCTGGCATTAGAGTCTGACCGTCACCATCCACTTTCGAGAGCAACTCAAGGCCAAGCACGTCCGCAACCATTGGATAAATATCAAGGTTATTAACCTCTGGTAACGTCACACCACTTTTGAACGCGGGGCCATGCGCTACAAAAATTGCTGCCATATCTTTACTATAAGAATATCCGTGAGTACCTCTATAACTTACACGCTTGTAGATGCCAAAAGTATAAGGCGGCTTGGTTTCAATGATTATATCTGCGGTTGTTTCATCAATTGTGACTCCGCGCTTGCGCAGTACTTCGTGACTGAGCACCTCAAACCTTCCCAAGCTTACTTTAGATAACTGTGACTTAAGCTTTTCAATGTTTACATTTGCATTCTGCTTCTTATATAAATGTGTTCTGGACCCACCATTTTTCACTTTGAAGTCATCTAAATTAAATGATAGCTCGCTGAGTATAATCGTTTTAGTTGGGTCGACCGAAGCCATACCGTGATCGGACACCAAAACAAGATTTACATCGTGGTCAACTTCCGACTGTAGCCGTGTCCAAAGTTGGCCAATTAACTTATCTACTTCTTGAACAGCATCATAGGTTTGTTTTGCATCCGGACCAAAATCATGCCCCATATCATCCACCAGAGAAAAATACCCTGCCACAAACCTTGGTCTTTGAGACTTCGGCAACTGCAACCAATTTACCATTTGGTCTACGCGCTTTTGATAACTTCCATGCTTCGAATAGTGCATAAAATACGTTGGTGTTCTGCCATTAAATCGAGCATCAGACTCAGGCCAAAAGTACGTAGCAGCTTTCACACCTTGTAGTTCGGCTAGGTTCCAAAGAGGGATACCATTTAACCAAGTGCTATCTTGCAGCCCTTGTCCCATTTTGTAACATTCATCACGGCGTTTATTGCAAAAATAGTTTCCTATAATTCCATGATTTGACGGCAGTAACCCTGTAATAATTGATAAGTGGTTTGGAAAAGTCTTCGTTGGGTACACTGGACGCATATGAGTTGCACGTACGCCTGTATTTGCAATACGCGCAATATTTCTCGCATTATGCTTTTCAATATAGTCCCATCTAAATCCATCGATAGAAATTAAAACGACAGTTTGTTCATTTTTATTATTAGCAAAGGAGCTAAAAGATAAAACCATTAATACCATAAAAAACAATATAGAAAGGTATGACTTCATTGTTATTCTCATGAATTTAAAATTGCAGACACTTTATATTGCAAAGATTTCAAATTGGAAGGTCTAAAGACCTAAAAATGCAGATTTTAAGAATATTTTAAATATCAATATAAAAAAGTCGTGGCACCGCCACGACTATTAGATTAGTAACTGGGTTATATCAGCGTCGTTGTTTTTAAGCGTAACAACAGCATGAGCACCATTTATTAAAGTTAGATTTGGCGCTAAGTGACTCACATCTACATCATAAATTACAGGAATTGAAAGCTGTCCAAGTGCCATTTCAAGCGCTTCAATGCTACTGAGTGGAGCTTGTTCGTTATCTGTTACAGCATTTCGACCAATTAATATACCTGACGCTTTATTAAATGCGCCCCGCAATTTTAACCCTTGTAATGCCCTAAAATATTGAGTTGGGGTTAACTCCGCATTTTCCAAGTAATATATGAGGGGCTCATCGGTATTAAATTCAGGATTAAAGTACTCAGAACCATAGAGTACAGCGTGAATATCTAAGCACCCACCCACCAATCGCCCCGAAAACGTCACAGATTCAGACGAATTACAATGTTTATTTAGCAGCTTCCACTGAACAGGTTCTGTTAAACTAAAGCAAGCATTTGGCTTTTTGCTGTAGTCAGCATACTGTGCCTCATAAAACTTCGCATTTGATTGTGTAAAGCTACTGCCCATAGATAAACTCAAATGCTCAAAAACTTTAGATGTTAGCGGGTCAGTTTGATTCAAACTCAACTGCATCAAATTTGTACAATGGCATGTTGCCCAGCCTAGTTTTGAATATATTGCTGATAGTAAAGTACTGATATCAGAAAAACCAAGCAACCACTTTGACTTTGCCTGCTGCAATCTGTCCCAGTCAATTTCATCCAGTAAATCCATTGCAATCTCTCCGCCCCATGGAGCCATAATTGCATCAATGCTGTCATCACACATAAACTGCATTAACTCGCGCAGTCGGTGCTCTCGTGGTGCGCTAACATGTTTTTGATTATCCCTAAGACACTGCCCTTCAAGCACTTCAAACCCTCTAGTGCGTAAATCATCAAGTACTAAATCTAAGCGCGCATGTAGCGGTTTTGGAACGCCAGAAGAAAAAGCTGTAATGGCAATTTTACTTCCTTCGGTTAAAGGGCGGGGATACACCATAATTTCTCCTTACTTTTTATTATTTGATAATTAATTGACAACAAAAATAGCCCCAAAAGTCGCAAAATTTAGATAATCAGCATCAAATGTGAAAGTAAATAAACTCAGCGTACCAGTTAATATATAAACAAAGTGTTAAAAAATGAATTTTATAAATTATACATTTAATGGTTTTTCTTTGTAACAGGCTGAAATTAAACAAAACATTTTCATTTAACATTACTTCAAAAAATATATGTATTGCAACATAAAAATACGCCCAACTTAATTCCCAAAACTTCTGTACGAATTTCCACCATTTACTATGCTTTAGTGAGAAAAATACAGAACCATACATAATCTGCACAGATTGTATCGTGCGTTTCAAGAGGAACAATAATATGTTTTATTCATGCAAACGGATGCATCTTGTCAGTACTTTGGTGCTATGTATGCTTGTTGTAAGTTGTGGCGGTTCGTCTGGTGGTGATTCTGGCTCCCCTTCCACTCCATCACCTACACCAACACCTACACAGCCACAAAACAATGCACCAACAGTTTCAATTAGTGGCGAGAACACCATCCAAGAACAAAAAGAGATATCATTAACAGCCGAAGCGAGTGACAGTGATGGTTCGGTTGAATCCTATTCATGGCAAATAGTTTCTGGGCCAACGGCAACGTTGCAAAACTCTGCCACCAAAACAGTGACTTTCATCACACCGGACGTCACTGAAGACACCTCTATGACGCTTAGGGTGACAGTAACAGATGATGACAGCGCCACAGCAAGCGCTGACTTTAACCTCAGTGTGTCGCGAATTGTCAAGTCAGTGACGATTACGGGGCTGGTCACTGATGGCCCTATTCCAAATGCCGCACTAACACTGATTATTGGCGATAAAAACTTTGAATTAACGGCAGATGCTGAGGGGAAATATACCTATCAACTCGATGTTGACGAATCAATGGAGAATGATTTGGTGCGCATTCGGGCGAAGGGCGGTACCACTCAATCCGAAGTCGAGTTTTACTCTCAATTACCTAGCTTCGCTTCAATCCAAGCACAGGCTGGTGAAGATGGCATTTTGGATAAAGATGATAACTTTGGCGTCAACATTACAAATGTTACAACTTCTGAGTACGCACTAATAACCAGAGAAGTAGGCGTGCCTACTTCACAAAGTACACTCAATCAGGCATTGGTTGGTATTGATGCCGACGAAAAGCTAACACTCGCAGCATTAATTAAAATTGTCGTCGACGGAGAAGGTGACGACGCATTTGATTTGCCACCGGGTGTAAACTCAACATTCGACTTAGTATCGAGTCAATCTGCGGTTAATGACCTTACAAATACCATCAATGAGACGAGCCCTACTCTTATTGACTCGACTAAAACCCAAATCAAAGACGATGGTGATTTAGTTGACAGCGGCCAATCGGGAATTACAGGGGACTTCTTAATTGGCTCCACAAGCCGCTTTGAAGACTTGTTTCTAGAAGCCACTTTCAACTCAGACAGTACAGGCACATTTGCCGACTACTCCAGTGGCGACATTACTTGGAGCCAAACAGAGCAAGGAGTAGTCAACATAACATTTGTTGGCGATGTACGCAGTAATGGCTTCCCATGCTCAAACTCAGAGGGAATGCAATTTGTCTGTCAATTCAAATATAAGAGTGCCTCGTTTAACATCATTGACGAAAACCCAATCTCAAAAGCTATCAGTATTGCTTTTGTTGGCGATGAAATCACTGTAGTTGAAGAAGGAGAAGGAACAGTATTACGAAGCGATGTTTCACGCCCTGCAGAACTCTCCATGATTGATAAAAATAATACCATTACTCCTGACAGTGGGAAGTTCACTGGAGAATGGTACATCAATGCGCTTTACTACATCGATACTGGCTCATTTGCCAGTAAAGTCACCTTTAACACTGACGGCACAGGTAGTGCGCAAACTCCCACCTCCGAGTCACGTGCGATAACTTGGTCAATCAGTAATAATGTGTTGACCATTACGTTAGTAGCAACTGACTCATTGGCTGCTAAATCGTTCAAGTACTGGATGATTAAAGGTATTCACACAGGCTACCAATTCTGGGCGACAACAGAAAAAACAGAGTCAGAAACTCGCCGAAGACGCAGTGGCTTGATGCTCCCAGAAGAACAGATTGCACTGTCCGAAAGCGACGCTTTGGGCCGATTTAGGGAGTATTATGGCTCATCAGAACTACGCAACAATTTCATTGATAACTACATTAATGGTGCATCCTATGACTTTTTGAATAACTACTTAGACGCTTGGCACATTTCAGGGCGTACTCTATCGATGATGAACTTTCTCGATAGTTCATCTGGTACAGGGAAATCAACTCGACAATGCTCTGAAAACGCAACCAGCGAACAGTGCGTAGTCCAATGGCATCATAACATTGAGATAATATCTCGAAATAGTGATACTTGGTTTGGACGAGTCAGCTACCCGTTATCAAGTCCTAACAGCTCTAGGGTCGTTCAATATCATAAAGGACAGTCTACTCTGTCGCAATTTGACTATTTCTGGCTAGACAATAGATTCATGTATTTCATTGAAGACAGTCAGTTACTTTCAAATCAGTTTTCAGTTAAGACTAATGAAGACAATACAACGTCTCGCGTCGTCCTTACTAACGGTAATGAGATCGGAAGTTACTCCGTGGCTCAAGGCTTATTAAAAATTGATCAGATGGGATCGATTGGCGTTACTGAGCTGAATATGTTTGATAGAGATTATCTCAATGTGTGTGGATACCCAGAAGGCACCAGCTGTGATTCTGGAGAGGTACGCAATCTGTACTTTAACTCCGCTGTCGCATCGAGGGCATTGACACCACCAACGCCAGCACCTACTCCTCTTGCTATAGACGGAACTTGGTATGTGCCGAGCGAGCCAAACTTTGTGATTGTTATTCGCGATGGTGTTTGGGTACATATGGAATTAAAAACTGATCAAGACCCTCAAGGGTTTGCGGGACTAGAAATTGGTAGTTTGAGTTGGAATGAATCAACAGGCGAACTCACAGTATCCAAAGTCATTGATACCAATGGTGTGTATGGTTTTGACACAAACTTGAAGCACATTGCCACGGTTGCAAATAACCAACTCACGCTTGATGTCGAAGGCGAAAGTCCGACTGTTTTTGAGCGCCTCATTGACTCATCTGAACCAAGAGTTGGAGGATTTATTGAATATCCATTGAGTACAGATAAAATTTTCGTCAACGTATTCATGCCTGATAATAAGTTCTTTGAGGCTGAATATAATCCAGCCATGTCTGACGGACCTGGAATCAATTACGGTTCATATGTTTACAATTCAGAATCAGGGTTTGCTCAGTTAACCTATGAACTTAATCAGCTTAACACTGACGACACAACCTTCTTTATGTACCAAGCTGGGCCTGACGTCATACACTGGAAAGATGCAGATGAAGTAGGCGCAGTGGTTAGAGTTAAACTGAATGGTCCACAAACACAATTTGAGGCTTCAAAAATCAAATATGAGCGCTTTGCACTTAAAAATGGCGATACCACTCACTATTTAGACATGTATGGTGATGGCACAGCAGACTTTGTGACGGATGGGAAAACACGTGCCTTTACGTGGACACTGACTGTTGGCCAATTGAATTTGAAAGCCGTAACACCCAGTGCTGGGCTAGCCGTAGAAGGCTATGTTATTACACCTACATCCAATATTAGTGATGGCTGGAATGTGGATGTCACTATGCTGGCTCACCCCACCGTGGTAGACAATCCAGATAGTCCGGACCATCACTCTCGATTTAGCGGCACGCTTAGAAGATAACGTCCATTTGGATGGCGAGGCTGAATAGCCTCGCCAACTCATACTCAAGTACACTAAACGGTATGTATTTTGCTGTGATAATACATACGGAAAAGGGCGAGCTGTGAGTTATGAAATTAACACAAGACGAACTGGACTACATACATGAAGTGGTAGAGCGCCCCTATTTGGAAAAATTAAACAATCAAATAGATTTCGACTCTTTGCAAAAAACCAAAATCCAGCAACTTTTAGGGCAGCTGATCCTGTTCGATCCACTCAGTTTATTGCTATCACATAATCAACATGTCGCTCTGCAATCCTTTGATGCGAAGAGTTTTTTGAAGCTATTTACAAAAAGCCAAGCCGAAGAATTTAGCAATGAAAATGAAGCTGCCCTGCTTACTTTAATCGAACAATTACCTGAAATTATTGATGATCATGGTTTTCCCAGAAATTGGCGTTTTCACCCCACTCCACCAATCTCCATGAAACTGGCAAGTAACTGCGACAGCCCTAAGCTCACATTTACGGTTGAGAGCTTATCTCTATCTGGCGCATGCGTGATTACTTTTCCATTAAATAGTCTCATTTGCATAGAGCCCTTTTTGGGCGGGCAAGCCAGCTTGGAGTTAAACTGTGGGTTAGAAATAAACGTTCACATAGAACGAGCAGTTGCACGGGAAAAACATCAAGTGGCAATACAATTTACCCATGCCACACGCGCAAATCCCGTTTTGAAACTATTAGTACTGAGCCAATTTTTACAAAGTCGCTCACATACATAGTATTGCCAAGCGGCAAAAAGCTGCCGACCTAGCAGCTTAATATAAAGAAGTGATTTACAAGGTTTGGTACAACACTCTTGCGGCTAAAAGTAAAAAAGCAGTGCCAAGCACTTTAGAAATAACCGACTGGCGTGACTGTAAATTTAATTTTTGATTAGCAGATGATGCCGCAACAGAGACGAAAATAAACCATACCGCATCAATCGCAAACACGGTAAAGCACATTAAAAACGCCAAAGAAACTGTCATCGCTGCTGGATCTATAAACTGAGAAAATAAAGCGACAAAGAAAATAGCCGTTTTTGGATTGATAAAAGCGACCATAAAGCCTTCTTTTGCTGCAGTGATCCAGTTACTTGCTTCTCGCATAGTTTGGGCTTGCGCCTCACCATCAGGTTTACTTGTTAATATCTTATACCCTAGATAGGCTAAATAAGCGGCTCCCAAATATAACAAGCCAGTGTAAAGCATAGGAAACTGCGATATTAAGCTAGCAAGACCGAGTATAGACAGAGCCGCATAGCTCCCCACTCCAAGTGCGTGCGCCACACTCGCTGCAATACCTGATTTAGCCCCACCATTTATACTATGACGTAAAACGACCGCTAAACTCGGCCCAGGAGACATTGCTCCTAGTGTACAAATTAACGCCAAACTTAACCAAGCGGATAATTCCATACTCACCTCTTTGAAATTTTGAGCGGCGAGTTTACCGAAGTTTAGCCTGCTAAGCTAACAAAATTAAGAATCAACTATCGAAACTCGCTCTTTGCATAGCACAGATATTCCCTGCTGAGCCTATGAGCAACCAGCCATATAACTTTGTGTATTTGTATTTAATTGAAAAATCTATATTATTTTTACTGAGCAATATTCATGTATAAATTAGAGAGAAAATATTGAGCCTCTTCATCAGCAAAAAGAGTCGTATTACGATGCTCGTGATTGCCACAACTCTTTTATCTATTTTCATATCAAGGTTGTTTTTACAAAAAGATGCACTGCAAAAACCGAATACTCAAGCATCACAGCAAAGCCAACAGGCACATGACACAAGCACGACTTTCAGAAAAGAAGATAAAATACCCGAAATTACCAAGAAAACAGACCAAAAAGCAACAGCAACATTACATCGACAAAGTCAGCTGACAATAATACAAAAGCCCACATGGAAACTTAAAAAACGGTTTTACGATGCCTTTTCAGATTTAAAAGCTGCTGCTCACAATGGCGATGCAAATGCCAACTATATAATTGGCGCAAACTTAAGATTCTGCTTGTCCGCACCTATTGATGAGTACGCACTGCAAAGCAAGCTAGACGAAGTTTCATCATACAGCGATGCAGATCGAGCTACCGACAATTTAATCGAGAAATTTAATTACTGCGATAAAATCTCTAGCTCGGAGCGTAATCAGTTCTTTTCGTACATAGAGACCGCGGCCCATAGCGGCTCAATCGCTGCACAAGAAACCTATGCGGCTATTACCCCCAAGTCTTACATGGACACACAAGGATTCACATCACTGCCAAGGGGAGAGTATATTGAAAAGCGAGATGCATTTATTGCTCAGCAAGTGACATTTTTAAATCAAGCTGCGAAGCGAGGTAGTGAACGAGCACTGCAATACTTGTCTCGCCTCTATCATACCCAGAGTTTAACTGAGAATAGCTTGGCAAACTCTTATGCCATCAATCGCGTGATTATGGAGCTCACAAACAACGATAAAACTTACAATCGTTATGCGTGGTATGAGCAAAGACAGTATCAGCTGCTTTCAGCAGAAGAGCTAGACAGTGCAAATGAGATTTTTGATCTTTGGCTTGCTGCAATCTACTCTAATGGTACTTTTTACCCTAGTAATAGACAGTAGTGACCGCTTTTTCAATCAGCTTACAGGCTCCCAACTAATTTCGAGATACTTTATAGGCTAATGTTAAATCACTAACTTAGATCAATACCGAGGATACCCGTCAGATTTTAAAAGCGCAAAGCCAAGTAACTCCTTACCTTTAGAGCTACTCGCACAATGAGCTTAGCTTATCTACTTAGCATCGACTTTTGACGACTTACTTTTAGATACATATTGAGCAACTTTACTCGTAATCTGCCATTTTTGGCCATCAAAAATTAAGTTTAAATAGTCTACAAATCCATGCTCTTTACTTTTACCCCAATTAAACTCAACCGTAGCGCTGGCGGCGTTTTTAGTTATCAAAAGACTCGTAATTTCGACCTTTGCACTCCACTTATTTCCGGTATTTATTAGTTCAATAAATTGATTTCGATTAAAATTATTAAAGCTGCCTCTGCTGTCATAGAACTGAATTGTCGCAGTTTCTTGAAACGCCTTTTCTACATCCTTACCTACGCCGTTGGTAACGCCTTGAACGTAAGAGTTAATCGCTTCCTGAGGTGTCATAAAGTTATGTGCATTCGCTTTAAATGCCATCAATGATACACATATCAAGCTCGTAATGATAAAAAGTAACCTGTTCATTATTGTTTTCCTACCTTTGCATTAATAATGATAATATAAAACAGCTTTACTATAGCCTATATAAATCTAATTTAAACATACCCCACCATGAAAACACTGATTTTATTTGCTTATTAACACCTAAATATATTGGTTTTAAGTACCAAATAATATCGTAAGTTCCCAAGCATTCTACCGTCTAATAAAAAACACAAAAGTGACGATTAAGCATTAAAAACAATTACTTAAAAATCAGAGGCTAAACTAACCCCTGGGATAAGCATTGTAATAACTTGTAATTTTACTTTCTTCAATGGCCTTTTAAACTCATGCTTGTTACTCACTGACAGGGATGTTCCTCACAACCGGGTGATACAAGCTTAAACATTTCTTTCTGAGTCATGCAGTAGCACTTTTATGAGAGTTGAGCAAAGCCCAGCTAAATTAAAAATGACCATTGTTTCGTACACGAGAATATAACGTGAGAAATAATTAACGCATGATATAGAGGAAATGAAATGAGTGAATCTTTAAGAAAATCTACGATTACGATAGTGAATGATACCGGTTTTACAATGAAGTATATTAGAGCACATGCTGCACATGGTGTTTTCGATGGTAAACCGTCTCCGAATGGCAATAATAAAGCGCATTATTTTTTCCCAGATGAAATAGAGCAAGGCGGCCATGTTGAATTTACTGTTAAAAACAAATTTGGAGTAGCTCCCATAGGCCCACAAGGTTACATCACATATTATATTTTGGATGGTCAGCAACCTACCACAATTGTGACCGTGGACTATAACCACCCCTTTGGACCAACACATAGTTCTTATGATGTATCGTTTTCAAATGAAGAAGACAATAATAAGGTTTTCATAGGGAGTGAAATAAAGGAGCCACAAGAGCCAGTTGGTCATGAGCAAACTGTCAAGATAACCCTTGTAGGCCAAGAGGTAGTAAAAAAAGAAACAGCATAACTTTTATTACCATTAGGCAGAGTGAAAGCTGGGAAACTTAGCTTTCACTCTGCCTAATACTCCCCCCAAAAAAAGAGACACACGCTGTACTCTCCCAGCTCATCTACCCCAAACCACTTTTTATAAACATGAAATACAGCAATTTTGCATTTTCTTTTACTTGCTTAGAGCAAACTTTGATAATGATTGGGTCTAATTTGTTTTGATATGTTCAGTGCATGTACCCAAAACACACTCCTGACATTCCCTGACATTGCTATTTGTTTTAATACAGTCTCCAAACACAAGGAGCTTAAAAATGAAACAGAATATAATTGAAATCGTCACATTTAAATTAAACCAAGGCGTATCTACAGAGCAGATGCTTGAAAAGAGTGCAGCATTTGAGGAATTTGCAGCCAAACAACCTGGTTTTTTGTATCGTTCGTTGGCTCACCAAGCAGATACTGATACATTCGTTGATGTTAGCTATTGGGAGACATTGGAAGACAATAAAAAGATGCAAGCAGCATTTGAAGAAGTTGACGTATGCCAAGCCTTCTGTGCTTTAGTAGATAAAGAATCTGTAGGAATAAGCCACCATACAGTATTAACTAAAAGTTGTGATGCTTAATTGATAAGGGGTAGATTGTGCATAAATCAGAGCGCTTATTTCAGCTAGTAAATTTGCTAAAAGGACGTAAAGTTGCTGTCACAGCCAAGCAATTAGCTGAAAAATTAGATGTATCTGAGCGCACAATCTACCGCGATATTCAAAACCTCCAAACCTCTGGCGTCCCCGTTGAAGGGGAAGCCGGTATTGGCTATTTAATTAGCGACTGCGATTTACCGCCCATGATGTTCTCTGTTCAAGAACTACAAGCGCTGCTAATTGGTAGCCGTATGTTGAGTGCTTGGACAGATCCAGATCAAGCTCAGCATGCCCAATCAGCGATCGCTAAAATAGAAGCGGTTTTGCCCTCAAAAATGAAGCAGCTCAATGATTCTCTTCCTTACTATGCTCTTGGGTTTAACCATGACGAAACCTGTCAGGCGCACAACAAAGCGTTGCGAGAAGCCATTGAATCTAAAAACCACCTTTTAATGACTTATAAAGATGCAAAAGAGGATATCAGTGAAAGAACCATTGAACCATTGGGGCTGGTGTATTGGGGTGGAAAATGGACTGTAATTGCGTTTTGCCTACTCAGAGGTGCCTATAGAGAATTTAGACTAGATAGAGTTGTCTCTTTATCTGTGCTCGATTCTCATTTTGAACATGGCGCAGAAAAAAATTTAGCGCATTATATTGAACTTGTTAAGGCAGCAGCCTGTCACAGTGAAAACACTTGAGTTTCAACCTTATACGACCAGTAGCGCGCTCTTTAACCGAATAAACATTTATTACATTTAAAATTATTTATTCAACTTAAAATACAAGAATAGAAACAAAATCTCACCAACTGAACACACTGCAACTACATCACCCAAAACTTATAACAAACTTTAACTTTAGCAACTTTTATTAAACGCAAATGAGAGTTGTTATCATTTACCATCACTGTTAGTATGCGCGCTCTCTGCGAATAAACAATCATATTGCGTAGTATGGAGTGTAATATGCAATTCTCTCGTTCACTAAATTCAAAAAGTGTCGTTGCAACTGCGGTTAAAGTTGCCTTGCTTGGTGGTGTTGTAGCGACAGCACATGCAGCTGATAAAACTGAATCAGACATCGAACGCATCAGCGTTTATAACAAACACAATGCCCTTATTTTAGAATCAGGCACCGCGACTAAGTCAAACATGGCCCTTATGCAAACGCCTGCAGCGGTTGTGGTTGTAGACGAAGAGCTACTAAAATCACAAACAGCCAACACACTACAGGACGCAATTCGAAATGTAAGTGGTTTCAGCCAAGCTGGTAACAACTATGGTATTGGCGACAATCTCGCTATTCGTGGTCTTGGCGTTAACTATACCTACGATGGTATGTATGGTGGTGCGAGTTTAGGCAATAATTACAACCCTACTCGTTCAATGACCAATATTGAAAGTATGGAAGTACTCAAAGGTCCTGCTACCGGTTTATATGGTATTGGTGCAGCTGGCGGCGTCGTTAACCTAATTGAGAAAAAACCACAGTTTGAAGAAGCTTACGAAGTAAGTACAAAAGTTGGCAATTGGAATACTTACGGCATCATGTTTGACGCAACCAATGCGATTTCTGATGATTTAGCTTACCGTGTCATTCTAAACCATGAACGCAGTGATGGTTACCGCGATCTGCAGCAAGATAGAGACGAAGTATTTGCGAGTTTAAAATTCGTGCCTTCACAAGACCACGAGTTACTTTTCTCATCAGCATACATTGATGATGCAGTTCAGGTTGACTCTGTAGGTGACCCAGTGCGTATTGTAAACTGGGATAGTATTGACGGTGACCCTCGCGCACTAACAGGCGCTGACGTACCGAATGATCCAAAATTCATCATCGATGAGAATGGCAATAAAAAATACCTAGGTATTCAACTTACTGAAGCGCAACGTGAACAACTTGCTCAGTCTATTTCTACAACTGATGGCTTAAGGCCGTATGATCTAGGTGATACCAGCTTAATTTCGCCGCTTTCTACACCAAATGAAGGTAAAGAATTGCGATTCAAGCTGCGTCATGATTGGCACCTAGATGAAAACTCAACACTTACTCAGCAGGTATTATGGCGTAAGTATGAGTCTGATTTAGTCCGTCAAACTGGTGCTTATAACTATGTTTATTGGGATCGTTCTGACAGAACTCATGGTTCAATTATCAACGCAAACCCTCGTGGTCCACTTGTTACAGAAGACGGGGAGCTACATCCATTTGCGGCACGTCGTCAAGAGTATCGTCGCGCAGTATCTGACGAGAAAACATGGCAGTATTTCGCAGACCTGCAACTTGGTTGGAGCTACGGTGATATCAGCGGTGAGCACTTAATCAGTGCAAACTTTGAAGATCGCAGCATGGCATTTAAGCAGTGGTCAATATATGACGGTGACGGCAACAAAACTGGCAACGCCCTTCCATATATTTTGGACATCCGTAACCCAAATTGGGGAACTGGTGAGTTCATGGATTATGACCCAAGCTTGAGAAGTAACTATAATAAGTCGCTGCAAGCATACGGCATTGGTGTACAAGAAGTGCTATACCTAACTGACACACTAACAATGAGAGCTGGTTTTGCTTACACCAGTATTGAGCAGGCATACCAGCATTTAGGTACTGATCGTTCGAAAGAGATTAAGCCTGAAAATGATACTGATGATGCAGGAACTACCTTCACATTTGGTATTAACTACCAAATTATGCCTGAGCTATCAGCATTCGTAAATGTGGGCAAAGGCCGTACTGCATTTGGCATCCTTAACTCGGTAGATGAAACTAGCCCACCAGATTCTGAGTCTGAAACACTCGATCTCGGTATCCGCTTTACAGCGTTTGACGAAGACTTACTTGGCTCATTGGTTGTGTTTGAAACCAAACGTACAAATCTGAGATATACGAACCCAGAATATGATGACCAGAAAGCGCCAGAGTTCAATGTCGGTATTCCTCAGTATAAGTATGACAACAACGAAACAACCAAAGGTGTTGAACTTGACTTAAATCTTGCGCTTGCAGAAGCTTGGAAATTAAACGTCAACGCCACATACCAAGATGCAGTATCTATTCGACATGAGCAATCTGATCCTGCTCAGCGCGAAGCTGCGAAAAAAGGTATTCCAGAGAAAATGGGAAGCACTTGGTTAAGTTATACAGTACCTCAATTCACTTCAGGTGATTTTGAAATTAGCTTAGGTGTAAACTACGTTGGCGAACGTACTGTAAACCATCCGTCATTCGGCTTACCTACAGCGAAAATCGATAGCTATACACGTTGGGATATGGCAGCGGCCTATCACTTTGATACTTACCATGTTCAGTTTAATATTGAAAATTTAACTGATGATACACACTATAGCAAAGCGCTATTCCTAGGTGGCTTGCCAGGTAACGAACGTAACTTTGAGCTGACATTTAACTACCAGTTTTAAAGTACAGATATAAAGGCGGCAAATTGCCGCCTTTATTTTCTCATAGATTTATAACTATCACTTTTGATATTTTAACTGTCCCCCTAACGACACAGCCATTTTTGACCTAAATACCCTTCCAAACAAAAAAGCATCTACTTTCATGAAGTTGGTTTATTAATTGCTTAATGAACTCTGATGGCTAATCACGGCAGCTTTTGAGATTACCCGTCACTCTATTGGTAACAGAAAAGGACGTATCGATGAATATTATCTCGGGAGGCAATCTCTCAAAGTTTGACCAAACTCAGTATTCAACAACTCAAAGAAATATGAACAATCATGCTGCTTTTTCGCAGTCGCTACAGGATGCCTTGACAGCTAAACCTAAAAATACAGATCCCAATTTGGTTATGCCTATTTCACTTAACACCAATTTTGAGGAAATAACAGAGCAAGCGCAGCAGTACTATCGTCAAGCACTCGACGCCGCCCGCGAGCACGTCGATACAAGCTTAGACATGCGAAATCAAGAACTGCAACTATATAGAGAAACCGTAATTGAAATAATGGACATGCCAATTGAGGTCGAAATTGAGCCCCACGAAGTGAACGAAGCTTTACTATTTGGCAGTCTCGGTATTGATTTCTTAGAATATAAGGAAATGGGCGTGAGAATTGAAATGCTCAACCTAACCGAGCAGGATGTAAACAGCTCAGAAGCGTTACAAATCTCAGATAAAGAAAAACTTAAAGATCTTATAGATGAGCAAAGAAGCAAATTAGAATCGCAAAGAGAAGAATTACTGGCAGGCACTTTTATAAAAGAAAAAACTGACCACAAAGCGGTTATTGAGCAACACTTTAGCGAGTTAAAATTCGACCAGTACTGACCACCCGCTAGCATCGAATGTGACGTAAAACATTGCTTTATTCAAAATGATATCAAGTGTAAAACGTTTCAAATTTTGCAATTGATATCTATTTTCATTTTTATTATCATACAAATAATCACCACTTTTGTTGTGTGATAAGCACTCTATAAATTTCAATAATTCGCACAATTCAACCCCTGAGCGACTCAATTTATGTCTAAAAAAAAGCTGCACCAATTACATGGCTGGCTTGGATTTATTTGCCTTATTCCCTTTGTTTTAATTAGCTTTACTGGCAGCATATTAGTCTTCAAAAAAGAACTAGATATGCTGTTGATGCCAACTCACACGCAAGTCATAACAAGTGACACGCGGCTCAGTGTTAATTCGCTCATAAAAAGTATTAACAAGCAATTACCGGATTACGAATTAGGCAGCTGGGAAATACTCGGACAACCCGACTCAAAATTTACAGAAGCAGACCGTATTTATCTGCTCCTAAAAGGCACAGATAATTGGTATAAAGCCCACCCAAACCCGTTCACTGGTGAAGTTCTCAGTCAACCTGTTGAACTCAATCATTATCTTACAGATTGGCTGCTTGAGCTTCATTACACTTTACTATTAAATGACATTGAAGGGCTCGACAAGGATCTAGGAACCGCGTTTACCAGTATCTTTGCGTTGATTTTGATTTTCTTGGGTGTCTCTGGGCTCATCATATACCGAAAATTTTGGCGGCGAGTTTTCACCCTGCGTTGGAATTCGAGGTTGCTGGTCGTGTTCAGTGATGTCCATAAAATGGCTGGCACACTTGCATCACCGATACTTTTAATTTTGGGTATCACAGGCGGATATTATAATATCGCTATATATCTTCATGAGTGGCAAGAACACCATGACGGTCATGAACATCACCAAATTACAGAACGGCTCTACAATAACCACTTAGATTTTGACAGACTTTTTTCACAAGCATCCAACCATATACCCGGCTTTCAAACAACATACGTACTTATGCCCAGTGAGCCGAAACAACCCATAACACTGTATGGTAAAACGCCAACAGGTAACCCACTAATTAGTGATTACGCCAGTACAGTATCTTTCAATGCTCAAAGCGGCGGTTTCGTATTTGCTTACGATATTCGAGATCAGGCTTTTCTGGCTGTACTAATTGATACATTCAGAAAACTCCATTTTGGAAACTTCGCTGGCTACACCTCTAAGGTGATTTGGGCATTTTTTGGTTTCACTCCTGTACTTCTTGGGTTTACTGGTGGTTACATTTGGTTAAAAAGAAGAAAAAAAAGGCGTAGGTAACCTCCCAGATTACAGGTCGGTTGTTGCTAGAAATTGGTTACAACCGACGCATTATTTTATTTTCTAAGCTGCTAATTTATTTTCTTTTAATTGCTTTTATCTAAATCGATTTACTATAAATAACAAACAAATAACAACGCTCGCTAATTAGAAATCCTAAACTTGTAGTAAAGCAATCTGTAAGTCGAGGTGTGTATGCTGAAAAAGTTACTGATCATTTTGGTCTTACTTCCTTCGCTTGCTTGGTTAGTCTGGATGCAATTAGATTATGCAAATGAGGACAGAAAGTATGCAGTAAAAAACAAAGCCACAGCGCAAGATAACTTTTTACTGAATGTCGAACCTCATATCTCCCAAATTGAAAGACCAATAGACCACTTTAATTATCCAATTGCGATTGGAGCAACAGGTCCCACACAGAGCTTATATTCAGGGCCAAATCAATACCCATTTTATTGCATGTCCAGAGACTCACAGTTAGGCCAACCAGAAGTCGACAACCATCTAGGGTTGGGTGTACCAGTTTATCAAGGCGACGAGGTAATAGGCTACAGTAAGGACTGTTCGGTAAAAACGACTATTAGCTACTATACACTCGAAAGGCAAGATAAGGGCTTCAAAGCGGTTAAGCTCAAAGACTCAACTGTTAGTTCAGTCACAGACATACCAATATTTAGAGTTGAACAGGGTACAATAAATCGCTTTATTTACACCATCGTAATGCCAATTGATAAACAAGAAGTTGGCGACAGATTTGCACAATCTCAGTGGAATAAACGTCTTATTTATCAATTTAATGGCGGCTCAGGGATCGGCTTTCGTCAAGGCAGGCAAAAAGCATCTCGTGTGATGACTCGTCAAGCAGAGCAACTGCTTGCCGGTTATGCAGTAATCAGCTCCAGTGGCAACAAAACCAGCTACACATACAACATGTTATTGGCTGAAGACACCGCAAGAAGAGTAAAGAAACAGTTTGTTAGCCTGTATGGCAACCCCCTTTACACTGTTGGTGTAGGTGGCTCTGGAGGCGGTTTAGCGCAATACCTCATAGCTCAAAATAGCACGGGCATTCTGGATGGGTTAATACCTCTGTATAGCTACCCAGATATGATCACTCAGACCACTTATGCACTTGACTGTGATTTGTTAAACAATTATTTCACTTTCAGAGCCAGTGATAAAAAAGCTTGGCGCAACTGGGAACGACGCAGACTGATTGAAGGTATGAATGCAATCAATGGCTTTCCGCAAAAGGCGGGCTTTCTGCAGCCACTCAACCAACTTATGTCAGGATTTGTACCGAGCTTCCCTGAAGGGAATAGCGAGTGTATCAATGGGTATTTTGGATTGTCCGCGTTTATTAATAACCCTAGGCAAGGATTTATCAGAGAGTTGTTTTCTGAACAAGTAGTAGACTCAACTCACTGGAGCTATTGGCAAGATATGTCTCATGTATTTGGTAAAGATGAAAATGCGCAAGGTCTAAGTACATGGGATAATGTTGGCGTACAATATGGTTTGAATGCACTTAAAAACAAACTGATATCTGTAGAAGAGTTTTTACATATAAACGCCAATATAGGTAGTTGGAAACCACAAGGTGAAATGCGACAAGAGAGTATCGCGTTGCCGTTCGGCCATAAAATACCAATTTGGCTCACTTTATGGGGTAACCATAATATAACCACCCCTGTGGGTGAAGTAGCACCAAGGCATGAAGGCTCAATCAAAGCGATGAATAGAGCATACCAATCAGGCCAAGTATTCATAGGCCGCGTTAATATCCCAATCATTGATGCAAGACACTACCTAGAAAATGAATTAGATATGCATCACATGTCAGCCTCTTTTTATAGTCGATTAAGGATCGAATCAGCTAATGGGCATAGTAAAAACCATGTCATTTGGGTCGCACACAAAGACCATAACCCTACTCAAAGTGCATTTGAGATGATGGATAAATGGCTTGTAGCGTTACACTCATCTGACGCAAATACCGTTGCTTCTTCTAAACCTAAATCACTTCAAGACACATGCTTTAATGGTGATGGCTCGATATACGCAACTGGTAAAAGTGTTTTTAATGGCACTTGGAATAACCAAGCAAGTGGCAAATGCCAAACTCGCTTTCCGATGTTTAGCACAAGCCGAATTGAAGCTGGAGGTAATTGGGATGGGGCTATGTTCAAATGTCCTTTAGTGTCAATTGAACAAGCCGTGGTTCAAGGCTTTTATGAACCAATTGACTTGAGTGATTACATAAGCAAATTAAAGGCGATTTTTCCTGCAGGCGTATGTGATTATGATGGCGTTGATAGAGGAATACCAGCACATCAGATTTACAATGCACATAATAGGAAAGCCGATATAAAATCCGTACTTAGAGTTGAGTAATTTAATAAAAACAGCTGGTTATAAAACAGTAATATGGGTGGTACAGTCACTTTTTGATTGAAAATACATAGGCAGTGATTCAATGCACGCACTTTTTAGTTATGGCACCTTACAACTTAAACAAGTACAAATAGATACATTCGGCAGAGAGCTGAGTGGCTTTGCCGATACTCTCATAGGTTATGAACTTGGAGAAGTCGAAATAACCGATGAGGAAGTGCTCGCATCAAGTGGAAAAACGGTCCATCCGATTTTAAAAAAATCCAATGATCCACAAAGCAAAGTATCTGGCACTGTATTTATCATCTCTGATGACGAATTAGAACAAGCTGACAAATATGAAGCTGAATGTTATCAGCGTATCAAAGCACCACTTGCATCCGGTAAATCATGCTGGATATATTCAGAAAAGTGACCAGAGTGTTCTCCTCACTCTTTATTAAAATTCATTTTGCCTCCATATTGTTTCGATATCATGGACTGGATTTTTACTGAGAACATGGATGTTCAATTAATCCGACCAATAGTATTATGTCTACCATCCTCTGAATTCATATGAATATTCATGCCTTAAAAAGAACAATATAATTTGTTTAAAATTGTTAAGTGTTATTTCAGTTTTATCCTTTTGTCTCTAAGATTAGGTACACACTTTAATCGCGGGTACCAAAATGAAACAATTAAAACTCTCAGCTAGTGCACTAGTAGTATCAACACTACTATTAGGTTGTTCAACTTCGACGACTGAGTCAGAAAATGTGAAAACTGAAGCAATTTGGGCGGATATTTATGTCACGACACAAGGAGAAAGCAGTAGAGTAATTGCCGAGCTAAATGTGAGCAGCCGAAATGGCAACAATATTCAACTTTCAGATAAAGACAAACTTGAAGCCCGCGCCGCTGGCGTTACCAAAGAGCTCGAGCAAGATGATGACTTTTTCGACATTGATTACCGAGCTGTTTTTAATATCGCAGAAAAAGACACTCAATTCTCTGTGCGACTGGTACGTGGTGAAAGCAATGAAACATTAGAAACAACTTTAAAACTACCCGCTCCTTTTACAATAATTACCCCCCAAAAAAACCAGTCATTCTTCAGAAAAGAAACGCTTGAAATTAACTGGACACCAGATGATGCAACCGATACTTCCCTCGATCTCGCTTTGACCATCACATGTAAAAACAATGAGGGCAATGACACAAGCACAGGTACCACAGTTCGAAATATTGATGATGATGGTAGCTACAGTATCAACCTTGAATCACTTGACGGTCTTGTTGACCCACTCCTTAATACTAAAAAGATGTGCGAAGGTCAGGTATTCATGGAACGGATAAGACATGGAGTCCTAGACAGTAAATTCGCAGACAGTAGCCGTGCACGCGCCATTCAAGAGCGTTACTCGGATAAATTTGAAGTCAGGCTAGAGCAGTAATTTTAAATTACCATTACTTTCAGAGCTGAACTGTTCGAAAAGTTGCCAACTAGTATTCTGATAAATAGATGGTTTGGCAACTCATGAACGCATAATTACTGATACATCCCCTCTTTTTTAAACTATATTATTAAAATCCTTATAGTTTCGAAGTAAATATAATCATCAATAATCCAACTCAACTTAGAGCAAAAATACCTACCAATTATTCAATTATAAATTTTTAGGTTACTTATGGGCTGAGATACTGGAATTATACAAATACATTTATGGCATTTAGTTCTGTGATGCGCTTTTATGGCAAGGTGGCATTACTACTTAAACAAAAAATGCCCACTCAAATAATCGAGTGGGCATTGGAATTACTCTGTTTTAGTATCACTGTTGAACACAATACAAACGTGCATTCTGAGTACAGGCGATCGTACCTGTATTGATCCATCCATCTGTAAATCCAGCGTGACTGACAGATGATCTCGTTTCTACATACCAAGCTTCACCAAAGGGACGAGTGAAGCCACTACATGCATTAAAGTCGTTTGCAAAACCACTAAAGCTTGTGTTTGTCCATACGTAACCTCCGACAATCTCACCATTTGCGTTCATATTCAGCGGTGACAATAATGGTTTTTTAAAGAAGTCCACAACACCACTTTGAGCGACCAATGTCCCATCTACTTTATGATATGAATTAACATTGCTTACGACATTTTTGGCATGCGAATTGTAGCCTGATAACAAAGCCTTATATGTACCTTTAGGTGCACTTTCACTAGAATCAGCTTCACTTTGACAAATTGCATTTGCACCAGCAATGCCTCCAAGAGCACCATTGTGTTGGCTAGTTGTAGTAAATATTACTTTTTTATTGGTGCTCACTGAAGGAATACCGCTCATTAACAAAGTCCAATGTTCTGCATCCATAAATGGGGCTTTAGTACTTGTATCATCTACAGCTTTGATCGCCACAAATAAATCACCGCTCAAATCAAACCTCACAACCTGACCAATTTCATAAGCTTGATTTGCTGCCCACACCAACTTATTCGCATTGAATTTAAGCGTACTTTCTAATGCAGTATTTACTGACGTTTGATCTGCTTTTGCAGCAAGTTGAGTATTCACAGATGTGGTATCAGCTTTCGCAGCAAGAGCTGTATTAACAGCAGCTTGATCTGCTTTTGCTGATAACTGAGTGTTCACTGTTGCTGTATCAGCTTTGGCTGAAAGTGCTGTGTCCATCGCTGTTTTATCTGCTTTTGCTGATAACTGGGTAATCACTGTTGCTGTATCAGCTTTGGCTGCAAGTGCTGTGTCCATCGCT
>NZ_AUYB01000118.1 GCF_001625655.1 Pseudoalteromonas luteoviolacea DSM 6061 | reverse complement strand
AAAGTTCATGATCTTGCCCTGTATATATACCCAAGCACTAAGTTGAAAGGTGGTGCAATTCTTATAGATGATAATGATGATATATATATAGTGCTAACACCTCATTGTGATTTAGCTAATAATAAAGCCGAGTTTATACAGATCGCCAAGGTAGAAAATATCTTCAATTTAGAAAGAGTGCAGAAAGCAGTGTCTAAACATAAGATTAATAATTCCAATTCAAGTAAAAAGAGTGTTGAAACCTCATTAGGCAATATGGTGAAAAATAAACTAAGTAGATATCACTATTTACCTAAGTCAGGACCTGTTAATGTACCTAGCGTGATAGACTTCCAAAAGTTAAAGTCTGTTGAACAAAATAAGTTTAGTGATGGGTACAGGGTCGTTGGCACTGTTGCTGAGAGCTTCTACAAAGACATCTTGAATAGGTTTTCTATAAACTATTCAAGACAAGGTTCTCCCGATTATGACTTTGAAAACGAATTGGAATCATTGCTTGCTCAAGCAACTAGATAATAGGTTCATAACAGTTACCCCAATTTTTTTTGCTAGTAACGGAGGCACAGCATTACCGACTTGAACGTATTGGTTAGTGCGGGTTCCTTCGAAAATATAATTGTCAGGGAAGGTTTGCAATCGTGCTGCCTCCCTAACTGTTAGACTTCTACACTGTTTTGGATCGTAATGCACGAAATAATGGCCATCTTTAGAAATGTGACTTGTTACGGTTGTTGCTGGGGCAGAAGCTACTTGTACTCTAAACCTGTCAGCATGTGCTCCTGTATGCCAGTTTTTATGAGCAGGAGCCAAAGATGCTGGAAAGTCTCTTGATTTAGGGGATGTATTGTTTAAGTTGGCAAACACAGCGCAATAAGCATAACGCAGCAGATCTTGTTTCATATGACCTCGAGTTTCGTGATTTAACACTACTTCTAGTGCTTCATCATAAATCCAGTCTTTGTAATACTTGGGCATTTGATTCGGTATGCTAGTAGGCTTTTTTTCGCTACGATTTAGGTTTTTATATGGAGTCAAACTTTTCTTCGTAATGGTGCTCTTGTCTCGAAATAATGTTTTAAGCTGAGAAGCATGCTCTGTAATTGCCAGTTCCCAACTCTTTGAGCAATCTTTTTGTTTTGAAAACCCGCTTCTAAGCTTCGGTAAATCACTTATTGCTTGTTCAACAGTCAGTTTACTTTCAATTTTTTCTAGTATTGCAGGTGTCGCATTAACGTCGCATCGTACGCCTAACAGTATCACTCGATGTCTAGCTTGTGGAATGCCAAAATCTTCGCATTTTATTAGAAAGTCTGATGAGTTTTTATATTCTGGCAAGTTTTCATTTTCAGCTGATGCTACTAAAGAAAATATTTTATACTCATGATGTGTTTTATTTTGTGTAACTTTCCCAGGAGCCCTCAAGTCTTTTAGTATTTCAGGAAATATAAGCTGACCATTTACCTTTGCAGTAAGAATTCCTCTTACATTCTCCATAACAAAGACTTCGGGTTCAACTAAACTAAGGACTTCTAAGTACTCTTTATACAAAAAGTGTCTCGAGTCATTCTCAGCCACATAGTCTTTATTTCCTGCATTACGAGAACGTCCCGCAAGAGAATATGCTTGGCAAGGTGGACCGCCGATGACAACTTTAGGCCCGTAGTGTTTTGCTACTAGCTCTTTGATACGCTTATGAACTTTTTCATTATCTTTGCCAAGCTCTGTTGGGCAATTTAAAGTTTCAACTTCTGCTTTTTTAGCCTCTTTAGGGTGCAGCTCATAAAGTTCTTGCTTGGTGATTTCACCGCGTGCATATCGATAATAATTAGATAAATCATGAGAACCGAGTTTTAATTCTCTGAATAGTGCTCTGGTTGTCAGTGTTTTGTGTGCAGATGGATCTTTTTCTACAGACATTGCAATTTTGAATGGATGTTTACCATCAGCTGTTTGGGCTGAAGAAATACCTTCCCCAAGTCCGCCTGGTCCAGCAAATAGATCAACAACTAAAACTTCTTTATCTTCCATTCAAAATATACCTTTGCAATAAACGCTAGCATGATACCAGGCTTGTGTATATCTACAATCATTTGTTGCTGTATGCCCTAGCAAATGGTTAAATTTTAGCAACTTAACATTTTAAGGATAGTAAAATGAAGAATAATTCATCACTTCTTGAGTGGGTTTTTCAGTTCATGGGGTTAAACGGAGCTGTTGAACTGCCTAGCAATGGAGTTTTTATTGCAACTTTATTATTTGTTTCAATAATAATCTCTTTACTTTTTAAAGCTAATTTGGTGAAAGCAATTGAGTTGTATATTTCATCTTCGAGCAGGAAACTGCAAATATTAAAAGATATTGATGATACGAACTGTATTGATGAAAATATTCAAGCTATAAACACGGAGTCGTTAAACGAAGCTGCTTTTTATGCAAATACAAAAATTAGAGCGGGTGTTGGTTTGAGAGAGGCTCTTATAAACTTTGAGAAAAAGCACACAAAAGCTACATGGTATCATCTAAAGCACGCTAAAGGGTTTATTGAAGTGGATGGGGGGGATATTCATATTAAATATGGTTTCATCCATAAACTGTTTTATAGAGCATGTGTAACATTGATCGTGCTTTGTACACTACTGTTTGCATTTTCTGGTGTTGTCGCCTCGCTTTCATTCTCAATTGACTTGTACTTTACTGCACAGTTGTTTGGCTTTTGTTTGGTTAATTTATTGATTGTTTTTATTTTAATTTTTTTAATAGAGCCTATAAAAAGTGCATTGTATCTTGAAAAGGTGATTACCGATTCTAAAATAGATTAAATCCCTCGAAATTGTGTTTTGCTTGTCAAACAGGGCGGTGAGAATACGACCTTGCGAATCAATGAGGTTTTCGCTGATCAATTGATCGTCTCTGATGTGATCTTTTAACCAAAACACCAGCTTGTTGGCCAGCTCAATTTGCTTGGTGATGCGGTTGTCATCACTATTTGGGATAGCATCAATAGCATGGGCGACCAGTTTTGAGAGAAAGCGTGATAGCCACACAGAGGCTTCGTTTGATTCAAGCTGACGCTCTCCGATGTAAAACTGCTCGCGGTCTAAGTTTTGCTCTACCACTTGGGTAATCAGCTGCTCATAAATGCCAATCTGCTGCATGGCCAAATCCTGTTGTTTTTATTCTTAATTCTATGAAAGCCATTGTATCTTAGCGCTTTTTGTTATTTTGAACCAGATTCTTATCCGCTGATTTTTACCATTATTTATGGAATGGCTATGGTATAAGTCCACAACCCTCTTGCACTAAATGTAATTGAAATGTAAATTTATTGTCCCAGTTCAACCCCGCAGGTCTAAATAGCGCGTTACACTTAGGAAGGAAACCAATGGAAGAATCAGCACCGCAACAACCTAGCCAAATTAAAAAAGCGGCCTTGTTTTCAGTTAAAAAGCTGATGGCACTAAGCGCTTTTATAGTCAGCATTCTCATTGGCGCGTATGCGACAGACATTGTCGAAACACTCAAAGCGTATGTGTTTTATTCTGAGTGTAGTGTGATCAGGTTTTTGCCTATTGTGTTATTGGGAACCAGTCTTGTGGGTTATTTATATTATCGTTTTGAAAGGTCCTCCGAAAGTACCTTAAAACGTGTGTTTAAATCTGCTGCTGCGGCCAGTGTCTGTGTAGCGTTTTTTAGTGCAGGGATGTTTCTAAAAGATCCTTGGCTGTCGATGTCTATGTTTAATGATGAATACGATGGACCTGTGAGAACACTTCAAAATTATGCGGGTTTTGAAGTAAAACAAGAGGCATGTGAGAAGCGCGGTAAAAATCTTACCTGCTCATTTTATGCGATTAACCTGCTGCCAAAAGACAATGAATTTAGAATTGACTCAGACAGCTACGTAATTGATCACAAAGACAGCCATGCCAGCGTCAATGCATTTTATATTGGTGAGAAACGGTATGGTTTTAGAACCTCCGATTACTTTGTTGTGCCTTTGGGTAGTAAACGCAAGTTCAAGCTTGAATTCGCCTTGTCCTCAGATGAAAAAATGCGGTTAGCACCGTATTTGTCGGTGGTAATGGAGTCGCGGGAACATCAAGAAAAACTTCTTAATTTCAGGTCAGTACCGGTTATTGACTATATTAACTAATGGCTATCTGCTTTTTTATTAGGCGAGTGTCGAACTTAAACAGGTAAATTCAGTATTTACGTATAGGACTTTATATGAATCAGGCACTTGGCTTTTTAATTTCAATTGTAATTGTTATTTTCGTGTTTGTGGTATCAGCGACTGCTGCGGGGCTATTTGCCGAGACGCTTGGGCTTTGGAAAAAGCCAATTATCGGTGCAGTTGCGGCTGCGTGTGTGGTGTTTTCGGCTTATGTGAGCGCACCGCGATATAAATTACTATCTGCCGCTATTTGGTTGATTATAGGCGCAATTTCGGCGTGGGTGTTATCGAGCATATTTATGTATGCAGAAGACGCTGCAACGTCACTGCCGCTATATATCACTTATACAAGCGGGCTGGTTACGCTAATGGCTTGCACTATTTGGCATAAAAAACATATTGGAGATGTATTGCGCTAAGTCGTGTTTTGAGAGCGTGATAAGTGATAGAGTGCACACCACAGCAAATGTATTTCAGAATACAAAGTGAAGTTAAATTTCAAAAAGACTAGGTTCGGCGTGCTAGGAAATACAAGAAAATAGATTAAGGAATAATAGAAAAGGAATGAACGACGATAGGGACGCATGGAAGGGGTCTATATTTAAGGCTTGTTTGGTCGTATTTTCGGCATTGTTATATCTCTTTTTTGATGGACGGCAGTTCTGGGTTGCCGAAGTACAGCCTTATTTATCACAGCAAAATGACAAGCCATTAAAACAAAAGGCTGACGATGACTCTTTTCGTACCACATCACATTTAAGGCCGACTAAAGAGCAAGTTCACCACTCTAAGCACCAATTAGGCGTTGATCATCAGCATACACTTAGGCGTTTTGGCCGATGTGAGCCCAGCAACAGTGAACGCGTAAAGTACCGAGTAGAGCGGGGGATTTACACCTGGGTTGATAGCAACGGTGTTACTAATTACTCAGACAAAAAGCCTGCTGGTGGCGCTAAAACGTACCAGCCGCGTAGCAGTCGAGTATTGGATTACTTTGATTTGGAGATCAGTGGGCCGACCATATCACATCAATTTAAAAATACCTTGAGCTCTAGACTTAATGCCATTTTTAGAGGTTATACCAGCATTGTTGGCCTTAAAGCTATGCGAAAGGTCACACTTAGAATTCAAGTACTTCCATCTCGAAGACGCTACGAGCGTGCAGTAAAAACATATGGTGGCGACCCAACTGGCACCGTAGGTGTGTACTTTGGAATTAAAAATACGGCGTTTGTTGAACAAACCTCATATGAGGGAACAATGCAAACTGCAATCCATGAAGCAGTACATGCAATCAATCAGGCAGTCATAGGCTTTTCTCCACGCTGGTTAAATGAAGGGCTTGCTGAGTATTTTGAAACCGTTGAAGTATCCATGCAAGTAGGCAAAGTTAAACCGACTAATCACATTTCTCGAAGTGGCTACATAAGGGGTCAAGTGCTTAGGCCAAGCCAACTTATTGGCGCTGAAGATACTTGGCAATCCTCCGATCCCGTTACCATGTATAGAAGCAGTTGGGCTTTTGTGCACTTTTTAATGTCTTCAAAATCTGGAAAACAGAGCCTAAAAGCATTGATGCTTAGTGAGCAAAAAAAACCATGTAGTTCATTGGACTACGCCAATGTAAAACGGGTTTTATATGGTACTTATCCAAACATGAAAAGTGCCTATGCCATGTTTTTAAATAGTCAGGCAAGGTCACAAAGATTGTAAAACATACAGTGAGAGATGTTTTAGTGTAAAGAATAAAGTTATTATTTATTATGCGCTTAAGCTTAACCTATAAGAAGGTGTGCCGCTTGTAATAGAGTGAAATACTTATGTCTTTTCCTTGGTGCTGCAGTTTATTCAATCTGCATTTGCAGCTTTTGAAAGACTATTTGTGTGCTTTGTAGGCGAACAAATTCGAGTAGTTGATAACTCAACTAAAGGATATGACAATGAACTATTCGCTTCATCCATCCGTTGGGGGTACCAGAATTGGTAACAGTCCTGTGCAGTTTTTGACAAAGTAAATGTGCCTCAAAGTTACAACGCGACCTTTCCTAGGTTGGTTACATTTGGTACTGAAGTTAAATCTTTAGGAGAGATTATCACTGATGATGAAGGCCGTTTAATAGTGTTACGTGGCTACGTAAGCCTAAAGGAAATGTGGCTACAAAGGCCCATAAAGGAAATAAAAATGAGATTTAAAAGATACGCTTATTAAAGCGAAAAATTTAACCATATTTAAAAGGCCAAGTACAAACTACCTAGCCTCAATCCATTAGCCTATAACTACACTATAATAGGGCAAGTTTGACATGAAGTACCCACAATAGTCTGGTTTTTGTAACTACCACCAGCTACTTGAGGTGTTGCCTCTGCAGGTAATGCTACTTTATTTTTTGATAGTTGCTTTAATGGCTTTTTGTTCAACTTAACTTTCATATTTAACTCCTTTATTTTAAGTTATTATTTTAGCCCTATTAAAGTAACAAAGGTCAGCGTCTGGTGCAACTGGTTAATTTTTTGGTGTTTAAAGGTTTATAATAGGTAATTAATTATCTTATAACTACTCTTTAGCACTTATTAATACCCACTTATATCAAGTACCAACCATTAAGTGTTTTTCGTTTGAGCTTAATGTTACTTTGATATTTATGATTATGCTTAATTTAGGAAAAAGCTGCGCCGCGGTGTTATTGGCTTCTCACCACGTTGTTTAAATGAGGGGCTTGCGGAGTATTCTGAATTTCTTGAGGTCTCAATTCAAGTTGGCAAAGCTTCATTTTTCGAGCATGTTTCTCGTAATGAGTTATTGTAAGGTCACGTCATGAGTTCGCATAAATTGATGGAGGCAGAAACGAAATGGCGCTCATTTAAGCCGATATATTATATTGGTAAAGCTGGGCATTTGTGCATTTTTTAATGTCTTCTGATCTTGGTAAAATGAACTTAAAACAGCAATTCCTACTAGAGTAGCCTGCGTCTTGCCGTATACAAGACAACACTCAAATTCGTTCTATATCATTTATTAACCGCGACATCAAAGCCCAGTAGGTTTGATGACAAAAAGTTGAGAGCGTGGCTTAATCGAGTTGTTTGAATTAATTAGGTCAAAGCTTTTAAATGTTGATTGGTATTTAAAAGCTTTTGGTTGATAAGTATCCGAAATTTCAGAGCGAAAAATTCACAGTAGGCTTAATATCTGTTTAGCGTTTTGTCTAGCTAAGCAGCTTTGAACAGGATCACTAGAAAATGCTTTAGAGGATACCTCCATAGGCGCACTTTCATGAAGTTTTCCGGATTTGTAAACCTTAACTCGACAGTTTGTTTTATCCTCATCTTCTGAATAAATCAGTTCAATTCGTTCCGCTTTCATAATTAAGTTTTTGTAGGGGTAACCTGCATTTGTAAATACTCTTTCAGTTTGTACCTGCTGAGCGGATGAAGTAAACGCGATAGTAAAAAAAGCTAAGATAATTGCATATTTCATGATAAATGGTCCTTGTGTGTCTGTATTCACCGCTAAGTATTGTGTGCTTACTCAAAACTGACAAACGAGAAAATCTGACTTATAGTTAAGTTTTAATTAAGTATAAAAGTCATGAAATCACCGCCATTAAAAGGACTCTGGTATTTTAAAACCGCGGCTGAGTTAGGCAGCTTTAAACAAGCAGCAGAAGCTCTGTTTGTTACACAAGCTGCTGTCAGTCAGCAGATCAGAATATTAGAGCAGCAATTAGGATGCACACTGTTCGAAAGGCAGACCCGAAAAGTGGTGCTTACTCAACAAGGGCAAGACTTACTGCCCTATTTGCACAAGGCTTTTGGACAAATAGATATGGGTCTGTCCACGTTAAAAGCAGATCCAAACCCAAGTACCATAAACTTGTCTGTATTACCGTCGTTTGCCTCTTGTTGGCTGTTACCGAGGCTAGCGCAATTTAAAAACGCATTACCAGACTACCAATTGCGCATCGACCCAACTGAGCAACTGGCAGATTTTAATGAAGATGACATCGATATCGGGATACGCTTTGGACTTGGCGACTACAACGGTTTAAAAAGCGAACTTATTGCTGAAGATGAACTGGTCATAGCCTATCAACCGGGGTTGATAAACCCGAATAAGCCGCTTCGTTCTCAACTGTCTAAACATAACTTTATTTATGACGAAGGCAGAGATAACGAGTTAGCTTGGTTTGAACTTTGCGACCAGCTTGGGCTTAGCGGACATGCGTCAAGCAATTTAAAAATTGATAATGCTGCTTTGGTTTTGCAGGCAACGGTGGCTGGGCAAGGGTTTTCGTTGGTACGTAGGCGATTAGTGGCGCAATCGTTAGCGCTCGGGCAGTTAGAAATCCACCCAGAATTTTCATGGCAGTGCGAGTTTCGATACTATTTGGTCGCTCCTGAACGACATTTTGAATGGCCAAAGATAAAGGCATTTCGAGATTGGATAATTACTGAGTTAAAAAGTACAGACCCATGATAGAAAATTGGGCCTGTGCTGCTCATTGTTTATTGAATTTGTATTATTACAGGTGTTTTTTAAGGAAATCTAAATATGCCTGAGATGCTTCAATACGGTTTTCTTTTTTAGAAAATCCATGCCCTTCGTCTTCAAATAGCACATATTCGACGGGGACATTGTTCGAGCGTACTGCATCGACCAACTCGTCGCTCTCAACTTGGAGTACGCGCGGGTCATTTGCACCTTGTACCACCATCAGTGGTTTGGTTATGTTTTTGGCATGAAACAGTGGGGAAATGCGGCGCAATCGCTCTCCATCTATTGCTGGATCACCAAGCTCCTCATACAGGGACTTTTTGTATGCTTCCCACCAAGGTGGAATGGACTCTAAGGTTCTAACCCAATTAGTGACACCAAACACATTGATACCGAGCTTAAACTCTTCAGGCTCAAATGCCAGCGCTGCAGCTGTCATATACCCTCCGTAACTACCACCCATAATACCAATGCGCTCTGGATCAACCCAGTCTAGTTCTTGAAGGTATTTTTTACTCCAAACAATGTCTTGTAAGTCATCTTCACCATGCTTCTTATCGTCTAAGTGGAAAAATGTTTTACCGTATCCTGAGCTGCCACGATTGTTAACAGCAAAAATAGCATAGCCTTGGTTAACTAGGTGCTGAACTCGAGCACTGTAGCCAGTCTTACTTTGTCCACCAGGGCCCCCATGTACATAGATCATCGCAGGAACTTTATTTGTTGGTTTTGCTTGCTTGGGCTTATAGAGTACGCCCGGTACTTCTAGGCCATCAAAACTCTTGAATCTAGCGATGGTACTTTCAACTAAGTGCGCTGGGTTTATTTTTTCACTTAAAGTCGAAGTTAACTGTTTTACCGAATCACTACCTACTTGCCATACGTACAAATTACTTGGGGAGGTATCTGAATTAAGATAGAACGACATTAATTTTTCATCATCAGAAAAGTTCACGCCTTTTATACTACCTGCTGGCAGTTTAGGTAATTTAATGTCTTTTTGTTTTTTTAAGTCAGTGACGGTCACTTTGATACTTGAGTCTTCATTTACACCGACAACACGGTATCTATCGGCGTCAGAAAAGTATAAAAACCGGATATCCCAGTCTTGTACAACATAAGGTGTGTGTTCGCCTGTCGCTATGTTATAGCGCCAGTTTTGGTAAAATTCACCGTGTGCATCCGTACTGTAGTATAGGTATTTGTCATCTTTTGAAAATGCCGAAGAAGAAAAGTTAGCCTCATATGGCACATTCGATACTTCAACAGGTTTTGCTTCTGGTGAGTTCAGATCAAGTAAAAACAAATCACTATCTTTATTGCCTTGGGCGTTTACTAAAGCGATGTAACGGTCAGTTTCACTCACTCTTTCTACGCTCAGGTTTTTATCATTTTTGTAAATTAGCTCGCTTTCATAGGTTTTTGCATCAAAGAGGTAGAGATCCATAAATCGTTGATCTCGTTTGTTGCTCAAGATGTAAAAAGCATCTTCATCATTTGAAAACCCGACAAATTTTGCTCTCACATCTTTACCAGGAGTTAAGTCATGCACTTTACCGTCTTCATGTCGAACAAAAACATGAAACCGTTCGTTGCCATTATTGTCTCGGGTAAAGAGTAGTCGGTTGTCTTTAGGGAAGTATTTTAAGGCATAGGTAGAATCTGGTGACTTTGTTAGTTGTGTTTTAACACCCGTTCCTACGTCTATTTCATACAAATTAAAAATGCCAGATTCATCAGAGTTTACGAGTATTTTTTTTGCATCAGGGCTAAATGCGCTACCGGAAATACTGGTGGTATCAAAAAAAGTCTCTGCGGAGTAGGTACGAAAATCTGAAACTGGTTGCAGGGAACTTGTCGGAGTTACGACTTGGCTGGTTTGTTTGCACGCACTTAGACTTGCCAACAATGCGCATGCTATTGCTGTTCTTTTTAACATAATTTTCCTTATTAATTGCTGTCACTTCGACTCGAAGTTACTTAATTCCTGAATGTGTTCAAGAATCAAGGTTAGCTCAACTCTACTTTGAACGTGGTTTTAGTGCAATAAAGCTATACCAGAGCGCACTTGATATCCTGACACAACGGACGTGCTTGAGTTTTGCTAACTCAAATCTTGAAACTACGGCTGGGGCTTTATCCAATTTATGCACAATTATTTGTGAGCTACCAAGAGTAAGTTTTAAAGGCCAATCAAGTTAGTCCTATCAAATTCAATGTAATACCCAACCAGCCCCACGAATGCCTATAAAACAACCTTTGCTATGGAATACGCACTTAAGAGAATAACTTTAGAGAAAGGTTTATACCTTTTTTGGGGTGGTGGTACTGTCGCTAATTAAATAGAGAGATTATTTTGTTTCTAATAGGCTGAAAATTAATAGGAATTTATTTTTTTAAAAAATTTATTTTTTCTCCAAAAAAGTAGGGGGGAGTTCGCGGAAGTCATTGAAGCAAGGCAATGGGGCTTTGACTTCATAAACTTTTTTGGAGAACTCCATGAAAATCTCTACTAATTTTAAATCTTACTTTCTTAAACTAATTGAGCTGTTCAAATTTGCCAGACACACACAGAGTAAGGCTCAAAGTCATCCAGATATACGAGAATCTATGACACATATAGGCAGTAAACTTCCCAGAAGCGGTTACCTTTTTGTTCAGCAACTTTTAACCGAAATAACAGGTAAAGCGCCAAGTGCCTTACCGCCATTAATTAAAGGAACTCAGTTATTGCGTCAGATAATGACGCTGACCTTTTTAACTACGGGTATTTGGTTAACGTCTCTGTTTTTAGAGTTCGGTTTACTTTTATTTCCAATTTGGATTATCGCTGTATTGCTCATTTCTGCGAGTATGCGGACAATGCAAGTGAGCTTTACGCACTATGCTGCGCATGGAACTTTACATCGTAACAAGTGGGTAAACAGGGTATTGGGTGAAGCGTATTCGATTCTTTCACTGTCTACACCTATGTGGATGTATAAGCTGAGTCATATCGGGGGTCATCATGGCCGTTTAAACTCTATCGCAGATCCGGATGCGAGCTTTTTTGACAAATGGGGGTATCAAGCTGGTCGCTCTATAAGTTGGTATTGGCTGCATACGATTAAGTTAATTGTGAGCCCGAGTTACTACACCAAGCTGTTTGCAGAGCGAGCTCGGGCAAATTTTGCGCCATTTACAGTAGAGCCAGGGTTAACCTCTATGATGCCAACCAAGCGCTCTATTCGCACTAGGCAGTGGGCTGCAATTGGTTTTCATAGTGTATTACCGGTTATCGCAATAGAGTTTGGCTTTGGGCTTTTGTATTTAATGGGTTACTTATTGCCTCTGGTATTTGGGTTTGGCGTTTTGTCGCTGTTCCAAAATTTGTCAGAACACCAACCTGCTTTGGTTCCGGGCCAAAACCCTATGTTAAAAGCCGAAACTAAATTTACAGCGGGTAGGTTCTTTGGAAAAGAGTACGACTCAAATGCGCCAATAAAATGGTGGGCTTACATGCTCTTTGTTGCAGCACCAAGTAAATATCTTGTAGTGGGGAATACTGAGCTATGCAGTCATGACGTTCACCATGCAGCAGAGGTAAGGTTCTTCTCAGTTTCTGACAAAGAGTGGGCAAATGCGCCCTATGTAAGACGAGATGCCGTCAATCAAGGTGGTGTATTTAAGGAAAATTGGGGGATTAAAGACACTATCGAGCACAGCTTTATTGCACTAAAAAGTATTCGATAAATAGTACAAACCACCTTTTTGTTTGTTACAAAGCAAAGGGGTGGTTTAAATTTTTAATTTTCATTGACAGTAAAAATCAAAAATGTAACTTATGGTTTATCAAGTGTTAAAAAGTGTTAAAAGGAAATGCATAATGACACCCTCAACTAATGTACGTAATTTGTTTTTATCTAGCGCCTTGGTATTGAGTCTTGGTGCTTGTAACAGCCTTCCTAATCTTCCTGGTATGAACAACAATATTTCCCCAGAAGCGCAGCAACTGGACAACCAAGTAGATGACTTTAGCCAAACAGTCGCTGAAGGAGCTTTGGCCGGAGCTTTAACCGGAGCATTAGTCGGCTTGGCTGCCGGCAATAGTAAAGAAGCAGTACTTGTTGGTGCGGCTGTTGGGGCCGCAGGTGGTGCAGCTTACGGTTACCATATCGCAGGTAAAAAACAAGAGTACGCAGATAAGGAATCGGCGCTTAATGCGTTAAGGCAAGAACTAACTGATACAAACGAAAGCTTAACTGCGATGGTTAATACTGCTCAAAAACTTTTGGCCGCAGATAAGCAAAGGCTAAATGACCTTGAGTCTCAATTGGCTCAAAATAACCAGCAACAACAGCAATATAATGAGCTTGTGACACAAATTCAAAATGATCGCAAAGTCATTGCAAAAGCGATTGAGTTAACAGATAAAAAATATGAGCAAGCGATGGACAACTTGGCAAACTTTGAAAAGCAGTTTGACGTTCAAGGCCAAGAAGAGTTGCAAGCTATGTTAACTAAGTACAACCAACAAAAAGAAGAGCTGGCGGCAATCGACAAAGAACTGATCGAATTAGTCGAAAAGTCTTGATGGTGCGTTACAGCCTCCTTGCAGTTACTTCATGTTTGTTAGTGGCATGCTCATCTGTCAGCACCGATCCTAATAAAGGCGGGTTTATTGGCGGCTTGAAGGGTGTGGTTGGTGGAGAGTATGACAACCGCCTGTCACGCAAACAAAATGAGGTAGACGAGCTTCAAGAGCTAAATGCCATGCTGGCGCGACGTTTAGAAAGTACTAAATCAGAACGCTCAGCTGTAGGCATGGAAATTGAGCAATTGAGCAACCGCTTGAACCAGTCTAAGGCGACTCTTGATATAAGCAGAGGGCGGCTTGACTCTGCTTTGGCCAACAAGACGATAGAAGAGATGGCTTTAAAAGAGATTAAGCTGGAACAGCAAAGACTCGAAACTTTAATGCTGGAGCTTACTTTAATCACGGCCAGCCTAGACAAAGAGGAAAAACAGGCCTCTTCAATCTCTCCAGATATCAGTCGTCCGTTGAGCTCAACCGATGCCGAAATAAAGGAGAGAGTTCAAAAAGCTGAACTAAAAGAAAAGCGAATTGCTCAGGATATAGCAAACCATATAAACATAGTTGATAGACTTTTCGCAAATCCCAAATAAACGGGAAATCAACTGCGACAGTCATTGAAAAATCAGTTTACTTGATAAGGAAAGCACAATGGCTAATTTTAATATTCACAATCACCTATTTTCAGAAGAAGCAAGCCAATTTGGCGCCGTTGAAATTGGCTCAGCATCTCAGTCTCGAGAAGTAGAATTGACGAGAGTTGTTGCAGATAAAAGTGTAGATGGCGGATACCGTTATGATGGTCAGGCGTGGGCAGAGCTTAGTGACTTAAAAGTGCGTAGTTTAGACTATGACAACCCTGAGCTGTGTTTTCAACGAATGGAATTCAGAGTTAAAGCTGGCAGTACTCAAATACCAGCAGGGTCAGTTTTGTGTTGTAGTGAAACACCTTATTCAACCTTTTGGGCTGCAAATACGCATTTTCGTAAAGGGCATAAAGACGGTTTCCCAGATATTACTGATAGAGCGTCACTGTTTAAAGAAATGGAACGTGTTTCAGTCGATTGGTGGGATACAGGAGCGAGCTATTATACCGCAGGCTTGCCAGAGTCAAAATTTCAGTATTACCTCTATTCAAGGCGCAAAGCCAATAACAAAAACACGATGTGGGTCTTTGGTGTCATCATCAACGAGTCAGGCAATACGCTTATGGATTTATCGCAAGTTGAGGCTGAAATATATTCATCTGACCGAGTACAGGGAATGATAGCAAATACTGTATCGGGCAAAGATATGCAAATTGGTACACACGTCAAAAAGGCTCGTAAGTTAAGTCGAGAAGAAGCCAATGCGCTGGCATTCATATCCATTCGACAAGCGCTTGCTGGTCCCTCAAAAGACATTGAGGAGCGTGAAAACTTACCCGTTGTAGAAGAGTTTACACGTATATACTCTGATCTCCTTCATGTCTTATCTGAAAGAATTGAAGCAAAGCGGGAAGAGCAACAAATCGATATGGATAGCGAGGAATACCTTGCCAGTGAAGCGAAGTTTATCGGCTCCAGTGCTGCGATGGTCGATCCTGAAGTGATTTGCCGCATGAAAGAAGGTATGGCATCCAAGTCAGATAAAGCCTTATGGGAAGCGTTTGAAAAAGATGCATTTGATGCTTATGAATCGGTTCGAGATGACCTCTTTTAATTAAAAAAATAATAATGGGTTGTAGTAGATGGAGTATACACCGATAAAGCAGCCGGCATGGCTCTTTGCTATTGGGATAATAAAGGGAGCAGATGATACAGAGTATTCTCTTGGCTCGGGTTTTGCCATAAATCCTACCTGCATTGTAACTTGTAAGCATGTGGTTTTTGACAAAAATACTGAAAAGTTTCATAGAGCAAGCCGGCTTTTTGTTGTGTCTAGCTCTACGAAGTGCAGCGTACAGCAAATTTACGCACACCCAACTTTGGATATTGCAGTTATCGAAGTCAGTGAACCACTTGACACATTGGCACCGGTCATCGTCAATCGCAGAGAGTCGACAATGAAGAAAGGCTCCACGGCATTTGCATCTCTGGGCTTCCCTGGAAAGCATGGTGGCTGGGAGATGAAAGTTCATCGACCCGCACCAGAAGACTTTTATTCCAATTATGAGTCAGATAGTGAAGGGCTCATTAGCTTTATAAAAGCAGGAAAAGGGGCTAGCGAAGGCTTTAGTGGCGGAGCTTTATGTATTGAAAATAAGGGAGCGTTGGCTGTACTGGGTATAAATACGATTGGTGGGCAAAACTATGGTGTTGGTGGTTTTATTACAAGCGATGAGTTCGTTAAGTTTTTGAAAAAAGAGAGTGCACAAAGCGGCAAAAATCTTGCCCCAGTGCAGTTAATACAATGGCCAGACTGGTGTGAGTCCGAGCATGTTGAGGCTGTGTTGGACATATGTCAGCGTAAGCAAATATGTGGTCACGCTATGGGCAACCGTCGCGATGAACAAGTGGCTGTTCCCATCATATTTAATGGTAAAGAATATTTAGAAACGTTTGTTTTCATCCCTCCTAGCGCTGAAAATAGAAGCTTTGGCACTGCTAAAGGCTTTTGGATCCAACAAAGTGTCATGCCTAACTTGAACGAAGCCAATAGCAATAAGCCACTAGCGGGGCTCAGCTATAAACAATCTTATGAAATTGTCGAACAGCTTAAGCGGGATAACAACATGCTGTTTAAGCTACCTTGTGAGTCCCAGTGGCTAGATGTTCTTTCCGCAAAAAATACAATTAAATTGCCTAAGGCAGTGCAGTATGATGCGTTTGCAGGTCATGACATAAACAGAAAAATCGCTCACAAACAACACCCTCTTGATATTTGCTTTACACCTCAAGGTATGTACGAGTATTGCTTTTCTGAGCATCCAACTCAAGCCAGCATGTATGCGCCTGCTTTTAAGCACAATGGCGAACTTCATCAAATACGTATGCATTGCTCGCAACAAATGCCTATGGCAACTTTTAGACTGGTTTTAGACGTTTTACCTGAGCATTTAGGATAAAGAAGATGGAATCTCAAGATAACAATAATCATGATGGCGAAAACCAAGGTGGGTATGATGATTCACCTGAAGGGCAATCATCAACGAGAGAAGTTGACGACTTAAGCGTTAGAAATGAGCCAGCAAATGGACTAGATAAAAACAGCAATGAGACTAACGACAATCAAGGTGATAAAGCTTTATCTCAAGATAGCAATGAAGATGAACCGGAATTCGAAGATTTTGAAGAGCTTGATGTCACGCTGACTGGGGAGTTTAAAGCTCAGCTAAATGGACAATATGCTTACTTGGTAGAAGCCACTTCTATACCTAGTTCGAATCTGAATACAGAGTTTTATGCTAGTCAATTAGACTCTGCAAAAGAGCTAATCAACAGCTTAAACACCGCTGTGGTGGTGTTTTATGGAGAGGCGTATGTTGATGACGTCAGCCTGAGTACTGCTAATTTCGTTTCAGAGCAATTTGAACTTGCATATGATCGAAAGGAAAGTTTCAGGGATGTAACCCGAAATGATTTACTCCTTAATAGCTCTGCGGAAGAGTTATTAGCGCTTTTTGAAAGCGAGCTAAAGCTGGGTGATAACGTTAGGCTAAATATTCAGCTTAAAAGCCACCCTAAACTGTGTAATTGGTTAATTGAGGAAAGCAATTTCCAAAAACTCAATGCTTTGTTTGAAAGAAAAGAAGCATATTTGATTCTGTGTATTCACCGTGAATACTACTCTTTTGACAAGTCTCTCGATAATCTACTTAGAGGTAAGCCAGAGGCTATTTATGTTAATTGGCCTGAGATTTTAATCAACATATGGGACAACGAGCTCGCGTTTACAATGGATGATCGAAATCATTTGTTGGATGTGTTTCCCAAAAGTGAGAGTGAAGTTTGGTCAAACAAAGCCCCGCGAGCTGCATCCAAATTATGCTCAGAGCCTGTTAAAGAGTTGCTCTCCAATGTAGAAAGTGAACAGCAGGTTTCAGAGCTTCGCACACTGATCAATAAAGCATTTACGAGTAACCATAAAAATGCGTCAATTGAACTAAAGCGTATCGTCGAGTTTGGCTGGCGCAAGCCCCTGAAAAAAATGCTTTTGGCAGTTTTTGGTTGCTTGAATCAGCAGCAGCCAGAGCCTGTTCGTTATAAAGAATTAAAGGCATGGGGTTGCAACTTTCTTCAGCATAAAGTGATACGCCACCCTTTAGTTTTGCAAGAAACTGTCCAAAATAATGGACATGAAAGCGCTGCTTCAGAAAACAGCGCAATGATCGTCAAGCAAGAGCAGCAGTACATAGAGAGCGACGCCCATTTGCTATGGTTGGAGCATTTTGATGAGTTAATCGATGAATGCGGACTGTCTATCGATCGCTCGGTTAAAGATGGTTTAACTGTGACAGTGGAGAATTTTAGTACAGACTGGGTTGTTGAAGAGTTTTATCGTCGATATCCCAGCATGACTCAAGAGATTTATGACTTTATTGTCAATGGCAACATGCTATTTTCAGGCCCAGATGGAAGCGCATTACCATCAATAGCACAAGCTAAAAGCTATTCACAGTTATTGATGTGCGTTAGTAGTATTAACGAGATCGACTTTCCCATCACTACGACACTTTCTCGGTTACTTTCACAAGGGGCTAAAGAAATTATACAAAGGGAGCACTCAATTCGGCGCAGCACTGGTGGTCATTTGAGTAGAACTAAATCAGAAGATATTTTTAATTATGTGTCTTTTGGTATCGCATTCTATTTAGAAAATATTAAACAAAATAGTGTGTCACTTGATGAATACAAATGCTTTTTGAGTGAAGCGCTAGAATCTGCCAAAGAAAACTATGTTAAAACCAAGCTTTTAATCACTGTATTTGGCCTTCTTGCGGACCAAAAACAGTTTGCTACTTTGGAATACATGTTTGAGTTTTTGCGTTTTAGTCAAAAACAGAGTATTTCAATTGCCACAAAATGGTGGCTAACTATGCGCCGGGTATTTGCCTACCATATGAGTGGTTCTTTAAATGAAAGACTCGAAGTTTTAAAGCAAATAAGTAACTTAGTTAAAGAACAAAAAGATGCTGGCATCATTCAGATGACCTATTCGAGGTTATGGTTTGACGCAATCCGTTCTGATTTCTCCAGTATAAACACAAACTCCAAAGGGAGCTTTGTGGAAGTTGTTGCACAAAAAGGTGTGTCAGAGGTAACTGAATTACTCAGCAACTTTGAATTGGTCGATCCAGAGATGGTGTCTTTTAGTGTCCCTCGTCAATTTTTAACTCCGTACATAGCAAATATGTTGTTAGCGGGGCTGAGTAGCGCGATAGATGATGACATGGAGCCATACCTAAAAGGCCTTCACGATAAGCTCAGCCAAATTTTGTTGGTTGAATATGCAACATCAGCAATGAAATCGAGTCATGCTAGAATTAACAACCCGCTTGTTTTGATGAAACAGCATCAGAAAAACGCGTCCAATGACTTTTCATTACTAATTTACCATCAGTTCTTTGACATTGCCCTTGCCGAGTGGGGATCAAGTGCGGCGGGGTTAACCTCTTCTGCGAGCACGCGAGCGTCGTCTGATATCATTATCGGTTATCTTGAATCCTTGAACACGACCATTGGCTCAAAACGAGTCCAGCAAATGTGTCGGCATTGGTATAACGCGGCCGATGCGCTGCAACAATTGGATCGAGAGATTAAGCGCCCACAAGGCGTCTCCAAAGACAATGAGTTTGTATATCATGAATTCAAAATTTTGATTCAGAAAAAGTTTAATCGGTACAGGCAGATGGCTGAATATCTAGATAATCTGCAACAGGACAAAGGAAAGGAGATCGCCGAATGAGTATTTCAAAACCTATTGATGAAATTTGTAAAAAATTGAGTGCTGATGAAGGGCCAATGAGTCACCAGAGTCTGGTTCGAGTCGACAAAGATGGTGAAGTACTTACAGGGTTAACTGCGAGATTAAAAACCGCACACAAGTTTGCTGTGCGAAACAACCATCGCGTTGAATGCGGCAAAATAACAATACGAATTCGGGATTTTGTTGCTGACAATAATAAAGATATTCCCATTCGATGGGCTGCTAGTCTTGTTAATGATGGTGTGGATTTAATGCGTGAAATCGTAACACGAAATGAATCGGTAGAAGAGACTCTAAGAGCGGTTATGCAACAAGTGTTGCAAGAGGAAGCAGACAAGCGTGGTACTGATGAACTGGGTTCATGGGCTCATAGTCAAAATAGGGCGTTAACCGCTGCCGTAACAGCCAAGTTGAGCGCTCTGAACCTGAATGCTGTTTGTGTACTGGAGACGAAACAGTTTGTTTCAGCGAGTATGGAAATTAAAACGCCTTCATTCTCTGTGAGGACCTCCGACTCGGATAGAGATATCTCAGTAAATATAGATATGAGAATTGATCCTTTGCAGGGGCAAGGCCAATCAGGCCCTAAGAGTAAAGTCGATTGGGATTTGCAGATCCGGTCGTGGACCAAGGACTATGTGGAGCGCAACGAAATTCTTAATAATGTTTATTTGGATTCAAACTTCGATCGCAGGCTAGAAGATCATATAAATGTAAAACTGGGTAACATTGGTTGGAAGATTCAGCGTTTTACGTTGAAAACGCCTCGGATGGTTCAAGAAGAGAGTCTCTCTGATATTTTCAATGTTAACTGGACGAGTGCCAAGGGGCAAACATTCAAATTTGACGTTAAGTTGGCCATTGTAATTGAGGATCTTGGTCTATACGACAAAATGGGCAAGCCCAGCTTAAAGGCGTTTGCTCAGGAAGTTTTGGACAAAAGTTTTGAAGCTGTTTTGTTTAAGCGTGATACCGATAGTCTAAGCCCAGGCAATTTCAAAGAAGTACGAGAAGCGGTACACAGTATGGTTAACGCAACCGCTAGCCGTTATGGCATCGGTTTAACAACACTTTTACCAGACCCAGCTATTCCAGAATGGGAATTACTGAAACCAACAATCTACGATTATATGCCTAGGGACTACGAGACCAGTGACCCTGGTAGCAAGGCGAATTTTAAAATCAACTTAGAAGGCTGCATTGCTTCAATTGGTTCGGCGTTTTACGCGACTTCACTCAAGGGGGTATCGGTTGCCCAACAAATTGAAAAAATAGCGACAGATAAAGCCGCAATCGTAATGCGCGAAATAGAAATTAGTGATTACTTTGAGCATTTTTATGAAGGCAATGGTAGCTCACCTTCGGTTAAAGAAGTACTTGAAAGAGCAATTACTGAAGAGTTGAAAAGCAGGTTCAATTTTAAAACGCAGTATATCTCCATATTGCAAAATGACCCCCAGATGCGCGAAGACCTACGAAAACTTAAAAACGACGCCGTTAAGCAAACAAATATTGAAGTGATGCCTAATTTGGAAGGGCAGTATGTGGGCGATGACTATCTAGTGCCTATATCAATTCGATGGCGTTTTGCAGAGCCAAGTAGAGGCAAAGCGGTCAATTTAAATTATAGGCAGCTTAATCTGCAGCAGTTAGCTGAGTCTTTGCCAGATAAAATGATGAGTATTTTGGCAGGGTTGTCTTACTCAGAGCTGGTCGCAACAACCTTTGAAGATAAAAATGCATTGAAAAAACGCCTGTTTGACGAGCTAAATGCCGATTTGGGTAATCAAGGCGTGGGTATATTCATTGAGTCTGTTATCTCCGGAGTCAGTGAGTGGGCGAAGTTAGATTATTGGCAGAACAAAGGCCACAAGGTTGAAGAGCTGAAACTTGCCAAAGAGCGTCAGGCACTTAAACATGAAAAGTTACTTGAATTTGATACAGATGCACTCGCCATTGAGGCGGATTACGAAACTTATCAAGCCCTGAAAAAGCGCAGAATTCAAAGTATTGAAGCCAACGGTGAGGTGGAATATGAGGTTGAGAAAAAGCTAAAAGAGTTGGAACAAAAGCTGAGCCAGCGAAACCTTGAAAATAACTCGTCGCGTTCAGAGCAAGCCAGTTCGTCAACAGAATCAAGTCGTGAAGGTCACGGCACCAAAGGGTTTATTGAATAAAAGGGTGCTTTTGAAGCAGTAAGAAGGAATTATGAAAAAAACATCTACATTAAGCCACATCTCGAAATTGGGTATGTGGGGTTGGTGGGCATTTCCTATTTTGTGTTTTTTGCCTATGGCTGTACTGTGGGGCAACATTCCAGACAATATTCGGTCTGGAAATAATTATCAGCTCGTTTTTAGCATAGCGGTTTATGTGTTGCCCTTAATATGGGCTTATAAACAAAGCTGGCGAGCAAAAAAGAGATTCAATATTGAGTTTAGATTACTCAAAAGTGTCACTGACAAAGCTAATAAACAAAGACGCAGCATCATTACTCAAAATGGAAAACAAGTACTGGATGTCACCACTAGCGAGAGAGACGCTGATTACTACTTGGGCGGTGAAGGAGGCGCTGCAGGCAGTGAAACAGTCGCCTCATTAATGGTGCAACAGCTGGTTAAAAATGCATCAGAAATGCGTCGTGATTCAGATATTGCCTCTCAGGTATTTATTCGAAAGCTCGTGCCCTTTAAAACTGCGGTGCAGGTACCGCAACAAGTGGCTTTGCGTTTGGGGATTTTATTTACTTTTATTGGGTTGCTAATTGGTCTTGAGCCTGTTGCAAGTATGTTTCAAGGTGCTGGTGGCCAAAGAGAAGCAATTGGTGAGTTGATCTCAGGTTTAACCATCGCGTTTGGAACCAGTATTGCGGGCCTAGGCGCCGCGCTCATGATTCAAATTTTAGTGACACTCGTTGACAAAGAATACGCTCGAACGACTGGACAACTTGAGTCTGCATGGATGGATCTGGGCCATGTGCTGAGCTTTGTTCGTTTGGAAGGGGATTTACCCGCTAACGTCGACAGGCTGTCAGATGAAATTGAGCGTCATCGAGAAAACGTAAATGTTCATACTCGCAATTTAATTGAGCAAGTTGAAAAACTTGTTGATGAGGGAGTCGAGCAGCGTCAAATTGTGGCACAAACCCACCAAAAGTTAGATATCAATAAGCATGCGATAGACACCTTAGGGAAGGCCCATGAAGCGCATTTGCAAGAGTTTCAGACTTTGACCGAAACTCTCAAATCCTATGAAGTAAGGTTAAGTACCTCATTGGGAGAGGCCATTGAACAAGCTAACAAGGCTGGGCGTGATCGCAATGAACAATTAATTGCGCAAGTTAGCGCGAGTATTAATAGTTTAAATGGCTCCATGGAACAAAGTTTAAGTGCCATCAGGACCGAACTAAGTAGCATACAACAAACTGGGCCTGATCCTCTTATTGAAACCTTTCAAGGTCTAGCTAATAAACTTGAGGAGTCGGTAAAAAATGAAGGCCAAGTAAAAGCGCTTGGTCAACTGGTTGACGAAATCAAAATATTGGCACAAAACGCCCAACATACGAACAAAGGCCTTGAAAGTGCAGAATTAAAAAGCGTTTTAGGAAATTTGAACAATACACTTGCCAATATGGCGACACAAGCCTCAGTTAGTGGTGCAAAGAGTCGATTAGGGTATGTATCCGCCAGTTTGATAGGGGGAGTCGTTGGTTGCTTAGCGCTTTTGCTGGGAATGGCTGCCATAGGAGAGCCCGCACAAAATACACTGTCGCAAATTCATAACTACATGGCCGATGACCCAAATAACAAGGCCAATGAAAATGGAGAGTAGCAGTGCTATTTGAGAATACAGAACTGGCAAGTGACAGTGAAATGGGGCCGGGGACAGATTTAGTTCTTTCTTTGTTGTCCGTGGTCATCACTATTTTAGCTGTGGTTGGCATGAGCTATTCAGTCACTGACACAGTGCCTAGCGCTGAAACTGCCTGCCAAGGAGATGAATGTTTTATAGATAAGAAGTTGGCAAGTGTGGAGACGCAGCTTAAAGACGCTCATCGCCAAATTGAGTCTTTAACCATGGAGCTCGAGAATCTAAAAGCTGTTTCACAGCAGCAACCAAGTATCGTGTATGGAAAGGTTCTTGAGTTACATGAGAGTACTTTTGCGATTTTTGAGAAAAACCAAGCGAGAGTAAACAATGATGATCTTCAACGGCTGAAAGCTGAACTGCAACCCTTGTATGATAATGTTGTCTCTGATAATGCAAATGTGATCAGGATTCATGGCTACGCTTCGCCTGAGCCAAGATTTTCGGGAGCTGATAAAAGCTTAGACAGTAATATGGACTTATCTGTTGATCGCAGTTTGGCAATATTGCATGCGCTATATAAGCTTGGGGTTCCTTATAAGTGTATGGTTGTAGAGGGATATGGACGGAACCGCTCGCGATTTTTAAGCAACTACCTTAGTCAGCGTGATATGACCATAAAACAATGGGATACAATGTATTTGCAAGGGTTTGATGACTCCCTTTTACCCGCTGAAAAAGAAAGACTTTTGAGTCAGTTGGAGGCTATGTACCAGCAAGATCGCCGCGTTGATCTGATTGCAGCAATTGAAGCAAACTCTCCGTGTTCACCTACCCAGTTAGCATCATATTTGCATACCGCAATATGGTAACCGGACTATAAAACACTAAAAATAGTGACGATTTGTGGTGAGTGTGAGGTAGAAAAGAAAATCGTGTTCTATTGAGGCATAGAGTGCGTCTTTACAAAGTACTCTATGCCCCGTATTACAATCAATTTTGATGGGAGTAGAAAATCAGTTGACTGTGAGTATCTATTCTTAATTGTAGAAACTCAGACTTAATCTATAACCAATAATGTTCTATAGGTGTCGTAGGCCAGTTGATCGGTCATGCCGCTTATAAAATCCTGTATTAGTCGACATCGATAATAAAATTCATATATGGGATTTGATTTTTGCTTATCAGGCACCTCTTGAACTGACTTGCTGTATGCGGCAATAAATTGACCTGAAATTCTTTTTAGTAGACGCACTTCAATAGGGTAAGTATGACTATTATTCAGTACTTCACTAAATTGGGCCCACGAGAGGTTTAATAAGCGTTGATATTCGTTCAAAATACCGGAGGTTATTTTATAACCTTGCAATTCCAGCTCTTCTACTTCGTGATGACAAAATACATGATTAAGAGCGACTTTTTTCAATGCACCAGCAATGGCATGTTGGTAGCTGTTATCCTCTAATAGTGCTTGGTCAAAACTGCCGTTGAATACAGCTTCTAAATTGTCTACAAATCGCTTGGTTGCATGTTTTACAAGAGGGTGAATAAGTTCTACACGCAAGTATATAAAGAATTCATTTTTAGAATTGGCAGGGTTCAAGCTCGCGCGGCTTAACGCTTTGCTGCAGGCTTTCTCTATAAAGCATTCTTGCCCGTAAACTCCAAGAGTTTGACGCTGTTTTGTGTACTCGATAATCAGCTCTTGGATAACACTATCTACACTGAGTATGCCCTTTTCAACGGCATCTTCTATATCCGCGAGGCAGTAAGCAATGTCGTCTGCTGCTTCCATGATGTAAGAAACTGGGTGGCGATTTCCCAATTTCATATTGAGCTTATCGCAGAGTTCTTCAACAAAGCTTTTCTCACTATAGAAATAACCCACTTTTTTTTGCAAATAACTAGTCGCGGCCGTTCTAGGTGGCCTTAAGTCAGTACCACAGCGAGTGTATTTTAATATTGAAGCAGTTTGGCAGTATGTTAAGTTGAGATTGGATAGAGAGCGTACGATTCGGATTGCCTGGGCATTTCCTTCAAACTGGCACAAATCACGCAGTAAATTTGCACGGACATCTTGTGTGTCTTCTTTATCGCTGCCTTTTAAGTATGCCTCTTTATAGTCAATATGATTAGAGAAGTAGGTTTTAAACCAGTCATTTATCGCGGCTTCACCAAAGTGCCCAAATGCTGGGTTGCCTATGTCGTGCATAATACAAGCCATTTCAACAAGGCTCACGAGCGCATTTGCGTGTTCTGGGCTCAGTAGCTCTTTGGTATGTTCGCTATTTTTTAGCTCATCGACTATCGAAAGTGCGATGAATCGACCATTTTGTTGAACTTCTAAAGAATGCGTGAGCCTAGAGCGTACGGCGGCATTTCTTTCGAGTGGGAAGACCTGAGTTTTTTGCTGTAAGCGTCTAAGGGCTGCGCAATTTAAGATACGGCCTCGGTCACTTTCTAAACTTACAAATAAATTATTGTTTTCTTTGTAAGGTCTTTTGGCATTTATTTTTGTTTTAAAATCCATCTCTTAGCTCGATAATTGAACGCTTTCCCATTGTAATTAAATTATGCCTCCGTGCAAATTTACTATTCGGTACTTTTGATAGCTTAAAAGGTCTGCCAATTGTTATTGTCTTAGCTAGAATAAAAGGTGGTGACTTGCAAGAACATGATGTAGCTGGCAGTCTTTGTTTTAATGTGTGCAGATTAGATTTTTGTATGAAACTCTTAGCTTTAGCTCTATTTACTATTTTACTTTCTGGTTGCAATGCAGTTCCAAAAAGCGCAAGCCCTGATTTATTGTTTATTGAGCCTACAAACATATCTGGCGACGCATTGGTCGCCCAAAGTTATTTTTTATTGGCTAAAGAGGCGCATCGTCTTGAGGATTTGGATTATGAATTTGAATTGCTAAATGAGTTATCTGATCATCAATATGGGCCTGCTCAACTAGAGATTGCTGAAAAACTACTTAAGGGTCAAGGAAAGCAATATGTGGATGGTGATGCACTTAGTTGGGTGCAAAAAGCCATTGATAACAATCATATCCCCGCTATTTTGTACTTGGCTAAATGGTACCAATATGGCGGCAATGGTGTTGAAGTAGACCTTAAAAAGTCGATGGAGTTGTATGCAAAAGCGATTGAGTTGGGTGAGCCAAGCGCGGCCACGGAACTTGGATATATTTTTCTTGATCATTGGCGCACTGACAAGGGATATGAAACCGCTAAGCAGTTATTAGCAAATGCAGCCTACTACGGTGAAGCGAAAGCGCTCTGTGGCTTGGGCCGCGTTTATCAGGACGCAAGTCTACTAAGAGACATCACTAAAGCCGCTGAATATTTTGAAGTGAGCTATATCAGAGGGTACAAGTTGTGTGCTTTTGAACTTGGTTATCTGCACCATAAAATTACCAATGATTTAACGCGAGCATACAGTTGGTACAAAAGAGCGGCTTCATCTGGCTCGGCAGATGCACTTAACAACCTCGGCTTGATGTACAACCAAGGTGAAGGCGTGGCGGTTAACTTAAAAAAAGCGAGAGCTTACTTTGAACAGGCTACTGAGCTAGGTAGCCACTTAAGTTTTGGCAATCTCGGTAGGCTCTATGAGTTTGGTGAAGGGGTTGTTCAAAGCTTTGAACAAGCAGCCAAGTATTACGAACGTGGTATAGAGCTCGGTGATGCGCAATCAATGCATAACATGGCAAGCTTATACAATAAAGGGAGTGGAGTAGAACAAAACCGAGATAAAGCCCTTGAGTTGTTTGAGCTAGCTGCGCAACAGGGCAATCAGTTTTCGGCTTTTAACTTAGGTAATGCATATTTATATGGGAATGGAAAAGAGCAAAATAGCAAGCTTGCATTTGAGTATTACGTAAAGTCTGCAAAATTTGGTTTTAGCCCTGCTTATTGCCAAGCAGCAGACGTTATCATTTCTGAAGACTGGCAAAAAGCGAAATCTTATTACTATGAAGGTGCAAAATTAGGTCAGGGAGACTGTGCTGAAAAGTTAACCAACTATATGCGTATTCGCCAAGAACGAGATCTTCCTATTATTACTTTACTCATCTCCCTGGCAACCAGAGGTGTTGCCGTTGCTCATCGAGAACTTGGTGTGATCTATCATTATGGCGATTTTGGTGAAGCGGTTAATTTTGAAAAAGCGAAAAACTACTATTTGGAGGCAGGCAAGCTTGGTGAAGGCCTTGCTTATGCCAATCTAGGCTATTTATATGAAGAAGGTGAACATGTAGGCCAAGATATTCAGATGGCTGCTTCTTTGTACGTAAAATCAGTTGAGCTTGGCAATGCGCTTGGCCAAAACAACCTTGGTACATTTTATTTAAATGGTGTCGTGTTCGAAAAAAACATAGATCGCGCTATTGATTTATATGAACAGGCAGTGAGAGGAGGGAATGTTTTTGCGATGATGAATTTGGCTGATGTATATTCAAACTATGCATCTCACCAAAATCAAAATCGAGCATGCGAGTTGTATAAAAGTGCATTTGAACTCGACTACCAGGGCGCAATAACGAAGTACAGTCACTGTGTATTTGAGCTAGAGAGTAATCCAGAAGGTGCATATAAAATTCTTGAGAGTGGCGCTCAAAAAGGTTGTCAACTCTGTGTGGTTAAGCAAGTCGAACTGGCGCTTGAAGGGCATGTTAAAAACAAACCATTAAGCTTTGTGATTCAAACACTAGAGAGTGCGAGTACAAAGGGAAATGCAAATGCATCACTTAAACTGGCTGAGTTATATGAAAGCGGAGAGTACGTCTCGCAATCCTATGAAAAAGCGCTTTATTGGTTTCAACGAGCTGTTGCAAATGGTCAACTTGATGCATTGAATAAAGTAGCTCAGTATTACTGGGATGGAAAAGGGACTGAACATGATGAACAACGAGCTATTAATGCAATCTCTCAACTGGCAGAGGCACAAAATTATAATGTAGCGTCATTTGTGGGGGAGCATTATTACTATGGCGTAAATGTAGATGAAGACGTCGGCAAAGCTAGGCAGTATTTTTTACAGGCAGCTCAACAGGATGACGATATTGCACTCAATAATTTGGGGGTTATCTACCGTGATGGGCTAAGAGTCGAGGTAGATACTGATCGTGCACTCACATACTTTAAGCGTTCAGCGGAACTTGGATTACCCGATGCAATGCATAATCTGGGCGCGTTAAACCTTAAATTAAATCAAGACCTAAAGGGATTAGCTTGGTTGCTTAAAGCTGCGAAGCAAAACCATTCTGAAAGTTATGTATTACTCGGTGCGTACTATGCCAATCAAAAAGCAGATCGGGACGCTCAAAAGAAAGCGGTTAAGTGGTTACAGCTTGCTGCTGATGACAACTTGCCTGAGGGCATGTATCAACTGGCCATGTTACTGAAACAGCAAAACAGCAATAAGTTAACGGCTGAAGCAACCAAGTGGCTTGAGGCAGCTGCTTCAAGTGGCCACCAAAGGGCCAAAAACGAGTTGAGCGATAAAAACACAGATTTCAAGTATGAAAAATAAGCAGTTCTTTTCAGTGCAGTAAACAAACATAGAGCAGTGATAAACTGGGTGTTTTGTAGTTTTTTGTTGTTATTAAACGTTATTTTTATAAATAGATTTTTTGATTCTAGTTTCTTTGTAGTGTAATTGTTTCATTATTTGAAATTTTAACTGCTTGAATAAAACTATTTTTATTTTGTGATGAAAATAAAAAACAACCCTTATATGTAAAAATTATAGGTTTATAAATGTAGTGGAATTTTACGTCTATTTAATCTTGTAAAAATTCCCTTTTGAATCAATTGGTTGAGTTTTTAATGAGTTGGCTTATCTGGTTTGGTTTGTTTAAGATGTTGATTTTTATAGGGAAAAATAATTTACTTCTTAAGTTTAACTCGTTTTGTTTAAATCAGCGTTTAGGCTGTTTATGGTACAAGCTTTAAAATTGTATGTTTGAGTTTGTTTTAAATAAATCAACCTGATAGTTTTTTCTTTGTAAATGCTATAAGGATTCATGTATGCTATTAATATATACATAGAATATAGCGGTTATTACGATTGCAGAGCATTAAAAAAATCATAAGAAAGCTCTCATTTCAGTCAGAGCTCCAGCCTAATATTTTTTTCATAGAAGGCTACATTATGGGGCTTGGTGTTACACCTCAGACAGTATTGCCTAGATTATGGATAACAAAATTATTTGGTGAAATTGCTTCTGGGCAAGAAAGTCACCTCAAGTCTTTAATGGACTTTTATAATATCTGTATGGATAACATCATGCGCAACTCGCTGCGTTTACCGCAGCGATGCGTGTTGCCAAAAACGGATATCCACCTAGCGTTGCAAGATAATATGCCATTGCCGAGTTATTGTAAGGGGATGCTAAAGGCATTGACTTTTATCGACAGAAACACCCTAAGACAAGAGCAGCTTCAATCGCTCAATTGGTTATGTGAGACGCTCAGGGGGTTTAGTAGTTACATCAATGCGAGGCATGTGTTTGGGAGTGAAGAGTTCAGCTTTGAGAAAAATGCCCAATATGCAAAGCGTATTTTAACATCAAGAATAAGTGATACCGTACATCAAATGCGCTTTTCAGAGAGTTGCAGGGAGCAAGGGCACAATGCGGTATCGAATGAAGATTTTGATCGCAAAGGTGTAGAAGCGCACCTTCAGGGGATCTTAACCAAAGATGACGAAACAACCCTAGCCTTGATTAATGATTTAATATTAGTCATTGAGAGAGAGCTCATCACTGAAAACTTTAAACAGCGTCATCAAATGGCGTTTGATAAGCTGTATGAGGCTCAGCCTTACTTGATTCTTAGAAGTAGAAAGGCACAAATTCAGTTCAATATGGGAGACATTAAAGCCGCAACGGATGAGCTGGAAGCGCTGTTACCACTTACCCTCAATGATGCATATAAAAATCGTTACCAGCTCTATAATTGTTATATCAAACAGAAAAGCTGGAGCTCGTTAGACCAACTGTTGTCGAATAAAAGTGAAGGAAGCTTCGGAGATTTGGCTACTCGTACTTTGCTAGCTTATGCACAAGAAGGAGATACAAAAAGTGCAAGGCTTCTCAAAACTGAATTGAAATCTACCTACCCGGCAGTAGAGCTATTATTTGACCCTGCTAAAGGAGATGGAAAATCTCATTGCGAGTTAAGTGCAGATACTGTTAATGAATATATTAATCGAGGTGGGAAAAAAGCGTGGTGCTCAGTAAGTGGTGGCCTGTTTTGGCTAAAAGCTAAAAGCTAAAAGTTTTAATCCCATAAACGTAGGCGAAAAAGTAATCGCCTCGCATATAAATAATATGCGAGGAAGTGTTGATTAGGCTGCTTCGTTAGAAAGAAACTCATTCATAGTCAACGGAACGGATGCGTAATACCCCTGTATATATATGTTAGGAAAACGCTTTATATACTCGTACTGATGACGATTTTCTACGCCTTCAACAATGACTGTTTTCTTATTTTCTTTTGCAATTTGTACAATTGCTTCGAGCTTTGGAGCTTGATCTGATTTGCTCTGTACGTCAGAAATATAGGCTTTGTCTATTTTGACAGAATTGAAGTATTTACTGTTTAAGATACTAGGGTCTGCACTACTTTTACCAAAATCATCAATAGCAAAACTGAACCCAAGATTTGACATTTTTCTCAAGGTATTATGGGCGTTGTCGCTTAAGTTAAATTCATTTCCTTCAGTGAGTTCAAAGGTAATAAAAGCAGCAATCGACGGCGTATCTCTTATCACTTTTTTCAAATAATCAAGAAGCTGTTCATTTTCTAACATCGACACTGAAATGTTTAAGTGTATTGGTTTGAGTTTTTCGCGTGCTTCAAGCTTTATTTTAAGCATCGAGTAAACTTGGTTTACCACAATTTTAGTTAATTCACTTTGCAGCTCTGGTTTATCCTGGATCATAGGCATAAACATTTTTGGGCCTAAGTTTTTAGTATTGCGCCATCTTACCAATGCTTCATATCGCCTAGGACTATCTAGGTTTGACGTTTTAAAAATAGGCTGAAATACAAGATAAAAGTCGTCAGGGTTAAAAGAAATACTGTTCATCAATTTTAACAGAACATGTTTTCTATACATCTCTGCTTGATAGAGCTTTTCGTTGTGTACAAAGGCACCATTTTCGGCTTCAAGTGCATATTTCATTGAAAAGGTGAGTCTGCGCTGAACTTTATCTATGCCATAAAGTGATGACTGGCCTGTTAAACTCATAGATGAAATAGCGTAATCAATAGGTACTTGAGTATTGTTTACCCATACTTGCTTAGGCAATTTCTCTAAAATATCTAATTGCTTAGCCTGTGCTTCTTGTTGATTGGAGTCTGTATCATGAGTTACAAATGCCATCACTAAAAAGTCAGAGTCATGCAAAGCTAACGCATACGGCTGACAAGATTTACTAATGTCTCTAAATAGTTCGGACAGAGAGTCTAAGTTTCCTTCTATCGAATCAAACACCGGGGTTTTACCAAGCTTGATCAAAGAGACATGAAACCTCGAAAACTTGCGCTCTACTTTTAGTAAGCGCTGCATGAAAAACATATAGTTAGGTATGTCGCTTTTGCCATGATAAAGCACTGATTTACTCAGTGCTTCTTTTGCTTTTTTTATTTCTTTTAAGACCTTCAAATCCTTTTTACGTAATTGATTGGTCCTTATCAGTGCGATGACGCTCACCGCTGCAATGACGATTGCTATGCTTAAATAAATATTGTTCATAAAAGAAAAATAGTTGAGAAATGTACGTTGTAGATTAAAAACCACAAAAATGGACGAAATATGTGTTTTTCCTCCACAATTCATATTTTTACATTACAGCGCATTACACTTAATCAACTTTTATTCTTGTAATTGAAGCGTATAACGCAATATTCATTTCTAATTAGGTCTAGGTGGCGACATTAACTACCAAAAGATTTGTCTATGTGGTCGTCTATTTCAAGCTCATGATTACGAAACGATTTGAGCAATTTGTAGCTAAGAGGAAGCGTTCTATGGGGCCTATTCTTACGCACTTTTCGATAAGCTTCGTTTTTATCAAGGTCAATTAACCCCATAGCCCAGCGGCGAAAATTTCTTTTTTCGATAGGGTTACAGATCAATGCCGACACTTCAGTGTGTCTGGTGTCATTTTTTATGCGTTCGAATAGTTGCTCAACTTTGAGTTTGTCGCCTTCAATCACTTGCATAAAGTGATGCCTATCATATAACAACATGCCAGATATCCCTTGTAGTTGATTAGTCGCTGCACATTGGCAGCGTAACTCTTCTAATTCTTCGTCACTTAATGGGCTGGCCACAGTACTGATATATATGAGCTCGATCAGATCCATATTTAATCGGGGTTTGTTTGCCTTTAGATTATCATAGTGGGAAATTTGCGACTTCGCACAAACACCTTTCGATTTAAGTCTCGTTGTTCAGACAATTTATGCATAGTGTGGGGCTAAGACCATTAGAGTTTTCAAAGTGTATTCTGCCTGCGAGCCCAAACCCGTGAGAATACCAAACTTTAGTCGGTAAAAACTCATTGCGAATGGCTTTGGTTGTGTTTGAAGGCCGCTTTACTTTAAAGCCGCTGTCTCCTACTTTTTAGTAAGGAAATCCGTAGGTTTGCAATGATATAAACAAGAAGGTGGGGATGCTGGTTTTATCTACTCAGACAATATTGCTCATGTGTGCGATCGGAATAGTAGCGTCGGCAACAGCGTTAACCTTTCTATGGATGGCAAACCGAGATATAAAAGCAACGGCATTTTGGGCTGTTGGTCCATGGCTGCTGGTGGTGAACTTTGGATTGTTTGCGGCTCAAAATTCACTTCCATATTTTTTTAAACACATTGCTTCAAATTTTTGTGGTCAACTTTCGCTGATCATGATGTTAGTTGGTTTGTATTACGCGGTTAATCGGCGTCCACCTTTGCGCATTTTGGCAGTTTATCTGGGGGCATTTGTTGTCCTGTTATCCTATTTTACGTATGGGGATGATGCTTATTCATCACGGCTAAAACTAGCCGTTTTGATGATATTTTTAACTTCAGTGTGGATAGTCGCGATCTTAGTGGAACATCGAAGAAACAGATTTGAAGTATCTGGAGCGCTAGTTGTATTAGGTCTAGGATGCCTCAATACGGCAGGGATCTTTAGGGTCAGTGCGCCGATTAGTCAAAATGCATCAAGCATTTTAAACGACACGAGTATATACATTCAGTTGTTTTTTATCACCATTATGGTTGCTCAGCTAATATTTAATTTCGGATTTGCCATCATGGTTGGTGAGTTACATAATTTTGCGAATAAGCAATCTCGTCAAGCGCTACTTAATTCAAATTATGAACTGGGAATTGCTAAGAAAAAAGCAGAGGAAGCATCTCGGCATAAGTCGGAATTTTTAGCCAATATGAGTCATGAGATTAGAACACCCATGAATGGGGTGATTGGTATGCTCGACTTAGTTGAAAAAGAAGGGTTAACAGAAGTTCAGCGTAATTATATTTTAACTGCGAAGTCGAGTGCAGATGCATTGATGGTGGTTATCAATGATATTTTAGACTTTTCAAAAATAGAAGCGGGTAGGTTAGAGATCGACAAAGTAGAGTTTGATGTTATCGAACAAAGCGCCGCTTTAGTTAAAACACATGCACATGCGGCACATGAAAAGCAGCTAGAACTTCTTTTGGAAACTCAATCAGTTCAAAACCGCATAGTTGTAGGCGACCCCATCAGGTTTAAGCAAGTCCTCGGAAATCTAGTGGGGAATGCGCTGAAGTTTACCCATCATGGTGAAGTCGTTGTAACTATTTCTACAATTGGTGAAGGCGGCAAGGTGCGTTTAATCGGTGAAGTGAGAGATACCGGTATTGGCATCGAAGAAAGTAAACAAGCAAAGCTCTTTGACTCATTTTCACAGGTTGACGCAACTACGACTCGGCGCTTCGGTGGCACGGGGCTTGGTTTGGCCATTGTAAAAACCCTGTCAACTTTAATGGGAGGCAAAGTTTCATTGAAAAGTGAGTTGGGGGTGGGAAGTACCTTTGGTTTTGATATGTTACTTGGCGATGTCGCTAAGCAAAAACATCAACTTCACAATATATTTGGATGCACATTAATTGTAGAAAGTCATGAGGCATCGGCTCGCGTACTTAAAAATTTATTTGAATGTTATTCTACACAAGTAGATATAAAAGACAGTTTCAGAAGTGCGCAAACACATCTATTTGAAAATGATGTGGACTTAATTGTAGTGAGCCGAAATATTAATGGCAGAAAAACGGACAATTGGTTCAAAAAGTGGCAGCTGCAGTCAGGCACGCAAGCCATTATCTTGACCATGTTGCACGATAAAGAAAACAGCGAGCATTTCAAAAATCTAGGATATTCAGGGAAATATACTAAACCGTTTACTCAGAATGATATAGAAAAGTTCATTGAAGTGCGCCAAAGTGCAATACAAGGTAAAGACAATGATGTGCCTCTTGAAGAACACCGGTTTGCTGGACAATATGTATTGTTAGTTGAAGATAACCCTGTTAATCAGTTAGTAGCGAAGAAAATGCTCGACTCCCTAGGGCTCAAGACTGAGCTTGCTAGTAATGGCAAAGAAGCGCTAGCGCTATTAGAAGGTGAAAGTACTGGGTATGTTTTTGAGCTTATACTCATGGATTGTCAAATGCCTGAAATGGATGGATTTGAAGCGACAAAACGGGTACGGCAAGGGGAAGCGGGGGACGCATACTTGGAAGTCCCCATTTTAGCCTTAACTGCCAATGCAATGAAAGGGGACAAAGAGGCCTGCCTTAAAGCCGGTATGGACGATTACATAACAAAACCTATCCAATTAGAAAGTTTGATCAGTGCACTTTCTAGGTACCTGTCATTTGCCGAAGTTTAAATAAAACGATAAGAGTCAATTCTTACTGCTTACAGAATCTATTTTTTAATTAGAAAATTGCTTGACCTCAAGTGGACTTTAAGTGGCATAGTTTTTTTAGCCATCTAGAAGTCGGTATTTTTGAAACTTGAAGGAAAGCAATATGTCAGCAATAACTGAGTTTAATGTATTTATATGGTATGTAATTGCCCTCGGTGTAAGCGCAACGGTGCTTATGGACGTTTACAGTTTAGCGTTAAAATACTTATTTAAAACACCACCGTTGGACTATGCGCTAGTCGGCCGCTGGGTTTTACATTTTGGTGAACAGCGCTTGATGCATCGAACAATCATGCATTCGGCACCGAAACGCGGGGAGTTGGTCGTTGGATGGGGGCTACACTATGCAATAGGTGTCATTTTTGCTACAACCTTTATCTATTTGTGCCAAATACTTGGTTTGGATGCACACCATCTTTTGTGGAATCTCCTATTCGGTGTTGTAACGTTAATATTTCCTTTTACCGTTATGCAGCCATGTCTTGGTTTTGGCTTTGCGGCATCAAAAACCCCTTCACCTTGCCTCGCTATATTCAAAAGCGCTGCCGCTCATTCTGTATTTGGTTTGGGTTTGTACTTATCTATTAATGCTGAACTGCTTTAATTAAAC
>NZ_AUYB01000117.1 GCF_001625655.1 Pseudoalteromonas luteoviolacea DSM 6061 | reverse complement strand
TCAATGGCAACCCCTCGTGCTTCCACATATTGACTCCCTGCCCCATTGAGGCGGCGATAGTCGTCAAATTGGTGCGACACCCGCCCATACGCATTTGCTGAATTTAAGCTGGGTGTCTTTTATATCTTTGTGCCGCGTAGTTCCGCACCCGCTTTGCGGTTCTTTTCTGGCAGGCGATAACCCAAGGTGCGGTTGGCAAAGCCCAGCTTAAAACGCTCGATCAGCTCAGCATGTTCCAGCCCACGCGAGCGCAAGTACTCCTGCACCTCCGGTGATTGCTTGAAGGTGTCGTGGTAGTAGTCAATGACCTGCTTCAGCGCGGTCTGGCTGTCGGCATTGGCGGCTAAGGGTGGAGTGAGTTTGGTGGTCGTGTTTTTGGTCGGTGCCTTGTTCGGCGCTTCGGTGATCAGACCTAAGTCCTTCTGCAACAACTCACAGGCAAAGCGGAACGATACGCCTTGAGTTTGCATCACCCATTCAATGACTGAGCCACCTTTCTGGCAAGCGCCCATGCAGTGCCACAGGTTGGTGGCTGGCGTAATGATCAGACTGGCGGTTTTGTCGTCATGGAACGGGCAGCTAAGGGAATAATCCTTGCCGTGCTTCTTCAGCGCATAGCCCTGCGACTCCACCAAGCGCACCAGTGAGATATCCCGCTTGATACGCTCGATCACCTCGTCTGCCAGTCTTGCCATGCCCGTTTACCCCCAAAACCCTGTCAATAGGTTTTTCAAAAAAATAACATGGCTTGCATAATAATACTACTATTAGTAGTATTTTCAACACCTATTCGTAATACTTTTAAAAAGCGGGGGTATCCTCATGTCATCTGCCATAACCCATTACCTTGACAAGATGACCCAGAACGATAAAGATTTTTTCAAACAGCTAGGCGCAAAGATCGCCTCATTGCGGAAGGAACAGCAGATCACGCAGGTTCAGCTTGCGGAGATTCTGGGCATTTCACAGCAGTATATGCAGGCGTTTGAAGCTGGCCGAAGGAAAGTCCCTTCATCCATGCTGCCAACATTGGCCGAAGTGTTAGCGATATCGGTGGAAGAGCTGATTGGCATTGCGCCAACCAACGGTAAAAAGCGAGGGCCAGCCCCTAAGCTGCTAAAGCAGGTTGAACAGATCAGTCAGCTACCGAAGTCCAAACAGAAGTTTGTGATGGATATGTTGGATACGGTGATTCAGCAAGCCGCCCATTAAAAAGCCCGCGAATGCGGGCTTTAGTTAATCTATAGAGATATTGTTTATAGGTGTTCCTGGCGGTAGCCCTCTGACCTTGGCTAGAAGTTGACTGGTTAAACCCCAGTAAACCTCTAAATCCATAGGTTCTAAATTATCCAACGTATCCGAACCACCAAGATATAAAGGCTTCTTATAACTAATACATTGATTATGGGATGGAGGTTCATGACCTGAAGACAACCAAGAATTAAAGAAGTCTAAAGCTAAAGCCTCATTGGCATAATTAACTATTTCTTCTTCATGGAATTGCAAAAAATTAACCGGTATTTCCAGTACCTCTCCTGTGCCTGGTTCAAGCATCAGTACTAAAGGCTCTTTAGCGCTCAATCGATCAGTATCTAAGGCAAATTGCCTACCTAGCCAATCGTAACCAAAGCAATAAATACGATCAGCAAATTTAGGAAAAGCCTCTCCGACTATGCCATTCCAAAAATCTATACTTTCAACTGAATGAACTCGATATAAACCATTGTTGAAAGAGCCGCCGGAAAAAGCACCGAAGAACTCCTCAAGACCAAAAGCCTGAACCGTTGGCTTGTACGGAGTAGTTTTCTCCCCGCACAAACCATTGGCTTTATACTTCGATAAAAATATTTCGAACATATCTGCCTCTTAATTAATATTTACCTTGTCTATGACTGTTCCTGGAGGCAAATTCTTTATTTGATGATGAATCTGTGAGCCTAAACTCCGATTCACACTAGAGTTCAAAGGCAACATATTCGATAACGTATCCGAACCACCTAACTGTAAATCAACAACATGGTCAACATCATGACCGCTCGGCACTGTATTACCTGCACTTTTGTATCGAGAAGATGCTGACGTACCTGATCTTTGCGCTTGTGTAACTACAGTACTCGCATCACATATCGCTTGGCATTTTGCATCTGCTGCCGCTCTTTGAGCAGCCGTCCAACCATCTTTATATTTGAGATTAAGGTCTACCTTGTTTGTAACATTAGCTCAACGTTATAAAAGCCCCATTGTCGTAATAGTACTTAATTGCGTCGAGTAGCACTTTTGAGTCAATGTTCTTCTTTTGAGCGTTGGCGTTTTCAACAATATCTTGAACATCACTAATCGTAAGCGCATATTTAAGGCAATTTACTTTTGCTACATCCGGGTCGTCATCAGGATCGTCCGTCTCTTCAGGATCTAACACCATGCACTTCATATCCTCCGACCAAGTGGCTTCTGCTGCCGGAATATAGAGAGCATATTCCCAAGGTAGATCCTCAATTTTTAGTAACACTGTTGCCAATGTAATAAGAACGTCTATGGTCATCTATCTTCCTCCTCCCCAAATACTCATTCCGCCTAAACCGTCAGGGTGTAAAGTCTCTTGAACCGCACCCGGAGCGTTGTGCTGACTCCTCGGTACAAGCTGCATATTTCCTGGCTCAACTCCATGGTGCCAAGTAACGTCTTTCGTCGGTGCTCTTCTTGGGTATGCACCTCTGGCCCCAGGTTGAACCCCTTTGGTAATACCCGGATGTAATGCTTCCATCATACTTGCAAATTCTGGATCTGCTTTCATTTGTTGATGTAGGTTCTGGTTAGCCTGCTGGAAGTGGGCTTTATCAGATCTTCCAGGGTACATATCCTTTGAAAGCTTTGTGTCAAAGGACACAGAGTACTGTGAGCTATTTCCTCTCTTTGTAACCTTATTATTAGCCACCTTCTCCACAGAATCAACAACATTTTCACCTACTCGATACACCATCCTAAATTTCTTCAAAACAACCTCTTCTACGGTGCCAGATAGCGCACCGCCAAATTCGCCATTTAGTGCTAGTTGCAAAGGTTTTCTGAGATCTGGAATGGTAATATCGTATACAAAGCCTGCAACCTCACCAATATATGGAACAGCTTTATAACCTATATAAAGTGCTTGGCCACTGATGCTTTTATCCACCCCAGCGGCTATATCAGCTGAAACATAATTTGCGGAGAACTCCTGTACACGTTCCTGAACTTCTGATTTTATATCAATGTCAGCCAAAATTTCATTGGCATCTTCAAGCATATCATGAATACATTTGGGTGCACTTTGCCAATCATCAATAGTACATGTATACCCAGTCGGGTCTGTAAAGCTCAGAGGGTTATTAAACACATAACTATAACGGTTTAAACTTTGCGCTGACTCTGGTGACTCTACAATCGGGTCGGCCTGCATAAATCGGCCAAGCGTTGGATCATAGATCCGCCCTCCCATATGAATAGCTTCAGCGTGATCTACGTGCTCATGGCCTGTGAAGCCTTTGTCGGTTATTTCTGCTGCATTTTTCACGGCTGGATCTACATATAACTGCTGGATCTTGCCCCATGTCAGACCATCTCTTCTACGTCCAAATGCATCATAGCTTAACCTTTCAATCAGCTGTCCTGCTTCATTTGTAATCACATCTATCGAACCAATGTGATCTTTAAACAAATAACGTGTAGAGTCTGATTCATCACTTATGATGGATAAAGCATGGTTGCCAATATATCTTCGATAACTATATTTGTTATCTTCAACAATCACCTCAGTATTACCAACATAGTAAGTAGCTGTTTGCTTATCACCTTCCAAATCAGTGCGTTTAAATCGAGCATTGTTGGCATCATACTTAAACTCTGAGGTAGCAACTGGAGACGTGATCAAGCGAGGTTTATCAAAGTAGGTGTAGCTCACCTGCCGTTGAAGTGATGAGCCGTTATAGGACTTTGTTTGGTTACCGCGTAAATCATAACAATAATTTAAGGTACCCACTACTGACACAGCGTGCTTTCCGGCATAGTTCGAGCATTGGCTTGGTTTTGTGCCGTAAGTGTATGTCTTTCCTGATTGTAGATCGCTCTTAGTTTTGATATTACCGTTGTCAAAATAATCCATAGTCAACGTGTTGAACCCATTCATAGTGACGGTTTCAAGGCGATTCATGTTGTCATATGTAAATACTTCCAGTAATTCGCTGCGTGCCGCATCTCCGATTTTATCTTTTCTAGAACGTAAATTACCCAACCCATCAAATTCATAGATAAGATTTTGAACAGCCCCATTACCACTTTTAATATTGGTTAAGAAGCCTGTTATAAGATCACTTTTCGTCTCAGTTACAATACCTGAACCAGAGCGCCATTTAGTAATATTGCCAAATGCATCCATGCCGCCAGCTTGATAATACGTTAAATCGCTGTTGCTTGCTTCCTTAAGAGCAGCTACATAGCCATTTTTGTAACTATACTGAACTCCTCTAAAATTACCCGATGCATCAAACTGCTGAAATACTCGTCCCAAATGGTCATAAGTGGTAGATGTCATAAACTGCTGGTCTTCCAATTCATAGCCAACCGCACTTATACGCCCTAAGTGATCATAAGCAAAGTAACTTTTAGCCCCATCTTTACTTCCTTGCTCGTCAAGTAACGACTTTTTATAAATAAAGTAACTATAATCTTCATCCTGCCCAAATAGGTTTCTAGCTGATTTCTCCTTTATTCTTCCAACACTATCGTAATGATAGGTAATGATACTTCCGTCTGGTGCAGTGCGTGTAACCATCTCTCCTAGCGCATTATTGGTAAACTCAATGTCACCTTTGTCTGGGTCGGACATCCCAGTTTTATGGCCCCGAGCATTATATTTAACGAATAGCTCACTACCATCGGGGTTTAACACTCTACGCAACAACCTTTGTTCATTGTAATTGTAATGAGTTTCATTGTTGTCAGCATCAAAGCTTGAAACTAAAAGTCCTATGCCGCTCATTTTTTTCCCAAGGGTATAGTCTATAACTGCGCTTGAGGAGTTTGAACCCGAATGATTGCCGCTTATATTCGTATATTTTATTCCTTTATCGATTCTATTGGTCTCTTCAATACTTGAAGGTTTTCTGGTATGCCAAAGACGATTTAAATCATCATATCGATACTCGGTAAAGTGAACTGTCTGTCCGAATTTATAAGGATTACTTTGAGCAATTAGTTGGCTAAAAGCATCATATTTATTAACTTGATTAATCCACTCTTGTGTCAATGAACGTGTTTTTTGATACACCAATCTATCACTGGCGTCAAAGTATTGGATTAAGTCAGGAGAGGAACTACTCTCAAGAGCAATTAGGTATTTAACTCCAACCGGGCAATTTGTACAAAGGCTTCTTATTTGTTTTGAATAACTGCCGTCTTCACTTGCAGCAAAATACCTTCGGCCAAAAGTATCATAGCTAAGATGCGTTTTCATACCCGCAGCATCCTGTACAACTCGGGGTAAATTTAAACTATTATGATCTGAATAACTAAATACTTCGAACAAACCGTTATGCTCTGATGTGAGGTAACGTCCTTCATGATACCGATAAGTAAACTTTTGTAATACATGATACGCAGGTAGAGTTTTATCGGATATTTTTTTATTAACACATGTACTGTTATAGTGAGAACTGCATTTACGATTCTCAATCAGGTTACCGTACTTATCGTACTTAAATGTCTCTTTAAGATACTCCTGCTCAGATACTGGATCTCCATATTCATCAACACCTATTTCAACTGCTTCTGCCAAGTTATTACTGTTATAAGTACTGTTAATTCGTTGTATGCTCTGAAGTGTATCAACACCATTTGTTCTAGATTGCGTGATGGTTTCTAGCGAAGGCCTAGCAATATACCAATTATTAATATCCTCATCATAGTAATCATATGATGTATGTTTTTTCCACGTGTAACCAGACAACTTATCAATATATTCATCCGAGTTACTCTTAATGCGAATGTAATCTTTGTCAACGGTTTCATAAATCGTTGTTTGCATTCTATTTAGTGATAGTATACGACTAGTACCACTTGTAATTACACCATTGTCAATACCAAAACTATATCTCTGCGTTTCAACTTTTTCAGGTAAAACTTTGGCTACCCTGCCATCAAGAATAGAGAGCACCTGCCATTCTTTTACCTTGGTTTTTTGAAGTACACTCCCTTGATAAGTCACAGTCACTTCTTCTTGCTGTCCGGTGAATGGGTAGTCCTGCCGGAACTTACGAGTTGTAACTTGTTTATTATTTAATGATGTTTTAGTTACCTCAGAGAAACCTAAAGAACCTCGACCACCCGCCTGAAACTTAAGGCCTGCGTATTTGTACTGATAGTCCTGAATAAGCTCTTTACCACTGGCATTTTGGCCAGTATTAATCTTCCACTCAGATACTACATATCCACCGCTTTTCACATCCCTAACAACAGATCCATTTCCCCAGTTCTTTTGATTCGCGTCAGTGTGTTTTTGGTAAATATTTGAGCCGATTGACTTATACTCAAAACTATGGGTCAGTCCTAGTCCGTTGCCTTCTTTAATACTAATCAGCTTATCTACCGCAGTATTGTTTGTGTTGGCGTCATGTAAAATATGAATGATATCTTTGGACTCTTCAAGATATATGAGAGCCGGTGAGCCATCTCCATCTAAGTCAGCCCACATAAACCTGCCTTTTCGACCTGGAGAAGGCTGCCACTCTTTGGGTGGTGTGAACTGGCCTAGTGAAATAGTTTTATTCGCGCTGGGATTGCTAATTTGAGCATAAAGAACACCATTATCCCAATATAAGCTGTCACTTTTTCCGTCTAGGTTGATATCTTGATAACTGGCAAGGCCAAATTTATTAGTATTTATATCGTTTAAATGAGTGTGAGAATCACATTTGATAAAATCTATGCCATTATAGCAATAGCTGCCAAAATCTATATAACCATCTCCGTTAACGTCACCCATAGCATGCGTGTCCCAACGATCGGCGGGATCTCTAATAGCAGAAAATTCTACTGCTTTTATTTCACTAAACTGGGTACCGTTTGAAGTATTGATCATTGAAGCAAAATATTGCTCACCTTGTAATATAGGCTCGTCGATATCTGTAGAAAACGCATACACTTCATATATTCGATCAAGCAAACCATCATAGTTTACATCCAGAAGCTGATTAACAGTTACATAAGCATCACACTTTTCTAGATCGCCGCAATCAGAATATTCCCTTTCAATTGACTTGAGTAGTCCAACATAGTCAGCAGACGCTAGTTGCTCACCTGTGCCAAATAAGTCCCCATATACATTGCCAAACCGAAGTGTTTTTTCCTCTCTAACGGTGATTTCGTCTTTACCATTGTTATCTAGGTCAGTGGCATACCAATTAATGTAGTGGCGCTGACGGCCCAATCGCTCATCTTTGACGACGTAAGATATGCCTTGTTCATTTAGTGAACCACGTTTCACTATGGAGCTGGAAAGGTCGAAATTATAAATATTGTACTTTTTTGATTCCAAATCAGATGCATAGACGGCTAACTCTAAGTTACCGTCACCGTTATAATCCATTAACTGCATAACAGGATCAACAAGTTTTCCGCTAAAGCCAAACTCCTTTTTAAGATCAATGGTTAGTGCATTATTAGAGTTTACCAAGCCAACAGGCACCTTATCACTATATGAAAATGTCGTTTTAGGCAAACACATATCGGAACCATTGCATCGGCTAATGGATTCTAGTAAAGATCGACCAGTAGTTGCACTGTTTTTATACTTAAATGAATAATCAGTAACTTTAATCGCATCATGGTTAAAGACTTCTATTGCCGATAAAACTTGGTCGTTGACGACTGTATTTCCTAAAAAATATTTGTAGCTACTATCTGCGCGCGTTTCATATAAAAAGTTGACTTTATTATTCGCATAGGTAATTTCTGACAGTCTCAGTTGGGTGCCTGTTGTATTGTAATATTTATAAAAAATTACGTTCCCGAAGCTATCTTTTTTATGACTTAAATACCATTTATAAACAGTACCACTACCCTCATCTACTTGTTGTGCATTCTCACCATTACCAAATAGCCATTGCTCACCAGATTGCAAATAGACTGTAAAACCAGAAGTAGAATAAACTACTTTAAAGTTAGGTTCGCTTTTAAGTCTGTACTCTGAGCCTGAAGTGAGTGCTTGACCTTTTTTGACAGGTACAAGTCTTTCAGACCCATAGCAAATAGCATCTGAACTACTCAACTCTACATTTTTATAATAGCCATCTTCTTCTAAGTATCTGCGACATCTTGATATCACAGAGTGCCCAGACAAACGCCATCCAACGCCCAAAAGACCACTTTTTCCAGAGCTGGAATAATTGACTGACAAATCCGGTGAAAAACCTCCAGGCCCTTTCACTACTTCAATTTTGGTTGAATATGTAGCACTACCACCAGAATTGACATCAACATTGCTAGGAATAACACCAACTATCTGATTTCCTTCTTTAAGTATTGGTGCATCAGCCAATTTAGGTTTTTCGGGTTGATCAACGTTGATCATTCCATTTGTAATTAAATTCTGACTAAGTGCTTCCCCCCTGAAGCCTGTGGCTATCAATGTAAATTCTGTAATTTCGTTTACACTAATCTCCATTTCGCCATGAGTTAGGCTAAGATTATTCATTTTAGAGGTTACAGAACCAGCTCGTTTTATTAATAAAGTGACGTCTGTAGCTCCCAGCACATCCCATTCTAATTTTATTTTTCCGGTACTGTGAAACTGAGAGCTATCAGACTTGAAGGTATTAATCTTCAATAGTTCATTTAATTGACGGTTGTGAGACTGCCACTGCGCACAACCATAT
>NZ_AUYB01000116.1 GCF_001625655.1 Pseudoalteromonas luteoviolacea DSM 6061 | reverse complement strand
TGCTTTAAGTACAGTCTTCGCAAAATAACTAATATCTAAATACTTCAAAGAAAAAGAGTTGTATTACCTCTTGATTTGCTTTCACAGCGCTTCTTTAATTCGTGAAACTTCGAACAGCCCATCTATTGAAGCAAATCTGAACTTTTATAGCTCCCAATTTCTCTTTTCGAGCACTTCAGTTTGTATGCTAAACATTCTTTTTGGTGATACTTTCACTATCAATGCCTGTGCGCCAATCAGCTTTGATTTTATATGTTTTCCCTCAGAGATTTATCGCTCAACCAAATTCGAGTAGCAAAGTTTTTGACTCAATGGCAAAAGAAATACCTCTTATATACGCCTAGATATACTATCAGTCATTTCTACAGAACGCTTTTATGGGCGCAAATACACTCGCCAGTAAGCTTCATGCGTGAATTAAGCACAGCTTGTCACTAGTAACGCAATACAGCTGGCTTTATTACCAAAATGAGCGGTAACTTCTATGACAATCTCGGCAAGTATCGGCAGCAGTCTCTAATCCACGAAGAGCCATACGGGCGTCTTGCGATTCACTGCCCTTTTGTAGCGTTTTAAAGCCTTGGTCCATTTGCGACATCATACTTTCAAAATGCCCCCACCTTTCCCAAATCCTCGATTTAGCACGACTATTTTGATGGCTCCCCTGAGGGAAGGCATTCAGTACAATTTCTCCTTGCACATTTAGCTTGGTACTAACCGCCAATAACTTTTGCCACTTTACCTCCCTTGAATCTAAAAGGTCCTCGGCTTCGTCAACCAGAGTCTCTATCGATTCAAATGCGTTTTGCCTTGATTCCACTGTCGTATTTACGCTTTGTGCTGAAGCTAATAAAGGTAAAGCGATTATCCATTGAGTGAATTTAACCATCTTCTCATTGCTCCTTGATTGGTGGTTGCAAATCCAGTATCCAAAGTTTAATATTTAACTGTTGCATTTGCAATGATTGCTTTTGCAAATTTAATTAAGTGCAAAGGAATATGTTATGAAAGTTTGGGATCTCGCTACACGTATTTATCACTGGCTTCAAGCGCTTCTATTTATACTTCTGGTGCTTTCAGGCTTTAAAGGTACTGGCCCACATGAACCATTGGGCATTCTCCTATTTACACTCATAGTTTGGCGGTTGTTATGGGGGGTTGTTGGCAGTGAATCAAGTCGTTTTGGCTCCTTTATTAAAGGGCCAAAAACAGTCATTCAATACTTACTTGGTCGCTACCCCAAAAAGCCTGGGCACAACCCTGCTGGGGGCTGGATGGCAATCGCGATGATTGCAGCTCTATTTATTCAGTGTATCACTGGTATCATAATGGCTGGACTTATCTCACCATTGGAAAACTTACTAATCAAGGAGCATCTCAATACCATTGGAAGGTTACATGATGCTGGAGCTAGGTTACTCCTTGTCATGGTAACAATGCATGTTGGCGCTATCATTGTTTACAAATTGAAAGCTCAGCCACTTGTTAAAGCAATGTTTTCAGGTATTCAACAGCAGTTATCAGACACACAAAACCTCTACTTTGTCTCCATGATTAGGGCCGTTTTAGTTTTGATTGTTTCTGGCGCTGTCACAACTAGTTTGCTAATTTTGGGTTAACCACACAGCCTTGCGCCTCAGTCATATTGGCGCAAGGTTAATTTAGCTGAATGATAAACTTGGTGTGACCAAGTCGATTTGTGTGTCCAAAGTCATATCGACTAGTTGTATCATCAATGGCTCTTCACTTATCACACAGGTCTGGTCTGACTCAGTGACGGAAAAAAAGTAAGTATAGAGCTGCTCTTGGTTAATGTTGATTAGCTGTTGACTATTGGTAGAATCCACTGCGCAGAATCTAATGTTGTCCATCCCAAACTCTAAGCCCAATGATTTCAATTTAAGCCAAGCTTCTTTCAGTGTCCAAGTTCGTAAAAATACGTTTGAAGTCAGATCTTTAACCCTGTCTTCCGGGTGCGTTATCCAAGCATATACACTTGACACTTTTTCTGGATACCGTAAGTATTCAATGTCAATGCCACATTCTGTTTGTGCAAGCACGATTACAAGCGCCATTTTACTGTGAGAGATACTCACATGCAGATGCGTTATGCAGCCATATTCGTCGACAATATAAGGTTTGCCACTTTTATTGGTTTTAACGCACAAGATGCTTTGTGGGTATAAATACTTAAGTAAGATAGCCAATGCCTTTTTCCCAATGCCTTTCACAATCGGTAACTGTTTAAAGACATAAACGCTAGCTTGTTGAGAAGGAATCGTGAGTTTTGAATTGTACATAAACACCGGTCATTATTAGAAATAAAAGGCCAGTACTGTCAAGGGAGAATTCTTGAAAGTACTGGCCTCTTTGCTCAACACTAATCTCAAGTAGCTCTTCTGAAATGGTTAGCTACTGGGGTGATAAACTTTATACAACTTCCGCCGCTCGCTCTTGAGCCTCATGAAGGTCCGCGATACGCAGAACTTCATTTATCACGTCCGATATGGTTTCTAACTCACTGAATTTTAAGCCTCTCAACTTAAACCCTAGTTCTTTTTCCATATCAACAGCAACACACACCATTTCGGTAGAGTCCAATTGCCACTCGTCCTCAAGCTGCGATGTATCGCTTAATTCAGCGCGCTCAACATCTAAATATGCGCATATCGCGTTATATACAATATCTGTTACTTGTTCTTTGTTAATCATAGTGAAGTTCCTTTTTTAATAATTAGACTGCTGATTGCACCACCTAAGCTAGCGGTGTTTATAAGTATTTGATCAATATTGTCTTTTAAATTTTTAGATTGAGCCGTCAATTGTGTGAAAGCATTTTCTAGCTCTCCTTTTGGCAAACTCTGATGCTTCAAAAGCAAGCAGGCGCATGCAACATCCAACGCGCCTTCAAGCCCTAAACCGTGGCCAAAAATACGCTTAGGTACGGCCACATTACTGTTTGGGTATAGTTCACTGATGGCTAGGGCTTCAGCTTTATCCACGTCATAAAGGCCACAAGCATCAGGTAAAATAACATCTGGCTGTGCGCCAAGCGCTTTAAAATTACGGATAAATGGTTGTTCTGCACTGGTGTATTTATCAGCATCTGTAGGTTGAGTCGCATTGGCAGAGTCTCCCAAATAACCATAAATGGTAGCGCCTCGAGATTGAGCTGCACGCTTACTTTCTAGCACAAAAAAAACAGCGCCTTCAGTAAACCCTAATTCATTGCTCTGTTTAGAGAATGGATTAAACTCTCCGCGACCGGTGTACTCACTTGTTTGCGCCAGTGCCGCCAGTACAAAATCTGTGTTGATACACTCTGTACCACCAGCAATAGCAACGTCAATGTGGCCCTGACCAATGTGATATGCGGCATCAGAAATACTATGTAGACTGCTGCTACGGTCACACATGTACGTTTTTGAATAACCTTTAAAACCATGAGTGATCGATATTTGGCCTTGCGCAGCTGCAGGAAACCATGCAGTGGCTTGAAACGGGCTCACCGCTCTTGGGCCTTCACAATGCAAATTACGAAGTTCACGATCGGTATATTGCCATCCGCCGAAAACGTTGCCTACAAATACTCCAACTTTGTCTTTATCTAAGTTATCGATCGGTAACTTGGCATCACTCATTGCTCGCTCAGAAGCAATTAATGCAAATTTTGAAAAGTTGTCCAGCTTGTTACCAACTCGCGCGGGAATACGTCCTTTTAGCTGAGCTTCAGGCACAAATTCCGTTATGATACCAGTGTGTGCACGCGTTAATTTTGAATCGCCTTGACACCAAGCCTGCCACAAAGCCTCTGGGTCATTGATATCAGGTAAGAATAATCCAATACCCGTAATTGCAACTTCATTGTCCATGTTATTCTCCCAAGCTTTGTGTATCACACTTACCAAACACCAATGCACTATGAATGCCTGAAAAACCACTGGCATCCTTTAACACATTCTCAATTTTGTGAGATTGCGCATGATTTGCGACATAATTTAAATCACACTGAGGATCTGGCTTTTGCATGTTGATCGTTGGTGGTACCTGTTGGTATTTCAAGGCCAAAATTGCAGCAATAGTCTCCACCGCATTTGCCGCTGCCAAAGCATGGCCAATTTGTGACTTAGATGAACAAACTGGTATTTTATACGCATGTGCTCCCAGCGTCTTTTTCAGTGCATTGGTTTCGTTCACATCATTTTGAGGCGTTGAACTTCCATGGGCATTAACATGATCAATTTTATCTGGAGTCAATTGCGCATCTTTTAGTGCAGCAACCATAGCCCGGTGGAGGTCATGTCCTTCTGGCTGTAAATTAGTCATATGATATGCATTGCAAGTAGAACCAAAGCCTTTTAATTCAGCATAAATCGGGGCATTCCTGGCAATAGCATGTGACAATTCTTCCAACACAAATATCCCACAACTTTCACCGAGAACAAACCCAGAGCGAGACGTATCATAAGGCCGAGAAGCTGCTTCTGGGTTATCATTTGAATCGCTTGTTAGTGCGCCGATAATATCAAACGCACCAAATGCAATAGGAGTTAAGGGCGCTTCACTGGCACCACTTATCATCACATCAGCTAAACCCGCTCTTATGGTATTAAATGCATGGCCAATAGCGTCTAATCCAGCAGTGCAACCCGTTGCCAAAGTTTGTTGTGGTCCGCAAGCGTTCAACGTCTTAGCTATTTCTGATGTCGCAGTATGAAAACATGCGCCTGACAATAAATTTAGTGACACACCATCCAAACTAAATGGCGCGTTGCCATTGTCCGTCTGGCGCAGGAACTCTTCTTCCATAAACTTTGTGCCAGCAATCGCAGTTGCAATGCAAATACCAAGTCTTTCATTGTCGACATTGCTTTGAGTGAGTCCGGCATCCTCAACGGCCATATTAGTCGCAGCAAGTGCGAATTGGGCATAACGGTCTAAAGTGTCAATTTGCGTGTCTGTTAGGCCAAATTCGCTGGGATCAAATCCTTCGACAATACCCGCAATCTGCGCGTCAAATTCAGACACATCAAACTGACTCACATTTTTTACACCGCTTTTGCCAGCAAGATTGTTACGCCAGAATGACTCCAAATTAAGTCCATTAGGCGCAATCACGCCCATCCCTGAAACGACAACCCTGCGCTGTTTAGAGTGTTGTTGATTCAACATACCAACCTCCTAGTAATTGCCCAAACCACCACACACATTCAGTGCCTGCGCAGTGATACCTCTGGCATGCTCTGAAGCGAGATAAATCACCATACCGGCAACTTCACTTGGCTCAATATATCGTCCAACAGGCACTCGAGCCTCAATTCTTGATTTTGCTTCTTCCACTGAAACATCCCAAATACGTGCGTAATTATTGCGTACTTTCTCGGCCATCTCTGTTTCAACAAAACCCGGACATACCGCATTGACCGTAATATCTTGATTTGCTCGCGCCAGCTCTAAGCCCAACGCTTTACTGAAGCCAACCACACCATGCTTTGAAGCACTATAAGGTGCACCATGAATAACCCCCTGCTTCCCACCTGTAGATGCAATGTTAATAATGCTACCACCCGCTTTAATGAGCGATTTTTGCAATGCAGTTCTGGTGACAAAAAACACCGCATTTAGGTTGGTATTTATAGTTTCAAGCCATAGCTCATCAGTAATATTGGCCGTCACGCCTCCACCTGAACGACCTGCACAATTAACTAATATATCAATGTGGCCGACTTCTCTTTCCACGTTATTAAAGAGCTCGTTTACTTGGTGAGGATTACCAACATCACAAGAGAATCCAGATACTTTAGATGAATCCGTCGCTAGCTCTTGAACCACGGTTTGTAATCGTTCATTGTCTCTGGCCACTAAAATACAATTGTCACCATTTTTGATAAAAAACTCCGCGATTGATTTCCCAATCCCACGAGAAGCTCCAGTAATGAGTACGTTACGCTGTTGCATGTTCAGTTCCTTTTAAACTTGATTCGATGGCTTTCATAGTGCCAATACTGTTGTTGTTAATTGCGGTTTCAATCTTCGCCTTAGCCTGTTCCACGGCTGTGTCTGTCCAAAAATCGGCATTCATCACAATGTTATGCCAAGAAGTGATTTCAACTCCTTCCTCAACCTCTTTCACAGTCCAATAGCCTTGGTGCTCTAATAGCGCAGGCGGCGGTGATGGCTGGAAATATGAGATCTTGCCACCTTCTACTTTTCTAATTGAGCGAATTTTCTCTTCCTTGTCTTCCACTTTTACAACCATGGTAAACTCCTGGTTTTCATGGTCTTGATAATGCATTTGTACTTCTTCACAATGTGGTAATAGTTGCGGCCAATGCTTGGCATCTCTTAGCAACTGAAATACAGCCGACTTTGAATAAGGTAAAATCATTGAAGCTTCAAACTCATGGCTTAGAGCTTGTTTTTCTATCGCTTCTTTAATTGCACTCAACTCTTTATTGCTATTACGCTCTATACATTCGAGCATGTAACTAATGGCCTGTTCACGTGTCTCAACACCTTCCACTAATCCAGCAACTTCCTCTTTCACTTCAAACTCATGTATTAATTCGATTGAGCAGCCATTGTCTAGAGCCGATACTTGCCAAGTTCCGCGCATATATTTCAAAAGTGGTGAAGGCTTAGTTTGATTAAAGGAAATTGACCGAGCTTGGCGGTCAATTTCACGCTTTGAAGTCCAAGACAGGATACTGTCATTCGCAATTGCAGTTATTTCAATCACTTGCTCGGTTTGAGTTTCAGATACCACATTGGCGGCCAAACAAGGAGGAAATACCGACGGCCAGTTATTTACATTTAAACAAAAAGAAAATGCTAATTCAGCATCACAATCCACGTTTATATTATGATCAGTTTTCATGGTTATTCCTGTTTTTAATTGATGTTAAAATTATTTAATTAATGAACTGAATAAACAACTGGTCGGCAGTACTGTTTTTAAGCAATAAAAAAGGCGCTTTCGCGCCTCAAAATAATAAAAATATAATAAACTATACTATAGTACAGGTTGTTGCTTTGGAGTGGGCTTTCTGCTTAAGCGCAGTCCATCACGAATATTAAGAGAGATTAAAGAAATATTAACCAACCCTGCTATCACTTCAATAGATTGAACCAAATAAAATTCAAAACCATAAATTCCAGATTGAGCTAAGTAGTTCAAATAGAAAGCACAAGGTATCAACACTAATAGTCCATTCAAACCTATGAATGGCATTCTTTTAGCCTTGGCTTTAATCTTTTTATTTTTACTTCCTCTTGCCATATTAAAACCTGACCCTGCAGTCACTATCAAACATGGTATTAATATAAACAAACCAGGCATCAAAATTTTACTTTTAACTTGTGCAATTAATGCATAATTACCGGTTAGTTCGGAATACAAAGTTGTTGATAGAAAAACTATCAAAGTCATTAGTGCTATACCACCAGCCACTTTATGTGCTATTTTTTTTGCTTTCATTGCTATACCCTACTATCGTTATTGATAGCCTTTTGAAACATTTGGAATCGGCTATTTACTCCATAAAGCTTATATAAATTGTTGCAGTGAAACTTCACTGTACTAAGCGATATATAAAGCTGATTGGAAATCTGTCGATTGTTATAACCCTGCAGAATTAAGTCTAAAACTTGCTTTTGGCGCTTTGTCATATTGTCCTTCATGATTCTCTCCTAAGAGCTAGTATTTGGCTCAGAACTGACTCCTTTTAAGTAGTTCCCTTTTTTATCCCTACAGCAACGAAAGCAGAACATATCTCCATTTGTTCATGTTGTATGGAGTGTGTTTCTAAATTGTGTAGAGATTGTTTTAATTATAACCACAACATTTGCATCTGCAATAGTTGTAAATGCTAAATTATCATTTGCTCAATCATGTGGTACACTTACTCTAAATGTATGACAGGCCCGTTGTACAAGAGCGTTCATCACAAAATTGGTAAGTTTTTTGCCAATTTTTAATGAACAAATTAATGATCTATATCAACTTTTATGAGGTGGTATTGTTTTGGATAAATTTTCGAAAAATGACAGTTTGGGCTGGCATATTGCAGTCTTGAGTAAAATAATGGCATCTATGCTAGAAGAAGAGCTCAAGAAGTTTGATCTAAAATTGGCCTATTGGCCAACTTTAATGCTTTTATGGGAGCAGGAAGGTCAAACTCAGACCGATCTCACTAATGGCTGTCAAACAAACCATTACACGACGACTAGAGTGCTAGATAAACTAGAAGTATGTGGCTTAGTAGAGCGTAGACTTGACCCAAAGAACCGCAGGGTTTTTAGGATTTTCCTCACTGATAAGGGTCGAGAGTTAGAGGCACCCCTGACCCAAATTGCAACAAACATCAACGATCAGGTTTTACATAAGTTAGAACAAAAAGACCAAAAAGTGCTACTGCAACTTTTAAAATCAGTAAATGATGTATGAATTTTAAAAACTATACTATGGAGCAGTTATAGAATAAAAGATAATACGTTACCTTATTCGACATAAATCACTCACCATTGGAGAGTTATATGTCTTTAAGAATAACTTTGATCAAAGATAAAGTTGATATGTCATCGCCTTTAAAGCTCACTAAAACAAAGGGAGAATTTAAAGGCGAACACAAATACAATAATTCCAATTTCAATGAGTTCCATTTCAAAAGAGAGACATATAGTAAAAACTCAAGCCTCTATAAATTAGTAAATAAACATGTAAATAAAGAGCGCTTGGAAAACGCTAAATTTTGTGTAATAACTCTATGCAAAATTAAAAATCAAGATTCAAACAAATTTTTATCCCAATTCTTTTCAATTTTACCACACATGAAAAACAGCACTGGGTTTATTGACTTCAGGCTATATAAAACAGACGACGAAAAATCCAACTTCAACTTTATAAACATTGCCACTTGGTCCTGCATAAAAGAGCTTGAAAATGCATTTTCATATGTTCAAGAGAAGGGCCTAGTAAAAGGCGGGTTTGATAGCACCAGTGAAATCGCAATCTGCAGTTTACCAGAAATAAACAAAGGAATTATATCATGATATACAGAATTGATTTACTAAACACAAATCAGCCTTTTGACACCCAAAAGGCTTGGGAAAAATGTATAAAAAAGCTTGAGAAGTTAGAGGGATTTATATCTGCCGAACTATTAAAAGTATATAAAAACATTAATCGCAGCAGATACGATCTAGTCAGTATTATTGAATGGGCGTCTAAAAATAACTACCAATCGAGCATTAACAATGACGAAGCCTATACGTTTTTACCACCTAGCCAACTACATGAACACAATAATATTTATCAAATTATCAACTCTGGCACTCAAGCTAATGCCATTCAAACGCAAACAAATTTAGTCGTCACAAACCCTTATAGGATCAGTGAACAAGAATCTGATATCAATGCATCTATGTGGGACCAATCTAAAGAGCACATGTTAGAAAAGCAAGGGTTTGTTAATGCTCACCTCTATAAACGGTTGGACGAAACAGCCCAATACTACTTTTTCAGCCGCGCTAATTGGCAAAGTGAGGCATTGTTTATGAGCCAGTTTGAAGGGAAAGACTTCAAGGAAATCATTTCAAAGTTTGAAGATACATTTTCAATTTGCTTCTCAAACTCAGTCGCATCAACCACAAAAAAGGAAATACCAGCATGATTCAAGTTATAGACTTAATAGAAACAGAAGATAAAAAACAAACTCGCCTTTTATGGGAAACAGTGAGCAAAGAACTCAGTAAACATAGTGGTTTTATTGCTGCTAATCTGTATGAGACATTTGAGTCTATTCACCCTACTGCTGATTATCAGTTGACTAGTTTTACCCAATGGAAGGATCAAGAGTCATGGCTAAATGCCAGATCCGCCGTTAAATCAAATGCTGAGATCAAAGCTTTGCTCGAGCAAAGCAACGCTAAGTTTACTGCTTTTACCTCTGAACTTCGAAGTTCAGATGCTCGTCATGACGAGCTCAACACTATTGGTCATCAAAACATGGTGTTGGTAGATGTCGTGTCCGTTGAACCTGAGCGCATGGATGCATACGCTTCAATGTGGAATAACGCAAAAGACTTTATGAAGGATAAAAATGGTTATGTAAGTGCCCACCTATATCAAACTGTCGACCCAAGCTCAGAAATAAAATTCATCAATATGCCAGAATGGAAATCAGCGGAGCTATTTTCAACATCTTTGAAAACCGAAGAGTTTTTCAAAATAGTCGACGATTTCAAAGATAATTTTTCTCTATATCTATCAAACAAGCTTTTGTCTGTGCTTCCTGAGCAGCAGCCTAGCTAGAGGGCATCATGAACTACATCATTGATATTTATACGACTGATAACATAAGCAGGTTGTGTAGATGTTTATCCGATAACCTCTTCAATAGCTCAGAGCTTGGTGTAGAGATATATACCAAATTTAAAGAGGTCAAGGATGCATTTTATGACGTGTTAGTTGTCTACAAAGGCGCTGACATTGAGCATGAGGTAAAGCAAATCAGCAATCGTGTTGATCCAAGCTTTTACTGTGCTCATGACCGTGTTGCTTGTCGGATTGCCATTGAACTTGGTCAATTTCAAGACACATCTGAATCAGGCTGTTGGCTTATCAACCCATTTGAGATCACGACACAGCAAATACCAGACGTGATTGATATGTGGGATAAAGCAAAAGACGATTTGATCCACAAACCTGGTTTTGTGCACGCAAGGCTGTTCCAAGCGCTGACTGCTCACCCAAAGTACAACCTGATAAATGTTGCACATTGGGTGTCAGAGAGCACCTTTACTAAAGCCATAGAAGCGGAATCTTATTCATCCCACAAACAACGCTCTTTGCAGTACAAATTGCATCCAGCACTTTGCAAGTCATGGTAACTAAGGAAAATTTAAAATGAACAAAGTAGCACTGATATCCGGCGCAAACAGAGGCATCGGAAAAGCTGTCGCAAGTTCACTGGCAAAGCAAGGGAATGATCTCATTCTTGTTGCCAGAAACCAAGCTGACATTGAAGACTTAGCAGAAACATTGCAATCCCAATACCAAATTAAGGTCGCCACGATTATCTGCGATATTCGCGATGTTGCTGAGTCATCAGACCAAATTACAGCAACAATCGCTCAGATGGGCGGCCTAGACTTACTCGTCCATAGCGCTGGCATATTTCACTATGGTACGAGTATCGTTGCAAAAAGCCAGTTGCATGAGCTTTTTGACATAAATGTTGTTGGCGCACAGCAGCTAACCAATATCTGTTTACCTGCAATTAAAGATACCAAAGGGCGCATTGTGTTTATTTCATCCGTTACTGGTCTACAAGGTTTTGCGCCCGTTGGTGGCTATGCTGCAAGTAAATTTGCGCTTGTTGGCTACGCGCAATCTCTTGCAAAAGAGCTTTTGGATTGTGGCGTTAAAGTAACCACACTGTGTCCAGATGTAGTAAATACAGATATGGGTAAACCTTCAGGTCTTGCGGATGAGCAGATGATAGACCCCCAAGACATTTGCACTTCTATAGACTATTTATCGCAACTTTCAGATGCCGTGGTTATAGAGCAAATAACACTGAAGTGTCGCGTCATCGAGCAAATGATGAATGTGCGTAAATAGCCCACATATTTAGGTAAGAGGTTACTGATGAATAAGCTAGGAATGAAGTTTATGCTATCGGCCGCATTTTACGGGCTGATTGCCATGTCAGTGGGCGTCTATATGGCAGCCACCAGCGACTATTTATTTAAGGCCGCTCATGGCCACTTGAACTTACTTGGATGGGTCACTATGTCGATATTTGGCATTGTCTATTTTGTTCTCCCAGATTTAGCTTCGACCAAATTAGCGAAACTGCATTTCTACTGTGCGCATGTAGCCGTACTCTTCTTGTCCGGAGGCATGGCTATATTTGTCCTATTTGGCTCGACAAATGTTGCAAAGGTAGGTGCAGTCTTCGCTATTTCGTCCATGTTATTGTTTTTGTATGGGCTAATAAAATACGGCAGTACAAAAACTAGTTTCTCGCAATCTAGCGCAATCGACAGTAAGCAGCCAATATCTGAATAGAAACAAGTGGTGCAAACTTAGCACCACTTTTTTCATGATGCAGCAAATAGGAAGCAGTGATGCCAGTGGCGCAATTTTGCATGTGTACTCTGTACTTAATTTTTAGCGCCCGCTAACTGCTCCAAGAATGCTAAACTTGCCAGCTCCTTTTCACTCGGTGTATAGGGCGTACGGTCCAATTTTGAAATATCAACATCTGGCAAAGCCGCGTCTGTTATTTCACTGGTGCCGTAACGCGTACCTTCACCAGGAATAGACGACATACGCTCCACTACAAATGTTCTTAACTCTAGCGCCTTTGCAGCTTGTGGGATGACACTTTGATGGGCTTTAAGCGTAATAAACTCCTTCCCAGTACCTAGTTTGCGCTTACCAACCAAATGAGCCAGAGGCAATTCTCCATCGTAAAGGTTTGCCCTTACACGGTAAATGCCCGCCTCTTGTACATCTAGTTGAAGTGATATCAACAAATCACTTTGTTCTACCGCCACGCTAGCAACATTAATTAATTTTGCACTCGGTTTCATGTATTTTGCATGGGCGACCAAAATCACTTCTTGCCCATTAATATCAGCTATAGCTTTAACACTGATGTCTCCAATTGGTAAGTTTATCGCTGCTAATGTTGTCTCTGCGCGTCCTCCGTTTACTTGTAATTCTGCGCTGTAAACCGTGTTTTTCTCACCTACAATGCCTACTTGTACTTGCGCACTTTGAATGCCATCGCCTTCTAACCATACCTCTACAGGCTCAGGTTTGATAAATCGAAACTTATTCAGAGACAAAGAAACTGGTTGCTCTTCTCCAAATATAGGTGTGGAAATCGGAATAAACTTATTTGGATTGAGCCTATCTTTATCATTGACCGTTAGAGGCTGAGAATAAGGTGCAAACTTCAAAGACTCACGATAGCCGATTGCTATATTTTGAGCAGCTGTTTCTACTTGCATCTTTTCTACGGGGTCATTGGGCTCACTCGCTGCTAGTGTGGTTACTTTCTCTTCTTCTATCACTTTAGGAACAGTTACCACCAGTTTTGTTTCACCTAATACCATAGACTCAGCATTAACATCTGGAGTCATTGAGAACCAGATGATAAGTGCAACTAATGCACTTATCATCATCGAAAGAACCAGTATTCTCATAACTTAACTACTCAGGTAGCGCAGCAAACATTAGTGCTGACATACTTTGGCTGTCTGAGTTGCGCACATAGGTATACTGCTTTTTCCAAAGCCAGAAACCTTCATTTTTTGTATAAGTATTAAAAGCGACCCGTTTATTCGGAGCAATATCAATTGCCGTATTCGCAGCAGTTACTTTGCCTTTAGCATGGTCGATAATAATGGAAAGGTGATCATAGTTATCACTCATTAACATTGGGTAGTGATATGGTAAGAAGTGTCTAACGCCTTTATCTTGAGAAGTAACCTTCCCATCTGTCGCAATATTCAAACTGCAGCTATCAAAAGAGCCAGCTTGATTTGCACCACATGCGGAATGCGTTGCTACAACACTGTCATCTTTGCCGGGCAAAAACAACTTAGTCGCCCCAAGAAACAAGTCACCGTCAGCGATAAAACGCAGTCTCGGAGTACGACTATCAGGGAAACTGGCTATCTGTCGTGCATTATTTACTTTTAGATCGTTTAAAACGCCCAGAGTTTCACCAATTGAGCGTCCTAACCACGCTCTGATAGCAGCCTCGGTGAGTGGATTAGATGCACCATTTGCGACATTCACAGCAACATCTGCTAATTCACTTCCACCACCAGCCCCAGCCACATCAAATGTAGCCACAATATTAAGTGGTTGGAGTCCCGCATTCTCTAGCCAGTTTGCCTGATTATCGATGATATATCTCGCAATCAAGTCCCCAGTTGAATGAGTTAGAAAAATGCACCCAGATGCGCAGGTACCTTGCTCAGACATCGACTTTAATTTTGGCCAAAGGTAATCACTGGCAATCTTACCCTCAACACGCTCAAATGAAGGCCAATCAATGCGTTCGTCTGCCAATGGCCCCCAATAGTCCGCCCAATAAGACTCGGCATCACTTTCTAGTTTTCCGGAATCAATGGTAAACAGCTGCTGGGCTTGAAAACCATGAATCAACACCGTTTTGTATGCTTTTGCCTGACTTTGTGTACTTAAACACAATATCGTTACTAATAAACTAATAATGAGTATGTGGTTTGATAATTTCACTATTTATGCTCCTATTGTTGTATCCAATACGCCAACACACAACATAACTTCGTGTTCAACTCATCAAGGTTTATCAAGTAAATACTCAAAAATCAAACTTTATACACAATTTTGTTACGTATTTATTAACTAAAATGCATCGAAAGTTTGTTAAAAACTGGTCTAATGTGTTGATTTATAGGTGTATAAAAATCATGCAAAAAATATCTAGAGAGGAATTTTAAAATTCGAGAAGAATTAAGGAAAAGTTAATTAAAGGCCTTTGAGAGGCCTTTTAGGTATGTTTTATGATTTAGCCCGCAACCTCTACTCTATTTCGGCCATGAGACTTGGCCAAATATAGGGCACGATCGGCGCATTCTACTAAGCTGTGCCAACTCATTTCTTTGCCAAAAAGTGCAATACCAAAACTTGCAGTAATATGTTTTAGTACTTCACCCGACTCTTTGTCCTTAATAGAGAGTTTTGCAATATCTTCTCGGATTTTGTTAGAAAAACCGACAGCTTCACTAATGCTCGAAAATGAAATTAAAATACAAAACTCTTCACCACCGTAACGATACGCCTGCCCAGAGATCTCGGTATGTAGCCGTAGCTTTTGAGCAACTTTTCGCAGCACATCGTCGCCGCGTTGATGCCCAAACTCATCATTAAACTGCTTAAAGTGATCGATATCGATAAATATCATCACCTTTTGATATGAACTAGGTTCATTGCAAAACTTAACAATGTCATCGTCAAACTTACCTCTGTTATAAAGCTCCGTGAGTTTGTCTGTACTTGCTTTGGCTTGTGCATCGCTCAAAGTCACTTGAAGCTGTTTGATCTCACTGTATGCAACTTCTAACTTTTTTTGAAAACACAAAGCATTATGCTGCATCACGATGGACTCTTGTGTCAGTTTTGACACATAGTTGAGCACGTCATTATAAATTTCAGGACCAGCTTCAACATTCTGCTTTTTTAGCTGATGCAAGCCAACATGGCATTCTGACAACACAGCAGAAAAGTCCTCTGAACGACTTAACGTATTGTTTATCTCAACTTCTACGTTATTCAGAGTATCTTTAACCAAATCTGACATTTCATGGAACAATGCCAAATCTTGCTCACTCAGGAACTCATCAAATAAAGCTTTTGCTTGCTCAGGTGGACACGTACTGTGTTCAGCAAGTACTTGTTCTAACTTCTTATTTAATTCAGGTTCTTTTCCCAAAACATAGCAATACCAAAGCGCATAATTCATTGGCGACAACGGTATTTGGTACTTAACCATAAAAGGTACAGCTTGTTTTAAACAACTCGCCGATTGAGCGAAGGAGCTATTTTGTTCCATAAGAGACCCATCAAGCCGTTTCGCACAAAAACGGCGTGTATTATTAATTTTTGTTCTGCGCTGAGAGCCAATAAATTCAATACTAAATAATTAGAAAAAATTAATCAATCCTGATTTTTACACTCTAATAACAATGGCTAACCACATGAAAATTGCATACGAATTAAGTACAAAGAATTATGTAAGAATAATTTATCTATACCTTTTCAACATAAGATCCCAATACAGGAACTATTGATTGCAATTTATTCAACAAACAAAAATTACCTAATTTCTCCCTCTGGATCAGGTGATTCTCTCAACATACTTTTGAACTGCCCTAACTGCCAAGGACGCATAGCCATCAGTAAACCGACTCCTTGTCGTTTATTAAGCGGTAACTTTATGTCTTGCTCGTTTAGCTGAGCAACTTCTTTTGTTAACTGCTGTAATCGGCGTTTAATGATAGAAATTGTCGCGTCACTATAACTACCTCTTAAATAAAACCGATAGCTATCCTCTTGATTAAAGTCTCCTTGTAAGAACTTGCCGATTACTTGTTGCTCTATATACTTCTCAAGTGGTCCCCCTGGGATCCAACTAAAGTCCTGCGCGATTAGCAACTTATAGTTATTGTTGGGCAGCAACTGAATCATATTGAGCTTATCGAGCCGCGCCAGCAACCTAATACACTCAAACTCATCTATTCGGTAGTGAGATACAATATCTTCAAACAGCCAACCATCCCGAACACATACCGCTACCAAGAATAACTTAGGGTTGTCCATCAACTCTTGTTCTTGCTGAGCCGACAGTTGACTAATTTGTGCTTGCTGGGTTTGCGAAATCTCAAACAAATCACACAGAGTGAGTTGTAATAGCTCACAAATATTCTCTAATTTTTGCAAAGAGAACTGCTCATTCGAAAACATCCGCTTTACAGATGCCTCACTTAGCTGAAGGTGTGCCGCAACGTCTTTATAGGTCAATTGTCGTTGTTTAAGTAATTGCTTTATCGTGCCTGACACTAATGGGATCTGACTCATAGTATTAAATATCGATACCTTTGGTTTCTGATATTAATACAAATTATCTTTTAGTATACAAGTCCGTCCAGTTTGCTAGTTTAGTAATCATCAACGAGAAATTGGAGTTTTCAGATGTTCACACAAAAGTTAAAACGTACATTGACCGTAAGTATTGCTTTAATCACATTGCAATTTTCGCCTTTAAGCTTTGCTTCAGAAAACGCTTCGAATGCAAGCTACCATGCGAGCCAAGGGAGTAAATATAGCTTACTTACGATTGGGGATAGCGCAGTCGCTGGTGCAAAAGTATCAACTGCCATTGTTGCTGCTCCACTGGCTATATCAGGTGGATTAGCATTGAGCGCAGGATCAGCCAGTGTTGCGGCGGCTGAATCAATGATGAAGTCAACTAGCAACAAGCCTTTGCCCATTTGCGAAGAGGTTGTTATCGCGGGGCCTCCGCCTTCAGCTTCATTATAAGGAGTACTTACTATGCGTAAATTCTTATCTATTGTGCTCATTGCACTGTCGGTGAAAAGCATACAAGCGCAAGCTGGCAGTACACAATCTGGCGAACCTAAATTTCAACCCAATGAAATAGCGCAATTCGCCAAACAGGTAGAACGATACAGTGCAGCGAAACGTGCTCATGTTTTTGTTATTGCCCGGGTCGGACAGCCGCAAAAAACGCTCCCTAAAGGAGTAGAATTTACGCATGTTGCATTAGCCGTTTATTCGCAAATTACAATGGAAAATGGCGAGCAAAAGCCGGGGTATGCAATACACAACTTATACCAGCTCCATGATGACCCAGCTAAAAGTAGCTTAGTCATTGACTATCCTACTGACTTTTTTTGGGCGGTAGATGAGCTAAAAGCGGGTATTGCAATTCCAACTTTGGCTGTACAAAAACAGCTTTTGGATGCAATAAATAAGGATGTACCAAGCAAAGTGCATAACCCACGCTATTCGCTCATTGCTAACCCTTTCAATAATAAAAGGCAAAACTGTACGGAGCATACATTAAACGTCATTAACGCAGCCATTTACAATACAACCGACATGGCGCAGCTCAAAGCCAATACAAAAGCATATTTTGATCCGCAGCCACTCTCTATTAGCCCTTTTAAGCTGTTACTGGGCAGTGTTTTTAGAGATGAAATCTACAAAAAAGATCATAAGGGCAAAGTTAAAATTGCCACATTTACAACAATTAAAGACTATTTAGCAAAACATAATTTACTTGAACACTCAGCGGTTATTACACCCAAAATGCTAAGTAATATTCAGAATTCAAAGGAGATATAACCATGGAACAGCCTATCAAATCTTTAAATACGCCGAGCAAAGCCTTTAATATTGCTTCTGTCGCGGTCTTGATAATTGGTATTGCCACTTATACTTTTGGTCTGTTTAATGCGGATATGTTGCTGAACGAGAAAGGTTACTACTTTATCGTATTACTGTATGGACTATTCTCCGCTGTATCACTACAAAAGAGTATTAGGGATAAACAAGAAAATATCCCAACCTCCAAAATTTACCATCTACTGAGTATGGTTTCTACTGGGGTAGCTGTAGTATTACTTGGTGTTGGGTTGTTTAATGCAAACCTATTACTCAGTGAAAAAGGCTTTTATGGTATAGCTTATGTAATGAGTCTTTATGCTGCAGTTGCAGTACAAAAAAACATTAGAGACAACGAAGCTATGAAACAACAAGCACCACAGGCAACTTCAGACACACAAGACGATGTAGTCGACAGTGAATAATTATTTGGTCGGCCATTCATTTGGCCGACCAAAATCACTCACATCTCATAATTGATTTGGCGCCATCCATCTCCACCACTTTAAATCCAAACTTTTCATACAAATCCACCAAATGAGGTTCACACTTTAAATATAGTGGTTGCCAACTTAGATTTGCTGCCTTTTCCTTTGCGTATTCGATTAGAGCATTAGATATACCAAGACCTCTAAATTGCTCATCTACATACATCCCATCTAACCATGCGGCCCCCTGTTGGTGTTTTATCTCTGCTGCACCCGCAACCTCGTTGTTAAAATGAACGAAAAAGCCAACTTTGTCTTTGGTTGCAGTGACCAACTCGAGCACTTGTTCAAAACTGGCATCAGCCCGGTGGCAATCCCACTGTTCAAAATACCATTTAGCAATTTGGGTGGTTTCCTGAGTGGTCAATGGCGTTATTTCTTTTATTTCTAGGCTTGACATAACACTGCTCCATTTAGAATTCTTAAAATGCTGACAGCTAATCAAATGTACTTTCATGGAACAATTATAAGATTAGCTGTGCTTCATTCAGTATGATGAAGTGAACCTAAACTGGCAACATTTGAAGAAAACTCTGAGGTAGGGCTAAGTGAAAATGTCTGAGATTTGATTGTGTTGAGAAAATAAACGCGCTCTAAAGAGCGCGTATTCAGTGCAATGGTGAAGGGGTGGACTCCTACTGCGCTTAGCGCATTTCAAACCCTTCATGCAATAAAACGAAGCAACCAATTATTTGGATCACACTCAATAGATGAAAAACTCACTCGCGCACCAAGTTTTTACGAGCGCTATCATATGGACCGAAAAATACCAAGCAGGCTTGAGAGAAGAATCTATCACTCTATATACTGAATTCTCTACTTTTAAGATATGGATATATGCCACTCACTTTGAACATCTCTACTTGTAGCCCCAGGTAATTGAAGGTGCTCTATATTTTGGAGGGTTAGCACCTTTTATACCCTACAAGAAAAGAAAAATGAACCTAAAAGAGTACTAGACGTCAAACCATTGAATTTTAATATTTACATGGTCTGCAATACTTACTAATTGGGTCTTAGAAAGGTTGCACATAAAAAAGGAAAACAAAGCTGTGACAAGTAAAAACAAAAAAACAATCCTGTATTCCATCAGTATTCTCATTCTATTTGGTGCTGCTTTTTGATCTGCTGTAATGAAACAG
>NZ_AUYB01000115.1 GCF_001625655.1 Pseudoalteromonas luteoviolacea DSM 6061 | reverse complement strand
GTGTCGTTGCCTTCGCCCCCAATCAGGGTGTTGTGACCGTAGCGTGCCACAAGGGTATCGTCCCCTGCACCGCCATCTAGAATGTCATTGCCATTACCTCCCTTGATAGTGTCGTTGCCTCCCTCACCGTATAACTTTGAAGCACCTGACCCAGATGTAATAACATCATCTCCATCACCAGCTCTAACTATATCAGCACCTTCACCCGAACTAATTTGATCTGCCAAGTCGGTACCAAAAATTAACTCGTTTCCATTGGTCGCATTTACTGTGCTTCCAAAAATTACGCCACTCACAAGCGATGATACGACCGTATTATTTGCTGCAAGCCAAGTAAGCGCCTCTCCGCTTGCTTTACCTAATGCTTCAATTATTAGTCCAGATGCATTACTTGAGAAATCATTGTCAAATTGGTTCAGAATGCTGGCAAGTAACAATAAATCTGCTGCTTTTTTCCCAGAATCCAGGGCACCTTGCTTATGTAAAGCTAGCTCAAACATACGCTCTGTACTGACCGACATATCAAACGGGACGTGCAGTTGATCTGTGGTTGAGTCATAATCAAGCGTATATAGAATATCTTTGGTAAGCCCCTGACTAACGGCAAATTTTACTAGTAGATTGCTACGGATATTATTCCATGCCTGCTCGTAAAGTCGGCCTGTGTACTGCATACCACCATTACCAGCCCACTCTCCGTCATTAAGTTCTAAATTATCTATTCCGGTGTAAGCTTTAATCACTCCTAATTGAGCTAAGCTAAGTGACACACCTGCCCGAGCAAAGTGCACTTTGCCATCTTCTCCCACAGATAAATTTGGCATGCTGTCGATATCTTCAAGCGTTAATGCTTCTGCATTTGCCCAACTAATTAGCATGGCATCGAATCGCTCAAATATATTTTCGCTGGTAAGGCCCGTTAATGTGTCCATTACCACTTGTGAAAATTCTGAATCTAGGCTCATTGCAATATCTAAGTCAGGCATCAGGCCGTAGCCTTTTACCTTACCAGTTGCAATCGCTTCTGGTGTCAACGTCACTTCACCTACAAACTCAGAGTATGTGGCTCTAATGGTAAACTGCACATCCCCAAGAATATGACTTGTTTGATTACCGTTCGCATCGGTGCGCACATAGCTTCCAATCTCATCCAATATGACATCATTTGATTCACTCCCAACCGCACTGCGCGTTAGGCTAATTTCCGTGATCCCAAAATCTGATAAACGACTAATTTCATTCGCCGAGGAATGACCATCACCATTTAAGTCCTGCCAAATTAGTAAATCATTAAACGCAGCGTCTTGCGCACTAATAACTCCATCACCATTGCTGTCTAAGGCACTGAGCTCTTCAAAACCAGTAACATCTTCACTTCCAAAGAGTTCTGTTATGTCATTGATTTTACCGTCACCATTTTTGTCTAAAGCCAAAAAGCCATCGTCGCCTTTTACCCAAGATGTATGTGTCGCAAATCCATCACCAGTCAAATCAAACTTTGCCTGACTCTGATCTAGGCTGATAAACTCGAGTCCATCACCATCCAGATCAAGAATCAACGGGTCAATACGCCTGCGTCGATTTGCGTTATTGCTACCTTCCTCTGCTGGGTCACCTGGTGTTCCACCATCTCCCCCATCTGAGCCACCATCAGGCGTTGGATCATCTTCATTTGGAATGCCGTCACCGTCTCGATCTGGGTCTAAATGATCAGGGATCCCATCTCCATCACTGTCCTTTTCCGAGGGATTGTTCGGATCTTCTTCGCTGTCAGGAATACCATTGCCATCTGCATCAGGGTCTTCATCATCAGGTATGCCATCACCGTCTTCATCTGGTTCTTCTTCTGGAGGTTGCTCTAACAAGCTTTCGAGTTGACTAATAATGTCTTGAAGTAGCGCAATAATATTGCTGAAACCTGCATCCAGGCGGTTAATTTCAGCTTCTATGTATGCATTCGTATTTGAAATAAAGGTGCCAAAACTACTCAGATTTTCAAGGTAATTACCTAAAACATTGCTCACTGCCGATTGAGAAAGCTCAATATGGCCATTTATTTCTGAGTACAACTCACCAAGTTGATTAAAAAGAGAATCAGGGACATCTACCCCTTCTTGCATATCTGCCTGAGCAGCCAAGCGTTGAGCTTTGTGCCTCAGCGCTTCTGCTGAATCTTTATGCATACTCCAAATAGATGACATGTAGCGCTTTTTATCATCTACGACCAAGCCACCTAACTCAACATACATCAAGGCTAACTGCTCTTCGGACGCAATAGTTTCAGCACTTAAGTAATCCGAGTTCAACTCATTCTGTTTGGTCATATACTGACCAACCAAATCTTCATTTATCTCTTCAACTAAAAGTATGCCGCCATTAAGCACCTGTGCTTTAAAAGTGCTCAACTCTGATAGAATACGAGACTTGGTACCAGAAAGTGCGCCTTCATATCGCGCTAACCATTGATTCACATAGTTGTCTGCATTGCCATTTTTTATGTTTGCTTGACCAAAAGCCTGACGAACTAAGTCTGTAAATTCAGAGGTTTTTTGTCTTACGTCTCCTTGACCATTGAGTTCAGCAGCAAAATCACTTTCTGCTTGGTTGATGATTTTGGTACGCGAGTTTTTAACGCTAATCCCCAAAAATGTATTGAGAAGCTCTGTTACTCTACCGCCATCTCCATAACCGCCTAAAATGGTGTTGAACTCACCAATGTACTGATCTTTAAGCTCTTCAATTTCAGCATGGCTTAAATCAATGCGCAACTCGAGGCTTTGTTGTATTTTATAGTTTATCTCGTTGTTTAGATCATTGATTAAGCCATTAACGTCAGAAGCAAACTGACTATCAATAGCCATAGCAGGGTCAACACCAGCCAGCGCAGCTTCTTGACGAACTAGTGCTTCATATTGATCAAGTACAGTTTGTTTGCGACTTGACAGCTGATTTTGAATAATGTCTATCATACCCTGTTGTTCTTGTCGCAGCTGCTCTGTAATTTGAGCCGCTGTTGAAGCATTAACTGATATATACTTAGCGACTGTGGTTATGATAGATGAAATGACTGCTGCGGCTGCAAAACCTGGATGGCGAGTTTTTAATGCATCTGTAATATCATTTACTAAAGCAGCCGATGAAGCGACAAGTGCGGCAATGGTGTCATTGCCAACCACGCCGGCTTCCTTCTCTCTTTTATACTTCTCATAGTTTCGTTTGATACTTTCCAAATTAAACACTACACCGGGCAAAGTGTCCGCTCCCAGTAAACCTGCTGTTGCCACTAATACATCGGCAGTTGCTAAGAACACGTCAACAACGCCAGCATTACCATTGCTGTAACTTTGCAGTGTAGAGTCTAGTACGGCGAGATTAGCATTCAGTTCTGCCCAGCCTAGCCCCTTTGAGTCAAGTATTGCTTTTACTAAATTATTAAAGTTCATTTAGTATTCCTTTACGGTTAGGATTAAATTTCATCGTCACAAAAATAAACTTATATTTAACTGTTGTTTTGATTTGTGACAAAGCTTAAGACAATAGATTTGTTTTTAATTATTACTCTATGTTCAATGACGAAGCATACTAATATTTTATTACAATAAAAACTTAACTTGACAACTTATTTATAAATAAGCAAAGTATTTATCACTATAAACATATATGCATCATTCTGATTTTTCGAATCCCACTCTTTCGAATAGTCACATTCTGAAAATTACCATTTACATATTTCAATCTTGAAAAGGAAAAAACAAATATGAAACTTAAAGCGTTACTTCTCTCTGCTTTGGCATTATCAAGTATGAGTGCATCAGCGTATTACAATGTACAAAAGAAGACTTGGTATTCATCCGCTATGGGGAACTACCTTAAGATTGAGTCATATTTCGGTTGTGTTAACCCATATACTATGTATGAGTCACATAGAATAAAGTCCATTAGTGCAGGCCTTTACCCAGGGCAGCCATATCAAGGAAACCATTACTCTTGGCAGTTTAAAGTTTATAGTAACAATAGTGATGCATACGCACCTGGTAATGAGTTTATGGTAGACACTGATTATTTCACAGATTCGAATAATAATTATCTAAATAGAACACTGCCTATCATTAATCATCGCCCTTATGGTGTTATTCAAGGTATTAGACAAAATCTAGTCGGTGGCCCAAACATGATCGAGCAATTTACGCTAGATCTAAAATGTAATAAAGGTAATGGCGGCATCATTAGACCACCTATTGACTTACGTTAATTATCAAACACTTAAAAATAAAAAATTAATAAAAGAGTAATTTTTAGCGTCTAACATACCAACTACTTTAGTTGGGTACGCTTTATTAAACCCTGTTTATAAAAGTACGCCATTGCGATATTGCAATGGCGATTTTTATTCAAACGTCACTTTTAAAAAACACAAAGTAAAAAAGCCACTTTAATTCTAAAAAGGAAAATAATAATGAAGTTTAAAGCACTCATACTCTCTGCTTTAGCCTTATCAAGCATGAGCGCGTCAGCTTATTACAACATTCAAAAGAAAACTTGGTACGCAGCTGTTATGGGCAATGAGTTTAAAATACAGTCAACATTTGGGTGCATCAACTCAAGAACTATGTATGAATCTCACAGAGTTACTTCACAGCTTGCAGGGCTATACCCTGGTCAGCCGTATAAATACAGCCACAACACTTGGAACTTCAAAGTATACAGCACAAACAGTGGTGCTTATGTACCAGGTGAAGACTTCACCGTAGAATCCACATACTTCACTGATTCAAATAATAATTATGTCGATAGAATTCTACCGCTATACAACACAAGGCCTTACGGTATTATCAAAGGTATAAGAGAGACTCGCGTAGGCGGTCCTAATATGATCAATCAATTCTATATGGATCTTGATTGTCGTGATGGAGATGTAGGTATAATCAAACCTCCTTTTGATATACGATAATCCAATATTATAAGTAAATACTTACACTAATCAGCATTGACTATGAAGGGGTTTCAATGCTGATTGGCATTGCTACCCCTTTCATACCAGCTTTGTGCAAAACTTCTATTCCATCAATTTCTTTTTTGACTCTCCAAATTCTATATTTATATAGATAAGCATCAGGTAAATGATACTAAAGCCCCAAATACCTGACGCATCAACTCACCTTTACTTAACTCGATTAACTATACTAGTCACCAATAAATCACCACTCAAATCAAATGAGTCGTCCAGTATATTGCTTGCCGCAGACTCATTAGGTTCAAAACTGCTCATTGCCTGTATCAGCAATTCTGAGGTCAGCATACTGTGATTATCTGCATTACCAGTCGCCAGTTTCGGTAATGTACTAATGTCTACACTGGTACCATCAAAGAGTGAAATATTTTCTATGGCATAACTACTCTCTAAGCCATTTTTTATGGTGACTTGATCAGTGCCAGCACTAGAATCAACTATAATGATCAGATCCCTTCCTTCTTGTTTCACCGCAAGCATATCTAACGAGACCCCTTCCCCGAAAACGATATTATCCACCCCACCTAAATCGGTGAGCGTGTCTTGTCCATCGCCCGCATTGAACAGGTAAGTGTCTTTGCCATAT
>NZ_AUYB01000114.1 GCF_001625655.1 Pseudoalteromonas luteoviolacea DSM 6061 | reverse complement strand
CTTTGCTGCGAAGTGGAGCGCCATATTAACCGCTTCACTTTTAAAGTCAACTAGAAAATTTAATTTTCTTTCTTTCGAAAAAAGTTAAGCTTTCAATTTAACTTTACTCTTCACTTTGCATCTTGCTTTTCAGCGTGTTGCTCCGTGTCAGTGGGTGCGCATTATAGGGAGATTTGAGATTGGCGCAAGCGTTTTTTTAAATAAAATTGAAAAAATACCACAACCGAACAAATAGCGAACAAATAGCGAACAAAACCGACATTATCAGGGGTTTCTATCGTAAAACAAAAAAGCCCTTCTTATTTAAGAAGGGCTCAATCAACCTGATTCTATACTTTAATAGAAGTCAATATTAGAACTTGTATTCAATACCTAGGCCTAAATAGTCTTCTTCTGTACCGCTGTCTTCATCAACTGATGAATAGAATGCGTACAACTTTGCAGCTTTAGCTAATTTATGATCAATACCAATGCTAATTCCATCAACATCTTTTGAACCAGCTGCGTCAAAGTCAATCATTTGATACTGAAGCTTAACCGTGTTTGCACCGAAGCTGTATGCAGCGTTTAATAAGAAGCCATCAGCAGTGCCTGTGCCATCTACTTTCTCTTGCTTCTGATACATTGCACCTAATTTTAAGTCATCAGTTGCTTTGAATTGCCCTGTTACACGCAAAGCATCATAGCCTTTAACTTCGCTATCACCAGCTAAAGAAACATAGAATTTAGACTTCTTCAGCTTAGCATCGCCATAAGTTACAGCACCTGAGTAACCATTCTCGCCATCTGTTGCATCTTCAGCGATGAAAGTACCGAGTACTTTGAATCCGTTAAAACTTGCTGATTTGAACGAGATTGAATCGCCTAAACGATTTTCCCCTTTAAAAATGTTTTTGATATCTGCTTCAAGATCGTTGAATAGGTCAATTTTGCCTTGAGATTGCTTGAATGCAGTATCGTTACGGCCGATAACGACTTCACCATATTTGCCTTTTAAGCCAACATACTGATTACGAGCAGTAATGTTGTCATCATCACCTTTTGAGTCCGCGTCTGACACGTCGACTTGGAACTCTAATTTGTAAATTACTTCAAGCCCTGAATCTAGCTTTTCAGAACCTTTGAAACCGAAACGTGAAGCATTGCTTTTCACTTCAGTAAAAGAGCCATCACCTTCATCAGAAGATTGTACTGATAGGTTTGCTTTACCATATACATCAACATCGGCATGAGCATTCAAAGATAGACCACTAAGAATAGAGAGTAATAATGCTGATTTGGTTAGTTTCATGTGTATTTCCTCAATATCGCAACACGTAATTTATTAGACAGGCGCAGTCTGCCAGTTATAAGTGACAGAAATATTACACGTAAAATAAAAATGAAATTTTATTGAAACCGAAAATTCAGCCATGTGTCATAAATGGGTAACTTTAGATAAAACAGGCATCTGCTTTTTCAGTCAGTCATAGATGCGAGTAGGTTTACTATCGTTTCTATGTGATCTGACTGATCATTACCTCTATGATAAGCTACATATACTTCCCTAAAGTTGTGCTCAACAGAGCCTACATGAAACAGTTTTTGCTGTTCTATCAGGTCAGTCGCCAACATTTTGGGTATATATGCAGAACCACCACATTGTAAAATCAGCTCTAATGCAATACGCCCAGTACTGGTACGAAAATATGGGGGAGCGGCTCCTTCAAACTGCTTAGCATGCCATAACGAAAACGCGGTTCCCCAATCAACATACACATACTGCTTGCCAAAAAAATCATCCTTACTCTTGGTGTTAAAGGTACTGACTGGAATTATAGACAAATTTTTAACTTGTCTAACTATTAATTCATCTACTTTTGGTGGATCAAACAATACAGCAAGGTCCAATGTGCGCTCTAAAAGCAACCGAGTACTCTCTTGCTGAGTTTTCACTTCGGCTACTAATGAGACCCCCGGCATAGACGAGACAATCTGATTAATACCGAATTGCAAATACGCATCCCAAATATTCGGCGTTCCAGCTAAAGAAAGCTGCTGACGCATATTATTAGCAAGAGCAACATCTAACCTTGCTCTTTGCATACCGGTCAATAACATTTGCGCATGAGGTAACAACCTCTCGCCGGGTGCTGTCAGTTGAATATTATTCCTTTGCCTTGTAAATAAACTCACGCCCAAATGCTGCTCTAGTTGTCGAATGCGAAAACTAACAGCTGACTGAGTTATATATAAATTTTCGGCGGCGCGTCCGAAATGGCGAGTTTTCGAAACTTCGACAAAAGTTTTTAATAGTTCCTTGTCCATTACCCCACCTTTTGATTAAAAAATCTCGTTTAAAAAAGCCAAAAGAATAGTCCATACTCGTTGCAAACGATGCGAGGGAAACATCATGGATATGAATATAGCGGAATTAAAAGAAGCTTTTACTGCATCCAAGTCATTTTACGATGATTTGAACTTTCCACAGGGATTTTCCAGAAGTGGTCACTTCACTTTATTAGAGTCTGATTTATTACAGCAACATGGGCACTTGCTCAAAGGACTCAACGATGAAAAGTTTGCACCGGTGAATACCTACCAACAACAATTTGTAGACATGCTTAAACATAAGCGGCCACCAGCAAATAGAATAGAAAAAATTTGGTGTAAATATCTTTCACTCACGACTCAAAAACACCGTATTCACACTTTAAGCAGCCAAGTAAAGCCGCCTTCACACTACGAGTCAACTAAAAGCAATGAGGAATTATCAGTAGCTGAAGCGCCTAATTAGTAGAGCCATATATTTGTTATTCTGGGTGTCAATGTGGGGAAGTAACGAAATTATCATAGACTTCCCCGTGTGAATCTTATTTTCTTCATTGCTTTTTTTCCGCTTTCAGTTAAAACTGAAGTAATAAAAGACTGTTAAGGTTGTGCATGTGTTAAGAAAAGTGCTGATAATTGAAGACACTCCGACTATTGCAAAAGTCCAAAAACACATTGCAAGTTCAGTAGGCTACGATGTTGATGTAGCGACGACTTTGGAAAGTGCAAAAAGGCTAATCAACGATCACGATTATTTTTGTGCAGTTGTTGACTTTGTATTACCTGATGCCTCTAACGGCGAAGCCATTCCTTACACAGTGAAAGCCAACATTCCAACGATAGTTATGACCGGGAATTTAGAGTCAAGTACCCGTGATACTGTCGATAAGTACCCTGTCATTGATTACATTACCAAAGAAAACAAACAAGCTTACCAATACCTTAAAAAGCAATTGCAGAGGTTACCTCGAAACGAGCAGGTTAAAGTCTTGGTTGTTGACGATTCAGCGGCAACCAGAAGACACATTAGCTCATTATTGGAAAGACATAAATATCAAGTCTATGTGGCAGGAGACGGAGTCGAGGCATTAGAAACCCTCAATCAAAACCCTGATATTGATGTCATTATCACCGACAATGAGATGCCTCGGATGCGAGGAGAAGAGCTATGCGCAGAGATCCGTCGACTTTATAGTAACGATGACAAAGCAATTATTGGTATCTCTGGCACTAACAACGCTTATTTGTCTGCGCGCTTTCTAAAAAGCGGCGCCAATGACTACTTACGAAAACCATTCAACCCAGAAGAGTTTTATTGTCGTTTGAGCCAAAACGTGGACATGTTAGAAAACATTGCAACAATAAGAAGACAAGCAAATACCGATTACTTAACTCAACTACCCAATCGGCGTTATTTTTTCGAACATGCAAGTAAATTGCTCGCAATTAATAGCAGACAAAATCAATCCAGTATGCTTGCTATGATTGATATAGACTTTTTTAAGAAGATTAATGATCAGCATGGGCATGACGCCGGAGACAAGGTGCTACAGTCTATTGGCGAATGTTTCGAGAAGTTTTTTCAACATGACTTATACGCAAGGCTTGGTGGTGAAGAATTTGCAGTGCTATTTCGCTCAGCAAGTAGCACAGACAATATGGCTCAACTTGAACAGTTTAGACTTTTCCTTGAAAAGAATAGCAGTTCACTTACGCCTTACCATATCCCATTTACAGTCTCTATAGGAGTAGTCGATAAAACCATAGAGAGTATTGACCCTTTGATTAAAATTGCCGACGAAAACCTTTACACGGCTAAAGAGTCAGGCAGGAATCAAATTGCCTCTTAACTTTTAAGAGGCAACAAAAACTGATTGGCATTAGCCTTGTGTGGCTGCAACTCTTTTCGTTTTACTGGCTTTTAAAGAATCTAGAGTGAATAAGAGCAACGCGCCCCAGATAAAAGCAAATGTCACCGCTCGTTCCACATCAAATTCTTCACCGTAAAATACCACCGCAAGTGTGAACATTAAGCTCGGACCGATATATTGAAAAAAGCCGAGAGTTGAATACGGAAGTCTTTTTGCAGCCCCAGTAAAGCTTAACAATGGCAACGTAGTTACAATGCCCGCCGCAATAAGCAATAGGTTAAGATCCCACGTATTCCCCAACATATTACTCGTTAAACTCGGTTCAAGGAAAAACCAGTACACTAATGCTATTGGTAGGAGAATAAGTGACTCTATAAATATGCCAGGCAGGGAATCTACGGCCATCTTTTTCCTCAATAAACCATAAATAGCAAATGAGCACGCTAAAGACATCGCAATATATGGAAATGAGCCAAAGCTAATCAATTGTATAATAACCCCGGTAGAGGCCAGTAATACTGCCACCTTTTGTCCGAATCTAAGCTTTTCAGACAAAAACAGCATGCCTAAAAAAACATTCAATAAAGGGTTTATGTAATAGCCAAGGCTTGCATCCAACATATAGCCATTGTTGACAGCCCAAATGAATAGCCCCCAATTAAAACCCAGTAATAAAGCGGTGACTACCAGCATCATTACCAATTTGGGATTCCCTAGTACTTTACGTACTGTATGCCAGTTTTTTCGTACCGTGATCACAATGAATATAAATACAACTGACCAAATGACTCGATGTACTAGTATTTCTAGCGCATCTACATGCTCTATTGACTTAAAGTAGATAGGCGCCAAGCCCCACATAATAAACGCAAGCGTTGCATATAAATAGCCTTGCCGCACGCTAGAATCTGTTGTCATTTCACTCCCCTATTTATCACCCATTCGTGAAGAAGGCAGCATTATACAGAATTAATAATGTACCACCATGGCAATGCAAATTAGGCAATAATAAAGGGTCTATTTTGTTTACAGTGCGTATCGTTAACATGCCAACAGCTCTCCTCTTTATGAGCTCAGACCCATCACTTTATTTTTATGTATCTCTGTAGCGCACAAATAATGACAACCTAGCTCATAGTTGCCAGCCTAAAGATTACGTTTTAAAGGAAGACAATTTGACCAAAAACCTCTAGAATGCGCGCAATGGAAACACTCGCGACTCAAGAACCATTGACTCCCCAATCTGTATTAAAAGAATATTTTGGTTATACAAGCTTTAGAGCTGGCCAACTAGATACAATCGAAGCATGTCTTAGTGGGCGTGATAGCTTAGTTTTATTACCAACAGGTGGAGGTAAATCTCTTTGCTATCAAGTACCAGCACTTATGCTCTCTGGCGTCACCATTGTTATTTCACCGCTCATATCTTTAATGCAAGATCAGGTAGCACAGCTACAAGCCCAAGGCATTTCAGCTGAATTTGTAAACAACAGTATTGATTGGCAGCAACAGCAAAGCATTTATCAGCGCCTACACCAGGGTGAAATAAAACTGCTTTACGTCGCTCCCGAAAAAGTGCTGCAGCGAGATTTTCTAGATCGCTTAAATACTTTACCTCTTTCACTATTTGCTATCGATGAAGCACACTGTGTTTCCCATTGGGGGCATGATTTCCGCCCGCATTATTGTCGTTTAAATGAACTTAAACATGCGTTTCCACATGTTCCAACAATGGCACTGACCGCTACTGCTGATATGGCAACTCGCACAGATATCGTAACCCAGCTCGGCCTAGTTGAACCGTTTATTCATACCGGTAGCTTTGACAGACCAAATATACGTTACACCATTGAAGAGAAGTTCAAACCGCTTTCACAACTTATGCGGTATTTAAAAACGCAAAAAGGGCAAAGCGGTATTATTTACTGCTCAAGTCGCCGCAGAGTCGATGAAATAGCGGAGAAATTAGCTGATGGTGGGTTTAATGCAGCGGCATATCACGCAGGTATGGAAAGCGAGCAACGACAGTTTGTGCAAAATGCATTCGCACGTGATGATGTTCAAATCGTCGTTGCAACTGTTGCATTTGGCATGGGCATCAACAAACCTAACGTTCGCTTTGTCTTACATTACGATATACCAAAAAGTATCGAAGCATACTATCAGGAAACAGGGCGCGCAGGTCGTGATGGTCTCGCAGCAGAGGCTATTATGTATTTTGACCCTGCTGATATTGGTAGAGTAAGAAGGTTCTTTGAAGATATTCCCGACGAACAACGCAGAAAGGTAGAACAGCAGCGGTTTAACGCAATGGCAAATTTTGCTGAAGCGCAAACCTGTCGCCGACAAATACTGCTCAACTATTTTAGTGAGTATCAAAGAGAACCTTGTGGCAACTGTGATATCTGCCTTAACCCCCCCAAAAGTTTTGATGCAACGATTGTAGCTCAACAAGCATTGTCCTGTGTCTACCGGGCTCAACAGCGTTTTGGTTTAGGCTACATCGTAGATTTACTGCGCGGCGCAAACACTGCCCGAATCAGAGACAACCAACATCATGAGCTCAGTACTTATGGAATTGGTAAAGAACACAGTAATGAGTATTGGTTAAGCGTGTTACGCCAATTAATACACCATGGTTTGTTAGCCCAAGATATTACACAAGGAGCAACCCTAAGGCTCACAGAGGCAGCTCGTGCAGTCCTAAAAGGTGAATATGTATTGAATCTGGCTGAGCCTAGATTGCAAGCTAGCCATGTTTATCAAGATAAACTCGCTCAATTTAATTACGACAGGAAGCTGTTTGCAAAACTGCGTAGTCTCAGAAAAGAGCTTGCAGATCAAGATGATGTTCCGCCTTATGTTGTATTTAATGACAAAACATTAGCAGAAATGGCTCAGCAGACTCCTACCAACGACAGTGAGTTTCTAAAGGTTTCAGGTGTTGGCTTTACTAAACTAACTAAATATGGTGCCCCATTCATGCAATTGATCCGCAACTACCTTGCAGCTGAATAACCGGAATATATATGACCACAATCTCACATATAGAAGACCAAAACATCCTACTGGTAACCCCTAGTCTACTACCTGAAAGTGATGATTTTCAGCTCTGGGGCGAAGTTTTCTTAGCGATGCAAGACATCAATACCATCGAATTTAATCAAGGTGCAGACCGACATCAGTGGCGTTTCGAATTTCACAGCCAAGCCTTCGAGCTCAATTACGAATACTATAGCGAAAGCATATGGATTTCACCTGAAGGCATTGATGCAACAGCATTATTGCCTGATTTGCACGCCAATATTAGTTCAAATTTACAACAATAATATAGACTTACCCAAGCAGGTGTGCCTAAATTAAGCCATACTAATTATAATAAAAACGGTATTGGGCATGCATATGGTGCTAGCGAGAGTTTGTTTTTTAGTATTTTTAGCTCCCCTTATTTTTGGAACCTCCTTTTTTGCTTGGTCTCAGGATCAATCTTCATGGCTCAACAGTTGTGACAATGATCGTCCGGCAGAGATTACTGATGGAAACTTTACCAGAGAGCTCAGTTCAGAGTATGTGCTACCTCAAATAGACAATGCCAAGATTACATCTATAACGCTACATCAGCTCAACGTGTTTGATACATCTTTGCCTGAAGAAGACAATGCACTATTTAGGTTTGCCAATCGCGCCCACGTTACAACCAAACCCGAAGTCATTAAAAGCATTTTGTTGTTCAAAGAAAATAGTAAATATGATCCAAAACTTTTGAAAGAGTCTGAGCGGCTACTTAGAAAGCAATCCTACCTATATGATGCAAGAGTATTTGCAGAACCTGATTGCGATGGGAATATTGCCGTCACCGTCGTCACACGAGACCTGTGGACTTTACTACCTGATATTAGCTTTAGCAGAAGCGGCGGTGAGAATACAAGTCGTATAGGCTTTAGAGAAAGTAATTTGTTTGGGCAGGGTAAACGACTGTCATTGACGCATATTGATGATACCGATCGTAGTGGTTACCTCTTTGTATATGACGACCCTAATATTCTCTCAACTCGATATCAAGGCCGCTTAGAGTATTCAGACAATGATGATGGTGAAAGACACTACATTGGCATTGATTACCCATTTTTCTCTACAAATACACCTTATAGTTACGGAGGACTCAATTTCGCTGACAAGCGCATTGAGCCTCTATACGAAAACGGCGAAACTGTATCGGAATTTTTACAAGAAACAGAGTTATCTCAAGCCTACTTTGGAATGGCAAAGCAGCTAGATGACGGCTGGACTCGTCGGTTTATATTTGGCTATAGAGATGAAGAACATTCGTTTAATAAAATTAGCGAAACCACTTTACCGATTGCACAAAACAGGTCACTCAGTTACCCCTATGTTCAAACTCAATGGTTTCAAGATGCATTTATCAAAGTTAAAAACTTTGACTCAATTTATCGTACCGAAGACCTCAATTTAGGTTGGAATATAAATACATCGCTAGGGTACTCCGATGAATCCATCTCTAACGATGACTCGCGTTGGATATTGAATGCGACAGTGAGTAAATCTCACTTTAGCTCTGAGCAGAGTTTAACGCGCTTTCTTTTTTCTATTGATGGCAATTGGAATGTAGAAAAAGGTGAAGCTGAGAATCTCATCACACAATTGAATTTCGAATATTATTTAAATACTCATGATTTGCAATCTTGGTATGCCCAATTAAACATCACACATGGCAAGCATTTAACTCCAGATAAACAACTGACACTTGGCGGGGAAACGGGGTTAAGGGGCTTCCCTGCTCGTTACCTCCAAGGTGAAAGACGCATCGTACTGAATCTCGAAAAGCGCTACTATTGGGAATACGATCTGTTACAGCTATTTAAAGTTGGAGGTGCTGCCTATTTTGATATTGGGAGAGTCGATGGCAAAGCGCTTTTTGTTGAGAATAGTAAGTTTTATAAAAACGTAGGGTTTGGATTAAGAATGGCACCTAGTCGAGCCAATTCAGGACTCGTACTACACTTAGATCTTGCAGCTCCCATCAACAAGCCTGATAAAGTTGATTCTGTTCAATGGCACTTTACGGTGAAGAACCGTTTCTAAACATAAGAAGAGCATGTAGATATGAATACTGGCGCTCTCGACAGGGATCGAACCTGTAACTTAGCTTCCGGAGAGCCACGTGATATCCATTTCACCACGAGAGCACAGCATTTAACGCAGCTTCATGATAATCATATCTTTATCGAAATACCAGCCTAGCCTAACTCGTATGTCTATTATTTAAACTAATTATTAAAAAACATATTCAATTGGACTAATTCTCATATATTTAGCTATGCTTAGAGTTTAACAATAATAAACGTAAATCGATTTTAGTAGCTAAGCTACCTAACATCATCTAGAGGATTTGTATTATGACCCCTATGACCACTGAGCAAGTTGCAGAGTTTTTAAGTGTAAAAGTGGAGCGTGTAAGACGGCTTGCAAGAGAGAACCTATTAATTGCAAAAGACCATGATGAAAATGGCCAACCGATCTTTGACAAGGATGATGTCGAAAAATATAAAGAACTAGCTAAGAGGCTGGGCGGTATTTAACCTTCATATTAAGCCTCGCTGAAGTTTAAGACTCGCGAGGCAACACCCTTCTATTTGATTCTAGCCACAGTTTAAACTGCTCTTTTAGCTGTTCACAGTGTCGTGTTTGTTGGCGTTGCTGATACCAAGCAATGCTCAGAATAAGGTAACAACCGATGTATACTTCAAGCTTATCTTCACCATAGTATGGAAGCGCTTTATTTTGCGCTTCGTAATAGCTTAAAAGTAACACTCGCTGTTCGATTTTAGTTAGTGAAAACGAACAACATAAAGCCGCCAAATCGAAGTACAAGTCATTGTATTGCGCATATTCAAAGTCAATAAAATAGATACCAAGCTCCGTTTCTATCACATTGTCTTTTACTAGGTCGTTGTGGCAATACCTTACATCTCTCGCCCACTGAGTTAACGCAGTAATCAGGCTCTTTGCTAAGTGCTCTTGTTTTAAAAAAATAGCGGCTTCTTTAAGATGGGTAGCTAAATCTAGCTCGGAATTATTGGGTGATTTACTTTGATGAATATGAACCAGGGCTCGAACAAGCTCTGGAGAAATATTCACTTCACCTGGTTTCTCCGTAAGATATTCTAAAACAATAAGCTTTCTTTGCTCATCAATGTGTAAGACATGCTGTGCTTGCGATTGCTTTGCAAGTTGCGCTTGAACTTGCAAAGCATCAACTGGAATCGGCCCAGAGAATAATTTCAGTAACTTTTTAACTCCAGCATGCTCGAAGTAATAGTTTTGATTGCTTAACCCTTTCTCGAGCTTACGGACATTACTGACTACTTGATTTGGATATAGCCTGTGCAAAATCTCATATATATTCGCCAATTCAGAGTTCGCCAAGAGGCTTGCCTTCTTTTTTATTGTATTCTTCATACCACTTTTTGTAACCCCAGCACGCCATAACCGTGTAGAAGACATAAAGTGCTAATGTTGGGTAATACCCTTTCAAGTAATACAAATACATTGATGTAGCGTCTATCAGTATCCAATAAAGCCAGTTTTCTAAAACCTTTTTGGCAACTAAGTATGTCGTCACAATAGCAAAACAAGTTGTCATACTATCTAGGAAAGGTAAATCCGCATGTGTGTAGGTATCTGTAATATACCCCATGATGAGGGCAACACAGGCAGTTGCAACAATGATCAGCAAGTGTCGATTGAGTGACCAAGATATTATCTTGGACTCTTCATTCTTTTTGCCCGAACGCCACATCCACCATCCAACAAAAGCCATCGCTAAATAGTAGAAGTGTAGAAACGACTCCATAAGCAACGCACCATTCCAATACATAATTGTATAGATAAACGTGCTGAAAAATGCAGCCGGCCAACACCAAATGTTTTCTTTAATAGCCAGTAATAAATAAGCCATTGATAAAACAACAGCTAAATATTCCCAGCTCGACATTGCAGTGAATCCTGCAAGCGTTTCGTAGATCAGTTCCATTACGCCTCAGGTGATAGATCGCCAGATATAAACTTACATACAAAAACACTCTTACCAAATTGCTCGTAAGACGCCTTCATTTCATTTTGCAGTACACTCATTACTAAATCATATTCGCCAAAAATTTGCGTAGACATCGTGTTTGTAATCACTGTCAGTTCGCTGTAAGTATTCAACCTTTCAATAAATGACTTTATAAATGGGATGTAATCTGAATTTAGTGGGTACTTACTAATTTCGACAGAAAGCTGCATACTTTTTCCTCAGTGTGATAACAGCGTCAATTTGCTCAGCAGTTTACATGCTAAGCCCCTAATTGGGCAAAATAACTTACATCAGGGAACTACATTTAGGTTTTTTGCTTCACCAATAAATGATCTTGGGAAATAGTTTATCCAGTCTTGTTGGTATGAAATCAACCCCGCTTGGTTAAACTGTAATATTGTCGTAAACCGCCAAGGCCCAAGTTTTTGCTCGTTGTAAGAGAAGGGATTAAACTCTCCCGATAAAACTACTGTGCGCTGCTTTTGGTCAACGATTATCTGTGAAACGTCAAAAGTGCGCTTACCATCTAACACCTTAAAGCTTCCAGCTCCCCAATCAAAGAACTCTGAGAACGCTTTCTTATTGGTCACTTTTACACCGTAAAGCATATCTTCCAAAACGACATGGTCATCATAGTAAGTGAGAAATTGTTTGAAATTGTCTCTCGCTTGATAAGTTTTAATGTACTGCTCAACGAGGACTGATAGCTCTGACGGCGGCTCTTTCTGTGAGACACTATTGCAGCCACTAAATAGTATAGCTAGCAAGCATAAATAGATATTTTTTAGCATATTAAGATCCCGAACTAAATATTCTTAGCTCTATTTAAACATAAAAAAAGCGCCTAAAAGGCGCTTTTTTTATTAAGCTCCAACAATGCCGAGTGGCGTAGCCGTTTGCCATTGCCCTCTTGTAAAGTCAGGAATAGAAACTGATTCACTTCTGTTAGCCACAGATTGTGCTGATAATGGAGATATTACAGACCATGCGGCGCCATCATAGACATCTTGATCTAACGGCTCACCATTTCTCAAGCAATAAATCATGCGCCAAAACATTAAAAAGTCCATACCACCATGACCGCCATTGCGTTCAGCTTCTTTACCCATTTTGACCCACAATGGATGATCATATTTACCATACCAATAGCTCATATCTTCATCCCAATCATGGAAAGAGCCTCTGCCTCCATTTTCTAACGCAATACGGTTAGGGAAGCCAGCAAATACCCCATTCGTACCTTGAATCAAGTTGTGACGAGAGTAAGGCCTTGGTGTTGTCGTATCATGTTGTACCACGATGGAACGCCCTTTAACCGTCTTAATCATCGTTGTATTCATGTCACCACAAATGTAGTTCAATTGGTTACGTTGATGCTCCGAGTCAAACTCTCGTCGTGCATAAGCCGCTCTGCCCAATGCTGGAGAGCTCATAGAGGTCAGGTAATCAAAACGATCACCACGATTGATATTCATATATTGAGATACAGGGCCAAGACCGTGAGTGGGATACAAATTGCCATCTCGACGTGTATGCCATTCCGTTCTCCATGAACCTGTTTTGTGCTCAATTTCCTTCATTTGCCAACGTAGTTCGTGTATGTATGCTGCTTCACCATGTAATAGCTCTCCAAAAATACCTTGGCGAACCATGTTGAGCACCATCAATTCATCTCGTCCATAGTTGACATTCTCCATCATCATACAGTTTTTCTGAGTGCGCTCAGCTGTATCAACAATCTGCCACATCTCTTCGACGGTTAATGCTAAAGGCACTTCTACAAAAGCATGTTTACCACTATTCATTGTGTCAATAGCCATTGGTGCATGCCATTTCCACGGAGTAGAGATAATCACAATATCAATATCATCTCTGGATAACATATCCTGATATGCCAGCTCATGGGAGCCATACAAGGCGGGCTTAGTTTTCCCATTGTCTATCAAGTATTGAGCAGAACGTTCCAAAACTTCGTTATGCGTATCACATAACGCGACAATTTCAGCACCCTCAATATGACTCATGCGTTTCACATGCCCATAACCGCGCTGCCCAACACCGATAAACGCGACTCTTACAACATCCATTTTAGGCGCTACTAAGCCAATAACAGACTTTCCCTGACTATCTGAATACGATAGGTTCTGACCTTGCGTCTGGGCGCATCCTGATACCATGCTAGCGGCAGCCGCCGCACCCGCCGCCTTTAAAAAGTGTCTTCTGTTAATATGAGTCATCTTTGTTCCTAGAGTAAGTCTGTTTTTTTATTGATGTTTGTTAGTTCTTTGACTTTGAATTCAAAATGAAACAGCGCTGCCTTTGACACTACAAAACGAGTACAATGCAGGAGTTTGTCACGCTAACTTATACAAGGTTGCTTAGCAAAGCAAAAGGATGCGATTAAACGCATAAAAAAAAGCGCCTAGGCGCTTTTTTATGTATTTATGATAGCGCTTAATTGCGCTTCTTTATTTACGATATCTTTGTACAGCGCAAACTGATTTCTCGCGCGCTCAAGGTTATGTGAGTCGTGCTTCACAGCGAAGTAATTGTCACCGTCTAAGTAATCAGTCAAAAAACGAATTCCAATCATCAAGGGCATAACTTTAGCACCAAGAATGAAGCTTTGCTTTTCGGCCTCGGTCAGCTTATCCGCAACAGCGGAGATATAGCCATTAACAATCGCTTCAAAAATATCAATGCGGACAACCACATTGCTCAAATTCGTTGAGTCTTCTTGCTCTGGTGAGCAAAAGGTTCTGACCATATCGCCGAAGTCATACAACCAGTAACCTGGCATACACGTATCAAGATCAATAACTGCTCTTGCTTTATCCGTTTCAGAGTTAAAAAGCATGTTATTAATTTTTGTATCGTTGTGGCAAACGCGCAGAGGTAAAGTAGCTTCAACTGCTTTCACTTCTTGTGCAAGCGCAAATTGAGACTGGCAAAATGCTATTTCATCAACGCATGATTTGCTGCGCCCATGAGGGTCATTCGCTATCAATTGTTCTAGCTTTTCAATCCTCATTCCCAAATTGTGAAAGTCAGGAATTACCGTATTAAGGCGCTTGGCGTCAAAATCGTTTAGCGCGTTTGCAAATCCACCAAAAGCGCCAGCTGCAGTCTGCGCTTTTATTGCACAATCAACTACATCCTCGCTGTAGCTTTTGCCGATAAACTCAAGTGCACGCCATACTTCACCTTGATATTCTACTAGGTAGTTATCACATGTCGTGGCAACATGCTTTATGATCCCCAAACCATACAAACCTACCTGCGATTTTGATACAAGGTGCTGCTCAATTAAACGAGCATTGTCGACTAAATGCTCTGGATTGGGAAACACAATGGTATTTAATTTCTGAACGACTAATGAGCGACTTCCATCCGTCAATAGCATAGTTGTGTTTATATGCCCACTTCCAATGGGTTTCATTGAGATCTCTTCACCTGACAGGCCATACTGCTCAGCCAAATGTTCAGCGATAGAACGATATTCCATACTTACCTTGTAAATGGGTGTAGTAATTAAACTTGCGGCTAATTCATCCGTGACGTAGTTCATGTATTTTTCCTGCGACACTGTCTATTTCTTCTTTATAGGTAACACCAAACCATCTATCGCGTGCAGGGTACACACGCACGATAGCTTGCTCTAAATTAATCATATGCTGAATGCAATCGGGTAGATAATACTCTTTTTTGACATCGCTGTCATGGCATTCTAAAAAGCGCTCAAACTGCTGCTCCAAATGTGTGAACAATGGTTTAGTAATACCCCAACATGTCATGGATACGAGTACGCTTTCATCGATTTGTTTTAACTGTGTACCATGTACTCCAATAAAACCATTTTCAGCGCATTTAATGTCTGTATATTCTTGGACCGAAGAGAGGTTATGATTTGATACAGTACATATACCTCTGTTGACTCCACCCACATCAGACATTGTCAGTCTTAAAGGATAGGCTACTATTGCCATTTTGCTAGTGTCATGATCTTCTTTACAAAAATGTTCAACTAATTGAACATATGCATGAGGTCCATAATAGTCGTCGGCGGTAATTACAACAGCATTGTTTGGTACATAAGGCTTTGCACATAAAAGGGCATGTCCTGTACCCCAAGGCTTCTGGCGTTGGGCAGCAAGTGAGGCAAAGCGACTTGGCACTTCATCTACAGATTGATTAACCAGCTCTACACTTAAGTTTGCAGGTAATCTGGGTAATATTCTGGACTCTATAATTGGCCGTACGTTTTTATTGACAACTAACACCACATGCCTAATGCCAGCATTATGTGCATCTATAATACTGAGTTCCATAATTGTCTTACCTATTTTTGGAAGTTCAGCAATTTGCTTCCCACCTCCAAAACGTGTCCCTAAACCACCGGCTAAAACGACCAGTGTAGGTAATATTGCATTCGTCATTGTTTGTTCACTAGCAACTTCTTTAGAGCAAGGAGTCTACCTAGCTTTTTCACAAATTTAAAGTAATTGCAAAAATTGCATTGTTCCAAATACAATTTTTGCAATTTTATTTTTTGAATATTAGAGGGTTGAAACGCTTTAGTTCACGATAGTACGTTGGCAAAGGTATTTGACCTCTAGGTATTCGCTAAGTCCTTGTGCGCCACCTTCTCTTCCTAAGCCTGATTGCTTCATTCCGCCAAAAGGCGCAGCCGGGTTTGAAATAGCCCCCTCGTTTATACCAATCATTCCAAAATCGAGACCCATAGAAACCCGGTGGATCTGCGCAATATCTGTGGCGTATATATAAGCTGCTAAGCCCACTTCGACGCTATTCGCCATATCAATTACTTGCGCTTCTGTTTCAAACTCAATAACCGAAACAACTGGCGCAAAGATCTCAGACCCAAAAATGGTCATGTCGGGCTTTATACCTTCCAAAATCACCGGTGACATAAAATTCCCTTCCAATTCTTCACCTTGGTATACCAACTTAGCTCCTTGGTTGAGTGCCCCAGCAACTAAACCTAATGCCTTCTGCTTCGCACAAATGGTGATCAGTGGACCAATATCGGCATCTTGGGTGCTACCTATAGTTAAGTTGCTTACCCGCTCCTTGAGCATGCTAATAAATTGCGACTTTATTTTGCTGTGTAAAAAAATACGGTTTGCAGCAATACAAGTTTGTCCCGCATTACGAAACTTAGCAATCATTAATCCTTCGATTGCTTCCTCTAAATCTGCACTATCAAAAACAACAAATGGCGCGTTTCCACCCAACTCTAAAGAGGTGCGCATTGCTGATTTTGCCGTTTGTTCAAGTAATAACTTTCCCACTGATGTCGAACCAGTAAAAGTCAACTTACGCACGGCTCGATGACTATTAAGTTGTGCCACTAACGCATGGGGCTTAGATGTCAAAAGAACCTGAAGCGCACCGTCTTCAAATCCAGCTTCCAAAGCAAGTTTCGCAAGCTCAATAGCACTGAGTGGTGTGAGCTCTGATGGTTTTAAAATAAAGCTGCATCCTGCTGCGTAGGCTGGTGCGACTTTGCGCGTGATCATTGCAAGGGGGAAATTCCAAGGCGTAATACCAACAACCACACCAACGCCTTGTTGAACTGTGGTCAATTGGTGATTTAGCGTATGAGCCGGGATCACAGCTCCATAGGCGCGCTCAGCTTCCTGAGCAAACCATTTAACATACCCTGCGGCATAAACCACTTCAGCCAATGCCTCTTTAATCGGCTTACCTTGTTCCAAGGTCACCAATTCAGCCAAATGTGTCTGATTATCCATTATTAACTGATACCAGCGGTACAGAATGTCGGCCCGGCTTTTTGCTGTGGAGCTTTTGAGTACATTGAAACATTTCTCTGCACTTTGGATTGCTAACTCGGTTGCTTGTGTATCTGCTTCTGTAACCAATGCCACCACTGAATTATCCGCAGGGCAAAGCACTTCCAAGGTACCTGTACCACAGTAAGGTTGGCCATTAATAATTGAGTGTGCTGTATATGTTTCTCTAGACATAATACCATTGCTCCAAAACAAAAAAGGCCGTAGTGGTTAACTACAGCCTTTTTTAAAATAAATATCGATTAGTGCTCTTCGTTCACAATATTAAGATTGTATTTTGGGATCTCAACAACTAAGTCTTCATCATTTATAATCGCTTGGCAGCCCAAACGTGACTCAGGCTCTAACCCCCAAGCTTTATCAAGCATATCATCTTCTAGCTCGTCACTTTCCTCTAAAGAGTCAAAACCTTCTCTGATCACAACGTGGCAAGTTGTACATGCACATGACTTTTCACATGCGTGAGGAATACTGATGCCATTTTTTAACGCAACATCTAGTACTGTATCACCAGATTTTGCATCGATTGCAGCGCCCTCAGGGCACAGCTCTTCATGGGGTAAAAAGATAATTTGTGGCATTTTAAACCTCGTCTACTGACTGACCTTGCAGTGCCTGTTTGATTGATACATCCATGCGGCGAGATGCAAATTCACTACTTGCACCATCAACCACTTCAATAGCTTGCTTTATTTCTTCAGGCTCAGATGCATTTAATCGCTTGTCATCCAACATCGACATTGCCGCACGCAGGGCCTTTAATTCATCTTCGTTAAGTAAATGGGACTCAGTTTCAAGCGATGCTTCAAGTGCCTCTAAAACTCTCAAAGCCTCAACTTGCTGCTCTTTTAACATACGCGCTTGCATATCTTCTTTGGCAAAGCTCATGGAGTCTTTAAGCATCTGTGCAACTTGGTCATCACTCAAACCAAACGATGGTTTGACTTGAATTTCAGCCTGAACACCAGTTGATTTTTCGGTTGCTGAGACACTAAGTAAGCCGTCTGCATCAACTTTACAAGTTACTCTGATATGTGCAGCACCTGCAGCCATTGCTGGAATGCCTTTTAAACTAAACTTGGCTAGAGAACGACAGTCATCGACTAATTCTCTTTCCCCCTGCAATACATGCAGTGACATGGCTGTTTGACCATCTTTGAACGTTGTAAATTCTTGCGCTCGTGCAACTGGGATCGTGGTATTGCGAGGTATGATTTTCTCAACCAAGCCACCCATTGTTTCGAGTCCTAATGAGAGTGGCAATACGTCCAAAAGAAGCATATCAGAATCCGGCTTGTTACCAGCCAAAATATCTGCCTGTATGGCCGCACCAATTGCCACAACACGATCTGGGTCGATAGAGGTAAGCGGTTCTTTAGCAAAGAACTCACCCACAGCTTTTCTGATCACAGGCATTCGTGTTGAGCCACCAACCATAACAGCTTCAAGTACTTCTTCTTTTGTTACTTCAGCATCTTTTAATGCACGGCGACATGCTCTCAAAGTTTGCTTAACAAGCGGCTCCACCAACTCAGCAAACTGCCCTTGGGTTACCGTCACCACGTGCTCTTCATCACGCAGTGGTAGTTTGACATTTACTTTTTCATAGCTACTTAGCGCTTCTTTACAGGCTTTTGCTTTTTGAATTAATAAACGTAATTCATGAGGTGTCAAGTCACTTAAATTTAGTTCTGACTTAAAATGCTCAACTAATAAAGCATCAAAATCATCACCTCCCAGACTTGAATCACCGCCAGTGGCTAGCACTTCAAACACACCTTGATTCAAACGCAAAATGGAGATATCAAAAGTACCACCACCCAGGTCATATACAGCAATAACGCCTTCTTGACCTGAGTCAAGCCCATAGGCCACCGCAGCAGCAGTCGGCTCGTTTAACAAACGCAGTACTTTTAACCCTGCGATTTCAGCAGCATCTTTAGTACTTTGTCTTTGAGCATCATCAAAGTATGCAGGTACGGTGATCACACTACCAACAATTTCTTCACCGCCAAAGCTTTCTGTCGCTCTTTGATAAAGTGATTTCAAAATTTCCGCTGATGCTTGAATTGGGTTGATAGGCCCAGCGACTGTATTGATAGCCAAAGCACCTTGATGTTCAGTAAACTCATAAGGCAATTGTTGATATCTAGCTTCAATTTCAGCAATTGATTTGCCTAAAAATCGCTTTACCGAGATAAGTGTATTAATCGGGTCCTCGATTGCTGCCAACTGAGCGTCTTTACCAACGGTAACTGACTCCGCGTGATAACGCACCACCGAAGGCAACATCGCTTCACCATTAAGATCTGGCAGAGTTCTAGCTTCTCCGCTTTGTACCGTAGCTACCAACGAGTTTGTGGTTCCAAGGTCGATACCTATCGCGAGTTTATGTTCATGTGGTGCCGCGCTCTGCCCCGGCTCAGCAATTTGCAATAATGCCATAGTACTCTTTTAACTTAAGTAGTGACGCTAAATTAATCGAGAAGGCTATCTTCGATTCGAGACAGCTCTTCGCGTAACTTATATATAAACTTTAGCTTGCGAACATTATCCGCAGCGACTTCTAATACTGACAAGTCTTGCGCTATTAACTGCTCAGACAGCTTGTCGCTATATTGCTTATCCAACAGCTTAATTTGCGACTCAAACGCATCTATTTCAGTTTCAGGATCTGAGCTATGCTGTATATCTTCCAGCGCTTCACGAAGCTCCATTTGCTGCATCAAGAATGCAGGGTCTTGTAAAGTTTGCTGCTCGGCACGTATATCTACGCCTTGCTCGCTAAGCATGTACTCAGCCCTTTTTACAGGGTGTTTTAGCACCGCAAGTGCGTCATTTATCTCAGACGTTTTTTGCACGGCAAGGAGCTTTTCGCGCTCACTTTTTCCAGCAAACTTGTCTGGATGTACAGCTCGTTGCAACTCTAAATAACGCTGATTCAACAAATTTAAATCTACGTTATAGTCTGCTGGTAAATTAAATAATTCAAAATATCGCATACGGACCTAATACAGCAAAGCCCTACCAAGGCAGGGCTTTAGCTCAATCTCAATTATCGTTGGCTACACAGTAAAGCTTTCACCACACCCACATTCGTCTTTTTGATTTGGGTTAATGAACTTAAACCCTTCATTTAGACCTTCTTTGGTGTAGTCTAGCTCTGTGCCATCGATATAAACCAAACTCTTTGCATCAACGATGATTTTAACGCCCATTTCTTCGAACACTTCATCACCTTCTGCAAGTTCGTCAACGAACTCGAGAACATATGCAAGACCTGAGCAACCCGTAGTTTTAATCCCTACACGCAAGCCAATGCCTTTTCCTCGATTTTTCAAGAACGTTTGCACACGATTTGCCGCTGCTTCAGTTAATGTCACTGCCATAATCTATCTCTTACTTCGCCTGTTTGCTTTTGTAATCTGCAATCGCTGCTTGAATAGCATCTTCAGCAAGAATGGAACAATGGATCTTTACTGGTGGTAACTCAAGCTCGGCTGTAATGTCTGTATTTTTAATTTCAGCTGCTTGGTCTAGAGTTTTACCTTTAACCCACTCAGTTACCAATGAAGATGAAGCAATTGCGCTACCACAGCCGTAAGTTTTAAACTTAGCGTCTTCGATAACACCTTCGTCAGAAACTTTAATTTGTAGCTTCATTACGTCACCACACGCCGGCGCACCAACCATACCAGTTGCTACATTCGGATCGTTCTTGTCTAACGTACCTACGTTACGTGGGTTTTCCACGTGGTCAATTACTTTATCACTATATGCCATAACTCTTTCCTCACTAACCGCTTATATACCTGCTACAGTGTCAATATAAGCTGACTTGCTTAATGGTGTGCCCACTCAACTGAATCTAAATCGATGCCATCTTTAAACATTTCCCAAAGAGGAGACATTTCTCTCAAACGGCCGATGGAGTCTTTGATTAGCTTAATGGTGTAGTCAATTTCTTCTTCCGTAGTAAAACGTCCGATGCTGAAACGAATTGAGCTGTGTGCCAATTCATCATTGCGACCTAATGCACGTAGTACATATGAAGGTTCAAGGCTTGCTGATGTACATGCAGAACCTGAAGATACAGCAATATCTTTAACAGCCATCAGTAGTGACTCACCTTCAACATAGTTAAAGCTGATGTTCACTATACCTGGTACAGATTGGTCAACAGTGCCGTTGAAGTACACCTCTTCCATATCCATGATGCCGTCAACTAGGCGCTTACGTAATGCACTGATGTGCGCATGATCTTTTTCAAAATCTTCTCTAGCAACACGGAAAGCTGAGCCCATGCCCACAATTTGGTGTGTTGCTAAGGTGCCTGAACGCATACCACGCTCATGTCCACCACCGTGCATTTGCGCTTCAAGGCGAGCACGTGGCTTACGTCTAACATAAAGTGCACCAATACCTTTAGGACCGTAAACTTTATGTCCAGAGAAAGACATGAAATCAACTTTCAATTGTTTCATATCAATCGCAACTTTACCTGCGCTTTGAGCACCATCTACATGGAACATGATCTTGCGTTCACGGCACATTTCACCGATAGTCGCAATATCTTGAATAACACCCAGCTCATTGTTTACATGCATAACACTCACTAAAATTGTGTCATCACGCATTTCTTGCTCTAGCTTTTTCAGGTCTAATAGGCCGTTTTCTTCAACGTCCATATATGTTACTTCAAACCCTTGACGCTCTAGCTCACGGCATGTATCAATAACTGCTTTATGCTCTGTTTTAACAGTAATAACGTGCTTGCCCTTCTTTTGATAGAAGTTAGCTGCACCTTTAATAGCTAAGTTATTTGATTCGGTCGCGCCTGATGTGAACACGATTTCGCGAGGGTCAGCATTAATTAAATCAGCGATATCATTACGCGCTTGGTCAATTAATTCTTCGGCCTGCCAACCAAAACGGTGTGAACGGGACGCAGGATTACCAAAATTACCATCCATTGTCAGGCATTGCATCATTTCGTCAGCAACACGCTGATCAACCGGCGTGGTTGCAGCATAATCTAAATATATCGGTAATTTCATTTCTTTCTCCGCTTGACGCCAAAATTAAAGTTGGCAACTCACTTGAATATTATCTAATTGCTTCATCGCATCGCTAACGCTTTTATCCTGACGTGACGCAACAGATTGCACATCAGAGTTGGCGACTAGCTCGGCAAGGGAAATACTATTTAAAAATTCTTCAATTCGCACACTAAGGTCTGACCACAGGGTATGAGTTAAACAACGCATACCACTCTGACAACCGCCCCCTTCACCATGACAGCGAGTTGCGTCTACTGATTCGTCAACGGCATTAATAACATCGCCAACAGAAATTGTGTGTGCGTCACGACCTAATAAGTAACCACCACCGGGCCCTCGTACAGAGCTCACAAGTCCATGTTTACGTAGCCGTGCGAATAATTGTTCTAGATACGATAGAGATATTTCTTGTCGTTCAGAAATATCAGCCAGAGGCACAGGACCGATGTTGGCGTGCAAAGCAACATCGAGCATTGCTGTTACTGCATATCTGCCTTTTGAAGTCAGTTTCATACGCGCCTCTAGGTAAAATTTATCAAAGTCGCAAATTGTAATTACCTGACTAAGATAGTCAAGTATTAACGACATCTATTGCTTATTAAATAAGTTACTACTTACTAAGTTAGCTATTACGTAATACCTGACTAATTTAATCAGGTATTACGGACATTGTAATTACCCGAGTAATTTAGTCAAGTATTACTAGTATGAAACTAATTAATCTTTGTGGTTTTGTTTAGTAGATTTGTTTACAGAGCTCAAAATTCCTCTGAGGATGTTCAATTCTTGATCTTCAGGCCTTGCGCGGTTGAAAAGACGTTTTAGTTTAGTCATCACCATACCCGGATGTTGTTTCACGATAAAACCTGTCTCATTGAGCGTCGATTCAAGATGCTCATAAAACAATTCCATCTGTTCTGAAGTCGGGTACTTTGTATCATCTTCTTCAGGCTGTACATCTTGCGTATCCAAAAATGTCATACGCGTCTCATAAGTAAGCGTCTGAACAGCCATCGCCAAATTCAAAGAGCTGTAATCTGGGTTTGCAGGTATACAAACGTGATAGTTACAAAGCTGCAATTCTTCATTTGTTAGACCGCTATTTTCTCGACCAAATACCAGCGCAACTGGGCCAGACGCTGACTCAGCAACTAGCTTTTGTGCACACTCTCTTGGATCAACCATTGGCCAAGACAAAGTACGCGAGCGCGCACTCGTTCCGATAACTAAACTGCAATCTGCAATTGCATCTTCTAGTTTGCCGACCGTTACTGCGTTTCCAAGCACATCAGTCGCACCCGCCGCTAAAGCGCTAGCATGGCTATCGACCTCACATGCAGGGTCAACCAAATACAACTGTGAAAAGCCCATGGTCTTCATTGCGCGTGCAACTGAACCAATATTTCCAGAATGTGAAGTATTCACAAGTACAATTCTAATATCTTGTAATGCCATGCTCGTTAATATCTCAGACAAAAATAATGGCGTAGTTTAACATAGGCACATATCTCTATACCATCATCTCACCTGTATAAAAAAACACCAAACATTTTCATTGAAAGTTATTTACTTTATCCAGAAAATCGCTAGAATACGCCGGCTCAGAAAATTTAGTTCTTTTACAATTCAAAGGTAATGCTATGCATCCAATGTTAAACATTGCGGTACGCGCTGCGCGTAACGCGGGTAAAGTGATCTTACGTGCATGTGAAGATTTGTCTCAAGTTGAAGCGACCCAAAAAGGTAATAACGACTTTGTGACAAGTGTAGACACAGAAGCAGAACGTGTAATCCGTGACACTATTTTGAAATCTTACCCAGACCACGCAATCGTTGGAGAAGAGCTTGGCCACACAGATGGCAAAGACAATGATTACCTTTGGGTTATAGATCCACTTGATGGCACAACTAACTTCATCAAGGGTATCCCTCACTTTGCAATTTCTATCGCACTTAAAGTTAAAGGTCGTGTTGAACAGGCTGTTATTTACGATCCTATTCGCAGCGAACTATTTACTGCATCACGTGGTCAAGGTGCACAACTAAACAATAAACGTATTCGTGTTACCAAAAGCAATGAGCTTGCGGGCAGCGTGCTTGCTACAGGTTTCCCTTTCAAGCAAAAACATCATTTAGACGCATATACTGAAGCTTTTAAAGCATTGTTTATCCACACAGCGGATATCCGTCGTGCAGGCTCAGCAGCATTGGACATGGCATATGTCGCTGCGGGTCGTATTGATGGCTTCTACGAGATTGGCCTAAAGCCTTGGGATACAGCAGCAGGCGAGCTACTTGTTAAAGAAGCAGGCGGTATGCTTATGGATTTCGCTGGCGGCGCTAATTACAATAACAGCGGTAACATCGTATGTGGTGCACCGAAGCTATGTCAGGCAATTGTAAAAGAAATTCGCCCAGTATTAACTGAGTCACTACTGAAGTAATTTCGATAGCGACCAAAAAAACCCAGGCATTGCCTGGGTTTTTTATTTGGTAACCTTGAATCTTACTTGATTTCGACGCGTTGTGAACGCATCACAACTTCGTCATTTAACTCGATACCTATACCTGGCTCTTCTGATACTTTGAATACACCATTTTTTGGTTGAGGGTCTTGCAGACATAACTCTCTATTCCACTTTTTAATTGCATAAGTGTGATGCTCGTGAATCAAAAAGTTCGGGATCGCAGTTTCCAAATGCAGCGATGCAGCCGTTGCCACAGGTCCGCCACAAACATGGGCCTGAATTCTCACGTCAAAGATATCTGCGTAATCACATACTTTTTTCGTTTCAGTAAAGCCACCACATAAACCGATATCTGGTTGAAGCACATCAATACTTTGATCTTCAAAGTACGGACGCACATCCCATCGATTATATAGTCGCTCACCACCTGCAATCGGCACAGCCGTTTTATTGGCTACTTTCGCGTGAAGTGAATGGTTAAGATAGTTAACGGGCTCTTCGTAATACATGCAGTCAAACTCTTCTGCTATTTCAGCAAGCTGGATCGCTGAAGTTGCGCCCGGCAAACTGTGGCATTCAAAGATAATATCCACTTCATCACCAACAGCTTCTCGAATTGCCTTCATGCGCTCTCGGTAGAGTTTCATTTCTGCGCGAGAAATTAACTTAGTACGATCATAGTATGTGTTGCCATCTTTATCATACATGATGGGGTCTACTTTAACCGCGTCGTAACCCTCTGCCAATGCTTTATGGGCAGCTTCGGCATACTCGTGAGGCTGCACTAAAGCTTTGAACTCACTGTCCCAATCAAATTGCAACTGAGAAGCATAGGTGCGTAATTCTGGGTTAACTTTACCACCTAACAATTGATAAACTGGTAAGTTCAGAGCTTTACCTTTGATGTCCCAAAGCGCAGTATCAATGGCGCTCATCGCAGCATATACCACAGGCCCACCGCCCAGTCCCCAGAAACTTTCGCGCAACATGCGAGACCACAGTAACTCTGTTTGGAATGGGTCATGACCAATAAGAAATGCTTCTGCCATTTCTTTAATCATACTGGCTGCTGCACTATGTCCTAGGTCATAAGCAAGTCCTGCTTCACCGACCCCAGAAATACCTTCATCTGTATGAATGCGCACAAAAACAGGGGTCCAAGCGGGTCTGTCTGGACAGTGAATATCAAATACTTCGACGCGATTTACTTTCATTTTGACTCCTATTGAGCAAAGCCAGGATCTAAGCGATGTGCTTTTCTGAGCATTGCAGGCCAAGCCAATTGACCACCAGTACTGCCACTGTGTACCACTTTAGCTTGATTATAAATATTATCTTGAATAGGCTGCGGAACCGGAATTGCAGGTTGACCCGTCGCCAAAATAGCGACTTGGATTTCACACGCCCTTTGCAAATCATAAAAGCGCATAAAGGCATCTCCTACCGTCGGCCCAACTGTTAATCCACCATGGTTTACTAACAGCATATGATTGGTATCACCAAGATCCGCTTGTAACCTTGCTTTTTCATCTTCATTTACCGCCAACCCTTCATAGCCATGGTAGGACAACGAAGGTAAAGAAAACATACTGTGTTGACTGAGAGGCTGTAATCCCCCCTCAAGACTTGCCACTGCGATCGTTTCTTTGGTATGTAAGTGAATAACACAATGAGCATCTTCACGTACTTCATGTATAGCACTGTGTATGGTAAAACCAGCAGGGTTTATCTCAAACGGCGTTTCATCAAGAATATTACCTTGCAAATCTACTTTGACTAAGTTTGACGCCGTTACTTCATCAAAACTCAGCCCAAATGCATTCACTAGATAGTGGTCGGTGCCAGGCAGCCTTGCTGACATATGCGTGTAAATTAAGTCACCCCAACGAAAATGCTCCACCAAGCGATAGCACGCTGCTAAATCCACTCGCAGCTGCCATTCTTCTTCGCTTACTTTACCTTTTAAACTCAACTCAGGTAGTTCAAACATTGTGGCTCCTTAAATCCGCCATGGTGATTTTAGATGTATAGAAGTCTAAATCACATAAAAAAATAGTTCAATACGCAGAATCAACTCTGCCTTATTTTATTAGTAACTAAAAAGCCACCTAAAACGGTGGCTTTTTCACTCTTGGCGGGCAAACTATTTTACCGTTGCAAGGTAAGCTGCTATCGCCTCAAGTTCCGCGTCAGAAACATTTGCAACCATAGCCTTCATCGCTGCAGACATGCCATTACTGCGTTTACCGGACTTAATGTCCTTCATTTGTGCCAATAGATACTCTTTGCTTTGCCCGTTTACTTTTGGATACAAAGGCATTATTGGTGCTTTTCCTTCAGCTCCATGACATGTTTGGCAAAGCTTTGCTGTATACAATGCTTTGCCATCGGCAGCCGCTACATTACTAGAAAGTAACGTCACAGTTGCTATGCTGGACGCGATTACGAGTTGCTTTAATTTAGTCATATCGTTTCTCTTATTTGACGGTTATTTACCCAGTGTAGTCGACCTAAAGCTTCTCTACACAATTACTTATCTAATTTAAAAGCAAACCTAGCCAATAAAAGAAACGAGCTGATTAAATTACCAAGTCAAGTCATCCGGAACTTCATATCCTGCGTATGGGTCGTCCTCATCCACTTGGCTGTTGCTGTCTTCAACATGGAACACTATGTACTTTTCATCTACGTCAGCAATTTTTCTTGCAGGCTCATCTTCTAAGACGTAGAACTGTCCTTCCAGCACACAAATTGCCAAGCGGCCTTTTGACAGTGCTTTTTGGGTTTGCTCGTTTACGTCCAGCTCTTTGACTTTGCTTTCATAAGTGAAATTAAATGTTCTTTCGCCTTTAATTTCTTCTTGGTTATGATGCTCTAAAATTTGTTTTACACGTGCCACTTGCTCACGCTCTTTCAAATCATCTTGCTTTGCTTTATTTAAAGCTTCTGCTTTTTGCTGTTGAGCAAGTTTGGTCTGCTCTATATGCTTTTGCAGATCTGTCTGGTCGCTCGTTGCGCCCTTCTTTTTTTTCTTTTTCTGTTGTTTGCGCTTTTCCGTTTTAGCGACTTTTGCTTTGTGCTCGGTCGTCAATCCCGCTTTTAGAAGCTGATCCTGTAGAGAACCCATAATGCCACTCCATCAATCTAAACTTGCAGCTATTTTAATACCAAAATTGGTAAATCTAAACAATTTCGTAAACTGTAAATCAAGTTTAAAGACTTGAGCAGTGTCTTTGTGTTTTAAAAGTCGCACCACACAACAAAATCTACCAAACTAGAAAAAAAAATTTATGATGCATGACAAGTTTTTATTACATTAAAGAGGAATTATTGCGTCAAAAGTAGATAATTAGATTGGTTATTTACCAGTAGAATAAAAATGTCGATATTTCACCTAATGCTCAGCTCTGTGGTCATATTTTTTGTGCTATACGCACCACAACCACTTCTCGCTCAATTTGCCCAATTGTATGCAACATCACCTGCAAATACTGGCCTATTAATGTCCGTTACAATGTTACCTTTGGCCATTGCCCCCATTTGCTATGGACTTTTTCTTGCTAATTACTCGAAGCTAAAATTACTTAAAGTGGCAATGATGCTATTAGCACTTTGCAGTGTACTCATAACTCTTCAGCAACGCTTTGAATTATTTTTACTCTTACGCTTTATTGAAGGCTTAATTCTTCCCGCAGCATTAACTGCTATGACCAGCTACATAGGTCAAACTTGGCAAGGTCAATGTCTAAGAAGAAATATGACTTGGTATGTGGGCAGTACAATTTTAGGCGGGTTTCTTGGTAGAGCACTTGCTGCAAACTTTGCCACATGGTGGAATTGGGAAAGCTTCTACATATTTAACGCTGCGCTACTCATTCTGATTTCTTTGCGTATCAAGCTTCCACCACTCGAAAATATAACAACACCTAAGGCATGTTCACCTAAAGATTATTTAAGGCCACTCAAACAGCCGTCGTTGTTACGTCTATATTGCGCTGTTTTTTGCATGTTTTTTTGCTTTTCGGCATTACTAAACTACCTGCCTTTTATACTGAGCAATGAATACAATTTAAAAGACCCCAAATTAATTGGTTGGGTTTATGGTGGGTATCTAGTCGGTGCGTTGCTCTCTATGTGTGCCCCATATTTAACCAAGTTACATAATAATAATTGGGTAATACTAACCGCGGTATTTGGGGTTTATTGCGTATCAATCAGTGCCATGCAATGGCAAAATTTAGGGGCTTTTATTGTACTATTCACGCTATTTTGTGCTTGTATGTTTATCATTCACGCAAGTGCTGCTCCGTTAGCAAATGAAATTAGTTCTGCCCATGCAAGCATTACAAATGGCGCCTATGTCTCTTTTTACTATAGTGGAGGCGCATTAGGGTCTTTTTTACCAGGGTTTATTTACCAAACAGCAGGTATTGAGATGTTTTTACTTAGCCTATTACTTATTTGTATTCTAGGCGCATACTTTACTTGGCTCAATTATCGTATAGGTAGTGAGACCCAACTCGGTCGATGACCTGTATGAGACCAAAACCTTTGCAAGTCGCTAAGCTTAATCACCCATGTTTTGTCATTTTCAAAAGGGTGACATTGCCATAGAGTCGCGCCTTCGAGTTCCTTATCTAACCACAACTCTACTTGCTGTGATTCATCATTATTTATCGCTAAAGCGGAAACACAACCGGGTTTTACCTTTAAATACTTAGCAAGTCGCTCAGTTGAACAAAACCCGAGCCGTGATACGCCCTGCTGCTTAGACAACGTTTTCAAATCTAGCTGTTTCTCCGCCAAGGTAATTACGAGGAAATGACGTTTACCATAGTTATCTCTCAAAAAGAGATTCTTTAGACCGACGCCTTTTCGCTCCAGTCCTATGCTTTTTGCTATATCACAATTCGCCAGTGGCGGGTGCTCATAACTTAAGTAGGTGATCTCCAACGCAGCTAAGCTTTGAGCAACGTCTATCGAAGTAGGCAATGTCACAAACAATGCCCTCGCAATTGCACACTGCGCTGACGCCAATAAACATTGTCTATGTCGTAACCGGCTTGGCAATAGGACTCTTTATTTAAAGCCTGCTCTAATAATTCAACCGCTGTTTCTTCCAATGCAAGCTTAAGTTCTGGTGACTCTTCTACTCGCTTAAACTCTGCAAATTCTTTCAATTCTCTTTTGGATACTGGCTTGTTTTTAGCTAGCTCCATTCTCGGAGTTGCTTTTACAGTCACAATAAATGCAAATTCAGATTCGCCTTTGTCATTCTTTCTTTTGTGTAAGGTTTGCTTTTCAACTTCAAATGCCTCTTCAGGCACTGAGCTACAAGCAACCAAACTCACAGATAAAAGCAGTAGTAGTAAGCGCTTCATAATATTCCTAACAAACAATTTTCTTCAGTGTATCAAAGCATAAAACGCTTGTAAGAAAAAATTTTTAGCGAAAAAACTTGACGTAGCAACAAAAAGTATTTAAATTTCGCCTCGTCCAAAAGACACGTTGGGGCTATAGCTCAGCTGGGAGAGCGCCTGCCTTGCACGCAGGAGGTCAGCAGTTCGATCCTGCTTAGCTCCACCAACTTCTTTTGCGATATTCCCAAGTAAAGTGGGGCTATAGCTCAGCTGGGAGAGCGCCTGCCTTGCACGCAGGAGGTCAGCAGTTCGATCCTGCTTAGCTCCACCACTTTCACTCTCTTTTTATTCCCTAATTTGACCTTCACCTTCAACTAAATACTTTTCAGTCGTTAAAGATTCAAGACCCATCGGACCATATGCATGTAATTTGGTTGTGGCGATACCTATTTCGGCACCTAGGCCAAGTTGTCCACCATCGCTAAACCGAGAAGAAGCATTTACCATTACGACAGAGGCGTCTACACACTGTTGAAATAGAGCGGCTGTTTTTTGATTTTTGGTGCAGATCACCTCGGTATGGTGACTACCGAATCGGTCGATATGTGCAAGAGCACCATTAAAATCATCCACAACAGCAATAGCAATTTCTAAATCTAAGTACTCTTCACCAAATTCATCATCAGACAACACTTTTACAGTGTTGAAATAGTTTGCTGCTTTTTCACAAGCATTTATCTTCACCTGCGCGCCCTCTAACGCAGCACTAACTTGAGGGAGAAACGCGCCAGCAATATCACGATGTACAAGCAAACACTCAAGAGCATTACATACCCCTGTTCTTTGAGTTTTACCATTCAGTAAAAGCGGCATCGCAATGTCTAAATCCGCATCAGCATCGACATATAGGTGACAAACGCCTTTGAAGTGCTGAATTACCGGAATTGCACTATTATTTGTCACGAATTCAATTAAACCCTCGCCACCACGCGGAATGATCAAGTCTATATCATCTTTTTGCTGCATCAGCTCAAGTAGCAAAGCTCTATCTGGATCTGGCACAACAGTGATAAGCTCTTCGGGTAATCCAAATTGGTTTAACACTTGATGCATAACTTTAGCGATGGCCAGCGAACTATTCAGAGCCTCTTTTCCACCGCGTAAAATTACACCGTTACCAGACTTAAAACACAATGCCCCGGCATCAGCAGTAACATTTGGCCGAGCTTCATAAATCATACAAATAACGCCCAAAGGCACGCGCATTTTGCGCACCAAAATTCCGCTTGGTTGACGGCCCAACTCTCTTGTTGTTCCAACTGGATCGGGGAGTTGCGCTATTTGTTCTACCCCAACGGCCATGTCATCTATCCGCTGTGTCGTTAAGGTCAGTCTATCTACCATGGCCGCACTTAGCTGATTCTGCTTGGCTGCATCGAGATCTTGCTGATTCGCTTTTAAAATTTCTTCAGACTGCGCTCGCAAAGCCGCTGCCAGCGCTTTAAGTACGGTATTTTTTTGTTCTGTGCTCAAGATTGCGAGCTGCTTTGCAGCTTTAGATGCATTTTTGGCGAGCTCTTCAATTAAACTCATTTTTCCTCTCATTCCCAATTTACTGATATCAACAGTGGTGTGTTTAACCTCTGCCCCCTGATAATAAGCAAGAACCTTCTTTCGGGTAAAGTGAATATTGCTTTTATATTGCACAGGTCTTTATTCATACGTATGCCCGTTGTCTCGGAAAATTTATCTATTTTTTAGGCGTTTATTCTCTTTTTTGACATATTTACTATGATATAACGATGCTACCACTATACTAATATTCAATACGCTAACTAAGCTGGAGAGTTTATGTCAGCTATTTTTATTGCGGCAATCGCCGTATGCTCTGTGATTGCTCAATGGCTCGCTTGGGTTGTGCGAGTGCCTGCGATTTTATTTTTGTTATTAACCGGGCTAATGTTAGGCCCTGTAACTGGTGTGCTGGATCCGGACAAATTACTGGGCGATTTACTGTTTCCAGTTGTCTCTCTGTCCGTCGCAATTATTCTTTTTGAAGGGTCTCTGACACTCCATTTTCGCGAGCTGAAGGGCATTGGTAAAGTCGTTCGAAATCTATGTTCCATCGGGATGCTCACAACATTTGTGATCATCACAGCCTGCGCAATATACATTTTAGAGCTCGACTGGCGTGTTGCAGCGGTTCTAGGGGCAGTGCTTGTCGTGACAGGACCTACAGTAATTGCCCCTATGCTCAATGCTATGCGACCAACCAAAGACATTGACCGTATCCTACGCTGGGAAGGCATTGTTATCGACCCAATCGGCGCGCTTTTCGCTGTCTTGGTATTTGAGGCAGTTAGTCTGGTCGATAAAGATGGTGTCTTTAGCCATACACTAATGGCACTATTATCCACTCTGGGAGTAGGTTTGAGTGTTGGCCTCGTATCAGGGTGGTTTACGAGCTATATCATTCGCAAAGAATGGTTACCATTTGAGTTGCATAAATTTGGTATTCTGGCATTAGTTTTAATGAGCTTTACCATATCCAATCACTTGAGTCATGAATCAGGGTTATTGGCTGTCACCGTGTTTGGTATTTGGCTTGCCAATCAAGATGATTTGGAAATCGACGCAGTTCTAGAATTTAAAGAAGATTTATCCATGATCTTGATTTCTAGCCTTTTCATTTTACTTGCAGCGAGGCTCAAAGTGGAAGAGCTGTTAATGTTAGACAGTGGAATATTTTGGTTTTTAGCCGTTGTTTTATTTGTTTCCAGACCGCTTAGTATTGCGGTCTCTACATTTAATAGCGATATCCCCCTGAAATCTCGTTTAATGCTGGCATGGATAGCACCACGGGGTATTGTTGCTGCTGCTGTGGGTTCGGTGTTCGCATTAAGTATGGCGCAATCTGGTACCCCAGATGCTCAAAAAATAGTGCCACTCATATTTACCGTTATTATCGTCACTGTCATATTACAGAGCCTCACGGCCACTCCGCTGGCCCGTTTACTTGGGGTTCGCCAGCCATGTCCAAGCACCTTACTCATTATTGGGGCAAACCATGTAGCTCGCGCTATTGCTTGTGGCCTAAAAGAGCAAAATATAGATGTGTACTTATCTGATCCTGCGTGGGAGAACTGCAAAATGGCCAGAATGGATGGGCTTCCGTGCTATTACGGTAACCCTCAGTCAGAACACGCTGAACGTTACTTACCTCTGACAAGCTTGCGCTCCGTTTTGGCTTTGTCTCCAAATAGGCATCACAATGCCTTGGGAGTACAGTATTTTTCCCATCTGCTGGATGAGGACAGCGTCTACTCCCTTAAATCGTCAACTAACCACGCAAAAGCGAACAAAGACAGCGCAACTTTTTTGTCTCGCCAAATACTCTTTGGTGAGACCGGAAACTACGCTAAATTAAGTAGCTTAATGGCAAAAGGCGGCAAAGTTAGTGCGACAAAACTCTCTGAAGAATTTAATTGGGAACAATATTTGGAAGTAAACAAAGAGGCAATCCCTTTGTTTATTATCTCTGAGCAGAAAAAAGACGAACCCCTTTCTGTGAGGCCATTTACTTCAGAGGATAAAAAGCTTCCTGAACAGGGCGACAAAATATTGGCGTTGCAACCACCCAAAATGTCTATTTTGAAAGACCCTGCAACTAAAGAAGCATCTATTGGGGAAAAGCTGAGTAGCTAAACTAGTTCGGTAGTCGAGCCCGTTTAATGACACTGGCGGGCATTTTTTCTGCTAGAGCTGACAAAGACATTTCAATTTGCTTATGAATATCTCTATCTGCTACAACCGCGTGAAATAACCAGCGATAAGCATCTTCATAATCACGAGGGCTACCAAAGCCCTTGTTGAACAAATCAACAAGGCGTAGTTGAGCGTTTAAATTACCAAGCGCTGCTGCTTCTCTGAGGTAAACAATTGCCATTGTTTTGTCAGCTTGGACTAATTGACCAACATCATAATAGCGCCCGAGTTGTTCTAATGCAGCTGCTAAGCCTTGCTGTGCAGCCTGACGCATATAATATAACCCCAGCTCTACGTCCTGCTCAACACAAACGGCATAGGCTAACATATCGCCATATAAAAACTGATATGAAGGTAACCCCATTATTTCTGCTCGGGCTTCAATATCTTGAACTAGTTGGCAATCATCATCTTTTACGCGTTTAAGATGGGCATTGTTATTAATTAACGTGATTAGCTCGTCTTGAGTGTAAAGCGGTACAGCTTCAATTTGTTCATTAGCCAAAGAGCTATAAGAACAAGCCACACTCGCAATAAAGAGGATATTTCGTAGTTTTGTCATCATCATACTTTGGCAAATACTATTGGACCTGTACTTCATAATACAAAAATTGTACCAAGTTAATGTAACTACAAATATTAGCCTAGTTATTACATAGGCACAAAAAAGGTATAGGCACAAAAAAGGTATAGGCACAAAAAAAGCTGCCGAAGCAGCTTTTTCTTAATTATTCGCCGAATGGGTTGCGAACAATCATCGTTTCTACTCGGTCTGGACCTGTCGAAATAATATCGATTGGAACACCGGTAATTTCTTCTAAGCGTTTAATGTAGTTAATCGCAGCTTCTGGTAACTGCTCAACAGAAGTTGCACCAAACGTATTCTCGCTCCAGCCTGGCATCTCTTCATATACTGGAGTTACTTTCTCGTAGCCTTCTGCTGCAAGCGGCGTTACGTTTGTAACTGTACCATCTTCTAACTGGTAGCCAGTACAAATCTTGATAGTCTCAATGCCATCTAGTACATCTAGCTTAGTCAGGCAGAAACCTGTGATGCTATTGATTTGTACTGCACGGCGCATTGCAACTGCATCAAACCAACCTGTACGACGCAAACGACCTGTTGTCGCGCCAAACTCATGGCCTTTCTCACCAAGGTGTTTACCAACTGGATCTTGTTTATCAAGACCGTCATATAATTCTGTTGGGAACGGACCTGAACCAACACGTGTTGTGTAAGCCTTCACGATACCAAGTACGTAGTTAAGGTTTAATGGACCAAATCCAGCACCTGTAGCAACACCACCTGCAGTCGTGTTAGAAGACGTTACATATGGGTAAGTACCATGGTCGATATCAAGCAGAGTACCTTGCGCACCTTCAAATAGGATGTTGTCGCCTTTTTCACGAGTCTGATCAAGAAGCTCAGTCACATCAACAACCATTGACTTAAGGATTTCAGCAATTTCCATTGCGTCATCGTAAGTTTTTTGGAAGTCTACAGGCTCTACCTTATAGTAGTGCTCTAAAGAGAAATTATGGTATTCGATAACTTCTTTCAGCTTAGCTGCAAATTGTTCTGGGTTGAATAAATCACCAACACGAAGACCGCGGCGCGCCACTTTATCTTCGTACGCAGGGCCAATGCCACGTCCAGTTGTACCGATCGCTTTGTTACCACGAGCAAGCTCACGAGCCTGATCTAGCGCAACATGGTAAGGAAGAATTAATGGACATGCTTCACTGATTAATAAACGCTCGCGTACAGGTACGCCACGCTCTTCAAGCATTTTCACTTCTTTCATTAAGGCATCTGGTGCCAAAACAACACCGTTACCAATTACACATTTTACGTTATCACGTAAAATACCAGATGGAATTAGGTGTAATACCGTTTTCTCACCATTGATAACCAAAGTATGTCCAGCATTGTGGCCACCTTGGTAGCGAACAACTAGAGAAGCCTTATCAGTCAGCAGGTCTACAACCTTACCTTTACCTTCGTCACCCCATTGGGTGCCTAATACAACGACGTTTTTACCCATTGCAATATCACTTAGAAAAAATTAGGCGCAGATTTTACCAGAAAAGCGAGGTGAAAATCACCCTGTTTCGGATGATTTTTCTTCAGTCAAATTGATATCTAGCAAAAGCGGTTGAATTAAATACAAAAAAGCCCATCTTACGATGGGCTTTTAACGCGATTATACGTCATTTCACAAACGCAATTACTTTGCTTGCTTTTGCTTCATATAATCAAAGAACTCACTGTCTGGTGAAAGTACCATCACATCGCTCTTACTTGTGAAGGTCTTTTTATACGCTTCTAATGAACGAATAAAACCAAAGAACTCAGGATCTTTGTTATAGGCTGAGGCATAAATATTCGCTGCTTCAGCGTCACCTTCACCTCGAACCGTTCTCGCATTTCGCTCAGCATCAGCCAACATTACCGTTACGCGACGGTCAACTTCTGCTCTGATTGTTTCCGCTTTTTCCTGACCTTCAGAGCGGTGCTCTTTTGCCACAGCGGTACGCTCAGCGCGCATACGTTGGAAGATAGAGTTACTTACTTCATTTGGTAAATTGATTTGTTTAACACGCACATCAAGCACCTCAATACCCAGCTCTTGGGCACTTTCTGACGCTTGTGCCAGCGCTTCTAGCATCAATTCACTACGTTCACCTGATACAATCTCTTTGATTGTTCTAGAACCAAAATTTGTTCTCAAGCCGTTATTTACTTTTTGCTGAAGTAGTGTTTCTGCGTATTGCTTGTCACCACGAGCACGTAGGTAAAAGTTAGAAAAATCACTTACGCGCCACTTTACGAAAGAGTCAACGATAAGGTCTTTTTTCTCACTTGTTACAAAGCGATCTGGCGCACCATCAAGCGTTTGAATACGCGCATCTAAATGACGTACTTGGCTGAAAAATGGTACCTTAAAATGCAAACCTGGTTCATAAACAACAGCGTTGTCTTGACTATCTTTTTGCACCTTACTAAAAAGCATGACGATCGCTCGCTGGCCTTCAGTGACCACAAATACCGAAGAAAAAGCCAGCAGGCCGCCTAGTATCAATAAGATAAAGCTAAAATTTCTCATCAATATTATCTCCCACTGTTAAAACGGTCTTGTGAAAATCTATCATTACCACTGTTCACAGTACTGTTACGTGACTGGCCTAGTGATTGACGCAATTGATTGATGTCATTTCGACTCGGTAGAGTAACAGCTGACGATGACTGCGACTGCTGCATGATTTTATCTAGTGGTAGATACATCATGTTATTACCGCCTTTCACATCAACAATCACCTTAGAGCTACGACCTAAGATCTCTTCCATCGTTTCGATGTAAAGACGCTCACGTGTCACTTCTTTTGCTGCCGCATATTCTGGTAATAGCTTTTCAAATCTAGCCACTTCACCCTGCGCTTCTAGCGTGATACGTTCTTTATATGCCTCTGCCTCTTGAGTCATACGAGTAACTTGACCACGTGCGCGAGGCTCAATTTCTCTTGCATACGCTTCAGCTTCACGAATGAAACGTTCTTCATCTTCTTGTGCAGCGATTGCATCATCAAATGCATCTTTAACTTCAGCAGGCGGGCGAGAGTCTTTGAAGTTGACGTCCGTTACGATTAAACCAAGATTATATGGCTCAATAATTTTATTTAGTTCATCCCAAGTACGCTGACGAACCTGCTCACGACCAGTGGTAAGCACTTGGTCCATGCGTGAATGACCGACGACATAGCGTAAAGCACTATCTAGTGCCTGCTGTAAACTGTGGTCCGCATCAGTCACACTGAAACGATATAAAGTAGGATCCACAACTCGATACTGAACTTCGAACTCAACACTCACCACGTTTTCGTCTTCAGTCAGCATAAAGCCGGATGCAGATAAAGATCGAACGGCTTCGATATCGATTGGAATAACACGCTCTACGAAAGTCATTTTCCAGCGTAAACCCGGCTCTGCAATTCGGTCAAATTTACCAAATTGAAGTACTATGCCACGTTCAGCTTCTTTGACGGTATAAATACCACTTAATGCCCATACAATCAGCGCAATGATGAAAATAAAGGTCACACCAGCTCCGCCAAGTCCGCCTTTGTTGTTACCTGGTTTACCACCAAATATACCGCCAAACTTATTGTTGAACTTACGGAATACCTCGTCCAGATCAGGTGGCCCTTGATCTCGACCACCGCGGTTTTTCCACGGGTCGTTATCATTGCCATTATTACCCGGTTCGTTCCAGGCCATAGCTATACTCCATTGTTATAAAATGAATTAAATTTAATCTATCAAAATTCACCCCATTCTAATAGAGAATTAGGATGAATTAGTAATTTTTTCAATTTTGAGCGATAAACCGCTCAATTTCTGGCCCTTGCTCTTTTTTGAGACGCTCCCAATCAGCTTGAGGTAACCTGACATCTAGCAACCAATTACCTTGCTCGTCATAGCTTTCACTATTCACCGCATTCAGATTAAAAAGCGCACCTCGTAGTTTTCCAAAAGCCGGAGGTACCACTAACTTGTTGCTAAACATTTTTTTAGCTAACAACTCTGAGATTGCCTGAGAAAGCAGCTCGACACCTTGGTTGGCCTGAGCTGAAAGCCATACCCTAATTGGCATGCCTTCTTCGTCTCGGTCAATTTTTGGCTGGATCTCTTCTACTAAATCAATCTTGTTATAAACCAAAAGCTGCGGAATTTCGTCCGCTTCAATCTCTTCGAGAACCGATTGTACCTGTTCTATATTTTCTTTTCTTCTGTGATCGGCAACATCCACCACATGCAATTGCAAATCTGCTTCTCTGGTTTCTGTTAAAGTTGCCTTAAAAGCTGCAACAAGGTCATGAGGTAAGTGCCTAATAAACCCTACAGTATCAGCTAGAATCACAGCACCAACATCATCAATTTCAAGTTTGCGTAATGTTGGGTCTAACGTTGCGAACAATTGGTCTGCTGCATAAACATCTGAATTTGTAATACGATTGAACAGTGTCGACTTACCCGCGTTCGTATATCCAACCAATGATACGGTCGGAATCTCGTTTCGGTTTCTCGCTCGACGGCCTTGCTCTCGTACCACTGCAACTTTGTCCAAACGCTTTCGAATGCTTTTGATTCTTTCTCTAAGTAAGCGACGGTCTGTTTCTAGCTGAGTCTCACCAGGTCCTCGCAGACCTATCCCGCCTTTTTGCCTTTCAAGGTGGGTCCAGCCTCTAATCAATCGAGTTGAAATATGTCTCAACTGAGCTAACTCAACTTGCAACTTACCTTCATGCGTTCGAGCTCGTTGCGCAAATATATCTAAGATAAGTGTAGTTCGGTCCAAAACACGACAACGGCAGACACGCTCTATGTTACGTTCTTGAGAAGGACTGAGTTGGTGATTAAATATAATGACGTCTGCTTTATAAGTTCTGACAATCTCGGCAATTTCTTCTGCTTTGCCCGTTCCGACAAACAGCTTGGGGTGAGGTGCCTGACGGCTGCCTTGCACAACCGCCACACTACTAACACCAGCAGAAGATACTAGCATTTCCAATTCTTGCAGATCTTCACGATCTCCTTCGTTAGGAAACTCTATGTGCACTAAGACTGCCTGTTCGCCGGCTTCATAACGGTCAAACAAGCAACATGCTCCTAATATCTATTAAAAATTGCCATCTTCATTTTGCTCTGCACCTTCATTTCCTTGTGTATTTTGGAAATTGACGGCTCTTGCAGGAACAACTGTTGAGATGGCGTGTTTGTAAACCATTTGATTCACGGTATTTTCTAGTAAAATCACGAATTGGTCAAAAGACTGAATTTTACCTTGTAATTTGATGCCGTTAACTAAAAAAATTGAAACTGGAATGCGCTCACGACGCAAGACATTCAAAAATGGGTCTTGTAACGATTGGCCTTTTGCCATTTTCTTATCCTTCGTTCTAGGTGTTATTATGTTGAGTTAGTTGAATAAATATCAACAAAATATTGGTTCAACTACTATTAGCTTAGCGAACTTAAAATTCGTTGCAAGTTTTCTTGCTCTCCGGTTTCTAACCAAGTTACCTCTGGCCAACTCCGAAGCCAAGTCAACTGCCGCTTTGCTAGTTGTCTGGTTGCGGCGATACCTCTGAAAACCATTTCATCATAGTCATATTCACCGGCTAAATGTTCCCACATTTGCCTGTATCCAACGCATCGGATAGAAGGCAAGTCAGGGTGTAAATCCTTTCGATTATATAAGGCCAAAACTTCGTTTTTAAACCCTTGTTCTAGCATTATTTTAAATCTTTTCTCAATTCGCTCATGGAGTATTTTACGATCACTCGGCGCGATAGCAAATTGATAAAAGTCGTAAGGCAATGTAGGTTGTTTCTCCTTTTGCAATACTGACATCGGTTTTCCTGTTATACGAAAAACCTCTAATGCCCGATTAATCCTTTGTGAATCGTTCTCACTAATTTTTTCTCCAGCTTGTGGATCTATCTGCATCAACTCTGCATGTAGCGCGGGCCAGCCCTTTTCTAAAGCTTCTTTTTCAAGTTCTGCACGCACCGAAATAGACGCCTCAGGTAACGGCGATAAGCCCTCGATTAACCCTTTAAAATACATCATTGTGCCGCCCACAAGCACCGGAACTTTTCCCTGCTCATGAAATCTCTCTATGCACGCAATCGCATCATTACGAAAATCAGCTACCGAGTAACTCTCTCGCGGGTCAATTAAGTCAATCAAGTGATGAGGCGCTTGTGCCAACTCGTCTTGATCTGGCTTCGCTGTACCTATATCCATCCCTTTATATACAAGTGCCGAATCAACACTAATAATTTCGGTGTTTAAGTGTTTACACAGCTCAATGGCCAAAGCAGTTTTACCTGCTGCTGTTGGTCCCATTAGGGTGATAACTGGTTTGTTCTGCAAACTAATAACCTTTCGGTAGTAAATCTAGAATATAATTTGGCTCTATTTTAACGGCTTTTGCAGTAATTGCTGCTTTGCTTTTCTGTTTTTTTAGCATTTTTTCACGTACCAACTCAAAATGTTGGGATCCAAAGTAGCTATCTGGCGTGTTCACCAATAACCAATCAACCCAATATTCTAAATCCAAAGCTGTCTCGGTATCTTGACTACAGGTTTCAACAAGTATTGAAACACACTGCCCCACATCCAGACTATACAAGCTAACGGGCAGCTTTTTGACCATTACATGATTGTCTTTAAACTGCATTTCAAAGCCCAACAGTGTTAACCATGAGCTGGCATTTTGTAGTAGCTCAGATTCAGCTTTAGTTTGGTTTACTCTCACAGGTAACAACAAAGCTTTGCCAAGCAGCGTTCCGTCTGACTCAATTTGCTCTCGCCACAGCGCCTTTAACCCATACCGACCATGAGTTAGCATTAACTGCTGTGACTCTTGCAGTAAAATCCCCCCCTGTGGTAACGCCATCCAGTGTGTTTGAGTACACTGTTCTGGATTATCTGAGACTTGTGGGCTTACTACGGAATCAGTTGAAACTTGCTCAATGCCTTTATCTTCATGGCTAAAGGCTTGATAGAGTTGGTTAACATTAACCTTTTTTTGCTGAGTGGCAGCTGAACTATACGCCCTACTAGGTCTTTCTGAATGACCTGCAGGCGAAGTTGATTGCTTGAATGCCCCTGCTCCCGCTGTGATTCTCTCGGCTTGCCTATCAATCGCGTCAGGCTCACGAACTTGAACATCACTCTGACGAAGAGGTGTTCTATATTCCTGATGAATAGGCTGAGGTTCTGGTTCTATCGGCAAATTTGGCTGCGCAGTATGTTCTAACGGCAACGCTTCAGGTCTATACTCTGGCTCTAACAAAGACGAAGGCTGTGGTTCAACGACTTGTTTAATTGCTTGAACAATAAAGTCGTGAACCAATCGCGCTTGATGAAATCGCACTTCATGTTTAGCAGGGTGTACATTGACATCTACCTGCCTTGGATCAAGATTTAAGTAAATCACAAACCCTGGTGTATCTTGGCTTCCAGTTGCCTCTTCAAAGGCTTGACGAATTGCGTGCAAAATTAACTTATCACGCATCATCCTGCCGTTTACATAAGTATATTGAGGCTGAGTATTACTGCCCAAGGGCAAAACCCACCCATAGAGCTCTAACCCCTCATAACCAGATTCAATAAAACTGGCTTCTCGCTGAAATACCCTACCAGCAACATGTGCTACTCGCTCAATACTGCGAGGGTTTGATTGCGAGCGAAACTGGCGCACTACTTTTTGATTGTGAGTCAAAGTAATGGCGACATCAAAACGACTGAGTGCAATACGTTTAACTAATTCATCAATGTGGCTAAACTCAGTTTTCTCTGTACGTAAAAACTTTCTTCTTGCGGGTGTATTAAAGAATAGGTCCTTAACCTCTATGGTCGTGCCATTGGGGTGAGCAGTTGGCTGGATTTGAACAGCCATATCTCTTCCCTCAGCACACGCCTGCCATGCGGTATCTTGGGATGACGGTTTTGAACTTAGAGTTAACCTAGATACTGAACTAATAGACGCTAAAGCCTCTCCCCGAAATCCCAATGAGGCAATGGCTTCTAAATCATCTAAATTCTTCAGTTTACTTGTCGCGTGGCGAGATAATGCTAAGGCCAATTCGTCTTTGATAATACCCGACCCATTGTCACGAATGCGTATGAGTTTATGGCCTCCACGTTCAATATCTATTTGAATACGTGTAGCGCCAGCATCAATACTATTTTCTACTAACTCTTTGACTACTGACGCTGGTCTTTCAACAACTTCACCAGCCGCAATTTGGTTCGCTAATCGAGCAGGTAATATCTCTATTGCCATCACTATCAAGCCTTAGGTATGGTCAATACTTGACCTATATGTAACGTGTTATTCTTCAGACGATTGACCTTTTTCAATGCGGACACAGTCGTTCCATACCTTGCGGCCAATAAACTTAAAGACTCTCCACGCTTAACTTTGTGATGAAGCGGTTTCTGTTCTTTTAGTCTTGCAAACAACGAATCATCTGGTGGATTTTTTTGGTAGTAACGCTTTATCGATACAAACACCGCATTTGCCAAGCGCTGCTGATGATAGGCTGTTTTAAGTTGCCTTTCCTCTTGCGGGTTAGATATAAATCCAGTTTCCACCAGAATTGATGGAATATCTGGTGATTTTAACACCCCAAAATTTGCCGCCTGAGGGCGCTTTTTGTGTAGCTTTGCGACCTTTTTCAGTTCAGACACTATCTCTTCCGCAACCTGGAACCCTGTTTTCATTGAGTGATCCATCGACATATCTAGCAAAGCCTTTGCTAAATACTTTTCGTTTTCTGTGTCTTTAATTACACCAGCCGCACCACCGAGTAATTGAGATTGCTTTTCTTTATTCTCAAGCCATTTACCTATCTCAGAATTCGCCCGGCGTAATGACAATGTCCATACTGATGCACCGCGAGGCTTGGGGCTCGAAAATGCATCAGCATGAATCGATACGAAAAAGTCTGCACGCCGAGTTCTGGCTTTAGCAGTACGCGTGTTCAATTTAAGGAAATAGTCTCCAGAGCGGGTCAACTGAGCAGACATGCCTGGCTCTTTGTTAATGAGTTTGGCTAAGCGCTTGGCGATCTGCAAAGTAATATGCTTCTCAAACGTGCCTGAGGGCCCGATAGAGCCTGGATCTTGCCCACCATGGCCAGCATCTATGGCAATTACTATATCTCTGTCGCGCTTTAATTCACGCTTTTTGTTCGTCGACTTAACTGGCGCAGCTTTTTTTTGACCATAAAGATCTACGACCAACCGGTTCGAGCTCGACCCTGTTGGAGCAAGTGCAAAAATCACAGGCTTAGTTGGTCCATTAAGTTCGAAAACCACTCGAGTCGCATTTTTCTTTTTTGGTTTGCTGTAGCGTATTTTACTGATAACTCGATGCTTTTTTGGAATAGCTGGCAACTTAGGTAGTTGTTTAGTATTTTCAAAATCAACCACGAGCCGAAGCGGTTTCTGTAAAACGAAATAACTAAATTCCGGTTTTTTAGACAAATCAAATACCACGCGCGTACTTTCAGCTGAAGGCCTAATACGCACATTATTAATGGCATTTTTAGCAAACGTCTGCGCTGCAAAAACCAGCAGCACAAACATGATTATTATATTTATATATTTACTATGTGCACTACGCATAACTACTTATAGTTGCCAATAATTGCTTTCCTCGTTCACTGTGTGCTTTCAAAGTTGCGCTTCTCGCGTCGCCTTCATAAGCCAAGTAAACATCAATATCTGGATTTGGAATGTATCCATGTCCCTTTTCAGGCCACTCTACTATACACACAGCTTGTGTAGAAAAGTAATCCCTAATTCCCATAAACTCCAATTCTTCTGGATCCCCTAAGCGATACAAATCAAAGTGGTAAACCAAGCGTTCAGGTAATTCATACGGTTCAACGAGAGTATAGGTCGGGCTTTTTACATTGCCCACATGCCCTAAACCTTGCACCAAGCCTCTGGTCATTGTGGTTTTACCAGCGCCCAGATCACCGTGCATATAAAAAACGGCCCCTTCAGAAATTGAAGACGCTAATTGCCTACCTAATGCAATCGTTGCATCCTCATCAGCCAATGAAAGTTGCAAAGTATCGTTTTGGCTCATCCCATAATACCTCTAATATGGACAAATAAATCACTCGCGAGCAACCCTAATTGACCATCGCGAGCTGCTTGTTCAGCTGCAAGACCATGAATATACACACCAAGTGTGGCCGCTTCAAACCTATTCAAGCCTTGTGCCAATAAACCTGCAATTATACCAGATAATACATCGCCCATCCCAGCACTCGCCATCGCTTCAGAGCCTGAGCGGTTAATGTTTGTTCGCTTTCCATCGACAATCAGGCTTCCAGGGCCTTTAAGTACAATACAAGCTGCATACTGCTTGCTTAACATCTCAGCTAACTCAAACCGTTTTGCCGTATCAATAGAGCTATCATCTAGCAACCGCTTTGCTTCTCCAAGGTGGGGCGTTAAAATTGCTCTTAACCATGGGAGGTGACTTTGCGCCAATAAGTTGATGCCATCGGCATCACACACAACTGGTCCCTCGAATTTTTTCGCGGCATTAAATAGTTTGCGAGCCCAAGCATCTTGCCCAAGACCTGGACCTATCACCACTACATCAACCTTTGCCAATAAAGCCTCAAGCTCAGCAACAACCGAAATCCCATGAACCATTAACTCATATCGCCCCTGCAATACCGCTTGTTGATTCTCAGGGTGAGTTGCCACCGACACCAAACCAGCCCCAGTTCGTAGGCAAGCTTCTGCAGCCAATCTAATAGCACCAGCCATTCCTTTTCCTCCTCCAATTAGAAGAACATGGCCACATTTATTTTTATAGCTATCAGGTGCCCTGTGAGGACGCAGTGAACGTAAATATTTGCCACCGGGGTAGCAGCAATTTGTATGAGACAAATCGCCAAAGGCATCCGCTATACCAAGGTCCGCGAGCAACACTTCACCGCTATAACTCGGCGCACCTCCTGTCAACATCCCCTGTTTAAGAGCGATAAAAGTCAACGTTGTATCAGCGTGAAATGTACCTTCAGCCACTTCCGCAGTTGTTCCATTAATGCCACTGGGAATATCCACGGCGAGCTTCCACGCTTTACTTGTGTTGAAATGCGCAAATGCTTCTTTAACGTGACAAGGCAATTCGCCGCGAAAACCAGTGCCAAAAACAGCATCAACCACAGTATCGTACGACTTTTCAGCACAAGACCTTAACGCGACAACCTTACCACCACTGCGACAAAACAATTGGTAGGCTTCTGCGGCATCGCCTTTAAGTAATGTGGGTTCAAATAAGGCACACACAGTTACGTTGATTTCAGCTTGCAAACAGCGTTTTGCCAGCACAAATCCATCTCCAGCGTTATTGCCTTTCCCTGTAAAAATTAGAATGTTTTTAACCGCTTTGTTGCGGATAAGTTCGAACAACGCCAGACCTGCTCTTTGCATGAGTTCTCTAAGCGTTGTGCCTGAATTTAATGCTGCCTGTTCCTCATGAAGCTTTACTTCTTGGGCGCAGTAAGCAATCTGTGGTAAATTATGCGTGTATTGACCTTGCAAGATAGACATTCCGTGAATAAAGCCAAACCTACTATTAACTATACTGAACTTGCAGAAAAAATTAAGTATTGGGGCAAAGAATTAGGCTTTGCTGAAGTAGGTATAAGTGATATCGACTTAAGTGAACATGAAAACCAACTGCAACGCTGGCTCGACTTAGGCTATCACGGCGAAATGGAATATATGGCTGCACATGGCATGAAACGGGCTCGCCCAGCCGAATTGGTGCCAGGAACACAAAGCATAGTGACGGTTAAAATGAATTACCTACCTCCTGATGCGAGTTTTGCCAAAGCATTAAAAAATAGTACCACCGCTTATATCAGCCGATATGCTTTGGGGCGTGATTACCACAAAGTACTCAGAAACCGCTTAAAGAAACTTGGCCAACGTATTGAAAAGGAGGTCGGGCAATATGGATTTCGCCCATTTGTAGATTCTGCACCAGTATTAGAGCGACAAATCGCTGAAAAAGCAGGATTGGGTTGGCGTGGAAAAAATAGTCTACTCATTCATAAGCAAGCTGGTTCTTGGTTTTTCCTTGGTGAGCTATTCGTAGATCTACCATTGCCTGCTGACGAAAAGAAAGTTGAAGAAGGTTGTGGAAAATGTAATGCCTGCATCAGCCTTTGCCCTACTGGCGCGATTGTGGAACCTTATGTTGTCGATGCTCGGCGCTGCATCTCCTACCTGACAATAGAGCTTCAAGGCGCTATTCCAGAAGAATTTCGGCCTTTGTTAGGTAACCGAGTTTATGGTTGCGATGACTGTCAACTCGTTTGTCCTTGGAATCGATTTGGTCAACTGACAGAAGAAGCAGACTTTCATCCACGAAAAACAATCAAAGATAGAGAAATGCTTGAGCTATTTGCCTGGGACGAAAATACATTTTTAAAAAATACCGAAGGTAGTCCTATCAGGCGTATCGGCCATGAACGCTGGCTGCGAAACTTGGCAGTGGGGCTTGGCAATGCAAATTATGACGAACGCATCGTAAAAGCGCTCACAGACAAATTGGATTTTGTTACGCCACTGGTTGAGGAGCACATTCGCTGGGCACTCACACAGCAACAGCAAAAGCAGTCCGATGAACGCAAAAAGGCAAGACTGATCCGCATTGTTGAAAAAGGCTTGCCTAGGGATGCTTAATACGCTTTACGGCGTACCATCTTTATTAGTCAATAAACATAAGTCGTTTTCAATTTCAGAAAACGCTTCTTTGACCTGTGAAATAGCCTCTTCTCTTGCCACTGAACTTTGAATCGCTTCGTCAATATGGCGAAATATAAAAACTTCTTGGTCTTCGTCTAACCCCATCGTTGGAATACGCGATTCAAACAATTCTTGCAGCCGTTTAAAGATTGCCTCATTTTGGGAGCGATTATTATTTAACATGGATAATAATCCAGTGAATTTACTATGAATTGTTTTAATTGCGCCATTCAGCTCTGACTGCTGGGAGAGCAGTTGATTTTTGGTCAGAATAGACATTAATTGCTGCTCTGTCACACTGACTATAAAGCAAATATGGTCACGTATGCGTCCATGCTTGTCAGGGTCTTCTGAAGGCATATTCAATATTAATACGCTCAGCAGTTCATAGTTCACGAGTATTCGGCTGGTAAATTCATGAAGTCGACCTTTTGAGTGCAAAATTTCAAACAGCTCTACTACAATGGGCGAACACATTCCCGTTGACGCAAAGTGTAGCCGCTCCCCTTCTACCCGCATTTCTATGTTGCAACTCAAACCAAAATTAGCCAAGCAACCAATTAACGCATCCGCTAACTCAGAAACATCTTGAATGGCACCGACTTGCTCCACAAAGTTGACGATTTGTCCCATTTCACTGCTGGTTGCCATTGCGCTAAAAGCGGTAGTCGTGGCGTCTTCAACTTGTTGCTCTAGTATATCCTTTTCCAATAACATCTGACCTAGGTGCAATAGTTTAGCTTTTAACTCACTATGCCCAAAGGGCTTAACAATATAGTCTTCTGCACCGACGGAATAGCCCTCCATGCGCTCCTCAACAGACCCCCGAGCAGAAACAAACATCACAATAATATGTTGCAAGTCAGGGTTGGACTTGATGGTTTTACACACTTCATACCCGCTCATCTGTGGCATGCTTACGTCCAATAAAATGACTTGAGGATCGAATGCTTCAACGATTTCCAAACACTCCTGTCCGCTGATAGCTGTTTTTACTTCGAAATCCAAATCTTCCAGGATTTCTTCGATGATTTCTAGATTGAAAGGTTCGTCATCCACTGCCAGAATTCGTTGTAATGCCATCGCTAAATGTCCTTTTGAGTTTTATTACTAATAGTTATAGACAGTGATCCTACCTGTTGCTAGTCAGAGGTGCTTTTTGGTAACTCAATAACAAATTCAGCCCCACCTGAATCACTGTTTCGTGCATAAATGCATCCTTTATGCAATAAAATGAACTCTTTACATATCGCAAGCCCTAATCCTGTGCCCCCAGCTCCAGAGTTAGTTTTACTACTTTGCGCAAATTTATCAAAAATGTGCTCCAACTCATCAGGCGGAATACCAACACCTTGATCACAAATGGTCAAATACAGTTTACCATCGTCCGTCGATAGGTAGACTTGCACTTGGCTATTATCTGGACTGAACTTCAATGCATTACCAAGCAGATTACGAACCACCTGTATCATTTGGTCTCGATCACAATAAAGTGTAATGTTTTTATCATCCGCATGCAGATTGATGACAATGCCCTTCTCCATGGCCGAACCAGAGACATCCTCAATGCCCTCTTGTAGCAAAGACACAAAGTTGTTGTTGCTTGGGTTAAAAGGAAATCGACCCGCGTCAAGTTTGGATAGATCCAATAAATTATTCAGCAGCATCAAGAGGCGCTCACCACTGGTTTCTATTCTCGACAAATACTTGTTTAGTTTGTCTATTGGCGCCTCTTTTGCTTGCAGCTTGTCTAACCCAAAGCGGGCAAAACTCAAAATTGAATGCATAGGTGTCCTGAGTTCATGAGACATATTTGCTAGAAACTCAGATTTACTAATATTTGCACGCTCGGCCGCTTCTTTGGCCGATTGTAATTGATAAGTTCTGGCCTGAACTTCTGCTTCTAAGACCTCTTTTGCTTCTTCAAGTAATTGTTGTTTGCGCTTTAAATGCGCCACATTTTTGAAAATAGCTGCAAGCGCTATTTCGCCATGATGGTCTATTTCAATAAACGTTCCCATTAAGGGTATGGATATTCCATCGTTTCTTGGCAGTACCAGGTCGCAGTCAAAATGCCGAGCAATCAAACTAGTTTCGATACAATTTTGTAGTGCTTCTACGGACTGTCTTTCAAATAAATTGAAGATAGAATGCGCTTCTAACTCTTCGGCGTTTAATCCAAATAGGTTCAAACATGCATCATTCGCTTCTATAACATAGCCTTTGAGATTAAAAAGCATAATGGGATCAGGTGTATGCTTGTAGATAACTCTAAGTAAGCTATCACGCTCTATCAATGCATCAACCGTGTCTTGAAGGCGCTCAACTAACTCTTGGTTATGCCTCCTTAACAGCTCAGTCTGCCAGAGCTTATGGAGCGATTGCAGCAGCGAGTTTTCATCAACGGGTTTAGTCAGCACGTCTTCAACCCCTTGCCGAATTGCTTTGAGCATATCCACTTGGCTTTCGCGGGATGTCATCAGCAGGCAGCGGCAATTGACATGAACTTGCCGCACTACATCAAATATATCCAACCCAGTTTCACGCTCTAAATTAAAATCACAGATAAGCAGATCAAATTGATGCTGCTTTATTAGGGTTTCGACTTCTTTTGCACAACTCGCAGTTTTCACATCCAGCTGTGCCCCCCTTAAACTCACCGAAAGCTGTTTTAGTCGACTTGGTAAATGGTCGACTAAAAGCACCTTGGGAAGTAAGAGCTGGGCTTGCTCACCTATTTCCAACACGCGTTCAAGTAGACCAGTAATTTCCTTATTACCGAAAAATGGGTAAATCACGATGGCATTTGAAAGCACCCGGTTCAACTGGCTAAACGCGCTCAAGTGCTCCGAATTTTCGGGTTTAGGTGCGAGGAGAATGATTTTTTCATGCTGACTGAGTCGCTCTAACGTATCAAAGTACTCTTGAGGAATACCATGCGCAATTGCAATCACGTCAAAGTAGCTAAACTCAGTTTCTGCGTCCAATGACTCGTAGTGAATATGCTCAACTTCGCTGCCCAATAGCTCAAATAGTACTTTAATGCGCATTGCTAAAACACTATTACTATCTATGATCAAAACCTTATTCGACATAGTAACGTCCTGTATCCATAGTAAGATCCAGTGTAGTTCAAATAATTCAAAGCAAAGAAAATTTTATTGTAATAAAAAGGTCAATTAAACTGTCCATGTAAATATGCCTATTAGTACGTGTTTCGAAAACAGATTGAAATGTCCTCAGCCCGTACTGAACTATTTTTATATACCAGCGTATAACAAAGAAAAACACGGAAAACATCATGATAAAACAAACTATTTTTGCAGTTGCGATCGCACTTGCTAGTCCATTGTCGTTCGCTAATTGCGACGATTTCACAAACGTTGAGTTGAGAAAGTTACGCTCCAAAGACACAGTTAACCTATGTCAGTTTAAAGACAAGCCTTTATTACTGGTCAATACAGCAAGTAACTGTGGATTCACGGGACAATTCGAAGATTTGGAAAAGCTGCATCAAAAATATAAAGACAAAGGATTAGTTGTTATTGGGTTCCCTTCAGATGACTTTTTCCAAGAAGAAAACGACGAAGCCGATACTGCAAAAGTTTGTTTTATTAATTACGGTGTAACCTTTACCATGATGGCAACCAGCGACGTTAGAGGCGATGACGCCAATCCAATATTCAAACACCTAGGAGAACAAGCTGGCTCGCCAAAGTGGAACTTTTACAAATACTTAGTCTCAGCAGACAGAAAAGAGATCCAACGCTTTGGTAGCAGAACAAAACCACTATCAGAAGAAGTTATCACTGCGATTGAAAAGGAAATCAGGTAAAAGCATGCGTTTTTGATACTTTTGAATTAGAATAAGGTATGAACTAAATTGAGGCAAGCATGGAGAGAACATGACATTAGCAAGTGCAAGACATATTTTAGTGGATAGTGAAGCGCAATGTTTAGAACTCAAAAAGAGAATTGATGACGGAGAAGACTTCGCTGCACTGGCGAAAGAATTTTCTAACTGTCCTTCAGGTCAAGACGGTGGTGCACTTGGGGAGTTTGGTCCGGGCATGATGGTGCCAGAATTCGACAAAGTCGTTTTTTCAGCCCCTTTAAACGAAGTCCAAGGACCTGTACAAACGCAGTTTGGCTATCACCTGCTAGAAGTGACAAGTCGACAAGACTAAAATTGCTCTGGGCGAACTAGGCTCTCTGGTTTTGCCCACCCCTCATACCTTCCTTTCTTTGCCCTCTCAATAACAATACCTTTTGCAAATTATGCGTATACATTGGCATCGCGATTTGTCATGCTAGGATTTCCAGAAACCATTAAAAAGGGAATACACATGATTTTATATGGCTCCGATACTTCTCCATATGTAAGACGACTAAGAATGTATTGTTCACTACACGAGTTATCTTATGAGTATCGTATCATTAATATTTTCGACCCTAATGAGCGCAAGATATTGATTGAGCACAACCCGGCTAGAAAAATTCCTTTTCTTATTTGTGCAGAGCAAGTGATATGTGATTCCAATACTATTGCTCGATATCTTCAAGACAAATTTTCACTCCCACACTTGAACTGGGACCAAGAGAATTTATTGACAACCATCAATGCTTGTAATGATTCTCTTGTAGAAATGTTACTCGGGCAACGCTCTGATTTAGATACACAAGGGGATGTTTTATTTTTTAATTTGCAGCGTGAACGCATAACTGAAACATTAACCTATTTAGATAAGCAATGTACAACAGACGTTTTTTTGAACTGCGAGTATTTACAGATCAGTTTATACTGCCTGTTAGACTGGATCCAATTCAGAAATCTAGCTGACTTATCAACCCATCATGGATTGCAAGCTCATCTAGAGAAATGGAATAGTCATGCTATTGCACAACAAACGGATCCGCGCAGCTAAATTTTTACTGGTAAAATAATATGAATGATCTTGAGTTAGAATCAGAAGTAGTCAACTTTGTAACAGTGGTTAAACAAAGTGAGCAAGTATGGGCCCTTGGAGCAGAAGACGGCGGCTTCGTGATTGTTGAATCAAATCAATTTGAAGAATCTGACGTACTTCTATTATGGGCTGATGAATCAGCGGCTTTAGAGCAATGTAAAGATGAGTGGGAAGAGTTTAAACCAATCGCTATTGACTTGGACTCTTTACTTGATGAATGGGTAGAAGATTTAAGAGATGACAATGCTCTGATTGGTATAAATTGGAATAACGACAACGTTTGCGTTGAAATTGAGCCTGTTAGCCTAGCTCGCGCACTCGCTGACTAAGGCAATTAAAGTACCTTCTATCGCGCGTACATATGCCTGTGTATGTATGCCTTTTTGACTTGGTGCAGACAGTGGCTCTGCACCTGCAGCAACCGCCTTATCATAACTGCTTGATACATTCTCACAACCTAAGGTCAATTCAAAACCCAGTGCTGGCTGCTTTGGCTGAGAACGAATATAAGTCTGTTTAAACTGAGACTGAGCCACAGGGTGGGTCGCAAACGCAAGCAACACAGTCCCCGTTTCCAGCTCTCCATAATCACCATTTTCTGTCACTGAATGCGCGCTGAGCCCAAATGCTTGAAAGTAAAAATCTAAGACTTCTTCTACGTCATCTACATAAATGACTGTTTTAAGAAAATGCATCACAACAATAAGTTAAGCAAATAAATACTAATAAAGCATAATTAATGAGCAGCGTAAAGTAATTAGCCCAAGCCCACTTAAGCTCGAACAAAAATAATCGAATGGATACGGCAAGAAAAGGCAATAAAAAATGGCGCACAATGCGCCATTTTTTTATGAAGGTTTATTTCTTTGTTCTTTCGTAAACGCTCTTAATTTACGCTTTTGCGACAGCGTCATTTTATTTGAGCGACCTGAGTAAGGGTTATCACCTTCTCTAAACTCAATCTTTATCGGCGTCCCCATAATATTAAGTGCTTTACGATAGTAATTCATCAAGTAGCGCTTATAGCTATCTGGCAAGTCATGTACTTGGTTACCATGGATAACGATTCTTGGTGGATTATAACCACCGGCGTGAGCATATTTAAGCTTCACTCGACGACCACGAACCAATGGCGGTTGGTGGTCGGCTTGAGCCATATCCATTATACGACGTAACATAGCAGTACTTACACGCTTTGTTGCAGACTCATATGCTTCGTCTACTGATTCAAACAGATGCCCAACACCAGTACCATGCAATGCCGAAATAAAATGCAGGCGCGCAAAGTCAATAAAGCCAAGTCTTCTGTCTAATTCTGACTTGATACGCTCTTTGACATAGTTGTCTAGCCCATCCCACTTATTGACGGCAATCACCAAAGAGCGACCAGAGTTTAGAGCAAAACCTAGTAGGCTTAAATCTTGATCTGAGATACCCTCTCGAGCATCAACAACCAGCAAAATGACATTCGCATCTTCGATTGCTTTAAGCGTTTTTATAACCGAGAACTTTTCGACGACATCGCTTACTTTTTTGCGTTTACGTACACCGGCTGTATCGATAAGTACATACTCACGATCATTACGCGTCATTGGGATGTAAATTGAATCTCGAGTAGTGCCAGGCATATCGTAAACGATTACCCTTTCTTCACCTAAGATGCGGTTTGTAAGCGTTGACTTACCTACATTTGGACGACCAATAATCGCCAATTTAATTGGTTTGTCTTCAAAGCCTGACTTGCCCTCTTCAGGTGCTTCTTCGCCTTCAAGGTACAGTTCGGCAATGCTATCATCACTCTGCTCGATATCATCTTCTTGCTGCGCTAATTCCGCCACAATCGGACCAAGTGTTGCTTCAAGAAGCTGAGTCACACCACGACCATGAGCAGCAGCTATTTGATGAATATCACCTAATGCCAGCTGGTAAAATTCAGCACAGCTTGAGTCGGCGTCTATACCGTCTGTTTTATTGGCAACAATAAAGCTTTTCTTTTCCTGTCTTCTTAAATGCTGGGCAATCGCCTGATCTGCAGCAGTCATGCCGGCACGAGCATCCACCAAAAACAGAACAATATCGGCTTCTTCAATTGCCAGAAGTGATTGCTCTGCCATTTCAGTTTCAATACCCTCTTCACTGCCATCAATACCACCGGTATCAACAACGATGAATTCATAGCCGTCGTAATCTGCCTGACCGTACTTGCGATCGCGAGTCAGACCAGGAAAGTCGGCTACAAGTGCGTCACGAGTACGCGTTAATCGATTAAATAATGTGGACTTACCCACATTTGGCCGCCCTACCAGAGCGATCACAGGAAGCATAGACTACCTCTTTTTTAAACAACAAAAGGCTTCGCAGTGCGAAGCCTTACAAAATCTTTTACTTAGTAACTACTAAGGAACTTTTATCGCACTTATCTCACCATCGCGGGTATAGACAAATAGCTTGCCATCCGCCACGATTGGTTCAACGAAAAAGCCTGAATCATCAAACTCTTGTCGAGAAACTAAAGCACCAGTTTTCTTGTCAAGCCAGTGTAGATTACCTTCCTGATCACCAACAACGACATAATCACCAGCCACCGCTGGGGCTGTTAGATACCAACCTCGTAATCCAGATTGACTCCAACGCTCAGTGCCCGAGTCTTTATCTAGAGCATAGAGCACACCTTCGCTATCTACCAAGTAAATGGTATTTAATTCAATAGTTAAATCACGATAGCTGCTATATTCACGGTCCCAAACGGTGTTACCTGAACGCACATCAAGCGCAGCAAGCTTACCATTATACGCTATCGTATAAACATACGCACCGGATACAACAGGTTTTGTGTCAACATCGACTAAGCGTTCAAACTCTGAAGAGCCCTCTGCTAGTGCAATATCGGTGCTCCAAGCAGAGAAACCACTATCCGCAATAAGTACCGTAAGTTTGCCACTTTCTTCACCTACAAGTACTCCACCATTTGCAGATGTAGGTGAACTAAGGCCTCGCAGCGTAAGCGCAGGCACTTCTTGTTCGTAGCTCCAGCGCTGTTCGCCTGTGTCAGGGTGCAACGCCAATAATTTACCAGAACCTAAGTTGACAAATATCAGACCATCGCCAGCACTTGGGGTTGACAAGGCTTCGCCTGGCACTGACTTTCGCCATACCGTCTCACCGGTTTCACGGTCAAGTGCAATCACTTCTCCATGTTCAGAACCGATATAGAGTTTACCGTAAGCTTGTAAAATACCACCAGATAGCTTTGCTGAGTCATCATCAGCCCAAGGCCATAAAGATGTTTCTTCACGCGTGTCCACTTCCCACAACTGTTTGCCACTGCTCGTATCGAAAGCTGCAACTCGGCCTTTTCGTTCGGCAACAAAAATGCGCTCATTGTGTGTAGTCGGTGTTAAGCGAGAAAAGTAGTGTTCAACGCCATCTCCCAGTGACTCTTGCCAAATCGTTTGAGGTTCAAACTGATTTACAATTTCCGGTAATACTAGTTCTTCTTCATCATCACTCGAAGAACAACCCAAAAGTGACGCCATACAAAGCGCCAGTGAGGCCATCGTCAACTTCTTCATGGCGACTCCTTAGTTTGACGCTTTAGCTAAATCATCCAACTTAATCTGCAACAACGCATTGTTATCTGCACCGTCTGCATCAATCGCTTTTTGATACTGCTCACGCGCCTTTTCTTGGTCGCCTGTAGACAGGTATATGTCACCCTTCACTTCAGCAACTTGAGCAGCAAAGCTAGCAGGAATAGATTTACCTAAGGTCGCCAGTGCTTCGTCATGCTTTGATTGAGCAAGTTGTACTCTTGCTAAACGAAGTAGTGCCGTAGCTTTTAATTCAGGGCTTTTAACATTGTCAGCAATGAAAGTTAACTTGCTCGCTGCTTGCTCAAGCTCACCTGCATCAACCGCTTCTTTTGCAGCTACAAATGCAGCTAATACAGCGTAATTAGAGTCTGCATTTTCAGTTAGAAAAGCATCACTTTTTGACAATACTTCACCGCTTTCAATTAACTGATTGTAAGCTTCTGAACTTGCTTCCGCAGATGTAATTTGATTTTGGTTGTAGGCTTTCCAACCATACAGACCACCTAGACCTAGTACCGCACCTGCGATAAGAGATGTACCGTTTTCTTTAAAAAAGCGTTTTATTGCTTCTGCTTGTTGTTCTTCTGTTGAATAAATTTCCATTCTAACCTCTTAACCAGCCAATTCGGCCAACAGTGCCTGTGCCTCAGCCATTGGCAGAGTTATTTGTTCTTTTTGTTCGCGTAAGTACTTAATCGTTACCGTGCCGTTTGCGATTTCATCTTCACCGAAAATCAACGCAACGACTGCACCACTGTTATCTGCACGCTTCAATTGTTTTTTGAAATTACCACCACCGGCATGTACCTGCACTCGTAATCCCTTGATATCATCGCGTAGCTGATCTGCAAGTGCTGGCGCTTTAATGCTTGCAGCATCACCCATTGCAGCAACATAAACATCAACGTTGCGACGGATCTCACCAACACTGTTCAGCTCTTCAAGTAGCAGAATCAGTCTTTCCATGCCCATTGCAAAGCCAACAGCTGGTGTGCCTTTGCCACCTAGTTGCTCCACAAGACCATCGTAGCGGCCACCGGCACAAACCGTGCCTTGGGCACCTAAACTGTCTGTTACCCACTCAAATACTGTTCGGTTGTAGTAGTCTAAGCCACGAACAAGATTTTCATTTACCTGGTATTCGACGCCAGCGGCGTCTAAACGTTCACATAAATTTGCAAAATGTTGCTGTGACTCTTCATCAAGGTGATCAGAAAGCTTCGGAGCACCTACAACAACCGCTTGTACCTCAGGGTTTTTGCTATCTAGAACGCGCAAAGGATTAGAATACATACGACGTTTTGCATCTTCATCTAATTTATCCTGATGCTGCTCAAGGTAGGCAATCAAAATATCTTTATATGCCGCTCGTGATTCATTAGAACCAAGCGAGTTCAATTCTAAACGAACATGGTTACTGATACCGAAAGCTTTCCATAAACGAGCTGTCATGATGATTAGTTCAGCATCAATATCCGCAGTTGCAATACCAAACGTTTCAACACCGAACTGATAGAATTGACGGTAGCGACCTTTTTGCGGACGTTCACGACGGAACATAGGTCCCATATACCATAGGCGTTGTTCTTGGTTATAGAGCAGACCTTCTTGAATCCCAGCTCTTACACACACTGCGGTACCTTCAGGGCGCAAAGTTAAGCTATCGCCATTGCGGTCTTCAAAAGTGTACATTTCCTTTTCAACGATATCAGTTACTTCACCGATAGAGCGCTTAAACAGATCTGTTGACTCTACAATAGGGAAGCGTATTTCTTGATAACCAAATGCTGCTAGTGTATCTCTGAGAGTCGTTTCTATTTTTTGCCAGATCTGAGTTGAACCCGGTAGGCAATCTTTCATGCCACGAATTGCCTTAATTTGATTTGCCACTGAAATTCCTAAATATTAACTATTCTTTTCTCTAAATTACGAATGCAGGATACAACAAAATCCTGAATGCAGTGCGATAAAATGCGCCCATTATACCCTGCTCGCTTAAAACGTAAACGAAATAAATTCAACCACCGAATTGGGTTATTCTTCGATGATTTTTACGTCTATAGTTGGTTGCGCTTCTTTTTTCGCAACATACTCTCTAACTTGCTCTTCTAGCTGCTCAACAATATTGTCATTGTCGATACGTGTTTTTTGACGCTCACCATTGATGTATAGCCCTGAACGACGATTAGCCCCCGCCAAACCTAAGTCACTCACAAGCGCTTCGCCTGGGCCATTTACAACACACCCAATTACTGAAACCGTGATAGGTGAGATAATATCCTCTAACCTTTCTTCTAGCTGGTTCATGGTGTTAACAACATCAAACTCTTGACGAGAACAACTCGGGCACGCAATAAAGTTAATGCCTCGAGAACGTATACGTAGTGATTTTAATATATCAAAGCCAACTTTAATTTCTTGCACTGGATCAGCTGCTAAAGAGACACGTAGCGTATCCCCAATACCTTCAGCAAGCAACATACCTAGACCCACCGCGGACTTCACTGAACCGGCTCTAAACCCACCGGCTTCTGTTATGCCCAAATGCAAAGGTTGGTCGATTTCTTTTGCTAAAAGGCGATAAGCTCCCACCGCCAAAAATACATCTGACGCTTTCACTGACACTTTAAACTGGTCAAAGTTTAGACGCTGAAGAATCTCGACATGACGCATAGCCGATTCCAATAAAGCTTCAGGCGTAGGTTCACCGTACTTTTCTTGCAAGTCGCGCTCCAAAGAGCCGCCATTAACACCAATTCGAATTGGAATATTACGCTCTTGAGCTGCGTCTACAACCGCGCGAATACGGTCTTCACTTCCTATATTACCAGGGTTAATCCTCAAACAGTCCACCCCATATTGGGCAACTTTTAGTGCTATTCGATAGTCAAAATGAATATCTGCAACCAGTGGAATGTCCACTTGTTCTTTTATACTTTTAAATGCTTCTGCCGCATCCATTGTTGGAACTGAAACGCGCACAATGTCTGCACCAGCATCTTGAATAGCACGAATTTGTCCAACCGTGGCATCTACATCAAGTGTGTCTGTATTTGTCATGGACTGAACGGCAATTGGCGCACCATCGCCTATCGGCACATTACCAACGTTGATCCGGGTGGACTTTCTTCGCTTTATCGGTGATTCTGAAAACATGACGACTACTCTGCTAACGGTAAATTAAACTTTGCTAAACGATTGCGAGGCAACCCTGAAATATCAACTGGTTGACCATCCAGTTGAATACTGACTACTTGATGTTTTCCTAACACAACGGAAAACGGGGCAATGCCGCTTACGGTCATAGTGTAGCCTGCCTTTTTGACACCAAATGCTACTCTCTCTTGTGTCGCATCAAAAATTTCAACCCAACTGTCTTCTTCAAAATGCATCACGACTTGACTAGGAGGTGTCAATTCAGAGTCATTCGACGTCGATGTTGAAGTGTTTGATGGCGCCTCAACCGTTTCTAATTGTGGTTGCTCAACTGGCGCTGATGCTAATTCATTCGTTGCAGCTACCTTATTTTGTTGCTCTTGCACTGCGCTCGGCTCTACAGGCATATTTGTATCAAGGCTTTGCTCCGGTGATACAGTTTCCGTACTTGCCTCTGTTTCAACTGATTGGGCATTATCAATAGATTGCTCAGTAAGCGACGGACTCTGAGGTGCTGAAGAGCTTGTACTTTCAGGGATAAAGCTGGCCTCTTCGACGTTATCTGACGTGCTGGCTGTTTGCCACCACCAAAACGCCGACAACCCCAGAAACACAATCGCAACTATATAGCTCACAATCATTAGCCTACTGTCGTGCGCTTCTTTCTCTGTGCGCCTCGAAAAACTTTTCATATTGCGCTTTTGCTCTGGCACATTGGGACTTTGATACAAGCTTAGAACTTGCTCGTTATCCAAACCAAGCAGCGCACTATAACTCTTAATATAACCTCTAACAAAAGTCTCTGGGCCTAAGCTGTGATAGTCATCTTGTTCCAGTTTTGTAAGCTGAGTATGATTAAGCTTTAGGCGGCCAGCAACGTCTTCAAGGCTCAAGTTTTGTTCGGCCCTTGCGTTTGCTAAAGTTTGACCGAGAGATATAGTCTCGGCCGTGGTTTCAATCTCTTCTTGGTTCATAAAATATAGTTGTTTGGATCTACGATTAAAATACGTCGCCCAGGTTCAAGGGCAACATCTGGTGTTAATCTGTTCCAACGCATTAAATCATCAATCAATAACTTGTGCTTAATGGCGATATCAAACAATGACTCCCCCTTTACGATTGAATGCGTTGTATTTGGATCATTTAAATAAATTACTTGTCCGATTGTCAGCCGGTCTGATTTTCTCAGTGCATTCCATTTTAACAACTTTTCCAGCTTAATATTATATTTTACTGACAAACTAAATAGGTTTTCGCCCATTTCAATTCGATGAGAAGGTACCTTAGGAATAAGTACCTCTTCATTAAGCATCCTGCCTTCACCACTGACTGATTCTAGCGGTGTAGCTTGTGTCTGCGGCGTAAATACAATGTCACTTGGATCCGTGCGATGGAATACCACCTGTTCGGCATTTTGCTTTGGAGCTTCTGACACAAAACGCACTTGCTGTTGCGATTGCGTTAATTTAACTTCAGTATCTTCGCGAGAAGGTGGTGCAAACTGCACTCTACGAGGTGCTGGTGAATCTGTTATGAATACGTCTGAATTTACCACTGCTTGCTGAACTGGCTCTTCACCCTTGATCTGCGTATTAGCACTTACTTGAGTAGGTTGAGGTTCGTTAACCGCCGAAATTAACGAGTGTGAAGCGCCTCGTTCATCGCTAAAAGGCTGCGGCATTGACTGATCAACTTTGTCTGCCAAGCGTTTTGGTGTTTTGCGCTTAATTTTGATCTGTGGATTCGCAACGACCTTAGTACCATCTACATTGGTTATCTTATCTAACTGAGATGTTCTATATTGCTCTTTGAGTTGTTCAAATTCACTTAAATGCACAGTTTTGTTCAGGACTAACTGTGCTTCTAACGATTGGGGATAAGTCTGTAACAATAAAGTCTCTAACTCTTGCGCATACTGTAGTCGCCCCATTCGCGACACCAGTAAGTGCTCTAATAACATACCTCTGGCTGACACAAACCCTTTGTTAGCATACAACTTCAAAACATCTTCAGCTTTATGAAGCTCGCTTTTAGCGTAAAAGATGCTAGCCGTTAAAATTAGTACGGATTGCCTTTGGGAGTTGTGATCAAGAGCCCGCTTCAAATAGTCTAAAGCCAAGTCAAAGTTGTCTTGGCGCAAAGCACACAGTGCCAAGTTCTCGTAGCTTTGAGCCACTCGCAAATAGCTTGGAATATCTATTGCTTTGAAAAATTGCTCTGTTGCTTTATCAAATTCACCAATACGGCATAAAAATGTGCCGTAGTTGTTACGCGTATTTGGATCATTCGGACCAAACTTAAGGGCTTGAATATAAGCACTTTCGGCTTTTTCGTTCTCACCCACTTGCTCAAAATAGTAAGCAAGAGCGTAATGACTTTCAGGAAGTTTAGGTGCTAAGCTGAGGGCTCGATCCAAGTTATACTTGGCTTGAGTGTTGTTGCCGGCACCTAAGTACTGCAGAGCTAATGCAATGCGCGTTTTAGCCGCATCTTGATTATCAGTCTTCTTTTGTACTACGGGTTTGTTGCTATTTGCGTAGCGAGTTTCAGTCACACAGCCACTTAAACCAAGTAACATGACAGGAACACTCGCCCCAACGAGCCAACGCTTAATTGTCGCACGGGTTAGCTTAGTGAGTAAAACATCAGTAAAAGCAGGCATTAACCACCCTTTTGCCAAGACACGATGGCTCTATATTACCTGAAAGCCACCGTGTTTCACCTATTTTTTAGCCGACCTTCACTGCAATTGCATTATCTTGATTTTGCTGCTTTCTAACCACGCGTTTAGTTCTGTCTACAACGTCACCAACCAACTGGCCACATGCGGCATCAATGTCGTCGCCTCGAGTTCGGCGTACAATACAAGTCAGGCCTGCTGCTTGTAGCACTTTAGAAAAGCGGTCAATGCGGCTATTGCTCGAGCGACCGTATTCGTTGCCAGGGAACGGGTTAAACGGGATCAAATTGATTTTAGACGGTGTGCCTTTCAATACTTGCACCAACTCGTGTGCATGATCAGTACTGTCATTTACTCCTTGTAACATAACGTACTCAATTGTGACGTCTTTATTTGCTTTCGAGCCATCAATATAACGGCGACAAGCAGCTAAAAACTCTTCAATTGGATACTTTTTATTAATTGGTACAAGTTCATCGCGAAGTGGGTTATTGGGCGCGTGAAGTGAGATTGCCAAAGCAACATCTATTTTTTCTTTTAAGATATCAAGTGCAGGCACAACACCCGATGTACTTAGCGTCACACGGCGTTTAGATAAACCAAATGCCCAGTCGTCCATCATCAGTTCCATAGCAGGAACCACATTGTTGATATTTAGCAGGGGTTCACCCATGCCCATCATAACCACATTGGTGATTGGACGTTTTGTACTATCACCATCATGGAGGCCGATATCAGTGGCCACACGCCATACTTGACCTATGATTTCAGACACTTTCAGGTTTCGGTTGAAGCCCTGTTGCGCTGTAGAGCAGAAAGTACATTCTAACGCACAGCCAACTTGTGACGATACACATAGAGTTGCACGCTCTTTCTCAGGGATCCAAACAGTTTCAACTTCCTGTCCGCCTTCTAAGATCATCGCATACTTAATAGTGCCATCACTTGCTACCTGCTTTACTGAGATCTCAGGCGCTCTGATTTCACACTGGCTTTGAAGCTTCGCACGTAACTTTTTATTGATATTGCTCATATCATCAAAGTTATCTACGCCAAAATGGTATATCCACTTCATCACCTGATCGGCGCGGAATGGCTTTTCGCCAAATGAAGCAAATAACTCGCGCATCCCCTCGCGGTTTAAATCTAATAGGTTAATTTTTTTCTCAGTCGTGGCCATGAAACAACCTCAGTTCAGGTGACGGATTGAACAACATAAATAAAAGCGCGCAATTGTACAAAAATCAATCAAACATCGCAATAATGTAATCGCTTTTAGAAACACCCCAATTGCTTTTAAAAACGATCAAGCTAATAAAAGAGATTAAAAAAGGGCCCGAGAGCCCTTTTTTATCTGCTCAACTCAATATTAACGAGTACGTGGGCAGATCTCTTCATCGCTGAAGAAGTAAGCGATTTCGCGAGCAGCTGACTCAGGAGCATCTGAACCGTGTACCGCATTCTCGTCGATGCTGTCTGCGTAGTCTGCACGTAAAGTACCAGCTAGCGCTTCAGCAGGGTTAGTAGCACCCATGATTTCACGGTTTTTACGAACTGCATCTTCACCTTCAAGAACCTGAACCATTACTGGACCAGAAGTCATGAATTCAACTAGTGCACCAAAGAAAGGACGCTCTTTGTGCTCTGCGTAGAAACCTTCAGCTTTCTCTTGAGAAAGGTGAACCATTTTAGAAGCAACGATCTTAAGACCAGCAGACTCAAAACGGTTGTAGATTGCACCGATGTGGTTTTTAGCTACCGCATCCGGCTTAACGATTGAAAAAGTACGCTCTAAAGCCATCTTTTTAGCTCCATTAATAATTGTTGATATTTACGGGCGCGAATTATACGCGCTTTATGACTAAAAGCCTACACTTTGCACCCGCTTTATTTAGTTGGCGTGACGATAGCACCTTGCTAAACCTGATCTGAGTCAACATATCACGGCAAAATCTCACTTATACTGCGCCGCTTTTTAAGATCCCCAGCAGCTGGCTTGCACCCAGTTCAATGTATGAGGTTTAGTTATGTTTGTACCAGAACTACTTTCACCAGCCGGTAGTTTAAAGAATATGCGTTACGCTTTTGCGTATGGCGCCGACGCCGTTTATGCGGGTCAACCTAGATATAGTTTACGTGTCAGAAATAATGAGTTTGATTTAGCAAACTTAGAAATTGGCATTAATGAAGCCCACCAGCAAAATAAGAAGCTCTATGTGGTATCAAATATCGCACCGCATAATAGCAAAGTAAAAACTTATCTAAGAGACATTGAACCCGTCATTGCGATGCAACCTGATGCGCTCATTATGTCAGATCCAGGTTTAATCATGCTCGTTCGTGATAAATGGCCAGATATGCCTATTCATCTATCCGTGCAAGCAAACGCAGTAAACTATGCCTCGGTTCAATTTTGGGCTAACCAAGGGATTGAGCGTGTCATTCTGTCGCGAGAGCTGTCACTCGAAGAAATCGCAGAGATCCGTGCGCTTTGCCCAAATACTGAGCTAGAAGTATTTGTACACGGGGCATTGTGTATGGCGTACTCTGGACGCTGTCTGCTTTCTGGTTATATTAATAAACGCGACCCTAATCAGGGCACCTGTACAAATGCCTGTCGTTGGAGCTATGACGTTAAACCCGGTCAAGAGACAGAGCTTGGAGACGTTGTACATAAGGTAAACCCAAAAGACGTTATCCCAACTCTAGGAGAAGGCCAACCAACTGAGCAGGTATTTATGCTTGAAGAACAAGGTCGGCCGGGAGAGTTCATGCCAGCATTCGAAGACGAACATGGCACCTATATTATGAACTCAAAAGACTTGCGAGCAGTACAATATGTCGATCAGTTAACCAAAATGGGCGTACACAGCCTCAAAATAGAAGGCCGCACTAAATCTTTCTATTATGTCGCTAGAACCGCTCAAGTTTACCGTAAGGCCATTGATGATGCTGTGGCTGGAAAACCATTTGATCCAAACCTAATGCGCACTTTGGAAAACCTAGCTCACCGCGGATATACCGAAGGATTTTTGAAACGTCATGCACATCAAGATTATCAAAACTACGAATACGGGCACTCTGTGTCTGACAAACAGCAATTTGTGGGTGAAGTACTAGGAAGAACCAACAATGGTCTTGTTGAAATTGATGTAAAGAATAAGTTCTGCACTGGCCACAGTTTAGAGCTTATGACGCCTCAAGGAAACATCGCTTTTAACTTGGAACACATGGAAAATAAAAAAGGTGAGTCAATAAACGATGCCAAAGGCTCTGGCCACATAGTTAAAATCCCACTGCCAGAGGATATCAACCTTGAACACGCGATTTTGATGCGTAACTTGGGTGATCAGGAAGATACCCGTAACCCGTTTAAAAAGGCATAAGTATGGCGCTGCTCATCACCAGCAAGTGTATCAATTGCGATATGTGTGATCCTGAATGCCCGAATCAGGCCATTTATATGGGCAGTAAAGTATATGAAATCGATCCGGATAAATGCACGGAGTGTGTGGGACATTATGATCAGCCAACCTGTGTCAGTGTTTGTCCTATTGATTGCATAAAGCCAGACCCAAATCATCAGGAAAGCTTAGACACCTTAGCTGAAAAATATTTACGCCTTACAGGGCAGTAAAACACCTGCTGAACTAATTTCAGGCCTACGCTCTTAAATTGAGTCAGTAGGCCATAACCTGACTCTCTTCCCTCTATACTCTTGCATTTTTGTGTATTATTCGAACAATTTGTAGCTATTTTTGTACAAAACCCCGCCATTAGTGCATTAACTCTTATTTTACAAATTTATTACTTACCGATATACAGTACATGGCAGTACAAAAAACAATCAAGAGGATACAACATGAAACTACAATTGAGCACTGGGGCACTCTGTACCCTGTTATTCACATCAGCACACTGCGCAGCACAAGGCCAACACTTAGACATAGCGCCTTTTCATTTTGAGCAGGCCGATGTGAACGCACTTGCCATCAACCCACTTGTACAAGTGGATGAAACACAGTTTATTTTTACCAATGAATTACTCAACGAGGATTGGCAAGCTGTACTATACAGTACAGCTCCGCACTTAGTAGAACACCAAGAAGTACTCCTGCACTGGGCAGGGCATACCAGTATCAACCCCAAATTACTGCTTGCACTAATGGAGCAAGCGAGCCAAATACTTAGCAACCCAAATAAAGAAGCCCTAGAGCGCCCATTTGCAAATTGGTCAAAAAAAACGGGGTTCGCCGCTCAGCTCGAAGACATCGCATTAAAGTTGAGCCAACGTTTTTATGCGTTTGAGCTGTATACAACAAAACATAAAGCTGAGAAGAGTAACCCCTCAACAGCAGCACTTACTAGTCTACTTGGTAGCAACAGCGCATTAGCTCTATTGGCTAAGCAATATAAAACAACATTTTCAAGCGACTTATTTGCACCAGAGCAAGTACGATTTGAAGCCGCAAATGTTTCGCCACAGGTAAACTTTTCAATGAATTTACCTTGGCCCTCTGGCTATGCTTGGTACAGCGGCGGCGCACATTCCAATACGGGTTCTGGCTACCCTTATTCCTCATTAGACTTTAACAACGGCTCTGGTGGATGGGGCTCCAACACGCCCTGGGTGCAAGCTGCCCATGGAGGTACTGTGACACGCTACTCAGCTTGTAATATTCGGGTCACACATTCAAGTGGTTACGCCACTCAGTACTACCATATGGACAATTTACAATACGGTAGTGGAGACTATATTTCGGCGGGAGCATGGTTGGGTAGATATGCCAACAATCGCTCTATGGCGCTTTGCCAAGGAGGCCAGTCTACCGGTCCCCATGTTCATTTCTCTCTACTTTATAATGGTCGCTTTATATCCTTACATAACACCTACATTAGCGGGTATCGGATAGACGTTGGTAACTCCAACTACGATGACAACTGCTACCGTTTTTATTTTGAAAAGAATGGCTACAAAACTTGTGCTTGGTCACGACTGTACCGCTAGCCTGTCATTCTCAAAGTTTCAAGTAGTTATAGACTAACTACTTGAAACTTATTCACTCCCCTCTCCACGTCCCTACAATAGGCATAAAACCAAGACTTTTTAACCACCACTTGATACTGCAAAAAACAAAATGAAAATTAAAGCTAAACTTATTGTGAAAAATATGTATATTTAAAGTAATAGGAACAATAAGAGGTTGTTGTACGAATGAATGCGATACAAGCAAGTAACAAGGAAGTTAGTCTTTTTGTTTTGACACACAAAGAAACCGATACTCAAGACCTTGAGTTCATCCGGTTTGTTAAAATCTTAGAAGCCACCAGTAACCATATTAAAATTGATACCCGCCTCCCTGAAACCACATGCCGTGAAACGCACAACTTATATTTGGTCGACATCAGTCATCGAGAGTGCCAAGATTTATTGAGTGCAGAAGTACGTTTACTGGCATCCAACCACAACGTGCTATTGTTTAATGCACAGCCCCACCTTGTGAATGAGCAGACCGCTCTGCTTGCTAATATTAAAGGGGTTATTTATCAAACCACATCGGTTGAAAATATCTTTAAAGGGATACAACGTGTGCTAAACGGAGAGTTGTGGTTTTGTCGCACTTCCATTTCAAAAGCGTTTAATATGCTGATCAAGCAATTGCCACAAACAACACATTCTCTGCCCCAAGATGTTGAGGATACTGAGCTAGAGTTGCTCACAGCCAGAGAGAAGTCGGTCATTAAATTACTCGCCAATGGCGCAAAAAATGATGATATTGCTGACTCTTTGAATATCAGCAGCCATACAGTAAAAACGCATATTTATAGTGCGTTCAAAAAGACCAACTCAAGAAACCGTATTGAGTTGGCCAATTGGGCACAAAAACACATCCCACTAAATACCAGTACGGTTTCGATGGGACGTCATTAAATTGCAGGGCGTTTTATGCGCCCCTACCACCTTGAGATGCCGAAGCAGTCGTTGATTTCGCTGACCAAACTCCTTTTTCGATCCCTTGTTCGACCAACATGGTCAAGGCCTTCTCAATCGCTTGTGTGACACAAATATGCATCGGTTCGTTATCACTATAGCCGGCTTCAGCTTCAGCCAACCTTTTATAACTGACATATCGGAAAAAACCGGCTCTCACTTCCATCGATAGCACTTTTTTAGTCGTCGCAACAGACAAGAGCACTTGACCCGTGCGCACATCGACTGCTCGCAAATAAATAGAAATCACGTCTTCACGATACAGCTCCGAAGCACCAATACCGAAGTACTCCATACCCAAACCACCGGTTTTAACGTTGGAATCGTAGCTAATGATGCCTCCTTCAAAAATAATTTTGGCCATGGTGAGAGGTGGCAACTGAGACGTATTTTTTTGCTCATCGCTCATTGCTGCTCGAGTAATTTTTCTCTCTGTAAGTAGGTTTTGCAGCCCTTCGCGCTCTACTGGGATAAACCAATCAGTCTCGTGGAGCGCCTGAGTAAGTATTGAGTTTGCTCCCTGAGTCACTGCGGTTGAAAATGAACTAACATTGTCTTTGGGCTTGTATTGCCCTGTTTGATCACGAAATGAATAGACCGCCACCGGGATCCTGCCAAGCGGTTTAGGTAACGCTTTTAGCGCTTGAAAATCATGACTTTCTGATAACTCCTGCGGCAAGCTTTGTGCAGGTGGAATGACTGCTTGCATCTGCGAGCAGCCACATAGAAATAACACAATGAAAAATACTGCTAAACTTCGCATCAGCCAAACCTCGGCACTTCTATAATTGTGGTATCACCATTATTAATGTGTTTTATCTGCACGGTGATCGAATCGGGCGTACTAGTGATAACTTGGATTTCATACTCTCCACTCACAAAAACCGAATCTTCATTGAAGATACTGTCTTCCACATCATCACCAAATGCCATGTCTGAGATCTCTCGAACCATACGGTTCAGATATGTGCGTTCCAAAGACTCTTGAAAACGCTCCCCATAAGACTTTTCAATCACAGGAGCCCGATGTTTATTTTGGGAGTTTGCTTTATTGAGCAACATACTGGCATTTAAAGGGTTTCCACCAAATGATGGGTTGATCGGCTTGTATACAATTTCTGTCGCGGATACCCAGCTAGATACAAATAAAAAAAGAGTCAGTGTTATTGTTTTCATTATTACCATCCACTTTCGGCTAAATCTGGAGAGCGTTGCTGATATCGCTCACTGGCCATTGCATCCATTACGACAAATAACGCAGTTTCAACCCTATCGTCCAACGAACCTCCTCGGCGGCCCATTGCTGTGCTATACACAACACGTCGATTCATCAATACTTGTAATCGAGTTCCTGCACGAGGTAGTACGGTTTCTTTGATAATGATGTTAACTCCAGAGGTATTGGGAACATCCCGCCACAATTGAGAAAAATCAAAATAAAACTGGTAGCCAAAGCGACTGATACTCTGATCGATCACTAAACCACCTAGTTCATCCTCTTCATGAGCGGTGATTTGCCTTGCATAAGCTTGATCGCAAGCCAAACTTAAAAAAAGCATAAAGAATAAAGATTTCATAAGAAGTAAGGGGGCATGGCCCCCTCCTCATTACTGCTGAATGATTGTTGCTACGTTGTAGTCACCAACCTGAGTAATACTTAGGTTTTGACCATTACCAGCAACACCACCCTCAACCAGGTTACCATTACCAGTTTGGCTGATAGACACTACATTATCGTTACCACTCACAACAAAGCCACTCGACTCTATACCTACGATAAAGTTGTTGTCACCTTCTTGCATCAGATCAATCATGTTGTTACTGCCTTCAAGTAATAGGTCAATCGCATTCAGATCACCCGTCTGTGCAATATCAACTTGATTGTTTGAACTTGTTGCAACATAACCCATCGTCACAGCGGCACTGTTACCAATCTTACGCTGCAATACAGAAATGTTATTGTCATTGGCTTCGATGCTAGGATCAGGCTCTGATGTTTGGAATACAAATTCATTTTCGTTACCGTATTGGCCTACATCAATATCATTGTTATCGCCATTGAATACAGCAATATGCGTGCTGTTTAAAGAACCCGTTTGAATGGTATTTACTTCGTTATTGTCACCAATTGCGCCAATGTATAAGGCGTTTTGATTGCCAATTTGCTGTGATGAGGTGAATGTATTGTTGTCACCTGAAACATCAATAGTCACTTCAGACTCATCACCGCGTTGACTTACGGTCACATCATTGTCGTCACCTTCATATAGAGCGCTGACAAACTGAAGGTTATTGCCTTCTTGGTCAACACTTAAGTCGTTGTCTTCACCAACAATACCTGCAACCGCGATGCTGTTATCGTTACCTTCGCTTTGCTCTAGTTCAATCTCATTATCATTGCCTAGTACTTGTTCGATAACAATACGGTGATCGTCGCCAAGTTGAGATACTTCAATCGCGTTTTCATTACCTTCAACAGCCTTGAATTCAGATTTGTTATAGTCTCCATCCTGAGTTGTTGAGATGGTATTTTGATCACCTGACACACTATCGATGTGAATTTCATGCCAAGAACCTGATTGCGTGCCTGTTACCGCATTTTGGTTACCTTGCATATTTTTGTTGTAGTACCAGTGACCACCTGAGCTTTGAGAAATCTGTACATCATTCTCATCACCTACAATTAAGTTAGTCACTTCGTTATCAATACCTAGATGACCAGCACCACTTTGCGCTACTGCGATATTGTTAAAGTTACCAGTTAAAGTTGACTCAGCACCGTGAGCTTCGCCGCTTTGTATATAGCTTTGCGTATTATTATCACCCGTTGTTGAGACAATAATCGCATGCTGAGTACCAGACTGGTTCGTCACCGTTTCATTGTTGTCACCTACTGTTGTGACATTAGTTTGATTACTTGTGCCTTCTTGGAAGCTCGCAAGTGTATTGCCTGAAACTACCGCTTCTTGTTTGATTGTAAGCGCATTACCCGTTGTTAAACCACGCTCTAGTTGACTTAAATTTGAAGTTGATTGAGCTTTACCAGATTCTTCGACGGTTTGAGCAGCCACAGATTGAGAGAATGCAATTGCCAACGCACAGCTAATTAATGATTTAGAAAACTTCACACTTTTCTCCTTAGTGTTTTTTTTCGCGTTTGAAATTTGAGTATTTACCAATACATGCCCACAGCCCCAAAACTTAACGTCAAATAACCTCGTCGTTGCCATAACAAGCATTACTTAAGTTTTAGTAAACCGATATTCAATATAAGAGCATTATTGAATTAATTTGACCTATTTTCGGAAAATGCATTTATGAAAATAAATCAAGATGCGTCCTGTTCTTATTAGAAGTTCTTTAATTATTGAATCACCAATTTTTGATCTATTTCAGTACGGTAGTATGCGGTACCGAGTAAACTAAAAACTGAGTCACGTATTCACTCTAATTGGCTCCTACAAGAAGATAAATGAGAAATTTTTTTGATTAGGAAACTAAATAAAGATCATTAACTTATAATTTTTTTTATAGTAAACACGCCATCCCTTCAAAATGTATACAAAAAAAGTATGAGTAAAAATAACGCAAACTTTCACGCATTCTAGGTACTCAATTACCAAAAAAGTATTAATCACTCAAAAAAATACGACTTTAAAATCACAAAAAATAATGAAATTTCAATATTGAACTAATTTCAATTTGCTGTACCTCAATTTAGTATATTAGGTTGGTATCCGTTGCCCAAAACGATGCCGTCATCAGTTCTTAAAGAAGTCATAAGTATGTAGCTATGTAGTCATACATCTACACAGTCTGAACAACTAACATTTGGAAGAATGATGAAAACTAAATTTACAGCTTTAACAATGGCATTGATGCCACTGTTTGCATTCACATCTCACGCTGCAATACAAATCAATACGACGACTCAAACAGCCGATGACAGTGTTATCGTCGTATTTAAAAATGACGCGACTGCCGAAATGCGAGCACAGGCGCGTAGCCTAGTTAAAGCACGCATTTCAGACAGCAATGCGGATGAAAAAGATGACAACTATAAAAATGTCCTCAATGGTCGCCTTGCTCACTTCAAACTCAATGGCATGACCTCTAAGCAAGCTATTCAAGCGCTAGAAAAGCACCCAGCTGTCTCATATGTAGAACCAAACTACACAGTAAAAGCAATGGCACTGCCAAATGACAGCCGTTTCGATGATCTATGGGGCTTACACAACACAGGTCAAACTGGTGGAACCAACGATGCGGATATCAATGCACCAGAAGCTTGGGATATTAGCATTGGTTCTCGCGAAGTGATTGTCGGTGTAATTGATACTGGTGTTGACTATTCACACCCTGACCTAACAGCAAATATGTGGGTCAACCCAAATGAAATCGCGGGTGACGGAATTGATAATGATGGTAATGGCTATATTGATGACGTCTATGGCATAAATGCTATCACTAACAGCGGCGATCCAATGGATGACCAAGGCCATGGTACGCACGTATCAGGTACTATTGGTGCTACAGGTAACAACAGCGAAGGGGTTGTGGGTGTAAACCATGAAGTCTCAATCATCGGCTGTAAATTCCTAAACTCTTCAGGTAGCGGCTCAACAGCGGATGCAATCAAATGTATCGACTACATGGTTGCAATGAAAAATGCTGGTCACAATATCAGCGTACTAAATAACAGTTGGGGTGGTGGTGGCTTCAGCCAGGCACTATATGACTCAATCACAGCAAGTGAACAAGCTGGTATTCTGTTTGTTGCTGCGGCCGGTAATGGTGCACGTGACAACGACCTGTCACCAAGCTACCCAGCAAGCTACGACCATGACAGCGTAATGGCTATTGCGTCGACAACACATACAGATGCAATGTCGTCATTCTCTCAGTGGGGCTTAACTTCTGTTGATATGGGCGCACCGGGGAGTGACATCCTTTCAACGATTCCAGGCGGTGGCTATGCCTCTTTCTCTGGTACGTCAATGGCAACACCACATGTTGCCGGTGCAGCTGCTTTAGCATTGTCTGTTAACCCGAGCCTTACGACATTAGAGCTTAAAGAATTATTAATGCAATCGGGTAAAAGCATTGCAGCATTAGATGGCAAAACAGTTTCAGGTAAACGCTTAGATGCTCATCAAATGTTAATCGATGCAGACCCTACACCTGGCTTCAGAGTGGTCGCTACTCCAGTGTCTCAAGAGATCACTGCTGGACAAACAGCTGACTATCAACTCACTTTCACTTCCGTTGCAAACTGGCAAGGTGACATTGACCTATCTGCAACAGGTGGCCTAAATGGTGTAACCCTGTCTAAAACAACGGTAACTCCGGGCGAAACGGCTGTACTGAGCGTTGCGACGACTGCTGAGACTCAGTGGGGTAGCTACAACTTCACGGTTGATGCTGTTTCTGGTGAGCTAAATCAGCAAAAGCAACTTGCCTTAAATGTACTACCTACGGGCTTGAGAGACTTCGTCTATGACAACACCACCAGTGTTGATATTCCAGATAATGATCAAGCAGGGGTAACATCAACAATTACCATTGCCGATGATGTAACTATCTTTGGCAGCAGCACTGCACTTAACATCAGCCATACTTATATTGGTGATCTACTGGTTACCTTAACATCTCCTGCAGGGACTGTTGCAACATTGCACAACAGAGCCGGTGGCAGTGCAGATAATATCGTAGACAGCTTTAGCTCTGATGCTTTCAACGGTGAAACAGCAGCGGGTGATTGGCTATTAAAAGTTGTTGACAATGCAAACCTAGATTCAGGTACTTTGAACAACTGGTCTATTACTTTAACAGGTATTGGCGAAGTTTCTGAAGTACCGCCAGTTGCAGGATTTGAATTCACGAAAAATGGTTTAGACGTTACATTTACTGATACAAGTACTGATTCGAATGACGACATTGTTAGCAGAGCATGGGACTTCGGTGACGGCAATACGAGTACAGAGCAAAACCCTGTTCATGCTTTTGCAGCATCGGGTGATTACCAAGTCGCACTGACTGTAACTGACAGTCAGGGTAATACAAATACAACGACTCAAACTGTATCTGTTAGCTCTGATAACCCTCAGTTAGAGGTTGTACGAGTAAATAAATCTCGCCTTGGTTCAATTCGCGTTGAGTTAGCTTGGACAGGCACAAGTGCCGACCAAGTAACGATTTACCGTGACGGCGAAGCAATTAGAACGGTAAATAACACGGGTAAATACCGTGACTTTTCTCGCAATGCTGCGGCAACTAGTTACACCTATAAAGTGTGCCAGTTTGGCGATATTTGCTCTGAAGAAGTAACCGTTAACTTTCGATAAGTAATGGCTATGTGGGGTGCATAACACCCCAAACCTCACTGCACGGCTATTGTGGCCGTGCAGATTTAAATACCTCCTTGAGGTTGGCATATTCAGCTCCACCTAGACGCGCGAGTGGGTCAAGTTTAAGCGCATCGACTTTACTGCGACCTTTGTCATCAAGCTGAATGATCTCATCATCAATGTATGCTTTAGTGACCTCCACAAATACTAACTTCATGGGCAGCTCCCCCATTTCGACGACCTTATGCAACTTACAACCAAAAGCGACTTTTGCTTTTTCAATTCTTGGTAAACTGAAATCGGAAAACTCTACCAAGTTGAGATCCAGTAAATCTAGTTCGGACGCTTCATTAGGCAAAGTTGCCGCCGACTGTGTTACATCATGGGCCAATTCACTGTCAGCTATATGAATAACCAGCTCATTGTTTGTCTCTACATTCACAACTGAGTCTTTATATTCGCCTGTTGGTTTTTGACCCACCGCATACATTAAAATAGCAGGGTCAGAACTGATAGCAGTAAAATAAGAAAATGGCGCCAAGTTCAATGTCCCGTGTGGGCTTTTCGATAGGACCCACGCAATGGGCCTTGGCACAACGGTCTGGGTTAAGGTGTGATAGATCCGATTTGGGGAAAGATCCTTGAAGTCTAAAATCATTTACTTACCTATACACAAATGAAAAACAGCATAAGGGAGCACACCTCATTTGTACATGGGAATTTGCCTGTATGGAGTTATCATACGACATACCAACATTGTTGAAACTAGATGCACCCTCTACACTTAGCAAATCAAGTAGAATTATCCCGAGTGCACAGTAATGGCATCACTTGCGCAAGCATTAAATGAATTTAAACATTCCTATGAAAAGTCAGCACCAGCGGAGATATTAGAGACCCTTAGTCGCAATGTTTCACTCCTTCAAGAGCAGCGTACCTTAAGAGCAAGTCCACAAATCTCAGAAGCAATGCCTAATGGTACCCTCTATGACAATAATGGTTTGGCCGTATCATTACATTCTCTCTTGCAGCGCCCTCTGATCATTACCTTTTTTCGTGGCGGTTGGTGTCCATACTGCATGCTAGAGTTACAGGCTTGGGAGCAACTCATCAAAGAGCAGCCTCTAATGCCAAACCTCATAGCAGTATCCGGTGAAATTCCAAGCTTTACCAAGCAAGTTCAAAAAGATAATGCCCTTAGCTTTCCTGTCTTAATCGATCCCAGCTTTACTGTGATGGAAAAATTTGGGTTAGTATATGAAGTGAATGACGCACTCAAACAAGTGCTATTAAAGTGGGGGGTTGATCTCACTGAGCGCACAGCCCGAAAAGAATTTGCTCTGCCAATTCCCGCAACCTATATCGTTGATACATCGGGTACGGTTCAATATGTGTTTATTGAAGAAGACTATACCTCTCGTGCTGAGCCCGAGGACGTTTTAGCGGTTTATAACAGTCTTAAATAAGCGCAAAGCCAGTGAATTAAAGGTATGCAATCAGCCCCGGATGTTTACTGAGACTGACGCATTTAGCACTACAAAAGTTGAGTAAAACGACCACTTTGTATCAGTCCAACCACCAAGCCGGAGGCACCTCCTACCACCCCTAAACCTAAGCCGAGCAAGCCATTTCTTTGCTGCGTAGCAAGGCGTCGATAAGCGTGTTCATCATACTCTGCCTCTTTGAGTAGGCGCTGTCGGTTTGCCATGGCCATACTAAATACGAAACGGGTGACACCTACAAGCAAGAAAACAAAACTCAAAACAGGCATCAGCCAGCCTGAGGTGTAGATGTAGGCCATACTCATCAAAATCACACTGAGCACAATCCATATATTGGTCATCACGCGCTCTCTATTTAACCGCTTAATCACTTCTGCGTCGTCAAAAAAAGACAGTGCACGCTTCGCGCTGTAGTTGTTTGCAAGCAAGGCTGCGGCGCCGCCGAATACAGCGCCGCCCATGATAGCCAGTAGCTTACCAGCCCAATGACTCTGTCCACCAGCCAATAAAGCACCTGTGGAAGCAGCCGCCACAGGGGAGGCTGTGATACTCAATGCAACAACCGCTGAAGAAAGCCCTACCGGTGCACTTGCCAGTATCACTTGTCCATACTGATCAAGTATCTTTTCTTTGAGCAAGGAGCGAACTCGCTGCAGACGCTTCCTTACTAGTGACTCACTGATCCCTAGCAATTCACTGACTAAACGCGAGTTTTGCTCTTCCCGGTAATACAGCACCACCACTTCACGACTTTCATCAGGTAGCGCTTCCAATAAATGATTCAGTACCGCATTTTGCTGTTGCTGAATGAGCAAACGATCTTGATGTGCCCCCTTATCTGCCAATTTTGCTAATAGCATCTCAGCTTGTTCTGCCGAAATAGTATCAGTGCAGCCGTTGCCCATATCTCTTAGGTGATTAAGTGCTGTGAAACGTGTCAATTGACGTATCCAAGGTAAGATGCTGGCATTGTTTTTTAGCTCACTGAGCTTTTGCCAAACCTTAATAAAAACCTTTTGAGTCACATCCTCACTATGAGACACATCTTTGGTTATGGCTAAGGCAACACTGCTAACAATATTCGACAGTCTTTCAACAAGTTGTGTAAATGCCTGCTCATCTCCTTTTTTAGCCAGTTGGACCAATTGCTCTAGTTGCGTATCCACATTGCTCATGCGACCTCCTTGCCAACCAATAGTTGGGACTGATATACCGAAACTAACATAATCATACATATCCTTTTTTAATAGGTTACCTACATAGTCCCGATGACTGAAGAAACTGTGACAATAAAAAGTGAGAAAAAGAAAAACAGACGGTCGGAAATATGAACCTATTGCGCTAATGGTAATGTAATCACAAAGCACGCACCAGGTTGCTCAGCAGTCGTTTGCAATTCAATTTTACCGTCAAATTCCGTTTTTATAATGTTATAAACTCGACTTAATCCCAGTCCTCCACCGCCTTGGTTTAATGTTTGTGACGCAAACGGAATAAAAATATTCTCTTCGATACTCGGTGCAATACCGCTGCCATTATCTCGGTAAGTCATTATAATCGATTGTAAGTCTATATCTGCGTATGCATCTAACCAAATATGGCCACTGTCATGTGATGAAAAGCCATGTTTTAACGAATTCTCAATCAATTTTGTGAGTATTTCGTCGATGGCTTCTATCGACCCAGTTAAACACACCCCTTCTTCTACATTCATATCCAGCTGAATATTTTTTCTCCCTAAAGTCGCAGCAAACTTTTCAACAATTTTCTGCGATAGCGGTGCCAATTGAAATGACCCCCTTTCCAGTTTCACGTCGTGGCTATAGTGCAATCCTTGGAAACGCTCACTCAAACTGAGCAATTTTTTCAAACTCGCATCGTTAGATTCTAAACTCAACTGAATAACCTCTAGACCGCTTAACAACTCAGACTTCTTAAGTTGATCGTGTTCTATGGCATGTAAAAGCTGTTCGACTTTGGAAGAAATCGTGGTCTCCGCCGTGGTAATGTTGCCTAGCGGCGTATTAATTTCATGGGCCATGCCTACCACCATACTGGTCATTGATACCATCTTTTCAGCTTCAATCAATTCATGTTGAGTCTGTTTTAATGTCTGCAAAGAGTCTTGTAATTTGTCGGTTTTTTCTGTCAACTCTTGATTTGCACTTTGTAACTCAGCCGTTTTTAAAGCGACCTTCTCATCTAGCGTCATGTTCGAAAGTTTAAGTTTCTGCTCAGCTTCTTTTAGCTCAGTAATATCTGTAATGACGCCTTCAATATGCAATTGATTGTCACTATATCCACCCCGCTCAATCATCCAACGCAATTGGCCATTTTGGTGAATGACACGATATACCACCTTAAAACGCCCACTCGCGGCTAAAGCCTCTTGGATTACCTGCCAAACCATCCCCTGATCGTCTGGATAAATTATGTCAGCAAATGCCAAAGACTTATTATTTATAAAATCTTCCGCCTGATAGCCTGTGGCAAATTCCACTGCGCCGTTGAGATAGAGCATTGTCCAGTACTTGTCATTTTTGCAGCGATAAACAATCGACGGGATCTTATCAACCAGAGTCTCATAACGGAGCTTTTCTTCTGACAATGACTGTGACGCATCTTTAAGGTGCTTTACATACGCTTTATTGCGTCGATGAAAGTATGCAAATAATAAGGTTAAGATGGTTACTTCAGCTGCAATACTAATAAACGCCATTGTTTGTAACGCCGTAAATGCACTTTCTATTTTGTCTGTGGCTGGTTGAAGGGGCATTGAAGTTAGAAAAACCCACCCTTGTGAGTCAATCGTAGATAAAGTGTAAAGCCGCTGCTTATGGACCAAATATGATTCACTGTGTGACCACAGCCTCCGGTAAGCCTCAAGCCAGTCACTCACCATCAACTGGGTTTCTAAGTTTCGATCGCTGTTTTCTTCAAGCAAGCCATCAATATCAGAGGCGACAATATAGTTTTTGTCATTAAGCAAAATAAACTCGCTTTGTTGCTCCCCTTTTAGCAGTTTGGCATTATCAAGCAGGCTTTGTAATGTAATATCGTGACCCACAGAACCACGCCAAGCCCCTTCTACATAAATGGGCGTTACCGCAGACAACATCCAGAGATCAGGTATTGGGTCCTTGATTAAGGGCGTCCAATAAGTAGTAGGTGACGCATCAGGGATCAGCCACTGACTGCCTAAGTAGCTAAACCCTTGTTGTGCCTTAAAAACAAAATCTGGTTCCTGAGGCCAATAAATGACGATGCCACCATCTTCATTCATAAACCAAGTATCAGAAAATGGGCTCGACAGCGCGCCTTGGCCAAACGCCTCAACCGTTTCTTTTGCGACCATAAGGTAGCGGGACTTTTCAGGTGTCAAAGACACGCCAACTGGTAAGTAAACGCCTGCTTGCTGCACTCCATTAAATAGTGATTTACGTGTTCGGACAGAGCCGTCAGGGTAAGGTTGGGTGATGCTCGCCAAGCTCTGGGCAGCATTATGCTTATGTTGCGCTAACTGTGTTTGCAGAGTCTTGGCCAAGCGATTAGAAGAAGCCGATGCAGAACGAAGTCGCTGCTCAATTTGTTCAGCAATAAAGCTAGCTTGCCAAGCACGCTGCTCTTTAATTTCGTATAGTTCTTTGTCTATCAATTTAGACTGCTCTCGAACACTAAAATAGAGCAAAATAGCCAGCACGAGAAATGCAGAGACTGCAGGCAAAAACCATGGCGTCGGACGATACTTTATACTCATTATCGCCCAACTATTTTCTGCATAACAAAAAGCACAGGCAAAACATCAATCACAACCCTCAACAACTTAACAGCAAAAAGCAATGACTTGTCTTCCAATGCCAGGCATTGTGCAATCAAAAATCACGCATACCTGAACAGCATAGCTTGTTACTTAGGCGAGTACTCAGTCTTTTAATCATTGTCAAAAACTGTGAATTTTCAACCCTAAGTTGTGAGATGTACTTAGTCTTGAGTGTGCATTAGTCAGACTCTACCTAGCCATGGACGTAACTAACCCTTTTAATCAGCCTCACACAGCCGCATTAAGAAGCTTTTTGTCTGAGCTGATTTTACGCTTGCTTGGATAGCCAGTTTCTACAAAAACCTTTAAGTCCTGCAAAATATTCGAAAACGCCTTATATAGACCTAGTTTCAAAACGGGATAAAGCAACTTACCTACAAGCTTTAGTGTGACATGACTATGCCAATGGATTTGCGTGCTCCCGTCTTTAGCTTGCGTGAGTTTAATGGTCACTTTGTTTTTCACGATTGGCAGTTTTGGTCCACGTTCTTTGACTGGGATTACTTCAAAAACCAAGGTATGCTCAGCTTCATCGTATCTCAGTATGTTCTCGACAGCATGAAAGGGATTTTCGTGACTCTCTAGGTTACAAACGCGTCCTGCTACTGGGGTTTCACCTTTTAACCCATGATTTATTTCGTAGCTGTGTACCACACCACTCATCCATTTGTAAGCATTAGCAAAGTCTTCTGCAATGATTTTCCAGACCTGCTCGACAGGTGAATTGATTGTCAGTTTGTTGTGTACGTTCATGTAGGAGTCCACCGTTTATTTGGTTGCCATAATTAATATCTGGTGTAACTATATGCGGACTAAAAACGTTACGATACAGATATTATTGGAACATCATGTTGCAAAAATCGAACATTAATTGGCAGGATCTTCATTACTTTTTAGCCATGGTTAGAAGCGGCAGCGCCCGTGCGACTGCTCAATTGTTAGGAGCAAGCCACTCTACCGTTACACGGCGTATCGATCAGTTAGAGACAAGCTTAGGTACAAAATTATTTCAACGGGGCGTGTCAGGGTTTAAATTGACAGAGCAAGGGGAAACCTTAGTGCATTTTGCTGAGCAAGTCGAATCTTCCATTGGCGCAGCTTGTAACCTAATTCAGGGGTTAGATGCACAACTCAGTGGAGCCATTCGCGTAACCACCTCTGATGCGATTGCCAACCACTTGCTGATGCCTATGATCACCACATTTAGCCAAACTTATCCAGATATTGACATTGAAGTGATACTTTCCAGCCAAGTCATCGATTTAAATGACCGAGAAGTTGATATTGCACTGCGTATTTTGCCAACTAATATGATGCCACCAGAGCCTCTAATTGGTCGTATGGTAGGTAAAATAGCCACATGCTATTACGCAACTAAAACCTATTTAACCGCGCACGATCCTTGGTCGGAACAAAGTACGGCAAAGCTTATCGGCTGGGGAGAGCTGGGACGCTATCCGGACTGGATTAAATCGTCACCTTTTGCACACCTAGGAACTGTGTGCCGCTTAAACCACTCAGCAATGCAAGTGGAAGCGGCCAAATCAGGCATGGGCATTGCCCGCTTGCCTTGCTTCATCGGTGATAAAACAGCAGGGTTAATCAGAGTACCAAAATGTACACCTGACATCGCTTTTGATATATGGATGCTATCCCACCATGACTCAAGAGAAGTTGCCCGGATCCGCGCCTTCAAAACGCAATTAGTGGACTTATTTACGGAGCAAAAAGCACTGTTATTAGGACAAAATTAACTAGTGCAAAACCAGCTTATGAATCGTCATCTGTGCTTGACCGCCAGCTTTGTCGGTCAAGTCTGGTACAAAATACAGCGCAGAAACTGAAGTTTTAATAACCCCTTGATCCTTCGACCAAGTTGGTGTCCAACTTGGGCGATTGAAGTTTGCCAGCTCTACGCTTTTCGAAGTTGGGTTTAAAGCCACTGGTAACACAACTTGATAGTGGGCGTAGCTCTTGTCTCCTTCCCCACCATATTCTTTTTGCGAAAGCTTGATTACCAAAGGCTTGTCACTTTGATAAGTTAACTCTATGCTCGATATTCCAGTTAAGTCACCAGCGGGTATATCGTAAATCAGCTCCACCCAAGAGTTGTTTGCCTTATCTACCCTCGGGACTCTATCAAACGCGATCTTCACCCGTTCACCTTGCACCAATGGTTCACTTAAAATAACCTGACTGCCGTGTGGATCTGTGGCATAGCGCCAATTATCTTCATCAAATTTGTGCTGTGATAGGTGACTCGAACAACCTGCAAGAAGCAATAAACTACATATTGAAATGGTGCGCATTTTACATTCCCTATTTAATTTTTAATGATAATAATCAACCAAGTTACACCTAGAAAGAAAATTGCGCCTAGTAACCAAACAAAAGGACTGGCGCCTTTAGTGGGCTTTAGTAACTTCGACAATTTGTGCCCGCAGCCAGTTAATCGCTTGGTCATCTTTGTTTCTGATGTTCCAATATATTTTCATTGCATACCCACTGATTGCACAGGGCGTTGTAATTTCCGTTACGTTAAATCGAGTGGCAATGGCGTGAATAAATTTGCGTGGTGCAGTGAATATCGCATCACTGTCTTCAACGATATAAGGCGCACTCGAAAAGTTCGCAACTTTGTATTGAACTGTGCGAGATAAACCAACTTCCGCCAAAGCATCATCTACCATTCCTCTAGTATCTTTACCGGTACCCGCTAAAACATGTGGGAAATTACAAAACGCTTGCACCTTATCCGACGATTGTAAAAGCGGGTGGCCATGTCGAACAATAGAAACAAATTCATCTCGGTATAACGTTTTAACCATCAGACTAGGGTGGTTTGACTCCATGACACTGATTGAAAAATCAACTTCGCCACTTTCTATCTGACTAGCAAAGCCGCGTTTGTCCAATTTGGTAAACACCACTCGAACATTTGGGGCAATACGACCTAAGTGTGTCAATAATGGCCCAGCTAGCATCTGCTCTACGAGATCGCTGGTTGCAATATAAAAAACGCGGGATGAAGTCGCCGAATCAAATTGCTCTTGATGCAAAATATGCTTTTCAAAATCATTTAGCCAACGCGCTAGTTGAGGTTTAAGGGCCTCAGCCCTTGGGGTTAGGACCAATTGGTTTCCCTGTCGAATAACCAAAGAATCATTAAAGCTATGGCGTAGCTTTTTTAATGCATGACTCACCGCAGATTGCGTCAAGCCCGCCCTCTCTCCGGCTCGCGTTAGGTTTTTAGTCTCAAAGATAATTTGCAGTAACCTTAATTGATTCAATTCGACATCTGAAATGTTACTCATCACCACCAACCATTAATAATACTAATAACAATATTACAGCTATTAATTTCATTAATGAAGCTCATTTCCTTATTCTGACCACATCTCGAAAAACACAGAATATTAGGAAACCTTTATGAAAATGAAACAACTGTTAGCAGCTGCGGCACTCACAATCAGCCCGCTGACTTTCGCTGATGAAATATTAATTGTGATGTCGGACACAGCTCAAATGACCTTAAAGAATGGGACTAATTATCACACTGGCGTGTATCTAAACGAACTCATGGAACCAGTAAAATTATTCCTAGAAGCAGGGCACACACTGACATTCGCTTCGCCCAAAGGCATGGCGCCAAGATTGGACCCAGTTTCAGATACCCCTGATCATTTTTTAGATGTAAGCCGAGCAAATTACAACGCACACAAAGCGCTATTTAATCAGCTAATGATTGACGACAAAACTCATAGTCCAGTTGTAAGCTTCTCTCGAATTGAACAAATTGGCGTGGAGAAATTTGATGCAGTGTTTGTTCCTGGTGGCCATGCACCACTGGGCGATTTAGTTTCAAATGAACAACTAGGCGGGTTTTTACGCCATTTCAACGCTGAACAAAAGCCAACCGGATTGGTTTGTCATGGGCCTGTTGCATTGCTGTCTGCTTTACCCAATGCCAAACAGTTCGAACAGCAAATGAAGTCCGACGGTAAAGCAAAAGCTGCCGCAGGTTGGGTATATGATGGCTACAAGATGACGACTTTTAGTAATTCTGAAGAAACTGTTGCGACTCAATATTACTTAGGTGGTGATGAACTCTTCTACTGGCCTCAAAATGCACTAACCAAAGCGGGCGGTAAATATTCTCGCGGTGAACAAGATTGGCAGCCACATATTGTCATAGACCAAGAATTAATCACAGGCCAAAACAACAAATCTTCAGTCGGTGTCGCCAAAGCGCTAATAAGTAAGCTGGACTAAACCAACTGCATTGACACGTTAATCATACAATTTTTTGGAGTAAATCATGACACAAACTGTTTTAGTAACCGGTTCAAACAGTGGCTTTGGCTACCTAATCGCCAATACCTTAGTTAACGCAGGCTACCAAGTCATTGGTACTATGCGCGACCCTGAAGGTCGCAACGCTTCTATTGCTAGTGAGCTAAATGCCAAGGGTATTAAGATCATCGATATCGATGTCACTGATGAGCAAAGTGTAGCTGCTGGTGTTGAATTGGCACTCGCTCAAACTGGCAAAATTGACATCTTAATTAATAATGCTGGTGTGGGCACACTAGGCTGGCAAGAGAGCTTTAATATAGACGACTTTAAGCGTGTATTTGATATCAATGTTTTTGGTGTACAAAGAATGACTCGGGCGCTATTGCCGCATATGAAACAACGCGGCAGTGGTACATTAATTCAGGTGTCGAGTATTCTCGGAAAGTTCGTTTTACCATTTCTTGGCTCATATAACGCGACCAAACATGCAGTTGAAGGCTTAGCTGAAAACTACAGAGTCGAGTTGTCCCAATTCGGCATTCAATCTCTCATTGTTCAACCTGGCGGGTTTGGCACTGATTTTGGTGCAAACTTATTAAGGTCAAGCGATACGCAAGCGACTCAAAGCTATGGTGAATTCGCAGATGCACCAGAACAAATGTGGGCTGGTACCGAGCAAGGGCACGATGCAGACGACGCACCTAGCCCGCAAATGGTCGCGGATGCAGTATTGAACTTACTGCAAACTACACCTAATGAGCGACCATTCAGAACCACGGTAGATGGTACAGGATTAAACCCAATCATTGAGTCTGTCAATCAAGCTACTGAAGAAGCGATGCAGCATATATATGGTCTGTACGGAATGAAAGAAATGCTTGAACTTAAGCAGCGCTAACTAAAAAAGTAAATGAAGATTTAAAGTAGCTACATTATGCCCTTACTAATGACGACGTAACGTTTAATGTGGCTGCTTTTTTAGTTCAATCCCCAGATTACTGATCTGCCAGATCGGCATGTTGCTTAAACACATCTTCCAATTCACTCATTTTAAATGGCTTGCCAAGGTGCCCATTCATGCCAATTGCAAAATATTTATCAATTTCTGATTGCATCACATTTGCTGTTAGCGCAATGATAGTAAGCACTTCTGAACCGTAGGTTTTTCTAATCTCTTTGGTCGCCTCAACTCCATCCATAACCGGCATTTGAATATCCATAAATACCATATCGTACGCCCCGTCGCAGCTGTTGATCATATCCACAGCTTCTTGACCATTCATGGCAACCTCGACCTCCAGCCCATTAATCCGGCCTAATAGCTTTAACGCCACAATTCGATTGATCTCATTGTCTTCAACCAGTAACACCTTAAGCTGAGAGCCTTGTAAAATATCAGAAGATGCCACACCATTGGCTTGTGACGATGGCGTACCTGCACGGTGCTGATGTGCTATCTCCCCTTTGTCAACCGACTGATGTACCACTTCTAAGGGCCGAGTTAACACATCAATTAAGTCTCTTTTTAAGAGTGGCTTGTACAAAATTGGGTAGATTAAATCTGTTTTGATAAACTCCTCAGTGTGTGCGGTATAAATCACTACCCTCTTTGGCAGCAAATTGAGGCTTTCGAGTTTTTTGAGAAGCTCATTGGCCTCAAAATCGGGCAGCACCCAGTCTAATAATAAGATATCAAATTGCGAATCCGACAAACGTACTTGGGCTTCGCTTCCACTGGCAGCCCCCGTCACTTCTAGCCCCAAAGAACAGGCAATATTGGTACTCACCTCTAGGTAAATTGGGTCATCTTCAACAATTAACATCGACCCACTCATTGGTGTTAACTCTTCAGATTGCGTCTCTTTTACGGTCTCTAAAGGTAATGTCACCCTGAATAAAGAACCTTGCCCAATAGTACTCTCTACATGTATCTCACCATGCATCAATTCGGTTAATAGCTTACAAATCGTCAGCCCTAGCCCAGTTCCACCATATTTTCGTGTTGTGGATGACTCAGCTTGGGTAAAGCGCTCAAATAACAGCGCCACCTTGTCTTGCTCGATACCTATGCCAGTATCAATAATAGATATCTCAACCCATTCATTATCCAACTCTTTAACCTTCTTTCGTACGGTCAAGGTGACAGTCCCCTCTTCAGTGAACTTCACGGCATTGGATGCAAAATTCAACATTATCTGGTTGATCCGAACAGGGTCTCCCACATACTTATCATGGAGCTTAGGGTCTAAGTCAAATATCAGTTTGATCCCCTTTGTATTGGCTATCGGAGTAATCAAAGAGCGTAAATTATCAAGCAGATCATCAAACTGAAAAGGCACATGTTCAATGTGCAGTTTTTTAGATTCAATCTTGGAAAAGTCTAAAATATCATTGATGATAGTCGTTAACGCATTGGCCGAAAACCTCACCTTTTCTAGGTAGTTGCGCTGAATTGCAGAAAGCTCAGTATTGAGGAGAATATCCGTAAGCCCCAAAATCCCGTTCATTGGGGTACGAATTTCGTGAGACATATTAGACACAAATAGCGACTTAGTTTCGGCTGCTTGATTAGCCAACTGATTCGCTCTTTTCAAATCTATCATTAAACGAGCCAAGGCTGTGATCACCAACAAAAAGACCACAGCTAATAGCAGCATAATAGAGCGCATCATCGACCAGTACGTGCCCTTGATATTTTCAGCCAGTAACTGGTTATCTTTTAAAATGACACGAGAAATCTCACTTTGTTGAATGGGCACTAATAAGTTCGAAGCCTGCAACGCGTTTTCTAGTACAAACTCGACATGCAGTCGCATTATCCTGAATCTAGGCTCAGCTTCTTCAAGTTGCTCAAGCGTTGGCAAAATTGCTTCAAGTTTTGCTCTTACATGTTCAATGACAGGGATAGAGTTAGTCACCATCAGATTTGAAACTAGCGATACCACTTCACCGATAATGTTCTGCGATTGCGGCGCATATTCCCCTCTTTCTAATTCTTGTTTCGTGATGTATCTGTAGGAAGTTTTTAGCATTGAAGCCAGTTGCATGTATGTGTCGATAGTCACCTGAAACTTATCTAACTCTGTGGCCACGTCTTGGCTCAATAAGTCATTTAAATCTAACTCTTGGAGGTAGCGTTCAAATTCCAGTTGCTTTTGCGCATGACGGTCAAAATGGTAAATATTGCTATCCATCGCAGACAGCGTTTCAAGTGATAGCTCCGTTGCCACCAAGTTGAGGCGGCTTTTTAATTCCAGCTCATGTTGGTGCCGATCGAGCAAGTGATATGACTCAATGGCCCCAAAGCCAAAAAACCATATCAACCCTAGCAATATTGCTTCGATTAGATATTTCACTCTGTCAAAGACCTCGGTAATTCACCAGAAAAAGCATGTAAAAGCGCCTCAATATCTGCGACATCTTCATCATTAAGCTCTAACCCCAATTGGCCCTGTGCCATAATGCGAATGGCATCGGCTAACTCATCCACAGAGCCGTTATGAAAGTAAGGCGCAGTTTGTGCAACATTTCTCAAACTAGGCACCTTAAATACAAACTTATCTTGCTCATTTTGGGTCAGTTCATACCTGCCTAAATCGTCTTGTAAACTCACTGGCACTCTGTCTAAACGGCCAATTTTTTGATAGAGGTTCCCCCCGATGTTGCGGCCTTGATGGCAAGTCACACAACCAAAGCTGACAAATTTTTCGTATCCCCGCTGCTGCTGTGGGCTAAGTGCATTTTTGTCTCCCAACAAAAATGCATCAATGGGAGTATTTTCTGACACTAGGGACTCTTCGAAAGCCACAATCGCCTTGATAATATTTTGCGCAGTGATCCCTTCATCAGAAAGCGCATTAAAACTGCTCACAAAACCTGGTTGCGAACTTAGCTTATCTATAATTTGCCCCCAATTTGTGCCCATTTCTAGAGGGTTATGGATTGGTTGTGGTGTCTGTTCAATTAAATCAGAACTGCGGCCATCCCAAAACTGTCGAAAGTTGAATACAGCATTTATAACTGTTGGTGAGTTGCGTTCTCCTAGTTGCTGTTTGATCCCCACTGAAACCGGAAAACCATCATCTCCGCCATTGTATAAATCATGGCAAGAAGCACAGGAAGTTGAGTTATCGGCTGACAAAAGTGGGCTCTTAAACAATGCTTTGCCTAATTTTGCCCACGCTAAGTCGTACTCCATTACCTTGGGTAATGGTTGAATGGGAGCATCCACCGCACGCTCTAAAAAGCGCATCTTGATCACACTTCTTTGCGTGTTTTGCTTCCAGCGATATTTTTCCTCGACAGAATGAAACTGCACCACAAGAACGAGGCTTATACATATCAGCAAAACGGTGATCATCAGCACATATCTTGTACTCATTTATACATCCTTGCTGAACTCACATGTCTTTTGGGATTAGATACAAACAAGTATAGACATAACAGTTCCAAGTGCTTGTTTAATTTGTATACTCATTTCCAGAATAGGAAATATGGAAAACATAGATTCACATTACTAGTTCGGCAAATCACTAATCGAACACCATGTCGGCACGGGTACCTCTAGAAGTTAAACTCCCCCAATAAGAAAGACTAAAACACCACTTCACTTTAACTTTTATCAGCGTATAAAAAATGAAATCAAAAACCGCTACCAGCTAAAATTTAACACATTAAAAGCTGCGGCATAGCAACATACCGCAGCCTGATTTAATAACTGCTTATTCAAAAGCTTTAATTAAGTGTTAGGGCAAGCCATACCTGTTATTACTTTCCTAGTGCCCGTAAAGCTTTCTCTGCCATGCGTGAACAGCATATTATCAAGTAGCAATAGATCACCCTTTTGCCAATCAAAACGTATTTTTGTTGACTCATATAAATCGTTAATAAGTTTGATTACTTCAGGTTCAATTTCCGTACCGTCGCCATAAAAAGTGTGTCTAGGAACACCGTCTTCACCAAGAGTAGATATCAAGGTTTCACGCATATCTTCAGCAAGAGAGTGTACATTAAACAGGTGAGCCTGATTAAACCACAGCTTTTCTTTTGTTTCTGGGTGATATTGTACTGCCGGGTTAATTTGCTCAGTACGTAAGTTGCCATTTTCAAACCATTTGAACTTCAGACCATTGTCAGCGCAAAAGCGCTCGACATCTTCCTTGTTCTCCGTCTGAAACACCTCTTGCCAAGGTAAATCTAGGTGAGAGTAATTACGCACATACATAACGCCTGTTTTTTCAAACTTTTCTCTCACATCTGCAGGTAAGCGATCATAAATTAGCCGACTGTCACTGATAGGTGTTTGGCCGCCCGTTTCAGGTGGAATCAAACAAAGGAAGCCAATACGATTAGGCCAACTTCTCGAATAGGCATTTTCATTGTGTTGAGGGATAATTTCATGCTCTGGATACTCTGTTGCTGTAAACACATTACCACGCATTTCAGTTCGTGGTGTAGAACGATAAGAGTATTCTAAAAGCTTCCCTCCAAAAACTTTTTCTAAAATATTCCCAAACTGTGTTGAACCGTGAATTTTTAAACCGCGAATTAGCAATGCACCATTTTCACTTATTAAACGGTTAATATTTTCTTTATTTTCTTCGATCCAATTAAGTGCTTTTGGCTTACTCTCACTAACATCAAGTAACAGTGGCTGGTCGCAAACATTTACTAAATCACTTACCTTAAAATCACTAATATCCATAGTTCTACTCCTTTATGAATGTAACAGAGCCAGACGAAACTGGCTCCATGCAGTTTTATTATTATTTATTTTGAGCCCATCACTTTATTCAGTGATTCAGCTAGAGTTATCAAGTTATTATTATCAAAAATACTATAGTGATTACCTTTAACCTCTAACGTATTTAGTTTACCGACCAACAGCTCCCAACCAGTGGTAATTTCCTCTGTCGGGTTTTCCAAGGCCTTAATAAGGTTTGCTTGTCCAAGGTATGCGCTTGGCTGATACACTTCAATACTGCGCTTGTTGCTCTTGACTCGATTAAAGTATTGCTTAAGCGTTGATACGTTTGCTTCGATAGGCAATACGTTTTGCTCAACGCCCAGCGCTAGCAACATCGCTATGGCTTCGTCAATCTCCTTGCCTTCTACCTGTACTTGAACGTGCTCAGATACATGTATACCTAGCTCTAAAGCTAGCTCATACAAGGTATAAAGCTCTTCGCTTAGTTCATTACCTTGACGAGGTTTGAAGAAAGTTGGGTTTGCTGAGTCTATTAACGTTAAGCTCTCTACTTCGCCTCCTTCACTGGCGAGTTGCTTCGCCATTTCAAATGCAATAGTTCCGCCCAATGACCAGCCAGCTAAGTGATAACGATTGCCTAAGTTCAATTGTCCGATTGACGAGTTATAGCGAGTTGCTCGCTTTTCAATAGATAAATATGAATCGTCAATCATTTGTACAGCAAAAATACTACCCTCATATTTCACAAGGTTCGCCAGTCCAAAGTATTTTGAAATAGTGCCACCTACTGGGTGGATCAATACCAATGGAGCTAGGTCTGCTGATCCCTGTTTGAGGCATACAATTTCATTGCTTGACTCTGCTGCACTGTGAGCGTTTTGCAAATTCTCAAGATACTCAGCCTGTAGTTTTATATTTGAATGACTATACAAATCAGCAAGAGAAAGCGATATGGAAAGCGCTTTGTTGATTTTTACCTGTAGCCTCACAAAATCTATAGAGTGCCCTCCTTGTTCAAAAAAGCTGTTCTCTATATCAATTTGGTCGGATGGTAAATTTAAAACTTCAGACCAGATTTTTGCTAGTTTAATCTGCACATCCGTCGTAGCTTTATTGACGATACGATTAGCAGCTGACATTGCTTCTTGAGGTGCCGGTAAGCCTTTAATGTCTAACTTTCCATTTACTGTATATGGAAACTCATTCATTAAAATAAACGAATTAGGTATCATGTATTCAGGTAAATGCTGAGAAATCTGGGCTCTAACACGTGCAATAAAACTGGAGTCTGTTTGAGACTGCTCTGAAGCGACGAGATACGCCACTAGGCAAGTACCACCTCGACTGTCTTTCATCGCTGTAACAAATGAAGATTTAACATCATCAACTTGGCACAGCTGAGCTTCAACCTCTCCTAGTTCAATTCTGAATCCTCTTATCTTGATTTGATCATCCATTCGACCGACAAACTCTAGCTCGCCATTTTGCAGTCTGCGCACTAAATCCCCAGTACGGTATAGCTTTTCAGCAGGGTTTAATGGGTTCTGTACAAATTTTTCAGAAGTGAGTTCATCTCTATTTAAATATCCTTGAGTAACACCTTCCCCCCCAATGTATAGCTCACCCACGCTTAGTAAAGGCTGCAGATGCATTTCAGATGAGAGTACATATAGTTTAGTGTTGCGAATTGGACACCCGATTGGTACTGGGCCTGATAATTCCTGTGTATTAACTTCGCCGGTCAAGGTATGTGTTGAACAGCCAACAACGGTTTCAGTTGGTCCATACTCATTAATTATCGCCGAATTTGGCAAATATTTACTCAACCATAGATTTGAAGTCTGGTAGTTAAGTTGTTCTCCACCAACGACAAGCTTATGTCTGTTTTCACTACTTTCACTTCCTTCCATCAACAGAGAGATACCATCTAAGTGAGAAGGCGTCAGTTTGAATATCCAGTCTCCTTGAGATTGAATCAATTCAGCTTTCAATAAAGCTAGTATCTCATTGCTTTCAGGGAGCAATTTCACTGTTTTTCCAACGACTAGTGGAGTGAATAAGGTCGTTACCGTGGCATCAAAGCACAGTGGTGAACTGACAACTCCACCTTGAATGGAATCTCCATCGTATTGCTCAGAAGTATGTTCAAGATAATTCGCTAAACCTTTGTGAGGTACTTTCACCCCTTTCGGGTTACCCGTTGAACCCGAGGTATAAATTACATAAGCAAGATGCTCAAAATCAATTGCTATATCTGGGTTGGCAATTGGTTGCTTAACTAAGAGTGCTTGCTGATTATCATTATCTAGCTCGATAAACTTTATCTTTCCTGTTCGACTCTTTGAGCCAAGCATAAAGTTGCTGTGCGTAATGATATAATTTAAATCAGTGTCTTCAACAATGTACTCTAGTCGTCCCTCAGGCAATGAAGGCTCTAAAGGTACATACGCAGCACCAGTTTTCATAATGCCCAACACCGCTACCATCAAATCAGCTGAACGGTCTAAGCAAACCCCTAACAGACTATTCGGTTTCACACCCAATGCCAGTAGGTAATGGGCAAGCTGATTCGCACGTTCATTCAGTTCTTGGTATGTCAATTCAATCGCCGTAGAGCCTTGTATTACTTGCAGAGCAATGGCACTAGGGCTGGACTGAACTTGAGAATTAAAACGCTCAAGAAGTGAGTTTCCATGCTGATTTTCAGCAAGCGTATCATTCCACCCTTCTAACGTAGAAACCTGATTGTTCAGCAATATTTGTTGTTGCAAGCAACCAACGTTGATATCGCTTAACAATACTTTAAGTGTTTCAACATAGTATTGCGCGATTTCTGAAACATGACTAGGCGAATACAAACTCGCATTGTAGCTAAACAAAATAGCCAGTGAGTCAGTGTCTACCGAGCGTGAAACATCAACCGTAAAGTCAAAGTTAGTATGCTCAGACCCGGTTGAGCCCACGACTTCTAACTCTTTGTTGTCATCAGCTAGCAACTCTTTGAGTACATGGAAGTGGGTATAGTTGAACGTAATCTCAGAAAACTCTTTATCTACTTCCTGCTGGATTTTACTCAGTGGATATCTGCGATACAGCATGCTTTGAGTGATGTTCTCGGCAACCTCTTTTATGTAATCTCGCCAGCTTAGATCACTTAAAACTTGGCCAACAGGTAAAGAATTTAAGAACAGGCCAACTCCCTGCTCAGCCCCTTCATTTTCTGGTCTACCATTAACAGTGAAGCAACTCATAACTTGGTTTTGGCCGCTGTATAATGATAAAACTCGATAATGTACAGCCAGTAATACCGCTTGGACAGGCACACCGAGGTTACTCGCTAACTCAATTATTGGTTTAGAGTATTCTTCAATTCCCTCAACAATAAAGTGCGCATGGCCGTTATTTTTTTCTTCAGACTGTGATTCAGAGATGGGTAATTGCCTTTGCGGTACACCTTCCAAACGCTCATTAAAGAATGCTTTTGCATCTTCGTTATCTAGCACGTCTAGCTCGGCCGCAATAAATTGTCGATAGGTCCAATCGACCTCTGTTGGCTCTATGTTATTGCCACTGAGTAAAGTGCTGTAGTATCGATATAATTCAGTATTAAGAGTAGCTCGGCTCCAGCCATCTAAGATCGAGTGATGGAAGCTTACAATATACTGAAAACTCTCACTGTCTCTTAAAAAGATAAACACTTTGAACAGCGGGCCATTTTCCCAGTCAAAAACATATGTACGGCGTTTGCTAGTCCACTCTGTAAGATAAACGTCTTGTTCGTCTGAGCTCAAATGAGAAATATCTTCAACTTCAAGCGGTAGATCGATGTTTGCCCGCACACATTGCAATGGCCTATCACCATCAAATCGATATGTCGTTCTTAGGATTGGATGGTGTTGAATACAAGCTTCCAGCGCTTTACTAAATTTTTCTTGATCCCATTGATATTTAATATGCTCGCCATTGATGTCATGATACACGCCTTTGAATCCATCTAGCTGACTATGAAAGACCATACCAGACTGTAATTCAGATAATGGATATGCATCCACAAACTCAGTTTCAAGCAATTGTTTTTCATGTTGATTTAACAACTCGAAAGGCTTAATTTGCTCAAGTTCCTCATCTTTACAGCCATGCTCACGAACAAATGCTGACAATTCACGTACGGTTTGGTACTTAAATAAATCTTGTATTGTCAGTGCAATACCTTGCTTTTTAAGTGAGGAAACAATTCGAATAGCAAGAATTGAGTCTCCGCCGATACTGAAGAAGTTATCCTCAATACCCACCTTTTCTACATTGAGTACTTCCTGAACGGTTAGGCTTAATGTCAATTCCAGCTCATTTCTAGGCGCTACATATTCATTTTTACTAACCGACTCTCCAGATGGTTCTGGTAGTCTTTTCTTATCCACTTTGCCATTTGCCGTTAAAGGTAGGCTGTCTAGGAAAATGAACAAGGAAGGGATCATATAGACAGGTAGCAATTCTGTAAGTGTGGACTTGAGTTCAGCTTCCAAACTAAGGTAAGAGTCTCCCGCCTGCGCTTTGTGACTTGAAGCTGGCACAAGATAAGTCACAAGCCGCTGAGATTGCCCGTCAGAATGCGCAATAACAACCACTTCCTGAATACAATCTAGTGATGCTAAGATACTTTCAATCTCACCTAACTCTATGCGATAGCCGCGGATTTTTACCTGATCATCCACCCGGCCAATAAACTCTAACTCCCCCTCACTGCGCCAGCGTACTAAGTCACCTGTTTTGTACAACTTGCCCTCAACACCAAAAGGGTTATCTATAAAACGCTCTGCGGTCAGTTCTTCTCGGTTGATATAGCCTAATGTCACTCCGTTACCACCGATATACAGTTCACCAAGGCTATTTTGAGGCTGCATTTGGCAACTTTCAGAAAGAACATATAGTTGAGTGTTTCTAATTGGTTTACCAATTGGAACATTTAAGGTGTCTTGGCTTTCATTTACGGTGTCCGAGTTAGGAGCCAAGGTGTAAGTACTGCAACCTACAACGGTTTCGGTTGGACCGTATTCGTTTACAAAGGTCGCACAAGGTAAAAGCTCATTTCTCATTGGAGCAAGCGTTTTGAAAGTCAGCTGCTCTCCACCTATCACAATGACATGAGGTGACGGACAGTTAGCGACATCTGCTTTAATATGTGTCAATGCTTCAATATGCGCAGGTGTTATCTTGAAAAGTAAACCGCTGCAGGAATCAAATAACTTTTCTGCCAACATGTCGAGGGTTTGAGCGTGCTCAGGAATGAAGTGTACCTGCTTACCCACCATCAAAGGAGAATACAAAGTCGTCACGGTTGCATCGAAGCATAACGGCGAACTTACCACCGACCCTGAGATCTGCTCATTAATGTAGCTGTGCGTTGCATGATTTAAGTAATTCATTACACCACAGTGCGGTACAACAACCCCTTTTGGCTTACCAGTTGAGCCAGAAGTGTAGAGTACATACACAGGATCTTCTTTGCATACCGCCGTTTCCACGACAATATCATCGAACTCACTTAACCACTGCTCATCTTCGACAGCGTCCTCCATCATGAAAACATCCACGCCACTGATAGATGACTTTTCAATAGAAGGCGCATCATAGATAACAATTTCAATGTCAGCATCTGCAACGATGTACTCTAACCTATCTAACGGCAGTGTGGATTCAAGTGCAACATAAGCCGCACCTGATTTCATAACCCCCAGTAAAGCGATCATCAATGCGGGTGTTCGCTCTAAGCAAATACCGACTTTGGCACCAACTCCTATCCCCATCTCATCTAGATATGCAGATAATCGCTGAGCTCGAATTTCGAGTTCAGCGTAGGTCAACGCATGAGAGTCATCACTTATTGCTATTGCATCTGGTGCTAGACGAGCAGCTTGGCTTATTGCTTCATGGACACACAAATCTTCAATATTGCTATCCACTCCTTTGCCTAGAGCAACTAAATTGTGCTTCTTACTTTCATCAATAGTTGCCAGTTCACCAACGGCTTTTTCTGGGTATTGAATGATCTGAGTTAGTAGCTCTTCGTAACTTAGCGCAAGTGCTTCGATAGTTTGTTCATCAAATAGATCAACGTTATACGTCCAACCAATACGAAACTCACCATCCACTTCAGTGGCAACTACTTCTAAATCGACCTTAGCAGCAGCTGACTCCTGCGCCAATGCTGACACCTTTAAACCAGGTAACTTAAGCTCGCCCCCTTCAGCATTACTGTAACTAAACACTATCTGGAAAATTGGCGAGTGAGAAAGATCTCGCTCAACCCCGAGCTCATCAACCAAACTTTCGAATGGCAACGCTTGATTTTCGAAAGCTGTCAGTATTCGCCCATTATTCTCGGACAATAAAGCACTAAAGTTTTGCTTTGGATCAATCTGGCATCTTAATGCTAAGTTATTGACAAAAAACCCGATTAAAGGCTGAACTTCTGAGATTTCACGTCCAGATACCGGTGTCCCTATCACTACATCATTTTCACAACTATAGCGGCCAATTAGCACGGCAAACACAGTTTCAAGCAATGCAAACATAGACACATTTTGTCTTTGTTGAAACGCCTTTAACTGTTTGATTGTTTGTATTGATAAATGTTGATTAAATGTCTGACCTGCCGACGTTTGAATCGCTGGCCTGACTTTGTCCAATTGCACGTTATGTAATGAAGGAATACCATCTAATTCATTGCGCCAGAACTCCAATTGTTTTTGTACATTGGGTCCCTGTAAAAACTCTCTTTGCCAAGCAGCATAATCAGCGTATTGAATTGGTAAAGGTAATAATTCAGGCGCTTTTTGCTGGTCAAAGGCGGTATATAGTTGCGTAAACTCATTAACCAAAATTCCCATTGACCAGCCATCTGTTGCAATGTGATGCAAGGTGAAGAAAACCACATGGTTTTCTTCATGTTGTTTCACAACCGTCACTCGGATCATTAAATCATGCTCCAAGTTAAAATTGCTCGACACCTCTTGCTTCATCAAATTGTCTAATTCACGCGCTTGAGCTTCCTGTGAGTAACGACTTAAATCAAGCTCCTTTATTTTAAGTGGCGAAGCTTCCTTGACCACCTGCCGCGCCTGACCATCCGATTCAATATAAACCGTGCGCAATATTTCGTGCCTACGAACAATCTCGTTGAATGCACTTTGCAAAGCCTGCTTATTAAGTTTGCCTTCTAATCGGATCCCTGCCGGCATCACAAACTGGCCGCTCTCTGGAGAGAGCTGCTCAGTGACCCATAACCTTTGCTGCGGGTAAGACAGGGCTGCTTGAAGCAGTCCCTGTCGTTTAATGGTAATTTGATTGTTGGCTTCTTTTACACTTGCAAGTTCGGTTAACAAAGCCATTAACTCCGGCTTTGCGCCTTTGATACTGGCTCTTAGTTCATCAGTCATTGCGCCTGGTGGAGATTTAACTTTTAACTTTCCACCATCGATAAAGATCTGAATTCCTTTTTCTTTTGCTGCTTTCAATACTTCTAAAGCCATTTTAAAATTCCTCTTCAAACATTTCTTCGTCTGACACTATGTCTTGCTGGGTTTGTCCAATTAGGTTATGGGCTTCGATTAACTCAGCCTGTTCTTTAATACTGTTGCGTGAATATAGAGATCTCATATCCACATCACTACTAAAGAACTCTTTAATATCAGCCTGTAAACGAACAAACCCTAGTGAATGTCCACCCAACTCGAAGAAGTTTGCTGTCGTACTAATTTGATCTGCATCGATGCTTAGCAAATCGGACCATATCGTCACTAGAGACTTTTCTGTTTCTGTCTCTGGTGCAACATATTCGCCTTGCAAAGCACGGCTATCCGTTGCTGGTAGGGCGCTTCTATCCACTTTACCATTCGGCGTAAGCGGCCATTCATCAACCAGCATAATAACGCTAGGCACCATGTAGTCTGGTAATTGCTGGGCGATACTCGCTTTTATCGCTGAAATAAAGTCTGCTTGAGCATCCTCTGCAAGCGCGTGGCTTGACTTCACATAACCCACCAATTGCTGACTGCCCGCCAGCTCTTTGGCCATCACTAATGCAGAATCAACACCCTCTTGTCTAGATAGCTGAGACTCAACTTCGCCTAATTCAATTCTAAAACCGCGGATTTTAACTTGGTCATCTACACGACCCATAAATTCTAAATTACCATCCGGTAAATAGCGCACTAAGTCTCCAGTGCGAAACAGGCGCTTTGAACTGTTTGGAATAGATGCATCATAGTAAGGGTTTTCAATAAAACGCTCTGTCGTCAATTCAGGAAGATTAAGATAACCGCGCGCTAAACCATCACCGCCGATGTAGAGCTCGCCTTCTGCTCCATGTACACAAAGATTTAATTGACCATCCAACACATATAAATGTGTATTGCCATTAGCACGGCCAATACTCAATGCCGTCTGGGAGTTAAGCTGCCATATCGTGCTACAAATTGACGATTCCGTGGGACCATAAGCATTATAACAAGACACCCCTTTTTCCACCCAAGATGCAATAAAACGCTCTGATAGCGCTTCACCGCCAACAATCGCATGGGTAATATTGCTGAAATCAGCTAACTCAACTGATTCAAGCATCGATGGCGTCATCATGATATGGGTAATATCCTGATACTGAAATAGCGTTGCCATTGGGTTTTGATTATCAGCCAAACGTAAAACCCCTTGAGCGAATAACGTCATATGAACCACCCAAGTCGCCGCGTCAAAACTGATAGACGTCGATTGCAGAAATACCGTTTCTGGTGTTATTTGAAATACGTTCGCGTTGTGAACTACCGTGTTAACTAAGCCAATATGCTCAATCATCACCCCTTTTGGCTGCCCTGTTGACCCAGAGGTATAAATCACATAAGCGAGGTGGTTAGAGGTAAGCCCAATACAGCCTTTTTCAAGATTAATCTTCGGATAGTTCTCTAGTACTCCCTTATCATCGAGGTTGATGATTTGACCTGTAAACGCACCAAGCACATTGGATGCTTGCTCATGGCTCACAATCGTAGTCAGACTCGCATCCTCAATCATATACTCTAAGCGCTGCTGTGGATAACTCGGATCTAATGGCACATAAGCCCCACCGGCTTTGAGTATCCCCAGCATCCCTATCACCATCTCAAGACTACGTTCAACACAGAGACCCACTAAGGTATCTGGGGTCACCTTTTCTATTTCCACTAAGTAATGCGCTAACTGATTAGCTTTTTCATTCAGCTCTTTATAAGTGAGTTCTTTGTCTTCGAATACAACTGCAATACTGTCAGGATTCACCTGTGCTTGTTGCTCAAACAACTCATGGATACATTTATCCTTTGGATAATCCATCGCGGTGTTATTTAGCGTATGAATTAAATGATGCTCTTCAGCATTGGACAGCATCGGAAGCTGTGAAAGGGCGCTTTCTCCTGATGTGGCCTCACTTAGACCTGTCAGCAGACGACATAGATGGTCATTCAGTCGCTGGACATTAGCATCATCAAACAAACCAGCATCGTAGCTCCAATTGATGGCTACTCCTTCATCACTGATATCTATATTGACATCCAAATCAAGCTTAGCGTGATTCAAATCAGATTGATAATGGCTATGGGTATCACCTGATAAAGTCATGGCATCTAGATTGGCATTGTTATCCACCCCATAATCCAGATTAGTAGATAGCATAATTTGGAACAGCGGGCTATGTGCTGTACTTCTCGGAATATTTAATCGCTCAACCAATTGCTCAAACGGTACATCTTGATTTGATTGCGCTCCTAAATGCACGTGCCTGATATGCGACAGGTAGTCTGATAACGTGTCATGCTGAGTGCTAACTCTTAGTGCCAAAGTATTCACATAAATACCAGCTGGTGCATCAAGCCCGGCTTGCATCTGATTCGCCAGCGGCGTGCCTATTACAATGTCACTCGAATTGCTGTGTCTAGCTATTAATAATGACAGCGCACCATGCAATAACATAAACGTCGTCAACTGATATTGTTTTGCAATCGCTTGTAACTTTTGGCTCGCCTCTGCAGGTAAACTGCCTCTGATTGATGCTTCAACATGAGACTTAGTATCAAGTCGTTGATTGCTTAGTGGTAAGCCATGTACAAGGGGCGCTCCATCCAACTGCTTAGCCCAGTAGTCATATTGCTTATCTAACTGAAGTAAACGCAGAGTCTCTTCATCAAATAAACTGCTGTCGATACTACTGCCATCCAAGTCGCTGGTCATCGCTTTCAAAATACATTGATAGTAATTTGAAAATCTAACAATTTGACTGCGCTCATATACCGCAGGGTTATAGCCGAAGAACAAGAATAACTCTGACCCATCTAGGCTGCGTGAACCATCAACTGTAAAGTCATAGTTAGTATATTCCACACCCGATGAACCCAATGCATCAAACTGTTCTCGATCATTTAAACCTTCGTACACATGGAAGTGTGTATAATTAAACAGCACCTCTGAGAACTCAGCGTTTACATCTTGTTGAATCTGCAACAGTGGATAGCGCCTATGTGCAAGACCCTCATTCATGAGCTCTGCGGTATTGAGGATCAATTCTCGCCAGCTATCTGACTTAAGCTGCATACTTAGAGGTATCACATTTAAAAATAACCCTAAGCCTTGTTCACCGCCTTCACGTTCAGGGCGGCCATTGGTTGTCAAGCCGGTGACTGCTTTTTCAAAGCCACTCATCATAGAAAGTGCTTTGAAATGCGCAGCCATTAGCACTGATTGAATGGGGACACCTAAAGATTTAGCCAGCAAGATTACTTCAGCTGAAAGCTCCTTAATGTCCTCGACACTCACAACATCATGATTGGATTGCTCAATACTACTTTCATTTAATCTAGGCAATTGAGAGACCGGAATATCTGAAAGCTGCTCTTTAAAATAAGCTTTTGCACTATCGTCAGCCTTTGCATCTAATTCTGCTGCAATATAATAACGATATGTCCAATCCGCTTCTGGCGATGCAATGCTCTCACCTGCGAGCAAACGCTCGTAGTATTGATACAGTTCCAAACTGAATGAGGCTCGGCTCCAACCATCAAGCACTGAGTGATGGAAGCTAATGATAAACTCAAATTCATCCTCACTACGTAAGAACACATTAATTTGATACAAAGGTCCGTTAGACCAGTCAAAGACATACTTTTGTCTTTGTGCCATCCAGTCTTTAATTATCTCATTCTGCTTCTCAGATGGATGCTGTTTAATATCCTCTACGACTAATGGCAACTGGATATTTTTGTAAACCTGCTGAATTGGGCGACTACCATTCAAACGGAATCCGGTTCTTAGAATCGGATGACGATCGATACATAGTTGCAAAGCTTGTCCGAAAAGTGATTCATCCCACTCACATTTAACATGCTCAGCATTTATATCATGATAAATGCCATTGAAACCTTCTAGCTGCGTATGGAAAACCATACCGGTTTGCAATGTAGACATTGGATAAGCATCTTCAAATTCATTGCTGAATAAAGCGCGCTCTTCCGGTTCTAAAAGATCAAAAGCTGCAATATTAATTTCTTCTGCAATACCCTGTTCACCTGTTGAGATATTCTCTGCAAGCGCTTCAATCGTCTGCAAATTGAACAAGTCTTGCATGCTGATTTGAATCCCCTTTTCTTTAAGTAATGCCACGATTCGAATAGATAGAATCGAGTCACCACCAATCGAAAAGAAACTATCACGCACACTAATCTTGTCCACTTTTAGTATTTGCTGCCAAACACTACACAACGTTTTCTCGATTGCATTTCTTGGCGCAATGTACTTTTCTACCGACTGCTCTTCTGTGACAAGCATCAATGCCTTTCTATCGACTTTACCATTGGTAGATAAAGGCATGGCCTCTAGCACTATTACTGATGAAGGGACCATATACTCAGGTAGCTGGCTTTTTAACTCATTGGTACATTGTGCAGCTAAAGCAAGCTTATCAGCAGCCAGTTTTTGAGGTTCAGCTTCAAACAATGCCTGCTCAGGAACCACATAAGCAACTAGCTGTTTATTTGCTTCACTCTGCGAGTCTTGGCGCACAAGCGATACAGCTTCTCTTACTGATGAAAGTCCAAGTAGCTTGCTCTCAATTTCGCCTAACTCAATACGATAACCTCTAATTTTGACTTGGTGATCAACTCGCCCAACAAACTCAAGCTCTCCGTCCTCTCTCCAACGAACTAAATCACCAGTGCGGTAGAGTATGCCTGCGGCTATATCAGGAACTGTCACAAAACTATCTCGAGTCTTGCTTTCTTGGTTAAGATAACCACTTGTTACACCGTCACCACCAATATACAACTCACCTATTCCGCCTATAGGGAGGTAATTAGCATCGTCAGACAATACAAATAATTGGGTATTCTGAATCGGCTTACCAATTGGTACTGCCACTTCTTCTTGAACCGCATCAGAAGGTAATACAGTGCAGATACTGCAACCAACAACTGTTTCAGTAGGGCCATATTCATTAACAAACGTGGTGTTTGGCAATAGACCTTCTTTGTAAGGCTTTAAGACTTGCCACGTTAATTGATCTCCACCCACAACTACAACGTGAGGTTGCGAACAAACCTGATCTTTTTGACCCAAGTAAGCAAGTGCTTCTAGGTGCGCTGGCGTGATCTTAAATACCCACGCCTGCTCAGCAAATTTGCCAAACAAATGCTCCGCAAGAAGAGGCAAAGTCTCACTCGATTCAGGGATGAGTTTAACTACTTTGCCGACAACTAATGGGGTTAATAAAGACGTAACTGTGGCATCAAAACAAAGTGGAGAACTGACAACAGCACCGATGGTATCTTCATTGAAATAGACATCACTAGCATGACTCAGGTAATTCAGAACACCTTTCTGTGGTACTAACACACCTTTAGGATTACCTGTTGAACCTGAAGTGTATAGAATGTAGAGGATATCATCATTGGATATCGTGACATTCACGTCAACCCCTTCATAGTCATCCAACCACCTTTCATCTCCATCAACGCCATCCATTGAAAAGATATCTACGCCACTAAACGCTGTCTTTTCCATCACCGGAGTATCAAGTAATACCAACGGAATATCAGCATCTTCAACCATGAAGTCCAGTCGCTCTTGAGGCAAGCTTGGTTCTAGTGCCACATAAGTTGCGCCTGATTTCATCACTCCCAAAATTGCCACTACTAATGAAATAGAGCGATCTAAACAAATACCGACTCTCTCTCCAGATGTCATGCCCATTTCTTCTAAGTACGCCGCGAGTCTGTTCGCTCGCTCGTTTAATTGCGCATAGCTCAGAGAAAGATCGCCACACTGGACCGCAGGCATATTTGGTGTCAGCTCAACTTGCTGTTCAAATATTGATTGATAGCTTGTTTGAGCGTCATACACTCGGTCGGTTGAATTCACTTCATTGAATACAGCTGCTTCAACAGTGTTGAGAATAGTTGCATTCTGATGAGAAGACTCAAGGTCAGACACTATCAGCTCTAGCACTTGTAAGTAGTACTGACTAACCTTCTCAATCCAGACTGAATCAAAAAGTTCGGCGTTGTACTTGAAGAACACGTTAATTTCGTCTAATTCAGGATCTCTTGAAACATCAACGTGAAAATCGAAGTTGGTTTGTTCAAAAGCTGTTGATGCTAAGACTTCCAATGAATCCTGTTGTTCTTCATTCTGAAGCATATTTTTATACACATGGAAGTGCGTATAGTTGAATGTAATTTCAGAGAAATCTAAATCTAAGTCTTGTTGAATTCGAGCCAATGGATAGCGGCGATATTCAATATTTTCCGTAATTTGTGAAGACACAAATTCAATCAAGTTTTGCCAACTTCCTGACACCATATCAAGACTTAAAGGTAGCGAGTTTAAGTATAAACCTAATGCATTTTCGCTTCCCGTAATCTCGGGACGTCCATTTGTTGTGATACAGCTGGTTGCTTTATTGTGACCTCCTAGAATAGAAATCACTTTCAAATGAGCTGTAAACATGATCGACTGAACTGAAACACCCAATGATTTAGACAACTCGATGATCTGGCTAGATAGCGGCGTTAAAGCTTCAAAATGTAAGAAACCTTGATTACGCTCTTTACTTGTCACAGCTGGTTTTAACTTGTACGCACTCAACTGATCCGTGTGCGCATTCTCAAGCTGGTTTGCAAAATATTTACCAACCTCAGGGTCATTGATAGTATCTTGCTCTAAAGCTACATAGTTACGGTAAACCCAATCTGTGCCCGAATTTTCAGGTAAGTCACCCGCTAACACCGCTTGATACTTTTCATATAACTCAGCACTCAATGCTGCTTTACTCCAACCATCCAAAATAGCATGGTGGAAGCTAACCACAAATTCGAAGCTTTCATCACTGCGTAAGAAGATATGAATTTGGAAAAGAGGGCCATTTTCCCAATCAAATACATATTTCTTGTGCTGTTCCATCCACGTTTCTAGATGCAAATCTTGAGATTTCTCATCTAAATCACGTATATCAATAACCTCTAGCGGGGCCTGCTTTTCGCGCTGTACAACTTGAATCGCTCTTTCGCCATTTAAAAGGAAGTTAGTGCGCAATATTGGATGCTGCTCAACAACAGAGTCTAATGCTTGCCTAAATGCATCTTGATTCCACTCACATACAACATGCTCTGCCATAATGTCATGGTATATACCAGAAAAGTCAGACAATTGAGTATGAAAGACCATGCCCTCTTGCAATGAAGACATAGGGTAAGCATCCTCATATACATCGCCTACTACGCTACGCTCTTCTTCCGTTAACTGTGAATATGGAGCAAGCTCTTCTAATAATGCACTTTGTCTGCGTGCAAAACTCAATTCCGACGCACCTTGGTCCGCATGTTCGACAATAAATTCTGCCAGTGATTTCACCGTCTGGTGCTCAAAGATATGTTTGACACTGATATTGATGCCTGCATCCTTCAGTGCTGAAACAATATTGAGCGATAGGATTGAATCTCCACCAATGCTGAAGAAGTTGTCATTTGTTCCTATCTTCTCTAGCTCCAATACCGACTGCCAAATGCTG
>NZ_AUYB01000113.1 GCF_001625655.1 Pseudoalteromonas luteoviolacea DSM 6061 | reverse complement strand
TGTTCTGCGCAACTAAATCAGGACACTTTTCTTAAGGAATTTTGCTCATACTCTACTGGCGACAGATCACCATTAGCAGTATGAAGCCGCTCTAAGTTGTAATAGCGTATATACGCTGTCACATCATTTCTCATATATTCACGAGTTAGCTGAGGCACTTTCAACAACCAATCGTGTTTTAAACTGCCGAAGAACCGTTCAACCACGGCATTATCCCAACAAGCTCCGACATCACCCATACTCGCTCTAATGCCGTAATTAGCTAACAGTTTTCGGTAATGCTTACTGGTATATTGCGAACCTCTATCAGAGTGAAACACCAAGCCTTTTGGTGGCTGGCGTAAGTTATACGCTTTCATCATCGCTTTGCTCACTAAGTCTGTGGTCATGCGTCTATCAATGTGCCAACCAACGATACGGCGTGAATATAAGTCCATAACAATGGCTAGGTACATCCAGCCTTCGCCAGTTCTTAAATAGGTCACATCACCAGCCCATATCTGATTAGGCGCAACAGGATTAAAGTTCTGATTCAGTAAATTATCAGCAACAGTATCACTGTGCTTGCGTTTGGTTGTTACCTTATAGGCTATGCGCTGGGTAACAACTAAGCCAAGCTTAGCCATTAACTTTTTAACGCCATACTCGCTAACATTTAGTCCCTCCTTGCATAACCGTTTCCGCAGTTCTCGGTAGCCTAAGCTATTTCGACTTTGCTTGAATATCGCTTTAGCTCTTCGATATAAATGAAGTTGCTCAGCCGTAATGATCTTAGCTGGGCGTTTAAGCCAAGCGTAATAAGCACTTCGGCTTACTTTCATTATCTTGCAAAGCTTCACCACAGGAAACGCTGTAGCTAGCTGTTGAATTGTTTGAAACGCTACTTCGTTTCCCTTAGCAGGAGGGAGCTGGCCTTTTTTAATATTTCTTTTTCCATCCTTAGCTCTTTAACTTCCTTTCGTAGCTTCAATAATTCGGCTCGCTCATCAGCACTTAAAATCGAGCCTGATTGCTCTGCTTCAAATTTTGCTTTCCAGTTATAAAGTAATTTATCTGTGATACCTAAAGACGCAGCCGCTTTAGATACGCTATAACCTTGCTCGGTTACTAATGCGACGGCTTCTTGTTTAAATTCAGCCGTGTAACTTCTGTTTGTTCTTTTTGTCATTTAACACCTCAATAATTGGATTATATTCCATTATCAAAGTGTCCTGTTTCATTACAGCAGATCA
>NZ_AUYB01000112.1 GCF_001625655.1 Pseudoalteromonas luteoviolacea DSM 6061 | reverse complement strand
GTCGCACTTATTATCTGAAATTAGGTGAAACAAAAAAGAATGACTTATTATGAAAAATCATCCCGCTAAATATTTTTTATTACTTGGTGCTTAGCTTTTTTGGCTTTTTTCTATATTTAATTGGCTTAATATTGGAATGGCTTTTGATTGGTTAACCCCTAATTACTGCTATGTATATAAATGCTTAGGCCACGTAATATTTTAGGATGGGTTTATTTTTAACTTTAAATCTTCATATTGAATTTGTTCTAGAAACTCATTTTATCGTTGTATTAAATTCGAACTTAATCGGTGAGTAGTGAATACTGCTTTTAAATGGGGAGAGCTTCTTCCGATAGAAATAGATAGGCAATCAATATTCTTCATTAAGCCTATGATAAATTTAAGTAAAGTTTTGATGTAGGCGTAACTTTATAATCTTTCATGTTGATTAGTGCAATTTTGGATGGGTGATTTTTATACAGTTTGTTAGTCTGTCGATGGGTGGGTTTACAACTGGATAACAGCTAGCCAAATCCCACCATCAATTGCTAGCTAACAACATGGAAATAAAGGTATGAAAAAAACGTATTTTGCAGTATTTGCTGCAATAGGCGCGATAAGTGCGCCGACAATCGCCGCAGATTGTTCTGCGCTCACCAAGTGGCAGTCAGGTCAAGTTTACACTGGTGGCATGGAAGTTCAGCATGACGCATTTAAATATACGGCAAAGTGGTGGACGCTAAACCAAGATCCTGCGCTCAACTCAGATCCCAGCAATGTGTGGCGTAATGATGGACGGTGTGAACCAATTGGAACGCCATTGCCGATCATTAGTTTGAACGCTCCGCTGGCACAAAGTCGTCACATTCTTTCGTCACCTGTGGCCTTCAGTGCTACAGCATCGCATCCCAGCAATGTACCGATTCAGCACGTTGAGTTTAAAGTCGATGGAGTCGTCATTGCAACGGACACAACTGCACCCTATGAAACGACTTGGTTCGCAGCGGGTTTAGGAGAACACTTGGTTGAAGCTGAGGTTGTAGATGAAGCCGGTGGACGAGCAACGACTGGCATGCGTACGATCTCTGTCGTAGTAGATGACATCTTAGTGCCGCCAACTGGATTTAAAGTTGTTGGTTACTTCCCAAGTTGGCAAGGTCAGGTCGCGGACATTCAGTTTGATAAACTAACACATATTAATTATTCGTTTTTACTGCCAAACGCGGATGGTTCATTACAGCCGCTTGAAAACCTGACAAAAATGCAACAGCTTGTCACAGCCGCGCAGGCAGCGGGTGTGAAAGTTGGGATCGCTGTAGGCGGTTGGAATGGCGGTGATGACAGTGCTTTTGAAACTTTTGCTAGCTCGCCACAAGGGCGCGCTACATTCATCCGCAACTTGATGGCATTTGTTGAGCAGTATCAATTAGATGGGGTCGATATGGATTGGGAGTACCCTGATCCTGGCGCGTCAGCTAACAACTATGCATTGTTGATGAAGGAGCTTAGTGTTGAGCTTAAAGCGAAAGGCAAATTCTTAACTGCAGCGGTGGTTGCACTTGGCTATACCGGTGGTGGCGTATTGGAGTCTGTTTTCAATGATGTCGATTTCCTAAACTTAATGGCCTATGACGCGAATAATGGCGACCACGCTAATTATCAATATGCAGTGGACTCAATTGCGTATTGGCAAGGTCGCGGTTTGAGTAAAGAGAAAACGGTTTTAGGTGTGCCATTTTACTCACGCCCAACATGGCAGGCCTACCGAACACTGGTTGCTCAAGATGCCGCGAATGCTTGTCGTGATACGGATGGCACATCTTACTACAATGGTATTCCAACAATTCGAGCTAAAACCCAATTGGCGTTGGATACAGCTGGTGGCATTATGAACTGGGAATTATCCCATGACACATCTGGACCAGCCTCTCTTTTGACAGCTAAATGGGAAGTTGTACAAGGTTTAACGCCGAGTTATCAGTGTGATGGCAGTGGTGGTCCTACTGAGCCAACGTGTGCAAGTTTGCAGATTGATCCGAGCCAATATGTGGCTTATCCAACCTTACCTAATGGAGATCATGCAGCAGCGGGCCAACGGGTGAGTCATCAACAAGCTGTATATAAAGCAAACTGGTGGACGCGCGCGAAGCCAGGAAGTGATCAAAGCTGGCAGTTAGTTTGTAAGTTTTAACTGTAAAAAGGCCGCAAATTAAGTGCGGCCTTTTTGCTTATACAATAGGGTTACTTAGTGCAAGTTGGGTCGGCACCAATTACTTTCCACGGGCCGTATAAACCAGACTCACTTGGTACGTCACCGCGAGTCCAATATTTTGCTTCGTACTCTGTACCGCGGTATGTAACGCGATCTGGTCGTGTATAGACAGTGTCTTTATTCCATGTGCCTGTACAAACGTTAGAGCCATCAGTGGCTGTTGCAAAAACACGAGCTACGTAAGTTGTGTTACTGCCATCAACCTTGAATGTCATGCTCACTTGAGCAAGACCAGTTGTGGCTGCACTGAACTCGATGCTTACTTTACAGCTCTTATTTTGTGTAAGCGTACTCGCAGAGCAAGTGTCTGAGGTAGTCACTAGTCCTTGAGTATTACCTTGAGCTGCTATGTTAAGCTGATTGAACGTAAAAGTTGGGCTACCAGTATTGGTGACCGTAAAGGTATGCTTCACTCTATCACCGATAACAAAGTCAGCGAGCGTTTCTTGTTCTTTGTAACCAACACTGACAGGAACTGAGCCATCTTTCACTGACGATATCCATTGGCCTAATGCTGCAACATCTGCATAAACACCATACTTGTCAGGTCTTGCGCAGCCAATTCCCCAGCTTACAACGCCCAGTTGCACAGTTTGACCACCAGATTGCACTACGATCGGGCCACCGCTGTCACCACTACAAGAATCCTTCTGGCCTTGGGGGTAACCTGCACAGAACTCGCTCGCGCCAACATTGCCATAGTGGCCACCAGACTGACGACACACAGCGTCAGACACGAGTGGAACATCCACTTCATAGAGGTTCGTTGGACGCACACCGCCTTCTTGTAAGCGGCCTAAACCTGCCACCGATAACAAGTCACCTTCACGCGCATAATAGTCGATAGAAGACTGAGCCAAAGTAACACTTGAGCCGATAGTTGGAAGTCTGGAAAGTTTCAGTACTGCGACATCATTATGTAATGTCTGGCTATTATATTGAGGATGTGAATGCACTTGCTCAACACTGATGCGATCCCCGTCGTTGCCAGCTAAGATGAAGCCCGCAACTTTAACATTAAGGGATTGTGCGGATTTATTGCGAACACAATGCGCAGCAGTTAAAACGTAACCGTCCCCAATGTAACTACCACCACAAAATGCGGTTGTGCCATTTGAACTTAAAATTTGTGTATAGAACGGCCAATCTGCTGTATTTGCAGGGTTACCGCCGACAATCGCAGTGTCCAAGTCACCAAGTGCCATAACGGAAGTACTGGCCATAATACTACTGGCCAGTAATGTGCGTCGTATAGCGCCTCTTAGAGAGTGTGTTGTTCCTTTCATGTTGTACCTTTTCTGTTCACTTGTTAGAAAACCTAAAGATACATCCAAATGTTGCCAAATGTATAAATAATGTAACTGAAATAATTTCAATCGTTCCAGTGTTATTTTTTTAACCACTTGAAAAGCATTGTTTTGATATATCATTCACGGTATTTTTTGAGCAGTGGTGTAAAATTTTGTTTACTTTTCATTCGGTTGGCTAGGCAGTGGTTACAGGCTAATTGACACGCTAGGCCAAGACAATTAGATGATAGCAACATGATTTCTGCCATGACTTTTCCTGCCCACTCAATATTATGTCCTTTTTAGACAGTTTTAAGTCCTTAGGGACGTGAAAGTGTTAGGGTATTCTGAAAGGCATGAGGAGGTGCTTTATGTCACAAGTCGTTGGTTTTTTTATTTATGACGAGTTTCAAACTGTTGATTTAGCTGGGCCACTAGACGCATTTGCGGTGGCCAATGATTTACTTGCGCCCGAGTTGGGTTATCAATTAACGACATTGGCAGGTGATGCAACTCCCGTTCGTTCAGAAAGTGGATTGCGGACGATGGCTGACACCACATTGGCTAATTGCGCCAAGGTGGATACCTTAGTCGTTATAGGAGGAAGAGGATGCCAAGCCGTTATCGCAGATCAAGATCAAATGGCGCAATTGAGGCGTCTTGCCGGAAACTGTAAGCGGGTGGTGAGCATTTGTACGGGGGCTTTTGTGGTTGCTGCAATGTGGCCAAATCGCGCACTTAAACTGGCTACTCACTGGGACTTTGCAAATAAATTGGCGATGCAATTTCCACACATTGTGGTCGAGTCAGACAAGTTGTTTGTTCAAAGTGAAGAGGTATATTCATCCGGCGGGCTCACAGCAGGGATCGATTTAGCATTGAGCCTAATTGCACAGGATCATGGGTCAACCCTTGCACAACGCGTAGCGCAGTACATGGTGATGTATGTGCGTCGAAGTGGCGACCAGCGACAGTATTCTAGTTTGCTCTCTGTGCAACAAACGCTTTCGCAGCGTTTCCAAAGCTCTATCGAGTTTATCCAAAACAATATCGACAAGCCCTTATCGCTGGAAATGCTGGCTGACGAAGCCTCGTTAAGTCCTCGACATTTTAGGCGGGTATTTAAAGATAAAGTGGGTGTATCACCAATGCGTTTTGTACAGCGGCTCAGACTTGAAAAGGCGAAAGATTTATTGTGCAACTCAGAGTTGTCAGTCGTGCAAATAAGTTCACGTATAGGTTTCGGCTCACCATCCTTATTAACACGCAAATTTACCCAAGAATATGGGGTCAACCCAACTCAATATCGTGAGAATTTTACTATGGAGATTAAGTAATGAAACAAGTAATGGTGCTATGGCTAATGTGTTTGTGCTGTATGCAAGTTAAAGCTCATTCTACGGACGACAATGCGTTTCATGTTGGGGTTCTATTGTTTGAGGGGGCACAAGCGATTGACTTTGTGGGGCCAATTGAAGTTTTTGGGCAAGCAGGTTTTCGCATCACAACACTTAGTAAAGATGGTGAAGCAATAACAACTGCGATGGGTTTGCAAGTAACACCTCATCAGGCATTTTCTCAAGAGTTACAATTGGACGCGCTGTTGATACCCGGGGGCAACGTCAACGACCGTTTACTCAACGATGTAACTGTAGCGCAATGGATTAAGGCGCAAAGTAAATCTGCACGATATGTAATGTCGGTGTGTAATGGCGCATTTATTTTGGCAAATACAGGGTTATTAGACGGTTTGCGTGCGACGACAATAGAAAAGGCGTTTAACAGCTTTGAGCACAACTATCCTAATGTAACTTTGGCACGAGATAAAAAGTTTACGGACAATGGTAAAATCCTGACCACGGCAGGGTTATCGTCGGGTATTGACGGGGCTTTGTCTCTTGTCGCCAAAGTGAGTGGCGCGAAGGTTGCGCGCACGGTTGCAGCAAAAATTGAATATAATTGGCAACCCAATGGTGGCTACATACGCGGCAAAATGGCCGACCGTGTATTACCACAGTTTGACAACTTGCCGAAAGATGTAGCGCTACTATCCCGTGTCTTTCACTATGGTGATGAAACCACCTGGCACAAGGGTTATACCTTTGGCATTGACGAGTCCAAAACCGAGCTGTTATCCACATGGCTCAACCAGCAAATGACTAACGCTGGGTGGCAAAAAGCAGGCGCAAAAAATGCCTTGGCTTGGTCAAATAATGTAAACAATACAATCTGGTTATTGCATGTCAGTCTAAAAAGGACCAGTGAGACAGAATTGACAGCGCACCTCACTTTGACACAACAAATTTAACCGTACAGTGCGATTGGCAGCAATTTAGCTGGCTTTAAAGTGTTCGCTTCGAAACATGAGAGCTCACGCGATTTACCCTAAAACTACATTGTTTTGACGCAGCATGAGTGCCCATTAATTGATAATTTTTTGCCACATTAAATTTTGATTATGGGCAGTAACAGTGAAACGAAAAAATGTCAGATTAAGCACATGGCTGATGATATTAGGGCTCGCGATGAATGGGGCCGTTTATGCAGAAGCTCAAAGCAATACACTGAGTCATGAGTTTAGTGGCTCAGTACTGTTCAGTGACCAATTTATGCCAAATGGGCAACGCACTGAGGCTGCGTATTCAGATGAAGTAGTGCGCGAAAAATTGTACTCGGTAGACTTGGAAAGCACTGTTCGTAAAGGTTCAAATTCGGTGTTTATGTGGCTCGAGTATAGCCGTAATCCGCTCGACAATGGCATTTCATCTTTATTTGCCAATACCAATGAAGATGCCGGGACAACCGAAGATGGTGCGGGTACAAGCCGTTTACAGGTCTCCTCTTTATACTGGCAATATGCGCTGCCTGATAACATGAGTTCAGTACTGTTAGGCCTTGCTGAAGTGAGTATGTTAGTGGATACAAATGATGTAGCCAATGATGAAGTTGGACAGTTTATGGCGGCTGGGTTTGTTAATAATCCCGGGATAGATTTTCCTGATTATGCACCTGCAATTCGTTATCAAGGTATGAGTGCGGATGAAAAATGGCAATGGCGCGCACTGCTTTCAACCGCCAAAGGTCTTGCAGATAATGGTGGTAACTATACCGATACACTTAGCCAAATAGATGGGGGAGAGGGCATATTTTCCGCTTTAGAAGGTCAGCGTCAATTAGCCAATATGACTACTTTGACATTGGGAAGTTGGCATAATAGTGATACCAAACGCCACGGCGTATACAGTGCGATTTACAAACAACTGGGTAATTTGCAGTTGCATAGTCGCCTGAGCCATAGTCGCAGCTACAAAAGTATTGTAATTGAGGAGGATACACCGCCGAGCCAGACTCAATTCGCAAGCCTTGTTGCCGAATATAAATATCAGGCATTTACCTTTGCTTCAGGTATGAGCTACCTCAGCCATGAATGGACGGATGGTAGCTCTATTAATACGCGCATGGCTGAGTGTTATGTCCAATATAACTGGACAAAGCACCTGCATATGACTTTTGCGACACAGTGGCACGACGGCGTCATAAATGACGATATTAAGAAACCAATTTCTGCAAACTGGCAAAACGTGATGTCGCTACGTACCGTTCTATATTGGTAGCTTAGAGTTTGGAGTACTGTTTTGGCGGTACCCCAAAGACCTTCTTGAAGGCACTGTTAAACGCGCTACTAGATTCAAATCCAAGTTGCTGGGCGATAATCTGTTGTGAGTGTCCAGCATTGAGCATTTCTACGGCGCGCAGTGCTCTTAGTTTTTGCTTCCATTGACTAAAGCTCATGGCAAAGTTTTTGTGAAAGAGCCGATTTAGTGTGCGACTAGATGCACCCACTTGTTTCCCCCATTGTTCAAGCGTTAAAGGGCTGCCCGGGTTTGCGTACAGTTCTGCCACAATGGGATGTAGACGCGGATCTTGCGCACTGGGAATAAAAAAGTCACTGGTGGGAGCCAATTCTAACCGATCAATAAATACATCAATGAATCGATGAGTTTTTTCATCGAGCGTATAGTCTTCTGGCCAAGTACATATTTCTAAAATCATCGCTTTGAGCAAATCATTAACCACCAAAGATTTGGCAGTGTTACCTAATAGTGATTCATATTTTTGATCAATATATACACTACGAAAATGTCCGCCGTATCGACAATAAGTCTCGTGCGCCACATTTGGGGGGATCCACAGTGCTTGCTGTGGTGGGATAACAAACGTGCCCTGTGGTGTAAAAATGGTCATCACGCCATTATTGATGTAGGTAAGCTGCCCCCAGGCATGACTGTGCTCTTGAACATGCTCCCACTCTGGCATAGTTGAAGCTCGAGGGAAGACTGGCCTACCTAAAGAGGTACGCTTAAAGCGCGACTTTACATGTTGCCAAGATTGATTTGTCTGTTTTGATAAATTTTCTGTCATATATTTAAATTTTGGCCAACAAAAATTGAGCATATACTAATCAAGCTTTTCTCTCAACGTGCTTAGGATAGTGAATGAACAAACGACGTTTTTGGCAAATTACACCCACTCCAATGAGTTTTTTAGTGCTGGCAACCATAGTTATGGCGATGGCATTTGCTGGCTGGACAGCCATGTTAAATAACTTTGCAGTGGAAGCGGCTGAATTCACTGGGGCGAATATGGGAATGCTGCAATCACTGCGCGAAATCCCAGGCTTCTTGGCGTTTACAGCGGTATTTATTTTATTAGTTTTGAAGGAGCAAACATTTGCCGTGATCAGTTTGTGTTTGCTCTCAATCGGTGTTGCCGTGACTGGCCTTTTCCCAACAATATATGGTTTGTATGCAACCACGGTGTTGATGTCTATTGGTTTTCATTATTTTGAGACACTCAATCAATCCTTAAGTTTGCAATGGTTTAAAAAGGACGAAGCAGCAGAAAAGCTAGGTCAGCTTTTATCGGTTAAATCGATGGCTGCCTTGGCAACGTTTGCGGTGATTTGGGTCGGCTTTAGTGTGTTCCAAAGTGACTATATTTGGATGTACTTGTTGGTTGGTGGTGCAGGTCTATTGGTCACGCTGTTTCTTGCCTTTACACACCCGCAATTTATTGAATCTGCACCGCAAAATAAAAAGCTGATCCTACGAAAAGAATACAGTTTGTACTATTTACTGGTGTTTTTTTCAGGTGCTCGTAGGCAGATTTTTATGGTGTTTGCAGGCTTTTTAATGGTCGAAAAGTTTGGTTATGGTGTCGCTGAAATTACCGCGTTGTATATGCTCAATCACGTTATTAATATTTTCTTGGCACCGAAAATTGGGAGTTGGATTGGCCGTATTGGAGAGCAGAAAGCGCTCACTGTAGAATACATTGGATTAATCTGCGTATTTGTTGGTTATGCTTTGGTAGAGTCAGCAAATTTAGCTGCGGTGCTGTATGTGATAGACCATATCTTCTTTGCAATGGCAATTGCATTGAAAACCTATTTCCAAAAAATTGCAAAGCCTGAAGACATTGCCGCGACTGCCGGTGTCAGCTTTACCATCAATCACATAGCCGCAGTTGTCATTCCGGCCAGTTTTGGTGTGGTGTGGCTTTATGACCAGTCATTGGTATTTTATTTTGGTGCCGCCTTGGCTGCGTGCTCTTTAATATTAAGCCAGTTTATTACACCTCACCTACGCCGAGTAAATGCGATACCTGCGTCCGAGGTTTAACATTATTAAGCAGCAGTTCAAACGAGTTTCTTAAGGACCAAATGGTTAGTCTGTCACAAGACATTGTTAACCAGGTGGTCCATGCTCACTTCTTCACAACCTACTATTACCTTTATGGTATTCGCATACATACGCATTAGTCGAGCGACTGATTCATTAGGTTTACCTGCAATCCATCCTCTATACCACCGCCATGCTAGTTTGGTGTTGAGAAACAATGTAACTGAAAGTTGGTATGCATACGGTTTTGGATTTTCTGGGTTTAGTGCTGAGCCAATTCCGAGAAAAGAAAAAGTATTTGCACGGGAGCTCATTGTGAAAAAAATGCCCACCACCAAGGTGGATAAATTGTTTGATACGTTGAACCAGAGTAAGGCCGCAGATTACGATATCGCCAAATACAATTGTGTTGATCATTTAATTGAGGGATTAAAAGTGGTGGGTAAGCAATCTCGGCTTTTAAATCACTATCAATATATGAATAAGGGGTGGTACAAACACAGCATGTTAAGGCGTAAAGTCCTTTAATATCTTGGCTGCCTTTGTGCCCACCTCAGAAAAGTTCTCCGTACCTTTCGTCATTGCTTTTTGTGCTTCCTCAATGACTTTGACGTACTTAGGATCGCCTGTTGCAAGGAGCTGCGACAGAGCGACACCGATGGCGGTAGTTGTAATCGTGCTCAAGTTTCGCAAGTTGTCCGTCGCATCTTGTACCGCCATAGAGGTCGACTGAGCAACGGCTTGTTGGGCTTTGATCAGTGCTGCAGTTTTGTCTGCCATAGTAACTTATCAACCCTGTGCTAGGATCAATGCGCAGGCAGAAGATACAGAAGCAGACGTGTACGTCTGAGCGCTTTGCTGCGCAGTTACTGCATTTTGCATCATTAGTCCCACAGTATCGGCGAGTGCAGAATCACTTAGCTGTGAAATAATCTCTTCAACACTGGGTCCACTATTTTTGTCCGACATAGCTTTTGACCTTTTAAATCAGGTGGTTGCCAATTAAGTAGAAAATCAATGTTTGAACAGAGGCATTGAGTGCCTCTGTAGTGTGGCGTAATTACTGACTGCCATCTTTTTCTGTAATAGCCGCTGCGGCGCGTCCAAGTACGGCACTGCCCACGGCGCCCAACGCATTGACACCCTGGATCGTGGCTGCCTGAACTGTAATCGCTGCCTGTTGTTGAGCATTGGTGGCATTATTGCCGGCATTTGACAGTGCCGCACCCATGGAGGCGTAGAGGTTACCCATCGCCATTGCTGGGTTGTCTGCGAGCACCTTGGTGTTTACCTGGGTAATTGAGTCAGTAATTTGTTTGTTTACTGCTGGATCTTTAGCCATCGCTGTTTCCTTTTAAGTTTAATGTGTGGTGGTGTTAGCCAATAAGCTGGCTATTGATTTCATTTAGTGCGTCGTTGATCTGTTCTTCAACAGCTTCCAGTTGTTTGGATACTTCTTGGTTCACACTGTCGGCTTTTGAGAATGGTGCAAGCGACTCGAGTCGTTGATCGTTTTCTGCGAGTAAATCCGCTACTTCTTGCTCCTGTTTATCCGACAGAGCTTGGATCTGGGCCATATGTTCTTCATAAAGTGCGCTGTACTTGGCAAGTGACGTCATGATGTTTACTCCGTATCCGGTGTTTCTTCGGGGTTAGTTGGTTGTTCTTTTGGTGCGGACTGCTTGTTTTTTCCGAAACGAAAAAGGTTAAAGCGAGGTTTTTTCTCCTTTTTGTTTTGTGCCTCTTCTTTAGGCTCGGCAACCATTGCTTCTTCTGTAGGCTCTTCTGCTGGTGGCTTATTCTTATCTGCTGCCTGAGAAGAATTAGGCGTTTTAAGTAACCTCGCACAGGCGTTAGTGATCGAAGCGGCCGTGGTCATTTGGGCATGCTGTTGGCTAGTTACAGCGTTGTGCATAGATAGCCCCAATGTTTCTGCTAAGGTGGTTTCAGTCATGCTGGTCGCTTGTTGCGAAAAAGGCACACTGTCTTTGTCCTGCTCACTCATGATTATGTCCTCGTTTAATTCAAACTGATTAACCGCTCAACTACTGAGCAATAATTGCAACTAGAATACGAGTGTTGGCCGTTTTAAAATCGGGTAAAACAAGATTTGATTCGGGCTTTTTTAGGATTTTGGGGGCAGGCCCCCAACACGGTTATTCTTCTTGATTTTCATGTAATACAGTGGCAATTTTTTCTCCAACAGCACTGAAGTTATCAGCGCCACGGCTGACGATAGATTGGGCATCTTCAATAATTTTTGAGAATTTATCGTCACCGGTTTCTATGTATTGAGACAGTGCAACACCGATTGCAGTTGTGCTCAATGTGTTGAGATTGCGCAGATTGTCGGTAGCGTCTGATAACGCCAAAGCTGTAGATTGCGCGATTGACTGTTGTGCACTTTGCACAGCTGACTCTGCGGCGTCAGGTGCACTATTTAGGTTGTCCATGAGTTGCTCCAAACATTAAAAAGCCCTTAGCGGTCTGTGAGTCACTAAGAGCTTGGTTGGGATTTGTGGATTAGTATCCTGTGTTCAAAAAATCCAAATCCAATTAAGCGTCAGGCTCGATGATGTCTTCAGCACTGCGACCAATTACAGATGTACCGATTGACATGAGTGAGTTCACGCCTTGAACTGTAGCAGCTTGCATTGTAATTGAAGCTTGCTGCTGAGCAGCTGTAGCATTGTGCGCAGCATTACCTAAAGCTTGGCTGGTAGACATAAGCAGGTTGCCCATTGCCATCGCTGGTGTTTCACCAACAACTTTAGTATTCACCTGAGTAACTGAATCTGTTACCTGTGCATTAACTGTATCTGCCATGATTGACTCCTGTTAGTTTTAAAAGTGGATGTGCGTTAGCGAGTCAGCTATTAGCCTTTCTCGATGATACCTTCAGCACTGCGGCCTACTACTGAGCTACCGATAGACATCAGTGAGTTAACACCTTGTACAGTTGCAGCTTGCATAGTGATTTGTGCTTGTTGTTGCGCTGAAGTCGCGTTGTGCGCAGCGTTACTCAAAGCCTGGCTGGTAGACATTAAAAGGTTGCCCATCGCCATTGCTGGTGTTTCACCAACTACTTTTGTGTTTACTTGAGTAACTGAATCTGTGATTGCTGCGTTTACTGTATCTGCCATGATATTTTCCTCGTTAAATAGTTAATTAATTGGCTGAATTAGCCTTTGCTAAGAATTTCTGAACTGCCACGTCCAACAACGGCTGTGCCTGTTGACATGAGTGAGTTAATGCCTTGCACTGTTGCTGCTTGCATGGTGATCCCTGCTTGCTGGTTGCCAGTTGTTGCATTTAATGCTGCTGTGCCTAATGCGTGACTGGTAGACAGAAGTAGGTTGCCTGTACTTGATGCAGGTGTTGAGCCTGTGACACTGGTGTTTACCTGAGTGACAGAGTCTGTCACTTGGCCATTTACACCACCTGCTGCACTTGGTGCTGCTGCCATAGTGTTTTCCTTCTATTGGTTAGTTATTGGTCTTCAAAGACCGTACGTTTTAGCCAAAACCGCTGGCAAAAAACTATTTAGACGCCTTAGGGCCCATGCTCAGCAACATCTCACTTGCCAGTGCCGTATTGGTCTTAATAATGGCGTTGTGTTGATTTTGTGCGAGCGTGGCATTGTGGGCAGCATTACCTAAAGACTGAGCGGTAGCTTGCAATAACATATCTCGTGAGAGACCCGGTGCCTGCTGTGCTACCAATTCATTCAGTTGCTTTAGTGCTTCAATGTCTGCCATGTTGTTACCCGTCGTTTTCAATACAGCCAGTTTAGGCACTCTCGGCGATAAATAATCGGCTCAATATATTGAAAAGTAGGGCTAAATTTGGCAGTTATGGCTGTTGACGTTTTTTGTATTCCCGAGGAGACATTTGGGTATAGCGACGGAAGATTTTCTCAAAATGACTGAGATCGCCAAACCCGACTTCCATACACAGATCGGTGATTCGTAAGTTGGGGTTCTGTTCAATAAGCTGGCAGGCTTTTCGGATCCTTAGCTCGGCAAGAATTTGTTTAAAGCTGCGTTGTAGTGCACGTTTAAATAAATATGACAAGTGCGAAGAGCTCACATAAGCATTGGCCGCAAGTTCTTTGAGGGATATATCGCGCTGCCAGTGTTCCAATATGTATGACAAAGCTTTTTGTAGGCTAGGATGATATTTATTAAAAGGAGTCAAATCGCCCGACAATAAATATTCCACGCAGTGCTGTGGATTTTGTGCCAGTGCGCTCGTTTTGGCTAGCTCAGGATAGATATCTACTAAGGTTTGCTCGCTGATATCATTTTCCTGTGCAAGTGTAAAAGTACGCAATAACACTTTTTCCAACTCAGCAAGATTGTTGGGCCAGCGATAGTTTTTTAGAACTGACTTTGCTTGTTCAGTCAGCTGTTGTTGTGGAGAAAGTTGATATAGCTCTGAAAGCTGTTCAACCAGAATATAAATGTCGTCTGGTCGTTCTCTAAGGGGAGGGATCTGAAGACTAAAGAAGTTGAGCTTATGCCATAAGCTAGGTAAAAATCGCTCCTGTTCAACCAAAGATTGAATGTCTGACTCACTGGCACTGATAATGCGAATACGCTGTAGATCAATTTTACTGGTGTAGCTGGCGCTATTTTTACTCTGCGTGGTGAGTTGCTCAAGTAGGTACTTTTGTTGTGTTAAAGACAGGGCGTCAATGTGACTGAAAAAAATACACCCTTGATTCATGGCTGTATTGACATGATGTAGTTTTTTAGCAAAATCCTGTTCATCGCAACTGGCACAATCAATCTCATAAAATGGGTGATGTTTCGCATAGCTGCTAAAGTGGATCGAGCAGGCGACATCAACGACCTCGCTGCCTGATTCAGCTTGGATGTGAACGGGACATAACTTGGCGGCGATCCGCTCAATGGTTTTTTCCAAATTTAATATTTGATCACTATAGCCTTGTAGCGATGCTTTTTTCCCAAGATATTTACTTGATAATGCCTGAATTGCATTGCGTTTAACCAGTATACCGATTTGGCTTGAAAGCAGCGAAAGTTCTGATTGTGTCGGGCTGGGGAGGTCGTGTTTCTTCAATAGGTTCAAAGCCCCAATGCGTTTTCTCTGGTAAACGATGGGATAGCTTTGATGACCATTATCTTCTAAGTTATTTTCTTGATTGAAGACGATATGGGTCTTCAGCTGTTGTGTTCTGTCTTCAACTTCTAAAGATAATTGTCTGAGGGTGTTTTCAGAACATCTCGCGTTGAGGTAGCGAGTAAGAGATTGAGTTAGGGGTAGTTGGTTTTCAATCGCATCTGATGGTGAGATAGCGCTTAGTGTTGATTCATTCATCGTTGACTCCAAAGCAATAGTAACTTTTGTCTCGTGAAAATCCTTTCAAAGTAAAAAGCGCAACAATTCGCTTTTTACAAACCTGGAAATTTACAAACAAGGTGATTTAAGGCTGTGGATACAACTTAAGTAATTTTTTTCGTTTTCAATCGGGGTAAATTACGAACTATTAATTACATATTATTACGCAGAGGTTAATTTAACGTGTAATTGAGCGTAATTTATCTGTGTGAGCAGTTAAAATGGCTCCTTAATTTGTAGGTTGAAAACGAGTACTTGTAAAGAAAAAGGAGCCGTATTTAGCTCCTTTTTTGCGTAGTTAAAGTGCTTTAAAGCGGATTGCCGTGCCCCCGCTGGTTGCGAGGTTAAGTGATAGTTTATCTTTGTGTGTTACTCGCTGTTTTTTGATGGCTAAGTCGTAAGGGTTCTGCTGCCAATTGGCATTTTCACCATCTTGATAAATTTGCGCTTCATAACGCTTTCCCGGTGACAAGAAGTCTAGAGCCACGTCAATTTGACGTGCTTTTTCATCGGTAATAGCACCTAGATACCAATCTTCACCTGTATATTTGCCACGCGCGCGCTCTTGTCGAGCAAATACCACATAGTCACCTACCTCACCAGCAAGCGCGATGCTTTGCTCCCAATCCGTTGGCACGTCTTTGATAAACTGGAATGCACCTGGCCGCGCTAAGTAGTTCTCGGGGAGATCGGCGGCCATTTGTACTGGGCTGTATAGCACCACATAAAGGGCCAATTGTTTTGCCAATGTAGTTTGCGGGCGATTCGTTTTGTCACCTAAGCCATTAAAGCCCATGTTAAATATACCGGGTGTAAAATCCATTGGACCAGACAGCATTCGAGTAAACGCGAGCATAGGGGTGTGCTCAGGTGGATTCGGTGGCGTGCCCCAAGCATTAAACTCTTGGCCTCTGGCTCCTTCACGGGTCAACCAGTTTGGATAGGTGCGACGAAGGCCAGTGTCTTTGATTGGTTCATGGGTATTGATACTGATTTTGTATTTGGCAGCTAACTTGATATTGTCTAAATACTCATTGACCATAAACTGGCCATCATGCCATTCGAATCTCGCATGGCCGCGTTCATCAATACGTTTGATGTTTCCACCGTCAGCAACATAGCCTGTTTTTACCTGCGTAACACCCGATTTTTCATAAAGCGCAAATGCGGCTTCCATTTGATTGCGATAGTTACTGACATTACCAGAGGTTTCATGGTGTCCAATTAGACGAGCCCCCACTTTGTCAGCATGTGCTTGGATTGCATCCATATCAAAATCTGGATAGGCTTTTGTAAAGCTGAACACATCACCATTAAAAAACCAGTCTCCATCCCAGCCAATATTCCAACCTTCGACTAAAACGCCATCAAAACCATGCTCTGCTGAAAAACTTAAATATTGTTTAGTTCGCTCTGTGGTTGCGCCATGCTTGTCGCCACTGCCCCAGGTGTGTTTGCCAATATGCATACCCCACCAAATCCCCGTGTATTTACCTGGTTCAACCCAAGACACATCCCCCAACTTGTTGGGTTCATTGAGGTTGAGGATCAGGTGGGAGTTTAATAAATCTTTTGCTTGGTCGCCGACTTGTATCGTCCGCCATGGCGATTTGAATTGGCCGTTTGTTTTAACTGCGATACCATCTGACCAAGGTGTTAGGTCACTTACGAAGGTGCCTGGCCTGCGCTGGTTAAGCGTCATTCCCGCATAATCGACTAATGCAGCTTCATGAATGCTCATGTGTATGCCGTGTTTATTTTTAAATGTAAACGGGGTATGTACGTGCGCGGCGTCGTGCAGTGGTGTGGTGTTATAAGTATATTCGTATCGATTCCAACCTCTTGCTGGGATCCACCATGCTGTGCTGTCTCCACTGTCAGCAATGCTAAATTCTGTTAGCTCACGGGTAATGTATCGCGCATTAGTTTTGTTTACTTCGTAGCGAAATCCAAGACCGTCGTCAAATACGCGTATGCGCATGCGATACTGGTTCACCTTGGTGGATTTGTCTGCAAAGGTGACCAGTAATTCGTTGTGATGATCTACTACCTCTCGTGTTTCTCCCCATGGTTGCTGCCAAGTGTTATGACTATTCGCACGTACAGTGTTGCTGATGTACATGTTGTCACGCATTGAGGGCGCGCGGGCAAAGTCGAAGCCTAAGGAAGATGGGTTGATAATAGGTTTGCCTTGAAATGAAACCTGATATTTGGGCTGATTATTGTCATCACGGATTGTAAAGGTCAGCTGTTTGTCTGGAGATTGCACGCTGAAGCTGGCGGCGTGTGCTGTATTGAACTGTGCGAATACGCCCGCAGAGAGGCTAATCGCAAGACAGAGTGAACTTGGATAACGCATTATTATTCTCGTTGTGTCATTAGTTTTGATTAGCTTAAGGGTAATTTGGGTGGGCCAAAATGACTTGCATACGTATTCAAATTTAAAATGCGATGAATGCATTATTTACGTCGTCCGGTCTATACTCAAATGAAAAATTAGGCCTGATAAGGACAGCATTGTATGCAGCGTCAACAGCAAGTAAAAAAACGAATAAAGCAGGGCAGGAGAGGACGAGGGCTATCAACGGCGGTATTGATAGGCTTATTTACCACTTTGAGTATGGCGGCCAAGGCAGTCACCGTAAATGTCACTGACGAACGCGGGGAGCCTGTTAGTGGGGCTGTAGTGTGGTTTGAAGGCAGTCATTTAAGTAAAGATACGCAAATTTCTCAGCAATTGTATAAAATGGGGCAGCGTGATCGCGCGTTTACACCACACATTTTAGTGGTTCCTAAAGGGGCACAGGTGTCATTCCCCAATTATGATTCCATACTCCATCATGTTTATTCCTTTTCGGCAGCGCAGCCATTTGAATTTAAATTGTACCGTGACAGTCCTCAATCTTTAACCTTTGCTAATACTGGGGTAGTAGAATTAGGGTGTAATATCCATGACTGGATGTTGGGCTACATATTGGTGGTTGACTCGACACACTTTGCAATAACCGACAACAAGGGCATTGCTCAAGTCAATTTGGCGAAATCACTTTCTCAAAGCACCACAGTGAATATTTGGCACGAGGGGTTTGCTAATTTAGACCAACCAGAGACCATAAAAGTCGCAAAGCTTGGGACAAACCAAACGCTGACGTATCAGCTTAATCAGTCTTTGTTTAAAGCAAAGGAAGACTTCTCAGATGAGTTTGACGACTATGAATAGATATCAATTTTTATCGCTGTGTTTGTTGAGTTCTCTGCCACTGGTCACCCCCTCGGTGTGTGGACAAAGTACTCAACATAAGGGCCAAATACAAGTCAGCTGGCAATCAGCCAGCGAATACGCCTCCTGGTATGAACGAGGTGCATCGGTAAATCGCTTTGGTCAGGGAGATAACCGTCTTAACCTGAGTCGCGCGGTGCTTGAATCTCGTTTTGACGTGAGTTCAAGTTGGTCTGCACACAGTGTGGTGCAATATGTTCCTGATCCGGATAACAAGGTCGGCTTTACAGAGCTTTACGCACAATATAAACCTTTAAGTAAAGGCGCATATCAACCGCAACTACGCGTGGGTGGGTTTTATCCCAAAATGTCTTTAGAGAACCCCGATGTTGGCTGGTCTTCACCCTATAACTATAACTTCTCAGCACTCAATACTTGGCTTGGCGAAGAGCTGAGAATATTTGGCATTGAAGCAAGCCTCAAACGCAGTGGCAAGCGTTTGAAGCAGCCAAGCGCGCATAACTGGCAATGGTTTGCTGGGATATACAAAGGCAATGACCCGACCGGTGCGGTGCTGTCTTGGCGAGGTTTTTCTTCACATGATAGACAATCCGTATTTAATGAATCGTTGAAGTTACGGCCTACGGCGGGGTTTATGTCACCTCAACTCAGCGGCCAAGCATGGCAAATAGAGCCGTTCACGGAAATCGATGGCCGTTTTGGGTATTATGTTGGGGCGCACTGGAGTTATCAAAATCGTCACTCTCTTAGAGCTTATTGGTACGATAATAACGGTGATCCTGCTATCGTAAATTACGACACTGGCCAGTATGCATGGGATACCAAGTTTTGGAGTTTGGCATACAAGTATAAAATTACCCGCCAGACGCATTTAATAGCGCAAGCGATGTCTGGTAATACGGCAATGGGTAAAGCCCGTGGTGTAGACAATGATTTTGACAGTCAATTTGTTCTATTGACCCATCGTTGGAAGAAATTCCGCCTCAGTGGGCGCATTGAGCAATTCCAAGTGAAAGATTTGGATCACTGGACCTTTGATCCAAATGCAAGCGATGGCGGTGCGATAACCGCAACTTTGAAGTGGCGTATTACCGATAAGTGGCGTGCTGGTGCGGAGTTTCAATATCTAGAAACCAAAGTGGCCAATCGTGCAGATAACAATTTACCCACTCGGCAAATTGAGCAGCTATGGCGACTCAGTGGTGAGTATCGCTTTTGAACTTGGCTGCAAGTGCAGCCAAGCTCTAGTTAAACTAGTCGCACAGCCTGTTTAGGCCGTTAAGTGCGGCAACACGATACGCTTCTGCCATAGTTGGGTAGTTAAAGGTGGTGTTGACGAAGTATTCAACGTTGTTACCTTCGCCTTTTTGTTCCATGATGGCTTGCCCAATATGGACAATCTCTGAGGCACGCTCACCAAAGCAATGAATACCGAGTATCTCTTTGGTTTTGGTGTGAAAGAGTATTTTCAAGCTCCCGACTTCTGTGCTCGCAATCTGGGCACGAGCAAGATGTTTGAACTGAGCTCTACCTACTTCATACGGTATTTTTGCTGCGGTCAACTCTTGCTCTGTTTTCCCAACCGAACTCATCTCAGGAATGGTATAAATTCCGGTAGGGATATCAGTTATCAGACGCTCGTCACATTGTCCGTTGGCAATGGCGTTTGCAGCAATTCGTCCCTGATCGAAGGCTGCACTAGCTAAGCTTGGGTAACCAATCACATCACCTACTGCATAAATATTGTCGACTTTAGTTTGATAGTATTCATTGACCCGCAATTGGCCACGGCCATCTGCTTTTAGGCCAACGGCTTCAAGGTTAAGACTGTCAGTGTTACCTGTGCGACCATTGGCCCAAAGAATACAGTCGGCTTTGACTTTTTTGCCTGATTGTAGGTGTAAAATCACGCCTTTGTCAGATGTTTCAACTTTGGCATATTCTTCGTTGTGGCGGATCACAATGCCACTGTTCCAAAAGTGGTAGCTCAAGGCATCTGAAATTTCATCATCCATAAAAGACAGCAATCTATCACGTGTATTAATAAGGTCGACTTTTGCACCAAGTCCTTTGAAAATAGACGCATACTCACAGCCAATCACGCCTGCTCCATAAACGATTACGCGTTGCGGGTTATGCTCTAACTTTAAGATGGTGTCACTGTCATATACACGTGGGTGGTCAAAATCGACGCCAGGTGGGCGATAAGGCCTTGAGCCAGTCGCAATGACAATGGTTTTTGCACTGAGCGTGTCTTGTGAGCCGTCAAGATGCGTAACACGTACGGTGTTGGCGTCCACAAAGCTGGCTTCTCCTTGATACATATGAATGCGATTACGGTCGTAAAAACTTGAACGCAAAGAAGATTGTTTACCGATAACATCACTAGCATGATTCAAAATATCTTGAAAAGTGAGACGCCTTGGGCGCTCTGTGAAGCGATAAAGCGGGTTTGATTTGTACTCGATTAAACGGCTAACAGAGTGCCTCAAAGCTTTGGAAGGAATGGTACCCCAATGCACGCAGCCGCCACCGACGGATGTTTGTTTTTCAATTACAGCCACTTTTTTTTGGCTTTTTGATAAGTTCATGGCAGCACCTTCGCCACCTGGGCCGGTACCTATGATGATGGCATCATATTGAAATGACTGCGCGGGAGTCTCAGTTGGTTTCTCTTTGGATTTTGTCACGGCCTCGCCTTACTTGCTAGTGGGAGGCCGTTTTACAGCTAGGTTAGCTTGCTGCGCCTTTTAACAGCCTCGAGTTAAGTGCCAACCACGCCTGTTTTTGTGTATGCCAAGCTTGCTCTAACTCTAAATACTGTTTATGTAGAGCTGACTGTTCGCATTGTTCTAACACGGCATGCTTTTTAGCTTCGAGTACTTGCTTTTGAATTGCACAGAAGTGCTGAAGTTTTTTCAGAAGCAAATCATATTCTTGTTGTAACAATGTAAGCTTATCTTGAGCTAAAGGCAATTTTGCTAGGGTAACTTTTGTTTTATTTAACAGGGTTTCTGCTTTGGCTTTTTCAATACGCTCCACAGGGGTACGCTTCAGTTTGCTTGCTAAACCTAGGTATGCCAAAACACGGATCATCCACTTTGTTGGGTCGTAGTGGTACCAACGTATGCCATTGCGATAATCGCTGGCAAAGATATGATGGAAGTTATGATAGCCTTCGCCATAAGTTAACAAGGCCAAGAAGCCATTGTCTCTAGCAGTGTTTTTTTCTGTGTAAGGTCGGCTTCCCCAGATGTGAGCCAGAGAATTGATGAAAAAGGTAAAATGCTGGCTTAGTACCAAACGTAGTACACCGGCTAACAATAGCATGGCAAATACGTCACCTAGGGCAAGGCCAAGTAAAAGTGGAATACCAATATTGGTTAAGAGTACAAGTTTTAAGTAATGTTTGTGCTGCCACATCACAATTTTGTTGCGCTGCAAATCACGTGCATTGCTGTAATCACCATAGTTTTCACCTTGGTAATCACGCAGCATCCAGCCGATGTGGCTGTACCAAAAACCGCGTGTTGCAGCATATGGATCCTTTACAGGATCATCAACTTGGCCGTGGTGGACGCGGTGGTCACTACTCCAATGTAAGATACTATTTTGCAATGCAAATGCACCGCCTAAAGCAAAAAAGACTTGGATCACTGGGTGTGTTTCATAGGCTTTGTGTGCCCACAATCGATGATACCCAGCAGTGATAGACATTCCTGCATAAAACATACAGGCAACAAATGCGAGCCAATGAGTAAGGGTATAACCATACTCGAACCCGTACCAAGGCACGAGGGTGACGGCGGCTAAAAATGACAGACTAAAAAATATCACATTAGTCCAAAGAATCGGCGGTTTTTTCATTTTTCAAAATCTCAGCGTACACTTGTACGCTAAAATAGTATTTCATTCTTGCGCCGTCAAGTATTAGACTGCCCAAAGAGCACATTAGAGTGAAAATTGTAGGGGGTATTGATGTCGGGCGTGCGTGCACAACAAAAGCAAAAAACGCGACAAGCGCTTATTGAGGCGGCATTTAATCAGCTAAGTGCTGAGCATAGCTTTTCGAATTTGAGTCTGCGCGAAGTTGCGCGCGAAGCGGGTATTGCGCCAACTTCTTTTTACCGCCACTTTAAGGATATGAATGAACTCGGTTTAACTTTAGTGGATGAAGCTGGGTTAACATTGCGTCAGTTGATGCGTCAAGCTCGTCGTCGAATTGCAAATGGCGGCAGTGTTATCAATACTTCTGTTCTGACGTTTATGGAATTCATAGAAACTTCTAGCAACCAATTTCGATTATTGCTGAGAGAGCGTTCAGGCACATCCCCAGCATTTCGTGCCGCTGTCGCACGAGAAATTAAGCATTTTATTTTGGAACTTGCCCATTACCTTGAGTCCGAAACTAAAATGGAAGCCCATCACGCGTATATGCAAGCGGAAGCGATGGTAACAATTGTATTTAGCTCTGGCGCTGAAGCCCTTGACCTTGACCCACCACAGCGAGAGGAATTAACTGAACGTTTAATTTGGCAATTGCGATATATCGCCAAAGGCGCATCGGGTTATCAGAAAGAATTAGATTAGAGAAAGTCATTGAGTGCATAGAATCCAGATGAAAAAACCGCCAAAAGGCGGTTTTTTTTCGTCCACAATTTTTAACCAATGGTTGTGGGAAGTAAGCCTATTATAAATCTAAAAGAAACATGATTTTGGGATTTATATTTCAAAAAATTGGTTTTATCTGGTTTTTATTGTCTTTTAAAGTCTGTTTTCAGCGATGAATTTGAAAAAATTATGCTTGATCTGAGGTTTTTACGCATGTTAAAACATAGTCAATTCATCAACAGGTACGATTGCTCAAATGAAAAACATCACGCTACTGTCAATTTTGCTTAACCTCTTACTGCTTACTTTATGTAAGGGCGGGGCTTAGTTGCGTGTCGTGAGCAACCAAATAGCAAACCCCGCCATCGAGCGGGGTTTTTTATTTTGCGCGAGGAAATAGGAATGCAGGACAAGGTCTGGATTTTTGATACAACATTACGAGACGGTGAGCAGGCGCTAAAAGCCAGTTTGACCGAAGAAGACAAGATTCAATTAGCGCACACCATCAGCCGACTCAATGTTGATGTGATGGAGGTTGGTTTTCCAGTCTCAAGTCCTGCGGACTTTAGAGCTGTGCAGCGTATTGCCAATGAAGTGAAGGGACCTGCAATTTGTGGCCTCGCACGTGCTATGCCCAAAGACATTGAAGCTTGTGGTTTGGCGCTAAAAGGGGCGCAGCAGCCGCGCATTCACACCTTTATCGCAACCAGTCCACTGCACTTACAACATAAGCTACGCAAATCGTTAGATGACGTTATTGAAATGGCCGAGCGTTCAATTAAGCAGGCGTTGCAATATACCGATGACGTTGAGTTTTCTTGTGAAGATGCGGGGCGCACGCCATTTGACGATTTATGCAAAGTTGTTGATCGCGCTATTCGTGCCGGCGCAACGACAATAAACATTCCAGATACTGTGGGTTATACCACACCAGATGAATACGCCGCGATTATTCATCATTTACGCAACAACGTTGCGAATATAGATAAAGCGCGTTTGAGCGTGCATTGCCATAACGATTTAGGTTTGGCTGTGGCCAACTCTATTGCGGCCGTTCAAGCCGGCGCAAGGCAAATCGAATGCACTATTAATGGGATTGGTGAGCGCGCCGGTAATTGCTCGTTAGAAGAGGTGGCGATGATCATGAAGATGCGCCAAGACCATTTGAAAGTACATACCGGTATTCGCAGCGAAGAAATTTATCGAGCATCACGGCAAGTTGCGACTATTTGTAATATGCCAGTGCAACCAAATAAAGCCATTGTAGGTGAAAATGCGTTTGCTCATAGCTCTGGTATTCACCAAGACGGGGTACTAAAAGCCCAAAATACGTATGAAATTATGGCACCCGAAACAGTGGGGGTACCAAATAATCAGTTGAATATGACTTCGCGTTCTGGCCGCCATGTCATAGAACATCGCTTATCCGAGCTGGGGTATCAGGCGGCGGATTATGATATGGACCAGCTTTACACTAGTTTCTTAGAGCTAGCGGATCAAAAAGGCACCGTCTATGACTATGACCTTGAAGCGATGATCCATTTTAATAAATTGGCAGAGCAAGACGAGTTTTATCAGCTGCAATTCGTGAATGCATCTTCTAACTCCCAATCCATCGCCAGTGCAACGGTTGGTATGAGTCTTGGTGAGGAGTTGAGTCAAGAGGCTGCCACAGGCAATGGTCCTGTAGAAGCCGCATTTTTAGCGATTGAACGTATCACAGGTCACGCAGTAGAAGTCATTGAGTACAACTTAGAAGCAACTGGTCAAGGTGCGAGTTCTTTAGGCCAAGTGAATATCATTGCCAAGTTCGACGGTCGCCAATATCACGGCGCAGGCCTTGCGTCGGATGTCGTTGAGGCATCAGTGCGAGCAATGATCCGAGTTTATAATTTAATCGATAGGGCACGTAAAGTGTCTGATCTTAAGCAACAAAGGAAAGCAGGATGAGTCAAAAAAGTTATCAGGTCGCAGTTTTAGCTGGAGATGGCATTGGCCCTGAAGTGATGGCCGCTGCAGAGCTGGTGTTAAAGCGTGTGAGTGATGAGTTTGCGTTTACGCTAAGCATGAGCCCTCAGGCAATTGGTGGCGCGGCGATTGATGAATTTGGTGAAGCATTGCCTGCGCAAACGCTTGCGGCATGTGAAGCTGCGGATGCAATTTTATTTGGCTCGGTCGGCGGTCCTAAATGGGCTGATTTACCACCGGAGCAACAGCCAGAGCGCGCTTCTTTATTGCCATTGAGAAAGCATTTCGGGCTATTTTGCAATTTAAGACCCGCTCAGCTCTTACCTGCTTTGAGTGGGGCATCACCACTGCGCGCAGATATCAGTGCGCAGGGATTTGACATTCTTTGCGTACGTGAGTTGACCGGCGGTATTTACTTTGGTGACAAAGGTCGTGATGGCAGTGGCGAAGAAGAGTTTGCATTTGATACGCAAAAATACAGCCGCAAAGAAATTGAACGCATTGCGCGTTTTGCCTTTGATGCTGCGCGACTACGCAGTAACCATGTCACCTCCGTCGATAAATCGAATGTATTGGCATCGAGCGTGTTGTGGCGTGAAGTGGTGATTGAAGTAAGTAAAGAGTACCCAGATGTAACACTTGAGCATATTTATATCGACAATGCAGCAATGCAATTGGTTAAACAGCCTAGCCAGTTTGACGTGCTGTTATGCGACAACTTGTTTGGTGACATCCTTTCTGATGAGTGCGCCATGATAACTGGCTCTATGGGATTACTACCGTCGGCAAGTTTGAATCAGTCAGGGTTTGGGCTGTACGAACCTGCGGGTGGCTCAGCCCCAGATATTGCCGGTCAAGGCATTGCCAATCCTATCGCGCAAATATTAAGTGCAGCGTTAATGCTGCGTTATTCACTAGGTGAAGACGCAGCGGCTAGACGCATTGAAAAAGCGGTTGCAGAAGCGGTGGCGCAAGGTATTGGTACCCCTGATATCTACCCTGAAGCAGCGTACACAACCTTAGATGTTGCACAGGCGATTGTGAATCGTATATAGCAACGAACTGTAAACCCGTTAATTAGCGTTTAAAGGAAGGATGTAGCAAGTGGCACAAACTTTATACGACAAAATATGGCAAGCACATGTGGTTACTCAAATAAATGAACAAACCGACTTGCTGTATATCGACAGACATTTAGTTCATGAGGTGACTTCCCCGCAAGCATTTGCTGGGCTACGTGAGAAAAACCGTCCTGTGCGTTGCCCGAACAAAACATTTGCGACCATGGACCACAATGTGTCGACTAAAAGCCGTTCAATTGATGCGGCCAGTGAAGTGAGTAAGAATCAACTACAAGCACTGGCGAAAAACTGCCAAGAGTTTGGTATTCAACTTTACGATTTAGCGTCAATCAATCAAGGAATTGTTCATGTAATGGGGCCTGAGCAAGGGATCACACTACCGGGAACAACCATTGTTTGTGGCGATAGTCATACGTCAACCCATGGTGCTTTTGGGGCATTAGCACATGGTATTGGTACTTCAGAAGTGGAGCATGTCTTGGCGACACAAACACTTCAGCAGAAGAAAGCTAAGTCATTGAAGATAAAGATCAATGGTCAGTTACGTCCGACTGTTACGGCAAAAGATTTGATTATGGCTGTGATTGGCGAACTAGGCACTGCTGGTGGTACTGGCTTTGTGGCTGAATTTTGTGGCAGTGCCATAGAGTCGCTGTCAATGGAATCTCGGATGACATTGTGTAATATGAGCATCGAAATGGGTGCAAAAGCTGGACTGATTGCGCCTGATGAGATTACCTATGCCTATCTTGAAGGGCGTCCGTTTGCGCCACAAGGTGAAGATTTCAAACACGCTGTGGCATATTGGAAAACGTTGCATTCGGATGATGGGGCGCAATTCGATCGAGTGGTAGAAATGAACGCTGAAGATATCCAACCGCAAGTCACTTGGGGCACCAGTCCAGAGCAAGTCATTGGCATTGATGAACCAATTCCAGACCCTGATCAAGAGCAGGATTTAATTAAAGCTGACTCAATGCGTTCGGCACTGAAGTATATGGGCTTAGAGGCTGGGCAAAAATTATCAGATGCGAAAGTCGATACTGTTTTTATTGGGTCTTGCACTAACAGCCGTATTGAGGATTTGCGAGCCGCAGCGGAGATTGTCAAAGGCCAAACGGTGGCTGCGGGCGTTGAAGCTTTAATTGTGCCGGGTTCTGGATTAGTTAAACAGCAAGCTGAAGAAGAAGGGCTAGCAGAGATATTCGTTGCTGCCGGGTTTGAATGGCGAGAGCCGGGGTGTTCGATGTGCCTTGCGATGAATGATGACCGTCTGGGCTCTGGTAAACGCTGTGCCTCTACTTCAAACCGTAACTTTGAAGGCCGTCAAGGGCGAGGTGGCCGCACCCACTTAGTCAGCCCAGCTATGGCCGCAGCTGCGGCTATAGCCGGTCGTTTCACCGATATTCGAGGAGCACAGGCATGAGTATCTATCACACAGGTTTAATGGCCCCTTTGGATAAAAACAATGTGGATACAGACCAAATCATCCCAAAACAATTTTTAACCTCAACGAGTCGAGATGGGTTTGATAAGGCTTTGTTCTATGATTGGCGTTATTTAGATAGCGGTGAGACAGATCCTGAGTTTGTTTTGAACTATCCCCGTTATCAAGGCGCTACAGTTCTATTAACGCGTGATAACTTTGGCTGTGGATCATCTCGTGAGCACGCTCCATGGGCATTGAAACAATATGGCTTTACAGTCATTCTGGCCGAAAGTTTTGCCGATATCTTTTTCAATAACTGTGGTAACAATCAGATGCTGTGTATTGCACTGGACGCACAGACGCTAGATAGCTTATTTGCTGTTTGTGAGCAGCATCAGCAAGTTCATGTTGAGATTGACCTCGAAAACCAGCAAATCAAGAGTGAGCAATTTGCACCAATATCATTTTCGGTTCGATCAGATATCAAAGCAAGGCTATTGAGCGGACTCGATTTCATTGGTGAAACTGAGCAATTAAACCAACATATTGATGCATTTGAGCAGCAACTTGCCGCTTCAAGGCCTTGGCAGTAATCCGGGCTACCATTACACCCATCGCATTTTTTTGCCATCAAGCCAAAGGCCAATTAGCCTTTGGCTTTTCATCTTTAGGAACAATTTAATGAATAAGTTCTCTGCTTCTCTTTTGATGGCGGCAACAGTACTCGTAAGCAGCACTGCTTTTGCTAGGCCTGCGCCACTGGTGTCTATCCCTACGCATGATACATTTTTTGACAAGATTAAAGCGCATTGTGGTAAAGCTTACGAAGGTAAAGTGACAGTTGATAATCAAGGCCCAAGTGCATTTAGTGAAGCTCGCTTGGTCATGCATGTGCGCCGTTGTAATGAGCGTGAGCTACAAGTGCCATTTCACGTGGGTAAAGACGCATCTCGTACTTGGATTATTACTAAAACAGGCAGTGGGTTAAGTTTGAAGCATGATCATCGCCATAAAGATGGTACAGATGATATCTCTACTATGTATGGCGGCCACACTGTGGATGCGGGTTTTAACACGGTTCAGTCATTCCCAGCTGATCAGTACTCTAAAGAACTATTTATTGCACAAGGTATCCCTCAGTCAATTGGCAATACTTGGCAAATGTTCATCTATGACGATAAGTTTACATATCGTTTAGTTCGCGAAGGGCGAGAGTTCCGTGTGGACTTTGACCTGACTAAACCCGTTAAAGCACCTAAAGCACCTTGGGGTTATAAAGACTAACACTTTGCAAGCGCACGTTTAACACCGTGCGCCTAGGATAGACTTAGTCTGATTCTGAGGAAATACAAGTAACTTCAGCTTGGAGATCGGGCTCATAAGCACGAGGGGTTGTTGGTAAACGATCGAACTTTTGTACACCACCTTGCAATAATAGTTGAGTCTTTTGACCTTGGCATAGGGATTGACTATGGCGCAATAAAAACACACTTTGTTGCAAAAAATGGTTGTAAGAATCCGCCTTAATCTTCAAATAATAATGGTCATCGCTATACTTTATTTGTTCGTAATGTACTTTGTGATCAAAGTCATAGTACTTTTCTGTTACGCCAATTTTTCCAGGGGTGAATTGACAAGCGCTGAGTAAGGTAGTGGAGAGGAAAATCAGCAAGATGGAGATACTTTTCAGCATGAATGAAACCTTAAAAAGTCAGGGCGTGTTTAATTAAAGCCCTTATTTGAACGATACTTTTAGTGTATCAAAAGGAGCGACAATTGTTAGAACGAGTCAAAGAGTTTTTAGCGAGTTTAAATAATTCTCAAGAAGAACAAGTCCCTATGAGCTTTGCAACGGCATTGGCAGCTCTTATGGTTGAAGTCATGCGAGCGGATAATGAAATCGTCCCACAAGAATTAGATATGGTGGCTAAGCTTTTACAGCGACAGTGCCAATTAAGCGCGCAAAGTAGTGAATTGATCCGGACTGAGGCATTACAACTGGTTGATACTGCAATAGATCTACATCGTTTTATTAAGGTTGTTAATGAGCATACGGATGAACAAGCGCGTATAGAGGTAATTGAACTAATGTGGTTGGTGGCTTTTTCAGATGGAAAGCTAGATCCGCAGGAAGACTATACAGTGCGCAAGATAGCGGGGTTAATGTATGTTGCCCACGCTGATTTTATTACCGCTAAGCTGCGCGCCAAAGACGCGCTGAGCATAGCTGATTAAGTGCATACTAGTGGGTAAGTGCACCCGCTTGTAATTCATTTTGGCAAGATTGAATCGCTTCTTTAATCATAAAGTTCACTAAAGTTGGCGAAATGTGGTACATCTTGGCGATTTCTTTTTGCTTCAAGCGGCCGTCGCGATAGAAGCTTACGACATTTTGGTGGCGTTGAGAAAGCTTGCCAATGGTACTATTTACCTTGTCTGAGAGCTGTGCATCTATGTATTTTTCTTCGATATTAGAGGTCTCATCGTCAAACTGTTCTGTTTGAATAGACTCTAAATCTACTAAAGATTCTCTGTTTTGCTTACGGATCATATCAATGGCGATATTCCTTGCGACCTGATAACAATAGCTTTTGGTATTTTTAACTTGGCAATCCTGACATTTCGACATCCCTGATAAACGAATGAATGTGTCCTGTAATGCGTCCTCGGCTAGATAAGGGCAGCGTAAAATATTGTTCAAATAAGCCAGTAATTTAGCTTCATTTTCAGCAATAACTTTTGACCACTTATTACAGAGCTGCTGCACTGTCTTTACTCCTATTTGTCCTGAAAGTTGATCCGTAATAGATAATGAGAATAATTATCACTATTATGTTATTTTGATCTTCTATTCCTAGTCAAGTGTTTTGTGCTTATTTGCTAATTAAAGTGTCATTAACTTGAAATCAAATTTGTTCTATTTAAAGTTACGTTTATTCCGAATTTAACAACAATAAAAGAAAGGTATTTCGGTTGTTTTTTTCTACTTTTAACCGTCATGTCTGCACGGGTTTGAATTTTTAACAGCGTAAAAAATTAAGGAAAGCTATGAAGTTAAAATCTACGGTAGTACCTGTGCTGGCAGCATTTGCCATTTCTGGGTGCCATTTTATTGCTCAAGCGAGCCCCTCGAAGAAGAGCCTCAGTGAAGATGTCAAAATCACGCGTACCGAGCACGGTATTCCTCATATTCAGGCAAAGTCTTTATTTGGACTAGGTTATGGTAATGCTTATGCACAAGCACAGGATCATGCCTGCATTTTGGCCGACGGTTATGTAAGAGTAAGGGGCGAACGTGCTAAATATCTGGGACCTCATAAAAATGGTCAGGATAACTTTTTTGTAAGTTTAGATTTGGGTTACAAGATCATTGATTTGCATGGCCGAGTTGCTCGTGAATACAACAACCTGTCTGCAGATACCCGCGCATTGGCAAACGGATTTGCGGCTGGTTACAACCAGTATTTGCAAGATGTGAAAGAGGGCAAAGCAGAGTTAGCACCAGCGTGTAGTGGCAAAGCGTGGGTGACCCCAATTGATGGTGTTGATGTCGTTGCATCGGTATTGGCATCCGCAACACAAAATAGCATTGGTCGCTTACTCGTTCAGATCTTACAGGCGAACCCTGGCACGGGTAATGAGTGGTTGCCAACAATCGCTAAGCAGGAACGACAAGTTGAAAAGCCATGGTTAATGGCCAGCAATACCGATTACAAACCAAAACAGTTAACACAGGGCTCCAATGGTTGGGCGCTGGGTCATGAAGTGACTAGCAATGGTCGAGGTCTGTTGTTGGCTAATCCTCATTTCCCATTCAACGGTAGTCTACGATTTTGGGCAAACCACGCCAGTGTCGAGGGTGATTTTAGCACTATGGGTGCGTCAGTTATTGGCGTCCCGGGTATTGTAAATATTGGCTTTAATGAAGATCTAGCTTGGACGCATACATACTCAGTGGCAAGGCATGAAGTGGTTTATCAGCTGGAATTGAACCCGCAAAACCCACTACAGTACAAGTTTGATGGCCAATGGGTTGATATCGAGAAGAAACAAGTCAACGTGGAAGTACTTACTCCAATGGGGGTACTGACCATGAAAAAAGACTATTTCACTACGCCTATTGGTTATGTAATCGAAGACCAGAAAAATTTCCCTTGGGACGGTAAAAACGCTTATGTAGTTCGCGATACAAATATTGATAACTTGGGTGGCATCGATCACTGGTTAGCAATGAACCGTGCAACCAACTTAGATAGTTTTATCGATACCTTCAAGAATCATGATGGGTTGGCTTTCAATAACACCCTAGTTGCTGACAAATTGGGCGAAGTTTTCTTTATAGATGACTCTAATGTGCCTGACATAACACCTGTTGGTGAGGAACTATTGAGAAGCCATCCAGTTATCTCTGAGGTATACAAGAAAACTAAGCTTGCAGTGCTACCTGGCACCAGCAGCGCATTGGTATTCCAACAAGAAGTGCCTTATGAGCGAGCGCCTAAGTTGCGTCGTCAAGACTATGTACAAAACGCTAATAACTCATATTGGTTGACGAATTTGGAGAACAAATTAAACGGTCACTCTCCTCTATATGGCCATGTAGATTATAAGCAAACACGCCGTACTCGTTACAACCTTAACTTAATGCGCTTTGCTCGTGGTGCAGACGGTCGATTTGACCGTCATGAATTGGAGCGTATTGTTACAGGTACCAGTGCGTCGTTTGAATTGCACAAACCAACGGTTATGGCGACCTGTGTGTTGTATGCTGGTCAAACACTGGCGGTTACCGACACATTGAGCATGCCTGTAAATCCAACCTGTGAAGCATTTGCGAAATGGGATGGCAAATTTAATGCGAACTCAAAATCTGCACCGCTTGCAAAAGAGTTTTTCAATCTACTGACAGATGAAGATTTGGTTGTCCAGTTTAACGCGTCCTTCCCAGCGGTGACACCGAGTATTGTTAAAGCTGAAAAGTCCACTTTAATTAAACTACTGGCAGCCAGTAAGCAGCTAGAAAATGCAGGATTTGCAATTGATTCGACATTAGGCGAATTACAGTATCTGCAAAAAGGCGATCGTCGTATTCCTTGGCCAGGGGCTGATCACCATAGTGGCGGTTTCAATATCTTCTCAACGACCAATGCGATGGATTTGACTTCATTTGCACCCTCTTACTCAGCACCAATCCGAGAGGTATTAGACCCTACATGGCCTACAAGAACAGGCTTGAGTACGGATGGTTATCCGGTTAACTACGGTTCTAGTTGGATGATGGTTGTGGGCTTCAATGAGCACGGGCCACAAGCACGAGGCTTATTGACGTATTCACAGAGTAATAATCCTAATTCACCGCACTTTACTGATGCAAGTGAACACTATGCTGCTGGTAAAGGCTTGATTGATTTGCCATACACCGATGTGCAGATCAAGCAAGGTAAAATCAGTGAAATGACACTTACTGTGAAAAAAGACTAAAAAACTTAGACTGTCGCGCGTCACAGTGGCGACAGTCTAATTTTTGGAAAAATGTGATGAGTTTCGATAACGAAAACGGCACTTTTAAAGTGATCATTAATCACGAAGAACAGTACTCTTTGTGGCCTAGTTACAAATCGATCCCAGGCGGTTGGCAAGACACTGGCGTGAGTGGTGACAAGGCTACGTGTCTTGAACATATCAAAACACACTGGACAGATATGCGTCCTTTGAGTCTCAGAAACGCAATGGCTCAATAAAACGTGCAAGTGGAATTGCGCATCTAACTGACAAGGCGCGCTTTTCCACATTTTCACTTCACAGCCCTAATTTGTGGGTAGCACCTGTTTAATCAAGCGCATCAGCTTGGCGTAATCATTCAAATAACAGCCAAATTTAAATTCAGCATGCGCATTTGCTAGATAACTTTCATGGAGTAAATCATGACCGCCATCACCATCATGGATCACTTAGCGCAACATGCTGCGCAGCAGCCAGATAACATTGCGCTGGTATGTGTGGATAAAAAAGCACAGACGCCATGGAGCTTTGGAGAGTTATATGCCCAGAGTTTGATGGTAGCCAGTCATTTGAAAGATCATGTGGTGGCGGGTGACCGAGCACTGATCTTAATGGATACCGGTATCGAATATGTGACAAGCTTTTTAGCCTGTCAGTATCTTGGTGTGACGGCTATCCCCAGCTTTCCACCAGAGTCAACTAAAGCACAGCATATAGCACGTACAGTGGGAATTGCAGAAGATTCAGAAGCTGCTGTTGTACTCACTACAGCACGCTTTACCACGACAGTAGAAGCCCTAGTTGAGCAGGTCGATGGCAGCAAAATGCTGGTGATTGATGAGTTTTGTGAACAAAAAGAAGCGGTTGAGCGCCATCCCGCCAAGTCCGAAGAAATTGCCTTCTTGCAGTATACATCGGGTTCAACGGCCAAACCAAAGGGGGTGATGGTTAGCCACGGTAACTTACTTGGCAACGAAAAAGCCATTGCTGAGGGAATGCACATTACCCTAGATGATGTGCTAGTGAGCTGGTTGCCGCTATTTCATGATATGGGGTTAATTGGGGGGCTTCTGCAACCAATTTACACCGGTTATAAGTTGGTACTGTGTTCGCCAAGGTACTTTATGGAACGCCCGGCTCGTTGGTTGCAGTTAATCTCTGAGCATAAAGCGACGATGAGTGGCGGCCCTGATTTTTCATATCGATTATGCATTGAACGTGTAAAAGACAAGCAAGTCGCTGATTTAGATTTGAGTAGTTTACGGGTGTTTTTCTCTGGCGCTGAGCCTATTCGCCACGATACCTTGTTGAGCTTTGCTCAAAAGTACGCTGCACAAGGCTTTAAGCCCACAGCGCTTTACCCGTGTTATGGCCTTGCCGAAGGGACTTTATTTGTGACTGGTAGTATTCCATCACAAGGAGCGGTTATTGAGGCATTTGAAACCCGCGAGTTAGCGGCAGGAAAAGCGGTACAACAGCATGCGAAAGATATGCGAGATAGTGATGAATATACCCATCAAGTAGGCTGCGGTATTACAGCCAGTGAGCACCATGTACGCATTACCTGTCCTACAAGCTTTGATGAAGTTTCACAAGGTCATATTGGTGAGATTTGGGCCAGTGGTCCCAGCATCGCGGTGGGCTATTGGCGTAACGAACAAGCGACCCAAGACACCTTTGTTCAGCATGCTGGAAAGCGGTGGTTGAGGACCGGAGACGTAGGCTATATCCATCAGGGCCAATTGTTTATATCTGGTCGTCAAAAAGATCTGATCATTATGAATGGCCACAATATTTACCCGCAAGACATAGAGCGTGCCATTGAGGGGGCGCTGAGTTTTGTGCGTCAAGGAAGGGTATCGGCTTTCCCTGTGCCTAGCGAGCAAAGCGGTGAAGGTATTGGTGTGGCGATTGAAACAGCTAATGTGTATCGCAATGAGGTTCCCGCAGAACAAACCGCGTTGATTGTAAGAGATTTTATTATTGAACAATTTGGTAATTGCCCAGAGCTGGTGGTGTTGTTAGATCAAGGCGGATTGCCAAAAACGTCCAGTGGTAAATTACAGCGCAGTGCATGTTTAAAATTATTGAATGCCGAGAAGCTGGCGACTTATGGGGTCTTTAATCTGACACAGCTGCAACAGCTTGCAACCAGTCATGGAGGTGATGATCAACACTCATGGGATGAATTGGCGCACCAACTTGCTGCACTTTGGCAAGGTGTCTTGCATTACCCAGTAAATAGCGATGACGCGGATTTCTTTGCATTGGGCGGCAGTTCAATTAAAGCGGCGTTATTGCTTGCTAAGGTGCAAGAGAGCCTACATTGTCAGATAGAGCCAACTGCAGTATTTGCAGCACATAAATTTGGTGATTTTTGCCAGTTAGTGCGTGAAAGTGTCGCAACTAAACAACAGCAACAATTGATCCCTGCACTGGCAAAAGACGCATACCCTCTGAGTGCCCAACAACAAAGACAATTGTTCTTGTGGCAGTTAGAGCCATTGGGCAGCGCCTATCATATTGGGGCAAGCTTAACACTTAACGGGCAGGTCAATGCCGCGCACTTACAAAGCGCCGTTGCACAAGTCCTTGCACAGCAAGGAGTGTTACGTCATGCCTACGACAAAGATCAAACAGGTCAGTGGCAACAGCGACTAAGCACACAGGTGTTGAATTGGCAGCAGGTTGATTTCAGTATCGATGGTGGCTCAGAAATCGTAGCTAGAGATTGGGTAAGTGCATTTTATCAGGAACCCTTTGCGTTGGAGCAGGGGGACAACTTTAGAGCGGCGCTCGTTAAGCTATCAGAAGAGCGCCATCAATTGATTCTAGTGATGCATCACATAGCCAGTGATGCATGGAGTTTTGACTTAATGTTGGCGGATATTAGTCGCTATTACGCGTTACTAACTGATGGTCAAACTCTGCCTGATACTTTGCATACGGTAAATTATGGTGATTTCGCCGCTTGGCAACAGCAGTGGTTATTAAGTACTGAGGCGCAAGCGCAAATGACGTATTGGCAGGAGCAATTACAAGCGCACGATGACGAAGAGTTATTGGCGCCGCAACACCCAAGGCAGTCAAACATACAAGCGCCTATGCAAAGCCAAGCGATCAAGCTCCCTTATCAACAAGTTGAGCAATTACAGGCTTTGGCGCATCAGCATGGCGCCAGCTTGTTTATGTTGCTGCTCAGCAGCTTGCAGGTATTCTTCTATCGCTATTCTGGAAAACGCACGCCACGTATTGGTGTGCCTGTGGCTAATCGTCGTTTCTCCGAACTACACTCACTGATGGGCTTTTTCATCAATACGCTGGTACAACGTAATTCGCTGTCAGCGCAGCAAAGCTTTATCGAGGTGCTGTCATCCACTAAAACACACGCCATAGATGCACAAAAAAATCAGGATTTACCATTCGAAAAGCTCGTTGAAGTGATGAACCCTGACCGCAGCCTTGGACAAAATCCATTGTTTCAGGTGATGTTTAATCATTTAGAGCAAGACGTACAGCAAGCGCTTGAATTATCAGGCGTGGAGGTTGAGCAAGTGACTGCATTGCAACAGCAAGCGCAATTTGACTTGAGTATCGACTCTCGCTTGTTGAACGATGGCGCACTGTTGCTGGAGTTCCAATATAACGCGGCGCTGTACGATGCTGATTATATTGAAACTGTGGTAAGTGCCTTCAATACGCTGTTAAGTGAAATTATAAAGACACCAAATCAGGCCATTGGCAATTTAGCATTACACACTCAGCAGGTTGAGTCTGCTCAGCAAGGGCGAGGCGAAACGATTGAGTTGCCAATGACACCTTGGCTTCAGGCAATCAGTGAGATTGCGCAGCAAACACCTTCTCGTACCGCGGTAATTTATAACGATCAGCATTATAGTTTTGAGTGGTTGGAGCACACAGCAAACCGTTTGGCACATGGGCTGATTGCCAATGGTTTTGGCACCGAATCAGTTATTGGCGTGATGCAAAACAGAAAGCCACTGATGTTGGCAAGCACGTTGGCGTGTTTAAAAGCAGGAGCCGCATACTTACCACTGGACAAACAATTTCCAGCAGACAAATTACAGCACATGTTACAAGACAGCGGGTGTGGTGCAATTTTAAGTGACGAAGTAGCATTGCCTGTTACCTTTGACGATGCACTTCTGTCTCCACAAACCTTGTTGAGTGAGCAGCATCTCAATACGACGCCACCAGAGGTGTACTATCACGACAATCAAACCGCTTATTTAAACTACACCTCAGGTTCGACTGGTAAAGCGAAAGGTGTTGCCATCGAATTGGGCGCGCTGTCTCGTTACATTGAGTCAGCCAAACGCTTTATTGACTTACAAGCAGACGACGTGGTGCTGCAATTTGCTACGGCCAATTTTGATGCCTTTGTAGAGCAACTTTTCCCAACTTGGTCGGTGGGAGCGGCAGTACTACTGCGCGGTGATGTGCTGTGGGATGCTGACACCCTCTATACGCAGGCCCAAACGCACCAGGTAGCAGTGATGGACCTAAGTGCAGCATATTGGCGCAGCATCAGTGCAAGTTGGGCACGAAAAGCGCAACTTGCACCACTCAACCTGCCAAAGTTAAGGCAAGTTCATTCGGGTGGTGAAGCCATGTCGGTGGCTGGGATCCGTGATTGGCAAAACACCGGTCTGACTCAAGTGAGATTGCTTAATACCTATGGACCAACTGAAATTGTAGTAGAAGCCGCTATCCACCCTTGTCAGGACTTAGATGCCAGTGAAGATAGCAATTTGTCTGTGCCGCTGGGGCACGCATTGGCAGGCCGTCAGCTGTACATTTTAGACGACAACCTCGAAATTGTGCCTAATGGTCAAGTTGGACAATTGTATGTGGGTGGTGACATTTTAGCGCGTGGCTACTGGGCCCAGCCTGAAATGACCGCGACACGCTTTGTCGCCGATCCGTATAGCGACAACGGTGCGCGTATGTATGCCACGGGCGATTTGGTCAGTTGGCAAGGGACTGAATTGATGTATCACGGTCGCAACGATCACCAAGTGAAGATTCGAGGCTTTAGAGTCGAGCTTGGCGAAATCGAGCAACAGTTCAGTCAATTGCCAGACGTAGATATGGCGGTGGTGGTGACCGAGCAGCAGGCCCATGGCTTAGGTCTAATTGCCTATATTCAAAGTGCTAAGTTCAATGAACACACCTTTGCTGACAAGCTAAAACGGGCGCTTGGTGAACGCTTACCCGCTTACATGGTGCCAAGTGACATCGTAGTGATGGAAAAGCTACCCACCAATGCCAGTGGCAAATTAGAGCGCCAACATCTACCAAAAGTGGAGCGTGTTAAACAACCCGTTGCGCTGGCTGAAAATGACACTGAGCGTGCCATTGCTGAGGTTTGGCAAAAGCATTTAAAAACGCAAGAAATTGATCGTCATGCCAACTTCTTTGATGTAGGTGGTCATTCTCTATTGCTCATGGCCGTCTATGAAGACCTAAAAGCGCAATATCCCAATTTACAAATGACAGAGCTATTTGCGCACCCAAGTATCGCCAGTTTGGCAACTTTGCTTGGTAATGCACAGACAAATGCAGCCCCTGTCACATCGAATAAACCAAGTGGCGCGAAACAAAAACGCGGCATGGGCGCGATTGCCGCGCGTAAAAGAAAAGCAAGAGAATCATAACAATGTCAGAAAACAATTATAGCGAACTAGATATTGCCATTGTGGGTATGGCAGGCCGTTTTCCGGATGCCAATAACGTCGATGAACTATGGCAAAATGTACGAGATGGCAAGTGTGCTGTACAGGATTTGAGCGATGCGCAGCTACGAGCCGCGGGTGTCAGTGAAGACGATTTAGCACACCCAGATTATGTAAAGCGCGGTATACCGTTTATGGGCATGGCGCAATTTGATGCCGCATTTTTTGGTTACACACCAAAAGAAGCTGCACAGCTTGATCCGCAGCAGCGGGTATTTTTACAAACTTGTTGGCATGCGCTTGAACATGCCGGCATGACCACTGATCGCAGTAGTTTTACCGGGGTTTTCGCTGGGTGTGGTGTTCCCGCATACCTGCTGCAAAACCTACTGGCAGATAGCCAGCAAGATATTACAAGTTTACTGGCACTGACAAATGGTAATGACAAAGATTCACTCGCAACGCGCGTGAGTTACGAATTGGACCTAACAGGCCCGGCAGTGTCAGTACAAACGGCATGTTCTACCTCATTAGTTGCGGTGCATATGGCGTGTCGTTCATTGCAGAACTATGAGTGTGACTCAGCCCTTGCTGGTGGCGTTTGGCTCAATTTAAATAATGAGCAAGGCTATCATGCACCAGCTGGAGGCAGTTTATCCCCTTCTGGCCAACTAAGTGCGTTTGGTGAACAAGCCGATGGCATCTTGATTGGTAGCGGCAGTGCTGCTGTGGTGCTCAAACGGGTAGATGATGCACTGGAAGCTGGCGATCACATTCTTGCGGTGATTAAAGGTTCTGCCATCAATAACGATGGTAAGGAAAAAGTGGGTTACACGGCACCGAGTGTAACCGGTCAAGCAGGGGCTATTGAGGCCGCACTAGAGTTTGCAGATATTGAGCCTAACTCTGTGGGGTATATTGAAACTCATGGCACAGGAACAACGCTTGGCGATCCAATTGAAATTGCGGCACTGAGCCGAGCATATGACGGATGCGCCAATCAGCAGGTTGCCATTGGTTCCATTAAAGCAAATATTGGCCACTTAGACTCGGCGGCTGGCGTTACCGGGCTTATCAAAGCCGTTCAAGCCCTGCGTCACAAGACATTACCTCCGAGTTTGCATTGTGAACCTCTTAACAGCAAAATTGATTTTGCCAACAGCCCATTTTACGTTAATACCGAGCTAAAGCCTTGGCATAGTGATTCGGTGCGTCGCGCAGCGGTCAGTTCGTTAGGTATGGGTGGAACAAACGCTCATGTTATTTTAGAAGAGTATGTTGCGCCCGAGGTAGAGTACAGTCAGGCTACACCTTGGTATCTTTTACCTTTGTCGGGGAATAGCCAAGCAGGCCTTGATGCACAGCGTCAAGCATTAGCGATTAAGCTACAGCAATCACCAGAACAACTTCCCTTAATTGCCGCGCAGCTGCAACATAGCCGCACTGCACACGCAATTCGTCATGCGGTTGTGGTGGACGGTGCAGAACAAGCGCAGCAACTGCTTGTCCGCGATGTCAGTGGTGACAAAGCAACCAATCATAAAATTGGTTTGATGTTCTCAGGGCAAGGGTCTCAGTACGTGACAATGGCGCAACCAATGCTCAAGTATGTGCCTGCATTTAAAGCGCACTTCGAAGAAGTCACCGCATTATTTAACGATGCGCTACAAGATGAGCTGCGTCGCGTATTCATTCCCAATGATGAAGAGTTACTCGCGGCAAACCAGTTGCTTGGTCAAACTCGTGTGACCCAGCCTGCGCTTTTCGTGGTGGCATACGCAATGGCTAAGTGCTACCAGAGTCACGGTGTTAATATTGAGGCAATGTTGGGGCACAGTATTGGCGAGTATGTCGCTGCATGCCTAAGTGGAGTGATGAATTTAGAGACAGCAGTGAAGCTTGTTACTGCGCGTGGCGAGGCGCTACAAAAAATGGCTCCAGGGGCAATGCTCTCAGTTATGAGCGATGCACAGAGCCTAGCACCATATCTTAATGACCAGTTGGATATTGCCGCATGTAACAGTCCTAGCAACACCGTGGTTGCAGGAACCAAAGAAGCGATAAAAGCCCTACAAGGCGAACTAAAAGCAGCCGATATTAGCGTAACGCGTTTGCACGTTTCTCACGCATTCCACAGTCACCTCACTGAGCCAGTGTTAGGTGAGTTTGCAGAGGTGCTTGAGCAAGCGCAGCTAAGTGCTCCTAACACGCCATTTGTGTCCAACCTAACGGGTACTTGGATCACCGCAGAGCAAGCAGTGTCGACTCAGTATTGGCTAGACCATATCCGTCAAGCGGTTAACTTCGTGGATGGTGTGAATACGCTTGCGCAGCAATGTGATGTATTAATCGAAGCCGGTCCGGGCGATACCTTACAAAAGCTCGCCAAACAGTCAGTGTCAGACTCGGTCATCGTACTGAATTCGATTGCCCATGCGCGCGACCTCAAAGCACCTATCCCACCGTTTGTGAAGAGTTTAGGTAAGCTCTGGCAGTTGGGTGTGCAAATCGAATGGTCTGAAGTGAGTGAAGTCGCGCAGGGCGTTGAAATTGCACTCCCAGCATACCAATTTGATAAAACTGAATTCTGGGTTGATGCTAAAGCAGTTAAAGCCTCTAGTACTCGCGTCACCGAACATACTGGACCTGAGTTGCTTGAACCGATTTGGCAACAACAGCTTTGCACAGTATCTTCACCTGTTAACTTACAGGACCAAAAGGTCGTGTTACTTGCCTCGGATGCACCGCTCACAACACAATTAAGCTCAGCATTGACTGCAAGAGGTGCCACTGTAATTCAAGTTTGGCAAGGCCAGACATTTTCTGCCCTTGAGCAAAATCAGTACCGCCTAGATTGTCAAGATGCAAGCCAGCTCAACATGTTACATGAGCAAGTTGACGGCTTTGAGCAAATTGTTGATTGTCGTCTATTGGATGAGCATGCTTGTGGCTACCAATTGCTGCTACCACTTGCCAAATGGTTGCTAGGGCAAGGTCAAATTAATTGGACTGTGGTTGCAAGTGAACTATTTAGTGTCTTAGGTGATGAGGCTGTGTCTGCTGAAAAAGCCACAGCGCTTGGGATTTTGCGTGTTATAGGGATGGAGCAGACTGCAATTCGCTGCCAGTTGCGCGAAGTAATGCAAACCCATCGCGACGGTTCACAATTGCAATTTGCCGCTCAGTTAGTGGCTGATATGGCAAATGATTCGCAAGAAATTGCCTATCGTGGTCGTCAACGTTTTGTGCGTACACAGCAAGCTTTACCTACAATCACAACGCAGGAGCATGAAGTATCGTCTTCAGCAGTGACCTTTATTACAGGTGGTTTAGGTGGCGTAGGTTTAGTCATCGCTAAGCTCCTAGCTGCCCAAGGCCATGCCTTGGTATTACAAACTCGAAGTGCACTGCCCGCAAGTGAACAGTGGGCTGCATTAATTGCTGATAAGGACAGTGATGCTAAATTAGTAGGTCAATTAACCGCATTAACGGCTTTGCAAGACGCAGGTGTACGTATCGCGGTAGTGCAAGCTGATGTGTTAGACATTGCGAGCTTGAATGTAGCCATTAGTCATGCCGAACAATCACTGGGTAGCATTACTCAAGTGATCCACGCTGCGGGTCTACCAGGTGGGGGGATGTTGGCGCAGATGAGTGCGGAGCAAGCAGCACAAAGTATGGCGGCTAAAACTCAAGGTACTGATAACCTTTTAGCGGCATTTAAGTCCCATAAACTAGAGCGTATGCTCCTATGTTCATCATTGGCCTCGGTACTGGGCGCACTAGGCCAAAGTGATTACTGTGCAGCTAACAGTTATTTAGATGCGGTTGCTTTGCAGCCACAGCCTTTCTTGGTGCAGTCAGTTAACTGGGATGCGTGGGCAAACATTGGTATGGCTGCGGGACATAGTGTGGGAGAAGACTTTGGTATTGATGAAGTTGCAGCACAGACTTTGCTTGCAGGTATTGGCCAATCTCAAGCGCCACAGTTATATGCAGCAAGTTTGTCCTGGCAAGCTCGTGAGGACAAAGTTGCTGAACTGACTGAACGCTTGATGCAGGCTAAAGCGCCAGCACCAAAAGGTCACAAACGACCTGAACTAGACACTGAGTTTGAAGCGCCAGAGAGTGAACTAGAGTTACAGTTAGCTGCAATTTGGAGTGAATTCCTTGGCTTTGATGAGATCGGTGTTTTTGATAACTTGTTTGAACTTGGTGGTGATTCATTGATTGCGATTCAAATGCTGGCAAAAGTAAAGCAACAGTTTGCCGTTGAAATCGAACCAGCGACTTTCTTTGAAGATCCAAATCTAGACAACCTTACCTTCTTAATTGAAGAGCAGCTGCTCAACGAGTAGCGTTGTTCATCTAACCCATCACTGAATTTTTTGGAGGCCATGATGGCCTCCTGCTTTATTTTTTTCCTTTGACAACGTCTAGCTGGCATCAAGGGCAATTTTACCAACACATCCAAATAAAAAACGATGTACAAAACTCAGTCATAAAACTCATTTAAGTAAATTAAAACAGTCTCTTACTTTTAAGTTAGTGGCGTGGTTTTGTGTCTGTAAGTAGGTAAAAAGTGCCAAGTAATTGCGATGTGGTGGAATGGAGGTAAGTTGTAATCCATTTCACTCAATCAATCAGATTTAGCAGTGCACAATAATCGAGATCCAGGTGGGACCAGCATGAGCGAGCAAAAGCGCAGAAGAAGACGCGAGCGCGGTGGCGCATTAACTGAAGAACAACAGCTAAAACTTAAAGCAAAACTGGCAGACAGTCAGGCCAGAGCGCAACAAAATCAGTTGGAAGTGCGTCAAGATAGGGCAGCCAAAGTGCCTTTAACGCCCGCCCAACAACGCTTGTGGACCGCGTGGCAATTGGACCCACAAGACAGCGTCTATAACCTTGCAGGTACGCTGACGTTTCAGGGGCAATTGAATAAGGCATGGGTTCAGGCTGGCTTTGCGCATTTGGTTGCGAAACACGGGATCTTGAATAGCCGTTTTAGTGACGATGCGGGTTACACCGTGCAGCAATTGCAAAATGATAATGCCTTTACTTTTGTTGATATTCCGACACAAAGCGATATTGCACAGCAGGCCTTTGAAATTGCCGATAAACCCTTTGATTTAACGGCTGAGCCGCTGTTGCGCGTAGCCCTGTTAGAAGCGCAAGGTGAGTGCACTTTATTGGTGGTGATGCATCATATTGTCACCGATGGCACATCAATGCAGCAGTTATTCAATGAATTTATTCAAGCTTATGCACTGCTACAATCCCAGCAAAATTTACCAGAAATTGAACCCAAAGCAGATTATTTAGACTATGCATTATGGCTGGCCAAGCAAGACCAATCAGAGTTATTGGGTAAACAGCTAACAGATTGGCAAGCTGCCCTTGGGGATGACTTTGAGCCACTAAGACTGCCTGCTAATAGTTTGGCAAGACAAGGCGGAAATTATCCGATTAGTACGCAGTCCCTGGCGTTACCAAATTCATTGTGGCAACAAGTGCAAGGGCTGACAAAGCAGCATCAAGTGACGCCCTATTTGGTGCTGCTCTGTGCCTTTCAGTACCTTTTGCATCGATATAGTGATCAAAAAGACGTGAAGGTAGGCGTGCCTATTGCTAATCGTCACCATGCGCAAACACATGGTCTGATAGGCTTTTTTATTAATACTCAGGTGGTGCGATTAGAGGTCGCACCAGCAGACAATTTTGTAGCATTGCTGGAGAAAGCTAAATCATTCTCGCAGTTTGCGCAGGCCAATCAAGATTTGCCTTTTGAACACCTATTGGATGCTATTAAGCCTCCACGAAGTACCGGGAGCCACCCGCTTTTTCAAGTGATGTTCAACTACTTAAAGCGTGATAAAGGCGCCATGGATGCGTTGCAAGATGTGTCACTTAAAGATACTCAAGCGCTGCGCTTTTCGATGCCGTTTGATCTGCAATTAGATGTAATTGAAGAAGTCACTGGTGATACCACGTTACATCTCTACTATGCCAACACGCTTTACAGCCAAGCTTTTGCTACACACTGCTTAGATGAGTTGGCCGCTTTGTTATCAGCAGTTGCGAGCAATCCGCAATCACCATTGCAATATTTGGATTGGTATCCTTTGCAGCGCCAACAATGCCTAGAGGCCTTTTCAAAAGGGAGTGACGCTTTCACATGGCAGCATTCCATTGCCGATATAATCAGCGAGCAGGCTCAGAAAACACCGCACAGTAGCGCGCTTATATTTGCCGGCGAGCACCTAAGTTATGCTGAGTTTGAACAGCGCACTAATCAGTTGGCGAACTGGCTTATCGCACAGGGAGTGGGAGCTGAAGACCAAATTGGTGTGTATTTTGATCGCAGTTTTGAAATGGTGATTGCGTTAATTGGGGTGATGAAATGTGGCGCTGCTTATGTGCCCCTTGATCCTAATTTACCCGCTGATCGGGTTGACTATATTGCGCAAAATAGCACCTTCAAACTGGTTTTAGGCAATCGCGACGATAGTGCATTCTCGGTGCCATATTATGTTTGGTCGACGTTGGAAACTACCTTAACTGAGTACAGTGGTGAATATCCAAATGTGACCATCTTGCCGGAACAGGCGGCATATGTGATTTATACGTCGGGCTCAACGGGTAAGCCCAAGGGGGTAGTGAATAATCATCACGCTCTATACAACCGCATTAGCTGGCAGGATCAAGCCTATCCAATTGGTGCGCAAGACCGTGTACTGCAAAAAACACCGTATGGATTTGATGTGTCTGTTTGGGAGTTTTTCTGGCCTCTGATGCGCGGTGCAACGCTCGTTATTGCGGAGCCTGAGATCCACAAAGAGCCCCGTGAACTTGCGGCGCTGATTCAAACTCAGCAGGTGACTCTACTGCATTTTGTGCCTTCTATGTTACAGGCCTTTATCAGTGAACCACTGGCGCAGCAATGCAACAGCATTAAACACATTATTTGTAGTGGTGAAGCGCTCCCAGCAGCCCAGCAGGCAGATACTTTGAAGTTGCTACCACAGCTTGAAATCCACAACTTGTACGGCCCGACCGAAGCTGCCATAGATGTCAGCTATTACGAATGTGATGGTCGTGCCGACAAAGCTGTACCGATCGGTAAACCTATTGCAGGCTGTGAGCTTTGGGTGCTTGACCAGCAATTGAATCTCAGCCCGATTGGCGCTGTGGGTGAATTATACATTGGCGGGGTAGGTTTAGCCCGTGGTTACGCCAATCGCCCCGACCTCAGTGCCGAACGCTTTGTCGCAAACCCTTTTGCTAATGATGGCAGTCGTTTGTATCGCAGTGGGGACTTAGTGCGTTGGAGTGAGTTGGGAGAGCTGGAATACTTAGGACGAACAGACCATCAGGTTAAAATCCGTGGTTTACGCATTGAACTAGGTGAAATCGAAACACAGCTTTTTGCTCAATCCGGCGTTAAAGAAGCAGTTGTTGTTGCAATCACCGGGCCTAACGGCGGAGCGCGTTTAGCTGCCTATGTAAGTGGTGAGTCATTGGATGAAAGCCAGCTACAAAAAGGGCTGAGCGACGCATTACCTGATTACATGGTGCCTAGCGTGATTATGGTGTTGGACGCGTTACCGCTTAGCAGCAATGGTAAAGTGGACCGCAAAGCGCTACCAGAGCCCAGTTTGCCGAGTCAAACAGCCTATCAAGCACCGCAAGGTGAACGCGAAGAGTTGTTATGCCAAGCTTGGCAGCAGGTACTCGGTCAAAGCCAAATAAGCCGCGATGACAACTTTTTTGCCTTAGGTGGTGACTCCATCCTGAGCTTACAAATTGTTGCCGCGATGCGTCAGCACGGTTTTGCTCTTAGCGCGAAGCAGGTGTTTGAAGCCCCAACAATTGCGCAGTTGGCTAATGAACTCAATGAATTGAGTGAAGAGGATAAGATCCCACAAACTGTCAGTGGCGACGTGCCATTGCTGCCAATTCAGCAAGCGTATTTTGCAAGACAGCCAAAACAGGTTAGTCACTGGAACCAAGCTATTCGTTTGACGCCACCAGCAGCCATTGATTTAGCTGTACTGACAGAGAGTGTACAGGCTCTAATCAAGCACCATGACGGGTTGAGGCTGCAATATCTGCAGCAGGGCGAGTGGGTGCAATCTTATCGAGACTATGACGAGGCGGACTATCGTGAAGTGGTGTGGTATCAATCCACCACAGATCAAGACTTTGACAGCTACTGTCTGGAGTTGGCGGAGCAGGCACAAGCGAGTTTAAATATTATGCGTGGTGATTCATTGCGCGTTGTATATGTGCACAGTGATACCCGTCAGCAATTGGTTTTAATTGCCCATCACCTGGTTATTGATGGTGTGTCTTGGCGTATCTTGGTGGATGATTTATTGCAAGGTATTGAGCAGGCAGCGACTGGTAAAACGGTGGTGTATGCGCCCAAGAGTCATAGCTACCAATACTGGGCGCAGCAATTACAAGCTTACCCAAATGCTCACGAAGACGAATTTACAACTTGGCAATCGCAGCATAGTGAAGCGTTAGACTTACCTAACTTTGTTGATGGTGATGACACCATGAACAGTGCACAAACGCTGAATATGACGCTCAGCGAGTCACATACGGAAGCACTATTAACTCAGGCGCAGCGTCCTTATCGCACACAAATCGATGAGCTGTTATTAGCGGGGCTCAGTGTTGCGCTTGAGCAGTGGACCGGTGCCGAAGAAGTGCAGGTATTCCTTGAAGGACATGGTCGTGAACCATGGCAATCACAATTGGATTTAAGTCGCACTGTAGGCTGGTTCACTGCGTTGTACCCAGTTAAGTTGAGCAATTTCTCTGATATTGCTCAGACCATTATCGCGACCAAAGAGTGTCTGCGGTCACTGCCTAATAAGGGCATTGGTTACGGTGCGTTTAAGTACTTTGGTAATGAGTCGCAAAAACAGGCACTACATAGCACGCGAAAACCGCAAATTGAATTTAACTACTTAGGCCAGCTTGACACCAATGGCAATTCTCCGTTGGCCGATTGGCAAATGAGTACTGATCGTACTGGCCGTAGTATTGCCCCTGAAAACAAACTCAGTTCCGATATTGCCATCAATGGCGGCATTCAAAAAGGCCAGCTACAGTTGGCGGTAACTTACAGCAGTGCGTGTATGTTACAGGCAGATATGACCGAGTTTGTTCATTTACTCGAGCAGGCGTTGGGTCAAGTTATCGAGCATTGTCTCGCTGCCAACGAGCGCTTAACTCCTGCCGATGTGCCATTATTATCGCTGTCTCAAGCAGAGTTAGATGCACTGCCTATTTCCCAGCAGGATGTTTCTAGTATCTATCCCCTGTCTGCGATGCAACAAGGTATGATGTTCCACTCCATGATGGAGCAAAGTGCAGCGTACCTTAATCAGTTAAGACTTGATATCAATGGCTTGGATGTAACGCGTTTTAAGGCTGCATGGCAGCAAGTGGTCGCGCGACATGATGCCTTGCGCACAGGCTTTATCTCTGGGGCGCAACAGCCATTACAATATGTTATCCATGGCCACCAAATCGTATTTGATGAATTGGATTGGCAAGCGGAGTCTGAAAAGTCGACCGATAAACTGGCCCGCACAATATTGGATACTGGGTTTGCGGTGACCGAAGAAGTAGGCTTAATGTCATTCACCTTGGTGCAGCAATCTGCCCAACAGCATCACTTTATTTGGACTTATCATCACATGTTATTGGATGGTTGGAGCAGCACAGCAGTGCTGGCTGAAGTCATGATGGCGTATCAAGGGCAAGCATTGCCTCAGCCTGGTGGCCAGTATCAAGATTACTTGGCATATCTTGCTGAGCAAGATGAGGCGGCGGGCGATGTGTATTGGCAAAGCCGACTCGCTCAGTTAAACGATGCTTCTTATCTGGCTGAACTGCAAAACCGTGATGTGTTGGACCGTCGCTTAGGATATGCGCTGCACACATTACAGCTCGATGAGTCACAAGCGGCACAGTTACAAGCATTTGCGCAGCAGCAAGAGATCACTGTTAATACCGTACTGCAAGGGGCGTGGTCATTGCTATTAAGCCGCATGTTAAATAAATCGGCGGTGTGCTTTGGTGCAACAACGTCAGGTCGACCTGCCGATTTAGTCGGTAGTGACAGCACTGTCGGCTTGTTTATCAATACATTGCCCGTGATAAGTAGCCTCGACAATGAGCAAGTTGTGGGACAGTGGCTCAAAGCTTGCCAGCAAGACAGTATGCAAAGCCGTGAATTTGAGCACACGCCTTTGTATCAAATTCAAAAACTGGCTGAGGGACAGGTGAGCTTTGATCAGCAAGGCCTGTTTGACAGCCTATTAATTTTTGAAAACTATCCAATTTCAGAGACCTTGGGTGCTAATGAGCTGGACGGGGCAAGGTTTTCTCTGGTTGAGAACCGCGAAGAAACCAACTATCCACTGACGGTCTTTGTCGAAACCGCGCAGGGGCTCACGATTAATTTTGCTTTCCAAGGTTGGCGTCTAAGCGCTGAATTAGTGGCGCATCTGGCAAATAACTTGGCGCGCCTACTTGAGGCACTGCAAACACAAGTTGAACAACCTCTTGGGCACATTCAATTGCTCGATGAAGCCACGCAAGCTGAGGTGAAGCAACTCGGTATTGGTACATCACAAACACTGCCCAGCAGCGATGCGCTGGCGATGTTTGAAGCACAGGCAAAACAATCACCTCAAGCGATTGCGGTGCAAAACGAGCAAGGTCAGCAGCTCAGCTATGGCGCATTGAATGGTCGTGCAAATCAATTAGCACAGGCGCTGATCGCAGCAGGACTTACCACAGAGATGCCGGTGGCAATCAGTATGACTCGTGGTGTCGAGATGATCGTCGCGATACTCGCAGTAAGTAAAGCTGGTGGCGTGTATGTGCCAATTGCGGTGGAGCTACCAGAAGAGCGCCGCGATTATATCTGTCAGCATAGCGGAGTAAAGTTTGCACTTGCTAACTCAGAAGTGTCCTTTGCTGAAGGTGTAACCTGTTTAAACGTCACGGATCTGCCGCTGGCATCATATGACGATGGCAATCTCGATGTGCAGCGTCATCACCATCAACTGGTGTATACCCTTTACACCTCTGGCTCCACAGGTTTGCCAAAAGGCGTGGCGATTAGTCACGGTAATCTGGTTAATTTCTTATTAGGTATGCAGCAGCAACTGGGCTTGGAGTACGCTCTAAATGCATTGGCATTAACCTCGTTGTCTTTCGATATCTCAGGGCTGGAAATTTACCTTCCGCTGATAAGTGGTGGTACGGTCACTGTGGCACACAATGCCTCGACGCTGAGCGCTGAGTTATTGGCCGAGCAAGACTTAATACAGGCCACTCCTGCGGGTTGGCGCAGCTTGCTAGAGCTTGATTTATTAACGCAAGTGCAGGGCAAGCGAGCCCTGTGTGGCGGTGAAGCCCTGCCTGCTGAGTTGGTGGCGGATCTGGCGCAAAGCGGTGTTCAGCTTTGGAACATGTATGGCCCAACCGAAACCACCATTTGGTCAAGTTGCTATCACGTGACACAGGCACCAGTGCATTTAGGTGAAGCGACCTTAAATACTCAGCTTTATGTGCTAGATAACCAGTTAAACTTGTGTCCACAGCAGGTCGCTGGTGAACTGTATATTGCCGGCCTCGGCCTTGCCCGTGGTTATTTAACTCGTCCTGAACTCAGCGCTGAGCGTTTTGTGGCAAACCCGTTTGCTGATGATGGTAGTCGTTTATATCGCACTGGCGATTTGGTGCGCTGGAACCAAGATGGTCAACTTGAATATTTAGGCCGAACGGATCATCAAGTGAAGATCCGCGGATACCGTATTGAGCTGGGTGACATTGAAGCGCAGCTGTATCGCTGTGAAGGAGTTAGTGAAGCGGTTGTTGTTGATGACAACAGCACGGGCACAACACAGCTTGTGGGCTATGTGTCTGGTAAAGCACTAGATAGCGAAATTATCAAAACAACCATCGCCCAGTGGCTACCTGATTACATGGTGCCTGCATTGGTGATGACGTTGGATGAAATGCCGCATAACAGCAATGGTAAAATCGATAGAAAAGCATTGCCAGCACCGCAGTGGCAAGAAACACTGGCGTATGTCGCCCCACAGACAGAGACCGAGTCGCGCTTAGCTGCTATTTGGCAGTCTGTATTAGGTGCAGAGCAAGTGGGTCGAGAGGATAACTTCTTTGCGTTAGGTGGGGATTCCATTAAAGCACTGAGCGTGGCTAGCCAAGGTAACCAAGCAGGGCTTAACTTCGAACTCCCTCAGCTGCTGAGTACAGGCAGTCTTGCCCAATTAGCGGCGTTAATTGATGGCAATGAGATCAGTACCAAGACGGTGCTACAGCGTCAGGCCAAGAGATATGCCGGGCTGTCTTTTGCCGAGCAGCGTCAGTGGTTCTTATGGAAGCTATCACCACACAGCAGTGCGTATCACATTAAAGGCGGCTTGAAGCTGCAAGGGGCGCTCAATACAAAGGCATTACAAAGTGCGTTGGACTACGTTAGAAATAGTCATGATGCCCTTCGTACTGTGTATGTTGAAGATCAAGACGCGCAAGTATCACAGTTTATAGCGCCGATTGGCCAATGTGAATATCAAGTATTTGATGCGTCAAATGGTGCTGAAAGCAGCGGATGGCGTACCGACTTTGTGGCGCAGCCATTTGTATTGACTGAGGGTAACTTATTTAGAGTTGGGCTTATTAAACACAGTGAGGTGCAACATGAATTGGTGGTGGTGATGCATCATATCATTTCGGATGCATGGTCATTGCAGATCATTATCGACGATTTTGCGAAGGCATATCGCGATGCGCTATCTGGTAATACGCCACCAACCGATGCTACAAGCGTGCGCTATAGCGATTATGCACAGTGGCAGCGGGCTTGGTTAAATGATGAGGTCAAAGCTAAGCAGCTCGACTATTGGCATAGCGTCATTGGTGATGACTTATCACCACTGCATTTGCCAAGTGATATATCGACTCAGCAAAGTAGCTATCAAGCTGTCACTGAACAAGTGCCGCTGGACGATACGTTAAAAGCGGCTCTGGTTAACTTTGCAAAAGCTAACAATACCAGTTCATTTAACGTGTTAATGACCGCATTAAAGGTGTTGCTGCACCGCTACAGTGGCCAATCAACCATTCGTGTTGGTATGCCGATTGCCAACCGTCATAACGCGGGAACTGAATCTCTGGTTGGCTTTTTTGTAAATACCCAAGTGATCACCACGCACCTTTCAGGTGAAATCTTATTGAGTGATGCACTCGAGCAGGTGAAAACACAGCTATTGGGCGCGCAAGCCCACCAAGACTTACCATTTGAGCAGCTATTGGATAGCCTTGATTTAGACCGTGATCTTGAACAGCCGCTATTCCAAGTGATGATCAATCACCAACGAGTAGATGGCAATGCACTACTTTCGTTACCAAAGCTTGATGTGAACCCCGTGACCATTGACGCCAGCGAAGCACAGTTTGAACTGGTATTGAACTGTTATGAAGACAGTGAAGGCTTGACCAACATTGAGTTTGAATTTGCTAAAGAGCGCTTTAGTCAGATGCGACGAGCTGAGCTAGCCTGTGCGCTCAATTCGGTATTGATGGCATTAGTCGATACACAATCACAACGTGTTGCAGATTTAGAGTTAATCCCAGAAACACAGCAAGCGCGGTTGCATAGCCTGAGTCAGGGCCAGACGCGTTCCGCCGCACCTCTAGTGACGGAGCAATTAAGCGCGATGGCCAAGCAGTATCCATTGCATACAGCGCTGAAATTTGCAGACATGGTATTGAATTATCAGCAACTCGCGGAGCGTAGTAACTGTTTGGCACATTACCTGTGTGCACAATCTCATGCGGTTGTGGCGGTGCGCTTTGCCCGCGGCATTGACATGGTAGTTGCAGCTTTGGCTGTGTTGAAGTCGGGAGCGACTTACGTGCCGATTGACCCAAGCTTGCCCCTAGAGCGTCAGCAATATATTGCACAGCAAAGTGGTGCGGGTTTATTACTGAGTGATGATGCCTCTAATGAGCTTATGGGAGTGCCTACTCATACATTGGATGAGTTCAAACTCAGCGCTTATCCTACAAAGGCGGTTAATAATATAATTCTACCGCAGCAAACTGCCTATATGATTTTCACGTCAGGCTCGACGGGATTACCAAAAGGGGTGGCTGTATCGCATCAGGCATTGGCAGATCATTGCTATGCCATGCAGCAATATTATCAATATCAAACATGTGATCACGCTTTGCTATTTGCTTCGATGGGTTTTGATGCAGCGCTGGAGCAGTTGTTAATGCCGTTACAAAGTGGTGCACAGCTCAGTGTTGTGGACCCCAAATCTCTGGGTCCAGATGCCTTAGTCGACTACGTTGACACTGAGCAAGTTACCGTGGTGGATTTACCGCCAGCGTATCTGCGTCATGTGTCAAAATTGGACTCAGTGCGTTTGTGTATTGTGGGGGGTGAAGGCTGGCACCAAGGCGACTTCAAGTTGGCTCAGCAAAGCTTGCCACACGCGCAGTTTGTCAATGCCTATGGCCCAACCGAAGCGGTCGTGACGCCGACACTGTGGATAGGTGATATCAATTCTGATGTTGATGGTCGTTACGTGCCCATCGGTAAGCCGGTCGGCAATCGAAACGTGTATGTGTTAGATAGCGATCTGAACCTACTGCCTCACGGTGCAGTGGGTGAGCTGTATATTGGCGGCAGTTGTTTGGCTGAAGGATATGTAAAGCAAGCTGATCTAACCGCCGAGCGCTTTGTGGCAAACCCATTTGGGGACCAAGGCGGGCGTTTATATCGCACTGGTGACTTGGTGCGCTGGAACGAAGATGAACAATTAGAATATCTTGGTCGTGTGGATGATCAGATTAAAATACGTGGTCATCGTATTGAATTGGGTGAAATTGAAGCGCTGCTCAGTGGCCTTGAAGGAGTAGAGCAAGCAGTTGTATTGGTGCAAAGCGCAACAGAACAACCAGTCTTGGTGGCATATGCTGTGACATCAAAGTCCGCAAATGAGTTACAAGCACAACTGCGTGAAACGTTACCTGAATACATGATACCACAGGCCATTGAAGTCATGGCCCAACTACCACTTAACCAAAATGGTAAGGTGGATCGAAAACATTTACCAGAACTGAGCTTGGAGAGTCATGCCAGTACTTATGTAGCGCCTCGAGGTCAATTGGAGCAGCAAATTGCACAGGTGTGGCAGCTGTTATTGGATGTTGAACGAGTGGGTCGCCACGATAACTTCTTTGCCCTTGGTGGAGATTCAATCACGGCACTGCGTTTGGTGTCACGCATAAATCAACTGGGAGAATATGGCATTGAAGTGAAAGATATCTTCAGTGCCCAGGACTTGGCGGCTCTGGCTCTGAGCGTCTCAGTGTCCTCGCGAGGTGTTCAACGATTGGCATTGACTCGTGTTGAGCGCACCGCTTTGATGCCAGCATCATCTGCTCAGCAAAGTTTGTGGTTGACGGATAGGCTTAGCAACAGTGAAGTAGACAAAGCTGCATATAATATTGCAGGTGCTGTTGCACTTACTGGCGAACTTGATCTCAAGGCGCTTGAGCAGGCATTTAACGCGTTGATTAGTCGTCATGAAATATTACGCTCGCGTTTTGTCGATGTAGAAGGTGAGCCTCGCGTTGAAGTGCTCGACAAACTAGCCTTTGAGTTGCCAGTTGAGCAATTAGAGAACGAGCAACTGGCGCAGCCAATGCGCACTGAATTTGAACTTCAAAGCTTTGATTTAAGCGCCGCGCCTTTAATGCGTGCCAAAGTATTACAGTTGGGGGAGCTGCGCTATCAGTTATTGGTGAGTATGCACCATATTGTCAGTGATGGCTGGTCGATTGCTAATTTAGTTCAAGAGCTTGGTGTGTTTTACGCCGAACAGTTGGGAGATGCTCGTTTAGCCTCTGAACTTGCCCCATTAGAAGTGCAATATGTTGACTACGCAAGCTGGCAAGCTGCGCGTTTGGAGGCTCAAGAAGGTACGCAGAACAGAGCGTTTTGGCAGCAACAGTTACAAGCGGCACCCCCTGTTAGCGTTTTACCGCTGCATCTGCCGCGCCCTGACAAGCCGAGTAGCCAAGGGGATCAGGTGTTATTTAATATTACCCCTGAATTGAGTGAGCAACTGCAAGCACTCAGCGAGGCCCATAACCTGTCGTTGTTTGCATTGTTAAAAGCCAGTTATATGGCGTTTTTAAGCCAGCAAACAGGGCAGCAAGACTTGGTAGTAGGCACTGATTTAGCTGGCCGTGAAGAAGCAGCGTTGGAACCGTTGATTGGTTTCTTCATAAAGGTTCTACCTGTTCGTATTACGCTAAAAACGGATGATAGTTTTATTAGCCTTGCACAGCAGGTCCAGCAGCAACTGTTTGCGGTTCAAGACCATCAACTTCTGACGCTGGAAAACATTGCACAAGTGGCAGAAGTGTCACGGCAAAACGGCGTTTCGCCGATTTTCCAGCAGTTGTTTGTGATGCAAAATACGCCGCAACCGCGCTGGCCTGTTGATGGAGTTGAAATCAGCGAACTACCAAGCGAGGGCGTAACCAGTAAGTTTGATTCTGCCATCTTTATTGAATCTACTGCGCAAGGATTAAGCGGCAATATGGTATTTAAACGGGACCTATACGTTAAGGATAAAACGCAGGTGGTGATCAATGAGTGGCTTAATTTATTGACTACCTTGGTGTCTCAGCCTGAACAAGCTTTGCCAAAACCCAAACGAAGTGGTGGGATGAAAAAGCGTAAAATGGCGAAATTCGGAAAGTTGAAAAAATAGTCTTTTACTTAATGAAGTAATCCCAAAAGCCAAGCCGTCTCGATGCGCTTGGCTTTTGCTATTTTACTCGCCTTGATTTTGATCAACAAAATACCACCTTGTCTGAGCATTCACAGAAACTTAAGGGTTTTCCTTAAAAAAAATAGGGCTTTGCTCGTCATTAAGACACATCCCTAGGTTGTGGGCAAAATAGCCTCATTTTAATGCATTTTACTGGGCGTCTTGCGCGTCGATGTTATTGGCACCAAACCTTGAGGGACATGCACATTATTGGTTTTTCATAATGGGCTATTTGGATGCGACTCAGTGTGCCAAATGGCTCTAATTTTACTGCAAGAGACATTTGGCATGATCCAAGAATATATCGATGCGTATCCGCAGGGCCTTGGCCTGAGTGTTCAACAAAAACAACATGTATCAAAGCAAGATGATGCCGCAATAGCCGTGCACAGTGTTTTGGTGCCAATCGATTCAAGTGTAACTGAGACTGAGTTGACGCAGCGCGCTGCTGTCATTGCACAACAGCAACTAATATTACAATTTGCGTTTACTCAAGTAGAGGGTTTCAGAGGCATTCGCCAAGTGCCGACCGCGCAGCACAATATACTCTGTGAAGATATTGTGAGCCGCACAGATTTGGCCGCCACTGAGCAAGCAAAACTGATCCCTATTTCTATGGACGTGGCACATGGGCAAAATATTCAAATCAGCCGTTTTGTATGCCAGCAGCAAACGTATTTATTAGTACATGCCAATGCACTCGCGTTAGATATTGCCAGCGTTTATGAATATATTGGTCAATTACTCAATGGTGTAGATGACGAAGCTGAAGCTATTCAATACCCTGATTTTTTAGCTTGGCTTGAAGAGATGAATGAATCGCCCGAAGCGGCACAAGGGGCGGCGTATTGGCAGCAGTTCAATGCAAAACTTCAACCCCTTGATAATCAATTTCAGTTACCATATCACAAAGCTCCTGACACCACTGACTTACGCACACAACAAAGTCATGCCGTAATGTTAGATGACTCTACCGTGCAAGGTATTGAGAACTTGGCGGAGCAACTGGAGTTAGATAGTGAAGTGATTTTGCACGCCACTTGGTGGATGCTACTTGCACGCATTAGCAAAAGTGCAGGGTTTAGTGCTGCGCTTGGCTATGATCCAAGACAAATGAGTGAAGAGCTTGAAGGCGCACTTGGCGTATATCAATTACACCTGCCCGTTGCTATTGAAGTGGACTCTGCACAAACACTGAAAGCGTGGCTGAGCCAATTTGCATTCCAGTTTGAGCAACACCTTGAGTGGGCTGAAGCCTATCAGGGCACTGAGAAGCAAGAATTAACCTGGTCACCAAGCTGTGTTATGCAAGTATGGCATGGCGAGTCTTATGGTCAGCTATTGCGCTTAGACGACAGTAGCGAATTGCATTTAACTTGTGTGCTACAAGAAGCGGGCGCACAAATGATGCTGCGCTATGACAGTCAAGCATATAGCGAAGCCGCCGCAGAAACCTTACTAGCGCAATACCAACAGTTGTTAGCTCAGCTACAAACACATCTCGATACCGCAGTAGGCGAAATCAACATTGCCACCGAGCAAGAGCAACAGCGTCACTTAGGCCTCAACAAAGCAGCAATAGAAGTCCCTTTGCTGTTCGACAAGATTACGCATTTTGCCGCGACTCAGCCAACGCAGTTAGCTTTGACTGATGGCCAGCAAAGTTTGGACTATGTGTCACTGGAGGCGCGTTTGCTAAGTATTGCGAATGTACTGCAAGCAAAAGGTGTAGCGAGCAATGATATTGTGACTGTTGCTTTGCCGCGCAGCTTCGAGCAGGTATTAGTGATATTGGCTATTCAGCGCTTGGGTGCAGCTTATTGCCCAATCGATCCAGTTTGGCCACAAGCTCGACAGCAGCAAATCATCGCTGCGGCAGGTGCCACTCGACACATTGGTGCTGAGCAAGGAGAGGAAGTACTTGGTTTAACTGACTTACTCAGTGAAGCCACACAATTATCGGAGTCGCAAGCGATCGCATTGCCCAATGCGCAGCAGGCAGCATATGTGCTGTTTACATCAGGTTCTACCGGCACACCTAAAGGGGTCGTGATCGAACACTCACAATTGGCCCATTACTGCTTTGGCTCAAGTGAAGCAATGAACCTAGGCCAACAGCGCTATGGTTTAACTTCTACAGTGGCAGCGGATATCGGTAATACTTGCCTATTCAATGCCTTCTACAATGGCGGTAGTCTTGTGGTTGCACCTGAACAGGCTGTAATGGAAGGACAAGCATTTGCACAGTTTGTCAGTGCACAGCAAGTGGAAGTCGTTAAAATTGTTCCGTCGCATTTACAAGCGCTGTTAGAAAGTGAACCAAAAGTACTGCCCAACAAGCTGATCTTAGGCGGTGAAGCGAGCGCACCAACATTATTACAAAAAATTCATCGCTTAAGTCCAAATACAGAAGTATTTAATCACTACGGACCGACCGAAGCGACTGTGGGCGTGCTGTCTCATCAGTACCACGACTTATCAAGCTTTGCAGGTACGGTAGCTAAGTTGAGCCAAGTATTTGCTGGCACTTCTATCTTCATCCTAAATGAATACGGTGGATTATGTGCAGTAGGCGAGCAAGGTGAGCTACACATCGCGGGGACGCAGTTAGCGCGTGGATATTTGGGTAAGAGCGAGAACGAAGGTTTTATTGCAAATAGCCAATGGGCAACTCGACTTTATCCTACAGGAGATGTTGCACGTTATATGCCCGATGGCACCATTAGCCTGTCGGGTAGAAAAGACGATCAAGTGCAAATTCGAGGCTTTAGAGTTGAGCCAAATGAGGTGGCAGCGAGCGTGAGTCGCTGTTTAGAGTCAGTTGGTTGTTATGTTATGGCACAAAACTTAAGCGGTCAAACTGCATTAGTGGCGTACCTTACTGGCTTTGAATATCAAGATAATGCTGTATCTGGCCTATTAGACGGTGAAGTAAACCAATATTTGCAAACGCATTTGCGTGACCATTTACCAGAAGCCATGGTGCCACAATTTTTCATCGCGCTCGAGCAACTTCCTCTGCTTGCCAACGGCAAGGTTGATCGTGGGCAACTACCCAAAGCCAATGAATTGCAAAATGTGGCTTATGTGGCACCAAATTCACAACTGGAAAAATGGTTAGCGGATTCAATCGCCGACATTTTAGAAGTCGAGAAAGTTAGCTGTGATACCAGTTTCTTTGACTTGGGCGGTCACTCTCTGGCGGCCATCAAGTGGGTAACGCGGATTAAAAAGCAACTATTAATGGATGTGGACCCAGGCATCATTTTCGACAATGCCACTATCGTGAAATTGGCAGCGGCGTTGAGCGCACAACATACAGATGCGCAAAAGCTAGAAAAAATTGCCATGACACAGTTAAAGCTCGCCACGCTCTCGCCTGAGCAACGCGAAGCGCTACAACAAAAGTTGGGTTTAGGCAGCTAACCGCTTAATCAAATCAATCTTTACATTAGGGAGTCAGTGACTCCCTTTTCCCTTTTTTAGAGATACACATGAACAACGACGATATTCTTGACGCACTGGCCGATGAATTAGACCTAGATTTGCTTGGTGAGTTATTTGCAGAGCAACCTGAAACAGATAGTGAGATCCCTCGTCACTCGGATAACTTTGGTCACCTGTCATTCCAACAGCAACGATTATGGTTGCAACAACAGTTAACCCCAAAGTCTATTTCATACAATGTGCCGCGCGCCTATTACATTGAAACTGAGCTGGATTTAGCCAAACTACAAGTGGCGTTGAATGCACTTGTAAATACCCATCAGGCACTAGCAACGCGTTTTAGTGACGACAATACGCCTATTCAGCATTTAGTTGATAATGCACAGGTACCGCTGTGCGAATTAACTTTATCAACAACTCAGCGCGAGTTGCCAGCCGTTGAAGTCTTGTTATCAAATGTGGTTACAGAGTGGTTTGCGAGGCCATTTGATTTGTCGTTCGCGCCGTTACTGCGCGCAGCGTGGATTGCGTATGGCAAAGGTGGCATCTTACTACTGGATAATCATCACATTGCCAGTGATGGTTGGTCGGCTAATTTAATTTTACGTGATTTGGCCCGAGCATATTTTGGAGAACAACTTACTCCCACGAGGTTGCGTTATTTGGATTACGCGCAGTGGCAGCGTGATGAACTTGAAGCTGAGATGGGGCAGCACGCATGCGATTACTGGCGTGAGTATGTGGATTTTGAACCACAACAACTGAATGTGCCAAAGGTCAATGCTGTCAATGAAAACCGTTACGCCCTATTGGCTAAAGCTCAAGTATCTACTGAATTGACGCAGTCTTTACGTGGCCTGTGCCAGCAATATAGCTTGACCTTGTCCTCACTCTCTATGGCGCTTTACCAAGTCGTTCTATCACGCTTTAGTGATGCACAGCAGTTTTTACTCGGGGTACCAACTGCGGCACGAAACCACCCGGATATCAGCGAAATAGTAGGCTTTTTTGTTAACACTCAGCTGTATAAAAATGAGGCCTTACCCGAGCGCTCATTAATTGAAACCGCACGTGCGGTACAGCAGCACACCTTGGCTGTGATTGATCACCAGTTGGTGCCATACGAGTGGTTGGCAAGAGCGCTCAACTGGCAGCAAACAGGTGAGCAAAGTCATTTTCAAGCCATGTACAACTTTTCAGAGTATCAGCCCAGTACCGATGGCCCGATGCCATTGCCATTGACGCCGATTGTGGTTGATCAGTTTGAGGCTAAATTCCCGTTATCATTAGAGGTCATTGAGCAAGCAGAGAGCATTTTAATTCAGTTTGAGGGCGATCCTAAGTACTACGAACAGTCGATGTTAACGAATTTGTTAGAAAGCTTTTTAGCCTTGGCTAAACAACTTGTCTGTGCCCCAGAGGAGCCTTTAGGTAATGCATCACTGGCTGTAGAACAAGTGCTAGCCAGTGTACAGCCAAGCTCTGTGGCAGCGAGCTATATGTCACAATTGTCTATGCAATTCTCTAAGCTAGCCGAGCAAGTCGCTGTGGCGGATATACGCGGTGAATCGCTGACCTATAAAGACGTGGATGTGCGCAGTGCGCAATTAGCGAATTACTTAGTGGCGCAAGGGTTACAAGCTGAGCAAAAAGTCGCACTGATGTTTAATCGCGGCAGTGACATGTTGGTAGCGACTATAGCGGTGATGCGTGCTGGTGGCACTTATGTACCAGTCGATCCTAAGCTACCGCAATCTCGCATCGACTACATTCTTGAGCACAGTAATACTAAACTAGTGCTGCATAATACAACACTGCAATTACCACAAACTATCACCGCATTAGATACCGCTAAACTATCACTGGCGGGGTATTCAGGTGTAGCACCTGCGGTGACTATCCATCCTGCACAACTTGCATATGTGATCTATACCTCTGGCTCCACAGGTAAGCCAAAGGGAGTGGCGATAAGTCATGAAAACCTCAGTAACTTTTTGGCTGCAATGCAAGCACAGTTTGCGCTAGAAAATAGTGACAAAGTGCTGGCGCTCACTTCTTTGTCGTTTGATATTTCCGGACTGGAGTTACATCTGCCATTGTACGCTGGTGCGCAAGTATTAATTGCAGATCAGCAAAATGATCTGAGTGAGTCGAGTCTGGCTGACGTCTCGTTAATCCAAGCAACCCCAGCAGGATGGCGTGCACTATTGGCTGAAAATCTGATCCAGCGTCCAGTATTGGGACTGTGCGGTGGCGAAGCGCTGCCGGTTGAGCTGGCACAGACATTACTGTCTCATGATGTGACGCTGTGGAATATGTATGGTCCCACAGAGACCACTATTTGGTCATCATGCCAACAAGTTGTCGACACATCAATTCACTTAGGGAAGACCATTCGTGCTACTCAGTTCCATGTGTTAGATAGCGCTTTAAACCCAGTACCAAATGGGGTTGCTGGCGAGCTTTACATTGCCGGGGAAGGCCTTGCGCGTGGTTATTTAAATCGTCCTGAGCTCAGTGCTGAGCGTTTTGTTGCAAACCCGTTTTGTCATGCAGGTAGTCGACTTTATCGCACGGGTGATTTGGTTAAATATACGCATACAGGGGATTTGGAATATCTCGGACGCACCGATCATCAAGTGAAAGTGCGTGGCTTTAGAATCGAGTTAGGTGAAATCGAAGCGCATTTATATCATCAACAAGGAGTTTCTGAAGCTGTGGTGGTAGCAGAAGAACTACCTACAGGCACACGCCTTGTTGCTTATGTGGCCGGTGAACAGCTTGAAAGTGCGACTTTACAAACTGAGTTAGCGCAAGAGTTACCCCATTATATGGTGCCAAGCGTAATTGTTGTGCTGGATAAATTACCTCTTAATAACTCAGGTAAAATTGATCGCCACGCACTTCCTAAGGCACAGGATAGTCAGGGAGAGGGTTTTGTGCCGCCGGCAGACGAGCTAGAGCAAACCCTAGCACAAATCTGGCAAACCGTGCTTAAGTATTCACCTATTGGTCGCGACGATGACTTCTTTGCTCTTGGTGGTGACTCTATCGTTGCATTGCAATTGGCGAGTCGGATCAGCGCATCGCTTGAGCTGACTTGTTCCGTAAAAGATATTTTTGATGCGCCAACGGTCGCATCACTAGCAACGCACCTGAACACCGCGTCTGCCACACAATTACCAGCGTTGATAAAAGTAGATAGACAACCCAGCTATGCGCTTGCGCCTGCGCAAATGAGTTTATGGCTCGCCGATCAAATGGTTCAGTCTCAGGACAAACATGCATTCAATATTTCGGGGGCGGTAACGCTGCGTGGCATTTTGGATGTAACGCTATTACAGCAGGCATTTGAGATGGTCATCGCTCGCCACGCATCTCTTCGTATGCGCTTTGAAGAGCACCTTGGTGAAGCCAGCATGGCGGTTGCTGACGAAGTGGCATTTAAGTTGGCGGTTCATGACTTGATGAATATGGCACCTGATGCGCGACTAGCGCAGCGCGATAAACTACAAAAGTTATTCGAAGATCAGGCATTTGATTTGGCGAGTGCTCCTTTGTTGCGTGCGATGTTGGTCAAGCTAGATACGCAAGAGTATCTATTATCGGTAAGTATGCATCACATTATCTCTGATGGCTGGTCGACAGGTGTACTGATTGATGATTTGGGTAAGGCCTATCAATCATTGCTTTCACAGCAGCCGCCAAGTTGGCAGCCGCTGAACATCGATTATGTTGATTATGCGCATTGGCAGCAAGCTCTACAAAATGGCGAACCGGGACAATTGCTACGTGATTACTGGCGCGACCATTTAGCAGCTGCGCCTCACAACAGTGCATTACCAAATCATTATCCGCGACCGGAGCAGTTGAGCAATGAAGGTGGTTTGGTGATTGGCGCCTTTGATGCAGATCAAACTAAGCGTTTAAAAGCGTTTGCGAGTGAACATCGACTGTCACTAAACGCGCTGCTGTTATCTGGTTATTTCTTGTTCTTACATGCTATCAATGACAAACCTGATGTCATCGTTGGCAGTGACTTTGCAGGGCGAGAAAATCCAGCACTTGAAGCGCTCATTGGCTTCTTTGTGCGGGTTTTACCGCAGCGAAGTAAGCTCAATAACGACTTGTTAATTATTGATTTTATTAAACAAACTCAAGATGTGTCGCTGCAAGTTATGGCTAATCAGGCATTGGGACTTGAGTCGCTAACTGATTTGATAGATACACCGAGAGTGAACAATATACAACCGCTGGTACAGCAGTTGTTTGTGATGCAAAACACCCCGCAGCAGCAATGGCCGATGAAAGAAATCAGCCTAGAAGCAGTAGATAGTTTAAGTACGATTAGCAGTAAATTTGACAGTGCGCTCTTCGTCATTGAGGCGGATGAGTTGCAATGCCAGTGGGTATTTAGAAAACAGCTATATAACCCAGAGATTATGCAGCAATGGTTGGGGCGTTGGCAGCAATGCGTGTTGCAACTCATAGAGATGAGCGAACAGCCTGTTCGCAATGTAATTTCGCCAATGATTCAGGAATTTAAAACTATGCAAAAAGCCGCCCGAGGAAATTCATTTTCAGGATTAAAGAAAGGTCTTAAAAAACGTGCGAAGGCACCAGCTGCGCCAATAAAAACATACTTTTTACCAGAGACTGAGCAGTTTCCAATTCTCGTAGAGCCGACGTCCCCAGATCTTGACCCAATTAGTTGGGCAAGCAATAACCGTGATGTAATAGACGGTTACTTACAACAGTACGGCGGTATCATCTTCAGAAATTTCGCGCTTCAGTCACCACAAGAGTTTGAGTCTTTTGCTGATGCAATTCAGCCCGGTTTATATGGACAATATGGTGACTTACCGAAAAAAGAAGGTGGTAAGAAAACCTACAAATCGACACCTTATCCAGAGCGCCAGATGATCCTTTATCACAATGAGAGTTCACATCTAGGAAAATGGCCACGCAAGCAGTGGTTCTTCTGTGAATTGCCATCAAAAGTAGGTGGTGCAACACCAATCGTTGACTGCCGTCGTATGCTCAAGGAGTTGCCTGAAGAATTGGTTGCGAAAATTAAAGAAAAAGAGCTGCTATATGTGCGCAACTTTATTCCAAACTTGGATGTAGCTTGGCAGGATTTCTACAAAACAGATGATAAGGCCGAAGTAGAAGCACGATTGACCGCGAGTAACACAGAGTTCCGTTGGCTAGACAATGGTGGCTTGCAAACTCGAACCAAAACACACGGTGTGATCAAACACCACTTAAGTGGAGAAGAGTCTTTCTTCAATCAAGTACAGCTTCATCACGAGTCTTGCTTGGAAGAGAGTGTGCGCAACGACCTCATTGAAATGGTCGGCCACGAGTATTTACCACGTAACGTTTTCTTTGGTGATGGCACGCCAATCAGCTACGAAGAAATGGACATCATCGGTGAGGCATATGAACGTTGTGCAGTGCGATTTGACTGGCAAAAAGGCGACGTTGTGATGTTGGATAATATGTTGGCAGCCCACGCTCGTGACCCTTATGAAGAGCCACGTAAAATTGTTGTGGCAATGGGGGATATGGTATCCCAAGAGCAGTTGGCAGCAGCGAACGCAGAGCAAAATAACGCTGAGCAGGAGTGTTTGGCATGATCGCTGAATACGTCGAAGAATATCAGCAAGGGGTAGTGTTAACAGCCAATCAGCAGTGTTTCACTGCTGGATTGGCACAGTCGGTTCCGCTTGTACAGCTGCTGGTACCTTGCTCAGCAACACCAATAGATGTAGAGCGCTATGCAGACACACTCGTACAATCGCATATCAGCCTTGCGTCGAATTATCAGCAAGTTGCAGGCTTTAAAGGTTTGCGAGCAGTGCCTAGCAACAGTGCAAAAATTGCTGTCGACACCGTTCAGTGGTCTCAATCGGATGTCCCAAGCCTTGCTCAATTAGCATTACTTTCACCGGTGGATTTAGCTCCACAAAGTGGTTGCAATTTACAACTGACGGTTGTACAAACTCGTGAACACAGCTTTATCGCGTTGCGTGGCTTTGCAGGTGCTGTGGATTTGCCGTCGTTGGAGATCATTGCGGATATCATCAATGGTCAACCTGATGATGAAGAGGCGCTTCAATTCCCTGATTTTGTTGCATGGCAGCAAGAAATGTTGGAGGAAGAAGAAGGGTTAGCAGGGCAAGCATTTTGGCAAAACTACCTAAGTGGGGATTTACCTTCTGCGTTGCAGCTACCTTATGCAATGAGTTCGCTAAGTGAAGGTGAACGTAGTTATACGCAAGTCCAACATGCTGTGGATGTCAGTGTGTGGCAGGGTATCAATCGCTATGCCATGAAATTCGGAGTGTCGAGTCAGCATATTGCGCAATATGCATGGTGGTGGCTCATGGCTCGATTGGCCATAACGCCGCGCTTTTTGACCGCGCTACATTATGATCCACGCCAAGAGGATGAAGCATTCGAAGGTGCGATTGGTCGTTACGCAAAAGCACTGCCTCTGGTAATTGAGTATCAACCTGAGCAATCTCTGGAAAGTTGGCTTGCAGCGCTAAATGAACAATGTGAAAACCATCGTCAGTATGCTTTGAGTATCACTAAAAGCCAGTTGAAAACCGCATGGCAAGCCACTGACTATGGGTTTGCCCAATCAAAATCTCAACCCGATTGGCAAACAAACCTCATTCATGATTTAAATTTGGCCATTGCAGCAAATGGAGCCGTGACGCTAAATTATTGCCAAAACAGTTATTCACCAGCGGCGGTAACCAGTTTACTGGCACAGCTTGAACAACTGCTCAGTGTCATCGCTTCGGGTGCTGCGAGTGGCCAAGCAAAAGATATCAGTATCTTGAGTGATATCCATAAATCTCAACTACTGGCCATCAATGGGCCTGTACCTGAACAACCAGTTGAGAACGTGGTACAACGCATTCAGGGTTTTGCACAGTCACAGCCGAATGAAATCGCTTTGAGCGATGAAATTGGTTCACTTAGTTATGCCGAACTGTGGCAACAAGCAGAGCTTGTGGCAAAAGGTTTACTTGAGAAATCAGCAGATAATGTGCAGCCAGTTTTATTACTGTTACCAAGAAGTACCAGTCTTATCGTCGCGATGCTTGCGAGCATGCGCGCGGGTCTTGGCTTTGTGCCACTAGATCCGAGTTGGCCACAAGCGCGCATCGATAAAGTGCGTGAGCAATTTGACGATGCAATGGTAATTGCGGCGTCAGCCGATCAAGGTGTGAGTTTAGATGCGTTAAAAGTGGATACAGGCACAGCACTACCTGAGCTCGCATCTGTGGAAAATAAGCTGGCCTATACAATATTTACTTCTGGGTCGACGGGAACACCTAAAGGTGTGCGTATCGGCCAGCAGCAATTAAGTGCTTATTGCCATGCATCTAGTGAAGCACTTGGTTTAGCAGCTCAGCAACACTTCGCTTTAACTGCGACCGTGGCTGCGGACTTGGGTTATACCTGTCTATTTAACGCTTTGTATTTAGGTAAAAAACTTTGCATAGCGAATGAACAGCAGAGTATGGACAGCACCGCATTCAGCGCATTTCTAGCACAGCACCAAATTGATTGTATCAAGATTGTTCCTTCGCACTTACAAGCACTGTGTGATTTAAAAGCATTGCCATACTTCCCGAAGAAGGTCATTTTAGGAGGGGAGGCCTGTCCAAATACCTTCCTACGTTCGTTGCAGCAATGGTCGCCTGAGATGGAAGTATATAACCACTATGGACCGAGTGAAGCAACCATAGGCGTGATGTCTCATCGTCATCAAGCTGGTGATGGCGGAGTCGCTAAGCTTAGCCAAGTGTTTGCTGGTACCTATACCTATGTACTTAATCGTGATGGCAAATTATGTAGCTATGGCGAAGTGGGTGAACTTTACGTTGCAGGCGCACAGTTAAGCGAAGGTTATCTGGGACAAGCTTCTAACCCAGCGTTTTCACACCATGAATTACTTAATCAACGTGTTTATGCCACTGGTGATTTAGCGCGATATATGCCAGACAATTCAATCATGATTTTAGGGCGCAAAGACGATCAGGTTAAAGTCCGTGGTTTTAGAATCGAGCTAGGCGAGGTGGCGAATAGTGTTGAACAAGTTACGGGTATTGAGCATTGTTTAGTCATCGCAGATAAAGTGGATGGCCAAGTGACTTTACATGCCTATATTGTTGCGAATCAATTTGCGCCAGGCGCGCTTGATAGCGAAGCTACGGCTGCATTGCAATTGCAATTATCCCAATCTCTACCGGATGCCATGGTGCCAGCGGCATTTATGGTCGTGGCTCAGTGGCCACGGTTAGGAAATGGCAAAGTGGATCGCAAAGCACTGCCTTCATTTGCGACTCAGACAATGGCCTATGAAGCACCACAGGGTGACTTAGAAATACGCTTAGCCGCGATATTTAGTGAAGTGCTGGAGCTTGATAAAGTCAGCCGCAGTATGTCATTTTTCCAGCTTGGCGGGCATTCAATTTCGGCGATAAAACTGGTAAAACGTTGGGCGGACAGAGAAGCTACAGAGCTTCATTTCGATTTAGGGGTGCTCTTTCAAGCACCGAGTGTTGCTCAGTTGGCAGAAGCGTTGGCAGGCGATAAGGCACAAGCAATTACGCCGCTGAATGTGCACAAGGCGGGTAACCGTCAGGTGATCTGTTTCCATGACGGATTGGGTTTAACATTGAGTTATCGTGAGTTGGCTCAACAGCTTGATGAAAAAGTGAACTTATTTGCTTTGGTACCAACTGATGCAGACCTTGCGGCAAACGATTTCGATCAACTTGCAACCATGTATGCTGACAAAATTGTCGCACAGTTTGCGGGTGAACAAGTTGAACTCTTAGGTTGGTCTATGGGTGGACTACTTGCGGCAAAAGTGGCTGGGCTCCTCGAGACCGCAGAACTGCAAGTAACCCAGCTGTATCTGGCGGATTCTTGGATCCCAACGACACAGCAGCGTTCAGTGACCCAATTGCAAGCCATCACGGAGTTCTTAACCCTTGTGGTAGATAATGGCGGTGAAGCATGGACAGAGCGTGTTCAAGCACACTTTGCGCCTTTATTGGTTGAGTGTGTAGATGAGGGGGTACTGAAAGAGCACCTAAGCGTATTTTGGCAATCCCAAAGCGCGCAGCTGCCTATGCCTTATAGTGCCATTGACGCCGTTCAGTTGGCTCAGACCTTTACAACTACACAAAGGCTAAAGCATCAGCGTGAAAATGGCTGTACGTTACCAAGTTTGCCAGCTGGTTTGAAGGCTCAAGTGTGGTGGTCGCAAGAACGCTTAGACAGCGATGTTGATGTTTACAGCGCTCAGCTGTCGGCAAATGGGGCTACTCTATTAGCGCAAAAGTTGTCATGTAGCCATCAACAAGTGGTCAGCCATGCTCACCTAGTTAAAGCTATAGTGCAGTAAGCTTTAACCGCGGTCTTAGGTAGACCTGTACATTTCTTTTTAGGGGCGTTGGGAAACTAACGCCCCATTTTCTGTTATTTATCGTATTTTTTTAAATTTTCTTAAACTTAATTCGTCGTTGCCAAAGTGGTGCATTTTTGGCGGCTCCATGGTTCAAAAAAATCGTGGTCGCAGAATAAACAGGAAGGAGTTTATGGATAAAAAAACGCTGACCCAATTAACTAAGCAGCATTCTGTTTTAGGTGCAATCAGCGCCTGTATTCTTACCATTGTTTTTGTTTGTGGCAGCTTACTTTTTTTCCGTGGTCAATTACTCAACTGGCAGTTTGCATGGCAACAAGATAATCAACTAGAACGAGCGATGTCTTGGCAAAGCGCAGTAACCGACCTCACTGAGACAGTACCTGATTTCGTCAATCAGCGTATCACGCTCACTACAGATCCCCAGCACACTCACTTATTCCAAATTTATGTGGGGCACGATGATCGTTTGTTGTATAACAATCAAACCCAGCAGCTGTTTGGTCAAGATTCGGCGCAGCAGGCAGCGTCCGATTTTTTGTATTTTTGGCATATCAATTTTACCACGCACATAGGTACAGATATTATCGCTTTGGCGTGTATTTTTCTGATTATGGTGACAATTAGTGGCATTTGGATACGCTGGAAAGATCTTGTAAAGAAGTTTCACCAATATCGGGCTAAGGGCAAATCTCGTGATGTATTTAAAGACAGCCATGTATTGCTCGGGCTTGGTGTTTTACTATTTATGCTCATGTACGGCTGGAGCAGTGCATATTTTAATGTCGGCTATGAGATTAATGGCCCCGTTTATCATGAATATGCGAAAAAAAGCGGTGAGAGTTACTGGGATGAATTAGGGTTTCCACGCAAACCAGATAATTATGATATGGACGCAGTACTTACCGCAGAGCGACTTAATCAAATTATAACCGATTACCAGCAGGCCTATCCTGAAATGCGCATCGCGCGTTTTGATATTTATCCTAGACCTTGGGTACGACTTAGAGTTAGCGGGGAGTCAGATCGTAGCTTTGAGTTTGTGACCGCATTTTACGATGTACACGGTAATTTATTGTATGAACCTGAGCGTAAGCCACTAAATGATGTTTACAATATTATGGTGCAGCTCCATGAGGGGCATCTGCTTGGTAAGTCATCTCACTTACTCTACTTTGTTCTGTCTATGATGGCGATTGCAGCCATGTTGATTGGTAACTTGTACTGGTTGGCAATACGGGAGCCAAAGCGCGCTGGGCAAACAGTGTTTAAATTGCAGCGTTTTTGCCTAGAAGCGGGCACCTGTGGTGCCTTGCTAGCGGTGGCTTTGCTGCTGGTTTGCACACGTTTGTTTAGTCAGGGTGAGCCGCTATTGGTCATGACAAATCAGCTTATAATCATTTTAAGTTTGCTCGGATGTGGTTTCTTGACTCTTTATTTCAAACAAGCAAAAGACTCTGCGCACGCGGTGCTACAGGGGGCGGGTGTGCTGTTTCTGCTGTTACCATTGATTGATGTTATTCGCTTGGCACTAGGTCATGAATTGTACAGCTTTGTCAGTCGAGATATGCTGACGGTTAACATCGCTTTTTTTGCCTTATCTTGTTTGAGCTTTGGTTTAGCCACTGTAGTTGTGCGTGTCTCAGATAAAGTTAAAAAACGCAGTATTGAACTGGAGCCAGCCTAATGGTTGCATGGTTTGGTTATGTCCTAATTGGGTTTTTATTATTTAGTCAGTCAAAATACTGGCCTTATGCACAAGTGCCTTTATTTAATCGCCTTTTTGCTTTGGTAACGACTACGCAGGTATTGGTGGTGAGCATCGTGTTGCTCACCGTTATCTACTATCTGCAAATGGGCTTTATTGCAGCTATATTTTTGGTGTTGTTTGCGATCAGTATCGGCTTACCTGTAGTGGTTATGATGGGGCACCATAGAGGTACAGCCCCCGTGTTGATGCTACTAACGTTGGCGGCCATAGGAGGCGTTTTATAATGCGCATTTTGAACTTTGGTGTATTGCTGGGGCTTGTTGTTGGTTGGTTGCTAGTACGAGGCGGGATTTGGTTGAGCCTCGATTTATTTGGTTTTGACTTTCACAGTGTTTTGACTATCTCGGAATTGTTCAGCATTGTGATCATTGCAGGTATCGCATTTCATTTTTCTATGTTGGGAGATTATAAGTCCCAAATTATGCTGGCCGCCAAGTATTTAGCGCCCATGGGGGGATTGTTTGTTGTACTATTTGGTATAAATTCATTGCCATAGCTTTCCCCTTTTCTCGCATGTATTAATATACTCATAAATATTTTTAAACACATAAGGTTATGATTTGGTTGTTATTTTTTTAGTCTTTTAATTATTGTCACCGCAAAAGACACAAACACGCTAAATTTTTAGAATATTGCATCGTCTGCCCTTCAGTAAATCAGCATTTTTATCTCGACTAGGATAAGGGAGTCAAACGGCGTATGAAGCAATATTCTACGATTGCAAAAGCGGTGTGTATTGGGCTACTGGCAAGTAGTTCTTCAGCAGTATTAGCAGATGATGCGAAATTAGATTTAGAACGTATTGAAGTGGTGGGTAAGCACCATCGTGATGTGGGCGCAACAGGTCTACCACTGGCAATTGGTGATACACCTCAATCAATCTCAATTGTTGATAGCGAGTTTATGTCTTTTCATGATATCAACTCAGTTGGTGACGCGCTTTCGCACAGTGCAGGTGTATTTGCTGAGAACTCATTAGCTAATCGTTCGCGTTTTGTTTACTCTCGTGGTTTTGAAATTAACCGCTACCTTATCGATGGTATGGGTGCGGGTAGTAGCCCGGTAAACAGTAACTTATTAGACACCAGCATATTCCAAAGTGTAGAAGTTATCCGTGGTTCAACGGGGATGCTACAAGAAATTGGCCAACCTTCTGGTACCGTTAATCTAGTACAAAAGCGCGCTTACAACACCACAGGTGGCTCGGTTTCTGCTGAGTATGGCTCTTGGAACAAACGTCGCGCCGAAGCCGACGTGAATGTTGCTCTGACTGATGATGGCTCTGTTCGCGCGCGTACTGTGCTTGTATATGATGATGCCGAATCATTTGTAGAGCGTTCCGGCTCTTTACGTAAAGTACTTTATGGCACATTGACTGCTGACTTGACAGATGATCTTCAAGTATCTGTATTTACTAGCCATCAAAGTGATGACCTAGATGCAATGTCTAATGGTTTACCGTATAGATTTATTACTGGCGAGCGTGTAACTGCTGGTATCGAACTGAACTTCTATCCTGATTGGGCGACGCAAAGCACGACTCAAGAAAACTTAATGGGTGAAGTACGCTATCAAATCAATGACAAGTGGAATGTGGTTGCGCGTACACACAGATCTGAAATGAATGATGACCATTTATACACAGATCTAGATTTCCATCTAGAGCGCAATGGCGACTACTTCTTGTATTTACGTGATAACAGACGTGACTATACATCGGAGCGTACTGAGTTCAATATTAATGGTCAATTTAGCCTATTCGGACGTGATCATGATTTGAACTTCACCTTTGCAGACACCGAGTTTGAAGAAGAATATTGGAGTTACCGCCCGGTCGGTGGAGCTGGCGGTAATTTCTTCGCAGAACATGCGCAGCAGCCTGCACAGGCAAAACCTGAGAAACCTGCATTTGACTATGAAAATGGTGCTTTAACGCATAGTCAGTTGGAGTCTCAAAGTCTACGTTTGGCATTGAACTTAAACGTTACTGACAGCTTGAATTTCTTGGTGGGTGCAAACTACAAAGACATCGAAGCAAAAGGTGTATCACGCAATGTTGCGAGTCAACGAGACTTCTCTGATACAAATATTTACTTCGGTGGTGTGTATCGCTTCAATGAACAAACGATGGTTTATGCAAGCTACACAGATATTTCAGATCAGCCTGCACACTATGATAAAAACAACCAGCTTCTAGACTCGCCAGTTGGTAAAAATAAAGAAGTTGGTGTGAGATACGCGACACAAGATGACGCGTTCACCGTAGATGTGGCTTACTTTGATATCAGTCAGGACAACTACCCTGTGCGAGTGGCTGCTCAGGATGATTCTGGTGAGATCTACTATGTAGGGCAAAGTGGCATTGAATCTAAGGGCTACGAAGTTGAAGTGACAGGCCATATTACAGAGCAGTGGTTTGCTTCAGCGTCTTATGCTGATATTGATGTATCAAACCCAAACTCTTTGATTGATAGAACCATCATTATTCAACCGAAAGAAGTCTTTAAGTTCAGCTCTTTTTACGACTTTGACAATGCATTACAAGGTTTACGCATCGGTGGTTACCTGACTTATGCAGGTGACCGTAAAGGCTTTAATGGCCTAGGTCGTGGCACAGAGTATTTTGACGTGAGCTCGAATACTCTATTAGGTTTCTCTGCTTACTATGAATTCAATGACGCACTAAGCGCTAAGTTCAATATTCACAACCTACTAGATAAAGAGTACGACGCTAAAATTGCATTCTTGACGGTTCGCCCAGGTGACCCACGCAACTATTCACTTCAGTTGACATACTCATTCTAAATACGCGATATAAGTGCCTAAAGCTAGGCACTTAGCAGTGTATATTCGCAGCACAAAGCCCCACAGATGTGGGGCTTTTTTGTACCTGGAATTCGTTTACGAGGTTAGGAAATTTTAACGAAGGACTGGAGGGTAACAAGGCGAAGAAAAAAAGCCACCCGCTAAGGGAAGGCGGCTTTGCGTTGTGTGGTCAAATCGTTGCACTAAACGAGGCCGATTAGTGTTTAAAATGTCGCGCCACCATCAATGGTTAATACTTGCATGGTGGTATGTGACGAGAGATTGGATGCTAAAAATACTGCACTGTGTGCAATTTCTTCGGGTGTGGCGATTTTTTGGAGTGGAATCCCCAGTTTGTATTGCTCTGCAAATCCGTCAATAACACGCTGTGCACCTTGCTCGTCTTGCCACATTCCCGTTTGCATAGGAGTCAAAGTTGAGCCTGGCGCAATAACATTACAGCGTACGCCAAAGTTGGCCCATTCAATACCTGCGGTCAACGTTAACTGGGTGGCTGCAGCTTTAGAGGCACAATACGCCCCCATTTGTTGGCGCGGGGTGTCTGCCGCGTTTGAACCAATTGTTACCAAACTACCCACACGCTGTTGTTTGAAGTGGGCACCACAATGCTTGATAAAGGCAAACAGACTAGCGGCGTTGACGTTGTGGCAGTGCTGCCACTGAGAGAGGCTTAGTGCCTCTAATTCTCCCATCTCGAGCACGCCAGCAACATAGATTAAATTATAAGGTGCCAACTGTTGTTCAATGAGTTCTGCTAGTATTTGTTCGACTTGCTCTGGTTGGGCCAGGTCGCACACAATTTGCTTGTATAAGGCGTCTGGTTCGCTAAAGTGGCGGTCAAAGCCGATTACCTTGGCGCCCAATGCGTGAAAGTGTTTTGCCACAGCAAGGCCAATGCCTTGCCCAACCCCGGTTACCCAGATGATCTTGTCGCGATATTCGGCATTTAAAGCCTGTTCAAATTGCATCAACTGGCTCCTTAGAGATATTTTTGGCGAAGTATTTCTGCAACCTCGCTGAGCATCAGTTTAGGCTGTGAGGCCCAAATCTTAGCGGCAGAAAAAATACGCGCCTGAATATTTTGGGTGTCGGTGTCATCATAGCGAGCGACGTTGCAGTCAAAATCGACCGTTGCGGGTTTATCTGCTAATAAGTGAATTTGTAGCATTATATCGTCTGTGGTGCCGGCACTAAGAATATGACTTATGGTTTCTACCGAGCCGTACTTTGGTGCATTTGCAAAAGGCAGTAGGTTGACTGTTGGGCCAATAATACTCAGTGATTTACCCTGTTTCTGTCGGTCTCTCTTGAGCGACTCGACGCGGTAACTTTGCACTTTCTTGAGTGCTTTAATCTGACTATTTATAAGTGTTGCAGCGGTACTCAAATCGGTATTTGGCGTCAGTGCTAGTGGCAATGGCAAGACGTTACTTTGCACGCAAGGGCAGCTTAATTCAGGCACCGCTTGGCGGTTCATCATCACAAGACCTAAGGTCACGTGATACTGCTGATGCTGGGCTACCAAAGATGCGGCAATAGCGGCGAGCAATATTTCGCTGCTGGTAGTGCTTGTGACCTGTGCAGCGGATTGAATGGTGTGCCAAATCGATTGCTCAAATGTAGCCGTAAGACGCTTGTTAGGCTCTGCAACATCAGCTTTTGAAGCACTGTAGGAGTTTACTTCGGGCACCTCATCAAGCCACTGGTTCAGCGTTTCTTTGGCTTGTTTCTGCTTCGCTAGAAATGGTTCACTGTTGTGTAAATCGAGCAGTTGCTGTTGCTGAGTAAAGCGTAATTTAGGTAAGGGCTTACCTTTGCTCAACGCGTTATAACAGCGATTCAGTGACTGAGAGAATAAACCAAAGCCATAACCATCTAAAAGCAAGTGATGGGCAACTATCAATAAATAATCTTGCTCTGGTGCGCGCAATAAAAACAGTTTTATGAGTGCGTCTTTGCTTAGATCAAAAGGTGTGGCCAAATGTGGTTTGGCAAAGTTTTGGGCAAAGGTTAAAACGTCTTCAGGGTCGCTAGCCAGTTCTTGGCTGATAATGTCAGGTACGGTGTCATTGGCGAGCAATTGTGGCGTGTAATCATCACTGCGTATAAAGCGACAAGCAAGCGTGTCGCTTGCTTGCCATACATGTTGCAATGATTGTTGTAGCCAGCTTGCCGAGATCTTACCTTTAAACTCTAAGCATTCGGCAACATTGAATAGCTCACCTCGACCACTGATAGTATCGAGCAGCCACATAGCATGCTGCGAGTCGGTTAGTGGGAGAGGAGTGTGCATTAGTCTTCCTTACGTTCTTCTAACAGCTCTACCCAAGCTGCTAACGTTGGGATTTGTGCTAATTCAATAAAATTGGTTTCTATGCCTTGCTGTTGCCATAAAGAAATCAAGTTCATCACTTGCACTGAGTCGAGTCCGTAATCGATCAGACTTTCGTGCTCATCAAATTCATCTTCCTCACAATCTATCAAAGTGAGAATGTGTGCTTTAAGTCCCTCAAGTGAAGTAAGGTCCTGACTCTCAGTACCTAAAATCTCAGACATAGAAACGACTTTACCACAGCGTTTTGCAACAAAGTTAAGCGCCATCATATGCTCTTCTTTGCTGAAATCAGCGATGGCATCAGCCACCAAAAATGGCTCAATGTCACGCATAAATGCGTCGACCGCAGTGGTCATTACGCCAATATGGCCATAGATCCCAACAATCAATAGCTGATCGCGCTGCTGGTCGCGCAGTTGCTGTTCAAAATCACACTTTTGGAAAGCGCTATAGCGCCATTTTGTCAGTACAACATCTTTGTCAGTAGGCGCTAAGGCATCGACAATTGGTTGCTGTGCTGGATCCTGTAAACCAGGTCCCCACATATCTGACAGTAAGCCTCGTTCATGCTTGCCTTGTTTGATCGGTTGAGCCGTGTAGTAAACAGGAATGCCATGTTCGTAGCAGTAGGCTTTAAGCGCCTGAATATTTTGGATCATGGTTTCGATCAACGGATTGTCTTCACCATAAAAACCCACAAAGTAATGTTGTACATCATGGATCAACAGCACCGCACGCGCGGGATCTAAATCCCATTCAACACGATTTTGTGGTAACTCTGCGTCACGTGGCAATGGGTAATGATTTAACTTTGGAATGCTCATGTTGTTCTCTATTGTTCGAAAGTGGCACGCAGGGCTTTTTTATTCACTTTACCCACGGCAGTTAACGGTAGTTGTTCTACAAATTTAAATTTGTCAGGCACTTTGTAATCGGCAATCCCTAACTGGCGTAGATACTTACGCAAAATCAGTGTGGTAAGCTTTACGCCCTGATCGGCAACGACAAACGCACAGCTTTTTTCACCCAACGCTTCGTCAGGCATCGAGACGATGGCAACTTGTTGGATCTGCGCATGGCCAAGTAAATGATTTTCGACTTCTTCAGCGGCGATCTTCTCTCCGCCACGGTTGATCTGATCTTTGTCCCGACCTTCAACGACCAAATGACCTGATGGAAGCTGTTTGACAATATCGCCTGAGCTGTAAAAACCGTCCGCATCAAATGCACTGGCGTTATGTGCGGGTGATTTGTAATAACCTCTAAATGTATAAGGGCCACGGGTCATTAAACGTCCTGACTCGCCCGGAGCTACCGGTGAACCGTGTTCATCAACAATTTTAATTTCGTCAAGATCGCTGATTGGTCTGCCTTGAGTGGTCAAGATCAGCTCTTGATCGTCGTCGTAGCGAGTGTAGTTCACCAGTCCTTCAGCCATCCCAAAAACTTGCTGTAGTTGGCAGCCAAGTACAGGAGTCACTTGTTCTGCAACACTGCGACTGAGCTTGGCCCCTCCTACTTGGATCACTTGTAAGCTGCTGAGGTCTGTGTTTGTCGCACTGGCATGTTGTAGCCATAGTTGCAGTGCGGGTGGTACCAATGCACTGTGGGTAATGCCAAAGCGTTCGATGAGTGGAAAACACACCGTGGGACTTGGATCATTGGCTAAGATCACTGTACCGCCCGCAATAAAAACACCCAGTGCGCCGGGTGAGCTGAGCGGAAAGTTATGTGGTGCTGGCAGTGCACATAGATAGCGTGTGTCGCCATTTAGTTCACAGATCTCTTTACTGGCGACCACCGAGTAGAGGTAGTCGTTGTGTGTGCGAGGTATCAATTTAGGGGTGCCAGTACTACCGCCTGATAACTGGAAAAATGCAACGTCTTCTGGGTTAAGATCGCGTGCTATAAACGTATGTTTATGCAGGTACCCTTGTTTGAGTTCGCTGTTTCCTTTGCTGTGATCGGTAATGATCTTGGTCAAACATGAAAAACGGTTGTACAACTCATGACTAAATTGTTCATCTCCAAATAGCGAGTGTGCTGATGAGACGATCATTACTTTTGGTTGCAAAATTTCGCAATAGCTTTGCAGCTCGGTGCGTTGATGATTAAACAGTGCACATACAGGCGCAACGCCGAGCTTGAGCAATGCAAAGTAAGTTATGTAGAACTCTAGACTGTTTGGCAGTTGCACAATGGCGGTGTCGCCGTGTGTCAGGCCTTGTTCGGCAAAGTAACCAGCGAGGTTGTCACTGTATGTGTTCAGCTCTGTATAGGTGATTTGGCGTTGCCCGTCAGCAACTGCGATACCTTGACCGTTCTTGTCTAATTGTTCAGACAAAATAGAAGTCAAAGGCTTGTCCTGCCAATAGCCTTTGGCACGGTATTTTTTAGCCAGTTCAGCTGGCCAGGGTGTATATTCGATGCTCATATTTTTTTACTTGTTAAAACTGGAATAAGCTTGCTGTACCGATAGGGCATTCAGCATCGTTTTAAGTTTGGCTTCGGTTTCTAGCCATTCGGAATTAGGATCGGACGCAGCAACAATGCCGGCACCCGCGAATAAGCGTGCGACTTGTGCTTTGAGTTCTCCGCAGCGGATCACCACAACCCATTCTCCATTGCCATGTTGATCGCACCAACCAATGATCCCAGAAAATAGACCGCGATCATGACCTTCAAGATCGAGGATATGTTGATAAGCTGGCTTAGTGGGTTTGCCACATAATGCCGGCGTAGGGTGCAGTTGGTTGGCCAAATCTAATATGTGGGTTTGAGGATCTTTTAAGTGTCCAGAGATCACTGTAGACAAATGCCACATGGTCGCCGTGCTGAGTAGATCTGGCTCTGCCGGGATCTTTAAATTGTCACAGACGGGTTCCAAAAGCTGACGCATATCATCGATCACGACGGCGTGTTCATAGCGATCTTTTTTAGAACTAAATAAAACGGATCGTCGCTGTGCCTCAACCTTTTCACAGCGATCTCGAGGGATCGAGCCGGCCAATGGGTTACTGGTTACCGTTTGATCCTGCTTTCTTAACAGTAACTCAGGGCTTACGCCCATTAAAACTGCGTCGTTTTGTGTTGGAAATGCGAAGTGATAACCCGACTGACTTTGTTGTAAAAGCTGGTTGAGTACATGCTTGCGATTGAGTGGTTTTGAAAACTCTAAATCAACTTGTTTACTCAATACAATTTTTTCGAGCTGGTTGCTATCAAATAACGATTTGGCGTCTTTGACTGTTTGCTCAAAATGAGTGCGATCTTGGAGGTATCGTACTGCTTGCAGTGAGTTATTCGTAGCATCTAGCTCGGTCACTTGCGCATTGAGCCATTGGCTATAAACATTTTTATCCCAACGAGCCACTGTTTTTGGAATGATAAACTGGGCATTTTGATGTTTACAAAAAGGGAGTACGCCAAAGGCAATGGCATTGTCACTGTCACCTTGGTGTGCACGCAATTGCGACTGAAGTTCTTCAACTAAATACTCAGTGTTGGCAATGGGAATATTAAAACGATGTTTGATACCGTGGCCAAGCAAACAGCTATTGCCAGATACAAAAAGACAATCTTGATCTAATAGAAACTCGCCCAAAGACTGAGCTTGCGCTAAGTTGGATATTTCGCCAGCATGCATAATTTAACCTTTTTGCGTTGTCATACGACTGCTGCAATGAATGCGGTCAGCCCTCAATGTGTGTTCAAGACGTGTCAATGACAAAAAGATTTAGTGCTAGGTAAGATTGTTATGTTTTGTGCATATTCGCGCCGGAGTGATCAGTGCTGAAAAGTTGTCTAATAAATGCGGCACTTTGGCTCAAGTAAAGAGTGTAGCGATATGAATTTGCGCCTTAAAAAGCTGGTGTTGAGTGATTGACTGACATCAAACAACATGCAAATTCTCGTGCGCTTTATAAAAGCACACCAGATTATGAATTTTTTTGCACAGCTCTCGTCCTGTATCTAGTCCTATTCTTAATTAACTAAAAGAGAAGTAACGTGCTTGCTAATCTAATTCGCGCCACCTGGTGGCGTTTTGTTGCAACAGCCGTCACCAGTACCTTGTTTGGTCTGACGAGTGTGGCACTGGTTGCGCTGATCAATGAAATCATCAACAGCTCGGCGGATGCGCGTTCCGAGCAGTTTACGTATTTTGCTATATTGGCAATTACAGGGGTGATTTTGCAGCTTTGCTCTAAGGTATTTGCCGAACAGCTCACTGAGCAAAGTCAGGCAACAGTCAGGAATCAAGTCGCCGAGCATGTGGTCAATGCTGAGTTCAACGATGTTGAAACACAGGGCGCTGGTAAAATTAAGTCTTGTTTGACCGAGCATAGCTTACGTGTTTCGGAGTTCTTTCAACGTTTACCGGGCATTTTAACTAATGCAATGATTGTGTTGGGCAGTTTTGCATATATGGCTTGGTTAGACTGGCGCGTGTTTATCTTTGCAGTCTTAACTTTAATTATAGGATCTGTGGGGTATAGCTTAGCTAATGCCACGGCATTTAAAAAAGTGACAGAAGCTGCACGGATCCAGGACACGCTTTATAGCCAATTTGACTCTATTTACGACGGTGCAAAAGAGCTGAAATTACATAAGTCTAAGCGTCGAATTTTTGTTGAACAAGTCATTGGAGATACCATTACGCTTCTGCGTACACGTCGAGTGCAGGGGGCGACGATTTATCACTACGCAGCCTCTTGGGGTGGGTTTAGTATTTTTGCTTTCATCGGTGGGGCGCTGTACTTCTTATCTGGACAGGGCAGTGAAGCGACCAAAGTTATGTCGGGTTTTGCCTTATTATTCTTATATATGTTGACGCCATTAGAGGTCATGCTCGCAGCTATTCCAAAGGCAGCAGCGGCCAAAGCATCCGCGAACACCATTACTGAAATGACCACGGAAATGCACCTTATTGCACAGACATCTCAATCAGAGCTGACGCAGTTTAACAAGATTGAACTTAAAGCACTCAGCCATGGCTACTATCACGAACAAAGCGATGAAGTATTTGCATTAACGCCGATTGACCTGACGATAAATACAGGTGAAATCATTTATTTGGTGGGTGGTAATGGCAGCGGAAAAACAACCTTCGCTAAGCTGTTATGTGGTCTATATCCAGCAAAAGAAGGTGATTTATATGTAGATGGTAAGCATATTACAGCTGCGCAACTTGATGGCTATCGCCAACTATTTAGCGCTGTGTTTAGTGACTTCCACTTATTTGACAGATTGCTTGATTGTCAGGATAAGGTATTGCAAGAGAAAGGAAATGCGCTGATCAAGAAGCTTAATCTGCATCACAAAGTGGCCATAAAAGATGGTGCGTTTACCACGCAAAAACTATCTCAAGGACAGCGTAAGCGTCTTGCGTTGGTAGTGACCTATTTAGAGGATAGGCCGTTTTATATCTTCGATGAGTGGGCGGCCGATCAGGATCCCGTCTTTAAGGATGTATTTTACAAAGAGTTGCTTCCAGAACTTAGTGCCAAAGGTAAAACCATTTTTGTCATTACGCATGATGACAAGTACTTCAACCTTGCAGATAGGTTGCTACGAATGGAAAATGGCTGTTTAACCGAATGTACTAGTCATCTCTCTAGTAAATTGGCTGTGTAATCAATAGCAGTTATGTACTTACAGATACGGAAGCGCATTGGCCGCTTCTGTATCTGTCATGTAATCAGTATTGTTGATATTGCTTTTACAATTTGACTAAACAAAACCTCGCTTTTCTCCAATCTTGTTTTTATATCCTGCTTTACACCTTATTTATGTAACTTTTATTACTGAAATTTCGATCTTTTAAATAGAAAACAAATAAAAAGAAAATAAACGCTTTCTTAATTATGCAATTAATATGTACAATGATAATGATTATCATTGTTTATTAATTATTTTTTAAGGAGGATGCTGTGTCTGCATCATTAGGTCGACTAGGTCGTTTTTCTCCACTTTATTGCGGTGTTGCCTTAGCATTGAGCGCGCACAGTGGTGCTGCGCTGAGTGATGAACAGCAAGAGTTGGAAAAAATAGTTGTTACCGGGCAGAAGATCGATAGAAGTTTGCAAGAAACTCCCACCAGTGTTGCCGTAATTACAGCGGCTGCTATGGAGAAAGAGAACATTCAAGACTTTTACGATATTACTATGCGCACACCGAATGTAACGGGTGACGCTAGTACAGGTTATCGTATACGTGGTATCGACTCATATACGATTACTGGTGGTGGTAACGGTGGCCTAGCACGCATCTATGTGGATGGCGCTGCATTATCTGAAGATATGACCGCAGCTGGTGCATTCTCAACTTGGGATACACAGCAAGTTGAAGTATTACGTGGACCTCAGTCTACGCTACAAGGTCGCAGCGCACTAGCAGGTGCGGTGGTGGTTAAAACTCGTGAAGCGGAGCACACGCCTTCTGGTAAGGCCCGTGTTATCTTCGGTCAAAATGGTGAGCAACAGGCAGCAGTGGCATTTGGCGGTAGTTTAATCAAAGATGAGTTAGCGTTTCGCATTGCTGCAGAGCACAAGCAGCAAGATGGTGAAATCTACAATCCAGTGCTAAACAAAACCATGGATGACAAAGAAAGTGACTTTGTCCGTGTAAACTTGGCTTACACACCTTCAGCAATGACAGAGCTAACTGCTCGTTTAAGCTACACCAACTTCAGCAGCGAAAATGGAACCCTTTTTCAGTCAAATAGCTCTCCTGATCCAAAATATTCAACAGATGACCTATTCGCAAACCGCTATCTATTTATAAATACCGATGCATTTACAGAAAACGAGTCGGACCGCTGGGTATTGAATGTGGACTATGACTTGTCAGCACAATGGCAAGTTACGTATACCGGCTCATATAGCGACAGCAATTATACGCGTTTGAATGATAGTGACTTCGGCATTGCTAAGTCTGATGTATGGCAACAAACCAATGATGATAAGCGTCGTGGCCACGAACTGAAATTTACTTACTCAGGTGACAAGTTAAGCGGTATCTTTGGTGCTTTTGTTGCAAATGATGACCGCAACATGACTACCGATTCTCAAATTAGTTATGGGTTTGCAGAGACTGGCGTACGCGAGCAGCTTATTGCGCAGTTTACCCAACTTGGTTTACCTGCTGAGGCAATGGCTGATCAGGTGATTGGTATTTATCGTGCTGCCGGAGCTGATCCTGTACTAGTAAATGGCGCGACAAATCCGATCGAAGAAGTAGAAAACCAGGCGATTTTTGGTGATTTTGTATATCAAATTAATGACCAATGGTCTGTATTCGGCGGTGCGCGTTGGGATAAGGAAACGCGTGCTAATTCGTCAGTAGCGAGCCAGACGCTGGCACCAGAAACCACTTTGCCAGATCCACAAGGATTTGCACAAAATCCATTGATGGCTCAATTGATCACTGGGGTTAACCAACTGATTGTGGCCAACGCGCAGCGCGCTTCAGGTGTTCAGCCTAGAGCTGAGGAGTCATTTACAACCTTCTTACCAAAGATTGGCTCAACACTTCAGTTTAATGACGATATGTCTGTCAGCTTAAGTTATCAAAAAGGCTACCGTTCTGGTGGTTTAGGTGTGAATACGACGAGTAACGAAATTTATACCTATGATCCAGAGTACACACATAACTATGAGCTAAGTTTGCGCAGCACATGGCTTGATGAAACCTTAGTGTTTAATGCCAATGCATTCTATATAGACTGGCGTGATCAACAAGTGCGTGTTCAATTATCGGGTAACTTATTTGACTTGGAAGTTGTAAACGCAGGCAAGTCTGAAGTTAAAGGTTTCGAAACCAGCCTTGATTATGCTTGGTCTGACACTGTAAAAGTATTTGCTGGGTTAGGCTACGCAAAAACGGAAATCACAGCTTTTGAATTCAACCGTTCAGAAGTGGTAACTGGCGATGACTTCGTTGGCAGAGCATTCCCTAAAAGCCCAAATTGGACAGCGAATCTAGGTGTGGATTACGACTCCGGTACAGGTTGGTTAGCAAACATTAATGTGAACTATCAAGATGGCGCTAAGCAATTTGCTGCGCCAGTTTATCAATCGGTGGATGAGAATGGCGATCGTGTGCTAGACGATCCTGAAATTCCTGGCCGCACGATTGTAAATGCTCGTGTCGGTTATAAGCCTGCAGACTGGGGCGTTTTCTTAACGGTTGATAACTTGTTAGATCGTGAATACATTAATTCACAAGGTAGTCGTCGCTGGAATTACGTTGAACTTGGTCAGCAAAGGCAAGTGGCATTACAGCTAGAATACAGTTTCTAACTATCTAAAAAACGGTGCTTAGGCACCGTTTTTTAATGCTTTATCGTTTGAGATTTACGCATTCAGTCAACACCATATTTTGTACTGACTGGTAATACACCGTAATTTCGGTGCCCTTGGGTAAATCATCATGGAGTGTTTTCGTAAGAGAAAACTGTAATCGATACTCGTCGCATTTGATAAGTTGCGCTGCATCAAAGCCAAAGAAAGTTTGTACTTGTCCATACAGTGCTTTGTAGATACTCTCTTTCGCGGAAAATACGATCGTTAGCGGCTTTTGATGGTAAGTGCGAAGTAACTCAAAGGCATCATGCTCATCATCTCTCAATATTTGACTGCGTAGCTCCTGCTCTTGTTTTTCAGTCATATGATGCTCTATATCAATGCCAATACCTAACACATCAATGCTGTCACTCACCATCGCCATGGCGATGCCTTTGCTGTGTGTTATCGTACCTCGAATATTTTCAGGCCAAATAGGCGAACGATCTTCTGCACTATGAAGGGTAAAATTTGCGATGCCACATGACTTCATTGCGCGAGACGCGCATACTCTACCTGCCAAATATTCAGCTTTTCTTTTGGCGACAGCACGCTGCAACTTGCTTGGAAAAGGTTGACCAAAAAAAGCATAGTCTTCATCTTGATACTGGCTGACGTCAAATGCCATGCAATGGGATGAATAGGGTAACTTTGGGGTGAACGGTGATAAGTCGGTGATGTGCATGAATAACTCCTTGGCTTTGCCAAGGTAGTGTGTCTCATCCCCAATTAGGATGCAAGTTAGCTAATATAAACAAATGGTTAATTGTCTGAGAAGTGGCAATTAAGCCACTTAGGTTACTCGGGTCGATATTCAACACACTGAGCGTGTCGTAAAGGCACAAATTTATCGGCTTTGGAATAATAAAGCACGCACAAATTTTCCCTTAATTGCAATTCAAATGCGCTGATAGGGAGCTGTGATAAGTCCACAGTTAACATCGCTTGATCACTGGTAAGCTGGCCGCTGGTAATGATCAGCTGCGGCGAGTGTGTAAGCACGTTGTGTGCAAGAGTTGGGGGTTGGCCTCCCTTCAAGGTAACAACTGCTTGTTGCAACTCTAAAATTACCGAAGGAGATGTTGCACTCAAAACCGCCGGTAGCGGTTGAGAGTGATTACTACTGTGGCAAGCACTCACGAGGAGTGCCAGAAACACAGTTAAAAGCCTTGGTTTAGTCATGTTTAGGCTCTTGCATTGGCGTGAAAATAGCGCCATGTCTTAATGGGTGATAAGGCACATTAAAGTCGTTATGCATATCTTTTGAACCAGTATCTTGTATTGTTGCACGCGCTGCACGCTCAGTACTGACCGGGCAACTTCCGGTGGTCATATGGTGCAATGCACCAGCTAACAAGCCTTCAGATTGGTCACCTAATGCTTTACTAAAGTCATCTGATATCTGACAGCCAGGCACTTTTGCATCGAGACCTATTTCACCTATCAATTGTGTATCTGGCGTGATAATGAATCCGTCTTCATAGTCGCCAAACCCTTTGTTGTTTGCCGATTTATTTTGGATAGTATAGTACACAGTGCCGCAATTTTGCTGCGGTACAAAACCATAAGGTTTTCCACGGGTATCATCACCTATCAAAATCACTTCGATATCGATGCCGCGAAGGGCATTTATCACGCTTTCACTTGCTGAAGCAGTACCGCCGGTAGTAAGCATATATACGCGTTTCATATTTGCAGCAGGTAGCTTATCGTCATTGTATGTCAATGTACTCCAATTAATTGACTGGTCGACAAATCCAAGTGGCTCATTTTGTGAGCTTAATTTATCGTTGTGAGTTTTAACTGAAAAATTACGATTGTTATGCTGATCACCGGCAATCATATAAGCGACCTGTGATGCTTGAAATACCAATCCACCACCGTTATAGCGCATATCCAACACTAGCTCGTCTAGGTTATTAAACTGGCTGAAGCCACTAATAAGCCCGGGCTGCGCACTGGCGATAAATTGATTAAATTGCATGTAGCCAACACGCTTACCTTCAAAGTCAATCACCTGAGTATTGCGAACGGGCTCAAGCTCTAGGTCTAATGCGGTTAAGGAAACTTGCTTTTGCTCACCATTTTGAGCAAGCAATGTCAGTTCGACAGTTTGATCTTTGGCTGGAGAAAATGCACTGATAATTTGGCTATACTGCGCGCTATTATTGCTATTAAATGTTGCGAAGTCTAAATCACCCACTTTGAGTAGTCGATCACCGCGTTTTATGCCCGCTTGCGCTGCGGGTGAATTGGCAGTGATATAGGCAACATAGGCCATGCGAGATTGAGGTATCGTCCAAGTGATACCAAAACTAGCCGATACCCCGTCTTGAGACTCTTTTTTGAAATCTTCGTAGCTTTCACTAAAGTGGAATTCATCTTTATCTCGGCCACTTGCTGTTTTGAGTGGTGTTTTCAGTTGGGCAAAGTAGGCCGCAACAGAAGAAAATTGATTAGGATCATTGTCGATAATTTCATCATACCAAAGGTATGTTTCATTGCTGAATGAACGCAACCACATTTTTTCATGCATGGCTGTACCAGCAGCATCTGGGTAGGGTGTATTTTCAAATGGGTCGATGCCTGAGCGTGGAGATTCACATAAATTAGCAAACTGATTTGACGCAAGAAATTGACCTGCTTGCCAAGTCGGAGCGGTATTTTGCGGTGCTGGTGGAGTTACAACGTTATTGTTATTATTTGAGCTTGAGCCGCCACCTGAGGAGCCTCCACATCCAGCTAGCATTGTTGTCGTCATTGCTATGCCGATAGCAAGGTAGAGTTTGTTCATTAATCTCATATCCCGTTCCTATATGTTAAAGCACTGGCCGTTATAGAAAATAGACCCCATAAATCGAGATGTGCTTTCAATCTGTACTATTACTCTAAGTATTATGAGCCCAAATTATCAACTGTCGTGCAAGATTACAACGAAAATACGGGAGCTTGTTCCTATTTTGTTCGAATATAATTTTATTCATTTGAGAAGGTTCATTTATAATCATTTGCCCAAATCGTGAAGAGTTTTTGCTGTCGTTCACTGAGCTTGAGCCCATAGGTTTTTTGCATATAGAAATACGCGTTAGCAATTTTTTTTCGTGCGTAGTGAGGCGGTTCTATTACGCGTTGCTTAAAATCAATTTTGACTTCACATGCACCATGTTGATAGGAAGCATGGGGCAGTACGCCAAAGCGAAAGTTGCTGCGATCTGCATTGATTTCACCTATTGCTGGTGCAAGGTTATTGATATCCGTTTCCATTTGGCGAAACTTAGCACTCACTTTACGGCAGTTTTTCCGACCACCTTGTTGCCAACACTGTAATTGGTGGCCAAATTCCCAAGCGGGTACAATATGTTCCCACTCAATTCTTGTTGCTCGTATATTAGGTTTGCCACTGCGTGTAATGGGTTTTCTGGGTCGATAGCCACAGGCAGTTGGATCTGGAACAAGTTTCTTACCCTGTTTTTTAATCTCACAGCCGCAATATAAAGTTGTATCGTGTGGCGCGATTTGACGCGTTAAGTATTTTTTTGCTTTGTAAAAGCTATCAAATGATTGGGCGTGACCACCGGTTGTAAAAATCAGTAGTATCACGCCCAAAGGTAAAACGTTGAACATGCCTCTCACCTAGGGTGGACTTCAGGACTATGTTCATCATAACGAAATTCAAGTGCGGGTGTGATTAATTACGTTGAATGCGTCTGCGCCGCCATGGCGGTGATTGCATGAGCAAAATCATGCCCGAAATACAAAACAATACACTTGTCGCGGAAAAAGAGATTAGCAACGGGTTATTGAAATCGTCTCGTTCATCGTAGTCCATGATGTGCAGCATCCAGAAAAAATCGAATATGCGCCATAGTGTACTGCGCACAGTGATGACTTGACCGCTGATAGCATCCAAATAAATAGTGGTATTTACCCAGTCGGCATAGACAACACGCCAAATGTGTCTGCGATACTGTACTTCTCGGGGTCCTTCTTCAAGATGTTCAATGCTCGCTTGTGGTGCGCTACCCAAGTAGTGAGCTTTTGCTTGTTGGCTAATTTGAGCTTCAGTTGGCGCTGGTATAGGAAGACCATACTTACCATCAAAATATATGGTTTTATCGGCACTGACTTTGATAACGGGTTGGTCGAGAAAGTGGGTGTATTCTATTTTTTGTAAATTGGCAATATCTGCAATTATTTTATCCAAGCTCGCAGTGTAATCTGTTGTATTGAATGGGTTTACTAGCTGTCTTTGAGCAAGGTGTTTACCATGGACCATGTCTAATGGAATAGCACTCATGACAAGGCCGCCTAGCAACCAAGCAAAGATCTGCAGTGCGAGCAAATAGCCAAGGTATTTGTGGACTTTTCTGGCTGGCTTTAGGGTTGTTTTATTCATTACTCTGTTTTTTGGTCAAAATTGCTGATAGCTTATTGAAATTAACGTAAAATCCAAGGTGACAAATTGTCGCACCCAAAAGTATGATTTTTGGGTGGGGTTTACGCTCACAAAATGATAGTTTGTTGTAGATAAGTTGAACAATTAGCGGGCTTAGGTCCAATCACAAAGCAAGGTAACGCATTCGCAATGTCAGAAATCCAATTTTTAAATGTCGATTTAGAGTTAGAGTCCAAACACGACATCTCCGCTTTGGTTGAGGATCTAAAGCGTAACGCTGTAGTACTGCACTATGACAAAGATGACTATAGAGAGCTGGCCAGAATTGAGTCAAGTGCTGAAGTTACAAGTCCCAATAAAGCAATAAATCACTTGTGTGAATTAATCGAGTCCTGTTCTAAGGCGGCTTTAAAGCAGTGGTTAGGGTGCAAAAAGCGTACGTTTGATATTGGGTTTACATCAGGTACTTCTCCTAAATGCTATTCTCAGGCCATTGATGTGGATACGCTGTTGCGTATATCTGCTATAGGTGCAGGAATTGAAATCACACTTTATCCCATAGAAAAGTAACTTTTCAAAACTCGCAATATTGCTGTTGGTGGTATTTGTTATTTAACCAACAGCTTCTTTAAAAGATCATTTCACCTATTATTACTTCTCTATTTTTTGAGTTTTTACTTAGAATTCGGAGCTTATTTACATTTATTTTCATTTAAAACCCAAAATAGGTAAAATGTTGAGGTTAATTTAATTATTTAAATTACCTGAATAGGCTTCGTTATTCGTTTAGTAAGGCGAGTATTCGATTGACAAATTGCCATTTATAACTACCGCATTTAAGTGACATTAAGGGTTATCTATCTGATTGTTATTTATGTTTTTTAGTTATTACTATGTGATATAAAGCGATATTCAATGGAAGTCTAAAAATTGGGCACGTTTAACAGTGTAAACATTCGACAATTCATATTATTGTTATAATTAATTATCCCATTTTTTGTAAAGTTTACCACTAAATCTATAAATATCATTACGATAGCGTCGATATTAATTTTTTCATGTTAATCTGTTATTAATATCTTGATAAATCTATTGTGCTGTTTTATCGTGTTTATGCACACATAAGTTGTTTATCTTAGGGTAAATAAAAAACACACGGATTATTTCAAGGAAATGTTATGAATAGGTTACTTAAGTTTGCGGCACTGAACTCAGTGCTGATGTTAGCCAGTACTACGGCGTTTGCGAGCCAATTAGAGCAATCATCGAGAGCAAATATCTCAACTCATACTGAGTTGCAATCGATAGACAGATTTAACACTCAAAACATGCAAGTGGCAGACATCAAAAGAGTCGTAGCTAAAACTGTGGCAGCACAGCTAAGCGCCAAACAAGCAAATTGGTTAAATCGGTTGGATAGCGCGAATAAGTTAAGTTTTGCTGAATTAGACTTACCTACTGCAAGTGCACAATTGAGTGTACAAGCCAGTGAGCAAACTCGACAGCTGAAAGGGCTCTCTAGTGATGGCCAAAATGTTTATCAGTTGCGCCTAGCTGATGATGCAATGTTGTCGCAATGGGAAAATGGCCAAGTACCTTTAGTTGCTTTTGCACCACGCGGTGAGGATACGCAATGGATCCATGTTGAGGCATTTGATGCAAATGGCGAGCTGCATTTACTCGATGCACAGCAAATGCCCACCAGGCCAGTCTTGGTTGTTGAGCTAGATAAGCAACTTGTTCACCGTGAAGGTGTTGAGGTAATGCGCAAGGTGTTCAACCAAGGTCGCGAGCGCATTGCAAGTGGCGGTTTTCAGTCGAGCTCTGAATTTGGTGTACAGCAAGCCGCGCCTATCTCAACGTCGGTCATTAGTCGTATTCGTTTGAATGACGACAAAGAACCATGGATCTCAGGTGCTGCAGAGGTCTATGCAGTCGTCAATGGTGTTAGCCCAACACGAGATGAGCCCGCTTTAGATGTAGTGGATCTACCATACCTAGACCATGATGGACAAGATTACACGCCTAATCAGATCCTGATTCACTGGGAAAGGTATCGCTGGCAGGCGGCTGATGTTCTGTTGATGGAACATGATGACAATACAAATTATCAAGAGCTGGCATCTACTTTCCTTAATATCGTAACGCAAGTGATGAGACTGATCCCTGATCCAAATGTCCAAGGTTATGCCATTATTCCGCAATTAACGAACGAGTTAATCAAGGCAATGCCAAGTCACTGGTTTACTAATGATGATGACTATGTAGATGTATTTTATACGTTATTTGAAAATCGCCAATACAACAACCTGATGGGGGCGAGCAATAACGCGAAAATGACTTTATCTCCCTTAACGATAGAGCCAAGGTAAGTACACTTGTAAATCGCGGCGGTGGTGGAATATCAAAACGGTTTACAGGATAGGAAGAAGGTTAGCTTACCTTTATTAAACACTCACGTAGACTCTGCGCTGAGTATGTTACGCGGCCTAATGGATTAGGCCGCTTTTTTCTTTTCACCTGAGTGAAACCTACTCAGGGATTAAACAAAGTTACCAAATTTTGTCGACAAATTCTGGGTGGTCAACGTACGGATTACGGTTACCTTGGAATTCAAACGCCGCTTGGTTACGAGCGCGCTCTACATCATCGACTGGATCTTGCTGATGCCAGCGTTTAAGTAAAGCGACAACCCAAGGCTCAAATACGACGTTTGTGGTGCCGTTCAAAACATCATTACCGTAACTTGATTTGTTCTGCCAGCCTGCAACAACATTTTCATAGCGAGTTGCCATATAGAAATAAATGCGAGCAATATCTCCTTTAAACTGATCAATAGGTTCAAAAACAGTTCCAGAGTAATTGATGCCACTAGCGCTGCCAAGCTTACTGCCATTGCTCGAGGTATAGCTAGCGCTGCCAACCTCTCCAAACGGGTAGCTGTTGCGCTTCGCATTGACAAAACCGTCTGACGCAAAGATATGATGCACATCTGAATTCATTGGCTCTATCTTGCCGCCAAACCAACTTTTTGGAAATGAATGTTCGCGATTGTAGCAGTCACCTTCTACACGGTAGCTACCGCACTGGTCACCTACTGCTGTGAAGTTTACTGAATCAGCTGTGGTCGGTTTTTCAGAATATCTGTCGAGTACAGTATTGTCTTTTTCAAAGTAATTATCGCGTTCGTACTGGTCTATGAATGACCACAGCGCGCTGTAACCGCGATTGTTGTGATCTTTGATGATGGTATGCAATTGGGACTTGAGAGTAAAACCAGTCAGACCTGCCGCAGATGCATAATAACCCGTTGGATCTTGGCCTCCACCACCATCACCGCCGTCACTGCCCAGTGTAAATTGTTTTTGCTCTTGATTGGTAAATTGGCCACCAGCAGCTAGAACTTGACCGTTAAAGGTCAACTCATAACTACCATTACCCTGCGAGCAGCAAATACCATCGCCATAGCTATCGGAAATCACGAATGTGTAGGTGTCATCAGCTAAACACATTGATTCAGTATAGGTGGTGGTATTTGCATATCCGCTACCGCGGTTGATCACTTGCCCTTGTTGGTTTTTCAATTCCCAACTGGTTTCGCTGGCGTAGTTATCGGTGATGAGTTTGAATTGAACTGAGTTTTGCTGGCATTGCGGGGGAGGAGGTGGCGGTGGAGTGGTAGTTGAGTCACTGGGGGTAAAGTGATCAACATAAACAATTTCTGAGCCATCAAATCCGCTTGTATCATAAAATCGCAGGCCTACTTCGATATCTTTACTGCTACTCGCGGTATATTGATAGCTGAGTTGTTGCCATTGTCCCGTTTGATTTTCGTTTGAATAACCACGGTAACCATCAACGTACAACCTTGCTTTCACATTCCCTTCAGTGTGATAAACCCAAGTACTGAAAGTGTAGTTTTGTCCACCTATAACGGAAATAGTCTGACGCAAGTCTGTATTCCCCTGTGTAGCGGTCTTGACGACGACTTCAGCAGCGCTTTGACCATCTTTAAGGGGGGAGCCTACTTGATTTATTGTAATTCCAGTGTCAATAGTAGACCAATTGCTCGGTGTGTTTTGTTGCCAATTCTCGAAGCTACCATTACTGACGTTTGCACTTACTATAGGAACAAATAATCCAATTAAAACAGTAGTATTTAAGCTGTTCCTGTATTTGTTACTGTGTTTCATTTTTTTCTCTTATTGTTTCGTGTATGGAAATTAAGGTCAGATAATGTACTTTACAGTTATTAAAATGTTAAATAACTTTTGATCAAAAAATGATCGAGATGTTTAATCTGTTTTATTTGGAGTTTTTTTCTTTTCATAACTAAAAGGAATAACAAAGCAGATACTGTTCTTTTTTTTGTTAGATAGGAACAGTATCCTGCATGCTATTAAATGACCTGCACAGTCAGGTGCGATAGCAAGTAAACGAAATGGGTTACGGGGAATAATCAATGTTGTTAAGTCAACTGAGTGCTGCGGCAAGTCCGCTTTCACAAGAACAACTGCAAAAGTTACAAGGGTTGGTGGCTGAGCTAAATCCAATTCAACAAGCTTGGGTGAGTGGTTACTTGGCTGCAAATGCCAATACTGCGGCGCTCGGTGGCATAATTGGAGAGGCGGCTGCACCTGCACAAGAAGCGGCACCACTTACTATTTTATTTGGTTCGCAAACAGGTAACGCAAAAGGCGTTGCTGCACAGCTGGAAGCGCAAGCGAAGGCTCGCGGGTTAACAGCCAAATTGGTTAACATGGCTGATTATAAGCCGAGCAACTTGAAGAAAGAAAAATTCATCGCGGTTGCGGTATCTACATATGGTGAAGGTGAGCCACCAGAAGATGCAGAAAATCTGCATGAGTTCTTAGTTGGTAAAAAAGCGCCTAAATTAGATGGGGTAAAAATTGCCGTACTTGGACTTGGTGATTCAAGCTATGAGTTTTTCTGTCAAACCGCCATTGATTTTGAAGAGCGTTTACAAAAGCTAGGCGCTGAAAGTGTGGTTGCACGTGCTGATTTAGATGTTGATTATGAAGAGCAGGCAGAAACTTGGATTGCTTCGGCACTGGATGCATTCGAGCCAGAGTTAAAGGCACAGCAAAGTGCAGGTGGAGCAAATGTAGTTAGTGCACCTTTTGGGGCGCCACAAGCGGCACACAGTCAGTACACCAAGCAAAACCCATTTACTGCTGAAATCTCTTCCGCGGTTAAAATTACAGGTCGTGATTCGACCAAAGATGTACGCCACATCGAAATCGATTTAGACGGATCTGATATCAGTTATCAGCCAGGTGATGCGTTAGGTGTGTACTTCTTAAATGATGAAGCGTTAGTTGATGATGTATTAGGTGCTTTAAATATCGCACCTGCAACAGAAGTTAAGCTGGGCGATGATACCCTAACTGTCCGTGATGCACTGATTGAAAAGCTTGAGTTAACACAGTCTTATCCAGGTTTTGTTGAGAAGTATGCAGCGGCTACTGGGAATGAGGAACTTGCTCAGCTAATTACTGATAAAGCAGCTTTACGTGAGTATTTGGAAGCGCGTCAGATATTTGATGTGATTAGACAAAATCCAAGTGATATTGATGCGCAAACACTTGTAGAGTGCTGCCGTAAAATCCAAGCACGTTTGTATTCAATTGCTTCAAGTCAGGCGGAAGTGGAAGAAGAAGTTCACTTGACTGTTGGCCTGGTTGAGTTCGAAGCGTTTGGTGAGCAACATTATGGTGGTTGCTCGGGCTTCTTGGCACATCGCGTTGAAGAAGGCACAAAAGTAAAAGTATTCAGTGAACACAATGACAACTTCCGTTTGCCAACTGACGATAACACGCCAGTGATTATGGTTGGTCCAGGTACAGGTATCGCGCCATTCAGAGCATTTTTGCAAGAGCGTGATGCGCGTGAAGCGGAAGGTGAAAACTGGTTGTTCTTTGGCAACCCACACTTTACACAAGATTTCTTATACCAAGTAGAAGTTCAAGGGTATGTGAAGTCTGGACTGCTGAATCGTGTTGATTTGGCATTTAGTCGGGACCAGGCAGAGAAAATTTACGTCCAAGATCGTATTCGTGAGAAGGGCGCAGAGGTTTTTGCTTGGTTAGAGAAGGGTGCACATTTCTACGTTTGTGGTGATGCCACGCGTATGGCTAAAGATGTGCACCAGGCACTGTTGGACATTGTTAAGACCCATGGCGGGAAAGACGATGAGCAGGCCGAGCAATATTTAAAAGAGCTGCGTAGTGCTAACCGTTATCAAAAAGACGTCTACTAATAGACGTCGTAACGCACTTATTTACCGTCACAGCATACGAATTTAGGAACAACAATGAGCAACCAAGACTACAAGCCAAATAGTAAGCACGATCCCGCTGCTAAATTTGCTGACAATGAGCGATTAAAAACAGAGAGTCAGCACTTACGTGGCACCATTGAAACAGATTTAGGTGACCAACTAACAGGTGGTTTTACCAAAGATAATTTTCAGCTGATCCGTTTCCACGGAATGTATCAGCAAGATGACCGCGATATTCGTGCAGAGCGTGCTAAGCAAAAACTTGAGCCGCTGCACAATGTCATGTTACGTGCACGTATGCCTGGCGGTATTATCAAGCCAGAGCAGTGGCTAGCGATTGATAAATTTGCTGAAGACAAAACCTCTTACGGCAGTATCCGCCTGACAACTCGCCAAACGTTCCAGTTTCATGGTGTGTTAAAGCCACATATCAAAGAAATGCACTTAACTTTGCATGATGTGGGGATCGACTCAATTGCGACGGCTGGTGACGTAAACCGAAACGTGTTGTGTACCACTAATCCAGTAGAGTCAGAATTACATCAAGAAGCCTATGAGTGGGCAGCTAAAATCTCTGAGCATTTACTACCAAAGACGCGTGCTTATTTAGAAATTTGGCTGAATGGCGAGCGTAAAGATTCAACCGACTTAGAGCCGATTTTAGGTTCTACTTACCTACCGCGTAAGTTTAAAACGACTGTAACTATTCCTCCAAATAACGAAGTGGATGTCCATGCAAATGACTTGAACTTTGTCGCAATAGCTGAAGAAGGTAAGTTAGTTGGTTTTAATGTTCTAGTTGGTGGTGGTCTGGCTATGACGCACGGTGATGTGAATACCTATCCGCGTCGTGCCGATGACTTTGGTTTTATTCCGCTAGAGCACACCTTAGCTGTGGCAGAGCACGTTGTAAGTGTACAGCGTGACTGGGGTAACCGTGTTAATCGTAAAAACGCTAAGACCAAATATACATTAGATGCGTTTGGTATTGATGCTTTCAAAGAAGAAGTCGAAAACCGTGCAGGTGTTAAATTTGCGCCAAGTCGTCCATTCGAATTTACACACCGTGGCGATCGTTTCGGTTGGGTTGAAGGCATTGATGGTAAGCACCACTTAACACTATTCTTGCAAAGTGGTCGTATCCTTGATTATCCAGATAAACCGCTAAAAACAGGCTGTCGCAAGATTGCAGAAATCCACAAAGGTGATTTCCGTATGACAGCGAACCAAAACCTTATCATTGCAGGTGTTGCAGAAGAAGACAAAGCACAGATTGAGCAAATTGCTCGTGAGCATGGTCTGATTGATGACACCCACACTGAGCAGAGAAAGAGCTCTATGGCGTGTGTTGCAATGCCAACATGTCCGCTAGCAATGGCTGAAGCAGAACGTTATTTACCTGACTTAGTTGAGAAAACAGAAGCGTTACTTGCTAAGCATGAAGTTCCAAACGATGACATCATCCTGCGCGTTGTTGGTTGTCCAAATGGCTGTGGCCGTGCAATGTTGGCTGAAGTAGGTTTAGTTGGTAAAGGTCCTGGGAAGTACAACGTATACCTTGGTGGTAATCGCGAAGGTACCCGAGTACCTAAGTTGTACCTTGAAAATGTGGGCGAAGAAACTTACCTACCTGCGCTGGACGAATTAATTGGTCAATGGGCCGCTGAGCGTAATGAACAAGAGTGTTTTGGCGATTTTGTTATTCGTAAAGGCATTGTTGCTGAAGTGAAAGTTTCAAAAACGGATTTCCACGCTTAATTGATGGGCGCTATGCGCCCGATAATAGGACAAGCTATGAGCGAATTTAAGCAAATATTGACGTTAGATAAAGCGACACAACAAGCAATGCTTGCTGATGCTAACGGCATGTTGGCACAAAAAAGTGTCGAAGAGCGTGTTGCTTGGGCGCTAGAAAACTTACCTGATACCCATATGCTGTCGTCCAGCTTTGGTATTCAGGCTGCGGTGATGTTGCATTTGGTATCACAGCAAAAGAGCGATATTCCTGTGGTTTTAACTGACACCGGTTACCTATTCCCTGAGACGTATCGATTTATCGATGAATTGACAGAAAGGTTGCAGTTAAATTTAAAAGTTTTTCGTAGCGACTATAGCCCTGCTTGGCAAGAAGCAAAATATGGCAAGCTTTGGGAGCAAGGTGAAGAAGGAATTAAAAAGTATAATACGCTTAACAAGGTAGAACCGATGACACGTGCTTTAAAAGAGCTTGGCGTCGGTACATGGTTTAGCGGGTTACGCAGACAGCAGTCTTCATCACGTGCTGACAAGCAAATATTAGAGATCAGTCGTGGCAGCGTAAAAGTGTATCCGATAATTGAGTGGAATAACCGCGATGTATATCAATACCTGACTAAACATGACTTACCTTATCATCCTTTGTGGGAGCAAGGTTATGTGTCTATGGGGGACGTCCACACAACTCGTAAGCTTGAACCTGGTATGACTGAAGAAGAAACTCGTTTCTTTGGTTTGAACCGAGAGTGTGGTCTACACATTGATGGTGATGGAATCTAAAGCTTTATAGTTTAAGTTCAAATTTCTATGAAAACAGTCGCTTATTACAGCGGCTGTTTTTTTGTCTAAAGAAGGTGAATTATTGCAATTTTGAATTGATAATTTTCTACTCAATTGTCAAACTCTAGCATAAGAAGACGCTATACTATAAAAGTGTGGCCTCAAGAAACAGGGAGTGCCGAAATGAAATATTCAAGTTACCTGATGATAATGATTATGCTGATTGGGCTAGGGTCATTATTTGTGATCAAACGTCCCGATGGCAAACCTTGGCTTAGCGTAGATATGATCTTTGGAGAAGCACAGCAACAAGCAAGCACGCTGTTAGATAAATCCAAGCAAGAGCTCAATAATGTTGTGGACTCAGCTAAAAAAGTCCTCAATGATGAGGAAACTGCAACCTCTCAAACAACCATATATAAGTGGCAAGATGCCAAGGGGAATTGGCATTATTCTGATAGACCAAATACAAGGGTAAATAGTCAAGTACATACACTAGACCCCACCAAAATCACGATTATGGCTGCTGAAAATACGGAAATACTAGAAAAGCTAGGTCAAGAAAAAGGCCAAGCAGATGGGAAAATTGATGTGGATAACATGAAGCCAACGGATGTGAAAAAATTAGTTAAAGATGCTCAGAATTTACAAAAGCTAATGGATGAACGAGCCAAAACATTGGAAGATATCTAACACAGTGTTGAAAAACATTAGAAGGGCTGCTTTAGCAGCCCTTTTTTAATTCGGCTCAGTGGTGAGCAGTGCTTCAACAGCCTTGGCAATTTCTAAACTGGCTGTGAGGCCGGGTGACTCGATACCAAATAAGTTGATCAGACCAGCAAGTCCATGGTGGCTAAATCCCTCAATTTGGAAATCTTGTTGACCTTGGCGCTGCGTTTTTGGACGAATACCGGCATAGTCTACTTGCAGACGTTGCTTATCGACATTTGGCCAATAGCGTTTAATTGCTTGGTAAAACGTTTCTAACGCGGTCTCATCAGTATCATAATTCAATTCATCAATAAACCGCGTATCCGGACCAAAGCGCAGTCGCCCAGCTAAATCTAACGTCGCATGGATACCTAAACCATGCTCTTCTGGTATCGGATAAATTAAATGCTTAAATGGGTGGTTCCCTTGGTAACTGAAATACTGACCTCGGCAATAGTGAGTCGGTGGGATATGGCTATGTTGCAATCCTTCAATCAAAGTAGCATTGTGCTGAGCAAATAGCCCTCCTGCGTTGACCAAATGGCGACAGCTCAATTTAAATGGGGTGCCATCACAATCTAGTTGTACATCAAAGCCATGCGCTGTTGGGTTCGCCCCAACAAACTGAGTGCAGGGTACATATTGCCCTTGATTGCTTTCCAATTGACCAAGTAATGACAGCATAAATTGATGGCTATCCACAATACCTGTTGAGGGGGAGTACAATCCTGCAACAGCATTAATTTGCGGCGCTTTTTGCTCCAATTGCGATTTGCTTAGCCAGAATAAATCATCTACGCCATTACTTTGAGCCTGTTTAAGGAGTGAGGCGAGTTTCTCTTCTTCTTGCGAATTTTGGGCGGTGATCACTTTGCCGATTTTGGCAAAAGGGACTGAAAACTCAGTGCAGTGCGTGTACAACTGCGCTTTCCCTTCTACACAAGTACGAGCTTTTAAGCTGTCGCTAGGATAGTAAATGCCGGCATGAATGACTTCGCTATTTCTGCTACTGGTATGCTCGCCAAAGTGGTGCCCCTGTTCAATCAGCACGACTTCATTGTGTTTACTGAGTCTTGCTGCAATGGCCAGCCCTATGACGCCAGCGCCGATTACGATTGTGTCGACTTGTTCCATTGTATTTTCATTCCTGCACAGGGGGTTATTGATTGTCTCTTTGTTAAACGATTGTCGCTATCAGTGCCTTTGCATGAGTAGGGCTTATTTTACTGCGCGTTCAATAACTGCTGCGGTCATTCTTGAGACGCAACATAGCTCGCCTTTGGCATTTGTGACCTTGACCTCCCAAACGGAAGTTCGTTTTCCCAGATGAAGCGGCTTCGCTACAGCCGTTAATACACCATTACGTGAGGCTTTTAAATGATTGGCGTTGATTTCTTGTCCCACACAATAATAACGCTCAAAGTCTACAACGAAATTAGCAGCATAACTTGCGACTGTCTCCGCTAGTGCAACATTAGCGCCACCGTGAACCATACCTATGGGGTTGTGGTGGTGTGGCGTTGCTGGCATTGTCGCTGCAAGAAAATCGTCGCCAATTTCACTTATCTCAATGCCAAGCGTGGCCATCAAGGAGCCTTTGCCATGGAGTCCTTGATCTAAGGATTGGCACAGTGCCTTGGTAACAGGTCTAAACCAAATACTCATGTTTGTCCTTGATAGTTTAATTAACCAAATGAGATAGGCTTTCTGCCTGTTTTACTGTCGACTTGAGGCTGTTTCTTACGCTTTTTATTGGATTGCTTTTTAGTCGCCTTATTAGCTGTCGCATTACTTTGGGCTGGTTTTATTGGTGGAGTAGCGGGTCTTGGACTTGGGGTTGCCCCTTCAGCCAATGTCAGTAAAAAGACTTCTCCATCAAACTCAAGGCTATCGCCTGAGTACATTTTTTTGCGTTTTTGAGTACAAAGCTCGCTATTTACAGCTACATACCCCATCGCAATTAGCTGCTTGGCTTGACCACCAGTTTCGGCGAAATCGAGCACTTTTAATAGGTTACAGAGCTCGATGGGTTCTTCTTCGAGTTCAATTTCGATGTATTCTTGATTCATATCACAACTCTAAAAACGTCTTTGCGACAGTATACCGCGCAGACAAGATGAATGACGAAACTTTTTCGTGAAAGTGGTGGTCTTTAATGTAAATGCAGCAATTGGTGTGTATTTTGCTAGCAATTTGATTAATTCCATTATGACAACACAGGGAGACCTACGATGGGTATTCGCTCTGCATTAAAAAAAGAATTAATGAATTTAGATGCGTTGGGTTTAATGACGGCCGATGATGTGCGTGTATATCTAAATACTCACCTTAAAAGAGCGCAGGATAAACTCACCTTGATTTCGCGTTTCAACACGCACCATAGTCAGGTACAGGTAGGGTTGCCGAGTACGGAAAAAGGGTTGGTATTTGAAAAACATCGCCTGTTCAAAGATGTTTTATACCCTAAATCGTCTGTTCAAAAATGGGTGGCAAAAACCCAGTAAATCACTTTCCCAGCTGCGCTAATTTGTGGCAAAGGCGCACTCATATGAAGCATAAATTTGTAAACTTTATTGCTTTATTCGGTACAGGCTAAATGTTAGTTGTGCGGGAGTGCCGCCTCGACCTTTTCGGTGTAGTGTAAGCTTTTATTTATATTTTCTAGGGCGGGCTTAAATGGCAGCGTGTAGCCCTTGATTTCCATCACAGGGAATTCATTGATGAGCTGCGCATACATTTTCTGAGTTTCTGGCAAAAGTAAAAAATCGATAAACATTAATGCGTTTTGTTTGTTGGGAGCATATTTTGCTATGGCTGCTGTGGTCGTTGAAACTGGGGTTGTACCATTTGCCATTTGCAAAAAGTGCATCTCAATTTGCGTTGCAAGTTTGACATCCTGCTTGTTGTTAGACTGTTTCATCATGTGCCAATAATAATGGTTTGCTAAGGCAAACTGGCACTGCCCTTTCGCCAGTGCGCGTAGTTGATCTCTATCTCCCCCAGACGGGCGCTTTGCCAAAAGCTGGTTGGCATTTTTTAGCCAACTGGTGTTGGGGGCACTGTCGCTGGCCAACAAACTGGCAAATAAAGTTCTGTTGTAACTGTGTCGCCAATCTCTTACACAGAACTGACCTTTCATTTGTGGGTCGCTAAGTTGTTTAAATTGGTTTGGAATAGCAGCAGTATTGTGTGTATTCGCGAATAGCGCGCGGGTGCGCATGGAGACACTGACCCAACGCTGATCTGGATCTTTGAATACGTCAGGTACTTCAGACCACCTTTTTAAATCGGTCATTGGTTGTAATAGCGCCCTATGAGCACTGAGCTGCACAAGATCAGAGCTTAATATCACGTCTGCCCTAGAATTGTGTCCATCATTACTTAATCGAGAAAGTAAAAATTGAGATTTACCATTCACTAGGTTGACCCGAATACCGCTCTGCTTTTCGAACGCCTGCAGCATAGGTTTAATTAATTCATATTTTCGAAAGGAGTAAACGTTGAGCTCGTCTTTGGCTAAAACTTGGGTACTTAGTAGCAAAATCGGGTAAAAACAGCAAAGTTTACTTTTAATCATCGCAAATAAGAATTATTATCAAGTAGTGCAATGGTACAGTGTTATGAGCGGATGTCTAGAGTAAAAAAGTGGGATAAAGTGTTTCAAGCGCCAGCCAAGTTTGGAGGGTGGGTATATGGCATTTATTTGTGTGTAATATGTTACGTTGGATTTGAATTTAATGCGCACTTCAAACAACGTACACATCATCACCTTGAGCAGCATGTATCACAGTATCAATCTCGCTTGAGCGATCAATTGCAGCGTTTTGCTCATTTACTATATTCTATTGAGGCTTACCTGCGGGCTCGCTCCGATATTACACCAGAACAGTTTTATCATCTGGCTCAATCCCAATTGGCAGGTTTAGATCTTGAGTTAAGCTTAGAGTCGTATGCAATTATAGACAGTCACCAAGTTTCTCATTTGGAGCAGCAATATCAATCGTTGGGCTTTTTTGATTTTAAAGTTCGCTTACCAGACGGTGCAAATGGTTTATATTTAACGACTTTGAAAGCTGCGCCTGTGTCTGAGTTTGGACATTTGCTAGGAACGGCTGTGGCTGTGACCGATCCGTTTATACAACGTTTAGGGAACAATGAACTTCAGGCTCTAAAGTGGCCCCAAGCACAGCGGTGGAGCGTTGTAATTGAACAGTTCGTCACATTGACACCTGAGTCACAGCGTGCGTTAGGCATTGGCTTTCAACTTAATCACCTCCTAGAAGGGCTCTTTGGTCAGTTATATCAAACAAGTGGCCACCATATGCGCGTTTTTGCTGGCGAGCAGTTGTTGTTTACCTCGGATTGGCAAGATCAATTTCACTTAGCAGACAAATCGGCTGGAATTACCGCAGAGATAGACTTTTTTGGTACATCGGTCTCCATGCATTTGTACACTCAGCCTCAATTAGCACCTTCTCTTTTACACAATGCCACGTTAATCATTGCGATCGTTACTTTGATAGCAGCAGCTCTGGGTTTAATGGTGTTAATGCAGGTGCGCTATTTAACCGTGCGTCATGAAACGATAAACAATCTCGTTGAAGAGCGGACAGCCAGCTTGGCACAGGCCAATCAGCAAATTCAACATGAATCAAATAAACGCCTAACAGCACTTCAGCAACATATTGTTGCTGAACGCAAATATAAAAGCCTATTTGTGAATAGCAGCGAGGGTCTATTTGTATTAGATAAGCAAGGGGTGCTGGTTGATACTAACCCTGCATTTAAAGTGCTTCTGCTGGGAGAGGAGCATGCCTCTTCGCGGTTAGCCTTGAGTGATCTAATGCTAGATGGTGACGTCGCTGCAAAATGGAAAGAAATGGTGGCACAGCGACAGCCTCATGATGAACTGGAGTGGTTAGCAGGTTCCAGTCAAACAAGTGGGGTATGGGTGAGGCAAACTGGCTCTTGGATATGTCATAGCCATGAGGTCATCTATGAAGGGCGTATTACGGATATCACTGCGTTGAAATTATTCAACGAGCAGCTGCAATACAAAGCGCAACACGACAGCTTAACAGACTTACTTAACCGCCAGACTTTCCTACAATTGGTAGAGACCAACCGCAGTGGTGGACCAGGTGAGTATATTTTACTCTATCTGGATTTAGATCGCTTTAAACTGATCAACGATACATTGGGGCATTTAGCTGGGGACAAGTTACTGATTGAATTTGCCGCAAGAATGCGAGAGTTAGTAGGGAGCTTTGCTGATATTGCTCGCTTAGGGGGAGATGAATTTGCAATCCTAATCAGTGTGAACAATTTGAGCATACCCCTTGAGTTGTTGCTTGAGGATATACTGACGGCCATTCGTTTGCCGTTTGAATATGAGGGCACGACTCATACAGTCAGCGGCAGTGTTGGAGTAAGGCGCTTTACAGCTCCATGCTTAAACTATGAAGCCGAAAAGTTATTGCACGACGCTGATGTTGCCATGTACGAGGCTAAAAAACGTGGTAAAAACGATTACCATATATTTACGTCAGCCATTGCAACAGAGGCTTCAAGAAGGTTGCAAGTGGAGAGAGAGCTGCAAACGCTCGATATGGACCAAGAACTGTCTCTTCGATTCCAACCAATTTGCTGTAGTAGTGGCGTAAACGTTGTGGGGTTTGAGGCGTTAGTGCGCTGGCATAGTCCGACACTCGGTATCGTTAGCCCCGCTGAGTTTATTCCAATTGCAGAAGAGTGTGCACAAATCGTTAAGTTGGGGCAATGGGTGTTTCAAAATGCAATTCGATTTAAACAGCAACTGCCGGATGATAACATGTTTGTCAGCGTCAACGTTTCTCCTATACAGCTCCAACATAAAGGGTTTATGAGCTGGTTACTACATCAATTTGAGCAATCCGAGTATCGCCCCGACCATTTTAAAATTGAACTGACGGAGTCTGCCATGATGACAGAAGAAAACTCGTTGATCGCGCCTTTGCAAAAACTGCATGATCTTGGGTTTGGGATTTATATTGATGACTTTGGTACTGGCTATAGCAGTTTATCAAGATTGAATGTGCTACCAGTGGATGGTGTCAAAATTGATAGGGCATTTATAAATGGTATTGAAGGCGCAGGTAAGCCCAGACAATTGATAGAAGCAATTTGTGCAATGGCAAAGAGTTTTAATTTAACCGTCACTGCGGAAGGAATTGAACAACTCGCGCAATTACAGATCTTGTCCACACTGTATTGCCAGCAAATGCAAGGGTACTTTATGAGCAAGCCACTCTGCGATTTTGAAGCGCTTCAATTACTTCATCATCACGAAGCAAAAAAAATACTCATTGAAGTAAGTTAATAGTTGACCTCAACTTTGCTTGAGGTTTTAAGGTGCAGTTATTCACTTAGGGAATCAATCGAGACACATAGAGGAATAACATGAATCAAACGCAATTAGCTATTTATTTATCAAAACTTGATCTACAAGGTGCTGTATCAGCTGACCTGGTTTTTGTTGGCAAACTCATTCAGGCACATATCAATCGCTTTAGCTTCAGCAGCTTCAATGCGATGCAAGATAAATTCCTCAGTACCAATGACGATGAGTTGTTTGAGCGATTGATAGTGCAACAACAAGGCGGCTACTGTTTCGAACATAACAAAATTGCCATGCTGGCCTTACAAGCGATTGGCTTTGAAGTGGCGCCCTTGCTGGGAAGGGTGCTATTAAATGGCACTAAAACTAACGCTCGGACACATCGGTTAACCCAGTTAACTTTTCAAGGAAAAACATATTTGGTAGACGTTGGCTTTGGGGTTAAAACACCGCGTATTCCTATTCCAATTGAGCGCAGTACCCAAATTTGTGAAGGTATTAACGAGTACCATATTGAAAGAACCCCCTATAGTGTGACAGTTTCCCTACAAAAGCCTGAGCGAGTTACTTTGTATCAAGTTGATTTGCTCGAAACCTATGAAAGTGATTGTGATGTCGGCCATTTTTATAGCCATCAACATCCAGAGGCGAGTTTCGTAAACAATCTCGTTGTGTCACGTATCTCTGGCCACGAACGCTTTGTATTACGGAATTTGAGTTATCTTTATTCTAATGAGCGTACAGGTGAACAGGTTGAGCGCTCAGTGGGTAATGTTGAACAGCTGTGTGATTTATTGAGCAAGACTTTCTATCTTGAGCCTCCAATAGGTGATGTGAGATGGGTGTTTGATAAAGTGCACACCAGAGGTCAACAAGCCAACTAAGGTTTACTTAGTTGGCTAATGAGTTCTTAGCTATTATTCATTTGTTCAATGAAACTCGTTGAATCAGCGATAGAGCGATTCATATCACTGATCAAGCTTTGAATATCCCGCTTTAAGTTTGTAAACTCGCCCTTGATAGCTGCGATTGCTTGCGCGTTAAGGTTGTGCTTGAGGTAAAGCACGTTGTCCTTCATCGAATCTAAGACAGGTTGCATTTTGGCTTCACTTTTACGCATGGAGCGGATCAGCTTTTTATATTGTTGTTGGGTTTGTAGCAGCTTTTTCTCACTGCTGCGTTTGAGTTGCGGATTAGAATACTGCTCCAGTTCGTTTTGCCACTCATCGAATAATGCTTCAGCGACAGACTCAACCTTATTGATATTGGCTGTAACCGTTTCAGCTGAGCTTTGGCTGGCTTCATAATCACTGTTTAATTGCTCATAGACAGTTTCAAGCTCTCCGCCATCAAAATCTATTAATACTGAAAGTCTCTCTAATGCGCTTTGAAACTCTTGTTGGGAAGCTTGTTGCGAAGCTTGAGTATCTTCTACTCGGTCAACTAGAATATCTCGTTTATGCACGCCCACTTGCTCCCAAGCTGCATAGTAAGCATTTTGTGCGCTTTTGCAGCCGCTAAGAAGCGTAGCGACTAAAATCATTATGGTTATTTGTAGGTATTTTAGAGGCATACTTTATCCTTTTACTTTAAATGGCTACTTTAAATTATGAAGCGGATTGGTAAGATGTGCAAAGTTATCATTGGCAATGAATCAACATGAAACAAGATTGGCCCGCAGTAAAAGCCCAGCTATACGTATATTTGAAAGCGCAACCAGGCTGGTGGAAACGCTTTTTTGAGCGTTGTAAAGAAGACCAGCTAACTATCAATGCTGGGTATTTGGCGTATGTTACGCTGTTGTCTTTAGTGCCGTTAATTGCAGTGGGGGTCGCCATATTTACGGCTTTCCCAGGTTTTGAAAATACTCGCTTGGCGATTGAGAATTTTATCTTTACTAATTTCGTACCAACCTCCACGGACACGATTAAATCTCATATCAGTGCGTTTGCCGGTAACGCTAATCAAATGACTGCGGTTGGTATTAGCTTTCTAGCAGCCGTTGCTCTATTGCTAATACGCAATGTAGATAGTGCTTTGAATCGTATTTGGCGGGTGGAGAGTAAACGCCCTTTAATGATCTCTTTTGCCATATATTGGATGGTTTTGACTTTAGGTCCTGTACTGTTGGGTGCAAGTATTGGGGTCACCTCCTATATCGTTTCCTTGGTGTCTTTTGCTGATCAAGGGATCCCCGGTTTTAGCGGATTGTTGCTCAAACTCTTGCCTTATGTAATTTCAATGGCTGGCTTCATTATGCTCTATACTTTAGTACCAAATACACGTGTGTCGTTTCAAGCCGCGATACCCGGTGCGTTATTTGCCGCTTTTCTATTTGAGTTGACCAAACGGGGCTTTGCTATGTATATCAGCCATTTCCCGTCATACGAGGTAATATACGGCGCATTGGCAACAATCCCAATTTTATTTGTTTGGGTGTATTTATCGTGGATGGTGGTATTGCTAGGTGCAGAGTTCACTGCCTGCTTGGCGGAACATCATGAAAAGGAGACTGACACACCTCAAGATTGAGGTTAGTCATGGCCCTACTTTATCAGCCTAGTGCTGTGCTGCGTAGCTTTCACTTGCCAGTTTCACATGGTCACCAAATACATGTTGAAGAATATGGTAACCCTGAGGGGGTGCCCGTCCTTGTGTGTCATGGCGGGCCAGGAACCGGTCTACAAAATCCTACCCAAACATACTTTAATCCGGCACGTTATCGCATCATACTTTACAGTCAGCGTGGATGCGGCAACTCTTCTCCACATTCGTTAGAGCACAACAATACCCAATTTTTGATTGCCGATATGTGTGCAATACTGGATTACCTTGATTTGGCGAAATGTGTCATAGCGGGTGGCTCATGGGGGGCGACTTTAGCACTGTTATTTGCTCAGCAACATAGCGATAGAGTAGTTGGAGTAATAGTGTGGGCGAGTTTTTTTGCCGCGCAGGATGACTTGGCATGGCTATACAGCAGCAGTGGGGCTGGGGCGCAATTTTACCCTGAAAAGTTTGCAATATTTTCTCATGGCGAAACCGCGCATGAGCGAATTTTAGATATATACCGCGAACAGCTATTTGGTGAGGATGAATTGCTTCAGCATAAAGCGGCACAGCTATGGCTGGATTGGGATCGGCAGTTAAGCGTTGACATTCAATTACAGCGTTACCAATTACACAACGGGGGAAACCTAGTTGCACAAGCAAAATTGATGGTGCATTACATGTCAGCTCACTGCTTTATCGAAGAGCAACAGATCCTTCAGCATGCTCAGCAGATCACACAATTCCCGGTGTGGATGATTCACAGTCGTCAAGATCTTGTGTGCCGGTTTGCGTCGGCACAAAAATTTGCCGAACAAGTGCGTGCGCGGCTATTAATTTTAGAGGGAGTTGGGCACAGCACCACAAATAAAGTATATTCGGAGGCTATACGCAGAGCAGCAGATCTTTTGCTGTGTAAAATAGATAAAAACAGAGGTTAGTGTGCAAGGACTCATTCAAAGAGTTAAATTCGCAAAAGTTGAAGTCGGTGGCGAAGTGGTAGGTGAGATCCAACAGGGGATTTTACTGTTACTTGGCGTAGAAAAGTCAGATGACGAAAGTAGCGCAGACAAACTATTACACAAAGTCAGTAATTATCGCATTTTTACTGACGATGCAGGAAAAATGAATTTAAGTCTTAAGGACATTGAAGGTGAATTGCTAGTGGTTTCTCAATTTACACTGGCGGCTGACACAAAAAAGGGGATGAGACCCAGTTTTTCGAGTGCTGGTACACCACAACAAGCGTTGTCTCTGTATGAGTACTTTGTGGCAAAGGCCAAAGAAACGGGCTTAACCGTAGCCACTGGCGAATTTGGTGCTGATATGCAAGTCAGCTTGTGTAACGATGGGCCGGTGACGTTTAATCTATCTGTTTAGCGTTCAATTACAATAATATAGTTCGCATAGCCCGGTACATGATGTATATGCGGCTTTTTGCCAAAATTAATGATGAGCAAGTGTTCTAGCTGCTTGAGCTGGGACTCATGCTCAGCAATAAAATTTATAAAGAGCACCCCTTGTTCCGAGAGGGTATTACGCAGCAGAGTATAAAACTTATGTTGATAGAGAAACCGCGGGGCATCTAGTTCACTAAATAAATCCAAAATAATCCAATTGAATGGAGTGGTATTCTCAAGCTCTAATACCTTGTAAGCATCATTACAATTGACTTCACTGATATGGTCTCCGCCAAAGTAACGCTTGTAACAGTGAATGATATCTGGATTATTATCCACAGAAATGACCTGACAATCTTGATGTACACTATGCAAGTAGTCACGTATGGCACCGGCACCCAGTCCCAACTCTAAAACTCGCTGTGGAGGTGGGTATTTTTGCCATAAGCTGTCTAGCACTTGCAAGTGAGGGAATAGCAAGTGTTCTGGGTGGTTCAGTTCAACGATTGACTGTAACGTGTTGTTTATTAGTAGCCAACGGAGCGTTTTTTCTTGTCTTACTTGTATGCTCGTCTTTCCATGCTTATGCCAATATAACAAATGGCCTAGCTGGTGGCTTTGGGTTACAAAATCGCTGCTGACGGTTCCTGATTCTGTCAAAAATTCCTGCATAGTTACATCAGCATAGCCAAGGATTGAGGTAATTCCACTGTGTTTAGATGATTTTACACAATTAGTCGATGATTTTATCTTGAGCATTTCCTGTTCAGCTATTTTTCTTGTAAGGTAGAAAACAAAAATTGGCACTAATGTAGGTGTGCTCAAAAAGGAGTAAATATGTTTCCAGTAACTTCACCTCAAAGTAGTCAGGATTGGCAGGATTACTATCAATTACGTTGGCAAGTGCTTCGTGCGCCTTGGCATCAACCTAGGGGATCTGAACAGGATGACTTAGAACAAGAGTCTGAGCATCGGTATATTAAAAACAATGAAGGTGAAGTCCTTGCTGTCGCGCGTTTGCACTTCAACAATCATGAGCAGGCTCAAGTGCGTTACATGGCGGTTGATGAATCTCACCGTGGCCAGCACTTGGGAAGTCGACTCTTACATGAATTAGAAAAAGTCGCTTGGACGCAAGACGCGCAAGAACTGGTTCTATTTGCACGCGAGCGAGCATTAGCGTTTTACGAGCGTCACGGTTATGAAGTGATGGAAAAGGCGCATCTGGCATATGGCGATGTACAGCATTGGAAGATGGTAAAACAAAAGCCATCTGAGCCCGGTTGGTTTCGTCACCCAGATTGGACTCAGGTATTACAAGATACATGGCGAGAGTCTATTCCAATCAGTGATGCCATGGGTATTAAAGTGGAAAGCTATACTGACTGGCAGTTTGCAACCAAAGCTGATTTAAAGGCGAATCTGAACCTACATAACTCAATGTTTGCTGGTTCAGTTTACAGTATGGCGACATTAACTGGCTGGGGCGCAACTTATCTGGCGTTGAAGGAACATAATTTAGAAGGTGATATTGTTTTGGCGGATGCCAATATTAAGTACCTTAAGCCTTTGACAACAGCACCAGGTGCGACAGTCACATTATCCGAGTGTGAAGGAGAGTTGTCTGAGTTAACAACGAATGGTAAAGCTCGGTATACGGTGCCTGTGAATGTTTATGATGGAGATGTACTGGTAGCCAAGTTTTGCGGTGAATTCGTGATCATTGGCAAATAAAGAATGAGCGACCAAGCCGAAGGTTTGGTCGCTTTGCACTTTTAGAGTAAATCGGTAATGGCAATACCAATGCCTAAACGTTGAATATGTGCATCGTAGTCAATTAAGCTTTCGCCGTAACCATTGAAGTATTGTGCGTAGCCCCTTACTCGGCCGGTAATAGGGAAAGACCAATCTAATTGTACTGCACCACGATTATCTCCACCGACGTTGTTTCTCAGCATCATTCCTACTTCGTGGTCATTGTTAAAACGGTAAGCGCCACTTAGCTCGAAATATCCCATGTACTTGTGGATATCTGGGTTGTCGTCACCTTTGGCCGAGTTTGGCTCGGGTTTGTCATCTTCAGGCAGTCGATACCATGGTTTAAAGCTAAATACAAAGCCGTCATACTCCCAAATGAAGTTTGCATAAATGCGATTCCAAGAGCGAGAGTTTGGCTGACTTCGGCCATTGGACTGATGGGAGATCCCAAGTACAAATGCCATTTCATCGCCCCAAAGCACGTTTTCGTCATCTAGAAAGTTAATCCAAAATATTTCCGGCTCGTAATTCGTCTCACGAAATGGAGAAGAAATATCTTTGTTGTAAACCTGCCAGTAAGACTGCAACGTCACACCCATATAAATGGCCTGATCTTTATCTTCAAAATCATGATAAAGAGGCAACTTTAATGATATTTGATATTTTGCCTCTACATTATCAAGTGGCTCCCCTTCTTGATCCCCCTTTTCCATAAATCTATTAAATGGGCGGTTGTTAGGATTTTTAATGTAAGAGACTGGCAAAATGTAATTGCGGTGATGTGGTGTAAGTACGTTACGGTTTTCTTCTGTCACACGCTCCCTCGCAATACGTTTATCAAGCTGGCTCAGGCCACCAATCTGCTGTTCACAATACTGGCGGACTTCTTTCATTGTTCTGTTCTCATCGCCTGACATTGCTTGACTGAGAATACATTGATTGAGCGCTTCAATTTCATCTGAGGAAGCTTTTTTCGCAACGGCTTGCTGTGCAGGCAAAAGCGCCAGAGCAGCTATAAAGAGCTGTTTAAAGTCCATATCATTTTCCAATTTAATCAGTACGATGTGAACATGCCAAAGCATCGAAAGGCTAGCGTGTTAAAGCATGTCAGTTTGAAGCGCTATAGTATAAGCAAGTGAATAAAAATCCTAGCACTATGGTTGTAAAAGGTGCGGATAGGGAGCTGCATCGAGTCATAAGCAGACGCGATGCAGTACAGAATTAACTCTCTAGCCTTGAAACTACAAAGTAAGGGTTTAAGAATGACTCTTTTTGATTGTACTTGAGTGGTGAGCCATCTATGTGCGTCACGGTTGCACCGGCTATCTCCGCCACAGCGTGGCCAGCACCAGTGTCCCACTCGCTAGTAGGTCCCAGTCTAGGGTAAATATCCGCTTCACCTTCGGCCACCAAACAGAGCTTAAGCGAGCTCCCTTTCGGAACCATTTCCACGTCATCAAATTGCGCCAAATAATCTTCCAACTCCGGAGAAGGGTGAGAGCGCGAGCCAACGACTTTCACTTTACCTTGTTTACTTTTGCGCGTTACTTTAAGCTCGATACGCGCTTCATCACATTCTCTGAAAGCGCCAATACTCTTAGCTGCCAGATAACAGGTCTTAAGTGCTGGTGCGTAAACAACCCCCATAGTTGGATTACCGTGTTCAATTAAGGCGATATTAACCGTGAACTCACCATTTTTCTTGATGAACTCTTTGGTACCATCAATTGGATCGACCAGCCAATAACGTTGCCAGCTTTGTCTTTCTTGCCAACTAATATCTGCACTTTCTTCACTGAGGATCGGGATCTCTGGGGTAAGGCGCTTCAGACCTGCGGTGATCACACAGTTTGCAGCAAGATCTGCGTCTGTGACGGGACTATTGTCATTTTTATAATCGACCGCGAAATCTTTTGCGTAAATTTGCATGATTTCTTCGCCTGCAAGACGGGCAAGCTCAACAAGTTCTTCTAGCAGGTCTGTGTCATTCATGAGTATTCCTTGTTACTTAATGATGTTTTTATCTTTTAAATAATCTATGAGTTGTTGCACTGACTCTTCAAGCGAGTTTTCACCCGTATTTAATTTTACTTCAGGCGCAACAGGTGGCTGATAGTCAGAGTCGATGCCCGTGAAGTTTTTAATTTCACCTGCACGTGCTTTTTTGTATAGACCTTTTGGGTCTCGTTGCTCACAGATTTCTAGAGGTGTATCTAAAAACACCTCAATAAACTCACCGTCTTCGACAAGTTCACGGACCATATCCCGTTCTGCTTGGAATGGAGAGATAAACGCTGTAAGAACAACCAAACCTGCATCTACCATTAGCTTGCTGAGCTGACCTACGCGACGAATATTCTCTATGCGGTCGGCATCACTGAAGCCAAGGTCTTTACAAAGGCCATGCCTTACATTATCACCATCAAGTAAATATGTATGCACACCATTTTGATGTAACGCACTTTCTAGTGCATTAGCGACGGTACTTTTGCCAGAACCAGAAAAACCTGTAAACCATAAAATAACAGGCTTGTGGCCTTTGAGTTCACCACGGTGTGTTTTTTCTACGGCGTAATTATGCCAAACAATGTTTTTATCCATGAAGCTGTCCATTAAAAGGGAAAGACCAATGGGATCAAGGTTAAAACGGTGATGGAATAGATGATAGACAAAGGCACTCCTACCGTCACATAATCGCGAATACGGTAGTTTCCTGCACTATAAACCATCAGGTTTGTCTGATAACCAAAGGGTGAAATAAAGCTGGCCGACGCACCGAATGCGACCGCCATAATAAATGGTAGAGGGTCAACGCCAAAGCCAACAGCCAGTGCATAGGCCACGGGAAATGATAAAGCGGCAGCGGCATTGTTAGTGATGAGTTCGGTGAATACGACGGTCATCACGAATATGGCAATAAAGGCACCATAGGGACCAAAGTCACCAAGCAAAAGAAACAAAGCGTCTGATAACTTACTAGCAAGTCCGGTATCTATCATCAATTTCGCCAGACCAATGGCGCTGCCAACAATTGCAAGTAACTCAATTGGAAAGCGGCGCTTCATCTCATTTACCTTGATGGTACCCAAAGCGACTAACGCTAAAAGCAACACCATGAGACCTTTTACTAAAGGTACGATATCAAAAATACCCAAGCCAATGACTGCAGCAAAGCCCAGTAACACATGATTTGATTGCTTTTGCGTTAAGTGAGTTTGTAAGTCCAAACCGGAAATATAGACGAATTCGCGTTTCAAATCTGGTAGTTCGTAAAAGTCACTACTCGGTGCAAGAATGAGAGAGTCACCCGCTTGCAGCTTAACTTTACCCAAGCCGCCTTGCAGGCGGTCATGGCCACGGCGAATAGCAATTACAGCAGCGTGAAACTGTTCTCTAAAGCGAATTTCTTTGATGGTTTTACCAATGTATTTAGATGACTGGCTAACTACCACTTCAACTAAGTGCTCAGCATCTTTTTCATGTTTATCATGAACAACTTGTAGACCATCAAACTGTCTTAATAGCGGTACTGATTTGATGTCACCAACAAACAATAGTACGTCACCTTGACGTATTTCTTGTTGCGGCGTAACTGCGCAAATACGGCGCTCGCCACGAATTATCTCGGCGAGGAAGAGGTCTTTTAAATCCCTGAGACCATTTTCTTCAACGGTGCGGCCAATCAGTTTGGAGCCAAATGCAACTTTACCCTCTAGGTAAAAAGGCACCACTTCTTCACTCTCTGTTCCGTGATCAGGCAAAAACTTGAGTAGGAGAAGAATAGTTAAAAGGCCAACCAAAAGTGCACCAATACCGACTAAGGTGAAGTCGAAAAAGCCCAAAGGCGCCATACCTGCATCAACGGCAAAGCCATTAACGATTAAATTGGTCGAGGTACCAATGAGTGTTAATGTGCCTCCTAATATGGCTGTATAAGACAGAGGTAACAAGAGCTTAGAGGGCGAGTGCGTTTGACTTTCTTTAATAGTACTAATTAAAGATGCGACCACTGCTGTGTTGTTTGTAAACGATGATAAAAAAGCTGTTGAAAGCCCCAGTTTCATGACTGATTTTGACAAGCTACCGCTTGCTAACGTACTTGCAAGCTTTTGCACCAAAGTGGTCTTTTCTATCGCGATAGATACTAAGATCAGCAATACTAAGGTAATTAAAGAAGGGTTGGCGTAGTTAACCAACATAGATTCCAGCTCAATTAAGCCAGTTAGATAGCTGATGCCAATCGCACTGACAAATAACCAAGCTGGGTTGAGGCGTGTGCCGAATAAGCACACGACTAAAGCGAGCATAATGCCTGTTAAGATGATTTGATCAACTAGCACGTTTTTCTCCCAATAACAGGCACAGATGCATTTACTTCAACTTACTGATATCAAGCGCCTGCCAGTGCGGGAAGTGCTTGCGAACCAATGCGTTGAATTCAAGTTCAAAAGCGCTGAACTCACTCGGCTTAGTTTCTTCTTCAGCCAATAGAGCTTCAATCATACCTGCACCAATGGTCAGGTTACTGATACGATCAATCAGAATGAATGAACCTGTTTCGTGGTTATTGCGATAGATATCGGCCACGATGCTTTCAGTCAGCTCAAGCGTGACGATGGCAATTTCGTTGAGTTGCAGCTGATCCGCTTGGCCTTTTTCTAGGGTATTTACATCAATTGTGTGGTCGATTTTACGCACGATTGCTGATGTGTTTTTACTGCCTAGTTTAAAGTTGTAGTTTTTACCTAATACCAAAGGCTCTTCATGCATCCAAACTAATTTGGCTTGGATTAAGTTAGTTACCGCTGCGGTTGAATCAGCAGGCACAATTACATCACCACGGCTTACATCAATTTCGTCCGTCAAAGCAATCGTGAATGCTTGACCTGTTTGAGCTTGCTCAAGGTGACCATCAAAGGTAACAAGCTCTTTGATAGTTGAAGACTTACCTGATGGTAAAACTTTAACCGCTTGTCCCTGACTTAAAGTGCCAGAGGTTAGGGTGCCTTGGAAGCCTCGAAAATCTAGGTTTGGGCGCACCACATATTGAACTGGGAAACGGGCTTCGAAGCTGTGGTTGGCTTCAGCAGCTGGAGAGTCTTCCAGTAATTCAAGCAGCGGTTTATCTGTGTAATAAGGCGTATGCTCAGAGCGAGTTACAACATTGTCACCTTTGAGGGCTGACATCGGAACAAACTTAATATCAGAAACATTCAGCTGCTCGGCAAACTTTAAGTAATCAGCTTTTATTTTTTCGAATACCGCTTCGTCGAAATTAACGATGTCCATTTTGTTGATAGCTACAACAAATTGGTTGATGCCCAATGAATCACAAATAAAGCTATGACGCTTTGTTTGAATTTGTACACCGTAACGCGCATCTACAAGGATAATTGCAAGGTCGCTGGTTGACGCACCCGTAACCATGTTACGCGTATATTGTTCATGCCCAGGTGTATCCGCGATGATGAACTTACGTTTAGCTGTTGAGAAGTAACGATATGCAACGTCGATTGTGATGCCTTGCTCGCGCTCAGCTTGCAGACCGTCAACAAGTAACGCCAGATCTAGTTCTTCACCTGCATTACCGACTTTTTCATTGTCTTTGTGCAGCGCAGCCAATTGATCTTCATAGATTTGGTGGCTGTCGTGCAGTAGGCGACCAATTAAAGTTGATTTACCGTCATCAACACTACCACATGTCATCATGCGCAAGAGGCTTTTATCTTGCTGACGAGAAAGGTAGGCATCGATACCTAATTCTCTTACTTCATTTGCTGTAGACATTTAGAAATACCCCTCGCGTTTTTTCTTTTCCATTGAGCCGGCTGAATCGTGGTCAATTACACGACCTTCGCGCTCTGATGATGTGGATAGCAACATTTCTTCAATGATGCCTGTCAGCGTATTGGCTTCTGATTCAACGGCACCCGTAAGCGGGTAGCAGCCCAGTGTGCGAAAACGCACTGACTTCATTTCTGGCACTTCACCTTCTTTAAGCGGCATGCGTTCATCGTCAACCATGATCAAAGTACCATCACGCTCAACCACAGGACGTTTTTCAGAAAGGTAAAGAGGCACAATCTCAATGTTTTCTTGGTAGATGTATTGCCAGATATCTAATTCTGTCCAGTTTGAAAGCGGGAATACACGAATACTTTCGCCAGGGTTTACTTGGCTGTTATAAGTATTCCAAAGCTCCGGACGCTGATTTTTAGGATCCCAGCGATGGTGCTTATCACGGAAAGAATACACACGCTCTTTTGCTCGTGACTTTTCTTCGTCACGTCGCGCACCACCAAATGCAGCATCAAAACCATATTTGTCTAATGCTTGCTTCAAACCTTGTGTTTTCATGATATCTGTATGTTTTGCAGAACCATGAGAGAATGGACCAACGCCCATGGCTATGCCTTCAGGGTTTTTATGTACAATCAGATCAAAGTTATATTCTTTGGCTAGGCGGTCGCGGAATTCGATCATTTCACGGAATTTCCAGTCCGTGTCTACGTGTAGTAGAGGGAAAGGGATTTTCGCAGGGTAAAATGCCTTACGTGCCAAATGCAGTAACACTGAAGAGTCTTTACCAATCGAGTAAAGCATCACTGGGTTGTCAAACTCTGCAGCGACTTCGCGAATAATCTTTATACTTTCAGCTTCAAGTTGCTGAAGGTGGGTTAAAGCCATTGTTCGTCGTCCTACTGTTAATTAAATTAATACGGTTAAGCTACTTTGGTTATTGGCTGAGCAAAACTACTTACTTGCTCGGTTTGACCAAACCATGCTAGTTGTTCATGCAGTGCCGCAACTTCTCCAATGATCAATAGTGCTGGAGATTTGATTTGGTGTTGTTCAATCTTTGCTGCGAGTTCACTGAGCGTGCCTCTAACCACTCGTTGTGATTTACGAGTGCCATTTTCTACGATTGCAATGGGCGTCTCCGGAGCTCTGCCGTGTTCAAGCAACTTTGCCTGAATATGGGGAGACTTGATAACACCCATATAAATTGCAAGTGTTTGGTTTGATTGCGCTAAGCCGCGCCAATCAAGTTCTTGACCTTCTTTCTTACAGTGGCCAGTTACAAATTGAATCGCTTGTGCATGATCTCGATGTGTCAGCGGAATGCCTGCATAGGCACTACAGCCAGCTGCCGCCGTGATACCTGGTACGATTTGGTACTTCACATCGTGATTCGCCAATATTTGTACTTCCTCACCACCGCGACCATAAATAAACGGGTCTCCGCCTTTTATACGGCAAACTTTTTTACCTTGTTTGGCAAAATCGACCAACATTTGATTGGTATCTTCCTGTTTAACACTATGGTGACCCGCTTTTTTGCCAACGCAAACCAAATCGGCATCACGTCTGACCAACTCCATGATTTCATCAGAAACAAGGTAGTCATACACCACTACATCAGCTTGTTGCATAAGCTGTAGTGCTTTGATAGTGAGTAGCTCTGGATCGCCAGGGCCTGCGCCAACGATGTAAACTTCACCTTCTGGCTGTAGCGTTTTTGAAAGCAGGTCGTGCATTTGCTGCTCAGCGCCAATTTGATCGCCAACTTGTACTTTACTGACAACACTTGAATCGAAAACGCGTTCCCAAAATTGACGACGTTCAGAAAAGCTTTTGAAGCGCGCTTTAACCTGATCTCTAAAGTCACCTGCCAATCGTGCTAATGCACCTGTATGGTGGGGGATCAAGGCTTCTAGTTTCTCGCGGATACGGCGTGCCAAAACAGGCGCGGTACCAGCGCTCGAGATCGCAATTGTAATAGGGTTTCTATCGACAATAGACGGAAAAATAAACCCACACTTAGGTTGGTCGTCTACAACGTTGACAAAAATATTTTGATTATTTGCAGCGTCAAACACTGCTTTATTTACAGCTTCATTATCAGTAGCTGCGATGATAAGCATCATGCCCAGTACATGGTGGGTATCAAAGTATTCTTTGATGAGGCTGAGTTTACCTTCACTTGCTAATGACACCAACTCATCGCAGAATTCTGGTGCCACGACTGTCACGTTTGCACGCGCTTTTAAAAACGCGTGACACTTACGTAACGCCACATCGCCACCACCTACAACAAGAACTGGTTTGTCGTCTAGCTTTGTAAATATCGGTAAGTATTGCACAACATTTGCCCCTAATGCCTAACCTTGATTTAAGCCAACTCATATGACTTAGTTGCATGGCAGAATATATCGCGCCATACAGACAAAAAAATAATATTAACCCAAAATATATAACAAAAAGTTATATACCAACTTTGATTTTGGTTTAAGGCTTATAATTCAAGGGATAGAGCGCAATATGTATCCATATTAGCAACTTATAGCAATTGGTTATGAGATATAATTGAATGTGGTTTGAAGAGGACCAACACATTCTAGAAACCAAACAGTGTATTTAGCGGACAATTGTCCTGTAGGGTGGGCGTTGGATCTATTTTACTGGCAAAGATACAAAACAGGAAAATAGAGAGCGCCACCTGCACATGATTCAGAGTGAGCTGAGGGCGTTAAGGAGATGTAATGAGTTCAACTCGAGTAAAATTGCACAATCAAGCAAAGCGTGTGCTCGAATTAATGGATTTAACATCATTGAATGAACACGATACCGCAGAATGTATTGTGGCGATGTTAGATGATATAGATGCAGCAATTGGTTTACCGGCTGCGGTTTGTGTATACCCGCAGTTTGTGGCGCTATGTAAAGCCCAGCTTAAAAAGCGAGGGTTTAATAGTGTTAAAGTGGCAACCGTAACCAACTTTCCATCAGGCAAAGAGCCTTTAGAAAAAGTGCTTGAACAGACTCGCCAGGCAATTACGGATGGAGCTGATGAAATAGATTTAGTGATGCCTTACAGTCAAGTCATGGCGGGTGACCCAGATACACCTTGGCAATATGTGCGTTCAAGTAAAGACGTATGTGGAGAAAATGCAAAGTTAAAGGTCATCATTGAAAGTGGTGTTCTATCAACCCCAGATTTGATCGCACAAGCGAGTGATATTGCGATTTTGGCGGGGGCTGACTTTATTAAAACCAGCACAGGAAAAGTGCCTGTTAATGCCACACTTGCTGCGACTGAAGTAATGTTGTCACGGATTAAAATCAACCAAAAGCCAGTCGGTTTTAAAGCTGCCGGTGGCGTGAAAACTGTGTCCGAAGCGTTACCCTATTTGGAATCCGCAGCTCAGATAATGGGACCTGATTGGATAAATGCAGATAACTTTCGCTTTGGCGCATCAAGTCTCCTTGCCGATGTAAAGGCAATCTTAGCAACATCATGAGCGTACCGAGGGAGGGAATAGCGAGCGCGACTCCCTCTCCAAACATACTTAGTTAGGTTTACTGAAGTCAAAAAGTTGTTGAGCCGAATGGCCATTATGGTAGTCAAAAGCGACCTGCACCCGCCAAGGCTTCTCACATTCAAAAAGGGGGACCAAATTAATATTGAGCTGATAATCAAGTTCTGAATAAAGCTTATCCTCCGCTTGTTGTTCATTACCTTGTGAAGGCTTAACCCAGCGCTGATATTTGTTTGCAGGGCAAGGTGTATTTTGCTCTGACGCCATGAGAGTGAGCCTGATAGACTGCAAATCCTCATCAGTTTCAGGCTGCCAGATAAGAGTTAACTGGTTGGTGTTTAATGATATCGCTTTAATGTCTTGCTCGGTACTGGGATAAATAAACTCGACAAATTTTGGCAGCGTCAATGTGCCAAATGAAATTGCGGAATCATTTCTAGATAGTTTGATTTCAAAACTCTGTGCAGATGGTAAATCGGCAGGTAATTCAGTAGAGATTGCACAGCAATGTAGAGGGGTAGCACCTAAGTTTGTAGTGGGCTTGTTTGAAAAAGGATAGGCCTCACCACTAGCCGCAACGAGTTTTAAGTTATCATCGCCCGTTAACTTGACCAACTTCCCCTCTTCATCAGAAAGTGTCACCGTGCCATCCAGTGCGGTTGTTATGTGCGGTGTGTGCTGATTGCTTAAAAATTGCGTAAGCAGGAAATTTTGCTCTGATAAGGAGGTTGTCGATAGCGCTTCCACTTTGTCAGAATCTTTACTCCCGCAGCCTAAAAGCAATATGGCACTCAATGCCAGTACATTTCTACACATTATTCCAACTCCTTTGATTGTTATTATTTGTCCCACAGCTTGGTTGCCTCGTTTACAAACAGTATTTTTTCCTTACCGCCTTGAAGTTCCGCATCTTAGACCAATATAGAGACGAAGCAGTAGGATAGTAATGACGACATTTTGCTTGATTGACCTAAATAGCTACTTATTTATTCGTATATTTATACGCAAGTAGTAGTCGTTTGTTGTTGAAGCAAAGTGTATCTTTTTTATTCGTTGATGCAATATTAAACACTTGTTATTGCGAAAATTTTTAGTTCATAATTTTCAAATTAATTGGTGGGATTGGGTGCGTCTATTTCTGTGTAGACAATAAAAGCTGGGAAAATAGTGCGATGTATAACTTTTACACTTGTTTTCAGTTTGTTCGTCAGTATAATGGGCATCCACTTTGCAGGGGCGTAGTTCCAATTGGTAGAACAGCGGTCTCCAAAACCGATGGTTGCGGGTTCGAGTCCTGCCGCCCCTGCCACTCAATACTTTTTAGTCCAAATCTAAAATAATGTGTGTTTTCTTATCGCTTATTTATAAATTTGGATTTAATGGATTAACCCTGTCAGCGACAGGGTTGTTGTGTCTGTATTTAAGGTAAAACAATTATGAGCACTAATGTTGAAAACCCGTCTAGCTCGATGGACACGGTAAAATGGCTAGTTGCAGTTGTACTACTCACTGGCGCAGTAGTTGGTAACTACATGTATGCAGATATGTCTGCCCTGGTACGCGCTGTAGGCGTTGTGGTTGCAGTTGGTGCTGCTTTAGGCATTGCCGCAACAACGGAAAAAGGACGTACTTTTATTGCTTTTGCAAAAGAATCTCGTATCGAGGTTCGTAAAGTTGTCTGGCCTACGCGTCAAGAAGCAACGCATACTACAATTATCGTGATGGCAGCAACAGTAGTGATGGCATTGATCCTTTGGGGATTAGATGGCTTGCTATTCCGTGCTGTTGGCTTTTTAACTGGATTGGAGATCTGATCCCATGTCGGATGAGAACAAAGAAAAGAAATTACGTTGGTACGTAATTCAAGCGTTTTCTGGTTTTGAAAAGCGCGTTGCTCAAACTATTATCGAGCATATTAAAATTGAAGGCTTAGAAGAAGACTTCGGTGAAGTACTAGTACCTACAGAAGAAGTTGTAGAGATGCGCGCTGGTCAGAAGCGCAAGTCTGAGCGTAAATTCTTCCCAGGTTATGTGCTTGTTCAGATGGTGATGAACGATGCAACTTGGCACTTGGTGAATAGCACGCCACGTGTGATGGGCTTTGTTGGCGGTACATCTGATCGTCCTGCACCAATTAGCCAGCGTGAAGCTGATCGTATCCTTAACCGTCTTCAAGAGAATGCTGAAGCACCTAAGCCTGCAACGCTATTCGAGCCTGGTGAAGTGGTTCGTGTTATCGATGGGCCGTTTGCAGACTTTAATGGTGTTGTTGAAGAAGTGGATTACGAAAAGAGCCGCTTGAAAGTATCTGTACTTATCTTCGGTCGTTCAACGCCAGTTGATCTTGAGTTCGGACAAGTCGAGCAAGATACTTAATTTGCAGTATTTTTGTACTATTGCAAAAAAGAATTGAAAAAGGCCGCTGATTAAACTATAATCAGCGGCCTTTTTGTTGGTAGTGAAATACTGCCGCGAAAAGAAAGAATTTTTTAATCGGGAAGCCGTTTGAGTACGCGTCCTCGCGCGCACAAGGCTAAGACCCATCTAACGAGGTTATTTAACATGGCTAAAAAAGTTGAAGCTCTAATCAAGCTACAAGTTGCTGCTGGTATGGCTAACCCTAGTCCTCCAGTAGGTCCTGCACTAGGTCAACACGGTGTAAACATCATGGAATTCTGTAAAGCGTTCAACGCACGTACAGAGTCTATCGAAAAAGGTGCACCGGTTCCTGTAATCATTTCTGTTTACAACGACCGTTCATTCACTTTCGACATGAAAACTCCGCCAGCTTCTTACCTTCTTAAGAAAGCTGCTGGTATCAAGTCTGGTTCTGGCCGTCCTAACACTGAAAAAGTTGGTACTGTAACACGTGCTCAACTAGAAGAGATTGTTGAGACTAAACGTCCAGATCTTACTGCTGCTGATATGGACGCAGCTGTACGCACGATCGCAGGTTCTGCACGTGCAATGGGCTTGAACGTAGAGGGGTAATTGAGAATGGCTAAATTAACTAAACGTATGCGTACTATCCGCGAAAAAGTGGAAGTAACTAAAGAGTACGAAATCAACGAAGCTGTTGCTCTTCTTAAAGAACTAGCTACTGCTAAGTTTGTTGAAAGTGTAGACGTTGCTGTAAACCTTGGCATCGATGCTCGTAAATCAGACCAAAACGTACGTGGTGCAACTGTACTACCTCACGGTACTGGTCGTGAAGTTCGCGTTGCAGTGTTCACTCAAGGTGCTAACGCTGATGCTGCTAAAGAAGCGGGTGCTGACTTAGTAGGTATGGAAGAGCTTGCTGAGCAAGTTAAGAAAGGCGAAATGAACTTTGACGTTGTTGTTGCTTCTCCAGATGCAATGCGCGTTGTTGGTCAGCTAGGTCAAATCCTAGGTCCACGTGGTCTTATGCCTAACCCTAAAACTGGTACTGTAACACCTAACGTTGCAGAAGCAGTTAAAAACGCTAAAGCTGGTCAGGTTCGTTACCGTAACGACAAGAACGGTATCATCCACACTACAATCGGTAAGGTTGACTTTGACGCTAACCAGCTTCAAGAAAACCTTGAAGCACTTATCGTTGCTCTTAAGAAGGCTAAGCCTTCTCAAGCGAAAGGTACTTACTTGAAGAAAGTAAGCATCTCAACGACTATGGGCGCGGGTGTTGCTGTAGACCAAGCTACTCTAAACACGCAAGTAGCGTAATTTAGATATTAGCGTTTACATGGCGTAAAAATTAGACTATAATTTTGCGCCATTTCGTTGAGAAGTCACTTCCAACGAAGCAAAGAATTCGGGTTGAAGCGCATAATTTCGAACTGTTGTTTATCAAATTTGGTCTACAATAAAATCGATAAATTGCGTTTCCGTCCAAGACCGTAGGTGTAACTTTGTTACTTAATCTTCCTACGTAGACGGTGTGAATCCCAGCTAGATTTTCCTAATCTTCTGGTTCTCGCCGTAAAAAGCAGCTCAAGGTCATTTGGCTTTGAGTAAAGTAGAACTAGGGACATGTTCCCTATCAACCAGGAGTAACACCCATGGCTTTAAATCTTCAAGACAAAAAAGCAATTGTTGCTGAAGTCAACGAAGCTGCCAAAGGTGCTCTATCTGCAGTAGTTGCAGATTCTCGTGGTGTAACAGTAGATGCGATCACTGCGCTTCGTAAAGAAGCTCGTGAAGCTGGCGTATGGATGAAAGTTGTCCGTAACACGCTTGCTAAACGCGCTGTTGAAGGTACTGATTATGAGTGCCTTAACGAATCGCTAGTAGGCCCAAGCCTAATCGCTTTCTCTTCAGAGCACCCAGGTGCTGCTGCTCGTATCTTTGCTGATTTCGCAAAGAAAAACGAGTTGTTCGAACTGAAAGCGGCTGCATTTGAAGGCAATGTTGTTGACGTAGATATGCTTGCTAAGCTACCTACATACGACGAAGCTGTTGCACGCTTAATGAGCGCTATGAAAGAAGCGTCAGCTGGTAAATTGGTTAAAACAATTGAAGCTGTACGTGTTCAGAAAGCTGAAGAAGCTGCTTAATCGCACCTTTTACACTTTCATCAATAAATTTTTTTGAACCTCATGGGTTCGTGATTAATTAGGAAACTTAAAATGTCTGTAACTAAAGACCAAATCCTTGACGCGATTGCTGAAATGTCAGTAATGGAAGTTGTTGAACTAGTTGAAGCAATGGAAGAAAAATTCGGCGTAACTGCAGCTGCTGCTGTTGTTGCTGCTGGTCCTGCTGAAGCTGCTGAAGAGAAGACTGAGTTCGACGTAATCCTAGCTGGCGCTGGCGGTAACAAAGTTGCTGCTATCAAAGCTGTACGTGGTGCAACTGGTCTTGGCCTTAAAGAAGCAAAAGCTCTTGTTGAGTCTGCTCCTGCGCCAATCAAAGAAGCTGTTTCTAAAGAAGAAGCTGAAGCACTTAAGAAAGATCTTGAAGAAGCTGGTGCTGAAGTTGAGATCAAGTAATCTAGCATACGCTAGGTTCGCTGCCTGAGAAATCAGGCAAGGGCTGGTGATTTTTTAATCACCGGCCCTTTTGCGCTCTAGAGCGAAAGTATTACTATTGCGCAATAAAAACCTAAATTCTTTATGTTTTTCAATCGCTTAATTCTTTTGGGAACAATCGAATTTAGGAAGACAATTTAGATGTTGTTATCATGGCTTAGATGCCAATGAATGCTGTTCTGCATGAACAGGTTGGGTCAAAGATCAGCAAGCTGAGGAACCCCATGGCTTACTCTTATTCTGAAAAGAAACGTATCCGTAAGGATTTTGGTAAACGTCCACAAGTTTTGGATATACCTTTCCTTTTGCAAACGCAGTTGGAATCGTTCAAAAAATTCATTACTCCGGACGCGGATGGCGATACTGGATTGGAAGCTGCATTCCGTTCTGTATTCCCAATCAAAAGCTACTCGGGCAATTCTGAACTTCAATACGTGAGTTACCGTATCGGAGAACCAGTATTCGATGTAAAAGAATGTCAAATTCGCGGTGTGACTTATTCTGCTCCACTTCGCGTTAAATTACGTCTTGTGCTAATGGACAAAGAAGCGCCAGGCACAGTAAAAGACATTAAAGAGCAAGAAGTTTACATGGGCGAGATCCCGCTCATGACAGACACAGGTACTTTCGTTATTAACGGTACCGAGCGTGTTATCGTTTCTCAGCTACACCGTTCACCTGGTGTATTCTTTGATAACGACCGCGGTAAATCTCACTCTTCGGGTAAAGTGCTTTATAACGCACGAGTTATCCCTTACCGTGGTTCATGGTTAGACTTTGAATTCGATGTTAAAGATAACCTATTCGTTCGTATTGACCGTCGTCGTAAGCTACCAGCTTCAATCATTTTACGTGCGCTTGAATATACAACGGAAGAGATTCTTGAGTTGTTCTTCGAGACAACATCGTTTGAAGTATCAAACGGTAAAGTGATGATGGAACTAGTACCTTCTCGCCTGCGTGGTGAGACAGCTGTATTTGATTTAAAAGATGCAGAGGGTGAAGTACTAGTTGAACAGGGCCGTCGTATCACAGCTCGCCACATTAAAAACATCGAGAAGAAAGGTCTCACACAACTTGAAGTACCGCATGAGTACATTATTGGTCGTGTTATCGCTAAAAACTACATTGATGAGTCAACAGGTGAGATCATCGCTGAAGCGAACGCTGAATTGTCGCTTGAGTTGATGGCTGAGCTTGTTAAGGCTGGTCATACTAAAATTGATACCCTATATATCAATGATGTAGATAGCGGTGCGTACATGTCTGAGACTGTTCGTATTGATTCATCTTCAAATCGCCTAGAAGCATTGGTAGAAATCTACCGTATGATGCGCCCTGGTGAGCCACCAACGAAAGAAGCTGCAGAAGCTTTATTCGACAACCTATTCTTCTCTGATGAGCGTTATGACCTGTCAACTGTTGGTCGTATGAAGTTCAATAGCCGTGTTGGTTATGACTCAGATACAGGCCCAGGCACGCTGAGCAAAGAAGACATCGTTTCTGTTATGAAAGTACTAATCGACATTCGTAACGGTAAAGGTGAAGTGGACGATATTGACCACTTAGGTAACCGCCGTATTCGTTCTGTTGGCGAAATGGCTGAAAACCAATTCCGTGTTGGTCTAGTGCGTGTTGAGCGTGCAGTTCGTGAGCGTTTGAGCCTAGGTGACCTAGACAATGTAATGCCACAGGACTTGATCAATGCTAAGCCGATTTCAGCAGCTGTTAAAGAATTCTTTGGTTCTTCTCAGTTGTCACAGTTCATGGACCAAAACAACCCGCTTTCAGAAGTAACGCACAAGCGTCGTATTTCTGCATTAGGTCCGGGTGGTTTGACACGTGAACGTGCAGGCTTCGAAGTACGTGACGTACACGTAACTCACTACGGTCGTGTTTGTCCTATCGAAACGCCTGAAGGTCCAAACATCGGTCTAATCAACTCATTGTCTACGTATGCACGCACAAACGACTATGGTTTCTTAGAAACACCATATCGTAAAGTTGTTGACGGCATCGTTACAGACGAAGTTGATTACCTATCTGCAATTGAAGAAGGTCAGTTTGTAATCGCACAGGCGAATACGAACTTAACTGAAGAAAATCAATTTGCAGAAGAGCTAATTCCATGTCGTTATAAAGGTGAATCAACCTTTATGCCAAGCGACAGCATCCAATATATGGATGTATCGCCTCAGCAGGTTATCTCTGTTGCAGCGGCACTTATCCCATTCCTAGAGCACGATGATGCGAACCGTGCATTAATGGGATCGAACATGCAACGTCAAGCAGTACCAACACTACGTGCTGATAAGCCGTTAGTAGGTACAGGTATCGAGCGTACACTTGCGAAAGATTCAGGTGTAACAATCGTTGCTAAGCGTGGCGGTGTTGTTAAGTACGCTGATGCGAGCCGTATCGTTGTTAACGTTAATGAAGATGAGCGCGTTCCAGGTGAAGCGGGTATCGACATCTACAACTTAACTAAGTACACGCGTTCGAACCAAAACACTTGTATTAACCAAAAGCCAACTTGTATGGTTGGTGAGCCTGTAGTACGCGGTGACGTACTTGCTGATGGTCCTTCAACAGACCTTGGTGACTTGGCACTTGGTCAGAACTTACGTGTTGCGTTCATGCCTTGGAATGGTTACAACTTCGAGGATTCAATCCTACTTTCTGAGCGAGTTGTACAAGAAGATCGTCTAACTACGATCCACATCCAAGAGCTTCAGTGTATTGCTCGTGATACTAAGCTTGGTCCAGAAGAGATCACTGCTGATATCCCTAATGTAGGTGAGTCTGCACTTGGTAAACTAGATGAATCAGGTGTTGTTTACATCGGTGCTGAAGTTAAAGGCGGTGACATCCTAGTAGGTAAAGTTACGCCTAAAGGTGAAACGCAACTTACTCCTGAAGAAAAGCTACTACGCGCTATCTTCGGTGAGAAAGCATCTGACGTTAAAGACAGCTCTTTACGCGTACCTAACTCTGTATCTGGTACAGTTATTGATGTTCAAGTATTTACACGTGATGGTGTTGAAAAAGACAAGCGTGCATTAGAAGTTGAAGAAATGCAGCTTCGTGAAGCGAAAAAAGACTTCAACGAAGAGTTCAAGATCCTTGAAGGTGGCATTTTAACTCGTGCGCGTAAACTACTTGTTGAATCTGGTCAAAATGAAGATGCAATTGCACTTCTAAACGCTGAAAAGCTGTTGACTCAGAGCTTAGCTGATGAAGCGCAACAAGCAGAACTTGAGCAGCTAGCTGCACAGTATGACGAGCTTAAAGCTGAGTACGATAAAAAGTTCGAAAACAAACGTCGTAAGATCACGCAAGGTGACGATTTAGCACCAGGTGTTCTTAAGATTGTTAAAGTTTACCTAGCTGTTAAACGCCGTATTCAACCAGGTGATAAGATGGCTGGTCGTCACGGTAACAAAGGTGTTATCTCGACAATCGTGCCAGTTGAAGATATGCCTTACGACGAAAGAGGTCGTACGGTAGATATCGTTCTTAACCCACTAGGTGTACCATCACGTATGAACATCGGTCAGATCTTAGAAACACACATGGGTCTGGCTGCACGTGGTATCGGTGAGCGCATCGAAGATATGATGAAAGAACAAGCGGAACTTCATGAGTTACGTGATTTCATCAAGAAAGCATATGAGCTTGGTGACTGTCGTCAAGAAGTTGATATCGCAAGCTTCTCTGATGACGAAGTTCGTCGTTTGGCAAACAACCTTAAAGGTGGTCTACCAATCGCGACGCCTGCATTCGATGGTGCTAAAGAAAGCGAAATCAAAGAGCTACTAGAGCTTGGTGGTTATCCGTCAAGTGGTCAGGTAACCCTTTATGATGGTCGTACTGGTGATGCGTTTGAGCGTAAAGTAACTGTTGGTTACATGTACATGCTGAAACTAAACCACTTAGTAGACGACAAGATGCACGCGCGTTCAACTGGTTCTTACAGCCTTGTTACTCAGCAGCCGCTGGGTGGTAAAGCACAGTTCGGTGGACAGCGTTTCGGTGAGATGGAGGTATGGGCATTAGAAGCATACGGTGCTGCCTATACACTACAAGAAATGTTGACAGTTAAGTCGGATGACGTAAACGGTCGTACCAAGATGTATAAGAACATCGTAGACGGTAACCATAAGATGGAACCGGGTATGCCAGAGTCATTCAACGTATTGTTGAAAGAAATCCGCTCGCTAGGTATTAACATCGAGTTGGAAGAAAGTTAATCCGACCGGCAGCTCTGTGGAGCTGCCAACCCGGACTGTAACTGTAAAGAATGAAGGGGTAAGCAAGGCTTGCCCTCAAGATTAACTCCGACAGGAGAGCTAAGGTGAAAGACTTACTTAAGTTTCTGAAGCAACAAAATAAGACCGAAGAATTCGATGCAATTCGCATTGGTCTTTCTTCACCAGACATGGTTCGCTCATGGTCATATGGTGAAGTAAAGAAACCTGAGACAATCAACTACCGTACTTTCAAGCCTGAGCGTGACGGCTTATTCTGTGCCCGTATTTTCGGCCCAGTAAAAGATTACGAATGTTTGTGTGGTAAATACAAGCGATTAAAGCACCGTGGTGTTATTTGTGAGAAGTGTGGCGTTGAAGTTACACTAACTAAAGTGCGTCGTGACCGTATGGGTCACATTGAGCTAGCAAGCCCAGTTGCACACATTTGGTTCCTTAAATCACTACCATCTCGTATCGGCTTGATGCTGGATATGACACTTCGTGACATCGAGCGCGTACTGTACTTCGAATCTTTCGTAGTAACAGAGCCTGGTATGACAACGCTAGAGCGTGGTCAGCTATTAGGTGAAGAAGAGTACCTTGATGCACTTGAAGAGCACGGTGATGAGTTCGAAGCTAAGATGGGTGCAGAAGCTGTACTTGATCTACTTCGCGAACTAGACCTTGGTCAGTTAATTGCAGAAATGCGTGAAGAGTTACCGACAATTAACTCTGAGACTAAGCGTAAGAAAATTACTAAGCGTCTTAAGCTTATGGAATCATTCCACCAATCAGGTAACAATCCTGAGTGGATGATCATGAGCGTGCTACCGGTACTTCCACCAGATCTACGTCCTCTAGTACCACTAGATGGCGGTCGTTTTGCGACTTCAGATCTGAACGACTTATATCGTCGTGTTATCAACCGTAACAACCGTCTGAAGCGTCTATTAGACCTAGCTGCACCAGACATCATCGTACGCAACGAAAAGCGTATGTTACAAGAAGCGGTAGATGCATTACTAGATAACGGTCGTCGTGGTCGTGCGATTACAGGTTCTAACAAGCGTCCACTTAAGTCGCTTGCTGACATGATCAAAGGTAAGCAAGGTCGTTTCCGTCAAAACCTTCTAGGTAAGCGTGTTGACTACTCAGGCCGTTCTGTAATCACAGTTGGTCCAACACTTAAACTTCACCAGTGTGGTCTTCCGAAGAAGATGGCACTAGAGCTATTCAAGCCATTCATCTACGGTAAGCTAGAGCGCCGTGGTATGGCGACGACCATCAAAGCTGCGAAAAAGATGGTAGAGCGTGAAGTACCAGAGGTTTGGGACGTACTTGATGAAGTGATCCGTGAACACCCAGTTCTATTGAACCGTGCACCAACACTTCACAGACTTGGTATCCAAGCATTCGAACCGGTTCTAATCGAAGGTAAAGCAATCCACCTACACCCATTGGTGTGTGCGGCATATAACGCTGACTTCGATGGTGACCAAATGGCGGTACACGTACCGTTGACATTAGAAGCACAGCTAGAAGCACGTGCACTAATGATGTCTACAAACAACATCCTTTCACCTGCAAGTGGTGAGCCGATCATCGTTCCTTCACAGGACGTTGTATTAGGTCTTTACTACATGACGCGTGACCGCATCAATGCAAAAGGTGAAGGTATTGCGTTTAAAGACCCGAAAGAAGCGGAAAAAGCATACCGTACAGGTACTGCAGAGCTTCATGCACGCGTAAAAGTTCGTTTAACAGAAACGATTGTTGATGAAGAGACAGGCGAGCGTTCGGAGAAAACTCATATTGTTGATACAACAGTAGGTCGTGCGATCCTTTCATTGATCATGCCAAAAGGTCTACCGTTTGAGCTTATCAACAGAGCACTTGGTAAGAAGCAAATCTCTGGTCTTCTTAATGAGTGTTACCGTCGCCTAGGTCTAAAAGACACTGTCGTGTTTGCTGACCAAGTGATGTATACAGGTTTCCACTACGCGATGAAGTCAGGTGTATCTATCGGTATTAACGATATGGTTATTCCACCTACGAAGACTGAAATCATCGAGCGCGCTGAAGCTGAGGTTGCTGAAATCAACCAACAGTTCCAGTCTGGTCTTGTAACTGCGGGTGAGAAGTACAACAAAGTTATCGATATCTGGTCACGTGTTAACGAAAACCTTTCACGTGAAATGATGGCGAACTTATCAAAAGACACTGTAGTGAATGCACAGGGTGAAGAAGAGCAACAAGACTCTTTCAACTCAGTATTCATGATGGCCGACTCGGGCGCACGTGGTAGTGCAGCTCAGATTCGTCAGCTAGCGGGTATGCGTGGTCTAATGGCACGTCCAGATGGTTCAATCATCGAGACGCCAATCACAGCTAACTTCCGTGAAGGTCTAAACGTACTTCAGTACTTCATCTCGACGCACGGTGCACGTAAAGGTCTTGCCGATACCGCACTTAAGACAGCGAACTCGGGTTACCTAACTCGTCGTCTAGTAGACGTTGCACAAGATTTGGTTATCAACGAATCAGATTGTGGCACGTTAGAAGGTCTAGTAATGAAGCCGCTTATCGAAGGTGGTGACGTTGTAGAACCACTTCGCGAGCGTGTTCTAGGTCGTGTTGTTGCAGAAGACGTATGTAAGCCAGGTACTGACATCGTACTTGTTGAGCGTAACGTAATGCTTGACGAAAAACTGTGTGACCTTTTAGAAGAGCACTCAGTAGATGAAGTTAAAGTACGTTCTGTAATCACTTGTGAGAATGACTTTGGTGTTTGTGCATTCTGTTACGGTCGTGACCTTGCACGTGGCCATATCATCAACCCAGGTGAGGCAGTCGGTGTAATCGCTGCTCAGTCAATCGGTGAGCCAGGTACACAGCTTACGATGCGTACGTTCCACATCGGTGGTGCGGCATCAAGAGCATCTGCTGAGAACAGCGTACAAGTTAAAAACAACGGTAGCATGAAGTTACACAATGCAAAATATGTATTGAATACTGATGGCAAGATCGTTGTAACTTCACGTTCGACTGAAATCACGGTTATTGATGAGCAAGGTCGTGAGAAAGAGCGTTATAAAGTACCTTACGGTGCGGTTCTTTCTGTACAAGATGGCGCTGAAGTTAAAGGTAACGACATTGTTGCTACGTGGGACCCGCATAGCCACCCAATCGTTATCGAGCACCAGTCAAAAGTATCGTTCAGCGATATCGATGACTCAAACACAGAAGCACAGACAGATGAGCTTACTGGTCTAACGCGTGTTGTTGTTAAAGACTTAGCAAAGGTGAATGCAAAAGAGCCTAAGCTAATCATTGAAAACGAAGAGCGTGGCCTACAAGAAATTCGTCTACCTTCTTTCACCACGATTGAAATCACAGATGGCGCAACGGTTCAGCCGGGTGACGTATTAGCACGTATCCCGCAAGAAGGTTCGAAGACTCGTGATATCACCGGTGGTCTACCTCGAGTTGCTGACTTATTCGAAGCGCGTAAGCCGAAAGATCCTGCAATCCTTGCAGAGATCACAGGTACTGTGAGCTTCGGTAAAGAGACGAAAGGGAAGAAGCGTCTAGTAATCACGCCTGATCAAGGTGATGCTTACGAAGAGATGATTCCTAAGTGGCGTCAGCTTAACGTGTTCGAAGGTGAGCAGGTTGCTAAAGGTGAAGTTATTGCTGATGGTCCTGAGTCTCCACATGACATCCTACGTCTACGTGGCGTGACTGATGTATCTAACTACATCACGAACGAAGTTCAGGAAGTATACCGTCTACAGGGTGTAAAGATTAACGATAAGCACATTGAAACGATTGTACGTCAAATGCTGCGTAAGTGTATCATCCTTGACGGCGGTGACACTGAGTTCCTAGCAGGCGAGCAAGCTGAAGTTGCACGCGTTAACATTGCTAACCGTGAACTTGAGAAGCAAGGTAAGATCCCAGCGAAGTTTGAAATTCAGTTAATGGGTATTACTAAAGCGTCACTAGCGACTGAATCGTTTATCTCTGCAGCATCGTTCCAGGAGACAACACGTGTCTTAACAGAAGCTGCTGTAAATGGTAAGAGCGATGAGCTACGTGGTCTGAAAGAAAACGTAATCGTTGGTCGCTTAATCCCAGCGGGTACTGGTTTCGCGTATCACCAAGATCGTATCAACCGTCGCAAAGAAAGCGAACTACCGGTTGAAGAGCAGACAGTAAGTGCAGAAGAAGCGTCTCAAGCGCTGACAGATGCATTGAATGCTGATTTGCTTGGTGGTAATAAATAAGCCACGCTTAGTACTGATTTCAGTATAATTACAAAAAGCCGTCCCTAGGACGGCTTTTTTGATCTTTGCTTTACTCAATTAATGCAATTGGTGGTTAAGGAAGGAAGTAACAAAGTATTGCTATTAGTCTGTATAATGGCAGCCCTAATAAGATAGGTTGCGCGGTGTATTGACTATGACTTCTTAACCTTGTTTAACTTAGTCCAGATTCATTTTGTGATTGCTCTTTGCATTTGTACCTACCTCAGCACTTTATGCACTTAAAACAACAAAATTAGCGAAAAATACCGCCGTGAAATGGATTTTTATTGACAGGTTAATCTTTGCTCATTAAAATTCGGCCACCCATTTACTCGTTCTATCAAAATGGCACGAATAATTGGGTCGATTTTATTTTTTCAGTAGTAATTTTAACTAATCAGGAGCTATTTAATGGCAACTATTAACCAGCTAGTACGTAAGCCACGTCGCAGCAAGGTTACAAAGAGCAACTCTGCTGCTCTTAAAGCTTGTCCACAAAAGCGTGGTGTATGTACTCGTGTATATACAACTACACCAAAGAAACCAAACTCTGCATTACGTAAAGTAGCGCGTGTTCGTCTTACGAACGGTTTCGAAGTAACTTCTTACATTGGCGGTGAAGGCCACAACCTTCAAGAGCACAGTGTAATCCTTATCCGTGGTGGTCGTGTTAAAGACTTACCAGGTGTGCGTTTCCACACTGTACGTGGTGCGCTTGACTGTGCGGGTGTTAACGATCGTAAACAAGGTCGTTCTAAGTACGGTGCAAAACGTCCTAAGGGCTAATGGTTCTCCGTTAGTAAGGCCAAGCACTTAAGTTTTAATATTGAATAATTTGTTTTGGGGATTCGTTGAAGAAACGAACCTGAAGATATCGGAGAGATAAAATGCCTAGAAGACGCGTAATAGGTCAACGTAAAATTCTTCCAGATCCGAAGTTCGGATCAGAACTTCTTGCTAAATTCGTTAACGTAGTAATGTTAGACGGCAAGAAATCTACTGCTGAAAAAATCGTATACGGTGCGCTAGACGTGGCTGCTGAAAAATCAGGCAAGTCGCACCTAGAAATCTTTGAAGCTGCACTTGAAAATGTACGCCCTGCGGTTGAGGTTAAGTCTCGCCGTGTTGGTGGTTCTACATACCAAGTACCAGTTGAAGTACGTCCAGTTCGTCGCAACGCATTAGGTATGCGTTGGTTAGTAGACTCTGCACGTAAGCGCGGCGAGAAATCAATGGGTCTTCGTCTTGCACAAGAGATCCTTGACGCTGCGGATAACAAAGGCACTGCGGTTAAGAAACGTGAAGACGTTCACCGTATGGCTGAAGCGAACAAAGCATTCGCTCACTACCGTTGGTAATCTGCCCAAGACCTTTAAGAGGATATTATGGCACGTACTACTCCAATTGAGCGCTACCGTAACATCGGTATCTGTGCTCACGTAGATGCAGGTAAAACCACCACGACAGAACGTGTACTTTACTACACGGGCTTATCTCACAAAATTGGTGAGGTACATGATGGTGCTGCAACTATGGACTGGATGGAGCAGGAGCAGGAGCGTGGTATTACCATCACTTCTGCTGCGACAACGTGTTTCTGGAAAGGTATGGATGCTCAGTTCCCTGAGCATCGTATCAATATCATTGATACTCCAGGACACGTAGACTTTACTATCGAAGTAGAACGCTCTTTGCGTGTACTTGATGGTGCAGTCGTTGTTCTTTGTGCTTCATCAGGCGTACAACCACAAACAGAAACTGTTTGGCGTCAAGCCAATAAATACGAAGTTCCTCGTATGATCTTCGTTAACAAGATGGACCGTACTGGTGCGGACTTCTTGGCAGTTGTGGATCAGGTGAAAGAACGCCTTGGTGCGACACCTGTGCCTATTCAGCTACCTATTGGTGCTGAAGATGAATTTAAAGGTGTTATCGATCTCATCAAAATGAAAGCTATAAACTGGAACGAAGATGACCAGGGTATGACTTTCACATACGAAGAGATCCCGGCAGACCTTCAGGATTTAGCTGAAGAGTGGCACTCTCACTTAGTTGAAAGTGCAGCGGAAGCAACTGAAGAGCTAATGGACAAATATTTAGAAGAAGGTGAGTTGAGCGAAGAGGAGATTAAATCTGCTATTCGTCAACTGACATTGAGCAACGAAATTGTGCCAATGTCTTGTGGTAGTGCATTCAAAAACAAAGGTGTTCAAGCGGTGCTTGATGCTGTTATTGAATTCATGCCTTCACCAACAGAGGTTAAAGAGATTCAGGGTATCCTTGAGGATGATTCTGAAGCTACTCGTCCAGCTAGTGACGACGCGCCGTTTTCGGCGTTGGCGTTTAAGATTGCGACAGACCCGTTTGTTGGTACATTGACTTTCTTCCGAGTTTATTCTGGTACAGTTGGTCAAGGTGACTCTGTTTATAACCCTGTAAAGGGTAAAAAAGAGCGTTTTGGTCGTATTGTTCAGATGCACTCAAATTCGCGCGAAGAAATTAAAGAAGTTCGCGCTGGTGATATTGCTGCTGCGATTGGACTTAAAGATGTTACCACTGGTGACACGCTTTGTTCTCAAGATTCAGTGATCACGTTAGAGCGTATGGAATTCCCAGAGCCTGTGATCTCAGTAGCGGTAGAACCGAAAACAGTCGCTGATCAGGAAAAAATGGGCATTGCGCTAGGTAAACTGGCTGCAGAAGATCCATCTTTCCGTGTTGAAACTGACGAAGAGTCAGGCCAAACGATCATCTCAGGTATGGGTGAACTTCACCTGGATATCATTGTTGACCGTATGAAACGTGAATTCAACGTTGTATGTAACGTTGGTAAGCCGCAAGTAGCATACAGAGAAACCATCCGTGGTTCTGTAGAAGCTGAAGGTAAGTTCGTACGTCAATCTGGTGGTCGTGGTCAATATGGTCACGTATGGCTGAAATTGGAACCAATGGACTTTTCTGATGAAGACGCACCAACTTACGAATTCGTTAATGAAATCGTAGGTGGTACGGTTCCTAAAGAATACATTCCAGCGGTTGATAAAGGTATTCAAGAGCAAATGAAACAAGGTGTGCTTGCGGGCTATCCTCTGTTAGGTGTGAAAGCGACGTTATTTGACGGTTCTTTCCACGATGTTGACTCAAACGAAATGGCCTTTAAGATCGCCGGTTCAATGGGCTTCAGAAATGGTGCTTTAGAAGCGCAACCAGTGCTTTTAGAACCTGTTATGAAAGTTGAAGTCACTACCCCTGAAGAAAACATGGGTGACGTAGTAGGCGACTTAAACCGTCGTCGAGGCATGATCGAAGGCATGGAAGACGCTTTTGGTGGTCTTAAGCTTGTTAATGCACAAGTGCCACTGTCTGAAATGTTCGGTTATGCAACCGATTTACGTTCTGCAACGCAAGGCCGTGCTTCGTACTCAATGGAATTCTCCAAGTACGCAGAAGCGGCGAAAAACGTTGCTGACGCAATAATTGCAGCTCGCGCTGTTAAGTAATTTTAGTTCGGTCCGGTCTTAGGACTGGACTTTAATTTCTTTATAGGAAATTTTAAAATGGCAAAAGAAAAGTTTGAA
>NZ_AUYB01000111.1 GCF_001625655.1 Pseudoalteromonas luteoviolacea DSM 6061 | reverse complement strand
AGAGTTCAAAGTCAGAGTTCATAATCCAACCACTATCACGTTTGTATTTTTGGCCCTATGTTATAGTTGAACTTGAAACCAATTTAGATATACTCACAAGGAACACATCATACTATTGATATTCAACGGTTTAGTTTATTCTTTATTTCATACCAAGTAACCAAGTAACCAAGTAACCAAGTAACCAAGTAACCAAGTAACCAAGTAAAGATATTGCCTATGAACTTTTTTACCAAGGAGAATATAACTTTAATAATTCACGGCAAAGTAGAAAAAGAAAACTTAAATTGATAATATATAAAGAACACATCATACATTAATGATAAATATTCACATAGTAATGAATAAGTAAAATTTAATTAATTAAGCACACAATGGACTGAGTAAATATTGGATATCTCAATTAAATTAATAAATTACTCTATCAATAACAAAAGGCATGATGTGTTCTTTCTCTAATGCATTAAGATTAAATAAGATAGTAAAAGCCACAAAATTGGTAATAAGTCAGTTATTTAGCTATAATCATAGGAACACATCATACGTATTAGTTCTATGAGTACTAAATTTAATTTAAGAAGTAGTTTTGACTATCTAAATAATCAGCTATCTCTTCTCTGTGAGGAGATAGAATCCGGTGAAATAGTCGATAGTCATTATTTTTCCTTACCCAAAATTACCGAAGAAGACGAAAAAAAAGCCCCAGAAAATATCGTTGTAGAAAAATTTTCCGGAGAACTTGCATTAAAAAAATGCTTATCAGGGTATCAAGACTTATTTGTAGACGACAAAAAAAGTGGAAAAGTGCTAACTAGGCATCCAGGTATAATTTTAATAAACGATCCAGAATTGAAATTAAAGTCTCGAATCCTCGATGTTAACAAAGCAAAACAGGCCTTTAAAGAAACCATTCTCGAAATAAACAATAATGACGCTCGTTTCGAAGCTGTTCACAATGCAATTCCTAATTTAATTACGTTAGCGGCTTATCGAAAAATTCATTTTGAAGATGCTATCCCCTATTCTGTTCGTTTTACCTGGATGAAAAAACACTCTTCAATGACATTATCGAAAAAAGCAGCACTAGAAATGCTACATAAATCTTCAGGGTATTCGAATCCGCGTGTAATTGACCAACAAAGCTGGTTTCAAATCGTTGAATCAGAAAAGATAAGAGTTGGAAGTCTTAGTGAAAAGAGCAAACTTCGTATAAAAAGACCTACTAGAGTAACCCCTGAAGTAAATGTTAGATTTACAGCAAAAAATAGATACCACGTTAGTGGAGCACTTCCATTTATATTGCTAAATCCACAAAAAGAAACAAAGATTGGAGAATTGCCGAATTATAATGCTTCAAATATAGATGTTCGAAAAAAGGATTACAGTTACTTAATTGAGCGCATATATTTAGAAAATTTAGACTAAGTATCAAGTAAAATATAAGGACGGTCTATTTAACATAATTAACTGCCCTTATAAAAGCTACTTTTTAACGATTTCTTCTAAGATATCTTCGTCAATAATTTCAGCGTCTTCAACAAGTCTTTTACCGCCTTGTATTTCAATGCGTTTGTTATGCTTGTTAAGAGCAAGAATTTCTTCACAAAATTGTGCAGATGGGTGCATTTCATATACATAATCGATGATTTTTCCAGTTTGATCATCTTTAACGTTTGAAATGTTATATTCTGAAATCGCCCCTTTTTCGATTAAGTCCTTCATTGTCGTCGTCATATCACGACGAAGTGCTTTCAATTTATTATCTGTAATTTCATCGGAGGAGTATATTGAACCATACTTTTCCATAATTGATAAAAGTCTAAAATGGTATGTTTTTCCAGGAGCCGCATAACGCCACAAGTGATACAATCTCAACATCATCCAACGCGATAGACCACGTTTTAACTCTTGTGCACTGTTGAAGTAATAACCCTTATACTCTAAATTATCGATCATGTTATGAACAAAAGCATTTAAACACGCAACGCATTTAATATTGCCGCCCTGTCCTTTCTTTCCACTAAAATGCAAAGATGATAAAAAGTTCATGTTTGATTCATAAAATGAATCATCAACATCACTATTTTTAGTGTCTGTTGCACGATATTTAAACGAAAGCTTAGAACCTTGAAGTGCTTCTAAAGATTCTTTTATCTGCGGATATGGCATCGATTGGCCAACAGCTTTAAGCTCTTGAGCCAATTCATTCATTGAAAAAATAACGGCATATTGAATACCGGACTTAAAATTTATTTTTACAATCTTACCCTTTGAAGCAAGTCGTATCAGTGCACGCTCTACTTTTTCTTCTCTATCAGATGGCCAAACTAAAAACTCTGTTTCTTCACCATCTTTTTTACTACTAACAACAGCTGGTGTTATCTTAATTTCACCATCATAAAGAATCCCATCTACTTTTTCAGAAATTCTACGAGTAATAATTGTCTTTTTTGGCGCTTCTTCTAATGGCAGCTTTTTATGACCAGATCGTACAAACCTTCCCCATAGGTCATAATGATTGAAAGTATTTGAGTAGGCTCTAAGTCCATGATTTGTATTTTCTAAAGAAATTCTTACATCTTTGTTGTCTGTAAACAGTGCCAAGCTTTCATTGTCGATAGCACTTTCTACTCCGTGGATTTGCCCTCGAAGTGAGTCGGGTAGATTGTCAACAGAGATGTTTACCTTGCGGTTCATTATTTTACTTCCAGATTCTTTCGACAGCTAATAACAACACATTCAAAGAGAAAAGTTAAATGATTAAGTTAGTAAAAAATTGATCTGTTCTCAAGTTTTTCTTCAGATCAATTTTTTACTAACTTTGGCCTGTTCTCAGATCAATATTTTACGTACATGTACAAGAATTCAGTCCTTTTGGCTTTGTTTTCAGCTCAAAAACTATCTATTTAGGCATTATATGAAAGGGTTTGTGTATAAATACTTTGGAAATTAGTAAAGATCAGATCTATTCATGGTATAGATCTGATCTTTATTAACTTATTGGCTGTACTTTTTAAAAGTTTGTGGATATCTAACCAGATCAAGTTAGTATAAATTCGATCTTAACCACACAAATTGTTTATAACTCTGTTGATAAGTTGTTACTATCTTAACTGACCAATATTTAGTTAGTATTTTTTTGATCTATTAGTACTTAAAGATCTGATCTTTACCACGTATTTCCTTGATCTAAAGATTTTGCTAAAAACTTTATAAAACAATAAGATAAACTATTATCTGAGCTCTTTAACCTTATATACCTTTATATTTAACCATATCTAATCTCCTTATTTAAACTTTAAGCAAGATTTTTTAAATAGTTTTTTATGATGTCATGCTTTTTTGGTGTTTACCTTTTATTTAATGGACATTATAATAATAAGTATCAAGTTAAGGAATATTAGTATGTCTATCAATAGCAATGCTCTTTCTACTTACAAATTGTTGAAAGCAACAGCTGAAGTCGCAGAAAAATCTTTAGAAGGACGAATACAACATTATCGTGCACATCTAAAGTCTGAAGATAAAGAACTTCGTACATATACCCAAAAAGCAGCAGCTGACCTCTTAGGTGTAAATAATAGAACGCTTAAAAGACGCCACGATCAAGGCGACTTTGATCACCTAAGTATTCAAAAAGGTGCAAATGGGCACTATGCGTACACGCTAAGTAATATATTTGCTATGGCAGACACACTAGGGATCAGTGCTGATCATAGATCTGAACAAGATAAATTACAGGTGATTGTCATCAACAGCTTAAAAGGAGGCTGCGGTAAAACAACGTCGCTAGTTAACTTAGCTGCTGCGTTGGCAACCACCAATATCAAAAGGTATAGAATCGGTATTATTGATTTAGATCCACAAGGATCTTCGTCCAGTTTCTTCCCCTCAAATGAACACGATCCCATAACAGTTGGTGATTTGATGAGGGATTGTATCGAACTAGAAGAAGGTGAAACTTGGTCACAGCTTGTGTCTGACTCGTTCCAAAGTACACACATACCTAATATAAGAATTCTACCTTCTGGCATGGATGATTTTTATTTTGAACATGAGACTGCTACTGAACTAAAAGAATCTTCAGGATATGATAATACGCGACACTATCATAAGCTGAAGGAGCGCGTCATAGAGCCCGTACAAGACGAGTTTGATATAATATTGATAGATACGGCGCCTTCATTGAATTTCATGTTTTACAATGCTCTGATGGCCTCTACAGCGATGTTAATTCCTGTACATCCTGAGGCAGTAGATTTCGATGCAAACAATAAATACCTCAAGCGATTAGGCGAAATTTATCATACGGTTGCTGCACTCGGGCATGAAGGATGGGATTTTATGCAGTTTTTGGTGACAAACTACGTAAAAGGAAATCATTCACAGCGGGATATTGTTAAGGATGTCAGAACTGCATTTGGAAGGCAGGTAATGAGTTATCCAATAAACCATAGTTCAGCGATTACCGCCAGCTCTTCGTCATTTAATACCATTTTTGACCAAAAAACGTCAGACTCATTGGCGAGTAGAGAATCTTTATTAAAATCACAAGAAAACATAAAAGACGTGGTTGATGAATTAGAAATGCTTATCCGCTCGAATTGGGCTTCAACTCAATCAAGCTTAGACTAAAAATACAGGCTTAAACATGGCTAGAAAACGTAAAAACGATACAAGAATAGACCCTTTTTCAACACCTGTAGAAAGTAGTAGTCTAGACGATTTATTAGGACAAGCTTCGGTTGGTCAAGAAGTTACCATGCCGGCCCCAAGCGATCCTAATAGGCAGATCAAGCTGATCTGTGAAGTGATCTCATTCAACGATATTGAAGCAAAAACAACCGTATTCGGAAAAAACCGCCGAGAGCAGTCATTGTTAAATAAAAAGTCAGTTGCCGATATTTTACCAGCGATCAAATCTGATGGTAAAAATATGCACCCTGCTTTGTGTTGGAAAAACGGGTCATCGCTTGTTGTACTATCAGGTTCGAGACGCCGTAAAGCTTGCCTACTGGCAAAGGCTGATTATGTGGTGTTTAGTTCAGAAGATTTCACTGAAGAAGATGCAAAAGCATTAGCTGTGTCTTCAGACCAGTATATCGCACCGAGTTTATGGGAGCTTGGCAAGGCGTATGTACAGACACGTAATAAGCTACAAGAGTCTGGCAAAAAGGGATCATATAGAGAGATTGCAGCTATTGAGGGTGTATCTCACACTGCAATTGCTGATGCTATCAAAGCATTTGAGCAAATTGATAGGCAAGTTGTTTTGATGTACCCAACACCTAACCATTTGGGTCGTGAAGTGGCCAAAAAGTTAATTGTAGCGATGAAAGAACGCCCTGAAGCGTTTGCTCAAAAGGTCGCAGAGTATTCTGCTGATGTGCTAGAAAATGAAGATATGAGTGATGAAAAACGCGCCATCGCGATCACAAAGTATCTAACAACATTTGAGTTAGAAGCTTCGAACCGAAATGAATGTTTGTTAGAAAATAAGTTTGTCAAAGTACAAAGAAGCGTAAACTCTGGTGCTGTTACAGTGAAGATTGACGATAAAGTGCTGACAGATAAAAGGTTAGAACAATTGCAAAAGTTGTTAAGTAGTTTTAACTAGTTTGTTTTGGCCTAGGTACCTAGGCCATACTTCTCTCTTTTTGACCTCCAACCAGTCAAATTTTCGTAATTTTGTGTAAATTGCCTCTTTAGCTCAAATCCGTAATTTCATATACTGGTCTTTTACGTCTTTTTACTTGTTAAATAATGTCCTCGCAGTTATCTAAAGAGCAGCTATTAGCTTTATTTGAAGAAATTAAACAGGAACAGTCTTCTCAGTTCCCTTTGTCAGAGCGCTTTCTTAAGCAGTACTTTAGTTCTGCCATGTTGGCCAAGGCGAAAGAGTACCTGAATGATGATCAGATCTGTTTTTTAGAACATAGCGAAGACTTTTCGCGAATTGATGCACAGGTAATGGGGAATTTTGGCAATACCTTTACCCAACATATAAAAATAGAGCAAGTAAAAGGCACACCGTCTGTAGAAGCGCAATGCTCATGCTCTAATAACGCCAAATGTCGCCATATTGCAGCTGTATTACTGAAACTCAAAGTCGACCATTCAGGCGGATTCGGTGAATCGTTTATCGTCAACGATTGGTTCAACGAACTTTCTTTGTTACAGCAGGCAACTGATTTGGATGCAGCCAACGTGTTGCTTTTTGTGTTGGAGCACAGGGGTAACGAGCTGTTGCTTAATCCAAAGATGTCTCCTCACAAACCTGACGGACATTACCCGCTAGGGCGTGCACTAACTGAAAAGCAATTAAACGCGCACGTCCCGCCTAAAGACATATTAGAAAGCGATTATCGATTGTTTAGCTGGGTTCGCTCTCAGAATACACCTGGCCATTTCGAGCTATCAGGCAGCTGGGGGTTCGCTGCATTGCAACAGCTTGTGGCAACCAAGCGCTGCTTTTTTGGTAATAGCCGTAAGCCTTTGCAGTTTGGCCACATGCAACATTTAGATTTCACTTGGAAGACCGAAAAAGACACATTTAAGTTAGAAAGCAAACTAACAGACGTCGAACAGTGGTTATTGATTAAGTCTGACCCGCCTGTTTACCTGGATACCGAAAAAATGCTATTGGGCAGAATTGAGTCTGAATTGAGCGCGTCAGAAATAGCCCACTTGCAAACTATGCCGAGCATACAAAAAGACAAAATCGAAGCCGTAATTAAGCGCTTTCAAGATGTGTTTGCAGATAACGTTATTCCGCCTCCGTCTGGGTATGAAAAGTTACTTGATAAAAATAAGCTTGTTGCCAAATTGGGAGTGACAGACGGTGAGTTTAAGCATTTAGCTTTGTCTTTATACGACTCGCAAACAAAGTACTCAACTGAAAAGCAGCTCAATCGCTGCGAGAAAATGTTACTTGGACTAGGCTTTGAAGCACAGAGTGACGGGTTCAGATTACCCGTGGAAGACGAAGTAGCTTACCATTGGTATAACTGCGAGGTGAGACCTTACCTGCAGAGAAAAATGTGGCAGGTTGATGAAATTCAACAGAGCAAAAAAGTACAGGTTCCTAAAGTCACCTTACAGTTAAAACGTGATAAAAAGCATCATGTGATTGGTAAGGTGATGTTTGATGATAAACTCATTTTGCTTGACTGGGATAAAGTACAAAGCCATGAAGTTAATTCTATCGCAAATGTGTTTCAGTATGTTCAAATTGCTGAGCAACACTATGCTATCTCAAAAGAGATATATGAAGAATTGCTGCTGTTGAAATCTAGGTTCAGCTATTACTTATCTAGCTCCCAATTTAAGTTCCCGCTTTCTTACGCTAAGAAACTGTTCGAGCTAGACGCAATAGAGAGTGTATCAACGGACGAGCGCCTTCTCGATTACCTTGAAGAGTTAAATAAGCCTGTTAGTCAAGACGTCTCTTTGTTGGGCGGTAGTCACGAGAGGTTTACATTACGAGATTATCAATTGCAGGGCGTTAACTGGCTGAAGTTTTTGAATAGACATCAGTTAGGTGGAATTTTAGCTGACGATATGGGACTTGGGAAAACCTTACAAGTTATTGCGTATTTTATCTCTCAGCACAATACATTGGTTACCAAGCCTTCTCTGATAGTTTGCCCTACGTCGTTAGTTGGTAATTGGCAAAATGAATTTAAAAGATTTGCTCCTCATTTGCCTGTTTTAACTGTACATGGCAGCAACCGAGATAAACAGCTAAACCAAGTTTCTCAAGCACGTTTCATTATCACGACTTACCCGCTGTTAAAACGTGATTTAGCGTACTACTCTGAGCTTCATTTTGACTCTATTGTGCTAGATGAAGCGCAATACATCAAAAATGAAACTGCGCAAATTTCCAAATGCGTGAAGCAACTGTCTGCCGAGTTTAAATTGTGTTTAAGTGGTACGCCAGTTGAAAACAACTTGATGGAGCTAAAGTCTTTATTAGACTTTGTAATGCCCGATGTATTGGGTACTAAGCAGCAATTTAAGCAACACTTCCAAGTGCCTATTGAGAAAGAGCGAGACAGTCGTAAAGCTAAGGAATTACAATCTTTGATTGCTCCTTTTATTCTGCGCAGAACAAAGTCTGAAGTAGTCCGTGAATTGCCAGCCAAAACAGAGCTAATTAAAAAGCTCGAATTTAGTTCTGAGCAAGCCGCACTTTATCAGCACGTTCAAAATCAAGTGGAATCAAGTCTGATAGACCTTTTTAAAGAGCAAGGTGTTGAAAGCAGTAAGCTGGCATTTTTGGACGCCTTATTGAAGCTTAGACAGATTTGTTGTCACCCAGGTCTTGTGGATAAAGAAACTGAGTATCAACAAAGTGCGAAGTTTAAGTGGCTAGGTGAGCATTTACCCATTCTGTTAAAGGAAGGCCGTAAAATCATCATATTCAGCCAGTTCACTACTGTGCTAGATATGATTGCTTCACTTTGTGAAGCACAGCACATCCCTTTCACAATGCTGACCGGGCAGACTAGGCAGCGTGACAAAGCCATTGCTAGATTTACCGAAGGCGAAGTGGATGTATTTTTAATTTCGCTAAAAGCCGGAGGCACAGGATTAAACCTGACTCAAGCTGATACGGTTATTCATTTTGACCCGTGGTGGAATCCTGCCGTCGAAAATCAGGCCACCGATCGCGCTTATAGAATTGGCCAAGATAAGCCTGTCTTTGTATATAAATTGATTGTCGCAAACTCGATAGAACAAAAAGTGTTTCAGATGCAAAAGGATAAACAAGCACTGGTAGATGCGTTGTTTGCTGACGCAGGTGTCAAGTTGAGTGAGTTTAATGAAGCACAAATGCTGGAACTAATAAAAAGTTAAAAATAATTTTGAACTTTTAAAAAAGGCCGAGGTCTACTTTAATGCACGTTGTTAAAGCAGTTAAACAATGGGCGCATGTTGATTTCCCCTTATTAATTACGTTACGTTTTTTGTAATAAACCAGCTCAATTGAGCTGGTTTTTCTTTTTATGGGGATGACTTAACCGAAAGGCTCATTCGGCAGCGCAAATTCGTTACTGTGTAATATAGTGTAATTGCAATTACCCTTTTTTCTGGTTTTGTTCCACATTTGATCCATATTCTTTCTTTTTAATACACACATAGGAAAAAGACACCAAATGAATTGGACTTAAGGCGGGTAACTATGTTGTGTTATGAAAACTCAATTTCGCAATTAAACTTTATTGAACCTCAATCACTGTGCGACTATGATCTTATTAATGAAGTTGCGAGCTCTGAAGACTTGGCCAGTATATTAACCATGTTGTTATTTGACGACACATTATCTTCTAGCTTGAAGAAGCAAGTAAAGCTGCAACTAAGAGTATTAAAAGCTAAAAAGAGAAACTAATGGAAGAAAAAAACCACATTTTGATTGTCGAAGATGATTTTGATATTGCTGAACAAGTGATGTTGTTTTTTAAAGCATCTGGGTTTCAGATATCACATATTGCCGACGGCGCAGAAGTGGTGGATTGGGTGAGAGCAAACAGCCCTGATGCTATTCTAATGGATATAATGCTCCCCAATCAGGATGGTGTTGCTTGTATGCAACAGATCCGAGAATTTTCAATGGTCCCAATTGTAATGTTAACAGCCAAAGTATCTGAAGCTGACCGCCTTAAAGGTTTAGAGTTTGGTGCTGACGATTACGTTTGTAAGCCATTTAGTGCGGCAGAATTAGTAATGCGTATTAAAGCAATACTTCGCCGTTGCAGCACTGTACAAGCTCCTGAAAAGCCTTCCATTGAAGTAAATGAAGCACAATTGCTTGTGTCTCTGAAAGGCCAGTCTCTGAGCCTGACAAAAGTTGAGTTTGATGTATTTGCGATGCTTTATAATGCACCTAACCGAGTGTTTTCTCGACAGCAGATTTTGGACCATATTCAACCCGATAATTTTGATATTTCTGATCGCGTGATTGATAGCCACATTAAGAATATCCGTAAAAAGATTAAAAACATGGAGTTTTCTCCCAAGATTGTTGAATCAGTGTATGGGGCTGGGTATCGCTTTAACGAACAACACATCGATAGCTGAAGCTAGCATCACGCAGCTTTAACAGAGTTAGCAGTTATTGCTAACTCTATCATCTCCTCAAACATTACTTTTCCTGCTCTCTTCTAAGTGAATGATTTCACTTACTCAGGTATGATTTAACTAGAGTTAATTGAGAAGAGTCATACTATGTTTTGGACTACTTTGTCTGCACTGCCAGTGAGCGTCATAAGTTTTTTGCTCGGTGTAGGTGTGATCTCCGCTTCTGCATTTTTCGCAGTGCTATGTTATTCCATCAAGCAAAAAAGCCGTGCCGAACTGTCAATGGCACTTAACCAAGTACGCTTGCTTGAAGACGCCAATGCTGAATTTAAATTGGAGCTAAACGAAACGAAACAGCAGCAACTTAAACTGCACGGAGAAGCCCAGCAATATCAAGCTCGCCTTACAGAAAAGCACGCACAGCTAAAAGAGTATTACGGACTTTGGCAGCAGGCCCAATCTAATTTGCAGATTGAGCAGGATAAAGCTCATCAGCTAGAGCTTAAGCTCACAGATACAGAAACTACCTTGATTGAAAAGCAGCGCGCATTTGAAGCCCAAATAGCACAATTGGAACAAGCAAAAGAAACCCTAAAACAAGAGTTTGAAAACTTAGCTAGCAAGATTTTTGAGGAAAAAAGCCAACAATTTGCAGCCCGTAGCCAAGAAAAAATACAGCATATTTTGACGCCTGTTCAAGGGGAATTAAAAGGCTTTCGTGACAAAATGGAAGCAATTCATAGTGAAGAGCTCAAGCAGCGTGCGGCACTGAGAACAGAGCTTTTGCATTTACAAGCAAATAATCAGGCTATGACTGACCAAGCCAGTAAGCTTACAACTGCTTTGCAAGGCCAGACTAAAACGCAAGGCAACTGGGGAGAGCTTATGTTAGAAAACGTGTTGGACAGTGCTGGATTGCGACCCGGTTACGACTATAAAAGAGAAGTTAGCTTCACTACCGAAGAAGGAAAATTTCGCCCTGATGTTATTGTTTATCTTCCACAAAACAGGCATTTAGTAGTCGATGCTAAAACCTCATTAAATGCATACACTCGATATGTGAATGCGCAAGATGAGCTAGCAGCGCAGCAATCATTAAAAGAGCATGTGGCGGCGGTCAAAGCCCGAGTAAAAGAACTCGGCGACAAATCTTATGAGCGACTACCTGGGCTAAACTCGCCAGAAGTTGTGATTATGTTTATTCCGGTAGAGTCTGCTTTCGTAGAGGCAATAAAGTATGCGCCAGACCTTTATCAATATGCGCTCGAGAATAAAGTTTTGGTAGCGACGCCAACCACTCTGTTGACGAGCTTAAATATTGTAAAGCAGCTGTGGCGTTTCGAAGAGCAGAGTAAGCATAGCAAAGAGCTAGCTTTAAGAGCTGAAAAGTTCTACAACAAATTAAATAGTTTTCTTCATAGCTTAGAAGGTGTAGGAAAGCAGCTTGATAAAGCACAAGAAACCTATGACAAAGCAATAGGACAGCTTTACTCTGGAAAAGGCAACCTTATTAAACAGGCTTCGGAATTCAAGGAGCTTGGTGTGGCGGTAACTAAGGATTTACCTGAAGAGTTGATGGAAAAAGCAAAGCTGGAATTAGAATAAATTACGGGCAATAAAAAAGGGCCTAAGGCCCTTTTTTATCTAGTACACAAAGCGTAGTCGCCATTTCGTGGCTTATCTGAGTATAGGAAGATGTAGAGTGAGTTATTTTTCACATCATTCCAAACTTCACTGCTCGCATGAGGGCAAAGAGATTGTTGAATGTAGCCTTTTATCTCGCTACTTGTCATCGCGAGTCTTGTCGGGATCTGAATAAATACATTTAGCTCGCCTTCGTTAAAGTTAACGCGGCTTAATTTCCAGCTGCCCATCATAAACTGTTTTGTAAAAAAGCGGTTTATACGTTTTTGCGCTTCAACACTTATATCAGCATGCACAACGGTCTTTGAGTTACTATCTACCCAATAATTCCAAGCTGACGCTAATATCAAAAAACCTGCCAGTAACAGAGACCAAAAAGGTAAGATCTTGTTAGACTGTTTTGGTACTTTTGACTGACGTCTTTTACGCTCCGCAATTTTGACCCAATCATTGTGTTTCATTGTACGCTGTGACATAAGTTAATTCCTCCCGTTCATGTTGCTTATTAAAACAATGCAATGTGGATAGAAAATGGAGCAATTGAGAAAGGGCAAGTGCTCGGATCAGTTGGGTAATAAATTTCTAAAACTAATTACTTTTTATTAGTTTTAGAGTGGGGTAAATTGGAGCATGTCATTGCGACAGGCTCCATTGGGTAAGTATCGATAGAACTCTACTTTATTGGTAAAGAGATCGAAATATCTAAACCACCAAGAGACCCGCGTTTTATATCAATATTACCTGACATAAGCTCGACGAGGCTTTTACAGATGGACAGGCCCAAACCAGAGCCTCCTGTGGCTCGACTGCGAGAGCTTTCCACACGATAGAGTCGCTCAAAGAGTTTTGGGATCTCTTCATCTGTTACGGTTGGTGAAGAGTCTTGCAGTTCAATATTTAAATGATCTTTGTTTTGGTACATTTTAAATATCACGCGCCCTGGGCTGTCTGTATACAAACAAGTATTCTTACAAAGGTTAGTAACAACGCGATCCAACTTAGGCTTATCGATTGTAATGGTTGCCCCATCTGGAATACTAATCTCACTGCTAAACTCTAAATTATGGCTTTCTGTCATGCGCTCAATATCATAGCTGTAGTTTTCAGACAGTGTCCTTACGCATTGTATTTGCTCGTTGAGCTCAATCGCATTGTTTTCAGCTTGAGAGAGTTGATACACATCGGTAATCAATGCATTGAGTTGCGATATTTTGTCATTGATTTTTGCGTATGCTCTGTTGTTATCGTCAAATAAGTTGTGCTCCAAAGCCTCAATATGAAGCTTTAATACACTTAGAGGAGTCCTGAGCTCATGAGAAATATCAGCAAGCAGTTTTTCTTTTTGCTTTAAGTTTTGTTGATAGAGCTTGGCGGCAAGGTTTGCTGACCGATGCTTAATAAAATAAATGTAGGTTAAAAGAGCACAAATAAAGAGTGCAGACAGGCCTGCGATTAACAATGCTTTTTGCATAAACTTATTGTGTTTTAGTTGGCTCTGAGCAAGCGCTTTTTCTTTTTCAGATACCTCTAATTGTTGGCGTTGAACTAAACTGCTGATACTGTTCCGATAAGTTTGTGCTTTTTGGTTGTTAAGTTTTACATCGTTTACTTTGTGTGCATCGAGCGCTTTTTGTATAAACTCGAAGGCTTCATGCGTCTTCCCTTGTTGCACTGCTAAGTCAGCAGCTACCTCGTAGTACTGTATCATTAATGGAGAGTGAGACTCTTCTTTAACTAATCTTGCCAGCTCTAAAACATAGTTTTCTGCCAAATGGGGTTGCTCTAAAAACAAATAAGCTTTTGAGACGCTGATATGGGCATAAATCAACTGAACAGAACTTTGCGCTTTGTTGGCAAAATCTAAACTCAAATGTGCGTTTATGAGCGCTTCTTCACCTTGTTTTAGTTTTATATAGCTACTTGCCAGCATATGATAGGCACGTGATAGTGCTTCATTAGCAGTGGTTTGCTTTAAATACTTAAGGGCTTCATTGGTATTCTCTATTGCCAGTACATGGTTTTCCTTTTTAAAAGAAACTTGAGAAAGCCTTAAAGCGCTGTCTGCAATTGCAACTATTTCGCCATGCTTTTTGTCTTCAGCAAGTGCCCAGCGGAAAAAAATCTCTGCCTGTTCATAGTCATTTAATCTGACTGAAATGTCTCCAAGATTATAAAAATTACTCGCTTTAATTGAGTGGTCATCACTGCCTTTGAGATAGCTTTGAGCTTTAAGCTGAAACTGCATGGCTTGCGCCAGTTGGTCTTTGTGATCATACAGTGTACCTAAATTGCTATATGCTAGGCCAATTAACGTGTTGTCTTCTAGCTCTTGGGCTGCTTTTAGCGCACGATAGTAATGCTTCTCGGCTTCTTCAAGGCGCGACATCCGGCGATAACAGATACCCTTTTCATTGTTGAGGGTTCTAACAAGCGCCGTGTCTAAATAGTGATTTTCTTCGATGTATTCTAAGGTAGATATGGCTTTTTCAAATCTTCCTTGCTTGCGATAGATTTTTGCTTGAATTAACAATACTTCCAAAGCCTTTTCTTTCTGGAGATTTTCCAGTCGCCAAGGTTCGATTAAATCTAATGCAATTTGATACTTACCTTGTTTTTCTAGACGCTCTAACTCTTCAACATCAATGCTTGCAGATACACTCTTTGTAGCGAATATGCAGGTGAGTAACAAAGGCACGAATATTTTTTTCATAATTTTTCAAGTTAAATCAAGACTGTCGCATGCTATGCAACAAATGTGTGACAAATATGGATCATGTAAAGGGGCTTTACACATTGGAGTAGGTAAAAATTTGCTCTGAAAAAAGTCGCGTTAGTAAAAAAATGATTTGTAAGTAAAATTTGTTGGTAAAAATTCGATCCTACTCGAGGGAAAAGTTAGTAAAAATTCGATTTGTAGTGAGGGAAGTCGTGTATTTAGCACTCAATTATTGAGTTGAACGCATTAATAATGAGACTTTGGAGGGGGATCGGGCGAAAAAGAGGGGGATTTAGAGCTGTCTTGAAGTTTAAAGCCGTCGTTTGTTGTGAGCTAGTATTTTATTGATCCCACAATTTGGTTGTCAGTAAAAGAGTGATCTATACACATGGTAAAGCTCGGTTCACTTGGTATTAGAATGAAAAAAGGGCCCTTAGGCCCTAATTGTTGGGATTGAAGTGTCTAAAACTGATTCATTGTATTGGCTTCGCCGCCCGCTTTGAGTGCATTGTCGCCACTAAAATATTCTTTATGAGTATCTCCAATGTTTGAGCCCGCTAAGTCCTGATGTTTAACTGACGCTTGCTCTCTTCTTATTTCTTGTCTTTGAACATCTCTGACATATGCCAACATACCTAACTCTCCGAAGTATCCTTCTGATAATATGTCAGTGCTAAGCGCTGCGGTGTGATAAGTTGGCAATGTAATCAAATGATGGAAAATTCCAGCTTGTTGTGCACCGTCCATTTGGAAGCTCTTGACCTTGTCATCAGCAAGACGCGCAAGTTCTGTTCCATCTAGTTCTGGAGCCATCAGTGCTTTAGGGTCTACACTTGGGTCAGGGTAATTGTCTAACGTTTCACCTTGTGCTTTAAGCTCATTGTAAGCTTGTTCACGGAACTTCAGCGTCCAATTGAATGAAGGTGAATTGTTGTAAACTAACTTAGCATTGGGCGCCTCTTCTCGTATGCGATTTACAAGCTCCGCAATTTGGTCAACATTGGGCTTTTCGGTTTCTATCCACAGAAGGTCTGCACCAGCTTTCAGACTTGTTACGCAGTCTAATACGACTCTGTCCTTTTCAGTACCCTCTTTAAATTGATACAAGCCATTTTCTAATCTAGTTGGTTTTTGTAGCTTACCATCGAGCTTGATAGCCATTTCTCCATCCTCAAGTTGGCTTACGTCGTCAATCACTTGTGTATCAAGAAAGGCTGTATACAGGCTTGCGATATCACTTGGTTGCTTTGAGACGGGGATTTTTTGCGTCAGGCTTGCTCCCAATGAGTCTGTACGAGCTACTATAATGCCCTCTTCAACACCGAGCTCTAAAAATGCATACCTTACTGCGTTGATCTTTGCCAAAAAGTCTTCATGAGGTACGGTGACTTTTCCCGCCTGGTGCCCACACTGTTTTGCGTCTGATACTTGGTTTTCGATTTGAATCGCACATGCACCGGCTTCAATCATTTGCTTGGCTAAAAGGTATGTTGCTTCTTCATTACCAAATCCAGCGTCAATATCGGCAATGATTGGGACAACATGTGATTCATAGTTATCTATTTCAGATTGAATGTGACTGCAATCCTGACCTTTTGACTTTGCAGCATCAAGTGCTTTATAGAGATGGTCTAATTCTCTTGCATCAGCCTGTTTAAGGAAAGTGTAAATTTCCTCAATAAGCTTTGGTACCGCTGTTTTTTCATGCATGCTTTGGTCTGGGAGTGGGCCAAACTCAGAACGAAGTGCCGCCACCATCCAGCCACTTAAATATACATAAGCGCCTTTTGTCGTCTTTTTATGCCTTTTGACTGCCATCATCATTTGTTGTGCGGTGAACCCATGCCAGCAGCCGAGTGACTGTGTGTACTGCGATGGATCTGCATCGTAACGTGCCATATCTTCACGCATTATTTGGGCTGTATGTTTCGCAATATCTAGGCCTGTTTTAAAGCGGTTTTGCAGATGCATTCTGCTTGCATATTCAGGGTTAATGGATTGCCAATTAAGGTTTTTTGACTCACAAAGTGTTGTAAAACGGTCTATCTGTGTCTGGTAGTCACTCATGGTTATTATCCTTCGAACGAGTAGTTAGCTAAAGTTAATTTGTTTGCCACAACTGAATAAGTGAGAGGTGTCGCGGCGCTTAATTAAACACTAGGATGACTTTTAAGATTTTTTAAATTTATAGTTGTTATTGCGAGTATATTTACAATGAATGGCTAAAGGGGTTTGTTTTTGTACAAATTGATTTATTTTTGAATGACCCGTTCAAAAATTATCGTTCTTAGGAACCTAGGTATGAGTGCAACAATTCAACAAGCTGGATTAACCATTGATAGCAGCCTATATGATTTTGTAAATCATGAACTCTTGTCAGGCTTGTCACTAGATCAGGAAGCATATTGGCAAGGCGTAGCAACTATTATTAATAAACTGACTCCGATAAACCGTGCCCTACTCGCCAAGCGTGACGAGTTACAGGCTAAAATAGATAGCTTTCATGTTGAAAACCCTACTTGGGATGTCTCGAAATATCGGACATTTTTGGAATCAATAGAGTACCTACAACCTCAACCCCCTAACTTTGAAATAGTTACTGAGAAAGTTGAAGCAGAGATTGCAACTGTGGCCGCCCCTCAGCTTGTTGTACCGGTAAATAATGGACGTTTTGCTCTCAATGCGGCAAACGCAAGATGGGGCTCATTGTATGATGCGTTGTATGGTACAGATGTATTGCCAGAGGATGATGGCGCTGAAAAAAGTGACCGTTACAACCCTGTGAGGGGGTTTAAGGTGATGGCCTATGCTAGGCAGTTTCTCGATAAAGTTCTTCCTTTGACTGCCGGTTCACATATTGAAAGTACTCAGTATAGTATTGTAAATAAAGAACTCGTCATCACTTTAAACGACAGTCGACAGGTCTCGTTATCTGAACCAAATCAACTAATTGGCTATCGCGGCCAAATTCAAAGTCCATCAGTATTATTGTTCAAGCACAATGGGCTACATTTTGAGTTGATCATTGATCCAGACGATCCGATTGGCAAGGAAGACAAGGCTGGGATCAAAGATGTGATCTTAGAAGCTGCGCTAACGACCATCATGGATTGTGAGGACTCTGTTGCAGCTGTGGATGCAGAGGACAAAATTGAGGTATATCGTAATTGGCTTGAGCTAAATACCGGGTCGCTACAAGAAGAGTTTTCAAAAGGTGATGAGGTCATAACACGCAAACTAAACCCAGATCGAGATTATATCTCACTGAATGGCGATATGTTTTCGTTGAGCGGTCGCGCCATGATGTTTGTACGTAACGTGGGCCACTTAATGACCACACCAGCAATTTTGGATATGAATTGTGATGAAGTATTTGAAGGAATTTTAGATGGAATTATTACGGCAACTGCGGCATTACACGATTTGAACAAAAAGGATGGACTGCGCAACTCTAAAGCTCAAAGTATTAACATTGTAAAACCAAAAATGCATGGAGCTGAAGAGGTTGCTTTCACCGAATTGTTGTTTAGTGAAGTAGAAAGATTACTTCGTTTGCCAGCCAACACGATAAAAATGGGCATAATGGATGAGGAACGCCGTACTTCGGTAAACTTGAGTGCTTGTATTTACGCCGCTAAAGCACGTGTCGTATTTATCAATACTGGCTTTTTAGATAGGACTGGAGATGAAATTCACACCTCTATGTGTGCTGGAGCGGTGCTGCCAAAAGAGCAAATAAAATCTCAGCCTTGGATTTCTGCATACGAGCGTCAAAATGTAGAAATTGGTCTGAGGTACGGCTTTAAAGGTAAAGCGCAGATCGGCAAAGGGATGTGGGCAAAACCAGATAAAATGGCGCAAATGATGGAGCAAAAAATCGATCAGTTACGTGCTGGCGCGAACACAGCTTGGGTGCCCTCTCCCACAGCTGCAACACTACATGCTATGCACTATCATGAAGTTGATGTGCAACAGTGTCAGAAAGCGATTTTGAATCGTCAATTCGATAGCCTTGAGGAGCTTTTGACACCGCCATTGATGGCAAAGCAGTTAAATGAATCTGAAATTCAGGCTGAATTGGACAACAATGTTCAAGGTATTTTGGGTTATGTTGTAAGATGGATAGATCAAGGCATTGGCTGTTCTAAGGTACCGGATATTTCGCATGTTGGCCTTATGGAAGATCGAGCAACACTACGTATTTCAAGTCAGCATATTGCAAACTGGCTACATCATGGTATTTGCAGCGAAGAACAGGTAAGAAATACATTTGCCAAAATGGCGTGTGTAGTTGATAGCCAAAATAGCGTCGATCCTAACTATCAGGCTATGTGTTGTAACGGGCGACCAAGCTCAGATAATTTGTCTTATCAAGCAGCGTTAGCGTTGGTGTTTGAAGGCACAAGCCAGCCTAATGGTTACACTGAACCGCTACTTCACCGTTACAGGCGTTTGTACAAAGCACAAAACAAATAGCTTTTTTGTCGCTGGCTCTGTACTTTTTTGTAAAGTGCAGAGCGTAAACCCCCTTTACGCATAGACCCTATTTGCCTGATAATTTCTTATTAGATACAAATTGATACACCTTGATATAATCAGACACGCTATTTTTTAAGCGCTTTCAATATATTAATTAGCAAATGTATAAAAAAAAGAAATTGCTATGTTTTCTAAAATAACAACTAAGTCGTTACTGACAGTAATGTTTTCCTTTTGCTGCTCCAGTAACGTAAATGCTCAGTCAGAACCTGATTTTTGGCAGGGGTTTACAGATAAACGCGAATCAGGTGGCTTTTTGGCTGTGGGAGCCGGCATCTCATATGCTGGTGGTTTACTGTCTGATATTGAGACAAGTACAAACCTCATTGTTAGTGGTAATTATTACTTTGAGAATGGCCTTTTTATCGAAGTTCCAGGTAACTCGAACAAGTTCGACCCCAGTTGGGTCATGGGTTACAACTTATACAACCTTGGCAACTGGGAGTTCGATGTAATTTACTCTTCGGCACACGGCCCGCTTGATTATCATGTTCATCCTAAAGATGGCAGTGACAAAGATCTCACCGCTTACATAGGGCTTAGGGCTTCTGCAGAACTAGGGAACTATCAGTTTCAAGCCATCATTGCGCCCAAAGCGGATAATAGTGAATATAACCAGGGTGTATATGGGTCAGCTTGGCTAGCCCGCTCATGGCAGTACAAAAATTGGCATTTCTATGGGTCTATAGGGTTTCAGTATAGAAATAGCAAGATGCTAGATTACTATTACGGTGTGCCTGAAGATGCGGTGATGCTTGAACCTTATGATGCTGCTGGTGGATTCAACTCTCATTTAAAAGTTGGTTTTACTAAACCACTCAATGCGTCATGGGTGTTAGATGGCACGATTGGAATTACAGACTATGCCAGTAGCATTGACGATAGCCCTTATTCCAAACTGGCAAAAAAATATCGTACTAATCGCAGTGAGCTTGGCCGTAATGTCTCTTTAACATTAAGTTATGTGTTTTAGGGGGCAAAGATGAACAAGTACAAATATATTCTGATGCTCCTTCCTTTGACAGCCTTTGCTGAGCCTTCTGAGTTACCTTTTACGTTGCAACCCGATCAATGTGTTGCATTAGAGCAAGGTCAAAGTTGCTTTATAGATATCAAAGTTAAATGGCAAACCAAAACTAAAGGTGATTACTGTTTATTTGTTGATGAGGTTAAAACTCAGTGTTGGCAAGCTACAAAAATAGGTTTATGGGAAAACGAGTTAGAGATGAAAACGGATGTTGCTTTTAGCCTCAAAGATAGTAAACACCAGATGATTTATAGTGGCAAAGTGCAATATGCATGGATCTATAAAAAACGTAAAAACAAAGCTGTGCGCTGGCGCATGTTTTAAGAGGTCTAAATGGAAAAGACAAGAGTGGCGTTGGTTGAAGATGATGTTGAGCTAGCACAATGGATAACCGAGTATCTCGAAGCAAAACAATATAAGGTCACTGTTTATCATGATGGTATTTCCGGGTTTGAGGGGATAAAGCTTAATCCTCCTGAGCTTGTGATCCTAGATGGAATGTTACCTGGAATTGATGGCCTCGATGTGTGCCGAGAACTCAGAAATACGATGGCAATACCCATTCTCATGTTGACCGCGAGAGATGAAGAAGTGGATGAAATTATTGGTTTAGAAATGGGGGCGGATGACTATCTTACTAAGCCAGTAAGAGGAAGGCTATTAGAGGCGCGGATCAAGAATTTGTTAAGGCGTACCGCCCCTTGCTCTGCGTCATCTGCAATAGTTTTGGGCCAGCTTGAGGTAAACCCTGATACCAGAAATGTGATACTCAATGGCATCAATATCAAAGTATCCAGCAATGAATTTGATGTGTTGTGGGCGCTTGCTCAGCATGCCGGTTCAGTAGTCACGCGAGATGCGCTTATTCAGCAGCTGAGGGGCTTTGAATATGATGGGTTTGATCGCTCAATTGACTTGCGCATTTCACGTCTGCGCAAAAAGCTGGGAGATACTGAGGAGCCTTATAAAATAGCGACAGTGTGGGGGAAAGGGTATCAATTGGCTAAAGATGTTTGGTAGAGGTACATTATGTGGCGATTTGTAGTCGCTTTGGTCAGTGTTTTATTACTTGCAAGCATTTTGTTGGGGCAAGTGATTGATCAGTTACATACGTCGGAGGACGAAGATGTACAGTTGACCTCTTTTGATGAGGTTGAGTTAGTTTTGCCTTTATTACGCGCTATCGCAGCAAGCGATGCGCCAGAGTTAATGACACTGCCCGAAAAAGGGAGCCGTAATGCGGCTATAGTCTTTCGCCAAGCTGACACATACCCTTTGCCAGCTTCACTTTATAGTCAACTTGAGCAACAAGAGCCAGTGTATTTAGAAACGCAGGAACAGGTTTTGGTGCACTTATTGACGAGTCAGGGGTTAATTTTGGTTTATCAATACGACAAGCAATTACCAACCAATGAATATAGTCTCAGTCTAACTTTATCATTCTATGGTTTACTTGTTGCTATTATGGTGGTCTTTCTTGCGCCGTTTGTAAGACGACTTATCAAGTTAAGGCAAGCAGCCAACCGCTTTGGTGAGGGACAATTAACTGTTCGGCTTAGTATCGGCACGCTTTGGTACTTGCGGGATATTGAGCTGTCTTTCAATCGAATGGCTGACAAAATCAATGTGTTGATGGATGATATAAAGTTGTTAGCTGGGGGGCTATCACATGAGCTGAGGACTCCCCTAGCGCGGATCCGCATGGGGTTAGATACGTTAGTTGAGACAGAAGATGAAGCACTACGTGCAAAGTACGAAGGCAGAATTAATCGGCAGTTAGATGAGATGGAGCGATTACTACTCCACATGCTTGAATTTGCTCGCCTTCAACACAGTTTAGATGAAGCTGAGCCGCATCTAATTAAAGGCCATAAATTGCTACAAAGTCTGGAACTAGAAGGAACAAATAAAGCAGTTGAAATGTCTTTGCCAAGCGCCGACTTTTACATTAGTGCTGAGCAAACTTATGTCACTATGGCCATTTCCAACATCATGGAAAACGCCCTTAAGTATGGTAATAAACATCGTTTTTTGGAGGTTACTTTAGAAAAAGATTTGGTTGCCTTTAAAATTAGTGATGATGGTTGTGGAATTAACTCTAAGCAGCGAGAAGCTATTTTCAAGCCCTTTGTAAGATTAAACCAAAACTCTAGTCATGGCTTTGGAATTGGCTTAGCGTTTACAGCAAAAATAGTTCAACGTTATCGAGGAACCATTGAAGTCGATAGTTGCCCGAAACTAGGTGGAGCAAGGTTTACTTTACGATTTCCAAGAGTCTATGGCTAGCGCCTAAATATCTTCACATCGATATCTAGTTTGGACTAAATATCAGCTCCGATTTAACGGGTATAGTAAAGCTTAATATGTTATGTCTTTGTGACATTCACCATTTAAACATTAAATTTAGGACCTGTTAAAGGTAAATTATCTGATGTGGTCTGATTAGTTTTAATTTTAAATTCCTGACCGAACAATCAATTAGGATTTATGCTCTAATTTATGTTTGACGTTTTTGGAACCTTCCTATAAATTCCTTTTGAAATTTAAACAAATGTAGTTACTGGCAAACTAGGTGAAAGCCTAGGACGCAAAGCTTCCGGTCTAAAGGCTCTGTATTATTTTACAGAACCCACGATAGCGGGGTTGCTTCATAATCAGGAGTGTTATGAATACTCACTATGGATGTGTGTGCCAGATCTACCCAATACCGCTAAATTGTTAGCAAATTGAGGTTAGAGATGAAAAGTTATTCAAGTAAAACGCTTGTATCAGCACTGTGTGCTATCGCAAGTGCTCTCCCTATACAAAGCTATGCAAATGATTTTTGGCATAGTTATCTTGAGTCCAGATCTGTTCAGTCAGATCTCAGAGATCCTAGTTCGAAGATCGCAGATGATCAGATCGTGGCAAATTACTCCTACGCAGGTTATCAGTTTTCCAATCAACCGATCCCCCAATTAGATAGTCTGGGTTACCGTACATTTGATGTCACAGAATACGGCGCTGATATAAAGTTGGGGCGCTCAGATAAGCAAGCTGTACGTGATGCAATTACTGCAGCACAAGCTTACATTGATGCTGGTGGAAGTGGTGCTATTATCTATTTTCCTAATGGCATCTACGACCTAAATACTGAAGCTGATATTGAGCATCTTGATATGTCCGATACTGTTGCAGGTAGAAAGAGCCGCGCAGGCGCTTCTATCAGACTTTCCCGTGGCAATATGGTTTTACGAGGTGAAAGTAAGCAAAGTATTTTATACATGGAAAAGCACTTAGATTTAGTGTACCCATCGAAAATGTGGACCAGTCCATATTTATTTGAAATCGGTTATGACTATGATAACCGTGACCCTCGCGTGAAGGGGGTCAGTCAAAAAATCGTATCACCTAGTGGTGAAAAATTTATCACGGATGTGACTTCTACACATCTTAGGCACTCTACGCGAACGTTACGAGTTAGCGACAGCAGTTTACTTAAAGTTGGCCAGTGGGTTCAGCTATCTCGCTTTGACCCTCGAGAAGAAACCATCGCTAAAGCTCTATCTCCCTATAAATTGGATGGTAATTGGGGATTGATTAAAAAAGGTTTACGCTCGCAAGAGTATCATCAAATCACCGCTATAGAGGGCGACCAAGTCACATTCGCAGCACCAGTTCATCATGATATTCAAGGTGACGGGTATTGGGGTTTAAAGAAGGCCACTCTGATCGAAAACATCGGTATTGAAAATCTGACGATTCAAGGTAATTGGCAGGAAGAGTTTAAACATCATTTGAGCGGAGTACATGATGGTGGTTGGAGCGCACTACGAATTTCACGTGTTGCAAATGCATGGCTAAAAAATGTTGATATTGTTGATGTTAACCAAGGTGTGACGGTGGTTAATGGTACGGCGATGACAATCAAAGACATTAAATTTAGTGGTAATCCTGGTCATTTGAGTCTAGATATCAATGCATCAACGCATGTACTGGCACGGAATATTGATGATCAAGCACAACATTGGCATGCAGCTGGTTTTTCACACAAAGCCACCGGTAATGTTATCTCTGGCTCAATACACTCTTCAGAGCGATTTCATAATTTGCATGCGAATATGCCTTACAGCAATTTGATAGAGAATAGTAAGGGCGGCTGGAACTATGGGTTTATGGGTGGTTCTCAAGGAGCACAGCCCAATCATTTAAAACACTTAGTGTTTTGGAATGTGACCAACACGGCGCAAAATGAATCCATTGATAAGTGGGCATTTATGCGTCACGACAGTAAATATGGACGTGTCATTATGCCGTATGTGGTTGGGTTAAATGGCGCAGGATTCAATGGATTTGAAAGCCAACAAAGGTATGACTCTAGCCTTGCTGACGTTCCTCAAGCTCATGTTCAATCAACGACCACTGTTGACAGTTTGTTCGACGCACAATTAATGCAGCGTCGCTGTGCAAAACAAGTATTGGGCAACAATTTGATCGGTGCATGGTCAATTATCGACAGTGTTTGTGACCTTTCAGGCAATGGCCTAAATGGGCAGGTATTTGGTGGTTATCAGAATTCATTCAACGGCATCGATCAACGTGTTGAGCTGGGTGACATTGATAGGTTCAGCACCATTGAACTGGAGTTTAAATATCATACATGGAGTACTAGTAAAGCTGGCTTCGTCTTATCCAAAGGAAATTATGGTACTAAAAACCCTTATTACATACAGATTAATAAACATGGGGTTATTAGTGCGCGTGTTAATGGTCAAGGAGTTAATGCAGGAAATTATGCTGATGGACGGTGGCACAAACTTGTGATGCACTTGTCTGGCAACCTCCTATCTTTGCATATTGACGGTCAATTTATTGGTTCCAAAGACATAGTGCTTCCTGAAGAGAACGATATTCCATTGAGTATTGGTTCTCCGCAAAAAAATACCTATCCATTTAATGGTGAAGTGAAAAACGTGCGCATCTACCGATGATTTTTAATTGCCCTACAAGAAAGTTTATACATGGGCAAATGATTGAAACTAATTAAATTCAGCTCTCTCATGGGCTGGTGAAAAAGATTATTCAAGGTAATTAATATGACAACTCTACCTCCTTATAAAAAATATGCGCTGATTGGCTTGGCATTGGTATTTAGCTGGTTTTCAAGTTTTGCAGTGAATGGTATTAAAGTTGATGAAACCTCAATGTACTGCCTAAAACTAAAAGACAAAGCTAATATGGACCTATGTAGCAACTCGAGAATTTAAAACTCAAGGCCTGCAATACTTGAATTGCAGGCCATTTATATAGTTTAAGCAATTTCGCGTAACCTTACCCCATACATCCACACTTTTTTACAACTTAAGGCACTCAATATGCTAACTTTTTATACAGAATACTTAGTTTAAAGGGCTTATTGTTGAATAAACGAAGCGGGTTGTATTGTGCTGTTTTGTCATTATTTTTGAGTGGGTGCGTATATCACCCCAAGAAACAGATTTACTATGATGAAGTCTGCGACGTAGAGCGAGAAGTGACAGAGGTGTCACGAGACTATTATAAATCTAAAGATGGTCGTCTACCTGCAACCTCAGGAAACCTACTTATGCCGGTTGCTCTTGCTGCTGTTTCGGCGATATTTGCTAATGCCACTCGGACAATTGACAATTCAATCGAGTCTAAAGCCTATCGAAAAGCATGTTTAGAAAAAGGCATTGAACCTAATACTAGGCAACCACCTTTTAATGTTGAAAGTGCAGAGTTAAGCCTGTGTAATAATGATGAACTGTGTGCCATCGAAAGAACTTATTAAAAATTGTAAAGGGGCTTTACATAAGACAGAAAAAGCCGCAAAAGCGGCTTATCCAGGGAAATTCAATGATAACTCAAGTAGGGATTAATTTAGCTTTCGTTTTCTAGCAGCTTACCTCTACCGATTTCTATTTTTCTTGGTTTGAGTGCTTCTGGTATTTCTCTTTCAAGACTGATTACAAGTAATCCATTTTCTAACTCGGCACCGATTACACGAACGTGGTCGCCCAGTTGAAAGCTTTGTTCGAAATTGCGCTCTGCAATACCTTGATGAATAAATTTACGTTCTGTCTTGTCTTCTTTGTCGGCTTTCTGGCCTTTTACTTTGAGGGTATTGTTCTCTGATTCAATATGAAGTTCATCGTTGGTAAAGCCTGCTACAGCCATCGTAATTTGGTATTTATCTTGTTCCAAAGCCTCAATATTATATGGAGGGTAACTAGCTTGTTTGCCGTTGTGTGCTGCACGGTCCATAAGTGAAGCCAGATGATCGAAACCGATGAATGAACGATAAAGTGGAGTTAGATCTACGTTGCGCATAATAATATATCCTCATTAAAGCGATAATGCTTGTTTACTCTTCCTATGAACCAGTAAACAAGGTTAAAAGTCATTTTCTAATTTGGTTTGGGACCCTGTCGGCGTCCTCAATACACTATCTATGGACGGTCAAAATGATTTTCAAGAAAATAAACAGAAAAAATCAAAAAAAAATTTAAAAAGCCCATATACAGGGCTTTTAAGCTGGTTGAACTTTTAACGGGTAGGTCATTGTAGCTTTGGTTGACCAGCATATACGGTAAATTGTTTGCCAATATGAACTTGGTCGTTTTTAAATCCTACAAAAGGTACATGGTGCCAATTTGCCGTTAAACGCGCTTGATTGATATCTAAGGTAACAAAGCCACGGTTTGCTAAATCCACGTAACGTATATGTGGGTTTTCCGGCATTAGAATCTTACCTACATCACCAACTATTTGTTGTAACCCTGGAACTGGTATAGATGGAGAAGTGACAGAGGAGGTAACAATCTCAACTGCAATGGCACCGTCATGTGTAAACCGATTGTATTTTCGCCAATCATAGGGGTCTTTGCAGATATTAGCTGCCCATGAAGAATGTACATCTCCTGTTAGAACGACGACATTATCGATATTGTTTGCTTCAATAAAATCGAGCAACCTCTCTCTAGCTGCTGGATAACCATCCCAAGCATCTGCATTTATGGGCTTACCCAGCATGTGTATTTGCATCATTTGTACTTGTTGGCCAAGTAGTTGCCACTGTACACCTTGGCGCTTGGCTTCGAGTAGGTTGTCTTGTAACCATTGCTCTTGTTCAAGACCCAGCAACGAACGTTGTTCATCGAGTCTTATAGGGTCATTAATTTCGACTTGTTGATCTCGCCCCACAAAGCGAGTATCTAGCATGTTTAACTCGGCTAAATTACCAAATTTAAAGCGCCGATAGGCTTTCTCTCGATTGCTGTCACTAGGCTCTCTGATTGGCATCCACTCATAATAAGCCTGAATAGCAGCTTGACTGCGAGATCGCCAACTGCCCTCCCCATCATTATGGTTTTCAGCACCTTCTCGCCAAGTATCATTGGTGAACTCGTGATCATCCCAAATACAGATCATCGGGTGTGTTTGGTGCAATTTTTGTAGGTCTTCATCTGTTTTATAGCATGCGTGGCGTTGACGGTAATCAGATAATGTCACCATCTCATGTACTGGCACAACTTTTCGGTTCCAAAGAAATGGATTGCGATATATATCTTTATTACCATATTCGTATAAATAGTCCCCTAAATGTAAAACAGCATCAAGATCTGCTATCTCGGCTATCCGTGCATAAACGTTGAAGTAACCATAACTAAAATGGGAACATGAGGCCATTGCGAGTTTTATGTTGGTCACATCATAAAGTGGCAGTGTTTTTGTTCTTCCCAAGGGGGATATGAGGGGTTTGTCTAGCTCATCAATAATAAAACGATAAAAGTAGCGTGTGTTCTCTTGTAAGCCCAAAGCATCAACTTTGACGGTAAAGTCTTTGTTTTTGTCGGTGATTACATGACCGTTGGCGACAATAGTCGAAAAGTTTATATCAGTAGCCACCTGCCAAATGACCTTGACCGTTAATGACTCAAGATCGACACGGTCGCTAACTTCTTCGGGTATTGTGATCCTTGTCCATAAAATAACACGGTCATCTAATGGATCTCCGCTTGCAACACCATGACTAAATGGATTTTCAGAAAAGGTACAACCGGATAACGAGAGCGACAAGGGAAGACTTGAAATTAATACGCTGCTCTTTATAAAACTGCGACGGGAAATGTTCATAGTATTTACTCTAATTTTAATTTTTTAAGCACAGTAAATACATTAAATGTTAAATTTTGATTTGGTTTTTATGACTCGCAGGCAGTGATTTTAAAGTGAAGTGCATTTAACTCAATAAAAAAATATTGGTAAGTGGACAAAGTTTGATTTTTAAATGGTGGAATATTGTACTTATATACTGGGTTGTTTGGTTTAAGTTTATGCAATTAAAAGGAAAAGCTAATAAATGATAGTTTATTACTAGTTATTTTTTTGTTGTCGTTTCGTCTTTTACGAGTAACTATAATGTCATTTTAATTGCTAAAATAACAATTTACATGGTGTTGTTGAAAGCTTAAAAACTAGGGGTAATCCCTTGTTTAACCTGCCAATTACACTAAACTTTAACAACAAAAGTAAACTTGTGATTTTTGGGCGTGTTCTGAAGATCACAGTGGCAATATCGTGGTGATAATAATACACCATGCTCATTGAGAAAAAATAATATGATAAAAACTCTGCGAACTCCCTTTTATGTGCTTCCTTTCGCACTGGTATCCAATATTGCTGTCGCGGATTGGTCTTCTACCATTACAGGGGCGTCAGATTATACATTTAATGGTATAAGCCAAACTGAAAATGATTTCGCGTTACAAGCTAGCCTTGATTACAGTGACACAGAGACGAATTGGTATGCTGGTTCATGGGCTTCAAACGTAGACTTTAGTGATGGAACAGACGTTGAAGTTGATGTTTACTTTGGCCGCACATTCGACTTAAGTAGCGCATGGAGCATGGATGTTGGGATAGCATATTATAGCTATTATGGAGGGGATGATTCTAGCGACTTAAACTACCCAGAAGCATATACCAAATTTGGATATGATAACGCTCTTGGACAAACTAGCTTTAGTTTCTTTTATAGCTGGGATTATGCTGGTACTGAAGCTGGCCATACGATTTCATCCCTGTCACATGCATTTACTGTTGCAGAAAATCATGACATTACTGTTAGTTACACCGTTTCTAACTCGCTAGATGGTGATAAGTTCAGTTGGGATGGCAGTGACACATCTTATCATTACTATGAATTAGCATACTCCACCAGCCTAGCAAACTTTGATATTGAAATTGCAGCTCAAGATACATCAATCGATTCAGATACTTCTGACGAGCGTATTGCTTTTTCAGTGTCGCGAACTTTTGATTTTTAAAAGCACAATTTTACGCATTAAAAAAGCCAGCATGAGCTGGCTTTTTTAGCAATTGCTAGGAATTACTTTTTCACGATTGCGTTGTGGTAAACGTTTTGTACGTCGTCACAATCTTCTAGCATCGTCATAAACTTTTCAAAGTTAGCAACGTCGTCTTCGTTTTCTATTTCAACGTGAGTTTGTGGGATCCAAGTGATTTCATCCACTTCAAATGTGATACCTTCAAATGCTTCAGTTAATGCCGTTTTTGCTTTGAAGTACTCTGTATTTGGTGCAAACACAGAAACTTTGCCGTCTTCAACTTCTACATCAGTTACATCAACATCTGCCATCATCAGTGCTTCTAAAACTGCTTCATCATCATCACCTGCAAAACCTAAAATTGCAAAATGATCAAACATGTGAGCAACACAGCCAGGGCTACCGATTTTTGAGTCTGTTTTTGTAAATGGAAGACGTACATCTTTAATTGTGCGGTTCGGGTTATCTGTCAAGCAGTCAACAATAACCATACAGTTACCTGGACCATACCCTTCATAACGTGCCGGTGAGTAGTCTTCACCTGCGCCACCAGCTGCTTTTTCGATTGCTTTTTCAATAACGTGTGCTGGTACTTGATCTTTTTTAGCTTTTTCAATCAAGCGGCGAAGGGATAGGTTGGTTTCAGGATCTGCACCGCCATTTTTAGCTATAACGTAGATCTCTTTACCGTATTTAGAATTCACCTTAGTTTTTGCCGCCGCCGTTTTTGCCATAGCGTTTTTGCGGACTTCAAATGCTCTACCCATCTTAGTTCTCGTTATTTGAAATTTTAATGGCAAAGATTCTAACAAGACTGGAGGCTTTGGGCTATACCCTATTGGGAATGACAGTACCTATCTGTGAGAATAAGCTGGTTTTCATCTTTTTTATGCTAATTGATGCAGCTTTTTTAGGTTGATTTGTTCGATGAGCGCCGTGAATTGCGTCCAATCTGTAAAAATATAATCAGCTAAATCGGCATAGTTAGGCAAAGCTTGTGGCGCGAAAAAGCAAGATTGCATATTTGCATTGTGTGCGGCTTGTATATCGTATAAATAATCACCGACATATATACATTCTCTACTTGGCATATCCCACCGCTTGGCAATAGACAGTAAAGCAGAAGGATCTGGTTTGGCCGGTGCGTCATCTCTCGTTACAACTATGTCGATTGGCATATTACAGCGCTGTAACTTTATCTGAGCAGCCTTGCTGAAATTTCTCGTCACAATAGCCAGTTTGAAGCCTTGTTTGTGGAGTGTATCAACAGCGGTTTGCGCTCCGGTTATAAATGTACACTGATTAGCATCTTGCAACTCGTGTTGATGTATAAGGTCCATAGCCTCCTCGCGCATGTAAGGAGAAGGGAGTGAAGAAACGAATTCCAAAAGGTCTTCTTCTCTTTGGCACCCTAGCTGTGCTTTCATCATTGCAAAGTCCAAGCTAGACGTGACGAGTGTGCCATCCAAGTCGAATATAATTCCTTTAATCATGCGCTTCTTACCTCTTGTTCCATAGCAAGACTACAATGTCTGCTTTAAACATAGAGTACGTGAGATCAGGTTGCAAAGATCACAGTGAAAAATTGTTGGAATTGTTACTGGCCCTACCTTTTAGTAAAAAGCTTGACCTATATAGTGTCACTCTCGGTATAACAATCAATGCAGTTTTCGATGACTTACTTCCATAATTTTAAATTATTTTACTTGTGGGTGCATAAATGCACTAAGTGTAATTTTTTTCCTATTACTCTTAGCCAAATTTCAATTTTTTTGCCTTTTATTATTTTACTTTTTCTATCTTTATCTGTTAGTTCTGGTCTCATTCTTTATATCCTTTGCTATATCTTGGTGATAATTATGTGATATAAACTTGTGGTATTCGAACGATTTAAATTTAACCGTTGTATAAGTAAAAGTTATGTATAAAGAGCTTGTTAACATTTCTGGATTGCGCATGGTTGAAGCTGCTGCACGGCTGAAAAGTTATAGTAAAGCGGCACAGGAACTCCATGTTACACAGGCCGCGGTAAGTCAGCAGATCCGCAAGCTAGAAGCACAGCTTGGATGCAAGCTCTTTTATCGTAAAGGCCGAAGTATGCACGTGACTCATCAAGGGGCAGTGCTTACGGATGCAATATGTGAGGGGTTTGACAGTATTGTTGACGGCCTTAAAAAAATTCAAACTGAGCCTCTTGCTGGAGAATTGACGATAACGACCACTCAGTCTTTCGCCTCTCTTGTATTGGTACCTAGAATGTGGAAGTTTGCGGTTGCTTTTCCAGACATTACTTTGCGGGTACTTACATCCAAAGATACAGAAGACTTACGTCAAGGAAAGATAGATATTGCTATTCGCTACGGTCGAACGCCTTACCCTGAGTATCACTGTGAGATGTTATTTGATGATCCGATAGTGCCCTTGTGCTCACCCACTGTGGCTAAGCAGCTGGATAAGAACGACCCTAACAGTTTAAAAGCTTGTTGGCTGATAGATTATGAAGCTCAGCAATATTGGCCTCAATGGTTTAAACGAGTGTCAGTTAACTCTGATATATCAGATTGCCAAGTTTTGCGAGTGAACAATATTGACGTGGCAATGAGTGCGGTTCTTGCTGGCCATGGTGTTTGTTTAGGGTCTGCTAAACAAGCTGCTCTTCATATTGAACAGGGGATGTTAGTACAGCCATATACAGAAGGATTAGAGCCTGACGCACAGTATCGATTGATGTACGACGCTGAGTCTCCAAGGTTGCAGCGAATTGAAGCATTTAGCAACTGGTTGAAAGGGGAACTTTCAGGTTTATAACTTTCCATTTTGAATGCATTATCGCATAGTAGCTGGGTCGACCAGTTTTTCGAACAATAATAAGAATTAAAGAGATGATTTATTTAGTCACGACAGTAGTTTTGATGTTATGTAGCGCCATATTATTCATTCCTAAGTTTAGAAGCTTTACCCAGCGTAATGAATTAGCGAGTAATTTTGCCCTAACTTTAATTGCGACGTTAATCGGTGTTTTACTTGCCATTGCTATTAGCAATTACGATGCCGATGAAAAAGAACGCCGTGATTTGGTAAAGTTACTTTACGCCGCCGAAGCTGTCGTGAAAGAAAGCCAAGCCTACAGTATTGAATTGTTTAAACACTATAAACAACATGCGTTAGATACAAATAGCATTGAAGAAAAAAAGCAGTTCTTTGAGAAAAACCCGCTGGTATATCCTGAGTATTTAGATGCTTTGATGTCTCAGCACATATTCATTAAGAACCTATCGCAGGAGTCTTTAACAGAGCTGAGTGAGCGTTTAATTATAATGAAGCGTGCTCAAACAGTTATGCCTAGGTTGTTTATTCAGAGCACATCATATGTTTCATATATATTGGAGCAAGAGCGAAGATATCAGAAGCAAGAGATAACGCTCATTGAACTAGAAGCACTACTTGATATTAGAGAGGAGCAATTAGATGACTCAGTGTAATTTGGCGTCTGTTGCATGAAGTGGCTGATAGCGATGTTTGCCGCGATGTGGCTCAATAGCACCATGGCAGCTGATTGCGACAGTACATTGTATGATGTTAGTCAAGCAGCCGATACCGCCAAACTGTACTATACACAACAGGGAGTTGGTTTTATTGCTGTTGCCGATGGGATTGGGCCGACGCGACCTGCATTTGAGCAAATCACAATGTCTAAATGTTTGGTATTAGAAACACCTTGGCAGATGATTTGGGTAGGAGCCGATAGCCAATCTTGCCCCAATCAAGCCAAATTAGAAGCTAAAGCGCTTGATTATGCACGTAAATTTAATCAAAAAATGCTCAAACTCGCTCGAAGTGATGTCAATTTTAAATGTAACCTAGTTGAGAATGTAAACCCCGTTGACAGCAAGTAATAGCGCCTATTTTATAGGCGCTAAAACCAATAAGTTGCTAATTTATCCTACGTTTAACCGCAATGTTTCTTTAGGTGTTGGGGCCAGTAGTAACTCCTGATTTGATTTGGTCTTAAAACTAGAAACTTGTTGGAGCAAATGCTGAGCTTGCTGGATCATTTTTTGGCTTGCGTGAGATGATTGCTCAACTAGATGCATGTTTCTTTGCGTTTCGTTATCTAACTGCGCAATAGTAGATGATACAGCCGCGACGCCATCAGACTGCTCTTGACTGGCTTCAGTGATTTCCGAAATCATTAAGTTCACTTCTTGCACGACTTGCACTAGTTGCTTAAATGTATCGCCAGATGCAGCAACAAGTAAACTTCCCTTGGAGACGGCTTCAGAACTGTCTTGGATCAGACCTTTAATTTCTTTCGCGGCAGATGCACTGCGCTGTGCCAAGTTACGAACTTCACTGGCTACCACTGCGAATCCTCTGCCAGCCTCACCCGCCCTTGCTGCTTCCACAGAGGCATTCAGTGCTAACAGGTTCGTCTGAAAGGCAATTTCATCAATAACCCCTATAATATCAGAGATGCTGTTACTACAAGCTTCAATATCACCCATTGCGTTAACCGCATCTGATACCGTTTCTCCACCTTGTTGAGCTTTCTTCATGACCTCGTCTGCATGCAAAGAAACATCCTTAGCGCTTTTCGCATTTTGCTGTACGGTGGTAGTTAATTGCTCCATGGTTGAGGCAGTCTCTTCAAAACTAGCGCCTTGGTTCTCAGTGCGTTTGTTTAATTCTTCATTACCATTGGCAATGCTTTGGGCACCCTGAAATACTTGGTTCGAAGCTTCAGTAATTTCCAAGACCATGCTGTTTAAGTTGTCCATTAGACCATTCATGGCATCTCTTAGAGTATTAAATTCGCAGCCGAGATCATCGTCAATTAAATGGTTTAACTGACCATCTGCAAGAGCCATAATGGCCGTCTTGATACTTGATATTGCATGTTTTCTGACTGTGGTATCTGTTGCATATTTTACCACTTTAAAAGGAATGCCATCGGCATTAAAAATAGGATTGTAGGATGCTTGTATCCAAATCTCTTTCCCGCCCTTTCCTATTCGTTGATACTCTCCGCTGTCAAATTTACCTTGATTTAATCTCTGCCAAAAGTGTTGGTATTCTGGGCTGTTAGCATAGTCAGGTAACGCAAACATTTTGTGGTGTTTGCCTTGTATTTCATCTAATGTGTACCCTGTTGTTGCAAGGAAGTTTTCATTGGCATCTATGATGGTACCATCCATATTGAACTCGATAACGGCTTGAGATTTATGGATAGCAGCCAGTTGGCCTGCAAAGTCAGCACTTTGAAGCTTTTGCTGTGTGATGTCCGAAGCAAACTTGACGACTTTAAACGGCTTGCCCTTTGAGTCGAAGATTGGGTTGTAAGTTGCTTGTATCCAAATCTTTTTACCATTCTTACCTACTCGCGGGTATTCACCTGAATCAAACTTCCCTTGATTAAGCTGTTGCCAAAAATCAGCGTAAGCCTGACTCTGAGCGTAGCTGGGTTCGGCAAACATACTGTGGTGCTGACCTTGAATTTCTTCCAGTGTATAACCTGTAGTCTGTAAGAAATTTTCGTTAGCGGTAATGATAGTGCCATCCATATTAAACTCAATGATGGCTTGTGATTTACTGATGGCTTGAAGTTGGCCTTCGTAATTTGCAGCTTGTACCTTTTGTGACGTAATATCAGAGGCATATTTGACTACTTTAAATGGCTTGCCATTTAAGTCCAATATCGGGTTATACGAGGCTTGTATCCAAACTTCTTTACCATTTTTACCTCGGCGTAAATATTCTCCAGAACTAAATTGTCCGGCATTGAGGTTGGCCCAAAACTCTCGATACTCTTGGCTGTCGGCGTATTCAGGTTCAGCAAACATGCTGTGATGACGCCCTTTGATTTCTTCAAGTGTGTAGCCCATGGTTTGCAAAAAATTGTCATTGGCATCAATGATGGTGCCATCCATATTGAACTCTATGACAGCCTGCGATTTACTAATAGCCTGAAGCTGCCCTTTAAAGTCTGCTGATTGCAGCATACTGGATGTAATATCCGAGGCATATTTAACGACTTTATATGGCTTACCTTGTGCGTCAAAAATTGGATTGTAAGAGGCGTTTATCCATACCTCTTTACCTGCTTTGCCAAGCCGCTTGTATTCGCCTGTACTAAATGATCCCTGATTTAATCTTTGCCAGAATTGCTGATATTCATCACTTTGTGCATATTCAGGGTCTGCAAACATACTGTGATGCTTACCAACGATTTCTGACAGCTCATACCCCATTACATTGAGAAAGTTTTCATTTGCGTGGATGATGGTGCCATCCATATTAAATTCAATGACTGCTTGAGATTTATCAATGGCTTCCATTTTTCCTAAAAAGTCAGCACTTTTAGCTTTGTACTCTGTTATGTCGTGCAGTACGAGCACAGACATTGCACTGTTGGGTGCTAAGCCTGCTGTTGTTAGGGTGGTCATTTGAAACCATAAGGGCGTTTTGGTCTTATCAAGTACTTGTATTTCGCTTGGTGAGTTTTTATTCGTGGTGTGGAAGTCTAAATTCAGCGTTGCTTTTAGTATGGCACTGTAAGGCCTGTTTATGAGAGCTTGGCGCTGGTAACCAAGCTTATCGAGAAGCGCATCACTCACTTCTGTGATCATGCCATCATCGTTGACTACCAACATGTATTGTTGATTAAATATAAGGTCATATTTTGTTTGAATTGCTTGTCTTTTTAGACGCTCTGTCCTTGATGAAAAGATCATAAGCCACCGAATCATTACAATTGAGTTGTAAGCAAAAATATAGTTGAAAATAGCTGTTGTGCCACTCGAGATTAGTGTACAGAACGGTATGAATTATTGGCAGTTTCCTGACAAGGATAATGTTTGCCTTAAATTGTGGTTCAAAAACAACTCAAAATTAAGGTAAAAAAAAGCGCGCAGAAGCTGCGCGCAAAAAAGTCTCATAAAGACAGGGGGAAATCAACATGTTAAACAATTGCATGGCTAACTGCTTGGGTTACTAAACAGGTAAACCGTATTTGCGCTTACTCAACGAGGAAAAGTATAAAATGATTTCCCTGTTGCAATCATCCTAACCCATGCAAAGGACTGTCACGCCTTGTTGCATTTTGTAAATTCAAAGATGTTTGCGAATACACAAATAAATATAAGCTGAATACCAGGGTCAAATGCCGTCAGTATAGCGACCAGGTGTAGTGCCGAGTATGTTCTTAAAGTCATTGATTAAGTGTGCTTGATCTACGTAATCTAATTTTAAAACTAAGTCCTGTATGCCCAGTGTTTCGTCATCTAATAAGGCTAAAGCTTGATGCAAACGGTATTTTCGAATTAAAAACTTTGGTGAGAGTCCAACATACTTTTTAAATTTTCTCTGTAGCGTGCGTATTGAAAGATCACTGTGTTTTGCCAGATCGGCAACACTGTATATATTTGTTTGGTTTTTTATATCAGCAACAAGTTGGTTTACTAGCTTTACTTCCTGTTGGTTTGATTGGTTACAAAGCGGACTGAGTGTTTGTTCGAGCGTATCCACACGTACTTTGTCATCTTGAACTTTAACCAATACTTGATGCAAGCTTTGTAAGTCAAGGAGCGATAAGTTGGGCGTTGGTATAGATGTATCAATAAAGTCTTCAATTGGCTTTGGCAGTGCGCCTTCGAGCGCCCCCAATGTAAATTTCACGCCAATCAATCCACTTTTTCCAGTCATTTTATAGTCATAGACTTTACTAACCGGACCAATCAGCTCGCAATTTGTAGGAGAAAATACCAAATGAAAATTGGGATCTGGTAAGTTCTTTTGTACATGATGGACGCCTCGTGGTAAGTCCCAGTCTACAAACCAAAATTGCTCAATCACGCATGCGAGTGCACTGGATGGAAAGTAACGCCTTAGAGTGTAATGAGTGGCACTCTTGGTTTGATGCAGTACCCCACTAATTGCTTGATTATTCAGTTGCATAATTGAGTTCCAATGGCAAAACTAGTATGACGCGTTTTTACAATACCTTCAGGTAGGTACATGTTAGTGTAATTAAAAATTAAAAACATCTCGGAGAGATTATGAAGTGGCAAGGTGAGTTTCAGATAACAGATTGGCAAGAACAAACGCGAGAATCTGAGCATTCTTTAGAAGGAGGGAGGTTGGCTACTGCTCAGGTAAAACAACTCTATAAAGGGGATGTAATTGGTAGCAGTGAACTACAGTACTGCATGGTTTATGACGACAAGGGCAATGCATACTTTAGCGGCTCAGAAGTACTAAAAGCACAACTGAACGGCCAAGAGGCCATACTGGTATTGTCTCATCAAGGTAAGTTTAGCCAAGGTGTTGCTAGCAGTGAGTTTGAAGTGGTTGCCAGTGAACCTTCTCATGCAATTGAAGGGGCCAGAGGTCACTTTACCTCAGCCGAAAATGGCACTGCTTTGTATTGTATTGAGAAGAATAACTAACTTACTTTGGGCGATTTATAAGCGTTAGCGATTGAATATGAAATTGCCCGAAGTTTTGATACAACAAATTGTAGGGTGATTGGTGTTGCTCCCTGTTGATATAGAATTGAAATTCAGTACTCATGCTTAATCCTAACATTCCAATATAAGTGTCTGTCTATTGTTTAGTGACTTGCTGACGCGTAACGGTTTAGAGTGTGTTTCGCGCTTTGTTGATGTACATGTTTCCCAGACTAAAATATAAAACGCGCCACTCTTGGCTTTACTATTTTATTTTGCTCAACCACACTTTATATTCAGGATTTTTTATCCCTTTATAAACATACGGTTGTTCAAATGGAATATGCGCAAAATATGCTTTCACTGCTCACACAGTCTCTCGGTGCTGGGCAGTGGCGGTGGCAGCTAGAAAGTGATGAATTAGAAATAGATTCAGCCTTTGAACAGCTTTTTGGAAAAGTGAAGCGGTGTTCAAAGAGTGGAGCCGGTTCTTTCGTGCCAAGCTTCATCGTTTCTACTTGTCATGTTGATGACCTCTCAGTCGTTCAGGAAAGCTTTAGTCTGGCTATTCGTGAAGGCAGTGCAATTAATGTTAGTTATCGTATGCATAATCCGTGCGGCCAGCCTATGACAAGGATCTCATGTCTTGCCTTACCTGAAAAAAATGAAAACTCGGCAGTGATTGCTGTGCGCGGGGTTTGTTATGAAAGCAAGATTGAGCAGTTGACACATCAAGTAGAAGTACTGGAAAGCGTGTTATCCCATATACCCAATCAAGTGTTCTGGAAAGATTTAGAGCTGAACTATCTTGGCTGCAACAATGAATTTGCTAAGGTGGTTGGCTTAAATGCATCATCAGACGTTGTTGGTAAAACAGACTTTGATTTCCAGCGTAATGGCGAACATGTTCAGAAGTATCGAGATGATGATCGACAGGTGCTTGAAAGTGGAATGGCAAAACTAGACATACAAGAGCCTTATCATTTGAGTGATGGAGGTCAAGGGCATGTTTTGACCAGTAAAGTCCCTTTGCGCGATAGACATGGAGTTGTTTACGGTATTTTGAGCATGTGTACAGATATCACTGAAAGGGTTCAAGTTGAACAGGCATTGTCTGATATCAGTAAATTGGTAAGAGAGCAAAAGCAATTATTTGAAGAGCTTGTGGATCTGTTACCAATAATGGTGAACTCCTTCAATGAAAGTGGTCAATGTTTACTGTGGAATCGTTCGTGTGAACGGCAATTAGGCTACAGCTTTGAAGAGGCGAGGAATACCCCTAACTTAATGGAATACTTCTATCCGGATGAGTCTATCCGAGAGCAAGTATTTAAAGATATTACTGCAACTCAGGGCATATTTAGAGAGTACCCTGTACGTATTAAAAATAATGACGAGCGAAGGCAGTTATGGGCTAATTTTAGGTTATCAAATGGAATGATGATTGGTTGCGGTACTGATATAACGGATCTAAAACGCACACAAAGCGACCTAGAAAATCAAATTCGTTATAGCCAGAGTGTCGTTGACAATATGCCAATGGGATACCACCTATGGGAACTCAATGACAATGATCAACTGGTCTTTAAAGGTTTTAATCGCGCCGCAGAAACCATCCTTGGCTTTGATCACAGCCCTCTCATTGGCAGTCATCTAGAAGCGGCATTTCCTGCATTAATAGATACCGAAATACCTGAACGTATGCTCTATATCGCAAAAAATGGCGGTAACTTTGATTATGAGTCACTTACCTACTCCGATGAACGGATAGACAGTGTATTTTCGAGCGTTTATTTTCAGTGCTATAAAGGGGCTGTGGTATCTATCTTTCAAGATATTTCAGCATTGCGCATCAAAGAAGAAGAACTCAAGCTAGCTGTGAACAAGCTTAAGCTTGTCGCTGAAGGCTCTCAAGATGGTTTTTGGCATTGGGTTGATCCTGTTCAGGATCATGTGGAGTGGTCTGACAATCTTTTCGCCATGCTGGGTTACGAGCCACTAGAATTTGAGCCAACTTTTGCTGTGTTTAAGACCTTGCTGCATCCTGATGATGTTGAGCGAACCATGCAAGTAGTTGAATCATCAATTCAAAAGCGTAAGACATTTGAAATTCAGCATCGACTGCGTAATAAAGAAGGAGAGTATGCTTGGTTTAGAAGCCGAGGTACTCCCTATTACACCAGAGATGGTGAGCTAAAGGAGATGGCAGGATCGGTGTCTGATATTGATCAAAATGTAAAAATTAGAAACTCACTCAAAGAGGCCAAAGAGAAAGCCGAACTTGCCACCAAATCTAAGTCTGATTTTTTGTCTAACATGAGTCATGAAATACGTACCCCGATGAATGCAATATTGGGCGGCTTGCAGCTTTTGGAAAGTACATCAATGGATGATAGTTCCAAAGTGATACTCTCAAACGCAGCTTACTCAGCGAAAAGCTTGTTAACGATTATCAATGATATTTTGGACTACTCTAAAATTGAAGATAACAAATTAACTTTGGAGCAGAGTGCTTTTTCCCTTAGTAAAGTACTCGATTCTGTGCGGTATGACCTAGATGCACTTGTCAGCAGCAAAAATATCAACTTTATAACCACCATTGAGCCAGGTTTTGTAGATAGCTGGATTGGCGATGTAGTTCGAGTAAAGCAAATCGTACTTAATCTTTCATCCAATGCTGTGAAATTTACTGATGCTGGAGAGGTACGCATTGAGCTAAGCCAGGTAATAAAATGTGGAAAACAAGCAATAAAAATTAATGTTATTGATTCGGGCATTGGTATGACGCAAGAAGCTCAAAGCCGTATTTTCGAGCGTTTTAGCCAAGCTGATTCATCGACAACTCGTAAATATGGGGGAACAGGCCTTGGGATGTCGATCACCATTAATTTAATTAAAATGATGGGAGGGGAGATAAACATTTATAGTGAGGTCGGCAAGGGGACCCGAGTTGAAGTAATACTGCCATTGATTGAAGCTTCTGATGACTCAATACCTGCTGTTAGAAAGTCACTAACAGCCCCAAGTTTGTTAGGGAAAAAGATTTTAATAGCAGAAGATAATGCAATTAACCAAACTTTGATCCGTGCCATGTTACAACCGACTAAAGCTGACTTAACGCTGGTGGCTAATGGCAAACTTGCAGTACAAGCTATTTTGGACGAGCAGTTCGATTTGGTACTTATGGATATCCACATGCCAGAAATGGATGGGGTTGAAGCGCAACAAAAGATAAAAGTGATAAACCATAAGCTGCCTGTAATTGCACTGACTGCAAACGTTATGGTGGAAGATGTCAATAAGTATCTATCATTGGGTTTTGATTCTCATATTGGCAAGCCAATCGATGTGAACACATTATATGGCGTCTTGGGAGGCTATACAGACGATAAGTCTAATTAAGCCGTGAAGTAAACATGTAAAAAGTTAGTTAGATGATTGAACTCTACTAGGCCTTGCCAGTATTGACCAAGGCCTGGAGTTAAGTCATTTTAACTATTCGATTTGCCCGCCATCAGCGATATTCCACTCGTGGACACCGGTTAGTATGTCTCGTGCAGCTTTACCACTCGCTGAGTATTTACTATTCCCAGCATGAAAGCCTATTTTTGTAGGTGGGTTAGGCAATTGGCTCCAACCTTTAAGCAGTGCGTCATAGTTTTCTACAGAAAGCGTTATATATTGAAACATGCTGCGCATATCTACAAGGTTTGAAATATCCCAGTTGCCAAGGTTTTGATCAAATGCAGTGGCATTTCTAAACAAGCTATTCATGTAGGCAACATGGGATACTTGCCAGCGCCCAATATCTTGATTGAATGATGAAGCGCCATCAAACATTCTGCCCATGTAAAATACTTCCGATGTATCCCAGTCACCAATGTCTTGATTAAATGCGGTGGCACCAGCAAAAGAGGCTGTCATTTTATAGACTCGGCCGACATCCCAGTTGCCTATGGGTTGATTAAAGCTACTGGCTTCATAAAACATAAATAACATGTCTTTCAAACTTGAAACATCCCAACCCCCAATTGGTTGGTTAAATTCTGTTGCGCCGTAAAACATGTAGCCCATGTACTGAACATTGGACACATCCCAATTCCCTATGTTTTGGTTAAAACTGGAGGCATTTTGGAACATGGCACTCATTGCTGTGATATTCGATACATCCCAGTGGCTAATGTCTTGGTTAAACGAACTGGCTCCAGCGAACATATATGATAGATCTGTAACTCTGGTTAGGTCGGGCGCATCAGTCGCATTCACTACTAAATTTGTGCTGCCGAGAAATGCATACTCCATTGAAGACCAACGTATATCACCCCACTGCTCTATAGAGAGCAATTTAATTCTGTCTGCTTCTCGCTCTCCAAAATAAAAGCGCGGGAAATCACCAGAGATTTTAACTGTATATGTACCAGTAGACTCATAAGTATGAGAGACCGTGCTTGTCACATCAGTGCTCAAATTACCATCGCCCCAGTCAACTTGGAAGTTATACCCATCTCCGATTGTGTCTATTTTTACTGTGTATTCATCAGTTGAGCCCTGCTCTACATTGTCTGTTTTCCATGTGGTGATGAACTCTCGAGGTATTACTACATCAATGGTACGGTCAATGCTCGCGCGATTACCCGCTTTATCTGTTGCGGTATAGGTGACGGTATATTTGCCAACAGTATCAGTAACCACAGTACCTGAAGCGGTTGCTGTCAGCTCACCATCAACGTTGTCAATTGCTATCGCGCCTAGTTCGACATAGGCTTCATTCAAAAATAGCTTAATATAATTGTCACCGTTTAAACTTAATACGGGTGCCGTCGTATCTTGCTCTGGAAGTACAGTTACTGTCCGCGTTGCGGTGCCTTGATTACCTGCCAGATCGGTAGCAGAGTAAGTTAGCGTGTAATCACTTGGTTGGTATGTATTTACGTGTCCGGTAATAGTGACTTCGACCACTTTGTCGATATTGTCAGTCGCTGTCGCGCCTAGTTCTTGATATGTATCACCATATTGCAATGTAATTTGGCTATCACCTTTTAATGTCACAATAGGTGCTGTTGTGTCGTTGGGCGCGACGATGGAAATTGTTCTTTGCACACTGACTGTGTTCCCTGCACTGTCTGTAGCACTATAAGTCAGAGTGTAAGTGCCTACTTGATTAAGGTTAAGTGTGCCTGATACTCCAACACTTACTTCGCCATCCTTATTGTCAGTTGCATATGCACCCAACTCAGTATAGCTTTCACCAAGCATTAGCGTGACGCTCTTTGAGCCATTGATGGTAATAACCGGGGCCGTGGTATCAACGTTTGATTGAGGTGATGTCACACCAGAGCTGGAGTTATCTGAACCTCCACCACCACATGCAGTAAGGCTTAACAGCGCAAAAGCGGCTGAGATATACGTACTTTTATAAAAGCACCTTTTGAACATTATTTCTCCTCAAATGGCACTGTGAGCCCGCAAGCTGAATGCCGTTCAAATTACATCTAGAAAATAGGGCAAATATTCTACTATACCTATAAAAGGGAATCAGCAAAAACTTTGTTTGAGGTTGTTTTATAATCGCTATCCAAAGCAAATAAGTACAACTAACTCTAAGTGGACAGGCATTTTACAAGTGGTCATAAAGCGGGTGCTCAAAAAAAGGCGCGTTGTCTGCGCCTTTAGAAAAGTAAAGTTAATATGCCCCAGCGCCGTAAATTAGCTCATAACTGTGGCTATAGATTTCTAGAATATTGCCAAATGGGTCTTCCATGTAAATCATACGATAAGGCTTTTCACCTGGGTAGTAGTAGCGGGGCTTCTCCATGCGCTTTTTTCCGCCAGCTGCGACGATGCGTTCGGCAAGCTCTTCAACATTTGGGTCTTGAACACAAAAGTGAAATACACCCGTTTTCCAGTACTCGAAGTTGTTGTCTGGATTGATTTGATTTTTAAATTCAAATAATTCGACGCCAATTCTATCTCCTGTAGATAGGTGCGCAATGCGGAATCGCTCCCAGCCAGCTCCGAAAACATCAGTACACATCTCTCCAATTGCGCTGTTATCTTCAGTTATCTGTGTTGGCGTCATGATTAAATACCAGCCTAATACGTCAGTGTAAAATTCAACTGCTTTTTCAAGGTCAGGTACAGAGATACCTATGTGGGAAAAGTTTCGTGGATATACCTTGCTCATAATATGTGCTCCTCATAATTTGAGTGCAGGTTACAAATCTCCAGCTATAATGTGAAATTATCATTTGTTCTTATATTAATAATATATTGTAATGATTAATTTGATTTGGCTACGTACGTTCTGCACACTGGCTGAGATAGGTCACTTCACGCGCACAGCAGAGAGTTTGCATATGACGCAGTCAGGTGTGAGTCAGCATATTAGTAAATTAGAAGCTCAATTAAATCAGGTGCTTATTGTGCGTGATGGCAAGCGCTTTTCATTATCTCCTGCCGGAGAAAAGCTGCATAATCATGGACGAGCGATATTGGATGATCTTATTGATTTAGAACAGTCCATTGGCGATGACCCTGCTTATGAAGGCTGTGTGCGTATTATGTCGCCAGGCAGTTTGGGGCTGAAGTTGTACCCTCATTTATTGGACTTGCAAGCGAAGCACCAAAATCTAGTCATAGACTACCGTTTCGCTCCGAATTCAGAAATCGAATTGGCTGTGGCTAATAAAACGGTCGACTTAGGCCTAATGACCGCAAAAAGTAAATTAGAAGATGTATGTAGCCAATCGATTGCCAAAGAACAACTGTTACTTGTTACGCCTGCTTGTTTGGCGCAGCCGTCATGGCAATCCATCAGTGAACTTGGTTTTGTTGATCACCCAGATGGTAGCCACCACGCAAATTTACTCTTAGGTGCAAACTATCCAGAGTTTCAGCACGCTAGTTTGCTCAAAAAGAAAGGGTTTTCGAATCAAATTGGCCTGATTTTACAACCTGTATCCATGGGGTTTGGTTTTACTGTTTTGCCAGCTCCTGCGGTGGAGGCATTTGGGCTGCAAGAAAAGGTAGCGATTCACACTTTGAACAACCCTGTGTTTGAAACTGTATATTTGTGCACTAGGCGAAACTATGTATGTCCCAAACGTGTTGAAACCGTAGCTAAAGAGATAGGCAAGCTGCTGTAGTGGCTGGGGTTAGCCACTACAGATCAATTTTTTACTAACTAGATAAATGCGTTTTCGAGCCAGTTTCTAAAAAAGGCATCTAAATGGTGTGTATCCTGCTCATGACTATTTGACTTTCTGATATTGTCTTCAAAATAACTGAGTTCTGACTCAATAAAGGTATTTAACATTATTATTTTGGGGGCTAGCGATTTTTCGGTAGCTTGCTGTTTTTTGGCAACCAAAGCGTTTAATTCTAACAACAGTTGAGTATCCTCTATCACTGAGTTAACCAACACGGAAAACTCAATTGGTGGAGGGCTGTCATATTTTTCAATCCACTTTGCTGCACATAGAGCGCGCAATACATAAAGGTACTTTTTCAAAGGCACCTTTTCCTGTTTGAGGTAGCCTCTATAATTGCTTTTTGCCATATTTATATAATGGTATAGGCCGCGTTCAGTTCTGTAATAGCGAGCAAAAAGAGCCTGGGCTTGAGTCTTAAACTTATCTTCATTGATGTAGACAATGGGAGAGTTGAGCCACTCTCCTATCGCAGGATTGGATGCCTTTAAAAGTTTGAGTGCTTTTCGCAGATCCCAGCCATTAATATCAATCTCATCCGTTATCGGGTACTCAATCACGTCACGCTTATCTTCTAACATGACAGACAAATACCAATCTTTAGGGTGAACGTAAATAAAGCGGACGTCATAATCGCTATTCGGTGATGCAAACCCCCATGAACGGCTGCCCGACTCGATAGCGTAAAGGACCTTTACATTGTGTTCTTGTTCAGCCTTCTTGATGCGGGCCATGACTTCTGTGCGTGCATTTGGTTCGATTGATAAGACTGCTTTATCCATTATTAATCCAAATAAACTTTCCAAAGGAGTTCGTTGAGTTGTTGTGTTTTAATTTGTATGCCGCTGAGCTGTGCAATAACGTTGATATTGGTCGTTGTATGACTGCTCAGCGCAGAGGTAGTAAAGCTGCCGCCGCCTGCAAGTGCTATGGGCAATAAAAGTTGGTCTGCCAAGTGCTCCTCAACTGCTGCGCCAGACTTTAAATAATGTTGTAGTGCTTTAACCGTGCGGCCCGCAACTCGTTCAGCGGAGAGGCCGAGCTCGCCAATTTGTTCAAACATGGCGACTTGCATGCCCTGCCCTACGCTTAAGTGAAAGCTGTTGCCGTTGCCAAAGGCTTTAGCTCTGTCTATTTCGGTGTTTGCTGCGCTCCAACCCAATAGCGACTGTGCAGCTTTGATTTCCCTATTGGCCACGGAGTCTCTTACTCCTGCGATAATCGAAAGCGAATGACAGTTACTTTGTTGAGTCTCTAACTCTGCACCAGGTTGCTCAAACTGGCAAGGCTTTAGAGACGCCAGTGGAGAAATATCTATTTGCCAACTACCACCACCAGCTGGGAAAAAACCCAGTTTATGTGTTGTGATTTCGCAGTTTAATCCCATGCTTTTTAGTGCAGGCATAAACGAACGCTCCAAAAAGGTCAAAGAAGGAGACATGCCATTATGGGTGCCCCCTTGTAGTTTGACTTTGGACGCTTTACCACTTAGTGCCAGTGGCAGCAAAATAGTTTGGCAAACTAGTACTGTACTACCTGCTGTGCCGATTTTAAATTCATAATTACCAGCTTGCACCGAGTTTGGTGCAAAAGTGATATGTTGAGAATTAAGCTCGGCCCCAGTTACTTGTGCATCACATATCTGCTGAGCAGCAAGTACACATGTCAGGTGTTGGCGCTTTAGCCCCGGCTTTTTTCTTCCTGCCCTGATATTTTTAATCTCAATAGGCTGATTTAATAACATCGATAGGCTAAGAGCGGTTCGTAGGACTTGGCCACCGCCTTCTCCCTTTGAACCGTCAATGATGATAGTTGGTTTGTTTGTCGTTGTTGTCATTCTTATCCTTTTACACAAACGATTTGTTTTAATGTGTGCACGACTTCTACCAAGTCTTGCTGTGCAGCCATAACTTTATCTATATCTTTGTAGGCGTGCGGTATTTCATCTATTACAGCTGCGTCTTTACGGCATTCTACCCCTTTTGTTGCAGCTTCATGATCGGCAATACTATAGACTTTTTTGGCTTTAGTGCGCGACATAACACGCCCTGCGCCATGACTACAGCTATTAAAGCTATCTGGATTGCCAAGGCCTCTAACAATGTATGAACGAGCGCCCATATTTCCCGGAATGATCCCCATTTCACCTTGCTCTGCACGAAGGGCGCCTTTTCGGGTGACATAACACGCTTTACCAAAATGCACCTCTTTTGAGATGTAATTGTGATGACAGTTAACCGCTACATCCACCGTCTCAAATGGCATTGGCAGCTCTTCTTTTAGCGCTTTTAATGCATTGAACATCATAATTTCACGGTTCTTTGCTGCAAAATCTTGTGCCCATTCTACGGCTTCTACATAGTCATCGAAATAGATGCTACCTTCTTTAAGGTAAGCAAGGTCCATATCGGGTAAGTGCTGCTGGTGGCGTTGCATCTCCTTTTTTGCCAGTTCAATAAAGTAAGTGCCTATGCGGTTGCCCACGCCTCGGCTCCCTGAATGCAGCATTAGCCATACATTTTGCGCTTCATCTAAGCAAAGCTCCAAAAAGTGATTACCTGTACCCATAGTACCCAAGTGGTTTACATGGTTGCTCTTGGCGATTGCTGGGTGTTTTGCACAAATCTGAGCAAAACGTTGCTCCAACGCTAGCCACTCTTTTTGTACCAGTTTGGGTATATTTCCCCAAGCCCCTTTATCACGCTTGCCTCGCCCTGTTGTACGACCATGCGGTACAACGGCTTCAAAAGCGCTACGTATCGACTTTAAGTTATCGGGTAAGTCACTGGCCTTTAGTGTGGTTCTGGTGGCGACCATGCCACAGCCTATGTCCACACCTACTGCAGCAGGAATAACTGCATCCACTGACGGGATTACACTGCCTATCGTGGCACCTTTACCTAGGTGTACATCAGGCATCACGGCAATATGGCTGTGTACGATATCCATTGATGCGATATTTTTAAGCTGTTGCTGTGCCTCGGGCTCAAAAGGAACGCCTTTTGTCCAAGCTTTTATCGGATGCTTGGTATTATTACCCAATAACTCGTATTGTGATTTACACATGTTGGCCTCCTTGTTTTTGACCTAGGTTTACTACATTGTTCATAAGCCCTTCCAAGCCGCCATAAACCGTTAAACTTTCAATTTTGTCTGCAACCTTTTCTAGTGCTTCTAGTTCTTTCAAGCGCATTAGCGTTGGATTGTTTTCCATTACTTTTGCTGTGTTGTGTAAGCTTCGCGTTGCTGCGGTTTCTTCTCGGCGTTTAATGACATTGGCTTCAGCCGCCTTTTGTGCTTCAACCACTTGATTAAGGATTGCTCTCATCTCTCCCGGTAGAATGATGTCTTTCATGCCGACGCTGATTAGTTGTACCCCAATCTCAGCTAGTTGCTCGCTCACCAGCTCTTTCACCGTTTCGTTTATATACAACTTATCGAGCAGCAGATCATCTAGGTTTTGTGTACCTACAGCCTCTCTCAAAGCGAGCTGCAGGGCGTTATACGCATATGAATTTACATCTTCAACACTTGAAGCCGCCTGCGCTGCATTGAGGATTCGAAAGCTGGCGCTGAGGTTGATACGAAGACTGACTCTGTCCTTACTTAATATCTCTTGTCCACAGACTTCTATCATTTGTGTACGCAAGTCGAAAACCTTAACCTCAATATCTCGGTTAAATTGCCAAATACCATAGCGCCCAGGTGCCAACTGTTGCTGCAGTTGATTGTTTACATACAGCAAACCGATGTGCTCACTGTCGATAGAGACATCGATAATAGGCTGGCATTGAGTGCCTGTAGGTTTGAATAACGTTGCTGTGCTATTTAGCCCTGCATTATTTACTTGAGTAAACGTGGACTGTTTAACATAAAGGTCTTCGCTGATATCTACTCTTTCTAAGTGAATATGACCCGCTTCTTTCCACAGGTACACTTGCTCCCCCGGCGGTACAATGCCTTTTAAGACTTCGTTTACATACATTAAGCCGACTTCTTCAGCGCCCAGCTTTTGATGCGTGATACTGTGCATTGCACTGTTTTTTTGGTAAATGTCTTTGGCATCTTCTGCTGACACTTTTTTGCAATCAAACGTTTTGAGTTCAACCTCACGGCCAAACTGCCATACGCCGTATTTTCCTGCTGGTAGTTCCTTAACCAGTTTATTGTCTACGAACAACAACCCAATGTGATCGCGTTCAATTTGTATTTGGTAAACCGGTTTACAAGCGGTGGTTTTTGCTGTTCTGATGAGTTTTGAAGCAAGGTTTAATCCTGCTTTCTCAATCTGCTTTAAGGTTTTGTCATCGACATAAAAGTCATTTCTGATATCTACCCTTTCCAAATGGATATCACCTGCATCTTGCCACAAATAGAGGTTCTCGCCCGGTGCAACTACGCCTTTCAAGGCGTCATTGAAGTACAGTAAGCCGATTTCTTGATCATTTAATTTGTAGTGGCGTATGTGTTCTTGCACTTCTGGATTTGAGTGGTACAGACGCTCTGCGTCCGGTGCTACAAAAAATAGCGTGTCGATACTGTGTGTCACAAATTCGAGCTCATTTTTAAAATCCCAAAAGGTATGCTTCCCTGATGTTAGTACACCCTTAAACTGCTTGTTTTTGTATACTAAAACACGTTTTGTCTCTGCTACGATTTGTTGTTTTTTAAATTTCATTTTTATTCCTTGTGATGCGTAGTAGCGGCCAGCTAGTTATCGCTGGGTTGGCTAAATAAGTGCATAAATGGGGAGCATCCAGCTTGCCATTTACGAAGTTTATTCAGCGAGGCCCACCTTAGTGTTAGTGGCGGCTACTCACATAGTTAAGCGCTTTCAGCGCAGTTAAATGTAAAAACTAATAACGTTTCTATCTTTTATTTATGGTGATTAGAGCGGGAGTCGAACCCGCAACAAACGAATGCATAAATTTCGTGGCTCTACCATTGAGCTATCTATCAAATTAGGGGAGTTGAACCCCACACTTACAGTGTTTCCATTTCTAGTACACATTACTGAGGTAGTTGACCTCGGAATACGTGCTTACAGTGTAAGTCGCACCGCGGTGTTATTTAGAAACACGCTATCAAACTACGAGCTTGGTATTTCAATTGACATGCCAAAGGTGTGTTAAAAGCTGAAATTAACTTTTAATATATTGATTTTAATGTGAAAAATAATTTTTATTGAATCAAGGTGTATATTTCTTATTGCGCTTTAATCATAAAAATGATTCCATTTAGATATTGATATATCCATATAGATAGGGTTGTTTTGAAAGAAGTTGTGGCTGTAAGTTTGCTTGGTACGCAATTGGACTTTGTAGGTAAACGGGTTGACCGTTGGCATCGTTGGCGCCCAAATATTTCATTGGTAAGCCAAGATGATTTGATCATAAATCGCTTGTATCTGCTGCATGGAAAACAAAGTACACGCTTAGCACATAATGTTGCCGTTGACATTGAAAGCGTATCTCCTGAAACAACCGTGCATTTGGTGGAAGTCAATTTTGATGACCCTTGGGATTTTGGCGAGGTGTACGCCAAATTGTATGATTTTTGCCGTACACTTGAGTTTGATTTGGATGCCCAAGAATATCTATTTCACATCACCACAGGCACCCATGTTGCACAAATATGTAGTTACTTGCTTACGGAAAGTCGGCAATTTCCAGGGCGTTTAATACAAACATCACCCGACCCACACAATGACAATAAGTCAGTTGGCCAAGTGCAGACCATTGATTTAGATCTTTCAAAATACGACCAATTGGCTGAGCGTTTTGATATTGAGCGCCGTCAAGGTGAGAGCTTTCTCAAAGGGGGCATAGAGACAAAAAATATGGCGTTTAACCGCCTGATCGCCCAAATTGAAAAAGTCGCCATACGCTCCACCGCGCCTATTTTGTTAACTGGCCCAACCGGCGCGGGAAAAAGCCAGCTTGCTTCGCGGATTTTCCAGCTTAAAAAGCAGCGTAAAACCTTACAAGGTGAGCTAGTGACTGTTAACTGCGCAACGCTCAAAGGTGAAAATGCAATGGCTGCCCTGTTTGGTCACACCAAAGGCGCATTCACCGGAGCCCAGCAGGCGCGAGATGGTTTTTTAAAAGCGGCGGATCAGGGGCTCTTGTTTTTGGATGAAGTTGGTGAGCTTGGGCTCGAAGAGCAAGCGATGTTGTTGCGAGCAATTGAAAACAAGCAATTTCATCCTGTGGGCAGTGATCAAGAGGTTACGAGCGAGTTTCAGCTAATTGCAGGTACCAACCGGGATTTAAAAGCGTGCGTATTAGAGGGGACATTCAGAGAGGATTTACTTGCACGTATTAACCTTTGGACCTATCAACTCCCAGCTTTAAAAGATAGGCGCGAAGATATTGATGCGAATATCGATTTTGAATTAGACAAATATAGCCAAGAGCAAGGCCGAAGAGTGCGTTTCAATAAAGAAGCAAGGGCTGCTTATTTGGATTTTGCACACAGCGCAAAAGCCACATGGCAGGGTAACTTTAGGGATCTCGGATCGTCGATGATCCGTTTAGCCACGTTGGCCGACTCTTCGCGGATCAGTACAGAGGACGTGGCAGAAGAAGTGATGCGGCTAGAGCGTAACTGGCACACCAATGAACCGTCACTGCATGGATCTTGCTTGTCATTAATAATGAGTGGCGAGCAAATTTCTCAACTCGATACGTTTGATCGTCAGCAATTAGAGTATGTAGTCACCGTATGTTTGCAAAGCCCTAGCATGGCTGCCGCTGGGCGCGTGTTGTTTGACGTTAGCAGGACTCAAAAAGCCACAAGTAATGACTCTAGCCGATTACAAAAGTACTTGGCAAAGTTTGATATTAAGTGGCGAGATATTGCAGCGGCAAAATAGTGCGTAATGTGTAAGTAAGCCTTTGTAATACCCCTTTACAGAGTTTTTACTACACTAAACAAGGAATTAGTGACGTGATTAGAAGGAAAACGACAATGCGATTCGTCAGTATTATGTTGGGGTTAATTATTTTGGCTAGTTGCAGCAGCCAAAAGCCCTTAAAAAAAGCGGAAGTGATCACTGCTTATGCGATGCTCGCACCAAGCAAACAAGGTGACACACTTATTTATATTCGGGCGATTATTCCCGGCATACAAAGTCAAGCTGCACTGTGCCCAGAACTTGAAAACTCAGAGGGTAAACGCATTAATATGCGAATACGAGGTCTGCACCCAGGGGCAAATTTTCCAGTCACCATCTGTGAGGCAAGTGTCGCTGAAGGACAATCTTATCTCGTGGGTGGTACGCAGTTAAAGTTTGAAGCCATGACTCTCAACCCCAAGCGTATTCAAGTCTACGGAGATTCAGGCTGCAAAGCACATGTTTGTGATGGCAATGGGCCAGCGGAGCCATTTAAAACGCTGATAGGTCAAGGTGCTAAACGTGAAGTGGATCTGCTGTTGCATATGGGGGACTACAATTATCGTGGCACCAGCGGCAGCATTAGCAAAGGGGTTTATGCATATGACGCTGGTGATGGAGGTTATGGTGGCAAAACCTGTGGTTTAGAAGAAACGTACTATAGTCAAAACGCAACGGGCAGTCCTAAACCAGATACTTGGCGTGCATGGCGCGCTGACTTTTTTAGTTCGGCGGATGCAATTTTGACTAAAGCGCCTTGGGTATTTGCCAGAGGCAACCACGAACTATGTAGCCGTGCAGGTCTTGGTTGGTTTTACTTTTTTGGCCCGGGATCAAGTATAGAGAGTGGAATTGCTCAGCGTGCATGCCCTGCACAAGGCGACTTTTCGAATCCTCTGAAAACTGCGGTGTCATCCATTGCGATGATTGACCCGTATATGCTTAAGCTTGAAAAATTAAACATTTGGGTGCAAGACACTGCCAATGCGTGTGATGACAGGTTTTCAAACGATCTAACGTCACAGTATCAAGCCCAATATGAAGGACTGCAAAAATTTGCAAGTAAATACCCTGATAAACCAATCTGGACGGTTACACACCGGCCTCTTTGGGGTGTGAACAATGTGGCCACCGACAACACGCTAAATATCATGATGCAGCGTGCTTTAGCCAATACCCCTTTAGGTCGACTACCTGAACAAGTCGCTTTATTGCTCTCTGGCCACATGCATATTTATCAGTCATTAAGTTTTGACAAACAGTACAAGCGCCCTCCCCAAATCGTCGTGGGAAACAGTGGTGTTACGCTTAGTGAGGAGTTGCCCTACACTAATTTTGAAGCCGTTGTGGATGGATTGGAGGCCACTGGGAATGAACAAGCAAAGTTTGGCTTTTTAGAGTTAGAATTAGATCGCTACTTTGGTTGGTATGGTCGTTTTTTTGACGAACAAGGAGAAGCTTTCTTACGCTGTGACTCTCAATTTTCGGCTCGAAATGAACAGGTATGCCAATAATGGATAAGGGGGATATTCCCCCTTATTACAGCGCGATAACGCGAGTAGCTTAATCAAACTCAACTGTCAGCCAATTATCATCTTTATCGAAGTGCATCGTTTTCACTTTTCCGATGCCTCTAAAATTGACGAGGTTAATTTGGTCCGGCCAAACGTCTCTTAACGCACCATGGCGCATTTGTAGCCCTTTGAGTGGTTTACTCTTTATAAATTGTGCTTCTTGATATACCCACAGATATTTTGCATCAATTTTGACCTGTGCAGCAGATAAAGCCAAAGCTTGGCCACTCAGCCGCCTAAGAGATGTTTGGGTATACACATAGTCAGCAAACGCTTGTTGTACTTTTTGATTTTGGTAAATATTTTTTTGCTCATTGAACAAATGTACTAAGGCATGTTCGATATCATGCAAGTGAAAACGATACTCAATTTGGATATTTCCTTGTTTTGGAAATATGTTTGCAGTGGCAATCGATGCTTTTAACTTGTGTGCTTGTGCTGAAAAAGCCAACAGCAAGCTGATCCCGGCGAAATGCCAAGTCCGCATAAAATAACTCCTTCGCAGAGGGTGATAGTGTTTACTCACTTACGTATAGTCTACTTTATTTTTGTTGTTGTGGAGAAGATTATTGTGTTTTTTTATTGAATTTGAAAGGACAATTGTCGGTTTTTTGACCTTTTTTAGGTAATAGCATTTTAAATATTTCTATTCACTGTTATTTTTCACATTAAATTCAGTTGGCTACTGTTGGATGGCAAAAATTTGTACATCTTAAATCGCGGTTCAGAACTGATTCAGTAAGCCATAGCTAGTCTTTTTACTGACCAAGATGATGATAAATTGGCAATTTTACATGCATGCTGAGAGTATATTTCTCAAATTTATTGTCTCTATTTTGAAAAAAAATTCAAAAACCACAATAAGACTGTTGATATTTGGTCGCAATTATCATTAAAATCGCGCTCTTTCTCATTTTGGGTAAAACTGGCGTTAGTTTTGCTCAAGTAATTATACCCGTTTATCGAAAAGAAATGTGGTGAGCAGTATGGACTTTTACATACTAAAAAAACAAGAGAAGCTGGTTGCGATACCTGCGGACGAACAAAACTGTAAAGAGTACATTGAAAACGGCTACTGTTATGTTGATAAAGTAGCGGCGTGTAATGAGCGTTCTGCAATTAAGCGATTAGAAGCTAAGCAGAGTAAACTTTACCGCGCGCCAATGTTATTGTTACTAGTCCTACCTGTAATAATTTTCGCGTGGTGGCGCTTGAGCTATTAATAAATAGCCCCAAGCAATGCTATATTAGCGTTCCTAAATAGGAAAGGAACGCTGAATGAAGGTTGTACACACATCTGACTGGCATCTCGGTCAACAATTTTACGAACATAGTCGCTTTGCAGAGCATCAAGCTTTTTTAGATTGGCTTTGCCAAGAGCTTGTGCTGGTTGAAGCCGACTTGCTTATAGTCAGTGGTGATATATACCATACAGCTACGCCGCCCGCTGCTGCTGAGCAGCAACTCTACACTTTTATCAAACATGCCAAAATAGCGCTCCCTAACCTTCACATTGTAATTGTGGCGGGCAACCATGACTCTGCAAATCGCATCGAGACCGCAAAACCTCTCTTATATCAGTTTGACACTCATGTCATTGGACGATTCGACAAACACAAGCCTGAAGATGTCGTCAAATCACTCATGACTTCATCAGGTAAGATCAATGTAATAGCCATGCCATTTTTACGAAGTGCGGATATTAGTCACTTAGACAGCGATGAAAGTGGCTATGGACTTGCCGTTGAGCAAGCTTACCAAAGTGCTTATGCATGCATAGAAGATGAGAACTTAGCTGTTATTGCAATGGGCCATTTGCATGCAAAAGGGGGAGACATTTCGAGTGACTCAGAACGCAATATCACAATCGGCGGTTTTGACTCTATTCATGCCGATGTGTTTGGTGATGTGCCTGATTATGTCGCCTTGGGACATCTACACAAGGCACAAAAAGTCGCTAATAATGATTGTATTCGTTACTGTGGGACACCAATGCCCATGTCTTTTGCAGAGCGTCATTACAAGCATCAAGTCTTGCTTGTGGAGTTTGAAGGCTCACGTGTTAAATCTGTTTCACCGCGTTATGTACCAAGGTACAAAGAAATTATATTACTGCCTGAGAAAGGAGGCGCGACGTTAGCTCAGCTTTGTGATGCAATAGAAGCGCTGGAACTGCCAACAGAGGACGAGCCCAAGCCCTATTTGCGACTGCGCTTAAATGCCAATGAAACAGATAGTCAGTTTCGTCACAAAATAGAGCAGGCATTGGAAAATAAAGCTGTGCACTTTTGTGGTATTGAAAGAGTTTCACCGCAAATGCAACAGGGAGATGAATTGCTCTTTGAAGATTTGGGGAAGGTTTCGGAGCTTGCACCAAAAACGCTTCTTGAACTGGCGTATAAAGAGCAAATAGATGCGCAAAGCACGCTACCTAGCGCGCTTGAAAAATGTCTCGAAGAGGTGCTAGTTTCGTTGAGCGAGCAAGGGAAATCATGAAAATCTTAACAATAAAAATCCGAAACCTTGCATCATTACCTGAAGCTGAGATTGATTTTACCGCAGCACCTTTGAAAAACACTGGGTTGTTTGCCATTACCGGAGAAACGGGGGCGGGTAAAAGTACCATGCTAGATGCAATATGTTTGGCATTCTATGGAAAAACAGCACGGCTTAAATCTGATTCAAAAAATAAGGTGACTTTTAACGGCGATGATATCAAGCTCAATGACCCAAGGCATTTATTGCGCCGTGGTACAGTGTCTGGGTATGCCGAAGTGGGTTTTGTTGGCCAAGATGGTACTCACTACATTGCTCGCTGGCAGGTTGCTAGAGCGCGCAACAAACTTGATGGTAGAATCAAAGAAGCTGAGCACGTGGTTCTGCGCGCAGAGGATGAGCAAGTCATAGCACAAAAGTCTAAAGCCAAGCTGCTTTTACAACAATTGTTAGGGCTCAATTTCGAACAGTTTACGCGCGCGGTGTTACTGGCTCAACATGACTTTGCGGCATTTTTAAAAGCCAATGCCGATGAACGTGCGCAATTACTAGAGTGTTTAACTGGAACTGAGCAGTTTAGCCGAGTTGGAAAAGCGATATTTGAGGCGCATAAAACAAAGTTAGAAGCCCTTGAAAGATTTAAACAACGGCTTGGCGATATCGAATTACTAAGTGATGAAGAGCAAGCTCAAAAGCAATCTCAATTAACACAGCTCAATACGCGGCAACAATTGCTCAAATCCGAACTCAAGGCAATCGAATTGCAATTATCTTGGTATGTTACGCAGAGTAAACTATTGCTGCAATACAATGACCTAGCTGCTGCGGTTGCTGATACCGAGTTTGCCCTTGAGCAAAAAAAAGAGGATTTCAAAACCGCGAAGCTGGCGCAATTAGTGCAACAAATCGCTGATAACCGAAAGCAAAAAGCGCAGTCACAGCAAGCTTTATTCGATGCCGAGACGGCTATAAGTGCGTTGTCTCAGGTCGATATAAAGCCACAAATCGCTCAAAAAGAAGATGCAGTAGAAGCGGCTGAATCGGCTAGTGCAAAGGCGCAAATAGCGTTGCAACAGTGCGGCCCAGATATCACACGCGCTCGCGAGCTGGATAGAATTTGTGCTGAGCATGTTGCGCTTGCAGAACAACAACAAATTCAACTGCAACAGTTACGTGACGTTGAGCAAGGCCACTCCAGCGAACTGAATATACTTAATGCGCAAATTAACGATTTAAATCATCAGCGAGCTGAGCTTTCAGAACGAATAGAAAATCAGCCAGCGCTATTTGGTTTGAATGAACAGTGGCAAGAGACAAATGAAGTATTACAACAATACTTGGTTTTGTTTCATGAACAAAATGCCCTTGCTGATGAAATAAAAGGCCTTGAGTCGAAATGTGCTGATGCCCAAGGCGCGTTGACAAAGGCACAGCCGCACTGTTTGGAACTTGAACAAAATATTGCAACTAACCAAACAGAGCTTGCTCAGCTGCAGAATGTGCTTAGTGAACTTGACTATGAGCAATTGCAATTCCAAAAGTCGCAATTGAACAAGGCCCAGCAGGCGATTGCACAGCAGTTGCAGTTAGACAATGAATTACTTCAATTGCAGGCTCAAATTGACGGTTTACGACATCAGCAACACAGTGCAAATGCCCAACGTAAAGATGCAGAGCACCAAGATGAATTGACAAGACAGCAATTGATGTTGACGCAAGACAACTTGCACCAAGTGCAATTGCGAGCCAGCGATAACATCAGCGCATTGAGATCGCAATTAGAACATGGAAAAGAGTGTATCGTATGCGGCGCGACCGAACACCCTTATCATGTGGACCACATTGATACGCATTGGCAACAGCTTATCAGTGATTTTGAGAGTCAGTATCAAGCTGCCGAAAAAGCGCGTGCTCAGACACAAACGCGCTATCACGAAGTTGTGTCACACTTAGAGCAAGTTAATGGTCAACTTCAAGCTTCATTACAACAACATGCTCAAATGGTGCAAAAACAAAAGGTGAATCAAGCGATTATTGCCGAATTACCCTCTTCCTTGGTTGACGTGTCGCGGCATGAAGAGCTGTTAAGAGACATCGACAATCGTTTGTCTAAATACAGTGAATTGAATAGAGCTCAGCAGCAAAAGTTTCAGGCACAACAGAGCTTGCAACAGCAATTAAGCTTAGCGCAAGCGACATTGAATCAGCATCAGGCACAGTTGCAAGAGCACACTCAGCTATTAAATAGTAAAGTGTCACGTGATGAAGAGCTCACTACCCATTGTAAAGGCTTAGCGGCGCGAGTTGCAAAAGCTTACCCACACCCTCAATGGCTCAAGTTATTTGAGCAAGACCCTCTCAACGCGGTTGATGAATTAAAAGCCAGTGTGCATGCATTCGCAGATAAAATGTCGCAGTTGACTAAAGTAGAGCAAACTTTGGTGGCGGCTCAACCTAAACTTCACTCTACACAACAGCTACTCACGCAAGTTACGCAGCAAATAACGGAGGCTGTTAATAAATTAGGTGAGCAGCAAGCAAAATGTGAAGAGACTAAGGCGCAAAGAGCGTTGCTGCTACCTCTGGAGCAAAGTGTTGATGATTGGCAGCAAGGCCTACAAAATGCAGTGTCTCACGCTCAGGAGCACTTGCAAGCACAAAAAGATCAGCTTGTGCAACTAATTAAGCAACATGATGAACACGCCTTAAAGCTTAAGCACTTAACTCAACAATGTCATATATACCAAGAGACCTTGAAAGACAATCATACAAGGTTTTTAAATTGGTTAGCGGGTGCCTCTGAACAATATCACGAATTGAATGAAGCGCTGGTTGATGAGCTATTGTTACTGCAACAGTCATATTGGCAACCTCTTTTAGTTGAAGCGCAAGCGCTTGAGTCCTCGCTAATTGAAAAGCGCTCACAATTGCAGCATGTCCAGAAAAATATTGATGAACACCAGAGCTCAGATAAACCTGAAATGAGCCAAGATGAGCTGAATACTAAGCAAGCGTCGTTAGCTCAGCAACAAGACGAATTACAAGCACAGGTAGTCACCTTATCGGTGAGTTTGCAAACCCATCATGACAATGTTGAAAAGCTGCATTCACACCAAGATGAACTTCAAAAAATGCAGTCTGATTATGAGAATTGGCATCTTTTGAATCGACTACTCGGTGATGCAACAGGTAAAACAATGCGTAATTTGGCGCAAACTCAAACGCTTAAAATTTTATTGCATTACGCAAATCATCATTTAGGTAGCCTATCGCGCCGTTACAGGTTAACTGTCATCGGGCAATCTCTTGAAATTGCAATTATCGATAGAGATATGGCAGATGAGCAGCGCAGTGTGAATACACTGTCGGGCGGCGAGTCATTCTTAGTGTCCCTTGCGCTTGCGTTAGGGCTAGCGTCTTTGTCTTCAAATCAAGTGCAAATAAACTCACTATTTATAGATGAAGGTTTTGGTACGTTAGACCCAGAAACACTCAGCGTGGCACTTGATGCGCTGGATGCGTTGCAGTCGCAAGGGCGCAAAGTAGGCGTTATTTCTCATGTGGCGCAAATGACTGAGCGTGTGGCAACACAAATACAAATAAAGAAACAAGCAGGTGGGTACTCGACTGTATTGACCAATGCATCTTGACAAGCAAAGGCTTGTTAGCTTTTAACCAAAGTAAAATAAGGAAGGTACATGCCGACATTCACGGGAGAAGAGGCGCTGAATTATGACCAGCGAATTGGTAAGCTGGTACCGGGTTATGCATTATTACACCAGATCACTGCGGCCCAGTTAGCAGTCACATTATCACCTAATGCGATTATATTGGTCATTGGTGCGGGTACAGGGCGTGAAATAATAGAGCTTGCTGATGCAAATAAAGATTGGCATTTTATTGCCCAAGATGTGTCGGCAGATATGCTGGCCATCGCAGATCAAAATTTTACTAACTTAGGCATTCGAGAAAGAGTAACGATCCATCATGGAACAATTGGCGGTGATGCTTACAAAGCAGATGCGGCACTGTGCTTACTCGTGATGCATTTTGTACAAGGTGAGCACGATAAGTCGGCTCTGCTCGGGCAGGTATATACAAATCTTAAGCCTGAGGGCCATTGTACTTGGCCGACCTAATGTCGCCTGAAAATGACTTTGAGCGTGAAGCGCAATTTCAATATTGCCATACAGCCTTGGGGTTAACCGAGCAGGGCGTGACAAAAATGCGTCGTAACTTTACTGATGAGTTTTTCCCTATCAGCACGCAGTGTTTAACCGAATTGCTCGAAAATATTGGTTTCTCAACACCTACCCCTTACTTTAAAGCACTTGGTTTTAGCGCTTTCTCAACTCACAAGTGTATTTAATCCTGCTATTCCACCTTGTATTAGTGCTACCAGCTTGGCGATTTTGATATTGCTGAGCTGTCTATAGTCAAAATATGGACAGACAATAAGTTTATTCTCTTCATCAATGGCAAACTCCTCATCTAGCCAAACTAATGAGTGGGTAAAAATCTGATCTCTGAGTAGTTGTTTAGCATAGGTGCGGCCAGCGATAATATGCCAAGTGTAGTTGTTTTGAGCCAAATCTGGGGCACTAAATAGCAGTGCCTCCTGGCTATGAGCTTGAAGGAGGGCATTATCTCGGTATGACTGCCACCGTGAATTTGGTCCTGACAACTTAGTAAAATTATGATCTGGCAGTTTTAATTCAGCAATAAACTTACTATACACGTTAAATACTTTGCGCCAACCATTGCCACATTCTTGGTTGATATATTCAATTTCACCCGTCTGTAAGGGCACAATTTTATTGAGGTTTTTGAATTCTTTTAGTGGCGGCTTATTTTCGACATAAACAGCCAGCAGGCCCTCTGTGACGCCAAAACCTTGAGTTGGTATTTTCATGATCTATGATTTATTTCAATGACTTATTTTTGTTGAGCGATCGTTTGCGGATAAGTGACCGTATTAGACGATTACAACAATGCTAGTTTAATAAAGTGTACGGGAGTTTATCATGTTGAATAGGCTAAATTTAAGCGTAACATGTTTTATTTGGTCTGCGCTGATCTTGCAAGGTTGTACTGGGTTACCTGAAGGAGTTCAACCAGTAAAAAGCTTTGATGTACAGAAGTACCAAGGTGTTTGGTATGAAATAGCAAGGCTAGATCATCGCTTCGAACGGGGTATGGGTAATGTAACTGCAACGTATGAGGTGCAGGCGGATGGCTCTGTTTCGGTGCTCAATCGTGGCTATGTTTCAGAGCTGGGGCAATGGAAGCAGGCGCAGGGGGTAGCTAAGTTCGTTTCAGCCTCGACAGTGGGCCATTTAAAAGTGTCTTTCTTTGGTCCTTTTTACGGTAGTTACGTTGTTTTTAAATTGGACAAAGAGCAATATCAGTATGCTTATGTGACCAGTTATAATAAAGATTATTTGTGGTTATTATCCAGAACGCCACAGGTTTCTGAGGCTGTTTTGGCTGATTTTCATCACACTGTAAAAAGCTTGGGGTACTCTGTTGATGAGCTGATTTATATGGATCATTCTCCACCCAAAAAACTGTAAATCCCCTTTACAGTTACATTAATTTTGTCTTCTTGATGACAGAAAAGTTTAATACTTCATCAACTTAAATGTCATGTCTTGCCGTCAGGCTATGTGCGCTTATCAATACAAACCCAATGTAGCAAAAACTAATCGGAGTAATAAAAATGAAGCGCATAGCCTATTCGTTAATTGCCAGTGCTGTTGTTCTGGCCTTGACCGCTTGTGATGGAGATGATGGTGCACAAGGTATTCAAGGTGAACAAGGCGTTCAAGGTGAAACGGGACAAGCTGGTAGCAACGGCACCAATGGTACTAATGGTACCAACGGAACAGATGGCCAAAATGGAACGGATGGTCAAAACGGAGCAGACGGCCAAAATGGGGCTGATGGAAAAGATGGCATCAATGGTGGTTCAGGGTTAGTACGTATTGCAACCGTTCCTACTGGCTCGGAAGTGACCGGGCTATTTTTGACAGACCAAGGTGACTTGTTCTTCAACGCGCAACACCCGAGTGATGAAAATACAGAAGTAGACTCACTTAATAATCGCCCATTTAATACGGGTACTGTTGGTGTATTGTCTGGCGTTAACTTCAACGAGCTTCCTCGCAATTTAGTGAGTGCACCATTACATGAAACTCAGTTTGAAGCGCAAACAGTTGTTACAGCAATAGGTCAATATCAAATCCTTGGCCAAAGTGGTGATACTTTTGCAGAACTTGGTGAGCAAGGCTTAGCCGGTGGCTTAGGCGTAATTTATGGCATGACTTCTGGCCAAGAAATTATTAAAAACGATATGCCTGATTTTAATGGTTTTATCTTTGAGTCAGAAAGTTCAGGTTACTTATTTACTAACTGGGAAGATTACCCTGGTGGCATGAGCCGTTTAAAAATGAGTAAAAGTGAGGCGGGTCGTTGGAGCGTTGATCAGGCAATGATGATCGACTTTGATGCTGTGAAAGGCACTGCTGCAAACTGCTTTGGCTCAGTATCTCCATGGGGGACGCCGCTTACATCTGAGGAGTGGATTGTAAACTCTACGGTTGATAGCACAACAAATCCAGCATGGAATGCGCCTGTTGTAGATACTCGCTTACAACAATTTAGAGACTTTTTAGCACCTGAGTCTCCAAATCCATATCGCTACGGTTATATTGCGGAAGTTAAATCGCCATTATCTGACAAGCCAGTTGTTGAAAAGCACTACACGATTGGTCGTTATGAGCATGAAAACGCGGTTGTTATGCCAGATCGTCGTACTGTTTATTCTTCTCAAGATGATACTGGTGGCGTGCTATTTAAGTTTGTTGCAGACAATGCGGAAGACTTAAGCTCAGGTACATTATATGGTGCGAAACTGACGCAAGACAAAGGGCTTTCAGACCCTGCTGTTACTGGTTTTGACATTGAGTGGGTTGAAATTGCAACTGGCACCAATGCAGCTATTTTAGGCTGGATTGAGGAGTATGATGGTATAACTCCAGATAGTTATGTTGATGGACAAACTAACTATATCTCAATGGCAGATGTTCAAGCTTGGGTAGACGGAAAAGAGACTTACCCGACAGCTGAAGAAGGTGGTTCACCTATCACAGCAGGCAAACCAATGGATGACCGAGTGGCATTCTTAGAAGCGCGTCAAGCAGCTCGCCTTAAAGGTGCAACAGCGGAATGGCGCAAGCTTGAAGGTTTGGCAATTAACCATGACCGTGTTCTAGAAGCAGTTACTGGCCAAGATGTAATCGAAGGTGAAGTGGTTGACAAGGCATATCTATATATTGGCATTGCAGATATCGACAACACCATGATTGACGGTGAAGGCGATATTCAATTGTCTTCTCGCGTAAAAGATTGTGGTGGTGTTTATCGTGCACACATCGATGCAAATTACAGCCTTACACGTATAGAGCCTGTCATTATGGGTTCTACATACCGTTCTTCACTCACGTCTGACGTACGTTGTGACGCTAGCCAATTAGCACAACCAGATAACGTGATTGTCATGCGCGATGGTCGTATCTTAATCGGTGAAGATCACAGTGCATCTTGGAAATACAACAACACATTGTGGATGTATGACCCGAAATCAAAATAATAAAAATTAGAAACTAGAGCGGTGCTTTGGCACCGCTTTTTTCGCATTAAAAATGGAAGTCATACAAATGCAACACCAATTACTTATTACGACATTAACTGCAACCATAATGCTAAGTGGCTGTTCCGATGCTCCTCAGCAGCAAAACAAAATTTTACCAACAGAAGTACAAGAACACGTATTTGATACACCATATAAACCCGGCGATGATATAGCTGCCACCGCGTATATTGAGCATGATGAAGTGTATAACCCTGAGTCTGTGATCCCACCTCAGTGCTACACCAAGACTGATGGGGTTAATAACCCTTGCTATGCATGCCACCAATCATATCATGAGCAAAAAAATCGACCCAATGTGATGAATGATGGGGATTTACAAGGCGATTATGAGTTTTCGGATCTGGGTTTAACTAACCATTGGAAAAACCTCTTTATCGACCGAACAGAGCTCATTAAAGGTATCTCAGATCAAGAAATTACTAACTGGATTGAGCAGGACAACTACAGCCCATTCATAGAGAAAACTTCTAAAGATACTGGGTGGAAGGGAGAAATCACGCCTATTAAAGATTTGGCATTTCCTGAAAAAGCATTTGATGAGCTAGGTTTTGCCCGTGATGGTAGTGGTTGGGTTGCGTTTAACTACAAACCTTTTCCGAGTACATTCTGGCCGACAAATGGCTCTACGGGAGACGTGATGATCCGCTTGCCTCGTCAATTTCAGACGATCAATGGTGAGTATAATCAAGATGTATACCTTGCTAATTTAAGCCTCACAGAGCTTGCTGTAAAAGGGCTGAAAGAGATAAGTGTGCCTGATATTTCAGAGCATAATGTTGGTCAAGATCTCAATGGTGATGGTAAGTTAAGCGTAATTGACCACATTGTTGCACAGCCTAAGTATGTGGGTGACAGTGTTGAGGCATTAGCACATATGCTCTACCCAGAAGGGACTGAATTTTTACACACTGTACGATACCTAGGTGTGGACGAGCAGGGAGAAATCTATAATGCTCCTAGGCTTAAAGAGTTACGCTATATGAAAAAGCATAACTTTAAGTCAAAGCAAGAAATAGCAGCGTCTTATTACCGAGAAGCGAAAGAGAAAGAGTTTGAAAAAATGCCTGTTACTATGTACTTGGGTGACAGGGGCGTGAACAATACTTTTGGCTGGACCATCAATGGATATATAGAAGACAGCAACGGCGAACTGAGACCTCAACATGCGCAAGAGCTAGCATTTTGTAATGGTTGCCACAAAACCGTGGGCTCTACTTACGACCAAACGTTTTCTTTTGCTCGAAAGGTCGAAGGTGCTGCTGGCTGGGGCTATATTAATCTTCGCACACAACAAGATGTACCCAATGTGGGAGAAAAGCAAGGCGAGTTCTTGACTTACATGGAGCGTGTAGGCGGTGGGGATGAGTTTCGTCAGAATCAAGAAATGCTGAGAAAATGGTTTACAGGTGGAAAGGTCGACATGGAGAAAGTGCAATCTGCTGTAAACTTATATGAGCTGATTACGCCTTCAAAAGAGCGTGCCCTAGCACTCAATAAGGCTTACCTAACCATTGTTAAGGAACAAAGCTATTTGTTTGGCCGTGATGCGACTCTCGTAAAAGCCAAAAATGTTTTACAACAAGTGGATGATTCGCAAGCTCCGTTACAACAAAGCAAGCAGTTTGCATGGGATATGCAGCTAGATTGGTCCAAAAACTAAAGTGAGCTGGGGAGAGTCCTCCCCTACTCTATAGCTCCTAAGCTCCTGAAAGAGCTAACTAAACCTACAAGCTCGCTTTGGATCAGAGTTTTACTTACAGACGATACAGTTATTAAAAAATCTATAATCCGGCAAAATAGATTGATGGCTTTAAATTAACGCTTTGATATTTATGTAGTTATTATTCGTCCCACATACTGTATAGCTAATTTTAAAGTACAAATAGGCCATTCTAGATCATTTTTTTACTAACTATCTCAATGGTGAGATCGCTATTTTACTAACTTGACCGCCCCAAGTTGGTAAAAAGGTGCGTTGCAATTATTTCAGATCGCTATTTTACTAACTTAAACGGTTGAATGGGAGCCATTTAGCGACATTACATCAACGTTGTGGTGACGAAATAGTGAATTTTACGCCTGATACTTATCAGAGATCGCTTTTTTACTAACTCAAAGTGATAACTTATCTCGTTAGATCACTTTTTTACTAACATATTCTATCTGGATCGTAATTTTACTAACTGAACTCACCTTTTGCTGGCCGATAGATCACGTATTTACTAAGTAAATTACCTGTACTCTAAGCTCAGATCAAAATTTTACCAACTGCTATGAAAGAAACGATGGTTTGCTTGATAGAAAGTACGGGGAAGTGGACGATATAAGTGCTAGTAGGTAGTAAAATCGTGATCTGAACGGCTGGCAACTAGCTACCAGCCGTTCAATGGCTTATAAAATTAAAGATAATGCAGCTAATACAATAGCCCACATGGGCAGTAAGTATAAAGCTGATCTCAGCAATGTGGGTTGGTAAGTTAAACACAAGGCTATGAGCGTGACTGACAGAGCCATTTGCCCACAAAACATGAGACTACCGTAGCCAATAGCTTGAGATAAGTTAACAACAAAACTTAGTAAAATAATGATCCAGCCAAGGTTGTTGATATACAGACTTTTCTTTTGGCTCGGTCTTGTTCCAAACACACTTTTATAGTGTGAAGTCTTTGCCATTGCGAAAGCATAAAAAGCACTCAAGCATAACAGGGTTGCTAAGCTATAAATCATGCTTCTTGCTCCGTTGCAGCCCTAGTACGAGGGCGTTTAGTTGGCGCTTGATGTGTTGCTTTCGATGCCAACTTATTACCTTGAAAATAAAACACCAGTGCAGTTGCTAGAAATGCAAAATCAAAGCTAGCCAAGATCCACTTTCCTTCTTGGATGTAGGTGACCAAGTTTCCGCTGGTTGTCAGAGCATTGCAAACAGGAAGCAGTATCCAAACAAGGGCGTTTGTATATGCGAATATCTGCCATGCGCGCGTGTTTCTAAATGCAATGGATGCAAGCGCTGTGATGAGCCAAGTGACAAAAAATGCCAATACTTCTTTATCAGCTCTTGCTGTGATTTCTGGAGGTAATAAGCGATTTGCATAAAAGAACCCTGCTGTCGCCAATGGCAACCCCATAATGGTTGCAATATTGAGTGTTTCCACTAACTTCAAACCAATGCTGCCAGACTGAGTAGGCTTAAGCCGCTCCCTTATTCGTTTCGCCCACATAATACAACCGGAGGCAATCATAATGCAGCCTGCTATCCCGCAGATGAAATACAGCCAGCGCAAACCAGAATGCGCTAATCTGCCACTATGTACCGCTATCATTCCGCCATAAAGCATTTCTGCATTACTTGGGTCAATGCGTGCTGTTTTAACTAAATCACCGGTGGCACCAGAGTATTGCCAAAACGGATATTCATCCCTAATCAAGGTGCCATTATCACCATAAATTTTTATGCTGACAGCCGCATTGTCTGGATGATCGACAATCACTCGTTTGATTTTTTGCTCCGGCCAATTCTGGTTAAAGTGAGCAAAAGCTTTGTCAAAAGCCGGTTCAGATAATCTATCAGGCGAAGCTTCAATACGTTGCCGTTCAGGGTAAAAATCGGCTCTAAAGCCTTTAAGGCCCTCGTCGTAGAGCGTTTCTGCAGGGTTTGGGAACAGCATGAAAATCAGCGTTACTAACCCTGTATAGGTGATCATGAGATGGAATGGCAGTGCTAATACTGACGATAGATTGTGCGCATCCAACCATGCTCTTACCCCTTTTTGAGGTCTAAATTGGAATAGATCTTTAAAGATACGCTTATGGATAACAATGCCTGAAATCAATGCAATCAGCATAAATAGAGAAGCAAAGCAAACAAGCCATCTGGCGAGCTTTCTATCCATATAATGTAAATCAAAATGGAGTCGATAAAAAAAGTTGCCACCTTTTGTATCTATAAGCCCATCAATTTGAGTTAGGGTATTTGGGTCTAAACGCTCATCTATCCATTTGTCTCTTTTACCCTCTCCTTGTGAGTGACGGTGTGACACTTGAAGCTCTGGTTGTCTATCAGAAGGTAGCCCAATCCACCAACGGTTGGCATCAGGAGCCGCTTCACGCAAATACCCCAAACCCGACTCAATCAATGTTTGTTGCTGATACTTATTATTCTCGATGCTATGAACAGCTGGTTGGTTCCATAAGCTAATTTCGTGACGAAAAAAGCTGATTGTGCCTGCAAAGAAGATTAAAAATAATAACCAACATAGTAGTAAGCCTACCCAGGTGTGTAACCAGGTCATTGAGCGAAAAAAGCTCTCTTTCATATTCCCCCCTGGACATATCGAGTGAGTAAATCCAATCCTAAGATACTTATGATCAAAACCGACCAAATCCATTTTTGTGAGCGAGCCGCAAAAACAGCGATGAATACACAGCAATAGATCAGGATACTGACGCAAACACTATATAAAACAGCGTCTACCTTGGAGGTCGGAATGAGTAAACTAAGCAGAGCCACACAATGAGCGGTGAAGAAGTAACCGCCAAATATTGCAGCGCAAAATCTGGACAATACGCTTAGCCGATATCGAAGTGTCAAGGCATTGTCTGCTCGTGACATAATGTTCCTTTGGTTTTTTATAAGATCTCTAATTATCCATGAATAGTTTTGCAAATGACAGTAATTATCATTGCTAAATGCGTTAAAGTGACATTTCTTTGAGTTGGAATTTTAATGTTAAACGTTTAGCTACAAGTAAAATACAAGGTAGAACAACCGATAATAAGATAGCTAACTATGTAAATATTTTATTTTTGATTGCTGCTTTTAAAGTGTAAAATTATCTCTTTTTGTGTTCAGTGAAATTTTTTTGTGTTGGATGGGGTCTTGTTTGATAATCCAAGGCGAAGCATTTTGGATAAAAGATAAATTAATGAAAGTAGTAAGACTTACTCTATGAATTTATTGGATGAAATTAGCGGTTGTCGCCTGTGCCAAGGTGCATTTGGCTACGAGCCAAGGCCCGTTATACAAGGTGAATATTCAGCAAAAATTTTGATAGCAGGGCAAGCACCAAGCTTAAGCGTGCATAAGTCGGGCAAGCCTTTTGACGATGCAAGTGGCAAAAGGCTTAGAGCGTGGCTGGGTGTTGATGAGCAGCAATTTTACGATCCGAGCCTATTTGCTATTGTACCGATGGCGTTTTGTTATCCAGGCAGAGGTAAGTCGGGAGACAATCCGCCACCAAAGGTGTGTGCTAAGACATGGCGTGAGAAATTATTGAGAGAGTTTGATGAAGTTAAACTGACTATATTGATAGGTCAGTATGCTCAAGCTTATCATTTAGACGATTTCAATAATGTGACTGAAAGTGCGCAGCAATGGCCAACACTACTGCCGTCAAAAATCGCAATACCACACCCAAGTCCGCGTAACTTTCATTGGTTGAAGAAAAACCCTTGGTTCGAAATAAGTGCAATTCCTGCACTAAAAGAACGTGTGGATTTAATCATAAATAGTTAGTTAAAACTGACTTACACCCTAAAGGAGTTGCCAATTTGTCGTACATCTACCATAATCGCACCATAAACTGTGATTTACAAAAAATAACAATTTAATTCAAGGGAATTGAAAATGATTTATCATATATCGGGATGGAGCTCGGTAATTCTTTCTATATTAGCCATTTACCCTAGCTACCAGCCCGGCGCCAACTCGGTTATCGGCTTTTACCTTTGCTTATTTGCACTTCTTGTTGCTGCATTTGCCAGTCATTTAGGACATGTTGTGTATTACAGAGTGGTGTTTGCTCTGTCTATTGTTAACGTGCTTTTCGTCAACGATGGGACCAATATTGCCTTACTTACAAACCAAAATAATTGGGTTTATATTGGTTCAATGTATGGGATTTATATTGTCGTCAGTAGTATATGTGGTTTTTTGGTCAGCAGAGAAGATTTATTAGGTAATGGCTTGCGTAGAAAGCAAGAAAAGAGACAACACAAACACACAGTATTGTAAGTTCCATTAAAATTAATCCCACCGTGTAAATGTATGTAAATATGCAGCTTTTTGCATTTTTTACATTTTATGTGTGTTTGTTAACTACATTCATGTTACCGTGAAAAACGCTAACTTTACGCTGTTAGTTCGCTGATATTGCCCCACATTCTGTTCAATTTTCTGTTGTTAATCCTAATTGTGCCACTTAATACAAAAACTCAATGTATTCCATAGGCTGTTTTTTATCCGCAGTGTTCTGTTTTGCTACACTTAAAGAAACAATATGGGTTTGGAGCTTATATGTATTGGGGTTTACTTGTTGTGGTATTAGTGATGGGTTTTTGGCTACATAACCGTTACAGCTCGTCATCAGAAACATTTCCCGCGCTTGAAACCGATCCCGATGATCCATTGCTAATTGAAGCAATTGAATTAGCTAAATCCTCCATAGATGAGTTTAGAGTTCTGTTTCTGAGATATCCCAATGATGCGTTTGTGAAGCTGGGTTTTGAAAGTGACGGTGGCGTTGTTGAGCATCTGGGGGCGCACGTAGAGACGATAAAGGGCAATGAAGTCAGCGTATTTTTGGTTACGCCTCCAATTACTCACCGTGGAAAAATGGCACACAACTTTGTTTGTCAGTTAGATGATATTGAAGATTGGCAGATCACAGACGATAGCGGCAACATATATGGTGGCTTTATACAACGTGCTATGTTCACCATTGCGCAAAGAGACGGTATTACACTACCGCCTGAATTACATGCTATGCAGCAAAAGTATATTGACCTTTAAGCTTGCTGTGCAAAGTCTTTAAGTGCCTGCCCTGTTAATCTGTAAATGATCCACTCATCTTGTGGCTCAGCCCCAATGCTTTGATAGAAGTCTATTGCAGGTTTGTTCCAATCCAGTACTACCCATTCAAACCTGCCGCAGTCTTTCTGTACAGCTAATTGTGCGAGGCGCTTCATCAATGCTTTGCCTGCACCCGCCCCTCTTTTATCCTGCGATACATAAAGGTCTTCGAGATATAGACCGTACTTACCAAGCCAAGTGGAATAGTTGAAGAAATATACTGCAAAGCCGATTGCTTCGCCATCTTGTTCACAAATCAGCGCATGAGCGCGTACATCTTCTCCAAATAGTTTTGTTTCGATTTCTTCTACTGTGTTTATGACTGCCTCAGGTTCTTTTTCATAGATAGCTAGTTCGTTTATAAAGTGGAGAATGGTCGCTGCATCTTGTTTTTCTGCTGAGCGTATTGTTAAGTTCATAGTGGTTTGTTCTCTGTAATGTTTGACTTAGCTTTGTTCCAGTGTAATGTGTAGTTCTTCATGAATAAAGTGCATGTTTTGCACATACTATATGCATAAAATACATGAGTGCGATACCTAATATTGATTTAAATCTTCTTAAACTGTTTGCAGTACTTTATGAAACTGGATCGGTGACTCAGACTGCACAGCGTTTGCACATGAGTCAATCTGCTTGTAGCCATGCTCTAACGCGATTGCGAGAGCGTTTAAATGACGAGCTGTTTGTCAGAGTGAATAACCAAATGCTGGCCACTAATTACGCCCATCGGTTGGCTGATGAAGTGCTCCCCGCTTTAAAAGTGATATCGCAGGGCTTAAGCGAATCTAAGGATTTTAACCCCAATGATAATCATCACTTTACGATAGCTGCAACAGACTATACTGCTTGGTGCTTAAAACCATTCTTAAGCAATCTGCTCAAACGATTTACGAATGTTTCGGTGCAGGTTATCCAACTAGAGCAGCGGCTTCCTACTTTGGCACTGAAAGAGCTTAAGCTCGATATTGTTTGTGGATTTGCGCATAAAAAAGAAAAATCGGAAAGTTTAGAGCAGTTGACGTGGTTTGAGGGAAAATATGTAACGCTTGGTTGTCACCAGCATGCGCTTGAAGACAAATTGACGATGCAAACATTTTTAACCCGTCCTCATGTGCTTATTGCTCCATGGAATGAGGAGCGAGGTATTGTGGATAAGACGTTAGCCCAACAAAAAAAATCTCGACGGATTATTCTGTCAACTCCACATATGCTAAGTGCGCCGATATGTATCCAAAATACCGATTGGTTGCTGACTATGCCAGCCAAATATGCCGTTGAAATAGCACCTAGGTTGGGTTTAACATTGCATACTCCGCCACTGACAATACCTAATTACCATGTAAAACTGTATTGGTACCGTACCCGGCATCATGACCCGAAACTTCAATGGTTTATTGAACAGTTTAGAGATTTTCACGATCTAGCCTAGTAGATAAATTGATATCAAACTCAACATTACAGCCTAGTGTACTTTGGCGGCGATAAAGTGAACGGAAGCAAAGTTGTCTGCGTATATATGCAGGAATTCTTTACATGGACTTAAGATGAAGCGACTTAAATATAGCGCAATAACGTTGCTGATGATGCTCAGCAGCGTAGCCAACGGTGCTGAAGTAAACCCAGAAACCATCAAAAATGACATGGTACAAGTTGGCCAAACAGCGCGCATGACCTACTTGTTTTGGGATGTGTATGATATTAGTTTGTACTCACCGTCTGGTGACTATAACCCTTCACGACCATTTGTACTGCAACTCACTTACCTGAGGGAACTCAGTGGAGAAGACATTGCAGAGCGCTCGTTAGAAGAGATGCAAAAGCAAGGGTTTGATGACAAACAAGCCGGGCAAAAGTGGCTCGAACAAATGAAGCGTATTTTTCCTGACGTAGATGAAAATTATACGTTGTTCGGATACCGTACTAACACTGGCTCCACTAAGTTTTTCAACGCCGAAGGACTACTCGGCGAGGTCAATGACCCTTTATTTACGCAATGGTTTTTTGATATTTGGCTAGGTAAAAAAACGTCAGAACCAAAGATGAGACGCAGACTGTTGGGAGATAAATCATGAGAATGGTATTGGTCATTGCCAGTATTGTATTGTTGTCAGCGTGCAGAACATCAGTGTACAGCGAGGAGTATGAAACAATGTCGCCTAATATCGATGTTTTCACATTCTTTAATGGACAGGTGAATGCATGGGGGATTGTGCAAAACCGTGATGGGCAGCTAGTACAAAGGTTCAAAGTGGACATTAAAGGTGCCGTCAATCAACAAGAGCAGTTAGTGCTTGATGAGACCTTCACATATGGGTTCGGCGAAGGCGTGAAACATCGAATTTGGCGTATTACTCGCTACGGTGATAGTTTTAAAGGTAATGCCAGCGATATTGCTACAGAAGCAACTGGCGATATATACGGAAATGCGCTTAGGTGGCAATATGAGATGGACTTACCTGTTGATGACACGACCTACCGCGTGCATTTCGACGATTGGATGTGGGCATTTGATAAATGCACTTTGATGAATCGTTCATATATCAAAAAGTTTGGCTTGGTTGTGGCTGAAGTCACTATTTTCATGCAAAACAGAGAGCCTTCTATGGGCTGTACAGGGGGTTTACACCCTTAATTTTGCAGCTTTATAGCAAAGGCGTTTTCTTACCTTGAAGCGCCTTTTCGTAAGGCTTTACATAGACTCTTTCAAACGGAAAACGTACTGAATATGACATGATTCAATCACAGTTTTCCCTCCATATAAAGATCGATTTCTTGCGCAATGTGTGTTTCTATTTCCTCTTCTAAATCGGCTTTTGATATGTTGTGCATTTCTACAACCCTGACGGCTTGCTCTGCTTTAAGCAATTTGTTTTTGAGTCGGTATTCCCACTCAGGTAGCGTTTTATCGTATCTGGGTACAACACTGACGATGGCAAAGTCATTTTGCCAAGGAGCGGTATTTTCTTTTTTGCAAAAAGCTTCTATATGCTCTTTACCTTGTGGCCCCATGCATCCAGGCTCTAGGCGCAGTTGAATGCAAACCTGTAATTCACTCATAAACTCTCCCCACTTCATAGTTTATTTGAGTCTAGCTATTTTCATCGAAATTTAAAACACCGAGAGTCGTTTACTTTAACTTTGTATTGCTTTTACATTGTTGATATACAGCAACCTTAACGCGGTCATGATGCTAATGGGTATACTGTTGCCTAAACTGCTGTGGGCTTTGATGCACTATTTTTGCAAAGATCCGCCTAAATTGTCGACTGCTTGAATAACCACAGCTTTGTGCTACATGCTCAACACTATGATTACTATGCTGTAATAGCTGTTTGGCATAACCTACTTTGATTTGCTGCAAATATTCTCGGGGAGAAATGCCAAGGTGCAAAGAAAATAAGCGGCTTAACTGCCTTTGGGACAGGCAGGCAATATTTGCAAGCTGCTCAAGAGAGTAATTTTTTTCGACATTATTGCAGATTTCATCTTGGATCTTATGGATACCACGATGCATGTGATTGCGATATTGCAGCCAACTGCTGAGTTGAGGGTCTTGCCCTGTACGGCGAAAATACACCAACATTTCTTGTGCTATTTGAGCGCCAATATGTTCTCCAAAACGTGAACTGACGTAGTACAGCGCCATGTCGATGCCTGAGCTTATTCCCGCACTACTAATAACATTGTCATCTTCAACGAAAATGCGGTTGTCCAATATTTGGCTTTCAGGAAATGCGGTGCGCATTTTATCAATCAGTTGATAATGTGTAGTACAGGATTTTCCGTTCAGTAACCCTGCCTTTGCAGCAATCAGCGCACCAGAGCATATAGTTAGGACGGTTTGTTGACTAACGACTAGCTTGAGCCATCGAATCGTTTTCTGGGCTGCATCGGTTGCGTAAGCCGAGACGGCGTTATTGCAGCCAGGTAATACAATAATATCTTCAGATTGAAGTGAAGTGGGCAAAGTATCGAGGTTGTTTAACTGTAATCCTCCATCGAAAGTGAAGTGCGTAGAAGCGCTCACATATTTTATGTCGAGTGAGACTCCAAGACGCCTAGCTTCTAAAAATACTTGCAAGGGACCTGCAAAGTCCAGCGGTAAAGTATCAGGCACTAAAACAAAATATATCGTCACTGTGGCTCCATGCTGCTTTTGAAAATGCGCCAAATTTGAATACGGGCTTTGGCGCGATTGATATAAGCGTTAGTAATCGCTGTGAGCATGTATTGAAGCGAAGCGATTGGCAAGCACTAAATTGGTTCTTGCTTGGATCTCAGCAGCTGTATACTGTTTACCAGTTGTTGGGCAGCTCATGTCGAAAGTCAGAGTGGCGTCAGTAACAAACTCAACTTTAAAGCCTAAATCAAAAGCGACTCTAGCAGTTGTTTCACAGCATTGCTCTGTACGGATCCCGGTAATGACAACAGTATCAATATGCTGACGTTGTAGCCACGTCGCAAGACCTGTATCAGTGAAGGCATTGTGCACAGATTTGTAAAAGACTTTGGTAAATTCTTGTGGCAAAAATGCCATAGGTTTGACCAAGCCCGTTTTGGGATTAAACGGACTGTCAGCTGCATCTTCGCGACTATGGAGTACTTTTACAATTGGCTGTGCAGTTGTTTGAAAAGCATCAATCATGCTTAATAGGTTGCTTTTAAACTCAGTAAAGCCTATTTCCTGCCAATAGTCAGTTTCGAAAAATGAATCTTGCGTGTCGATGATAATAAGTGCTTTTGTCATAGTTTACTCCTTACGTTTATTGCTGGTGATAAATATAAGTTTTTTGAGCCAGTATTTAGAGACATGTTGTTGACAATCAGCGGACAGATTGAGACATCTAACAAGTGAGCATAAAACTTATACAATCTATGCGTTAATAAAAGGAAGGCGATATGGCTAAAAGCAAAGATGCATCGCTGATGGTATAGGGTTAATAAGATCTACAGGAATAAGCTTATAGTCTTATGTAATGAATTAGAGATCAGCTTACCTCTAGGGATACGAAAGTTTATTCAAGAGTTTGTGAATAAACATAAGCCCAAGCAAAAGCTAGCAAAAAGGAGGCATTCATAGCGAATAAAATTGAAGTGAAAAAGCTTAAACATTAGAGCTACTTAAGGGCCATTGTCAGTGAACCTTGCAATTAAAGTTGAAATTTTATTGTTTGGTACTCCTAGAAGTTATAAGCCAATAAAGGACAATTTAGTCACCACAACCATCTTTTAAACTCTGGTTTTACATCTACACTTTAAGTGATACGAGGATGACAAACCATGCAGATATTCATAGCCTTTTTATTGGCAATTGTATTCTTTAGCTTGCAGGCTAAGGCCAAAGATCCCAAATTGATATGGTTTACAGAAGACTATCCGCCATTTAACTATCATGTTAATGGCAATGTAGAAGGCATTGCCATTAATGCTTTAAAGACCATTTACCGAGATCTTAATTGGGATTTTGACCCTAAAGAAGTCATGCTCTTGCCATGGCCAAGGGCCTACCATATGACTTTGGCCAATCATAATGCATGCATTTTTTCGATGACCTATACGGAAGAACGAGCAAAGTTATTTCAGTTTGTTGGGCCGGCCATGGACAACCATGTTGCCATTATTGGCCACAAAGAGACTGACTATCAATTGTCTGACTTAACAAGCTTAGGTGCACTCAAAGTTGGGGTGGTAAAAAATGATATTGGTCATCAACTACTTCGCCAAGCAGGTGTGAGTAAAGAAAGTTTAGTATTCTTGGCATCTGGATTTGAGTTGGTGCAGATGCTTAAATTAAAGCGAATCGATTTGATAGCATATGGTGATGTAATTGCCAGATATCAATTTAAACGTGCTGGTATTGATCCCTCTCATTTTCGTATTGTCCTGCCATTGCGTTCTTCGTATTTGGGTTTTGCCTGTAATCAAGGTGTGAGAAAGCGCCTTATCGAAAAAATGAATAAAGCGCTCAAAACCATTAAACGTAGAGAGCCTGAAATTTTTGACCCTGAATATTTTTACTCTAAAGTGGAGTAAGCGTTACTTACTCCAGATTTGGCAGGTTTGTATGTTAGGCGCCAGGACCGCACTCTAAGCAATGTTGTATAATATCTGGGCCAAATTTAAGTTTAGCATTCACATTTCTAAGCGCAGTTCTTACTCCCTCTTCGATAACTGGGTGGTAAAAAGGCATATCTAACATTTGGGGTACCGTCATTTTATTTTGTACTGCCCAAGCTAATAGATGTGCAATATGTTCTGCGGCTGGGCCGATGAATTCTGCACCTAAAAACAGGCCTGTACCCTGCTCTGCATATACTCGCATATGCCCTTTATTTTTGAGCATAACGCGACTTCGGCCTTGATTTTCAAAGCTGACCTCTCCTATTTCATAACAACCGCATTCGCCATAATTGGCCGTCAACTGGGCATAATTGTCACCCACCATACCGATTTGAGGATCGCTGAATACCGCAGCAATGGGGGTACGGCGCAGCCCATTTCTAATATCTGGGAATCTCCCAGCATTTGAGCCCGCAATAGTACCTTGATCAGCAGCTTCATGGAGAAGCGGAATTTGATCACTGGCATCACCTGCAATAAATATATGGCTTTCACCACATTGCATGGTATGCGGGTCAGCAATTGGTACACCATGATCCTGTAGCTCAACCGAGGTATTTTCCAAACCTAAGTTATCTACATTTGGTACCCGTCCTGTGGCTGCAAGTACATAGTCAAATTGTTCTGTTTGTGGGTTACCTTGTTTATCAACATAGGTCAGTTGGGCTTTACCATCAACGACTTTCATATCTGATACTTTGGCATCTGTATCGACGTAAAACTCTTCAGCAAACACCGTGTTAGCATAATCTCGAATAACTGGGTCAGTTAAAGGGCCAATATTGCCACCAACGCCAAATAACTTAACGTTTACGCCCAGACGATGAAGCGCTTGGCCCAGTTCTAGACCAATTACACCTGGACCAAATACCGCTACGGACTCAGGTAAGTCTTGCCAGTCAAACACATCGTCATTGATGATGAGCTTGTCGCCAAAGGCAAGAAATGGTGGTGGAATGTTAGGTCTTGAGCCGGTAGCAACGACAAACCGTTTGGCAGTTATCACAGTGTGATCGTCGATCTGCAACCGGTTGTCGTCTAGAAACTTGGTATGGCCAATGATGCGGTCTTCTTGAGGCAACTCTTCAACAGCTTCAACTACAAAACCAACAAAGCGATCTCGCTCACTGCGCACGCGTGCCATGACCGCTTTTCCATCTATTTGGGGTTTTTCTGTCAGCACTCCAAATTGTGGTGCATGCTCGACACTGTGTGCAGCTTCAGCAGCAGCTATTAACAGTTTACTTGGCATACAGCCAACACGCGCACAGGTAGTGCCGTATTTCCCTGATTCCACCATTAAAACGTTGGGGGTATACTGCTTAGCATTACGGTATGCACTCAGGCCAGCTGTTCCAGCACCAATTACAACGACATCTGTTTCAAGCTGTTTCATTATTACCTCACTAAATTATGAAAGGGTGTTAAAGGGGGTGTAAAACCCCTTTACAGTACTGGTATTAGTTGTTTTCAAAGTAGGTTGTTAAATCATCAGAGCCGCCAATATGCTGGCCACCGATGAACACTTGAGGCACGGTTTCGCGTCCCGATAACGCTTTTAAGCTTGTTAAGCTTGCCTGTTGTCCTAATACGAGCTCTTCATAAGCTAGACCTTGTTCACTCAGTAATGCTTTCGCTTTAGCACAAAATGGGCAGCCAGGTTTTGTGATAATTGACACAGGTTGTGGCTTTTTCTGGTCTGGGTTGATGTAAGTAAGCATTGTATCGGCATCTGATACTTCAAACGGGTCTCCTGGTACGTCTGGCTCGATGAACATTTTTTCGATAACACCATCTTTGACAAGCATTGAGTAGCGCCAGCTACGTTTGCCAAAGCCTAAATCGCTTTTATCCACTAACATACCCATTCCGTCAGTAAACTCACCATTTCCATCTGGGATTAGCGTTACATTTTCTGCTTCTTGGTCTTGCGCCCAAGCATTCATTACAAATGTATCGTTTACAGACATACACACGATGTCATCTACGCCATTTTGTTTAAATACATGTGCCAACTCGTTGTATCTAGGCAAGTGTGTTGATGAACAGGTTGGTGTAAATGCGCCTGGTAGTGAGAATACGATGACTGTTTTACCTTTAAATAGCTCATCAGATGTAATGTGTTGAAACTCTTCTCCCACGCGGATTGGGAAAGTGACAGATGGTACAGTTTTACCTTCAATATTGTTTAGCATTTTTCTATTCTCCTCGAAAGTTGATGGAGCTATTATGTCGCTGAGTTTATGTTTTGTATATTTGATTGAATAAATCAAATCAATCAAAAAAATAGATTGGTTGTGCGGAGCACTAAGCGAACTTAATCAAAATATAGACGCTAAATGACAAATTGATTAGGTACAGCTGATTTTCTTATGAAGGACTTAGAGTATAAAAATTATCTCAAAGAAGGCGTTTAGCAGTTGCTAAACAGGTCAGCAGCTGAGTATGTTTAAAGGTTAATTGTGAGCAATTTTGATTGGCAAAGTAAATTTAATTAAAACACCCCCGAGTGAACTGTGCTTTGCCTCAATTGCACCGTGGTGAAGTTCAATCACTTTTTCGCAAATCGATAGGCCTAGGCCTGAGCCACCTAAATCTCTGCTGCGAGACTTGTCGCAGCGATACAAGCGTTCAAACAATTTGCTTAATGCAACAGAGCTTACACCCGGTGCGCTGTCTTCAAACGTGCAAACAATGGTTTGCTGCTGCTGAAACACGTTAATTTCAATTTTACCTGGCCTATCGGTGTAGTGAATACTGTTTCTCGCTAGGTTATTAAAAACTTGGTTTAAACGGCTAATATCGCACTCAACCAGAAGAGAGTCTGGCAGACGGTTTTCATAGCTGATCTCTAAGTCAGGTACTTCGATTATCGGGCCGATAGCGATGAGTAATTCATCAAACAAGCTTCTTGCTTGCATTGTTTCGAATTCCAAGCGGAGGTTATTGGTATCGGCCTGTGCCAACTCGTATATGTCTGCAATTAATGTATTGAGCATATCCAACCTGCGCTGTAAGACTTGGTATGTGGCTTTTGGATCTTCAGTTAGGTTGTACTCCAAGGCTTCAATGTTCAGCTTCAATACTGTCAAAGGAGTGCGCAGTTCGTGAGACACATCGGCTAAAAGCTGCTGCTTAAGGTTCAGGCTTTGGTTTAGCAACTCTGTCTCTTTTTCCATCACTCGGCGTCTTTTTAAGTGATAGAGGTAAAACAGTAGTAAAAAGTTGGTCAAAACAATAATTGCAGAGGCGAGTACAACGGTGCGTGTTTTAGTGTCCTGCTGTTGTTCTTCTAGCCCGGCCTGTAGCTCGCTCACTTCGAGGTTTTTTAAGCCGAGTTCGCTGTTGAGCTTTTTGGCTTCAAGCCTCGCCGTTATATCCTGCTCATTTTGTGTTTGTTTATGATTTAGGGCTTGCTCTTGATAACTAAGTGCTTGTTCAAAATTGCCTAATCGTTTATGCGCTCGAGAGAGGCTCGTTAAAATGCGAAAAGTGTTTTGCGTGCCGGCGGTGTCAAGCATCGGCGAAAGCAGCGCGATAGCTTTAACTGGTTGGACATGAGACATTGCCACCCCTAAATAGGATCGATAGCGTTCATTTAACTGTCTATTTTTGTCATAGCTGATTTTCTCTAACCCAGTTTGGAGTAAAGAGATCGCTTCATTAAATTGTTGGTTTGCCAGTTTGACTTGCCCAAGAACGGCCTGCGCTTGACCTATATTCTGACTATTTTTTACTTCAATAAAGAGCGCTAGCGCTTGTTCTACCGCTGCCTGCGCAGCAGTTGTATCTTCTAACTTTAGGTGCTGCTTGGCAATATTCAGTAGAGATATGCCCATATAGTTTTTATCTTCTAATTGGGCATCTAGTTCATAGGCCTTTTGAAATGCCGATAAAGCGGCTTCATGATCTGAGAGGCTTCGGTATATCTTCGCGAGGTTGAAATATGTCGAGGATAAATGCGCGGGGCTGACTTGGGGTTGATCATTTTGAAATTGCAGTTTTTGATTTAGTACGTCCAGGGCTTTATCAAATTGCTTAAAGTCACTGTAAATACGCGCCTCGGTACTAAGTGCGGCGTCGAATAATTGCGCGTGGTTTATCTTTAACGCTGTATCTTTGGCTTGATAAACGTGAGATACCGCTTGAAAGTAATCTCGTTTTGCAGAGAGCACGTTGGCTAACAAGCGATGCGCATGACTTAGCATTCGCGTATCTTGGGTTTGGGAAAATAACGTAACGGCGTGACTAAAGTGGTATTCAGCAGAGTTATTGTCACCAAGTAGCAAAGACAGGTCCCCAGACACCCAGTGGTATTTGCCCAATAGATTGTTATCGGGAAAGCGTTCAAGGTGTAACTTGAGTTGAGCTAAACGTTTTTGGGCTTGTTCAAACCGATTCTCTCTGACTAGGTGCAACGCACTTCTGTGTAAAACATAAGTCAATTGAGTAGGACTTAGCGTTTCGTCTGCTAAGAGGCCATCAGCAATCTTGAGTAGCGCGGGTCTGTTTTTTTTACCTTTTGCCTCTGATTGAGCTTTATATTGAGTAAACGTCTCGGATGCAGCCACAGGCAAGCCAATGGCGGTGAGCGATAAGATACTGGCTGCGACAAGTCGTTTAAACACGTTATTTCCATTGTTTTTGCATAATATGACAATACTATGGTAACTACGTAGGTGGTGATATCGGTAAATATTATTAACGGTAAGGACTTGATATGCATTTTTTCAGCAAAAACACGCTTAGATTATAAGCACTCATATCTAGTTATTATCTATTATTCATTGTATCGGAATTTATCATTCAATTTGGATGAAAATTGGACTTTTCGTAATGAGCTAGAAAATTGCCACTGACAGGGTTGCCCTGCCAGTGCTGCGCTAAGGAAATTTGATGCTTAGTCTAACTCAATGACTTTTTTGACGTTAGAAACGGTTACATCTCCAGAGGTGTCATCTCTAATCTCAAGCTGTTGGCTATCACTGACGTTAATATCGCCCGAGCCATCAGCTATGACCACATGACCTTTAGTACGGTTTACCCAAATACTGCCTGAACCATCGGTTATCTCAACATTACCCCGAATATTTTTCACTTCAATATCACCTGAGTCATCCTTTACGTTGAGGGCCTGTGCACCATCAATATCGATTTCACCAGAACCGTCTTCCAAGCTGATGATGCCAGTAACTTGTTTGATTCTGATATCGCCAGAGTCATCCTCAATAGATACTTTGGCGCCTTTTATAATTTCAATATCGCCAGAGCCGTCTTCAATTTCTATATTGCCAGATACCGCACTAATGCTGATGTCCCCAGAATCGTCATCAATAGAGACGTTTCCTTTGATATCATCTATTGAAATGTCCCCAGAGCCATCTGTTATTTGGGTTTTACCAAAGATGTTTTTAAGCGTGATGTGGCCAGAACTATCATCAATCGAAACCCCTTTTACGTCACGAATATTCATTTCCCCAGAACCATCTTCTACATTGACGAAAAGCGCTTTTGGTACTTGAACTTCTATGTCAATTCTTGGGCTTTTATTTGTATACCAAAGAACGCCAACATGCGGGTCGTGTTTTGCAATCAGGTTTGCATGGTCGCCAGCGCTATCCAAGGAAAAGGTGTAGCTTCTATTTTCGAAAGTGATGATGTGGGCAGTGACTTTGATCTCGTCAATCCCCGATTTGCCAGTCACAATAATATCACCGGCACGATTATCAATATTTATTTGATTGAGGTTGTGCGAGGATAAAGTTAAAGAACGTGTTAGCTCAGTGTGTTGTTCGTTTGCATTTGAATCTACATGGACGATACAGCCGCCAAGCAACACGGCGCAAAAAAGTGGAGAGAGTTTTTTCAGCATAGTATTTTCTTCTTTTAAATTTTTTGATTTTGCTGTGTAAGTCAGCAAGTGTAATGCCAAGTGGGGGCTGTTACTATCTTTATGATAATTATAAAGTTTTTATTTTTATATAAAGAGGGGTGATTGGTAATATTCACCAAAAAGTGAGGGTTTTACAAATTTAATCGTCAAATTTTGTCACGTCATTGTCAATTCACAATGGTAGCGTTGAGCTGTTCGCTTTCAGTCGGAGTTTTACGGTATGTTGAAAGATCTCTCTCTTGCTCAAACGGCTGGAGAAAATTGGAATAGTGTACCGGAGCAGCCTAAGGGACCTGATTCCGCAGTATTTTTGGGGGTGGGAGATGCCAGCTCCGAGACATTAGGAAATTCGGCGTGTGTCCTATGCAAACAAGCCCAGCCTTGGCTATTAATTGACTGTGGTCATGACACCGTTAATCGGTTTAGACAAACATTTTCAAATCAATTGCCAAAGCATGTATTTATTACACATTTACATTATGACCATGTTGGTGGTTTAGAGCAGTTGTTTTTTAAAGCCGCCCTGTCTGGTCTGCAAATCCGTTTATATGTCCCTGTTTTACTCGTCCAGCAGTTGTGTGCAATGTTGAGGTACACTCAGCTATCAGAAGGGAAAGCAGATGTTTGGAATACATTTATACTTCATCCCGTGTCTGAGACTTTTTGGCACCAAGGGGTCAAACTATTCGTCTACCCTGTGCGACATCATGCTCCAAACTCAGCCTATTCAATGCACCTGCCGGGTAAGGTTTTTTATAGTGGCGATACTCGCCCTATTCCTGAACTTCTTACTCACAGGATGATAGGCAGCGAGACTATCTTTCATGACTGCGGTGTAAAAGGAAATCCAAGTCACAGCGGTATTGAAGATCTTTTGAAAGAGTACCCAGTCGACGTTTTGGCAAACATATGGGTATATCATTACCAAAGTGAGCAAGATCATATCGCTTTTAGCAATGCAGGTTTGAAATTCGCGACTCCCCTTTGTGAGGTCAAACTTGGATGTAATTAATTCAGCCAAAGCATAGAAGTTTGTTTAATAAGTAGACTTTTGGGTGCGTTTGTACCCATTTCCTGCTAGAAATCGCATTTTAATAACATTTTAAATATTTTCCGTTATACTTGCGTCAATTTCGATTGCACTGATTAATTTGGGTGAGTTTTAATACACAAATGTGTTGAACATTCATATCCAAAATAGGTCTCACATATACCATTATGCTGAATTGGCGCGGTAGTTGGCCTTTGGCAGTGTCATCCAGACTCATACAATAACAATGTAAAAGGGACCCTATGCAGCTAGTCGAGTTAAAGCCTGATGATCCTAATGTGGTAGATTTATTTTCTGAAATCGACCGCTTAATGAACACACTATACCCTATTGCTAGTGACCAGTCTTTGGCACTCGAAGAGTTGAACCAGCCAAATGTACGTGCTGTTGGGCTGATGAATGAAGAAGAGATAGTCGCCTGTGGCGCCATTGTAAAACAGTTTGATAAAACGCTTTATGGTGAAATAAAGCGTTTGTACGTAAAGCCAAATTATCGAGGTAAAGGGCTGTCAAAGCGCATAATGCAAATTTTACTGCATTATGCTGGTGATGCTCAGATTCCGCTCATTCGCTTAGAAACCGGCGTTAAGCAAGAAGAGTCGATTAAATTATATGAATCATTGGGTTTTGACCGCTGCGAACGCTTTGGTTTGTATCGAGACAATCCATTGAGTGTCTTTATGTCGTTATCTCTGCAATCAGAATAATCTAGTCTGATAGAATTAGCGTCGTAAAGTAAGAGTTTGGTGTTAGAGCAGTAAGCTTGGAGATGTCATCCAGTAGGATAAAAGTTTGCTGCTCATTATGGTTTAACACTAAGCACTGCTGTCTTTGATCATTATAAACGATGTCTTTGGCTTGGCCTGAAATAGACTTGTTTTCTCGTGTCATTACTTCTAGTACAAACCCTTTTATGCAGGCTAGTTCAAGATAGTCGGTATGTTCACAGCGCATTGCCACCCTCCCCCATGTGTTTTGTCACTGTTTTCTTACGTTAAGCGTAAAAAATCACGCCGTTTACGCTCGCACATAGTGTACTCTCAATTTAGCGTGTTTGTAGTTAGACAACAAACAAATACTTAGCTAGTTTTTAAATACCTAATTCGACTTACGCAGTGATTAAGGACAGACAATGCGAATACTTGTAGTTGATGATATCACCACAATGCGGCACGTAATGATAAACATGCTACGCAATTTGGGGTTTAGCCAAATTGATGAAGCCACAGATGGCAAACAGGCCTTAACACTATTGGGTAAGCGCAAGTATAGCTTGGTGATTTCTGATTTAAATATGCCCTTTGTGGATGGGTTAACCTTATTGGACAAAATGCGTGCAACGCCTCAGTTAGCCAAAGTACCCGTGTTGATGGTGACTTGTGAAAACACCAAAGAGCGTGTTCAGGAGATTTTGCTACATAAAGTCGATGGCTTTGTTATTAAGCCTTTTAATATGGCGACATTGGTTAAGCAGCTACAGAGAATAAAAATCCTAGATGCCAGTGGTCAACTATGTAGCTAACTGTGAGGGTTAAGTAAAAAGGCATGCGTTCATTAGCATGCCTTTTTAATGAGAGGTTACATCGTTTCTGGGAAACCTCGGTCACGCATAAGAGCGCTCACATCTGCGTCACGTCCGCGGAACTTGCGATACGCTTCTGCTGGGTCCATGGCATTGCGTACAGCGAATAGATAGTCAACAAGGCGCTTGGCTACCTCTTTGTCATAAAACCCGCCAGGAGCATTTGCAAATGCTTCTGCTGCATCAGAGGTTAATACTTCAGCCCATAAATAGCCATAGTATGCCGTTGCATAGCCTTCACCAGAGAACACATGTCCAAAGTGAGTTGTTCTATGGCGCATCACGACTTCACTTGGCATACCAATCGCTTCTAGCTGAGCCTTTTCAAATGCAACAGGATCTCCAATTTTATCTGGATCAGTTGTGTGAAACTTCATATCCATAATGGCAGAAGCAAGGTACTCAGTGGTTGCAAAGCCTTGGTTGAAAGTTGCAGACTGTTTGATCTTCTCAACAAGAGATTTAGGCATTGGTTTGCCTGTTTCATGATGCAATAAGAAGCGATTAATAACTTCATCCGATGACAACCAACGTTCTAGCAGCTGCGATTGGAACTCAGTATAGTCACGAACACCTGAGTTAGAACTTGGGTATTTAACATTCGATGATAACGCGTGTAATGAGTGGCCAAATTCGTGGAAGTAAGTTTCCGCATCGCTCCATGAAACCAGTGTAGCTTGGCCTTCTGGGGCTTTCACAAAGTTCGAGTTATTTGTACTTAGTACATTTGTTTTACCATCGAAAGATGTGTGATTACGGAATGATACTGCCCATGCACCAGAGCGTTTGCCTTTACGTGCAAATGGGTCTAGGTACCAAAGGCCGATATGTTTACCAGTGCCTTTTTCTTTGACTTCCCAAACTTTTACATCCGCATGATAAACAGGAACAGATCCATCAGTGATCGGAGTAAATTCATAATTGAACAGACGTCCAGCGACATAGAACATTGCATCAGTGAGCTTGTCTAGTTGCAGGTATTGCTTAATTTCGTTTGAATCTAAGTCGTACTTAGCTTTACGAACTTTTTCTGCGTAAAAGCGGTAGTCCCAAGGTTCAATCGTAATTTTTGCCCCTTCTTTGTCAGCAATTGCTTGCATGTCAGCGACTTCTTCTTTGACTCGCGCAATTGCAGCAGGCCAAACCTTGTCCATTAATGCAATGGCATTCGCTGGCGTTTTAGCCATGCGATCTTCTAAGCGCCAGTGTGCATAATCTTTATAACCAAGTAGCTCAACACGTTCGCGACGAAGCTTCAATATTTCTGAAATCACTTCTTTATTGTTGTGTTCACCCGCATTGTTCCCTCGGCTGTAATAGTTTTGCCAAACTTGCTTACGCAACTCACGCTCAGTTGAGTAAGTTAAAAACGGATCCATCGAAGAGCGGGTATTGGTAATTGCATATTTGCCTGGCTGGCCTTTCTTCTCAGCTGCACTTGCGGCTGAGTCAATGAACGCTTGTGGCAAACCTGATAACTGATCTTTATTCAAGAATGTTGTATAGCCTTCTTCATCAGAAAGTACATTGTTACCAAACTTGGTGTAAAGCTTCGAGAGCTCTAGGTTGATATCTGCATAGCGTTTAGCTGCTTCGCCTTCCAAAGTTGCACCATTACGCGCGAAGCTATTGTATTGCGTCCAAGTTACGCGCTGTTGTTCAGGGCTCAGCGTTTTGTATTCTGGGCTTTCGTATACGGCTTTTACACGCTTGAAAAGCGCTTTGTTTTGATTTCTTTTCGAGTCAAACTCAGAAAACTTAGCCATCACTTGTGCTTGTTTTTCACGTACTTCCTCAGATGAAAGGTTCGTGATGTAAGTAACGAAGAAGGCATATAGTCTGTTAGTCGCACTACCAGAGCGTTCAAGTGCAACAATGGTATTTTCAAACGTAGGTGCTTCTGACGTGTTTACAATTGCATCTAGTTCACTTAAGTGCTCTGCTAATGCAATTTCAGCAGCTGGAACTAAATCTTCTAGCTTCATTTCGCCAAACTGTGGCACACCTTGGTATAGACCACTGAACTCTTTTAATAGAGGGTTAGAGTATTGCTTTTGAACTTTTTCAACAGTTGTTGTGTCCTGAGTGCTAGGTGTTGTTCCACACCCTGCAAGTGCTAAACAGACCGCCGCACTTAAAAATGACATGTTTAATTTCATAGTGTTCTCAGTATGCTCTGATTTCTTAATTGTGAGTAATTGAATTGCAATATTGACCAATAAATGGTGCCTGTAACATATAATCGTTATTTTTTCAGGCTTGCGATATGGGGACATACTACTTTAATCGAAGGCTAGTGCCAAACAGATACGAGGGAAAAGTATTGCAAATTGTGACACGGTTAATTTACCGTTTGTTTGTCGCTTTTTAATACTAGTTCATCGTAAATGAGATGATTTTTTAAATTTAACTGAAGGTGTTATTGATTAGGCAATTTTTTCATAAAAGTTTCCCTTGATTGTTGGTCAAAATTGAGCCACTTTATCTTACACATACTCTAATCCCGTGATGAACTCATGGAAATTGGTATCTTTATTTATAACGGTATTGAAGCCCTCGACTTTTGTGGTCCACTTGAGGTGTTTACTACCGCATCGCGTATCACAAACAGGCCAATTAATGTTAGTTTGATTGCGCCCAGTCAAGCCCCAATCCGTACTCGGGGTGATGTGTCAATTAACCCTCATTTTTGTATTCATGGTCATCCCCGCTTCGATTTGTTAATTGTGGCTGGCGGAAAACTTGATCGTGTTATTAATAACCAAGCGGTACTAGATTGGTTAGCAGAAACTGCGACACATACCCGTCATTGTGCCTCAATCTGTAGCGGTGTATTTTTGTTTGCAAAAGCTGGATTGATCGAAGGGAAAACAGTGACAACCCATTGGCAGCGTGTTGATGAACTCAGTGAGCAATACAGACATCTAAATGTGGTGAATGACAAGCGATTTGTTACTGACCAAAACTTCACAAGCTCAGCGGGTGTGGCGTCTGGCATTGATATGAGTCTGGATATGGTTAAGAAGCGTTTTGGATACGAGGTGGCGAAACAAACGGCTCATCAAATGGATTACCGCTGGAGCGAGATTTAGTCAACTAAGTAGTTTGGACAAATTAAGCGTGTTTTTTCTAATTAAATCAATCTTGCGGCCGATATGCTGACTAAGCAAGTCTGTAAGTGAAAAGGAATATGAAAACAAAGAACACAGTATATTTAGCTCAAAGTCTAGATGGTTTTATTGCTGACGAGAATGGCGGTATTGATTGGTTATCAGCGATTGATAATCCTCAGCATAGTGACTTGGGTTTTGCCGAATTTATGGCTGACATAGACGCTCTGGTGATGGGCCGAAATACGTTTGAACAGGTTTTAAGCTTTGGCCAATGGCCTTATGACAAGCCTGTATATGTAGTGAGTCACAGTCTTGCTAAACTTCCTGCACATACTCAGGGAAAAGCTTATTTAATTAGGGCTGGTGAGCATGAGTTGGTTAGTCAAATGAGTCAATTGGGACACAACAGGTTATATATTGATGGTGGAAAGTTGGTCCAAAACTTTATCAGAGCAGCGTTGGTCGATGAGATAATCGTAACGACCGTACCGGTTCTTTTAGGACGTGGTATTAGGTGGTTACCCGAACAGACAATAACTCAGAAGATTGAGCTGGTATCCTCACAAGTACTATTGAATCAACTAGTCCAGTCTCGTTATAAAATTACTTCTTGAGCTGAGGTGTAAAGGGGGCTGACAATTATATTGCCAGCGTTAAGGTGAACTTGCAGGCAATACCATGTGAAATTCGTACTCGTCCTCTGAGGTGATGATAAACCCTAACTGTTCATAAAGGTGTTTAGCGGGGTTGTCTTTTAGTACTGTGAGGTAGGTTGGTAAATGCGCCGTTTGTGTAACAATATACTTGATAACAGCCGTGCCTAACCCCAGCCCTTGGTATTTTGGGGAAATTTGTAGTTGCATGATTTCAAGTCTGTCTTGTGTCTGAAGGTATTTAAGAGTCCCTACTTTGTTGTTATCAATCAAGATTAAATGGGAGCACTTATAATGGTCTTCTAAGCGGCTTAAGTGCGCTTCATTGCTTAAAAATATTCCTTGCCGCTCTAGGTGCTCTGTCATAGTTTGCTTGCGCAATGCTAATAAATAAGGCTTGTCTACTTCTGTTGCTGGTCTCAATACTATCTGCATATTTTACCCTTCCTTGATATCGGTTTGAACAAACACTTATCTTTGTAAGCTAAGACATAAACATGACAATTTACCTTTTTAATTTAAACTAATTTACTTTGGTTTTGTAATCAACGAATTAAACTATGATACCTTTTAATGATCTATGCGAATGCACATTTATGAGGTGCATGTTTAGGTAATTCTGGTTTTGAAATTTGATTGAGAACGGTACAAACTGGCCAAAATATTTGAGTAAAAAAATGCTGGTTTAAAGTACTATTAAGGCCTTGCTTGTGAGGAGTGATGCATATTGGCAACACTTCTGTGTAAATTATTCTAGCCAACCTATCAATGACAATATAGTGATAGTAAAAAAACAGGTACGTGTGAGGTCCACCGTTGCTATTTTGAGTTTTATTAACGGAATATAGGCAACATTACATCTAGCCCTTTATAACAATCGGTTTGGGTGTGTATAGAGACTCGAAAGGTGCTAAGTGGAAAATCTCAAGCGGGTACTGGCAGGTGGCTATATTATGCGTGAGAAGTATATACACGTTATAAGAGGCAAGCGTTATCGTAAGGAAAGTGATTATGTCTGAGGTTACTTTTGAACTCACTCAAGAAGAGCTCCCGCTCTCTTTACTATTAGAAGCAGACCCATCGGAGGCTGCAATTGCGTCATATATGGCGAGTGCTCAGCGCTTCGTTGCAAAGCGAGGTGACAGTATCGTTGCTGTGTGTATTGTAAAGCCCCTTTCCAACCAAATTTGTGAGATCTGTAATATTGCGGTCATAGCCGAGTTGCAAAAGAAAGGCCTGGGGACTCGTTTATTGACATTTGTATTGGCTCAACTTAAAGCTCAACAATATCTCAGGGTAGAGCTAGGTACGGGCACATTTGGTTATCAATTGACTTACTATCAGCGCATGGGCTTTCGAGTCGAAAGTGTAGAAAAAGACTATTTTTTGAAGCACTACAATCAACCGCTTTTTGAACATGGCATCCAGCACAAAGACCGACTTAAACTCTACCTTTCGCTATAGGGGGTAGCAGGAAGAACTGAAACCTGCTAACCCTGCCCTACTCTGTTACCGCGTAACAAAGCCACCATTTATGAAGAGCGTTTGGCCTGTTGTCCATTGAGATTGTTCTGAGGCGAGAAAGTTAACCATGGGGGTAATGTCTTCTATCTTACCTAGCCTATTAGCAACACTGGCTGCGCTAAGGTAAGCAACAGACTGAGGATCTTCCTGTGCGTGAAAAAAAGCAGTGTCTATAGGCCCTGGGCAAATTGTATTAACAGTGATGCCCCGAGCGCCTATCTCTTTTGCAAGTGGACGAGTAAAATGTTCGACAGGTGCTTTTGAACCAGCATAAAGCGCGTAATTACCCGTGAATGCCCCGAGTAATGATGTACTCACATTAATGATTCGACCGTTGTCTTGCAGAATCTTGGCCGCATTTTGCATAATAAAAAATGTGCCTTTACAGTTTATGTTAAATAGCGTGTCGAAATCTTGTTCAGTATAATCTACAAATGCTTTTTTAAGTATTGCTCCTGCATTGTTAATGACGATATCAACCTTTCCAAATGCTTCTAAGCCCTGTTTAAATAAATTCTCTGCCTCTAAGTAATTGCTGATATCGGCCTTAATTATTAGTGATTGTCTGCCGTGAGCTCGCACCAATTGCGCTGTTTCTTCAGCATCAGCTAATGATGCATCGCTATGATAGTGAATGATGATGTCACAACCCTGTGCGGCAAGGCTCTGTGAAAATGCTCTACCCATATTACGGGCAGCGCCTGTTATCAATGCCACTTTGCCAGTTAAATTCGAATTCATAATGTTTCCCTTGTATGAAATTTCACCAGATATAACTATAGACTTATTGCAGTAAACTTGGCTATGCACTAAATTTGCATCTATTAAATGCATTATTTGCAATAAATAAATTATGGTCAGTGAGTTGAGTAACGAGCAGTTGTTTTTGCATGTGGTTGAAGCGGGGAGTTTTAAATCCGCAGCGCAGCGTTTAGGTATAGACCCATCTCTGGTTAGTCGGCGTATAGCTTCTTTGGAGCGACGAGTTGGGGTCAAGCTTATGTCGCGGTCAACTAAGCGAACGGTACCCACGGAAGTCGGGGAGCAATACTATCAAGGTTTGAGAAGGTTGCTTGATGAACAGCAAGTGCTGGAATCCAAGATAATCAAATCCGTGGAAGTGCCAAGTGGTCTTTTGCGTGTCGGCGCACCTCATGATTTTGCTATACAGTTCATTGTGCCCGTGCTTGCTGAAATGACAACGCATTATCCAAGTTTGAGTGTAGATTTGGTATTGGCGAGTCATTTTGAAGATTTAGTAGGTCAAGGAATTGATGTAGCGGTGAGAGTGGGGGAGTTATCAGATTCTAGCCTCATTTGCCGAAAGCTAGGTGAAGTACAGCGCGTATTAGTTGCATCAGAGAGCTATTTAGCAAGCAAAGGCGTACCTGTGCATGTTGATGAATTGAGCCAACATGATTTTATTTTTTCCTCCCAGACTCAAGCTCAAAAGCCCCTCATTATTGGGACTCGAACTGTGAAGGTACAAGGGCGATTTGCGGTAAATAGTGTCAGTGCTGTAAAAAGCTTGGTGCAGGATGGGCTAGGTATACATTTGGGGCCAAAGTGGGCATTTGAGGAAGAAATCAAAACAGGCAAAGTTATTCAGTTGTTTCACGACATACCGTTAAAAAGCTTTCCTCTTCATGTTTTGTACCCATGTCGTGACTTTGTACCAGCGAAGGTTAAAATCTTCATAGACAACTTAATTAACAAGTGCAACAGTGGCAGCCTTCGTTAAGTAATTAACCTGTAATTTATTGACACCGAAGAGGATCAGTAACGTGTCCCAAGAAGTTAAAATGAAAAGAATAAGTATCTTTGTAGATGTACAAAATGTCTACTACACGACTCGAAGTGCATTTAAAAGGAACTTTGACTACAACCAGTTTTGGGCATCAGTGACTAAAAACAGACAGGTTGTAAATGCCTACGCCTACGCCATCAATCGTGGGGATGAAAAGCAACTTCAGTTTCAAAATATACTCAGAGCCATCGGTTTTGACGTAAAGTTGAAACCCTTTATTCAGCGCTCGGACGGCTCGGCAAAGGGAGACTGGGATGTTGGTATAACGGTAGACGTACTTGAATGTGCAAAAGACTCAGATATCGTGGTGCTTGTATCGGGAGATGGAGACTTTGATATCCTAGTTAAAGCAGTCAGAGAAAAGCATGGAGCGGAGGTAGAAGTTTATGGGGTAGAAGCGCTGACTGCAAAAAGCCTTATGGATGCAGCAACCCACTATATTCCAATCGAGGGTGAATTACTGCTATAACGTGAATAAGCCTTAATTTGACCTGTCAGGTTTGACCAATAGAACTTAATCAAATCTGACCGTCTAATATGTACCAGAAAACGACTATCTGCATAATTCGTTTCTGCCCCAAAACGTGTTTAGTCGAATGCCTCAAAAGAATAGCGGCCATTAGAAAGTTTATTTTAAAGCACTGATGTTATGTCCAGTTGCTTTGTGTTTTTTCTATAGTCAAGAAAACGACCCAATGGGTCGATAATAAATTGTTATATGCCTATAGGGAGCAATTGAAATGGAAAACTTTGTTTTAATAGCTGGAATGGTATTGGTGATTATCAATATCATGGTCAGTGTTTTAATATTTAGGCGTGTTGATATCGAAAAATTTCAAAAAATAGCTCAAACAATTATCGTATGGCTTATTCCATTTGTTGGTGGTGTTGGCTTGTGGTTGTTTTATAGGGGGCAAGACCAAGAAAATAAGCCCGGTTATAAAAGGCCATTCGGCGGTGGTACAGTAGACAGTGCTGGCTCTGGTGATTAGCGGCATATAACAAATAAGGATAGGTGTCGCGAAGCCGACACCTTATCTGGGTGTTGAACAAGCCCTGCGGCGCTGGTGATGCTT